>JAJZZX010000014.1 GCA_021797355.1 Thermoplasmata archaeon | reverse complement strand
AGTACTCCTCTGGATCTGTCCTTCTTCTCCCTTTCAGCCTTTAGCTGATATTGCCTTACAATTTCCTTGCCTTTCCCGGCCGGAAGAGTTTTGATCTTCGGTCTGTTTGAATCTTCTGGATTTGGAAAAACCAGTATATCCTCCAATTCATCCTTGGGAAGGAAGTCAACCATGGACTGAGCCAGCATGGATTTGCCCGTTCCAGGCTCGCCGATGAGAAGAACATGTCTCTTCTGTATGGCTGCCTTCTTGACAACCTCCCTTGCTTCCTCCTGTCCGATGACTTGGTCAAACAGCATTCTGGGTACCTGCACGTCCTTCGTGGACGTAATACTCAGCTTCTTGACCCATTCATCAACAGATTCAACCGTAGTATCCACCTCTCACTCCATTTAATTTAGATAATTAAGTCTTTCTTATGAAAATTTTGAAAAAATAACGAAGCCGACGGAAGCTGGTTTGGTGATAATTAATAGAATCAGCCTATTTCCACCGCAAATACTTTCTTGTGGTTAAACATGGTTTTCAGTGCCTTTACGTCCTCAATGAAGTCCGTGTTGATCTTGTAATACTTGAAGCCGTTTTTCGACTGCTCGAATGATACGAGACCCAGTCCAACCAGAGATTCCTCCCCGGTATATCTTACTCCCAGTCCTTCAAGGCATCCCTTCACATTGGAAGGATCAGATTTCACGGCTCTCGATATCTCGGAGAGATAGGATCTGTAGGGATGTATGGACAGGAGATAGAAGAGCACCTTCCTCCTTAATTCGCTCCTGTTGAGCGATCTGATTATATTTCCGTCGGCGACTAATTCCATACCATTATATCATTTAGGACATATATAAACATTTTTGTCTGACCAAGGATCGATCAGTTAACATGCAGATATTCAAACACTGTTACCTACATAGGCATTTGATCTGTCAGACAATCATTTCTGGATCAACAGGTGTGTGAATGTATTACAGGACTGGTACCAGATATCTGAAAATAGCTATTGAAGCAATTATGCTTGATGGAATGGTGATGATTATTGTGTACTTAGCCCTCCTCAGTGAATCAAATACAGAATCTATTAGCCTCTGGTAAGTATTTTCATCTCCCATCCTGACCTTTACGTTAACTGTCTTCATGCCAACTTCAACATCAGTGACACATTCCATGGCCTTTTCAACTGTACGCGCTATGAGTCCAACAATATCGTCAATATTTCCATCTTTCCCAAGGGGGTTAACGTCCAGGTTGCTGGCATTGACATAGTGGTTGTCAGTTGTGTATATTTCAAGAGATGCAATCCTGTCAGCAGTTCTCTTTCTGGCGGCCTCAATAACTTCCCTGGTCACGTTGTTTGAATCCGTAAGCACGGTTGCCTGGTATTTTCCCTGTATTTCCGTGACAAGCGCCTGAACTCCCATTGAACCCAATTCAGGAAGAGGCTCATAAATCCGGTAATATCCAATCCTTGAGGGATACTTTGATTCCAGCCTCTTTAGTTCGCGTTCGAATGCCTTCTCCATGCCGTCACAGGCATCGAGCTCAAGAGCTTTTTCCGTGAAGAAATTCTGTGCGTCTATTGCAGCAAATTCCTTGAGGGTGCTTCTCTCCACATGGTGTATTATCTTGAGGCCTTCCTTGAGTTTAACATCGTCAAATGGTTCCCGTTCAGGAATTATTGCCCCAAGGCCAAAGTCTCCAAACCTCTGCATTCCTATGACATACTTTCCAACATTGATCTTCTTGAAGCGCGACATGAGCCGGACATAATCCATGTCCTGAAGTGATGTTCTTATGGCGGTTGCAATCTCGTCTATGTCATCATCGCCTGAACAGTTGTTGCTGTTTGTGGTTGTGGTATGGAAAACCATCAGGTCTGTTCCAAGATCGGAAAGCCTTGTCTGAAGTCTTTTTGGAAGATCACTTGAACCAAGGGTTCCAAAGGGTCCGGGATGCACATATGGAAAGACCAGTGTTGTCATGCGGGACCCGTCGGCCACTCTCCTGATATCCATCACCTTGACTGGAACACGCCTAACGTGTCTGTACAGCCTTCCAAAGAAATTGTTACCAACCTCCTGGCTGACTTCTTCGTTGTTGTAATTCAGAAACATCTTTATGATCTTGGCTGGGCTTTCACCATACTCCCTGGCAAACCCACGAGTTGAACTCTTGACAAAGATCACGCCGCATGCTATGTATATGACTGAAGACACTACGAATGGTATTATTGTGAGCCATTCCCTGAAGATAATTGAAAGTGCCACCATTGCTGCGAAGGTATAATTAAGTGTGGGAGGGATAAATTTGAGCGGCCTGTCAGAATAATATGTATAGAATATCAAAACTCTCAGAAGAGTGGCTGATGATATGGATACCATAAGCATGATCTCAGGATTGGAGAATATCCTGGAAAAATACACGGCCCAGAAGAAAATTGAGGCGATCAGGAGCGACAGAAAATCCAGAAACAGGATCCTCCTGGCCGGGAAATAAACCTGGGCAATCTTCACAAAAAGCATGTCGATGCCTATTACCAGAAGGTATGATCCAAGGACACCGATTATGACCAGATAGATATTCCTGAGAAGAAAATAATCAAACGCCAGTATAACCACTGTTAACCAGATGATTGTGTACCATCTGGGAGACCTTTTCACAAATTTTGAAAGATCAGAAAAGCCACGGTTTTCTGAATCAGTTTTAATCAACCTTAGAGTATCCGCATCACATAATTATAGATTTTGATAGATTCCGGTAAAACCTTGTTATTGTTCCACTTTAACCATCTTAAATTTGCCATATCCATATAACACTCTGACATATTGTGGAAAGTCGATTTTTTCGCCACCAGTATCGATGTAGAGAACTTTAAGGTTTTCAAGTTTCCTGGGGGATGCTATAACAGTTATGTTGCGTGGATCAATCTTTTTCAGTACCCTGGGCGAAATTTCTCTGTTTCCTCTGCCAAGCAGGAAGCCCTGTCCTCCAATGGGGGAAATAATCATCCTTGTACTGCTGCTGGCTATCTCATAGAGTCTTGCCTCATTCATGCTGGTTTCCATGATTCTGCCATTTCTGAACAGATCGAACCCAAGAATACTCCCCTTCTGACCAAAAAGTGCCAGAACGCTCTTGCATGTCGTACCCGGGCCTATGAGGTAATCAACATCATTTTCAATGTGATCATGAATGTATTCCGCGGCGTCCTGAACATAATCATCTGTATATTCTGCCTTTGATTCCATAAGTATCCTGCTGCTGTTTGGCACCAGAAGTTCCCCGTAAAACCTTGTCTCTATCCTGCCTGTGGAATAGACTCTTTCATCAAGATCTATGACCTCTGATGGTACAAAATCTTCCACCATTCCGGATGCGACATCATTGAAGACCCTGACCGCAGAGTCCAGGCTGATGGCGAAGACAGAACTGTACATCTTTGAACCTGCCGGGACACCAATTACTGGAAATGCAGGATGCGTGTCAACAATGTCCCTTGCGGTCCCATCTCCCCCAAAAAACACAAGGATGCCTGGAGATCCCTTGGAGAGTATTTCAACAAATTTCTTTGTGTCCATTGAAGTTGAAGGTGCAGCCGGATCATAGATAGTCCTGTAGTTATGAAGGCCTGCAATTGTGAATGCCTTTTCACCCATATCTCCGGAGGGTATGAGAAAAGTGATTTTTTCATGGTTAATTCTTCTCAGGAATTCCACAGCAAGGCCGAGAGACACGGATTCCCTGCATTCACTCATCTTCATGTAATCCGATCCCTTCATCCCTTGCATGGAACCACATCCTGCTATGGGATTGACGAAGAAACCTGCAATCATGATCATGTCACCCTTATGTATGCCACCGCCGCGGAGTATGTGCTGTTGTATGCCACAATCTCCCATACGTCGACAAGATGGGGCATCATAAAGGTAAGGTTCAGAGTGGTGCTGCTGAGATGGGCATTAAGGGAGAAGGGTTTAATTGGTACCACTGATCCATTCACGGATTCTGCAAGTGAACCTTGGGCAAGTGGCACGTAATAAGTGTAGTTCACAGCAGGAGCTACCAGGGAGACCACTGAGAGATTGGAATTAGCCGGTGGCGTCAGTGAGATTGAGAACTGCTGGCTTTTATTCACCGACATGTAAAGGGGTGCCTGGTTGTTGAACATGAAAGCCCTGGTGAGATTCACGCTGATAACAATCACTGAAAAAGTCTTGACAACGCTGCCTGAATATACAGAAATCGTAAACTGATTGAACCCTGAATGCACTGAACCGCTGGTGTTCAGATCGAGGCTGTAACTGTAGTCCTGCCCGGGCGATATTGATTTACTCTTTCCGGAAAGCGTGAAGGCAACGGATGGGGAGATCTCGAATGCTGGAACCATGGTTGAGGACCCCGTGTTGTTTATTTCCATGTTTACAGCCACTGAGCTGTTCCCCTGATATGTAACGAAGTTAAGCTGAGAAGCAGAAATTGTGAAGCTGTTAAGGGAAGTCTGAAATGGAAATGGCGCTATACCCACTACAATCACCACAAGGGCAACTGCGGCAAGAACCTTGGCATTTGATCTCAGCCTGAAGTGGTTGTTAAGGGGCTGCGGTCCACGTAATCCCACAAGAAGAGCAAATACAGCAAGAACTATCCAGGGCGGATATATGACTCCAAGGCCAAGTATGGCGAGAACCGAAAGATATGAAAGGTAAACGCTTCTTTTCCCCAATACAGCTGAGGATATAAGCCCGCCATCCAGGAAGCCCAGCGGAAGAGCATTGAAGGCCGTGGTTATTAACCCAGCCCAGCCAGCAAGGGCAAGTGGATCCAGAATTCCGTTGGATGGTACCATGCCCATGGATATGATCTGGAGCAGAATGGGCGAGCCAATCCTTTCCACAGGGGAATTTACCACTGCTGCAGACGGCGGGTAATAGAATGTAAGAACCGATCCCAGCACATAAAAAATAGTTGAAATAACAAGCCCAAACAATAAGGAATATGATCCTATTTCAATCATTGCCTTCCTGCTGGTGTACGGCTTGCTGGGTGCATTTATAATACCCATGGTGCCAATTCCCAGAGGATCTGGCACGAAAATCGGAAAGGTGTATGACATCCCGTTTTTCTTGAGAGCCACGTACTTGCCCGCCTCTCTGGCTCCAAGCACAACCGAAAGCGGCAGAAGGAAGAATATTATGCCTGAAAAAATGTTTCCCGCCAGTCCTGATTCCGGAAAATATGAGGCCTGATAAACAATCCCAAAATAGGCTGTGCTCACCAACGAGGCTGCAAGCAATAAAAGCTTGAGGAATTTATTACCGCTCTGCCTGGGCTTGTCTATGATTATTATTTCATCCGACGAACTGCCGTTGGTGAATGCAATATACCCCAGTGCTTCCAGGTCCCTGACCAGCCTGTCAAAGTATTCCTCCGGATAATCGTCCAGGTTCTGTGTCTTTATAACCACTGAATCCTCAAGCTCATTTATTGAGGAGATGTCGTAATATCTGGCAACCACGTTCCTTATGGCATCAATGGATTCGCTTTTCATCTATTCCTTCAGCTGTGCTTCTCATCTAAAATCCGGCTTATTAATTTTTCATCTGGGAACCCAGAAATTCCAGTTATGGTTATATGCCTGCCTGATCCTGCAATTTTTCCGGAAAGATGCTT
>JAJZZX010000013.1 GCA_021797355.1 Thermoplasmata archaeon | reverse complement strand
GAGTTAAGGGAAATATTAATGGGCAATGGTCTGTGACTGCTCCCTTAAGAACTGTGGAAGGTAATAATATGAGCCGGTTCCCTTGCCACTGCTCCCACTGAGCTTCCAGCCAACGAAAGGCTGAGATCCAACCATTGCACCCGTGCTGGCGCCCCTGGCCCTGTTGGCATAAATTACTCCCACATCCACGTTGTTGAAATAATACTGGATTTCCTCATAGTCTTCCGTGAATATGCCTCCTGTCAGCCCATAGTCTGATTTGTTTATTTCATCAACTGCATCCTTGAGATCCTTCACCTTGATGATGCCAAGTACTGGCAGAAAGAGCTCATTTTTTGCAAGGTATGAGTCGCGCTTCACATCCTTGAGTATTGTGGCTTCCACGTAGTAACCGGGCCTGTCAAGAGCATTGCCTCCCACGATTACATCCCCATATTCCTTGAGCTTTGGCTCAATGGCCTTGAATTTTTCATAGGCTTCGCGGTTCACAACTGGAGTCACAAAGGCTTCCTTTTTCCTCGGGTCTTCCGGAAGCACATTTCTGGACCTTTCCTTCAGTTTCTCCACAAACTTGTCGTACACAGCCTCATGGACATATGCGAGTGATGTAGCACTGCATTTCTGCCCTGAAAATCCAAAAGCCCCACGGAATATTCCTTCAACCGCCTTATCAAGATCAGCCCTGGATGTAACTATGACCGCATCTTTCCCACCCATTTCAGTGATTACAGGCTTGGGTCTCTTTTCCTGGGCGCGGTGGTATATATCCATGCCTACTTCCCGTGATCCTGTGAAAACTATGCCCGAAACGAGATCGCTTTCAACCACATATTTCCCCACAACTCTTCCGGATCCGGTGATGACAGCCAGTGCTTCCTTGGGAACACCGGATTCATGGAGTATTTTCACGGTAAGGTAAGTGGATATTGGAATATCGCTTGAAGACTTCAGCAGCACTGCATTTCCAACTGTAAGGGGACCGGCTGTCATGCCAACCGTTATGGCATAGAAGTTGAAGGGCGGAATTACGGCAAACACGCCATATGGTTTCATGACGCTGAAACTTTCCTCGTTGTCGTATCCCTTTCCGCTCAGCTTGTGAAATCCCTGGTTCTCTATCATGTTAATGGCGTAATATCTCAGGAAATCAATACCTTCATCCACGTCAGCCATGGCCTCTGTTCTGTTCTTCCCGTTTTCGTACGCAAGAAGAGCTGATATGAGGTACTTCTGCCTGGAAATCTCATCCGCAGCCTTGAGCATAATCCTGGCTCTCTCAACATAGCCTAGCTCGTACCATTTTTTCCATGAGGAATGAAGCATCTCCAGAGCCCTGTTTATGTTTTCTGGCGATGCCATCTGAAAAGTCGCAATCTCTTTTCCATCTATTGGGCTTATGTCTTTTATCTTCTCTTTTTCAATTATTTCCTTGCCTATGATATTGGGGTACTCCTTGTGAAGATATTTTTCAGCTTCCTTGAGTGCCTCTTCATAGAGTCTGTGGAATTCAGCCTCTTTGCCTGCCTTCTGCATCCTTACAAAGGTTATCTCATTCTGGAACATGATACAGAATACTTTCTACGTACTTTAAAAATTCTTAACGCCTGCCACCCATAGACATTACCAAAACGGAGATGAGGTTAGTCGGAATTTTCACCGGTGAGCAAGAGGCTCTGCCCAAAAAGGGGACCAGAACTTCATGGATAGATAACCAGTGTGAAGAATTTTAAGAAACTGTATGGGATGCGGTGTCATGGTGGTGGAGGATGACCGGAAGCGCATTGTTGTTGAACAGTTTGGAAAAAAGGCCAGGGAGTATGTGGAAAGCCGTGGTCATGCGCAGGGGTTGGATCTCCAGAGAATAATTGAATGGACACATCCTGAGAAGGGCTGGAAGGCACTGGACATTGCAACTGGGGGAGGCCATGTGGCCAGAACTCTTTATCCTCATGTTGGTCTTGTAATTGCCACCGATCTGACATGGAATATGCTCACGGCAGCCAGAGAGGCCAATGTGAAAGCTGGAGCAGACGATGTAATTTATCTGATGGCTGATGCTGAAAATTTACCCTTCCTTGATGAAACCTTTGACATTGTAACGTGCCGCATCGCTCCCCATCATTTCACTGATAAGGGTGCCTTTGTCAGGGAAGTCTCCCGGGTCCTGAAAAGCAAGGGCATCTTCATCATGATAGATAACGTGGTTCCAGGCGATACAGAGCTTGGAATGCTAATGAACACCTTCGAGAAGATGAGGGATAGAAGCCACGTTGAATGTGCCTCAGTGGAAGAATGGAAATCCATGCTGGCAGGGAGCAATCTTGAGATCTTGAAAGAAGAAGTTGAAAAAAAGATGTACTCATTCAAGGAGTGGGTTGCAAGAACGGCGGAAAGCAAAGAACAGATTGCGCAAACTGAGAATTTTATAAAAGGCATGCCTGAACGTGCACTTGACTATTTCCAGGTGAGAACTGACCATAACGAAATTGTCAGCCTGAAGGTGGATCAGTGGATGGTGATGGCCAGAAGAAAATGAATCCAGCCAGTAATAAAAATCAGAATGAGTTCAGTCCACGGTCAACGTTGATGCACTGGCCGTCTATTCCAAGGGACATTTCACTGGCCAGAAATGCTGAAACCATTGCAACCTCGATTGGCTCCAGTTCCTTTCGTTCTGAGAGCTTTGTGAAATTGAAGGGAAACACTTTGTAGTAGGTGTCCTCCTTCCCAACTGAACCTGGCATTACGGCATTGACCCTGATATTGTACTGGCGCAGAGTCTCGGCGGATTTCCTCACAAGCTCTTCAATAGCGGACTTGGAAACGTTGTAAGCCAGATCGTTACCTTGGAATATGTATCTTGAAGCCCCCACCAGGACAATCGAGCCACCGGCAGGCTTCATCGGCTGTGAAAACGTTCTGATCACTGACAGGTGCGATGACAGGTTAATGTGCAGTATCCTTTCGAAATCATTTACCTCCGGAAATTCTCCCTTCAGTTTTTCCCAGACACCAACATTGGAAACAACAAAATCTATTCCGCCATAGTCTGCAATTATCCTGTCCCGGACCGCCACCAGTTGCTTCTCGTCAGTTGCATCTGCTTTGTATGCCTTTATTGTGGAGGATGGCACCAGTCCGTAGGTATTTCCGCTTCTTGAAACCATTGCCACCTTGGCACCAAAGTTTATGAACATTCTTACGGTTGATATGCCCTGGCCCGGTCCCACGCCAATTATCACAGCAACCTTGCCTGCCATGGAATCCCTGATTAAATCTACCATGAATGGCTATTCATAAATCATATTTAATACACATTCTCGTGTACGTTATTTTAAATGGCGATTAAATTAAAAATAATGGAAGAAACAAGTTCCATTTGCAGCTTTACGGCAGTCAGACAGATACCTTTCCGGGGACCTTTGGGAAGGGGTGAACATCCTCAATTCTCTCAAATCCGCAGATATACCTTACCAGCCTTTCTATGCCAATTCCAAAGCCTGTTGACAGTTCCAGACCCTCCTTGGCAAATTCCAGGAACCACTTGAACTGCTCATAGGTCTGCCCTTTCCTGCGAATCCTTTCCATTATTCTGTCCAGATCAAATTCCCTCTCTCCTCCTGAAAGCGCCTCGCAGTATCCTTCCGGATAAATGAGGTCCATGTCATTCAGAATACCAGGGAAAACATCGCTTTCCCGATCATAGAATTCCCTCTCCTTAAGTGGTATGTCCACTATCCAGAACGGCTCTTTTGCCTCCTTTGAAAGGATCGTTTCGAATTCAGATCCGTATTTTTCTGCGACTTCCTCAAATTTATATCTTTTGAAGGGCGCACAGGGAACACTGAGTCTTCTCCCAAGATCATGCAGGTCCTGAGCATGTTTCTCACTGACTTTCTCCAGGGTGTGAATGAAAAGCTCTTCGCCAAGTTTAATGAGGTCTTCCCTTGTGGCTCCCTTCACCTCCAGATCCAGCTGCGTAAATTCAAGAAGATGCCTCCCGGTCCTGGCCTTTTCAGGCATTTCCAGCCGGATGTTGGGTGAGAATGTGAAAATCTTTGGAAACTTCTGCACAATTATCTGCTTGTGAAATATCATGCTCTTGGTGAGAGCATATCTCGTTCCTTCATATTCGAATGACGGATCATACACGGGATGGTTGAGCGGATCAGTTACGGTGGAGAAGATCACGGGAGGAATCTCTATAAATCCTCTATCTCTGAGAAATTCACCCATTGCTGCCCTGACGGTTGTGTTGACCTTCAGTGCTGCTTCCAGTTTTTTATCGCTGAGATGCTCCATAAGTTCTGAAACTATTTCCGTTTCCATATAATGTTAATTTAATCTCATATAAGAACACTTGTCCACATACTTGGACATTACGTTATCTCACGTCGTATTAAATTAAATTACATGGACATAATGTCTACTTTTAAATACTACCATGAAATTAACTGGCATGGACGCAAAGGATCAGAGGATCTTTCAGTACCTGGTGGATCACGGAAGAGACAAGATATCGGATATCTCAAAAGAACTTGACATACCTCGTGTCACCGTCTACGAGAGAATCCAGGGGATGGTGAAAGAGGGAGTAATAAAAAAATTCACTATAGTTCCGGACTACAAGGCCATCGGCCTGCCAGTTGTTTCATTCATATTTGTGTCATTCAGCCCTGCCGCCGGAGTAACGCAGAGACAGCTGGCTGAGAAAATTTCCAGGTTCAGGGAAGTTGAAGAGGTCTACATAATAGCCGGAGCCTGGGACATGATGGTGAAGATAAGATCATCCACAGTGGAAGATGTTGGAAACTTTGTGCTGGATAAGCTGAGGGCTACCGAAGGCGTAGAGAAGACGGAGACCGTTTCAGTTTTTTCAGTAGTAAAGTAATTCTGAGGCCTCCTCCGGTATATGTATGTCCTTCTTCATAACCAGAGGGGGCAGGCACGTTGATATGATCAATGTTGCAAATACAGCCACGGAAAACAAACCTCTCGTGATTATTCCTGAACTCAGGGCCACTGTTGCAATGACAATGCCCACAGCCCCACGACCTCCCAGGATACCGACGCCGGTCTTTGCACTTATGTGCTCAAACACGGTTCTACCGTAAAAGTAGTCAAGAGGTACGGAAATGGCAATTCCAACTGCCACAAGAGCGAACATCAGATAGACTGAATCCCGGGGAGGAAAAATACTGTTCAGGCCTGCAATGGCGAAGAAGATGGGAATGAAGAAGCTGTCGTTTATCCTTGATAGAGTCCTTGTAAGAATTCCCTGAAGTTCTCGACCCACGACAACATCACTTATGATTATTCCTGCAAAAAATGCCCCAAGAACATAAGTTATGCCTATAATCTCGAAAATACTGGCTATTATGAGCCCGGAAAGGATTATAGATCCAAATATGATCTTCTCACCACGCTCAGTGGCATGGAGCCTGGTAAACAATTCAACAACCAGTTTTGAGTGTTTCCTCACTTCCATGTCCAGCGTGAAGAAAAGAATCATGAAGATCACTATTCCGGGGACTTCATAATAGACTGCCTTGGGATTTGAAAATATTGACGCCACTGCAAAGGCAATTATATCAGTGATTACAACACTTGCAAGTATGATGTGCCCTGCCCTTACCCGGAGCATGTCATAATCCCTCAATATAACAGACACTATGGAGATTGATGGGACTCCAACTGCAACTGATAGGACGATGGCACTGATATAGCCCAGGTGAAAAACCATCGTTGAAACTATTACCATTGCCACGACCGGAATGATGAAGCTGGTTGCTGTGAAAACCATTGCTGGTTTGTAGTTCTTTATAAGCGAATCTGTGGTTGCCTCTATACCGATAAGAAGAACAATGAAGAACAGCGCGACCTCAGATATGCCGCTGAATACCTGATTTGGACTCACTATTCCAAGGACTGCCGGACCCAGTATGAGGCCTGTAAGGAGTTCGCCCACAACCGAAGGAATTCCCACTCTGTTGAGCAGTTCACCGGCCACAAGTGCCACGAATAGCAGGACAAAAATTGAGGATATAAGAGTCATCAGCCTTTTCTTGAACTCCTATCTGCTTATATAAATTTCCGGAAGGCTATTCACAATACTACCAGAAGAAATATGGCTATTGCAGTAACAATAACTGCTGCGCCGATGATGTAGTAAAGCCGGGTGCTGTACCTTCTCTTTGGAATACCGAACTCATCGTATTCATACCCACTGC
>JAJZZX010000012.1 GCA_021797355.1 Thermoplasmata archaeon | reverse complement strand
TCTCAGCATAATATTCTGTCAACCTTGTAAAATGTTGGCTCTGACAATGATTCGCACTGAATAGGTTTATTAACTTTTTGGGCATACTTGGATGGTGACATTATGGAATTCAAGTTTTCAGATAACCTGAAGAATATGAAGCCTTCCGAGATAAGGGAACTCCTCAAATATGCGACCAACAAGAATCTCATATCATTCGGTGGGGGCATGCCCAATCCCGAAACGTTTCCAATGGCAGACCTCAAGTCCATTATGGATGACGTGATGAATCAGTATGGGACAATTGCTCTGCAGTATGGGAACACTGGAGGCCTCAATGAACTGCGCACGGAAATAGTACGCCTTGTCAGGGAAACTGAAAACATAAAGAGTTCAGAATCGCAGGTCCTTGTTACAGCCGGATCACAGCAGGGGCTCTATGAGTTAGCAAAGATACTTGTGAATCCTGGTGACGCCATAATTACAGAAGAGCCGACGTACGTTGGCGCCATATCGGCGTTTGACGCCAATGAGGCAGATATGCATTCCATCCCAATGGACGAGAATGGGCTCAAGACAGAACTGGTTGAAGCCGAAATCAAGAAACTCATATCAAAGGGAAAGAAACCCAAGTTCATTTACACAATACCAACATTCCAGAATCCTACCGGGGTAACCATGAGTCTGGACAGAAGGCGCCACCTCATCGAAATCTCTCAGAAATACCAGGTTCCACTGGTGGAGGACAACCCGTATGGGGAACTGAGGTATGATGGGGAGAGGATACCATCTCTTAGATCGCTTGACCCGGAGGTCATTTATCTTGGCACATTCTCCAAGATCATGTGTCCTGGGCTCAGGATGGGCTTCACAGTGGCTCCCGAGTCTTTCATATCAAGAGTGAACCTTCTGAAGCAGGCTCTTGATCTGTCCTCAAGCACCTTCAGCCAGTTTGTGGCGTGGCAGTACCTTGCCAGAGACGAGGTGAAGAAGCAGATTCCCAAGACAATCAAATTGTACAGGAGAAAGAGGGATACCATGTTCAGGGCCCTTGAACAGTATTTTCCAGAGGGATCAAGCTGGTCAAAGCCGCTTGGCGGAATGTTCCTCTGGGCCACAGTTGATTCCAGGATAAACACCACGGATATGCTTCAGGATGCCATACAGGATGGGGTAGCCTATGTCAGTGGAAACGCTTTCTCTCCGGCCAGGGCTCAGGCAAACAGCATGAGGCTGAACTTCACGTTCTCCGAAGATGAACAGATTTACGAGGGAATCAAGAGGCTCGCTTCTGTACTGGAGAAGAAAATGTCCGTGCTTCAGCCCCAGTAGGCTGATAATACCATGATCACAGTACTGGGGGGATCTTTCACAAGATTCCACAAAGGGCATATGCTGATGCTGGATGCTGCTATCAGGACAGGAAATCACCTGATCGTGGGTCTCGCATCAGATGATTTTCTTAAGAGCCACAAGGCGTATGATGCGCCCAGATATTCTATGAGAAAGCGTGCCCTTGATAACTATATATCCCGCTTCACATCGGATTATGAGATATATCCTCTTGATTCGAGAAACGGGAACGCTGATGCTTCTGCTGAGTACGATACCATTGTTGTATCAAGAGAAACCCGTGCCCAGGCTGAAGCAATAAATTCGTCAAGGGTCCAGAAGGGGCTCAAGCCATTGAGGATTGTGGAGGTACCCATTGCTCTGGCAGAAGACCTTTTTCCCATAAGCTCCAGCAGGATTGTGAAGGGAGAAATCAGGGCTAACGGCCGCAGGGTCACGCCAGTCCTCATAGGAATATCCACTGCCAACAGCCTCAAGGTCATGGCTCTGGATAGATATATTTCAAAAGTAATGAGAAATTACGAGATCTTTCGCAATCAGGAGTATGAACTGGAGACAGATCAGCCACTGGGCATCGATACACAGATAAGTGCAATGAAGAGGGCTCAGTCCGCCCTGGGATCCCGGGATTATGGTGTTGGTGTTGAATCCGGTGTATATATGGATCGGATTACTGGAAGCGCGATTGACATCCACTACTGTGTGGTCATTGACAGGTATTCCAGGGTTACAGTGGGTACGGGAAGCGGTTTCGCCATTCCACCGGATATCGTCAGGGGAATCAGAAACGGGCTTACGGAATCTCAGGCTTTTGTAGAATCCTATGGCGGAACGGACCCCGGATCAACTTCAGGTATTGCGGGAATAATCTCGGGCAACAGGATCACCAGACAGGAACTTGTTTATGAGGCCATCAGGAATGCATTCATCCCAAGAACCGGCGCTTCATTCTATGGCCTGGATGAAAAGATCCAGTGAGTTTCGCCTCTCACCAACATTCCCGTTATTCTTCCCATGGGGTCCTTAAAAGTGTTCCTGCACATCTACATAACGGTTAAGTACGGGGAAGCCATTAAAAATAGAGCATAATGGTTACTAAGGAGGAAATTCTGGAACAGCTGAAGCAGGTTTCAGATCCGGAAATAGGCATGGACGTGGTTAACCTTGGTCTCGTTTATGATGTGGAGATCAATGGCGACAGGGTCTATATTAAGATGACAATGACTGCTCCCACGTGCCCCGTTACACCATGGATACTTTCTGAAGCTCAGAGGATAGTGGAGAACATGGAGGGTGTTGAGGCTGCAGATATAGAGCTTGTATGGGACCCGCCATGGAATCCTTCAATGATGACCGATGAGGCCAAGGAAGCCCTGAATATGACATAGGATTCCCGCTATTGGTGGGGCTTCTCTGAACATAGTATTACCCTTCGAGAATTTGTATTTTTTATTTTCAATGAGGATCGAGATTCTGTCATGAAACGACGCACCTTTAAATACCCTTTTTATATAGTGAACGAAAGGGTTATTTATGAGCGAGAGAGAAAAGATTACAGTGGAAAACATCGTGGCTTCTACGTCACTGGCGGAACATCTTGATCTGAGCAGGATTGCACTTGCACTTGAGGGATCGGAATACGAGCCCGAACAGTTTCCTGGCCTTATCTACCGTCTCCATGAACCAAAGACAGCTGTTCTCATATTCAGGAGTGGCAAGGTCAACTGCACAGGCGCCAAGAATCTTGCAAATGTGAAGCTCACAATCGACACAATAATCCAGAAGCTGAAAAAGGCCGGTATTGAGGTATATGACAACCCTGATATTGTTGTCCAGAACATAGTTGCCGTATATGATCTCGAGGCGGAACTCAACCTCACGGATATTGCCATGTCACTTGGGCTGGAGAACGTGGAGTATGAGCCTGAGCAATTCCCGGGCCTCGTTTACAGGGTCGAGGAGCCAAAGGTGGTTCTCCTGCTTTTCGGTTCTGGAAAGGTGGTCTGTACCGGTGCAAAGGAAGAAAGCGAGATTGAGCAGGCCGTCATAAAGGTGAAGAAGGAACTTCAGAAAGTTGGCCTGATCTGATCACCAGGTCATGTTATTTTTCAGAATTTCCCTTATAAGGGATGTTGCATAAATCCCTCTGCCAAGGTTGAATCCCATTATTCCATCACTGTTAATGGTAAGGTCTGACTGCAGGCAGGACACAACCCTTCTTTCTCCGGATGATGAAAATTCCGGATATGACCGGAGGCGGAACATTCCGGGATTCACGCCCTCTTCATCAAGTATATTCTTTTCGAATTCACCCTGTGGACCATCCGTCAGATGAGTATCAAATCCTATGAGCGGTGCCGAGGGCCTGAGCCTGTTCTGTCTCACTGCGTCCTCCAGGATTCCCCGGTTCATTGAGTTGACCCTGATCTCCTTCCTTGCGTCGCTGTTGAACAGTCCGTCAACAGGATAGAGAACATCACCTTCATTGACAGAGTTGATTCCAAGTTCCCTGATACGCATGGATACGATCCTGTTGAAGAGATATGACTGGTATGCATGAACGAACATCATTCCCAGATTCTTGGGGAACGCAGCCAGTGACCCCCTGAGGGTTCCATGCTCCAGCATGTATCCAAGAAGTGTTCTCTCAAAGTTTAGATGCATGGGAAATTCCTTCAGCGCCAGCCTTGCATCCATGGTGGAGGCAAAATCCTTCCTGTAATATTCTGTGTCTATCTCTGGATCATATATGTATTCCAGGGCAGCCTCCTCATCCTTACCCTCAACAAGCAGCTTTCCAACCCGGTGAGTGTTGGTCCTGATGCTGCCGAACCGCTGAAGCCCGAAATAATTTGGAAATCCACCCGAGGCATTCAGCTCTTCAAGCAAGTCACCAAGTAAACCTATGTCGTCACGATTCAGGTGAAGGTTCACGGTGAACCTGTTGCCAATAAGATCGCCAAGGGCAAGCATCCGGTCTGTTCTGAACCAGTCCAGGATTTCACAGTCTGATATGCTGATGGTGGATGGGTCAAAATCATGGTTTATGCTGAAATACTGTGTGGTCACAGCGTGTTTATCCTTGGTTCCGCAGTATGTTATGCGCTTGTGGCTGATATGGAGTTCCCTGGCCAGGAAGATTATGAACCGGTTTGTATCCCATTCCCTGAGTTTTGCCTTGATGACGATGTATTTGCCGTTGTCTGATCTCCGGACCTCCTTTGGAATTTCCTGCACAAGAAAATCCTCCGGAGTCTGTTTGAAAACGCCCCTGAGCGGCATTGTGCCGGTTGCATAACTTTCCATGCCCACCGACAGTTCATGTTCAGGCGGGTCAAGCCGGGTAATGGCCTATCACTCTGTAAAGGTTATCTCTCTCCACAGCTTCCATTCCTATCTGGTTAAGCCCGTTTATTATGGCATCCTTCCTGAGGTTGCCCACCTGCTTTCCAGTGGCAGGGATAACCTTCTCATCGTATATGGTGCCGCCCCAGTCATTCGCCCCGAAAAGTACGGACATCTGACCCATCTGGATTCCATTGGTCAGCCACGAACTCTGGATGGTTGGAATGGAATTATTAAGGACAATCCTGGATATGGCTATATTGCGAAGTACGTCTGCGCCGCCGGCACGGTACATCACGGCCCCAGACTTCTGAAGCTGGGTATTGCCCGGTTCAAAGTTCCACGGAGTGAAGCTCAAAAATCCGTTGTACTTGCTCTGAAGATCAACCAGAGCAAGCAGATGATCTGCTTTGTGGCGTGACTCCTCAACATGGCCAAACATCATTGTGGCGGAACTGTGGACGCCAAGCCTATGGGCAGTTTCCATCACTTCAAGCCACTGCTTCCCACTGCCTTTCGGCCTGCCAAGAACCTTCCTGACATCATCGTCAAATATTTCGGCACCTGCACCGGGTATTGACTGCATGCCAGCTTCCACAAGTGATTTTATGATATCTGCCACACTTGTATGTTCCTTCCTGGCAATAAAGGATATTTCCGACGTGGAGAGTCCATGAATCCCAAGATCCGGATAAGTTTCATGAATTGAACGGAAGAGATCGGTATAGTATTCAAGAGGAAGCGCAGGATTCACTCCTCCCTGTATGAGCAGCTGCGTGATATGGAAATTCCTGTAGTATGGCTCAATTTCCTTGATGACCTGTTCCTTTGTAAGAAGGAAGGCATCAGATTCTGTGCCAGTCCTGTAAAATGCACAGAAATTGCACCTGACGTTGCATATGTTGGTGTAATTCAGTATCATATTGGATACGAATGAAACGGTGTTGCCTGATTTCTCCTGTGCAAGGATTCTGGCAGCCTGGCCCAGAGAGTTGAGGTCTGCCTCATCATACATGAAAATAATATCGTCTCTGGTGGGTATTTCACCACTCTGTACGCTTCTCAGAATATCTTCAACCTGGTCAGGCTGTTTGAGCATATTCCTTTATTGATAATGACTATTAATCCTTTGGCAAATTGTTCCAGTTGCTGTTGGAATCGCGTCCCATGCCATTATATTATGCAAGGGCACTTAACTCTGCCAGGTACAAAAAATCACCGTTAAACCACGATCAACCGGCATGATACAGGGTGCTGAGCAACTTCATGATTTCCAGAAGTCTGGTGAATAACTGGGCAATGGATGAGGTAGAGGAATAGGATCATTACCGGAATGGGTGAAAATGAATCCACTAGAAACGGTTAATTACAATCAGGTAATTTTGAACAATGGAAGGTTTTTCCCAGTATCCTCTGGATTACTGGACAGAGCAGATTAGGGCTGGCTATCCCCTTTCCTTCAAAGAAGGAGTTGCCATGGAAAAGGACTTGAATCTTTACCAGCTCATGAAACTGGCAAACAATCTCACGTCTGTGCAGGTTGGCAATGTGGTCTCATATGCCGTTTCTTATAATATAAACTATTCAAATTACTGTACAGCTAGCTGTCCCATATGTGCATTTTATGTTCCCATGAAAATGAAGGGTAAGACGGACAGGGGGTATGAGCTGTCACTGGATCAGATAAGGTCTGAGCTGGGCAAGGCAAAGGCTGCCGGTGCCACAGAAATCCA
>JAJZZX010000009.1 GCA_021797355.1 Thermoplasmata archaeon | reverse complement strand
AAATTTTTTCAACGCTCTCGTACGATCTTACGATCTCTTCTAATTTTTTGAGGGTCTTGACTTCACGATTATTTTTGAATACGGCCTCTGGAACCTTGAGGTACGTCCATTTACTGCCAGTCAGTTTGGTTGAATCCTCGCACCACTCTCTTGCCCTTTTGTCCTTGTTTTTCACTTCCATTCTCAGAGTCTCTTTCTAAGCTCTCCAGATACAATAGAAGCATCCGATAATAATATTTGCGACTCCATTGTATAATATCTGCCTATCTTCTTCTTAATAAGGGTGATAAGGCCAAGGTTCTGCAAATAATTGACGCTCTGGAAGAACGTTGACTTGCTCACTCCTCTGAGCAATAAATGACTGGATGCTGAAACTTCAGAATATGCCCTGTTCGTATCCTGATTCTTGATCAATGCTGCCAGTATCAGCAGATCCCGGTCTCCAAGGTTCTTGAGCGTTTCGCCTTCCACCTCCACGTAAGCCTGCTTCAGTGCCATTTTGATCGAGTCTTCGTCCCATTTATTGCTTCTCCCGAGAATTTCCAGGGCCTTTATTCCGATCCTTGCGTCACTCCTGTAGTCCCTTACAAGCAGTGCAGACAATAGGCCCAGAGACTCTTTGCCATATTCATTCAGCCCCTCCTTTGCCCTCATCCTCAATATCTCACGGATCTCCTCCGTGCTGTATTCATGGAATACGATATGATCGGGCTGCAATGAACTCTTTACGCTCTCATCGTTCATGTTCTTGTACCAGTAGACCTTCTGCGTCAGCAGGATGAGATTCGCCTTTGTGTGCCTTGTCATATGGTAAAGGATGTCGTAATCCTGCAGAAAGTCAACCTCATCCAATACAACAAGAGACTTATTGGAAAGCATCTCATCGCATCTGTTCTTCACCTCCTCCACCTCGTGTCCCTTTCCGAACAGGCGGGCTATGTTTCGATAGATTTTCGTAGAAGTCGGATTCTCCCTCACGTTAACGTAGAAGTATGGGACGGATTTTGTGTCCCTGAGGGCCTTCGCCATGATGAGGGCGCTGAGCGTCTTCCCCGATCCCTTTGATCCATAGATGATGATGTGCCTTGGTAGACCCAGATTTACGTAATCAGCCAGATCGTCTGTCACTTTTTCGAGCTCAGACCTTATGAGTATCTCTCCTGGCGTGTAGCTTATGTTGAAGACCTGCGCATTCTTTATGTTGCTCGTTTCAACTGCTCTTGCACTGAGCTTTGCAGCCATGAACGATTTGGGATTCTTTGTGTCCATATCCCTCACCAGCATTAATTCTTCAATGGGAAGGTTATTAACACTATCGAACGAGTCGAACAGATGTGTGTGGGAAAATGGTGATTTCGTGCATGGGAATGAGTGTGTTGAAAAACGCGTGGACCTTTGCGGCGATCGGATGCTCTTAAAAAATAAGGAAAATTCCATTTTTCTGGTATGTTATGTTCATTGTATCAGTTATATATAATATATATAAGAAAGAGCCTGACGCGTTCGGAGACACACACTCATCCTACAGGTAACCTGTTTTCCCTCAGAATCCTGAGCACGGGAGTGATGGAGCATCCCAGAGACTTTGCTATGGCTCTGGCAGATAAGCCTCTCTTCTTCAGTTCGATGACCTTCCTCCTGTCTATGAAGTTCCCGCTCCCTGTCTTCAATGGTGGTCTTCCGAATCTGACTCCTCTGTTCATGGCCTGCTCCCTTCCTGCTCTGGTTCTCGAATTGATCATGCTCCTCTCAAATTCGGCAAATGCTCCCAGAATCTGTAGCAGGAGCCTTCCATTTGGAGTGGTGGTATCTATGCCGGGATCGTTGACGCTGACGAATCCTATGCCCTTCTGGTCAAGGTATTCGAGTATTCTCAGCAGATCTGACAGGGAGCGGGCGAACCTGTCTATCTTTGCCACAACAACCACCTTTGGCTTGGCATCAAGGGTATTCAGCATCCTCTCGAAGTCGGGTCGCTGGGTATTCTTCCTGGACTTGGCCCTGTCTTCGAAGAATTGCAGTTCATATCCTCTGGATTCGGCGTACTGCCTGATTACGTCCTTCTGCCTCTCGTTGGAGCCCTGCCTTACTTCCTCCTGGGTGCTTGCTCTGACGTAGCCAAAGGCGAGTGTCATTTATGTCATAGAATTTAGGGACGCATATGTTATTAAAGTCCAGTGTTTAGTGGCGTTACTAAAATTACAAGTTTAGTTACAGCCCCAATTTGCCATTTATATTATTCAAGAACGTTTAAGTTAGCTCTTTATTTCCTATCTGAAGCAGGTGCAGGAAGTAAACCGACTTGATGTTAATCTCTTCTTTTTAGTCTTTCGCTTAGATACCCGCTTTCAGTTTGGCTCTTTACAGACACGACTGGAATAGAGATCCCTTCCAAATTCGTATTAGCGATATCAACAGTGGAAGGGTTCTGTAGTATACCCCATTTTCCACTCCTAAGGACCCTTAAGTCTCCCATTACCTCAACCCTGATACCTTTCACTTTAAATGTACCAAAATAAGAATCGTATTTCTCGTTGCTGGAGTGAGAAATAGGCACCACATTGTATTTTTTAAGGGACTCCTGTATCCCGATTGCACCTTCGTGGTCAGTAAGTATGTCGATATCACGCGGTGTTACATCAATTCCCTGAAGTGCTAAGGAAGTGCTTCCATCAACTGCCCATTTAATGTTAGATGGGATGTTTTCGCTTATTAGCTTAAGAACCTCAACAAAAGTTGGATTTAACATTCCTTGACTCCTAAACAGTATCTAATAACGCTTCTTAATCATTACTTGGTTAACCGTTTTCTGATGTCAGTTTCCACACTTTCCATTTCCTTGCCTTTCTCCTGTTCTATCCTGTTAATATCAGAGCGCCATTTCTTTATCAGATCGTCAGAACCAAAGTATTTTGAATATCTCTTGTAGGTCTCGTACTGCTTTTCGGTTACCTTGAAGCCTACCGTTTTTGTGAATCTCTCCTCCTGCCTATTTGTCTCGGCCTCAGAGTGTGAGTTCTGTGATATTAGACTGTCCAATCCTCTCTTCTTGATATCTGCCATCATTTCACCTTCAAAATTCTCTCAATTTCCTTTGTGAGCGCAACATACGATTTGGCAGCAGCCGCATTTCTCCTGTATTTCACAATCGGTGAACCTGCCATGGTGGAATCTGTTATGGTCACGTTCCTGGGAATAACTGTCTTGAGCAGGTTCTTTGGGTAATGTTTCCTGACATCCTCTAGGACTTCCCTGGAAGACCTTGTTCTTGAATTGAACATGGTCATGACCATCCCAAGCAGTTTCAAGTTCTTCGAAAGTCTTGAGTTCACGAGTTCTGCGACTCTCATGAGTTGCGTCAAACCTTCCAAAGCGAAGAACTCAGCCTGCACGGGAATGAGCACGTAGTCAGATGCGACTAGTGAGTTGATAGTGAAGATTCCCAGACTAGGAGGAGTATCTATGATTATGAAGTCGTATTTTCTGGCAATTCTTTTTAGCTCATTGTCCAGAATATACTCACGGCCGATCTTCCCTGTTAGCTCTACCTCTGCACCTGCAAGGTCGATGGTGCTTGGCACGATGTCGACTCCATCTTTCTGGATAATTGCATCTTCTACCCTGCCGTTTAGCATTACATCGTATATTGTGCGCTTCTGGTCTGCTTTGTTGATTCCAAAATGAGTGGTGAGATTTCCCTGCGGGTCGATGTCAATCAGAAGCACTCTGTGTTTCTTCGCTAGCAGTGCTCCTAGGTTTGCTGCAGTAGTTGTCTTTCCGCACCCTCCTTTCTGGTTGGCGATGGAGATGATCATCAATCAAACTTGTCTGGAAAGGGTTATAAGTTTATGGTTAACCTGCTTGGAATAACGGTTAGCGGTTAACGTTTTCAAAAATTGAAAATATAGGGCTTGCCGGTCTATTGCCAATAATCACTGTTAAGCATAAGTACCCCAAAACGGAAACGGATGGAAGTAGTATTTCCCATAGAAGCTTGTCCCGAATGGAGTGTATATGCCGCTTATCGACTTATAATAGTGGAAATAGACTGGATGGTTCTGGATTTGGGCAACGCCAGGTAATAATCCAACAGCGGGAACTACAGGAACTAAGAATATGAATGCTACGACAACAATCACAAGAATGGATGTCAGCTTCCAGTTCATTGTTTGTTCTCATGCAAGTTCAGGTTTAAATATTGCGCGAAACCCATTTGGCAGTTCCGATTTCACCGATTGAAGCATCGATTGGAGGAGCACTGATTGTGTTCTCCATCCTATTCGTTATTTTCAAGAGCCTAGTCAAGGCAGGCATATCATTCGTTATAGTCCTGGCCATCCTTTTCTTGCTTCATTTATGAGCCTCTATTTTTTTGAGGCTCTTCGAGGAGAACCTTGAATGAGTCAATGGTAGAAACAATTACGTTCTCTCCTAATCCTATATATCTACCCATTAGTTCCTTGTTTGGCACAATAATGATCACTCTAAGGTTTGTGCTCTTTATCCTGTCCTTCAGGTCTTCCATGCTGTGTTTCAGGCCAGTCTCAATCTCGACCATGAAGAAGTCCGTTTCAATGTCAAAAGCGCTTCGTTCTCCCGTGGTGGATATCCTGTTTATGGTTACACCGAGATCATTCAGGAGTCCCACCACCTGGCTCTGCATTCCTGTGTGCAGATTCGACAGATTTGGGCTCTTGGAGTAATACATCACTATGGGCTTTCCGTCCCTGAGATACTTTACCCGGCCAACCTCATTGTTGTTCTTCATATCTTCAAGAACCGACTTTATCTTGAGTTTTGCCTGATCCTTTTCTGTGCCATATTTGGCGGATATCTCCTTTCCCATCTCCGTTGCATAGGACATCCTGTCGCTGAGAATGCGAAGAATCTCCTCCCTGTAGTCTATATCCTTCCCTCTCCCTCCGGCTCCCTCTTCCATCCCTGCCTCCCTGACTGCTGCAAGAATCCTTGGCGTTTCCCTGTGCTCGCTTCCATCGGGAATGTATGTCAATACCGGCGCAAATGAGTTGCTTTCTGGAAATTCTATGTCAATGAACTGCCTGGGCTGCAGCATTGAGACGGAGAATCTCACCAAGGGATTGAATGACAAGAGCTGAAGATCGGCATCACCAAGCTTGAACGTGAACTTCGTTCCGAAGTTGGCCCTCATCTCCGGAAGGATGTCGATAAGGTTCTGTGTAATGATCCAGAGCATTCCCTTGTCCCTTATCTCCCTGCTCATGACATCCAGAATTGTATGATATGATTTCGTGAGCCTGTGAGCCTCGTCTATGCAGATGAGTACGTCGGTGCGCTTGCGGTCTTCCATTTCCCTGTAGATCTGCCTGAGCATCAGCTCTGCGTAGAAGTTCTGGGCCTGTTTTGTCGGCAATGTTGAAAAGTCAAATACTGTGCTCTCGTTTGCAAGCTCGACGTTTCCCATATCCTCTATGATCAGGGATTTGACGTTCTGTTCTATTGCATTCAGGGTTTCAATCTGGTTCTTTGAGGCGGATTTCCGCTTCTCGCTGATGGTTTTCATGAAGCTTTTCCAATCGGAGCTCTGTGAAGCCATCTCCTGCAGGAATGCAGGAGTCTGCTGCAATTGAATGCCTGAGCTCACCTTTTCGCCGAAGAATGCAGTCATATAGGCTTCGGAGAATGCATTGACGTCCCTGAATGGATTCGGCAGGCACTGCTTCGCTTCAATGACCGGTATGCCTAAATGAACCTCATGATCATCGGGCTTGAATGAGAATATGATCCTCTGCCTGTCCTCAAATTTCCTCAGAAGGTGCATTGTGAGGTAGCTTTTTCCCTGTCCCGATACTCCTGTAATTGATACGTTCCTGTTCCCCTTGTGCTCTATGTAGTCCCGGAGGTTCGCCGCCTTTGGAGAGCATTCCTCTCTCCTGAATTTGCCTCTTTCCAAATCGGGTATAATATTGTAGGCAAGCGCCGTATGTCCGGAGAAGCGCCTCAGCCTCCTTGAGAGGTCATAGAACAGCCTCTGCTCATTCCTCAGAGGCAGCTCTATAAGTGGCTTTGACAACACGCGCCTGGCATTTATGAGCTCTGAAAAGCCATATTCTCTCATATGCGTATTCTGGCTTTCCAAATATTTATTCATATCCCGCTACCTTTTTACAACATATCGTCTGTGAAGGTTCAGTGTTACTGTGTAGTGTTCCACCTTTACTGTGCGGGTTTCTATCAGGTAAATGAGGATTATAACGCCGATGACCACGGCGAGAATTATGCTGTATTCGAGGCCTAGGGTGAGGTATACCAGGTACGCAGGTATGCCAAATATTACGCAAAAGAAGAAAAGGTAGGCCAGGCAAATAAGAGCGCAATATAATATGACAAGAGCTCCAATGAATGTTAGAAAAAAGCCCATCACTCCTATTGCCTCGTAGAATATGTTACCAGACATTGTCATGGCAAAGAGAATGGTCCAGAGACCTTGCCATAACAAACCGGCCATGAACACTGCAACCGAAGTGATCAGAAATCCGAATGTAAGGGCATCCTCGTCCATGATTACCTCTGAGCCCTGAATCTCCTGTTCGGCGTGAGTGTTGCGGATATTGAGGCCTCCTCGCGCTTTAATATCAATCCGCGTCTTGTTATTACGAGATCCATTCTCAATACAGGATTTGACTCGTATTCCACGTAGCTTATGTCCGGATTCCGTTCCATGAACTCTCTTATTGCTGCAATCTGTCTTCGGTCCTCAAGCTCGTACTGGTTTACTGTGTTCTCGATAACGGTTTCCTGCAATCTCTCTATGGTGCCCTTCTTCTGTGGATTTGCGATTTCATATCTTACGATTTCCGGCTGGGAACCCTCAAAATATTCAGGCTCATCGCCGTTTACGACAACTCTTCTCATTCTATTCATTTTTGATTCCTCCTCTCATTTTCCAAAATGGCGAGCCAAGTCTGCGTCTTCGCTAAAAATTCAAACGCCGAGACGGTGTCCGGCTCAGAAAGCAGTACCTGAGTAAGTTGACTCTTGGGAAATTGTGCTAAAAACCCTCGCTTCAAATCAACAAGGGAAACTCGCTTTAACATCGCTTCATTTCTTGGGCTCGCCATTCTACCCATGATATGTTTAAATCCGAATTACAAATCATGGTCTTTAAATACGGATGAAGATGGAAGAGATATTGACGGTGTCCTGCGTACACTGTCAAGTTATTATAGATCAGATTTTGAAGGAATTCCTTAAAAATGACAATCCAGAGCACACCATAGCGTTTCCAACGGAAAAAATACTTGAGATGGTTGTTGAAGGGCTGGCGGGGCATCCGTTACCTAAAGGCGTGGCTATGGCAAGATCGACCGCACTGAAGCACGTCCAGGAGCTTGAAGAGAATGGCTATCTAAAGAAGGTTTTCGCATCAAGAGAGAATAAGAAAAGAGGAATCACACTTATGTTGGACGAGAGTGCCATTGTTATCGATTATGTAAAGAGAGCAAAGCATATGCCTGTGGAGCTTTATGACACGGGATATTTCTGGGATTTTGTAATGACCGTCAAGGACTGGAAGAAGTACCTTACAGTTGAGTGTAACGTCTGTGGGAATGTGATAAAGCCAACTTTGGTCAAAAAGAAGGAGATTGAGATTCGGAGAGGCAACTACATAGCACGAGAGACTGGAATTCTTCTTTGGAAGTGTAACAGGCACTTCAGGAAAACTGTGGATACGGTTGTGCATGTTCTGGATTTGCATTCTTACCTGAAGTAGAGGCAGGGGTGTCAAAACGGCATTTTCATTATAGCCTTTCCGTTGGGCAGGACTGCCTGGAACTCATAGCCTTCCCCAAGGAGTTTCTCAATTTCGCTCATGGGAACGAGCTTCTGTTTCGATCCGTTGCTTGCCATTGCACCTGCAACCTTGTCCCTCAGGAGCTTCTGGAAATCCTCCGTGTTAAGGTCTGCAAGGTTCATCTTGTCAATTTCATCCTGCCTGTATCCTACGGCGGAAAGGAGCTGTTGCTGTAAATAGAGTCGGGCATTTTCCTCCGACACCTCGCTCACTCTCGTTTCCATGTATTTCAGGCATTTCTTGTATGATTCACGCATCTCCTCTATCATATCAGGAGGCAGTCGCTTGTTTGTTGAATATCTTGCTTCAATATCGCCCTTATGCCCCATAATGAACTGCCTCCAGGGATGTGAGATCATGCCCTTGGATTCTGCTATGTCGAGAGCGGTTGAGAAATAAGCCCTCAGGACATAAGGCCTCATTTTCAGGCCTGCCTGTGCTATGGCTTCCCTTATATCCCTGGTTACAAGTGTCGTTCTCAGGAAAGCGTTCTTCTTCACTCCGCGGACATCGAACTGCAATAGCGGAGACTCATAGGTGAGCTCTTCTCCCTGTTTTCTCCGCTCTTCGAGATACTCTTTGATGTATGTTGCTCCCTCCTCTCCTATGAAAGAGAAATACTGGTGCCTTGCCTTGCTCAGTTTGCTCTTGACCATTACCGTGACAGGAATCTTATCGAACTGAATCTCGTCCGATAATTTCAATTCCTTGAGGTCTCCTAATCTCAAGCCGTCAGTGCCTTCGTAGTCTCCAAGGGATTCTGGCCTTAATCCTGAGAATGCCATGATCGCTATGGCAACCCTTCCTCTTGAGGTTGCTTTTCTCATTATCCTTGCCAGTTCCTCCCTGCTGGGAACCCTCTCGTTAGCTATGGTGGGAGTCTCGTTCTCACCGGATATGTTAACGGTTAACTGCAAACGGATATCATTAAACTTCAGCCAGGAGAGAATGACTTTCTTGAACCTCGCTATGTATGATCCTGCCTTGCCCTCTTTCTCAAGCTTCCTGACAAAATCCGTAAACTCGTAGCGGAAATCCTTCTCGTTTATTCTGGCTCTGTTCAGGATTTCCTTTGGCGTTGTCTCTGTGAGCTCGCAATAGTGCCCCAGATTCCTCAGGGCTACCGTTGCCGTCAATACTGATTTTGCCCTGAGGTTCTCGAACCATCTTCGCACGTCCTCGTCAAGAAGCAGTTCCTGATACTTCGGCTGCATGGTCATGAGAGCATAACAAGTACATAGATAAAAAGTATTCGATTAATAGATTAAATGGACCGGTCGGGATTTGAACCCGAGGCCTCCTGCTTGCGAAGCAGGCGATCTACCGCTGATCTACCGGCCCTTTTCCGCAGATTGCAGATGTTCATAAAAAATATCGCAATGAGTTAGCCTAACAACACTGTTTGAAGCAGACCCACGTTAATTCACTTTATAGTGCATTTTATTAACGGAAGCGGTAATTAACCTGCGTGAGTGCATCTTTCCTGGGAGGAAGAATAGAACCAAGGGAATACCAGATAGAAATCTTCAACACTGCCAGGGAATACAATACACTTGTCGTCTTGCCAACAGGTCTGGGTAAGACAATAATAGCAGCGATGGTTGCCGAATACATTCTCAGAGAAAAGAATGAGAAGGTGATGTTTCTTGCACCAACAAGACCTCTGGTAAATCAACACCTTGAAACTTTCAATACTCTCTTAAACCCTTTGCCAGGTGAAATATCCGCTTTTACTGGCGATGTTGACAGCGAAGACAGGCTTCTGAGATGGGTTACTTCAAAGATCATAATTTCCACGCCACAGGTGGCCGAGAATGATCTCAAGATGGGTCTTTATGACATATCAAAATTCGGCCTTATAATCTTCGACGAGGCTCACAGGGCAACGGGAAATTATTCATATGTAGAGATAGCAACGCATTTCCTTGAGGCTAGGAAGAGACTCATACTTGGCATGACTGCCAGTCCAGGGGCAGACAGGGAAAAGCTGGACAGAATTACTAAATCTCTGGGAATTGAGAGAATAGTAATCAAGAGCGAAAACGACCCAGATGTAAGGAAATATGTGGGTGGCATAACTTTAGACGTTGTCAAGCTTGAACTGCCTTCTGAGATACGTGATCTTGTATCTCAGCTCAGGCAAACTTATTCGCGAATAATCGATCATCTCAGGAATGCCGGAGCTATAAACTCAAGCACAGTGGCAAGAAGCGAGTTAGCAAAGAAAATCTCCGATCTGGCCAACAGAGCGAGAGCGGGGGAAACCAAACTTTTTGGGTTGATTCCATACATCTCGGCTGCAATAAGGGTTGACTACCTGACCGAATACCTTGAGACTCAGGGAATAGAGATAGCAGGGGATTACCTGAAGGAGATAATGAATGGCAATGAGAAGACCCTCAGAAAGACAGCATCAATTTTGCAGAAGATTCCTGAGTTCGTCAGTTTCATGGACAGAATGAGGGAAATTGAGAAGATGAACTTTGAAAATCCAAAGATGCTCATGGCACTTAGGCTCTGCGAGGAAACCGTTTCCAAGAATCCGGAATCAAGGGTGATTATATTTACCCACTTCAGAAAGACTTCCGACCTCCTTACAGATTATCTTTCTTCACACTCTCCACTATTGAGGCCCATAAGATTCATAGGGCAATCATCCCGCGGCAGCGATTCAGGAATAAGGCAAAAGGACCAGGACATAATACTGCAAAAATTCAGGGCCAACATTTACAACGTTCTAGTTGCTACAAGCGTTGCGGAGGAAGGGCTTGATGTACCGTCCACCGACCTCGTCATATTCTTTGAGCCGGTACCGTCTGAGATAAGGAGCATCCAGAGAAGAGGAAGGACAGGCAGGACGCATGCAGGCAGCGTGAAAATACTCATGTACAATGGAACAAGGGATGCTGCATATTACTATTCAAGCATACGCAAGGAGAACAGGATGCGCTCAAACATAAAGAATGCAGCTTCTGTGGATTCGCAACAGGCAGAGCCACGCAAAACTGGAAACCCGAGCCTTGACGATTTCATCAGTTGACTTCCTGCCCAATGTATGCAAGTTTTGCAAGGAGGGCGTCAAGCTGTATATTGTCGCTTGAACCCTCCACGATCCTGAATTCAGATTCCCCAAGAGCCATTATGACCTGAATCTTCTGCCTCGGTGAGATCAATTCTCTTCGAATTGCTGAATGTATGCCTCTTATGATGTCTATGCCAGACAATCCCTGTTCTATCATCATGCTATCAAGCATTTCCCTGGCCTCGTCGAACAGTCCAGCCATGGCCTTTGATAACAGTGTCTTATACTGCTTGGGGTTTGCCATTCCTGATATCTCGTATATCCTGGCCGCTGACATCTCCCCGGAAGATTTGATCGTTTGAAGAATATTGAGGGCTTTCCTCATGTCTCCCTCGGAAATCTCGGTGATTGCATCCATTGCATCTTCATCAATGGCAAAATTCTCCTCCCTTGCAATTATCTCAATGCGTTTTTTCATATCCTGCGGCTTAATGGGCCTGAATCTCATTACAACAGTCCTAGACTGTATTGGCGGTATGATCTGTGAGGAGTAGTTGCAGGAGAAAATGAAACGTGTCGCAGATGAATACATTTCCATCGTTCTACGTAGCGCTGCCTGCGCCTCAGGTGTAAGCTGGTCCGCCTCATCAAGGAATATGATCTTGAAGCCCAGGCTGTTAGACGGCTTTATTCTTGCAAAATCCTTAACGTTCTCCCTTATGACATCTATCCCGCGCTCATTGGATGCGTTTAGTTCAAGGAAGTTGTCTCTCCAGCCTTCGCCGAAAAGCTCCATCGTAAGGGCCAGTGCAGTGGTGGTTTTTCCCACACCTGCTGGTCCGGCAAAAATCAGGTGAGGTAGTTCCTTGTGGTTTACGAAGGACTGTAGTTTCCTCATAATGTCATCCTGTCCAACTATGTCCGAAAGCCTGCTCGGCCTGTACTTTTCTGTCCAGATGTCTATCATTTCTGTACCTTTGCAATGAACCGGAATCAATCTGTGGCAGCAAGGGCGAGTTGCACTGGCTGTTCAGCAGACAGATCTTTTAATGCCGGAACTCTACACTTATATTATTACGGCTTTAAAACCTTTGACTCCCGTTACCCAAAATTTCACAGCCTAGCGGCTAACAGATCATTTAAGGCTCCAGATGGCATGATCTGTCATATGGGAGGATTAACAGTACTTGCTTCAGGAAATGGAACAACACTTCAGGCAATAATCGATGCCTGTGAATCGGGTAAAATAAGTGCCAGGGTTGAACTGGTCATATCTGATCACCGCAATTCTGGTGCCATAACAAGGGCCATAAGACATGGCATAAAGCATGAAGTCCTCGAATATGCGATAAAGAAACAGGACTATTTCAGGGAGCTCATCTCACTGGTCAGGTCATCTTCACCGAACCTCGTAATTCTGGCAGGATTCATGAAAATAATTCCGGGATGGGCAGTATTGGACATTACAGCCCCCATAATCAATCTTCACCCATCTTTACTCCCATGTTTTGGAGGGAAGAGCATGTACGGAATTCATGTCCATGAAAGCGTCATATCCAGTGGTGCAAAATACTCTGGATGTACTGTCCATATTGTCACTCCAGAGGTAGACTCTGGCCCAATAATACTGCAAAAGGTTCTGGAAGTCAGGGATGACGACACGCCAGCCACTTTGCAGGACCGACTCAAACCACTGGAGCACCAGGCTATGGTGGAAGCTATCAATATAATTCTTTCCGGCAAATATGTGGTAAAAGGAAACAGAGTTCTTACAATGGCGAACCAAAAATGAAATCTAGCAGGTTTAATTCAAAGAAAGAAAATAGAGTAAATATTTGAAGGAACAGGCTGGAATACAAATCTTAAAGGGATATTGACCTGTGCAAGGTTAAGCAAGCGCAAATTTGTATCCATATTCTATTATGCCGGATTCCCCTTCCTGTGCAATTCTCCTGAAGACAGCCTGCACCCTCTTGCCAATCTCCACCTCGCCGGGATCGCAGTCCACAATCTGTCCGGTAAGCGATGGACCCTCGTCAAGCTTTATTATTGCCATTATGTATGGCCTCTGCCTTGTAAATGAAGGCGGAACCTCATGGAGAACTGTGAAAGATTCTATTTCCCCGTTGCCAGAAAGGGAAACCTCCTTCATCTTTCCTATGGACTCCCTGTGGCAGATAGGGCATACATCTCTGGGCGGAAAATAGACCCTCTTGCAGTTGCCGCATTCATTTCCAACAAGCCTGTACCTGTGAACAGATTCCCTCCAGAATCTTGAAACCTCTCCCATCACTGACCACCCACTATGTGAACAACAGACATTGCACCTGTTCCGGCCATGCTGTGCAGCATTGCATATTCCGCTCCCTTAACCTGCCTTTCACCACACTTGTTCTTGAGCTGCCTGTAAGCTTCTACAAACTGCCCCACTCCGGTTGCCCCAAACGGGTTTCCCTTTGCCTTCAGGCCTCCGGACGGATTGACGGGGATTCTTCCATTCAGTTTAATTTCATCCTGAACAAGATCCTTAGCATGCCCATGATCTGCAAACCCAAGCTCCTCCAATTCAAGGAGGCCATATATGCTGTATGAGTCATGCAGTTCCACGAAAGAAATATCGTCAAGTTTCAGGCCCGCTTTCTCAAGGGCTAGCCTTCCGGCAAGCCTTGTGGATTCGAGCGAGTAAATGGACTTCCTGCTGTGCACCGCCAGGTAATCCTGTGCATCAGCGGATGACCGAATCTTGACACCGTCTATCTTGTTTTTCTTGACATATTTCTCAGAGGCAAGGATAATCGCGGCTGCACCGTCGGTTATTGGGCTGCAGTCCATAAGATTCAGTGGCTCAGCAACCGGCGTGGAAGACATTGCCTGCTCTACAGTGATCTTGTTCTTGTACTGGGCATCAGGGTTCTTTGATGCATTGAGGTGATCGTTTACAGAGATCATTGCAAGCGCTTCCTTGTCAACATTGAAGTCTGTCATGTACTTCCTCGCAGTTATTGCAGCAAGAGCAGCTGGCGTTGCCCCGAAGAAAGCTTCCCACTCCCTGTCAAGAACAGAGCTTGTAAGGTCCAGGATTTCTGATCCATAGACATCGGTCATTTTCTCAACTCCGCCTACCATTACCACGTCATACTCGCCTGACTTGATTGCCAGCTGTGCCTGCCTTACTGCCGCCCCTCCTGAGGCCGTTGAGGCTTCTATCCTGATTGCAGGAATGTGGTTTTCGGCAATTCCCGAAAAGTCTGAGATGAGCGCACCTATGTTCTCCTGCCCATTGATTATTCCGGCAAGGCTGTTGCTTCCGTAAAGGATTTGTACGTCCCTCGAATATATCCCGGCATTTTCAACTGCCTTCAATCCGGCCTCCACAGCAAGCTCCCTGAGCGACCTTTCCCATAGCTCTCCGAATTTTGTCTCTCCCGCTCCTATAATGTAAACGTCACTCAACTCCTTCACCTACCACCAGTTTCTTCTTGAATTTGGCATACATGGCATAGTCAAGCCAGCGTACCCTGCTCAACATTTCCTTTATTGTCGGCGCAGCCTGCCTGTCCATTTCCTCTATGGCATCAGTTACTGTAATGTCAAAGGCATCAGATCCTGCTCCTGAACCGAATGAGGTTGCGAGAATCCTGTCCCCAGGTTTTGCAACATCCAGTATCGCAGATAGTCCAGTCATCATTGAACCAGAATAAGTGTTCCCTATTACAGGGGTCAATAGCCCGTCCTTGAACTGGGCATCTGTAAATCCGAGTGTTTTGGCAGCTCTTGACGGGAACTTTCCATTCGGCTGGTGGAACACCGCGTAATCATAATCAACTGGTTCAGTGCCCATCCTTTCCATCATCATCCTGGCAGCGGAAAGGACGTGCCTGAAATACGCCGGTTCTCCAGTAAACCTTTCTCCATGGCTAGGGTAAGGCTGGCCTTCCCTTCTCCAGAAGTCTGGTGTGTCAGAAGTTACGGAAAGTGTGCTGTTTATCTCAGCGATAACGTTTTCTTTGCCTATTACGAAAGCAGTTCCTCCGGCAGATGCCGTATATTCCAGGACATCACCAGGTGCGCCCTGTGAGGTATCTGCACCAATAGCCATTCCGTACTTCACCATTCCAGAATCCACCATGCCCTTGACATTCTGCATACCCGCAGTTCCTGCCTTACAGGCAAACTCATAGTCAGCTGCAAAAAGCCTGAAATCAACGCCTATTGCCGAGGCAACTATGGTAGCCGTGGGCTTAACAGCGTATGGGTGAGACTCCGAACCAACAAAGATTGCACCAATCTCCGCAGGGTCAATATTTTTCCTCTTGATGGCATTCCTGGCTGCCTCGACTGAGATTGTGGCAACATCCTCATCTGGGGCAGGAACTGATTTACTTAGTATGTAGATGCCATTCTTCAGGGCATCAACGTCTTCTCCCCATACCCTAGCTATTTCCTCAGGCTTTATCCTGAATCTGGGTATGTAGGAACCGTATGTCACTATACCGGACATTATTGCACCGAATGGTGAGAGAATTACGGTGTATATAAAAATTCACGAAACTCGATTCATATTTTGCCGATTTTAAACAAGGCTGAAATCCCCAAGTTCCTTTGCCATAACCGCGATGGTCTATTGCTATGCAATAATATTTATATGCTTTTTCACTAACCTAGTTTATAAAGGTGAATTAATGGCCGATGTAAGCCTTAACCCCAATGAAAAAAAAGTCTACGATGCCATAAAGAAGCTTGGTGCAACATCTGAGGACAAGGTAAAGTCTGCTGACGACATTATGAAGGCCGCAGGCGTCGGCAAGGCCATTGTAACTTCTGCCCTACAGACTCTTGCGACAAAGGGATATGTAAAGAGAGTGGCAAGAGCCAAGAGTGCAGGATATTACGTGCTGAAATAACCACTTGATTTTTGTATTAGTGCCTCATGGGATACGTTTATATTTTTATTTTACATTGATAACATGTAGAGACGGTTGATGTAGGTAATATAATCCATAAGGATCTTACATCAAAGCATATATAGCTCTATCAACTCGTAGTAGCAGGAGTAAGGCATGACAACTCTAGTCCTCAATATTGACAGGGATAACGATTTCGGGGAAAAGGCAGGACTAGAGGGACCCATAGTTGGTTACGAGGCATGTTACGCTGCTGCTCTCAAACTAATAACCATGGACCCTGAAGATTCAGACGCGAACGCGCTTTTCGGGGCGATAAAGCATTACGAGGAACTGTTGAAGCAGGGTCAGTCAGCCCAGATTGCCCTTGTCACGGGAGACATGGACATAGGGCAAGTTTCCGATGAAAGAATTGGGAGGCAACTTGATCTTTTGCTGTCAAATGACGATTATGATGACGTCATCCTTGTTACAGATGGAGCGGAGGATGACTATATAGTCCCTCTGATTATATCACGCAAGAGGATCAGATACGTAAAGCACATAATAGTCAGGCATAACCAGAACATTGAATCGATGTACTATTACATCGTTAAAGCACTAAAGGATAAGAAGCTCATAAATAAATTCATAATTCCGCTGGGGCTTGTGTTCCTGACATACGGAATAGTCTCTCTGGCATTCATAATTTACGGAATTGCCGTTACAAAGAGTCTCGCAGTTGATCCCAGCCTTGGTGCTGTAACATTCGTGACCATAGTGCTTGGCGCCTATCTGGTCGAGAGAGGCTTCGAGCTAGGAAAGCTCTTCATGAATACGTTGCGCTCACTCAGGGAATATGCACAGGAAACCAGAGTTATCTTCCTCTCTTACGTCATTGCAGCGAGCTTGATATTCGTTGGAATAGCCTCAAGCTATGTTATCACGAGAAGCACCATGAAAACGCCGGTAGATGGTATCCTCATTTTTCTATCCATGTTCACATGGTGGATCTACGGGGCATTCTTTGCCAGGGAAGGCGGATCTGCAGTAGAGATGTACATCAACAACAACAGGAACGGCATTTTCAGGACTCTCTATGGGTTGATGTTTTCACTTTCTGTGGCTTTCATTATTTATGGCATGATAAACTACATAAGGTATATACTCACCTTCATACCATTCTCATCAGCCATAATTAGCATTTTCTTCCTAGTTTTGGGGCTAATAATAGCGATGCTGTCATCCATGGTTCACAGGTATTTCAGTGAGAGAGGGGAAATCACCGCCATCGCACCGGCATCACAAGGCAGCAGTTCTAACTCGGCTGGCAACAACGTATCAGATCACAAATGAATTCCAGGGAATGGCAGAAGTTTTACCAGGAGATAGCCCTTGATCTGGATATTTCACAGGTTGATGACTACAGAGCATCAGAGATTCTTTCAGGAATCCTTGGGGCAAGGTCAAGAATTTCAAACCTTGATCAATATATAGGCCTTCCAGCGAATGTCTATGGAAATGGCCCATTACTTGAAAAATTTATGCAGGATACTCCAAATGGCCTCGAAATAGTTGCTGATTCGGCCATAACAACATATCTGAAGCACAGGGACGCCCCGGACATCATTGTCACTGATCTGGACGGGGATATCCGCAGCATAATGGACTGCGCCAGAACAGGATCACTCGTCGTTGTCCATGCCCATGGGGATAATATTGAAAGGTTAGAGAAATTCGTCCCCTCAATTGAGGGAAAGGTAATCGGTACTACGCAGAACACACCTCTCTGGAACGTGTTCAATTTTTTCGGATTTACGGACGGAGACAGATCAGCATATATTGCAGACTATCTTGATTCGCCAGAAATAAGGCTTATTGGCTTTGATTTCACCATTCCGGGCCCCAAGAATAATCAAGACACAGAAAGAAAGATTCGGAAGCTGAAATGGGCTGAAAAACTCCTTCTCAGGCTTGCTTCTGAGAGGGGATCCAATTTCGTAACTGGAGGATTAATCAGGATCTGACTATTTCACCGTTTCTGAATTCCAGCGCAAAATCACAACTGTCACGATCCAGTGAAGCTTCTATGTCAGCCTTGAAACCCATCAGTTTCAGTCTTTTGGCTCCCTGCGAGTTTCTCACCATCTGGGCATATTGGCCGAAGTCAGGGTTCTTTCCCAGAAGCAGATCCATGAAATATTGGCCAAAATAAACATCCTCATCGGCGCTGCCATCAGGCCTGCCCGAAAGGACCAGGTCAACATGCCCAAATTCTCTGACTCGGGAAAGTGTGGCATTGGCATTTAGAAATGATCCGATAAATATAGGTCCTGTACCGGAGATCTTTTTCAGCACATGTGTTCCGTTGGTTGATGTGAAAACCACTGTCTTTCCTTTCAGATCCGCCACACTTATGTCGCTTGGAGAGTTGTTAAGGTCAAATCCGGGAATCTTGAAACCGTACCTTTCACCAACGAGAACGTAATCGGGATTGGACCTCTTTAGCTTTCTCGCTTCACTTATGCTTGCTACAGGGATTATGCCAATGGCACCTTCCCTGATTATTACAGGCATTGTGCTGGTGGACCTGAAAATGTCAACAAGAACCTTGGCCGACTCATGAAAACTATGGATTTTCCTGCCCTCTATGATGTGGACTATCAACCATGCCGGATATTCAGCAAGGATAATAGATTTGTAGTGTCGACACAAGGCAGGGTGTGCGATCTCCTCTGGGGCTATAAAACACCTCCCTTTTGTTAGGAAACGGCACGCCAGCCTGATGTATGGCAACATTGAATGGCAATGGTCGCCGTAGATGAGAATAAAAAGCTTAAAGTGTTTGTTTTCAATCTCGTGAAACTTAAGGGTGAATACAATTGGCACAGTCAGTCAGTACCATGGTAGAGGGAGGAAAAGCCTCAACTGGTCCACCATTAGGGCCCGCCTTGGGGCCCCTTGGACTCAATCTAGGCCAGATAGTCAAGGAAATAAATGAGAAGACAAAGGATTTCCAGGGAATGCAAGTCCCGGTTACCATAGTTGTCCTCGATCCTGCAACGAAAAAGTACGAGATAAAGGTAGGAATACCTCCAACATCAGCTCTGATAAAGAAGGAAATGGGGATAGAAAAAGGTGCTGCAAAGAGGAAAGAAGCTGTTGCAGGTAACGCCAGGCTAGACCAGATCAAGAAAGTTGCACAGATGAAGATGGACAGCATGCTGGCAAACAGCCTGCAGGCTGCTGTTCTCGAGGTTCTTGGAACCTGCGTCTCACTTGGTGTAAACGTTGAAGGCAAGGATCCTAGAGAGGTACAAAATCTTATAAAGAGAGGAGAAATCAAGATTTAACTGTAGGAGAGGCATAGTTCTCGCATGCACTACAGAAGGTGAAATATTTGGCATCAAAGAAGGAACTGCTCGCGCAGATAGAAGAGGTCAAAAAAGCTTCTCCGGAAAGGAAGTTCCTTGAGAGCATCGAGCTTGCAATAAATATCAAGGAAGTTGATCTCACAAATCCTAAGAGCAGGATAAACGAAGAAATCTCTCTCCCCAAGGGGAGGGGAAAGGAACTGAAGGTAGCCGTGATTGGCACAGAAGAAATGAAGAGCAAGGCAAAGAATTCGGCAGATTATGTTTACGGGCCTGAGGATTTGTCCAAATTTGCGGAGGACAAAAAAGGCTTCAAGAAACTTGCAAATAAGATTGACTTCTTCATTGCAGAATCCACACTAATGGCAAATATAGGTAAGACACTCGGTCAGGTGCTCGGTCCCAGGGGAAAAATACCAAGGCCACTTCCCCCCGGACAGGATCCTTCCCCCCTTATAGCCAACCTTAAGAGGACAGTACGAGCACGAAGCAGGGATAGGAGAACTTTCCATGTCCCCATTGGCACAAAGCAGATGTCATCGGAGGATCTCGCTGAGAACCTAACCACGGTCATAAAGAGAATAGTTGGAAAGCTTGAAAAGGGATACGGCAACATTGATTCCGTTTATCTGAAGACAACCATGGGCCAGGCTGTTAAGTTGAACCTGGAGGTTATCGAATGAGGCACCCAGCTCAGTGGAAGGTAGAATTGGTAAACGGCCTGGTTCAGGAGATTGAACAGAGCCCGGTAACTGCACTGGTTAGTATCAAGGGCATCAGGAACTCTCAGCTCCAGAAGATAAGAAGGGAACTCAGGGGAGACGCCCACATTAGGGTTGTAAGGAAGCGGCTGCTGCTTAAGGCCCTGGAAAAAGCAAAACAGAAGAATATCAAGGACCTCGAGAAATTTGCTGGCGGGCAAATAGCCGTTGTAACAACAAAGGAATTTCCCACTAAGCTGTATTCTATCCTGGAAAGCAAGAAGCAGAAAGCTGCGGCAAGAGGCGGTGAAATTGCGGATCATGACATAATCATACCTGAAATGGCAACTAATTTCCCGCCAGGGCCTATGATCAGCGAATTCCAGAAAGCTGGACTCCAGACTGCCATAGACAAGGGAAAGATTGTCATAAAGAAGGAAACATTGTATGTTAAGAAGGGAGAGCCCATTCCAAAGGACAAGGCTAAGATTCTGGAAAAGCTGGAAATAATGCCTGTCACAGTGGGTCTGGACATAATTGGCGCATACAGTGACGGTGTCATATTCAACAGAGATGCAATAGCCATTACACAGGAAATGGTCCTGAACGACCTGGTCAAAGCCTTCTCGCAGGCAAGGAATATTGCCCTTGATGCTATGTTCCTTGTCAAGGAGATAGTGCCTGACCTGATCGTGAAGGCCAGGATCTCAGCCGAGGCTCTTGCGCTTGAAACCGGTACAGTGGATGAAAGCAATGTAGAGTTATTTATATTGAAAGCGATTAGGGAAGCCACTGCACTGAATCAAGCAATCTCTGGTGAGGCGGAGGAAACTCCAAAGGCTGAGGAAGCAAAATCCGAGCCCAAGGAAGAAGCAAAGGGAAACGACGAAGACAAGGCCTCAGAGGGCCTGAGTGCACTGTTTGGATAAGGAGGTAAAGAAGATGGAATATATATATGGAGCTCTGCTGTTACACTCAGCAGGAAAGGAAGTTGATGAGGACAGCCTCAAGAAGGTACTTTCAGAGGCAGGCGTCAAGGCAGACGAAGCAAGACTTAAATCCCTTGTTTCCAGCCTGAAGGAAGTCAAGATCGACGAAGTCCTCAAGAATGCGGCAAGCATGTCTGTAGCTGCACCCGCAGCCCCTGCACATGCTGAGGCACCTAAGAAGGCAGAGTCCAAGAAGGAAGAAAAGAAAGAGGAGAAGAAGGAAGAGGGTTCCGAGGAGGACGCTCTTGCAGGTCTCAGCTCGCTTTTCGGATAAGGGCAATAGATGGACTTTTACAGATATTTCTGGGGAATGCTGAAATATTACATTCCCGCAATTTTATTGATAATATCTCTTTTCATCGAGCCTAACATAGCCTTACTCATAATTTCTGTAATGTGGATAACAATATCCATTTTCATGGGAATTCTGACCATGGAAGAAGGCCCAAGAAAGAGAAATTTTTCTTAATTTACAAGTTCTAATTCCCTTAGTTTTCCCATAACATCCACAGCATGATCCTTTGGCGTAACCTTTGGATAGACGTACTTTATCTTTCCATCGGGACCGATTATGTAAGTTACACGTGATGCGCTTCTTGTTCCCAGGACGCCATAGTCGCTTGCAATCTTCTTGCTGTTGTCAACTACTAGAGTGAAATTCAGGTTGTATTTCTCAGCAAATTTCTTGTGTGAATTCTGCGTGTTGACGCTTATTCCCAGAACCTTTACGCCAGCCTTCTCATAGTGTTCCATATGATCCCTGAAATTACATGCCTCTGTGGTGCATCCTGGAGTGTCGTCAGCAGGGTAAAAATAGACAACAACAGGCTTTCCCCTGAACTGGCTCAGCTTGACAGGCTTGCCATCCTGGTCAACAGATTCAAAATCTGGGGCCTCTTCTCCTACCTTAAGTAATTCTGCCATAAATCCACATGATGATGTGGTTTAAAACATTTGTAATGAAATAGTATGACAAAGGTTGAAATATAGATGCCTTACGAATAGAATTTCTTCATTATGCTGTCTCCAGGATAGTGAAGTAGTGTAATGGCCTGGCCCTTCTTGTCAGCTGCGATGTCAGAGCTGCTTCTCTTTGCAGTTCCCACGGCTATGTACTGGCCCTTGAGGTTTCTTACGAACACAAGATCGCCCTGGCCTATTCCCGGGTCGATGGAGGTTATTCCCTGGGCAAAGACATCCGAGCCGTTGACTATGTGGGGAACAGCGCCGTCATCAACTGTAACGTTGTTCCGAGATGGATGCGCCTCATTAATGAGGAATAACGTGGGTATGACTGTTTCACCTACATAAACCGCTGGTTTCCCATTGATGAAATAGCATTTTTCATCTCTTCTCTCATCAACCTCTATTCCGTCAGCTGGAATGGCGATGCCATACTTTGAGACCATCTCACGGACAAGTTTTCCCTCCTTCTTTGAAACAAAGTGCCTAACCAATTCAATCACTTTATGAATATTTTGACGTTCTCGAGCTCCTGCTGCATGCTGCCAGGGCCATTCTTCACCATTGCGCAGACATGGTCTCTTATCTTCCAGGCAAGATCCTTCTCAGTGTCTGTGAACTGCCAGGACCTGTTTCCGCCCTCTCCAAGGCAGTCAAGGAAGGCAAAATAGAGCGCTTTTCTTACGTTTGAATTTCCAAGGTTCCTTTCCGCATTGCGGATTGCCCTGTCCTGGCCGTTTGCAAAATAATCCATGAGAAGATCAACCAGGAACTTGGAATCCTGCGACCATCCGGACACCTCCACTGATTCCCGCAAATTCTTCCCCTTTATTGTCGACTGAAGGTAGTCTATCTGGTCAAGCGGCGATCCCTTGAGCTGCGAAAGCTGATCCTGTGTGGCTTCAGGAAAAACTTGCTGGAGGATCTGCTTGCCGTGGCTTGGCCAGAGTATCTCCAGAATCTTCCTTTCTGAAAATGCATCAATGTAAAAGCCCTTGCCAAATGACGAAAGTGCGTTAATGATCACATCATCCGGCACGTATTTGAAGGGAAATTTCTCTACAAGCTGGGCAGCTGTTGTGAATGCCTCATCGCCTATGATGAAATGGCCTAGCCTTACTGCCTCCTTTGTGCGGAAATCTATAGTGTCCCTGATGAATGTCCGGTCATTTATCTTTCCCTGCATATAAAGCGCCAGCGAATTCTGGGGAATCACATCCACGGTTTTGGAGAGGAAGTCGCAGGAGAATGTGAAGTCAGCTGAAATATCTGGCGTGAGGATGTGCTTCAGCAGCAGATTGATTGTATTCAGGGTGGAATTTTCATACACAATAATTTTAGTGGCCCGAAGGTGGCTTATGGTAAGGCTGTGTCCAGTGTTGCCAATTGATATCTCCTGGCCATTGCTGGTAAACTGTGCATTTTCATCATTGAGGACGTCCTTGAAGAATTCAACTCCGGGGGAACTGTTCTTGCATGATCCAAGGAAAAAGTTTGACGACGAATATACCCTGACATTTCTGGTCCTGACAAGTGAGGAATAGGCCAGCATTCTCCATAGCGGGTCGTCGTAATGCTGTATTCCTGCAAGAACGGTATCGTCTGTGGCTCCTCCGCGCTTGGAATATTCAACGCTTCCGAACTGGGTCTTAAGAACGCCCATAACGCCAGCAGATCCAGATTCAAGGACCCTGAAAGTCTCGCTTAGGCCGGCAAGTATCTGGTCCGCTGATCTGGAATATTTCGAGAAGTCCTGCGGATCCCTAGCCGATGACAGCTTTTTTTCGTAGCTCCTAAAGGGGCAAAGAAGCCCCCCATCAATGCATTCTGGAACAAGGGCGGACGGATCCTGGAAGAGGCTCTTGAGGTGCTCCAAAAAGTCCTGCTGTTTTTCCCTGGAAGTGCTCTTAAGCCTCATGGAATTATTTCTTGTCTAGCATTCTAATGGCTTCTGCCCTGACTGTAACAGGGATAGGTACCATTGATTCCACAAGTTGAACAGTAACCTCCTCCTTTCCGGAGTCTATTGACATAATCTTGGCCTTTTCACCCTTGAACGGACCGTCAATCAGCTCCACAAATGCCCCAAGCTCCAGGCCAGTTACAGCAGGCTTCGGCGTCAGATAATGTTCAATCTCCTGGAAACTTATGTCGCCCTCTACCATCCCCTTGTATCCTTTTATGCCCTTGGCTATGAAGGAGACCCTGTCAGGGTGCATGGTCTCTACAAAAACATACCCCTTCACCTCATAGGGGGACATAATTGCAAACACTTCATTTGTGGCATGGGGATCCCTCTCGAGGCGCTCCTGCTTGTCCTTATCGCTTCTCCTCTCAAGGTCCCTTGAGACCTGGAACTCGTTTCCAACGGTTGTTTTAAGCGCAACTATTACTGGTGATAATGTTACTGTAAAATCCTTTGATGCGCTGTGTATTCCGTCATCTGAGGATACAGAAATCCTGAATGAGGCTGAATCTCCAAGATACCCTCCCTTTGGGGTCGTTATAATGACAGTTATTTTCCGCTCCTTCCTGGCATCTATGTCAAATTCTTCAGATACCACTGTGCTGTCTATGGGGGAAAGAGAATAATTTCTTGTCTTCTGGTCCTGTACAGACAGGCCCCATTCCACCAGATTGTCAACCTGCTTGAACGACGATGAGATCTTAATCTGGAACCTACGCTTGGATGACTGTATGTTCTTGACGGTAATTGGTATGTCTACAGACCTGTCACTGCCTAGGCTCCTATCCGAGACTTCCATTTTTATCCATTCATACTGGCTTTCTGCATTTTCCATAACATTACCTACCTACGGCACTGGAACGTAAACGCCCATTATGAGGTATATGAAGAAACCAATCAGGCCCAGGAGGACTATGCCCACTCCGGTAATAAGGACCACCTTGAGGTACTCATCCCTGGTGGGTTTCTTGGCCATCCTCAGTATTCTGGAGTATTTCCCCTTACCTATTCCTCCTATTTTGCGTTCGATCCTATTCTGAACGTCCAGGAGCTTATCGTCAATGGTCATTAATCTTCAACTTACCTTAACATAATAAGACATAAAACTTTTCTGACCTCAATCAGAAATAGAATACACAACTAAATAAGCTAATTGACCGGAGAAGATTATGCCTGTGGCCCGCCACTACTTAGGAGGTGATCCATCCGCAGGTTCCCCTACGGATACCTTGTTACGACTTAACCCTCCTCACTGACATCAGATTCGAGTTTGTTCTCTCGAACATACCCTCATCCAACACCAGCTCGGATGGTTTGACGGGCGGTGTGTGCAAGGAGCAGGGGCATATTCACCGCGGGCTGTTGACCCGCGATTACTACGGAATCCACATTCATGAGGGCGAGTTACAG
>JAJZZX010000011.1 GCA_021797355.1 Thermoplasmata archaeon | reverse complement strand
GAGGTTTCAATAAGTGAAGTTGCCAAGACCCTTGGGGTCAACCGCCGCACCGTATACGATACCATAAAAATCATTGAATCCAAACCGGAGATCAAGGAGCTTATGGGCAGATTAAGGCCCATACCCGACATGGGAAGCATTGCGCCGCTTATGGGGCACCAGACCGTCATTTTGAGAATAGCACCAGGCTATTTTGGCACTGTTCTGCCAGAATTCCTTTCCACAGTAAAAAAGTACGGCTGCTACCTGAAAGAGATTGAGGGCAGAAATTTTGAGAAGGAGGACATATACATAAGGGCAATCATCTATCACACAGTTCCTCCCCGGACCTTTGCTGCTCTTTCGGAGATAGACGGTGTCAGGAAGGTCACGGTGGAAACATCGGAAGATCTTGATCTTGAGCCAATCTGCAGCAAGTGCGAAGTCAAGGTCTGCACCACCAAGCTTTCCACCAGTCTGTTTGTTGATGAAACTGAGGAGTGAGTTCTTTCCTGGATATTGTTCTGGCATGAAACCTCTTAACCACTATTCGCAATGTTTATATACGATTTTTAATAATTGTTTTCGTGGATGATCGCAGGGCAGCAGTCTTGAGAAAAGTTTTCCAGATTTTGCTAAGGGAGGGTTTCAACGTCTCCGATCCAAATCTGGGTAACCTCCTGAGTTTCGATCTCATCGCTAAGAGAGACAGGCTCAGGCTTATCATTAAGATCCTGCAGAACATTGACACATTCAAGAGCCCCAATGCCCTTGAGATGATACGAATATCAAAACTTACTGACGGTACTCCCCTGGTCATTGGGGAGAAGGCAGGATCAGGTGCCCTTGAGAGGGGAGTCATATACTACCGCCACAGCATTCCCATACTGTCTGCTGAGAGTTTCAGTGACTATGTGGATGGAGACCAACCGTGCATATCTTCAGGTCCCGGTGGCTTCTATGTGTCCATAGATGGTGAACTGCTTCACAGAAGGCGTGAGGAACTGGGTTACTCCATTGGGTATCTTTCCAACAAAATCGGGGTTTCAAGGAGGTCCATATCGCTTTATGAAAGTGGAAGTGCAGTGACTGTGGATGTTTTCCTGAAGCTTGAAGAGATACTCAGGGAAGACCTCAGGAAGTCCATAAATCTTATGGAGATATCAGATTCTCTGCAGATGCCCTCCGAGGATGGCGAAATCACAAACGAGTTCCTTCGGGAGGTTCTTGAGATAATGATAGGAAACGGCTTCGACTTCCATGCAATGAGGAGGGCGCCTTTTGATGCAATCACAAGGGAATCCATGAGGGAGTTTCTTCTTGTTGGTCTTCTTGAAACCCTTAACGGCAAGAGGGAACGCATCGAAGCACTTAGAAACGTCAGTGCAATATTCGAGAATGATGCTTTCCTGGTAAGCAGAATGAGCACTGAACGTGAGAACATAGCCGGATGCCCTGTCATAAGCGTCAACGAGCTCAGGGGCATTTCTGAGAAGGAACAACTGCAGAGAATTATTGAGAAAAGGAAAACTTCCTGATGTACAGGGAATTCAGGAATCCGGAAAACAACAGGAATATCAGGGTCTATTCCGGAGTAAAGGGGCTCATATCCCATGGTGATGACTTAAAATCAGTGCTGAACGCAATGAACCCAGAAATAATACTTGTTACCATAGCTCCGTCGGAGGTGAACGGCCTGAGGGAATTTCTCAAGGACCCATTTGAGATGAATCTGTCTGATTATGAGATAATTTACGGTATCAGGCTCAGGAAATATGGGGAGGTAATGACGCCCCCACCCATATACATTGAAGTGATCAATTATTCCGAAAAAAGCGGAAGCCGCGTCACTGGCATTGACATGGATGATGAAACATACAACACAGCATACACCCAGAACATCAGGTCTTTTGACCTCCTCAGGGATTCCATGAGAAAGAAGAGAGTGCTAAATGCAGACTACCACGATACCAATGAATATGAATTTGCGGAGGCATGGGCCGAGAAACAGAAAGCCATCAGGGGAAGGAGAAAGCTTGAACAGATGCGCATGAGCTATATAGCCGGAAAGGTCAGGGAATTTGTAACCCAGGATTATGTTGAGAACCACATCATAGTATGTGATCACGAGTTTTACAACGGCATAAGGGATGTGCTGATCTCAATGGGTTATGCCCCAGCAGATCCTGATCAGGCAACATAACCTTCAAAGATGATGTAAATTTCGCTGCTGGAATCTCTGGAAGCAGAAACTTTCGTTGTTCTTGAGTTCCTGAAATGTTTCTTCCACTGGTTTACAAACTGGACTGTCAGGTCGCCCTGGAACTGCTTGAGAAGTACAAAGCCACCGTCTTCCAGAAATCTGCCCACGAGATTCATCACGGACTGGCATAGCAGATATGAGGAAGCGTGGTCCCGGTCATGTATGCCACTGGTGTGAATCATGGCATCTGAAACAATCCCCTGAAAATGCTTTATGCCAGCACCCTGCATTATTTCCCCAATTCTGTCAACAGTCCTCGGGTCCTCAATTTTCCCCCTGACAAATATCACATTATCCAGTGGTTCCATCTGGTTGATATCCACTGAGATAACAGGATTTCTCGTTATGCTGGTGATTATCTGGGACCACCCCCCTGGCGATGATCCCACTTCCAGAACGTATTGCCCAGGCCTGAGAAGATCAAACTTTGTCTGGATCTCCATGAGCTTGAAGGCAGCACGGCTTCTGTACCGCTCCTTTTTTGCAAGATAATAATATTTATCCCTGTGATCGGGCATGCCGGGATTATTCTCCAATAAACTTCCTGTACTGGGCGGCATCCATGGAATCGACCTGCTTACCGGTCACCTTCATCTTGACCATCCAGTTTGCGTAGCAGTCCTTGTTCACTGCTTCTGGTGAATCTGCAAGAGCTGAATTCACATCAATGACCTCCCCGTCTGCCGGGCTGTAAACGTCCTCCGCAGACTTCACGGATTCTATGGTCAGAAGTGCTTCCCCTGCCTTCCTTTTGGTTCCCTTGGACGGCAGATCTATGTACACTATATCAGTGAGCTGATTCTGTGCATAGTCGCTTATCCCCATTGTCAGCGTATCTCCCTCTATCCTATACCACTCGTGTGTCTTTGTGTACTTCAGGCCATCGGGAATCTTTGTCATGCTCCCATGATCACTGTGAAATATATAATCCATGGCTCATCATCCTCACTTCACCTGTTTTTATTGATGATATCAATTCTGGGTAACTGTGAATTTATAAAGTAAAATAATATCATCCATATTATTATGCTCAGACCACATAATACGCTTTTTTTGCTCAATAACAAAACCTATATACTTTTGATTCATTATAAATTGAGGTGAGAGAATTGAGGATTCTCTGTGACAAATGTGGGGGTTCAGGCTGGATCAGGGACGAAAATGGCGTTCTTGATGTCTGCAATAATTGCTGGGGACTGGGCTATGTGGAAACCACATCTGAAAACGGGCTGGATGCTCAGCTGCATGTAGCCATGAGCAGGAATTCCATAATCTCAATACTGGCCGGAATGGGAATATACTATGCAATCGTATTTTTCCTCACAAGGAATCTCAAGCTTAATTTCATCTACACCTTTCTGCTCATATTCTTCGGCTACTATGCTGGGATCATAGCTAACGGCATATACCTGCACCTTCATGAGAGACATCTCAGGAGCGAAAAACACTCCCGATCCTCTTAGGAACGGGGAGGATGTGAATGACCTCATGAGAGTTTTTGTTGGTTCAAAGATAACCAGATTTGATGGTCTTGGGGAACTTTTCCAGGATATCAGGCGCATCCCCGTATCAAAACCCGTGAATACTCCTGACCTCCACCTCACCTTTGTTTTTCTTGGGGAGGTTGACGCCGCCTCTGTTGATCGCATTTCAAGCCGGATCCGTTCGCTGGAACTTCGCCGTTTCACCGTTAAGATCAGAGGCCTTTCGGCTTTCCCGTCTCCCGCATCTGCAGGAGTTCTTTACCTAAACCTTGAAGATTCCGCTGAAATCAGATACAATCATATGGTACTGGATTCCGCCCTTACCGGTTTCACCCGTGAAAGCAGGAAATTTGTTCCACACATAACAATTTCAAGGTTCCGTGACCCTGTCAATGTACAGGATCTTGAGAAAAAATATGCGAGCATTCAGTGGATAGAGGAAATCAGAAGTATTTTTCTTTATAGAAGCGTACTGAGGCCCGAAGGCCCGGTATACGATCCCCTGGAAGAATTTCAGTTGAAATAGGTGGTTTTGTCAGAGTCGTCAGTTTTCTTACCGGCCGTGAGCAATTCCTCGTCGCCAAATTCTATTGCAATAAGTCCTGAAACCGGTATGAGCCTGAGTACATTCTTCCCATTTTCAGCCTCGATCCTGAAACATACAGCGCCCTCTTCTCCAAGCAGCGTGTAGCCAACAAATTCACCCATTGTCTCCATGGGTTCATCCTTTCCGCTATTTGAAATGACCCTGTACTTGCCTCCCTTTTTAATTTCTATCATATCCATATTCATCAACAACTCTGCAATCCGGGAAAGATTTGTTTTCGCCACGTTCCCCTCGCCGCGCAATTTAGCACTCAGTAAAAAACTTTATGTTTTGCCGCGGCCGGTTTCCGCTCTGGAGAGGCGCCAGATGTGTTCCACCGTTTTCCTGTAATTTTCCAGTGCCATCTTAACGTTGACCTCAACCCAGTTCCACGCCTTCATGATGTCCCCGGATCGCATCCTGTACTTCTTTGTCTTGCCTTCCTGTATCTCCTCAAGTATGTCCATGGACTTGAGCTTGTTCAGATGCCTGTAAAGGGTGGTGCGGCTTGTCTTGAGGTACGTGAGAAGGTCCTCGCCTGTCCAGTATCTCTCAGGATTCATCAGGAAACATTCCTTGAAAAGCCTGAAATATGCAGACTGAGAAATAGCCTGGAAATCCGTGCCCGGATTCAGCCGGGGTATGTAACCGATATCCGACAGGAAATACGCTATGTTCTTGTCTATATTCTCATCCATAACCCTGGTTGGAGTTGATACCACTGTCATCTTGAACATTTTAACAAAGGGCCAAATGTTTTGAACTAATAAATTTATAGCTGGGATCAACCATGATGGGATCCACAAGCCTGGCCTCATTGAAATTCAAAGCGTATGTATTATGGTGAACAGCCCGCTTGTGATGAATTCTATTGCTATTGATGCCAGCAGAAGACCCATTATCCTGGAAATAATGAGAGACCCGGTTTTTCCCAGGCGGTTGAAAAGCGGATTTGACAGCCTGAGAACTATGTACGATATCAACAGCACGGTGATGACCGCAAGTATAACGGCTATCCTTTCGGATATGAAATACTGTGGGGAGTTGAAATAGATCATTGCCGTGGTTATTGTTCCTGGGCCAGCCAGGAGCGGAGTGCCTATTGGGACAATTCCCACAGCCTCTCTGTCAATGCTTTCCTGAGTTTCCTGGGGGGTCAGTTTGGTGTTTGATACTTTTCCCTGGAGCATGTCGAATGCAACTTTAAAGAGGAGAATACCTCCTGCGACCTTAAAGTCAGAGATATCTATGCCAAGAACCAGGAATATGTAAATTCCCAAAAACATGAAGCCAAGAATCATGCCGGAGGCCACCATGATGCTCTTGAATATGACCCTCTTCTTTTCACTGGCGGTATATCCATCGGTGAGAACCATGAGTGTTGGTACAGCACCTATGGGGTTCAGGATTGCGAATACTGTAGCCACAATTGACAGGTAGAATACTATGAGGTTCAGCAATAGAAGCGTCATAGCAAATTCCTGTTAAATGTTTTTATCCATGCTGGTGAAAGCAGAACTATTGCATGACATTATATTAATACCTGATAAATATGGGAGCAGAATGGTCAATGCCAATTTCCTGAAGAAAATCATGGTTGTGGGCGAAAGGAACCAGCTGCAGAATCTCACTCAGTATGTGGATCTGGCTGAGAAATCCTCAAAGACCCTGATAGAGATGCTCAGCATAGAGGATGGCAAGAAAGTCCAGCTGAACGCCATAATCAGGGACATTGAGAAGAAGGGAGACGATATAACAATTTCAATGAAGGACCAGATAACCGGTGGCGCAATCAGCTCAAACCTCATGGACAATCTCATCACTCTGGTTGAGACATGCGATGACCTGCTGGACAAGTCATATTTCGTCAGCAGGGAGATTAAAAGAGTTCATGAAAACACCCACCGTTTTGATGACTGGACAAGGGATTTTCTCAGGAGAGGGTATGATGTATGCATCCGCATTCTTCAGAACAATCTGGAGGCACTTGACCAGGTGCGCCATCTCCTTGAGGCCAAGGATTTCCAGGAAATGGGTGAGGCAAGGACCTTGATACAGAAGCTTGAGGAGAAGGTAGATGACCTGAAGGACAACCTCATAGACGAAATCTACAATTCAGCAGACAGCCTGCCATACATAATTTTTGTGCATCTCACGGAGCTGGTGCACAAACTTGATGACATGCTTGACGACTGTGAGGACATAGGGGATCTTGTGCACACCATCAGTGTGTCAATAACAAGATAAAATGTTCTACTCAGTAATCATACTGGTACTTGCCACAACCCTGACGGCTCTTGTGGCGGGCAACAACATGTCTGCTGCCGTGGGTACGCTCATAGGGTCAAGGATTCTTTCCAGGATCGGGGGTCTGGTTATCGGCATGGCCGGATTCAGTGCCGGGCTTCTGATCCAGGGGCACAGTTTGAGCATGACCGCATTCCGGTTGATCCCCAGGGTGCATGAGATCATTGCCTTTTCGCTGGGTATAGCCCTTGTAATATTCCTGCTTGCAGCATTTCTCAGGGTTCCGCTATCTCTGACAATGGCTCTTGTGGGTATTTCCCTTGGACTCTCCATTCACTACGGATTTCCCGTTGATGTGCCTCTGGTCACACTCATAATTATTACATGGGTTCTGGCACCCATTATGTCCATAGCTTTCGCCTTTATCCTCAACCGTAAACTTGCATCTGCCCAGCCAAGGAACGTCTGGAACTTTGCCCTGTCTCTGAAGATCGCCCTCATAATTGTGTCATTCCTTACGGCGTTCACGCTTGGTGCAAACACACTTGGATTCATAGAGCAGGTAGCCGGCATAAGCGGCTTCAATGTTCTCTTCATGATAGTGGGAATAGTCCTGGGATCGCTGTTTCTCAGCAGAGGAATCATCAAGAGGGTTGGCCAGGAGATGTACATGATGCGTTACACCAATGCTTTCGTGTCACTTGTGATCTCATCAGCACTGGTGGAGGGGGCAACATTCCTTGGTTTACCTCTCAGCAACACACAGACACTGACTTCCAGCGTGTTTGGCAGCGGACTTTCATACAGGAACAAAGCAATGGCCTCAAAACCGTTCCTCATCACAGTAGCAACATGGGTTATATCACCC
>JAJZZX010000003.1 GCA_021797355.1 Thermoplasmata archaeon | reverse complement strand
CATATGATGCTGCAATTGGCCTTAAGGCAATTGCATACAATCTCATGATTGTGTCAAACATCAAAATGGGAAATAAGCCGAGGGAGATAATGAAAATCGTCAGTTGTTAAATTGTGAGACGCCCTAATATACATAATATGTACCCATATAGATCTTTGCATCAGACTCTGAGAATTACAATATCTGTCAAAATATATTATGTAAAAATGCCGGAGTTAGAGTTTAATACGTTATCTTTCGTATTCTCATAAATTTATTTTTTCCCCTAATTTTTTAGAGAAGCCATCAATTATGCCGATAATCAATGTTCTGGAATATTTAATGATTCCATCTTGGAGGATGGATGAAAGTGTCCAGTATACAATTTGACTCATATAATTAGTTAGAGGTAGTTTTCTCTCCATAAGTAGTACAGTTGAATTTCTGATAATATAGTAAATCCTTAACTGTGGTTCGTAGACTAGCCTTTTTAATTTTATTCCTAGTCTATGATCAATGAGACACCCATCAGCGAGAATTATTTTATAACCGCGCTTCCTCACTTCATAGTCAAAATCAAAATCCACTTGATCCATGAAAAATTCTTCTCTAAATTTCAAATTATTAAAGACCTCCACTCGAACTAGGTTTCCACTTGTGATTGCATACTTGATTTCCCTATAATCAATCGTTCTTTTAGTTTTATTAGTACCAAGTGATATTATGCCTATTCTAAAGAATTTCCCGTTCGCTTCTTCAATAATACCTGTAAGATTTTTTTCAATAAGGATAGTATCCTGATCTAGAGTTAATACATAACCTACTTTGAAATTGTCTTTAATATAGCCTATGCCGTAATTTAAGGCACCGGCTATTCCCAAATTGCGTGGGAGTTCTAGAATTACAATGCTTCTTTCATTAAAGTTGTTCTTTATTAGATTCGTAAAACTCCTATCGCTAGAATGATTATCAACAATCACTATTTGATTTACAACTCTACGAACAGATTCCAAAGATGCGAAGAGTCTTTCATCTGGATTGAACGTTACAATTAGTGCTATAATGCAATCCCCTTTTTCTTCCATATTAAATCAGTCCATGACTTCTCCGTACTTAGAATCTTTTCCCTTTATTAGCTCTGATTGGCATTTTTTTCATTTCATGTTATCGTACTTTTTGATACAGATATTTCAATAATAGACAGAAACTAATAAAAACTTCGTTCTTATCATGCTAATTATGCCTATACGAAAAGAAACAAAATTGAGTATTAAAGCAAAAGAGGACATTGCTAAGATTGTGATAGCTGATGCGCTTCAAAACTTTTCAAGACCAACTGTTGTTTGGAGTACAGGCAAAGATAGCACTGTGGTCCTGCACTTGGTACATGATGTTGTTGAAAAACTAAATTTAAAGATGCCCACTGCCTTATTCGTTGACCATGGTGACCATTTTAAGGAGACTTTACAAATGCTTGAGGATCTTGGACGTAACTGGAAATTGAATATAGTCATTGCAAGGAACGAAGATGTCTTAAGGAATATTAAAAATGGGGTGATTACTGTTTCTGATTTGTCAGAAGAAAACCAAATGGAATCTAGGCGAATTGGTTTCAATAAAGCAAGTTTTGAATATTCTCTCGAATCCGATGTTGGAAATCACTTATTGAAGACTGTTGCTTTAAATTCTGCCATTTCAAGGTATAGATTCGATGCTTTGTTTACTGGAATAAGGTGGGATGAAAACCCGGCACGGAGTAATGAGGTTTTTATTTCATATAGAGATGAACCTCAACATTTCAGAATTCAACCTATTTTGCCTTTTCTTGAGAGAGATGTCTGGAATTATATGTTAACAAATAAATTGCCCATTCATCCTAAGTACAGAGAGGGCTATAGATCGATCGATGGAGTAAGAGACTCGAAGAAAGTTTCTGATGAACCTGCATGGGAGCAGGATATGGAACATACTAGTGAAAGAGAAGGAAGATCGCAAGATAAAGAAGGAATGATGGAGCGCCTCAGACAATTAGGATACATGTGAATATGGCCGGTAAAAAGCCAAATATCCTACTTGTCGTGTTCGATACATTGAGGTGGGATTATTTTCAGAAGTATATATATAATAATTCCTTATTTAGTGAACAGCTTAAGGACTTCGTAAATTTCGATATGGCCTTTTCGCCCAGCTCTTGGACACTTCCATCTCATCTATCTCTCTTTACTGGGCTATACCCATCCGAACATAGTGTGCATGAAGACCCAAATTCAGAATTAGGAGAAATATTTCAAAAAGCAACTGGTTATTCGGGTGATTTCTTAACTAAAATCGCCTCAAAGCAAGGCTATAAGACGATTGGAATTTCTGCTAATCCTATGATTTCCGGTTTAACCGGTTTCGAAGAAAAGTTTGATGAATTTTATAACGTTGATTTAGGTAACTTATCTGGTATTAGTAACATTAATACCACTAACCAAAAATTCAGGAGAATTAAATATCTCGCTTCAAGAGTGATTTCAACCATCAGAGGTTATCCTAAAAATAAGGGATACAAAATAAGTTTATCAATATTAAGCAGGTTCATATCAAAAGATCAAACCTTTATATTCATGAATTTAATGGAGATGCACGATCCTTATAGAAAAACTATTTGGATTGACGATAATATCCATATTCTAAATGATCTTTTTGAAATCCGGTCGCTGAATGAAAAGCAAATAAATAAATTGAGATCTAAATATTACAATCAGATTGAAAAGGTCAGGGAATCTATTTTGAGTATTATTGATATGCTGAAGTATTTTAAAAAATTTGATGATACGTTAGTAATATTTACCTCGGATCACGGTCAAGCTTTAAAGGAAAATGGTTATTACGGGCACGGTACGTTTCTTTATGATGAGTTGATTCATATCCCTTTACTGATTAAATTTCCTTTTAATAATTCCAAAAAGCTTAATTTCAAATCCTACGTTAACTTAGTGGATTTGCATGGTTTTTTGCGAGCCATAATCACTGAAGAAAATAACCCATATCAATACCTTAGAAGAGATATAACTTACAGTGAAGCTTTCGGTTTGCAATATTCAAAATCCTCACTAGCAAAGTATTTAGGGGAAAACAACAGAAAACAGATATGTGAGAAATCAAATGTTGGTAGGAAAGTGATAATAAAGGGCGGATTCAAATTATGTTTAAATGCAAATTCAGAAGTTGAAGAATTTTATACATATTCAAATGGTACAAATCAAAATATGGATTCTAACTGTATCAATGATCTACTCTTCGATCTTAAAATCTTTAATATAGATAAATCCTTTATAATTAATGATAAAGACATAAAAATGAGGATTCAGGAGGGGAAGGTTGACCAAAAAATATAGAATAGCGTTTGTTTTTATCGTTGAAAGTGGTGATTTAGAGAATAAAGCCATTTTGTTAGGCGAGAGCCTTCGCAAATTCTTCCCCAGTACGACTGAGGTACCTATTTACGCAGTTAGACCCAGGAAAGGCAAGGAGATTAGCGAAAATACAAAAAGTAGGTTTAAAAACCTTGGGATATCCTACATATATGATCCGGTAAACGTTGTTTGGCGTAATCTTCCGTTTGCAAACCAAGCATATGGCTCGGCTTTGGTGGAAGATAAATTAAAAGATGATGTTGAGGTACTAGCCTATCTTGATGCAGATATAGTTTGTCTGAAGTATCCTGTAAATTTATATATGTCTGCCGATAAACAAATTCTGGTTACACCAGTTGATGTTTTTTCAGGTGGTGCAGCTAAGTACGGTGAAAGCCTACCTGTGAACTTTAAGTTCTCATATGAAATAAATAATATTAATGCAAAAAATTTATGGCCAATACTAACAAAGATTGACAGAATTGAGATATATCCATGTTTTAATTCTGGCTTTATTGCTGTCCGACCAGAAATCGGAATATTTAGAAAATGGAGAGAAACATTTGAGATTAGCGCCCGTAGAGGGTATTTCGGAATAGTTAATCCGTTTTCGCAGGCCTTTTTTTATACTGATCAGGTGTTTTTAGCTTCGACTATCCTCTCAAAATTGGAAAGGAATGAAATAGGGGTTTTGGATAATAGTTATAATTTCCCACTCAATTTAGTCCAAAAAATTAGCAATAATGAAGGGAAAATTGATTTAAAAGAAATTGTTTTTTTACATTATCATCATTCTTTCTATGATATGGAATGGACGAAATTTTTCAACTTTGATGAAGCGGAAATTTCCTGGTTGACTTCTAAATTGCCCTTGTTCAAGGATCGGCACACGGCGGTATACAGACATAAGGCTGAATACATTAGGCAATATGCATTGTATTATTATTGGAAAATAAAACTATTTTTAAGTAAATTTATCAAAATCGTCAGTAGTAAGAACCAATCTATAGACTCAACCAAATGACATAAGTTTTTGGTGGGCTATCAAGAAATTTTGAAAAATAGATAATAAAAAGTGCGTTGCAAAATTCCCCCGTATTTCACAATACAGGGGAGTGATTGCCTGTTATGACACCACAGCCAATCACAGGATCAGGGAGCTGATGCACAGGAAGATATCCCATGGGGTCCGATCGCAGGCATGACATTTACAACAGGTCCCTAGTGAAAAGGACTGGGGATATCCTTGATCCATCATTCCTCATGGGCTTGAGGGTACCCCTTGATGAGAACAGTCATGGAAAGAGGGGTCTGAAATGAGTGCTATAAGAGATTTAACCTACGTCCGCTGAATCTGGTTATGCCGGATTCAGGTGTAGGGAGGGGGAGTTGCGTGAAACTGCCCTGGAGGCTTTGAAATGAATCTCCCCTGATTCATATCGTCGATTGGTACTTTCTTCTCTGTGGGAGAAGTTATAGGGGTATGCGATGGAATCTTTTCTCCCAGCACATGGATGAGGTCAGGAAGTGGTATAAATTCTATGGTTGGGGAGTGGACACACACACAAGGAGATACATTATGCAGAGGTACAGGATGAAAAGAACGGCACCATTGAGAGGGCAAACAAGGTAATACGGGAATCACTTGCAACGGTAATACTGACTGACTATGGGCAAGGATATTAAGGAGGGAAAGAAATGTGAAAGAACGGAAGGGAGGTGAAACGACAGGATCTGTCTCTTAATTATTTTCACGATTTGTCCAGAACAGAGAAAAGCAGTAAATTATTCCAAATCCTGAATGATAAGTGATGCTATAAGACCGGGAGTAAGGCTGGCATATTTCTAGAAACGCACCCATGATGACAACGGAGATATTGAATCATTTAACAAGTCAATAAGTACAGACCGCATCGGTCCGAATGAGTTAGGTATTTTCATGAAGCCTTCGCTGTCATTAAAGATGCATTTACATACAATGAATGCATGCCGCATTCATCCATTGATTAATTCGAAAGGAAAGAAGTTGAAGTGACACAATATTGGAATTGAAGAAAAGTGCTCCAAGTTCGCCTAGAGCAGATCAGGAATTATTCTCTTTATTACTAAAAAAAGACTTGATCATATTGGAAACATAAACTACATCTTTCTTCTTCATTCTATTATGGAGTGGCAATCTAAGCAACCTTGAAGACTCTCTGGTAGTATATATGTCATCTCCTACAAATGTAGTCAGTTTTGAACCATATGGAGATGAGTGGAGGGGGACATAATGTGTTGCAGTTTGTATTCCCTTTTCAGTTAGATATTTTTGCAACCTATCTCTTGTTAGAGAATCTTTCACTCTTATGTGGAATATGTGTCCATTATGTTGACAGTACCTAGGTATAATAGGTAGATCTACTTCTTCTAAATTCGCCAAATTCTCAAAATACAAATTCCAGAGACTCATACGTTCTTTTATAATCTCTTTCACATTTAATAATTGACTGTAGAGGAATGCTGCAGTAATTTCATTCATCAGGAAGCTTGAACCTATATCTTGCCATGTGTACTTATCCACTTCCCCCCTTACAAATTTTTTTCGGTCTGTACCTTTTTCCATAATTATATCGGATCTGGCTATATACTCACGACTGTTAAGAAGCAAAGCTCCCCCCTCCCCACACTGAATGTTCTTTGTTTCATGGAAGCTCAAGCAACCAAAATCTCCAATCGAGCCCAGTGGCTTTTTTTGGTATGACGCAAGTATGCATTGAGCAGCATCTTCAACCACAACAATTCCATGATCTCTGGCAATTTTCATTATTTTATCCATTTCACAGGAAACCCCAGCATAGTGTACAGGGACAATTACCTTTGTATTATCGGTTATTGCATCTATAATTAGTTTTTCATCTATGTTTAATGTGTCGGGCCTGATATCAACAAATTTAATTTTTGCACCTCGCAACAGAAAAGCGTTTGCAGTTGAGGAAAAAGTAAAACTTGGCATTATCACTTCGTCACCGGGTGTGACTCCCGATAAAATTGCCGCCATTTCGAGAGCATGCGTGCCCGATGGAACGAGATATACTTTTTCGCTACTTGTCAATTGTTGAATCAAGTCCGAACTTAACTCAGAATATGGGCCATCCCCAGAATATCTATCGTTTTTCAGTACTTCTTCGATCTTTTGTAACTCGTTGCCAGTTATACTCGGTGCATTAAACTTAATCATGCCCGTTATAATCTAAGATGTTTATTTAATCTTAATGATCCTGACTCTGCATGATTTGTCTAGTAGGTGTCATTTTTATTAAACATTCAACGATGTTCTCTGTAATCGCCGGTTTGAAATTGACCCCGCTTATACGTAGCTTTCATTACTTTTTTACTCTTGCCTCATTGTTGACAGTGAGTTCTTCTTCCCGTCTTTCAGCTTGTATGACTCACCATTTAAATTAATGACAGTGCAGATGTCATGAAAAAAGTTCTTTTGGCCGCGCTTTCATGATAATGTAAGCGTGAGAGACGGAGAAGGCGATCGTTGTATCACTTGGCCTGCGAGGCCGCACTGCAGATCGACGCCCCTTCGCTCTGACATAATACCCTGGAACAAGGGTGAATAGAAGGCTGTCGAGCATTCTCCGACTCAAACTCTCAGCAACCACACTGGAGGTGGTATGAATACAGATAGGAATGGATGTTCATAAATGTAGTGTATACATAACAGCAATGGAAGATAATGGAGATGTGAAAGGAGCACATCAGTAATATTTACCGTATAACATAGGTTATACAGCATTCAGTGCCAACTCCAATCACCCATTTCATCTGCTGCCTGGAATTGATGTGTCATAGTCAGTACATATTGAATATATAGACACACGATATACTACCTATTTACATCCTAATAAGGCAGTTTTAGTTCGGTCATCACACCGCAGGCTTTCCATTGTGTTACATTATTGATATTTATTCAGCGTCAGTTTAAAAACCGTTTAAGGATCGTTTAAACAAGTTCAGGTAAAATAAGTCGGGCCAAAATTTGCATTTACTATTGACCAGGGAAATTTTTATGTCCTAATTGAAGTGCACAACTTATTTGACTATACTCTGGGACATTTTGCCTGCTAGACAGTAGTTAATTCATTGCATAAGACATCATGTGGGAATGATTTCTGCACAGAAGCTTTAGAAAGTCTGCCATATAAAGGAACAGTAGCAAATAATATATTAGGCGGCTACATATGTCGTTCAGGTTTAAAATGGATGTTACTAAGGAAGAGCTGAGAGAGAATATAAAGTTCTTTACAGAAATTGACCCAATAGGTAAAATTGTTTACGAAAGATTAGCATACTTATAATTTTTTTATGAACCCGGATTTCGTTCGAATAACAGATATTCACAATGAATCTGCAGAGCGCAAATATTCTGAATGAGGTGAACGGGCTTTATTTATCACATTCCTCTAAATGTAGTAAAGACACAATCACGGCACCTTGTGGCTCTGTGGCATTGGGACACTTTCAATGATTCCAGTTATCCCAGAAATTTTGTCCTGCTTATTCCAAGTCTCCCTTGAGATCTCACGTCTGTAAAGCCTCTGCTCTTTAAGCTATTAATTGTATATCATTTATCATTTTCAGGTACGTCACAATCCCCGCGTATAAAGATATGTGGCTGTTTTTCAACTGCCGGGACTGAATGCTCATAGTTCGCCATAATTGGATAGGATTCACATGCTGTGTACACTTTTTAACCTGCTTTACCTTTGCCTGTGGCCCTGCCGGGTAAATTCCCACCCCCATAGTTTCATCATATCCTATTTAATAGAGATTTAATTAGGTCAGTACCGTGAGTATAGAGATAGCATATAGGTATTGATTTTATCTATTTCCATTAACCATGAAGTGACAGGGTGGAAGTCTTTAAGTGATGTGTCGAAACAGGAATGTAATAATGAACATCTCGCAATGATAGATATCATACACTTATTTACTAGGTACTAACCAGATTTTACTGCTCTTTCATTCTTCAGAATATAATCCGTGCCATTTAATGAAGGTGTATTGACATCAGTTTTACATTATATTATAATTAAAGTAGCGGTTTAATAGCTATATGGTCTGTGTTTATAATAAAATATCATTCAGAGATATCATGTTGGCATTCGATATAACACAGCATGGTGTGGTTGCAATGTTATTTTTCCAGAAGCCACTCCCAGAGAGGGATGTAACGAATGTTCCCATTTTCTCCATAATCCCAGGTTATTATGGTCTTATGATTGCACTTCAGCTCTCTGGAAGCCATTTCAAGCCCCACTGTTTCCCCCTCCATCACATCCTCCCTGGACCTGATATAAGAAACGTTGATCAATTCCGACACTCTTCCGCCTTTGACAATTACAAAGTCAACTTCTCTCCCCTCAGATTTGCCATATTCTCTCCAGTAGAAAACGTTGAATTTGGTGAACAGTTCGGATCTCCTGCACAGCTCTATGAAAACAAGATTTTCCATCCCTCTTCCGTAGTCAACATCTCCGTTCATACTGGCGATCAGTCCATTATCTGCAAGATATATCTTCCTTGGGTACTGTTTGCCTGCTCTGGATCCTCTGGAAAATATCTCAACCGGAAATACTGACAGTGCCTCATTGAAGTAACTAAGGACCTGGAGAGGACGATCTTTACCAACAGGGTATTTTATTGTCCGTAAGAATTGATAGGCCTTGGAACCGGAAAAATATTTTGAGTAGCTGGACGAAAGATATTCAAACATATAGGAAAGAAGCAGTGGCTCCACATTGAATCGTTCTCCCACATCCCTCAGAACAATCGCATCAATGTAAGACTGAAGTAACTTCTCTCTTATTTGAGGATTGTCCAGGATTTCGGGGTAACCACCATGTTGAAGATATTCTTCGAGAACTGCTATGATCTCTCCCCTCTTCTCTGATATCGCAAGAATTTCAGTATCCGCGATATCTATGTCTCTAAGCTTCAGTATCTCCCTGTAAGAGTATGGAAAAACAGTGTAACTCACGCTGCGTCCCCTCATCTCTGTTGCTATTTCCCGGGACAGCAGCTGGGAAGTGGAACCGGTAAGATATATATGATAATTTTTCGATTCGTAAATTCTGTTAATCCATCGACTCCATCCATCCACCACCTGGATTTCATCCAGGAAAAGGTAGATAGGTTTCATATGGTCTGGTTTTCCTATCTCATAATACGCAGTGATCAGATCCCCGAGATCTTCAGCCGAAAGATGCCTCAGCCTTTCATGTTCCATGTTGATGTACAGTACATTTCTTGTCGGGACGAATCTTCTGAGCTTGGAAATAAGGCTGTACACCATGAATGTTTTCCCGGATCTTCTTGGGCCAACAATTGATACAACAACGTCCACGTCAAGGGGTATGTCAATGTCCCGCTCATGGATTTCCGGCAGTGTTCTGGTGAACCATTCCGCTATGACCTTCCGGAAATCCTCGACTCGTGACACAAAATGTAATTTTATCCTCATATTTAAATCGTACTATTTGAGGGTAATTTTAATTAAAAATCACCCTTATTGCGGGTAATATTGACATACGCTCACTGAGAGCCAGAGTTTTACAGGATACACCAATTTCTCGACGGCTAAAGTATTATACCTAAGGCCCTCGAAGGTACTATATATCCTTCTGCCAAGAGATTCAGCATTGTCAATCTAACAATCTCAGATATCTTTTTATCTAATTCTTCCATTGTCTACTGTTTCCTGGGTCACTCCTGGAGGCATCCTTTCATTTTTCATGAAATTTCTCCCATGATCTAGGCTAGTGCTGGTCTCTCTTACACAAAATTCAGAATACTATCAGATTCTACGAATTCCATGTTAACAGTGATAAAATATTTATATAACAATACATATGTAACTTGATGAAGTCATCGTTAGTTGCTATAATCATAGTAATCGTCATTGTAATAGGTGGCGCAGGTTTCATTGCAGTGAAGGATCCTAAACTATTACAGTTCAAATCATCATCAACCATTCCTGAAACTTCTCCTGGAATGCGTGTGCTTGCATCTACAGAGGTTAACAATTCCATGTCGGGAAGTTGGTACGAGATTCTAAATGTGACCGCGGGAGTAACAAATCTTTCTGATTTGAGCAGCGTTATTGATAACCTCTCTGGATCTTCCTCTTCGTCAGCAGGGTTTCCTGTTAATGCACCATACCTGCATGTTAGCTATGCACAGGCTGCGGTTTTTGCCACGGAAAATGATAGTGATCTTATCTTTGGATATGCCGCTTTTTCATCCATTAATTATGCCAACCTAACTAATTCCACCATATTCAGTAACATAACAAAGGATCACCTGAAAAATGTGACATACGGGGAAATTATGGGTGCATTCTTTGTCTATGGATTCAACAAAACAGACGGTAATTATTCCTCAGCCATATATGCTGTGTATTCAAATTACTTCATACTTGGATTATACCATGGCCTGAGGAACAGAACTATGTCCGCTTTCACTGGGATGATTTCGACCGAAATATCTATCCTAAATGCATACAAAATAAATTTCGTCTCGGCCGAGAGACTTGTTGCCACTTCTAATGTAACATCCGTAATTGGATCATCTTTTACATCAGATTTTAACATAAGCGTTTACGTCATAAACCCTGGGCTTGCATTGAAGAATGCCCAAGGCACGAGCACATTCCATTCTGAACAGAAAAGTTTCAGTCCCGTTTTCAACATAACTGACAACGGTACAGCCTTAGCAGGTTTTGCCCTAGAAACACTTTCATCGTCCAGTATGAAAGTTACCTTTGCCCTTGGATATCTGCAGGCAATATCTTCTTCAACAGTTTCACAGGCGTACACGAATATTACTACAATGCTGAATAATTCTCTCAGGGGAAATCCCATAGGGCTTTCTGTAATAAATCAAACTTATAACGGTCTGAAGTTTTTTGAACTCAATATCTCCAGTTCAAATGGCCCGAATATAACTTTTGCCATTGGTATGAAACAGAACTATTTGGTGTTTGAGGCTGATCTTGGTTCTGGTCAGATGTTGAGCCAGTTAAAATCGGTTATGGAGGAGGAATCATACCTCCTCTGAGGCTATTCGCCAGTCCCCTTCCTTTATCTTTTCTGTTTGTGGTGACAATTTAGGCCCTAAAGTTCAAACAGCCGTCTAATTACCTTCAGAATTGTAATCAGCAGGTCGAGGGATCGAACCCCTCCGATGCTTACTTTGCTGTATTGAAAAACTGACGATGTCCTTTAAAAGAATTTTTTTACTTCAGTAAAATAGAATAAAATTTTCTAATACGCATTGCACAGTGGTTTGCGAGCAGTTAACGTTTTGGTTGCTGTCTTTTTATGTTAAACAAAGTGCACCTCTTTAACATTCCGGGGGGTAAGCAAAGGAATATAATTCTATCCAGATAGTGCAATATACCTTTTCTTGGACCAGAATGACTAATGATTAGACCAGTCCAGTGAGAATTAAGAGTTTTAGGCTTAAATACATCATCTACTGAGAAGGAAAATGAAACTCATTTACCCCCACTAAACCAAAGAAATCCGAAATTATCAAGCAGTCCTAACGGAAGTCAAGTCACTGGTTAATGAAATAGATCCCAAGGTCAAGGTCATTTTCTTTGCGTCAGTCTTACGGGAGGATTATAGTGAAAGCAGTGACATCGATATCATAGTGATCCCAAGCAATATGAAGCTAAAAGATAGAATAACACTGGCAGTTTGGAAATCCATTGACGCTCCGATAGAATTACATATAATCACTATGGAACAGTTTGAAGAATGGTATCTTCGTTTCATTGACATGTATAGGGAGATTTAGTTCATACCATACTTTTGCGCTTCTATGAAAAATTTCCTTAGGCGTACTTTTAGTCCTTTTCTCCCTTATGTATGTAATTGTCCCCCAACATCCTTTACCACAGGAGGATTCTTTGCCCTTCCCTTCATGGATTTCATCTCCCTCTCCGTTAATGTATCTATCTGCCATACTTTTGCATTTTGACCTCATATTAAACCCATTGCTGACATGTATGGCTTTGTACTGTTTCTCACAGTTCTGAACAATTCACGAAAAGAATTATGATACGGTTCCTGCCGTTTCACCTCCCTTTCGTTCCTTCATGTTTCTTTCCCTCCTTAATATTCTTGCCTTCTCAATCTTTGATTCCCTTATCCTGAGGAGTTCCTCAGGATTTCTCCTGAAATAATGGATCGGTGTGAGATAGTTCAGCGATGAATGTCTCCTCTTATGGTTGTAATATTCCACAATTTTGAATATCTCATGCATGGCCTGATCGTAATCTGTCAGAATAATGGGAACCATTGATTCCCGGATTGTTTTGTTAGCCCTATCAACGATGCCGTTTTGTTCGGGTGTATGTCCTGATGATATTCTGGGTCAGGTGATTCTCCTTGAGCACGATCCTGAACTCCATGGCGATGAATGATGATCAGTTATCGCTTTGTATGACAGGTTCTGCAATTGAATTCTTTCGCAGTTTGTCTATGGCTGTCTGTGCCTCCAGCGATACCGAATCCGCATCCATTGCTGTGAGAAGGGCATGGTGCACAATGTACCTGGAACACTCATCTATGAAAATGATGAGGTAGAAGAACCTTCCCTGTATTTTCACATACATTATGTCTGTCTGCCATCTTTCGTCCGGCGATTTTGCATGTTCCGGATGTGTTGATTCCCATACAGGATGTTTCCAGGGCGTTATCAGATCGTGCCTCTTCAGTATACTGTAGACGGTAGAGGGGGAAAGATATGCAAGATCCTCGTCTATCAGGGTGTAGGCGATTTCCCTGAATGACATCCTTGGATGCTGTTTCTTGAATCCTATGACAATCCATTCATCGTCAGCTCTTATGGCCATGGGATTGAATCTTCCATCCAGTATTGGAGAAAATGAGATTTGTGAATAAAACCAGGATCTGGATATGCCCAGTATAAAGAGAATCTTTAATATGGAATATCCTGATCTTTCAACTGTCCTCGCCACTGTTCTGTGTATGTCATAGAATAGGGATCTCATATCTGTCCCCTCCTCCTCAAGCGTTCTCCAATCTTTTTTTGATCTCCAGGTTCTCCTGAACAATCTCAGCGATGGTTGCCTTGAGCCTTGCAATCTCCTTATCCTTCTCCTCCCTTATGCGATCCTCATCCAGCTTTCTCCCACGGTTCTCAAATATCTCGGGTGCACTGTTAAGGAGCTGATCCTTCCAGTAATAGAATCTTGCAGGCTTCAGATCATATTTCCTGCAGAGATCTGCCACGGATATGGTGCCGCTCATCCCCTCCAGGACGATCTTTAATTTCTCCTCAGGTGTGTATACCCTGTTTGCTGCCATTTATAAGGCAAGGAACAGCATGGATCATAATTAATTTCGTATTTTGTCCAGAGATGCGTGAAACATTCCAGGCTCCTCTCTTCCTTGTGAGAGAAACTGATTCAAAAGCTCATCTGGATACATTGCAAAGAACTCAATAGGACAGAGAAATATCTTAGCATTGCCGGTTTGTACCATATCGTAAGAATCCTGGGTGATCAGAATTCCAGAGTTCTGCCCAATCCTGTTGAATGCTTTTGCCACTTCTTTGATATCATAATGTCCACTCTTCACCTCCATTGGAACAATCCTTCCATTAATCTTGAGAACAAAATCTATCTCAGTTGTCCCGCTTCTGTAATAATATTCAAGTTTGACAGAATTCAGAACAATATTTTCAAAGACCTTACCAGTATCCTGTCTTTCGGTTAGGGATAAAAGTGACGTATAGAATGCAGGCAGGTACGGATAAACCTTCTTTAGCTTTCTTGAAGCCGATGAAGTTCCAGGCCTGTAATTGCCAACTGACTTTATCAGGAATGCATATTCCATATAGGATATGAAATTAGAAATCGTGATACGATTTCTTCCCAGAGAAGATGCGAGTTTATCAACATTCACTATCATCCCTGGCGACTGCAAGAGTATTTCCATGAGGCGCTTGAGCAGGTCCATGTCCCTGATTCCAAATTCCTGCGGAATATCTCCTGTTATAATTCGATCTATAACTATGCTCCGGATATAGGTCCTTATCTTCCATGAATCGGTTTCGTCAACCAGTTCAGGAAACCCACCCATTTCAACGTATTCAGCGAATAGCGGACGCAATATGTCGCTAGCGAATTGCAGCTTCTCAAACGTTACGGTTCTCCCCTTGAGCGCAACAAATTCATGAAATGATAGCGGATCAATCTTTATGAGAAATATCCTCCCGGCAAGGGTTTCTGTCGATCCTCTTAAGATGTTCAATGAAGCCGAACCAGATAAAACAAACTTTAGATTGGCATACAGATCATAAAATATCTTTATCCTGTTTTCCCATTGTTTCGCTTTCTGTATTTCATCCAGAAATATATACACAGACCCGGCTTCTGAGATGGGCATTCTGAGGATGTTCCCAAGATAGAAACTGAGTACCTCTTCAATGTCCCATGAAACTTCATCAAAAGAAAAGTAGAATATATTTGTGGGTTTAACTCCGGCTTTCATAAGATCCGAGATGAGCCTGTACATTGTTGTGGTCTTTCCAACTCTTCTTAGACCATACAACAATAAAATTTGTCGATCCTCGATCCTTTTCTTTATTTCCTTGTAATTCTCTCTTTCGAACTTCCCGGTAAGTTCTGGCCGTACTATTCCGTTGAGCCACCATTCATTGAATCTGTATAGGGTTTGCTTTTCCATACAACTAATATAATATACGAATACTTTAACTATTCGTATATTACACTATATGAATAGTAATAGAACCATTATTGCGCCAGAATAATCATCCTAGAGTAATAGGGAGAACATCCTGGCAATCCCCTCAGGTGACCTGAAGGGATGGCGTACATTGCCCTGACCTTTGTCAGCGCTGTTATGAATGCATTTGTTGTCGTATATGGATGACACCTCGTCCCATGATCGCTCTCCTCAGGGAGCAAATTTTAGTGGCTGAGGAATGACGGATCAGGGAGTTCCTCCATCCTGTTTACCAGAAACCTGCTACAAATATTATGCTGCCAATCTGCTCCAGGAATGTAATGATAAACCTCTTGATTTTACAGTTTTTTTGGGTTCGGTGCCATATTCCAAATTGTTGCTTATGGAGAAGATTAATAAAACGATTTACATTATTACAGATTATGGATACCTGCTTCTGACGTTGAAATATTGAGAGAGAAGTTCTTATTATCTCGCTGAATCAAAGCGTTTGGTTGAAGGAGGGGAATGGGACCTGGCAATGGTTGCGATTCATCAGCACCGCGAATTGTTGTTGAAATATTATGCTTTAAAACTGAACAGCCCTTATCCAAGAGCTTACTCGCTTAGAGATTTAATAAGACTGCTAGTTAAGCACAAGAAAGAACTGAGCGACCTGATAAATAATGAGTATAACATTCTTAAATTAACCAAGCTAGAGGGTGCATATATAAGTTCGAGATATTTCTCGGTAATGTCATCAGAAGAGGATGTTGTGCCGCTTGCTAGGTTCGTGGAGGATTTTTTTGATGAATGTCTCTCAGGATTATGAGTTAACAAGGCTGGATAAACTTAGAAATTATCAAGCAGTCCTAACGGAAGTCAAGTCACTGGTTAATGAAATAGATCCCAAGGTCAAGGTCATTTTCTTTGCGTCAGTCTTACGGGAGGATTATAGTGAAAGCAGTGACATCGATATCATAGTGATCCCAAGCAATATGAAGCTAAAAGATAGAATAACACTGGCAGTTTGGAAATCCATTGACGATCTAATATAATTACATATAATCACTATGGAACAGTTTGAAGAATGGTATCTTCATTTCATTGACATGTATAGGGAGATTTAGTTCATACCATACTTTTGCGCTTCTATGAAAAATTTCCTTAGGCGTACTTTTGATCCTTTTCCACTATTATTTATGTGATAGTCCCCTTAAAATCCTTTACCACAGGAGGATTCTTTGCCCTTCCCTTCATGGATTTCATCTCCCTCTCCGTTAATGTATCTATCTGCCATACTTTTGCGATTTGACCTCCCAGTAAACCCAGTGTTGACCTGTAGGGCTTCCCCATGGATGCAAGCAATCCTTCCAGGAACTCTTTTCCACCCCCTCTCCATGGCCCTGAACAGATCAACTGGAATCCCAAGTGTCATTGACCTGAATTTCATACCGGGTGTACCTTTCCCGATTTTAGGATAGGTTTCCATGGAACGCATGGCGGTGATTTCCAGAAGCAGATCATACACGGAACCAATCTTTGTCGCACCATTCCCTAGTGGATCTGAACAATGACGCTTTTAGTGATTCGATGGGTTCCACTATGATTGCCATTTCCCGATCTATGACAAAATTGATACCAATCAACGCCCGGTCTTCATGCAATAGGCTGTATCGGGCGATGAATTTTCAGAATTCAGTCACTGAATCGAAGGATAAGGTTCGGAAATTGATCATTGTGCATGCATCAGAAGATTCACGACACTAAATGTAGATCATCCCTTAGAATAACGCCGTACTCAAATGATTCACTAATAAATCGATCATTCTTTTTCATCTTTTTAGCCACTTCATCAGAGGTCAACAGAATAGCCTCGTATCCTGGCGGAAGATTAAAATTCTTCAATCTTTCCAGAGGAGATCCACTGAATTCACCGATAATCAGGATATCCACATCGCTCCACAGATTAAAGTCTCCCCTTGCATAGGAACCTATTAAGAGGGCAGTACATTTAAAATTCAATCCTTTAATGAATTCTGAAACCTGGCCAATCAACTGTTCCCGTATTCTTTTGCGTTTTTCAATGATCTCCACTTCTCGTCCACCTCCGAAATAACTTTTTCAGAACAAATCAGAGCGTCTTCAGCCTCTTCAGCTGTGTAGTAGTCCTCTGGAAGACCTTCTGACCAGGCATCAGTGTGTCTTGTATGTATATAGTATTTGTCGATTTTCTTGGCCAGATTTATTATGTTTTCCAAACCCCCCTTTTTAAGCAGCATTGAAACAGAGTGACCAAAGGAATCGGTACCTACTCCCCTGAGAAAGGCCTTAACTGAATATTCTGCAGATTGCTGTGCCTTAAAGCAAGCCCAATTATAAAAACCCGAAGACTTGTCAACATAGGCTGACCTCAGTGTAGATCTGGCATGGGCCTGCCAGCGGTTGAATTCTTCTTCGTCGAGATAATTTGGCATTATAACTAATTAAGCCACAATTTATATATAACATTTAGTACAACTTATGGATTCGGTTACTCCTATCCTAAATTTTGTTCAAAGGATTTATTATCATGCCGTGGTCATGAAAGGAATTTCACCCAAAATAAAGCGTTGCGGTCTCAGTACACACTCAATATTATTTGTAATACAAGACACATTTTATTAGATTTGCAATCAGATACAAATATGGATTTAGATTCTTAAATTTTCACAAATTTACTGTTTATCTCGCTTCAGGAAACGTAAGCCATATTTTTACTGTCATAAAGATCATGAAATGCAAATGCTCACTTGGCCGATGTCACCGGCGTGGTGGCAACCATTGATATGCGCCTGGTGAACATTCTTCCCAGCAGTACGTATGAAATTGCGACAACGGTAGTGCCAAGCGCAATGTATAACCAGTATGTGCTTGGAACCTTCTGAAGAACAAACAAGAGATAGAGGCCTATTATTGCCCCTGCGAATCCACCAAAGCTCGTATAGAGGTTATAGACGCCTATGTAGGAACCACGCATATTTTCAGGCGCCAGAGTTGTTATAATGCTCTGGGTTGTCGGCGATAACATGTCCTCCCCAACTGTTGCCACTGTCATGAATGCTACAAGGATTACGAATGCAGGCGAAGATGTCAGTATCAGGAACGATATGGCGTAAAAAACAGTACCTATGCCACGCCACATCATGGGATTTCCCGCTTTCGTCATGATCCTGAGGAAAGGAAACTGTAACCCTACGACGAGGGCTCCATTAAGTGCCCACACTATGCCAAGGTATAGATACGGGAGATGCTCCACGACTATTGTGTAAACCGTAAAAGTAGAACCCCTCTGTCTCATGAATATGCCAAGCGCAATGCCAACGATTATGAAGTAGAGAAAGAACCTATCATTCCGGTAGGCTCTTCCAAGGTCCCCTCTCTTCAGGACAAGGTGTTCAGAGGGAACATACGTCTCACTGAACAGTGAGTAGAGCATGACTATCTCAATAACAGTAACAGCGGCTGATACAGCGAAAATATACTGCAGTCCATGATAGGCCAGATATGCACCCATAAGTGGGCCAATTGCTATTCCTAGGTTAGCCATCACCCTCATGATGGTGTATCCTGATAGTCGGTCACTAACTGATGTTACATCTGCAACTGCGGCCTGGACAGCGGGGTACTGTATTGAATTTATGACAATAGTGCCATACCATGAGAGGAGAAGGAGAGAGAGATAGTGAGGTTCTGCAATTGAATAGAAAATCATGAGGTAGAAGACTACTGCAGGTATCTGGGAATAGACAAGGATTGCCCTCCTGCCTATCCTATCAGTCAGTATTCCGGAGTAATACTGAATAAAAGCCATTAATAGTGTAGCGAAGCCAAGGAAAAATCCGGTTATTACAAATCCCAAGTGGTATACAACTATGAAGACAAGTGGTACGAAGACAAAGGAAGACCCACGGCCGAAGGCACGTATGAACCTAGTTAGACTGAGAATCCATACTCTCCGATCCAGACCCTTTATTTTGTATCCGTAAGGTGTTTTGCTCGTCTTTCCTTCAGGGCATGGGACTTAATGAACATGATGCCGCTAGTTTTACAACAGAGATCTTTTCAAAATTTATACATCAATCTGAAATAATTTTTTGAGGGGGATGCCATAATTGCGATAAAGTAGCGCTGATATGTATGGGGAAAATCCACATAATACAGACGAAGAAATTTAGGAAGAAGCCATAACTGGAAAATTGTTGGAGACAGCACTTATGGGATTTTAGTAAATTGAGAGCATACATAAGATGCCATGTCTAAATGCGATATTCTGCTATCAGTGCAGTATGAGAAATTCGATTGCTTTCCTAATCCTCGAATACTTCGGCGGGAAAAGCGAAAGTATGAGGTCCTTGTCCTCCCTCTTGAAAAACTGGAGCAACCTTGCCATTACTACATACACGACGAAGCCAAAGGCAATGTAGATCGGAAGAAGCAGAAGGGTATGGTGCAGGTAATTCTCCAATGGCTCTTCGACTGACATCACTGCTCCGAACATTATGAGGGCAGCGATCCATACCTTCCCAAAGGCCCAGTAGTTAAATTTCACGATTCCGTTCTTCCTGGCATAGAAATACTGTATAATGAATGTTGCAACATATACAGAAGAGAAGCCGAAAGCAGCCCCAATCAGGCCGAATCGTGGTATGAGCAGGATTGATATGACTATATTAGAGGCAAGTGCTGCTGCACTTGAATATATGAACAACTGGGTTCTTCTGACGGAAGCGATGGCCTGAGTCAGAATGTTGACAGATATGAACAGTGCCGAAAATCCCATTATTATTGACAGAGCAACAGATCCTCCGATGTACTGTGAACCGCCAAGGAGATCAAGCACCATTGGCGAGAGTGCCGCCACACCCATTGCTGCAGGCACATAAATAGAGGAAAGGAGCACCGATGAGCCATCAACTATGCTTGAAATGTCTGCCTTTCTTCCTTCCCCGAAGAGTTCTGAGAATTTAGGCATAAGGATATTGTTGAACGGAACTGCAACGAAACCAAGGGATGATGCAATGAGAAGGGCAAAGTTGTACACTCCCAGGGAAGAGAGAGTAAGGAGTCCTGCAACCACAAACCTGTCCATGTATGAAGCACCGTACCCTATTATGCCAGAGAGAAGTACCGGCAGGGAATATTTCAGTATGTAATTTCCCCCGGGAGCCCTTCCCTGCCCAGGATACCTGGATATCTGCCTCAGTATTATAACAAGTTCAAGGGCAACCCCTAGGAATATGCCAGTTATCCAACCGATAATAATGATGTCAAGAGTCCTTGCATATATTGCCAGTGCAATTGATCCAAAATAGTAGAAGACCCATATTACGATGTTGATTATGGCAGACAGCCTGAAGTTCTGAAGGCCCAGAAGTGCACCATTGAGTATGCCGAAAAGGATGTTACCAAGCAACACAACGCTAAGGAGCCTTACTAGGAAGGAATATGATGGGTTGTGCAGGAACAGCAGAGAAATCTCGCGGCTTGAAAACAGAAGAGCAAGAAAGCCTAAGATGGAAAGCACGAACCCGAAGCCTATGATTTTCCTGATTGTTTTTCTGACGCTGGGATAGTCCCTGATTCCCAGGTTGTATGAGGTAAAATGCTGGGCAGCAGTGCCAAGCCCGAAGGAAAAGACAATGTTGAAAAGACCCACTATGGCCAAAAAAAGGGCTATTGCCCCAACTGCTGTGGTACTGAACATTCGCACAATGATTATGTAAAAAACTGCGCCGGAAAAGAGTTGCACACCTGATCCAGTATACTGGAATATGGCATCCATTCCCAGGGATCTGGAGGCGGGTTCTGTCATTTCCACCAGTATGCGTGATGATGATTAAAATTCTTTGGGAACCCGCTGAGCATTGCGCTGCAAAAAATTCCAAAAGTGTGCACCGAAGATCACCTTTATGCCGCTGTTTCCTCCATGTAAATGCTGTTAACAGCTACTGTTCCTGTAAATGTGAGATTTGTTATAAATATATTTGCATTAGAATAGAAATTGTCCAGCGTAAAGTTCATCATTATTGTTGATTGCCCGTCCATCAGATTTGCAACGTCAAGGACAGTATTTCCTGGCACATCAAAGGCAGAAAGGCGGAGCTCAAATGTTCCATGGCCTGTTATCTTGACTTCGGATAGGTTCAGGTATGCCACATAAGAACCTGGATACAGTATCGTGCTTTCCGCAGGTAATATTGAAGCCGATGATGCATTCTGAAGCAGCAGGCCGTTGTCAATGCTGTATGATGAATTCAAGGCGACCATCCTGCTGTACCCCACCTTTGGATATGCGATTGGGCTGAATAGTACAGGCTTTCCGAAATAATTTCGCCCAAGGAGATAAGCGCCATGGTATTCCGCCATGACACCAAACTGTCCAGATGAAATGGCATTTCTTGTTATCTCGTACTGATTGTATGCGTTAGGAACAGGGGTGGTTGAAAGGTCTGTAGTGTCCCCAATGACATACTGTATTGAATTATTATACTGGAAAAACTGGGGGGACCAGTACAGTGGATATCCATTTATGGTATCAGCAATCAGGCTTCCGTTCACATTGGCCGAATGAATCATCACTTCCGGCATATTCCCGGGAAAGATTATTCCGGAAGCATCAGTTGGAATGAGGTTTATGACTGACTGCATCTCTCTTTCATTCAGCATGCCTATGGTGGTATAGTTGGCTATATCCATTGATCCGCTGGTATGTGAAGACAATGGGCTGTATGGCTGGAAAAGCACCGCAAAGACTGCAACAGCTACGAATATCTTTATGGCTGTAGCCATCTGCGGTGAAGGCTTGCCGATATTGAAGCGGCCTGTCTTATTTTCACTATAAATTTTACCCGTGCTGCTTCTCGCAGCGATCCCGGCAAACAGGCTTATGAAGATAAGCGGCACGAACAGAGCTGAGTACTGATCCGTAAAGACTGACGGATACAGGTAACCGTAGTAGTTGGTATAGAATGCAAAACCAAAGAGAGCCCAGAGGATAATGGAAAATTCTGAGTAATAGAGCGGAAGCAGGAGGAGGGGAGCCGCAAATATGAGAACAGTTATAAGGTCAGTGCCCAGTGATCCCCCAAGGACCGTGGATCCTGCAACATAGTGTATATTTCCCAGTGAGGAAACCCCGAGGACATAGGTGTTTTCGTAATACTGCAGGAGCGTGATGATGAAGGAGACGGAAAATAGTATCATGGCAAACCTGGCACGTTTGTTCCTGATTTCTCTTGATTCAGGATTCCTGAGCGTCCTGTAACTGTAGATAAAGTCTGCCATTGAGTAAAGCACTATTATTCCTATTATCGGAAACCTCGTGATTCCGGCTAAAACAAAGAATACCAATGAAGCCCTGTACTTTCCTGAAATCTCCAGGTAGTATGCTACCAGCATCAAGGGAAGGAAGAAAGTCTGTGCATGTACATCGAAGAAAATTGAACCATTAACTGGGAAATACAGCAGATAAGACAAAGAGAGGAGAACTGGTGCAACCCTGCCCGAAAACATTTTCCTGGCGATGAGAAAGACCGTTATTGAAGATCCAAGAACAAGGATAAGCTGCAGATACAAGAGTAGAAGGATGCTGTTGAACGTTGACAGAGGGGAGAGTATAATGCGAATTGTCGATCCAGCAGCATATTGCAGCAGCAACTGTTGGGTGTGCTGGAAGAAAATTGAATGCAGTGATCCATAGAATACGCCACTATCAAAAACGTAGTCATGAAGGGTGAAATATTTGAGCCATATGACAGGAATCCAGTAAAATAGGGATAAAACAAGGGCAGCAAATGGAATTGCGTTAATTATGGACGATATTCCAGTGAACCTGAACTGTGCCCTGAATCTTTCAGCCGATCCTGTTATCATAAGATAAAATACGGTGAATCATATTTAAGAATAATATGTAGGTTCTAGTGTCAATTTTTTGCCAATTAAAGCAAGGCTTTGCCATCAGGTCAAAGGCTGTAGCGTCATGAATTTATAAATCTTCAGCGGATTGCCTTAAGGCGCTTTGGGATTGCATATGCAAAATTTTTTCAGATATGGAAATGACATTCTGATCGCTCCATACTGACACTGATTGGGCAAACTGAAAACTGAATTAGACAGAGGATGGTTCAACCTTTCATTTCTTTTGATCCTGAATTCCCCATGATATGACAATGGTCTTGGGTATGACCTAGAACCATCTATCTGAGTTCTGAACTTAACAATGGCGATGAAATGACCTCTCCTATGATTGGCATAATGATTCCGAAGGATCCGGTCGTTTGGATTTTTAATTATCTTATGTTTCAGGCATTCAATATAGAAAGAGCATCGGCATCGATACAGTCTGTCCTGTAGAATCTACCCATAAATAATCTTTAAAAAGAAATGAATGCGAAATATATGGAGCAGTTTCCATTAAACCCTATGGAATCCAACACCATATGTAAGATTTCAGGAAACCTGCAATTTGCAGTTCCAGGAGGAAGTCTATATCGGTTAATGATTCTACTAATGCACCTTGTTGTTTCAAAGAATGAGAAATTTATATAATGCATGGTAATTATTAGGCATGCGCAAAAATTTTGTGATTGCCATTTCTGTTGTTCTCGCCATGCTTGTACCTCTTGTTACTACCGCTGCTGTTGTTGTTAACAATAATATCGACGTTAGCGTATCAAATTTCCATCCCAATCAAGTTTACCTTACAGCTGGACCAGCCTACAGACAGGCAAACTCTAGCGGTTATATCGGGATAGTGGGAGATAATTCAAAGTTTACAAATACAACGGTCACGTTGAACTCAATACCTGGAACTGGATATGTTGTTATGACAAATGTACTCGAAGTATACAACGATTCTACGTCTAATTCACCTGTATATATATGGTTCAATGGCTCGATTCCGTCAGGGGTCTTCATATATTACAGCTCTTCTCTAATGACTTTCACCGGAGACTTATCAGGCAACTTAGGTGGCGTTGCCCTAATATCTGGCAGCAATGGCCCAATACATATTTCAGGGCAGGGTGTAGTACTTTATCTGTCCATTGTGACAGAAAATGCTCAGGCTGGAACATTCTCACTGAATATGCAGGTAAGCTGAGGGCAAAATGAGATTGCGATACCTCATTTTATTTATTATCATTGCTGTAGTACTTCCAGTTGCTTCTGCTGGATCTGTAATAGTTAGCAATGGGTATGAGGTATCTGTAATACACTCGTCTTCTGACCTTAAACTTTCTGCAACAACCTTTAACGGGCTGACAGACAAGATGAATCCCTACAACAGCTCTGCACAGCTTTCTTATTCAACATCCAGCCCTGGGAGCATCAACATTTCAAAGGCAGTGGACTTTAAAAACGGAGGTTCTTACGAACTAAATCTGACAGCAACTCTTTCTCAATATTCGGGAATGAAGTATGTTACATCGGTAACTGTCTATGGTTATTTGCCGGATAAGGGATACTGTAGGGTAATAGTTGCTAATTTCAGCAATGGAACAGCCATATCAGAAAAAAGTAGTAACATAACAATCGCTTCCAATAGCTTAGTTACAATCGGGGAATTATTCACGGTCTCAAGTGAATTTACAGAACAAGGACAGGCACAGTTCAGCATAACTTTGGCCTTGCCTTTCAATACTTTGAATGGTTCAAGCTTTGTTGGATCTAGTTATTCTCTCAAAACCACAGTTAATTACGTGACATTGTACTAGGTAAGTCAAACATGATTACAATAGCCATTGGGAACGTTATTATTTTCTGGCCGCAATATCTTTTAGCAACAGTTCTAGCTTTACTGCTGTTTATCGTTCTTGGATGGATTGGAAAATCGTATTCCTCCTTAAAATTCATAGTTACGGGAAAGCTGGAAGTCTCGCCATTTTCATCACCCTTTTATTATATGGACTGGACAGATGCAAACATTACTGGAATGCTCTGGCAAGGCGGCGGTTATCTTTCGACACAGCTTCGAAAGGATTACAAGCCTTCAAAACTTCCATTCTCACTGTTGTACGCATTAAATTGTGGCATGTTCAGGCCTGATCTGTATAAGTTGAGCACCAAGATTGAGAGCGATATTCGCCATAGCATTCCCTGGAACAGCCCTTTATTTGCTGCTTATAGAATATTCTTAGCCATTATGGTTTGGGCCGGCATTTTGCTTCTTACCACTCCGTTTAAATATCTTTATGTTTTTCTTCCCCACTTAACTACTGCCGGAAACATTGCAATAGCAGTTGTCCTTTCGGTATCCATTTTCGAAGCAATCATTTCAATGATTTATTTTACTGCTGGCATTTCACGCCATACCGTTATAGTGGTGGAAAGTGCAATTTTAGCTGTTTTCACCGCATCCTTATTTGCACCCTCAATGTCATGGATTAATGCCTTTAACCTCACTGGAAAAATAGTTGTATATGTAACGCTGCTCGCCCTTTTTCTTTCCATAGGGGCAATACTGCCCCAACTCAGAAGCCTACGGAACATATACAGAACATCCTTCTACTTCACTCTTCTTGCTTATTTGTTCTTCATTGCAACTGTTTTGTCCAATGTTATCAGATTCTTGTAAAAAATTGTTCCACTGGGTGAAAACCTGGATTTAAACCAGGAAGAGGCGGTGGTGGTGGCGGAGGAAGCGGTTGAGAAGGCGGAATGTTTGCCGGCATATTTTCTGGGCCAGGCAAGAGAGGCCCTGGTGGTAAATTATATACTATAAATGTTGCAACTGCCGGTGGAGCGATGATTATTAGGATAGAGACACCGGTTCCATTCACAGAGAAATTAAACTCTGCTGTACATGGGCTTCCTTTCTGCCAGATAGAAACATCAACGGTGTAGTTTCCATCCGGCAACTGAAATATTGGATGCAATATGGCTGTACCGTTAATACTTACAGAAATCAAAACCCCTGGTGGCGCAAAAGACGATATTGTAACAGGGTAAAATTGCTCATGCACCTTACGGAAATGAATATGAATATGCATGTGGGCATGATTCAAATTAAAATTGCCCGGTGCCTGCGCCATATACCCTGGAATAGCTGAAACGTTTAATGAATAATGTCCTGCCGGGAGTTCCACCTGTATTGTTCTGGCAGATGAACGGAAAGTGCTGCCATTGATGTTTATGCCCCAGATGGTGCCAGAAGGCAACCCTGTTTCCCTGAATATAACTTGTAACTTTACGGGAATTAGATCTATATGCAGAACAATATTGGTATCTTTCAGAGTTAAGTTACCAGCATATAGCCGATACCCGCTGCTGTAAATTGTGAATGAGTAGTTTCCGTTAGCGAGAGCAACATGAAAAACGGGAGTGTCAATTGTAAAGTTTTCGCCATTGGACATATTCAAGTACCAGTTCTCACCCCTCGCAAGATCGGTTTTGAAGATGACTAGGTGGCTATCTGATGCTAGATGCACAGATATATCCATATTTTTGCCGTCAACTGAAAAGTTTGACGTATATGAGATGAAACCTGGAATTCCGCTGATAGAAAATGAATATGTGCCATTTTGCAAGTAAACGGAATACGATTTCCCTGATGCAAGATACTTCATTCCTGAGATGTTCAGATACCAAGAAGCAATGTGACTTGCATCGTCAAGAGTGAAATTGACCCTGTATTCTACAGGTTTAAAAATTATTGTAACACTTAAGGCAGAACCTGAAACGGTGAAATTCCCAGTTGCCTCTCCCCACGAGGTGTTCCCCTGAGATGCCAGAAATGTGTATGTTCCATTTGGCAGAAACAGAGCTGCACTTAGTGAATTGTACTCAACATATTTTCCACCATCTATAGAAAGGTACCATGACTCAGGCCTGTACTGGCCTGCAACGGAGAAAACAACCTCATACTGAACTAGCGTAAAATGCAGAGATAAATTGAGGCTGTGACCATCAACAACAAAACTAACAGTTCCTCCCTTAAATTCAGGGCTGAATGATATGTATCTAAGTGAATAGGAACCATTCATGAAGAGAGCTGACTGTACGCTGCCAGATGTAATTAGGTTAGATCCGTTTTGACCTGCAATGTACCACTCTGATCCAGGGGGCAATCCTCTCTCGGTGAAATTAACCACGAACAGTACAGGACTTAGGATAACCTTAATAGTTTTACCTGCCCCGGAGACATTTACGCTGCCTGAAAATGAATGATAATCATGGTTTGAAGGGACGACCTTTATTCCATATGTTCCATTTTGAAGATAGGTGACAAACTGCGGTCCACTTATACCTGTATATGAGGCTGTACCAATGAATAGTGACCAGCTAGTATTCTGAGGAAGATTCAGTATTTCCAGTTCAATCTTGAAGACAACTGGAACAAACGTGACAGTATAATTGTAGGAAGCGCCGTCAACTGTTAAGTTTATCTGCTCATAAATGGGCCGATATGAAGTGCTTGAATCCTGTAAAGATGCCTGGTATGTGCCATTCATCAACGAAAGACTGATTGGAATTCCGGCAGCAGCGGCAGCCACCATTCCATTGCTAAGAGATATTTTCCAGGAATATCCTTGTGGAAGGCCTTCCTCATGAATCGCAATATCATAGAGAACTGCCGTGAAAATTACTGAAACTGCAATTTCTGAGCCATTTATGCTAAAATGAACCGGAAGTGCGGAGTATACCGCACCTTTAACGAATGCATGCATCTGGAAAGATCCATTGGGCAGCTGCAGCACTGTGGTATTCCCATTGTTCCAGTAAACGGAGCCGGACACATTGATCGCCCAGGTATATCCAGAGGGGAGGCCAGTTTCAGTAATCGTGACATTATACAAGACAGGCTTCCAGGTAATGTTGATAGGAACGGATGAGGATGACAAGAAAGATCCAGTGGATGGGTAAGCCTTGTAACCCGGAATTGAAAGGATAGTGTAGTTGTAACTTCCAGGAGCCGCTGATGTGTTCAAATAATTCCCACTCGATGCCAGGATGAGTCCATCCACTTTGACATACCAGGGCTGCGACGCTGGTAGGCCACTAGATCTAAACTGAACCCTTGAAGGATTACCTGTGAATTCTACATTTATTGTCTCGTTCCCTGATACATTGATGTATCCCTTCGGAAAACTGCTTGAATACATGCCACTGCCGTAAATGACATAGCTGTGAAGTCCACTTGTGGCCTTGAATACCAAAGAATGTGAATCTGATGACAGATTAAATCCGGTAAAATTAACATTCCATTCAGAACCACTGGGAAGCCCTGATTCTATAAATTTAACATCATAGAGGGGATAGAATTCAATCTTAACAGAATAGTTTTGGCTGCCTACAACGGCATATCCCTGCGTCTGTGCAGTAAAGTTTTGGGGCGCTTTAACGACGTAGCTTATGTTACCTGGAATCACAGTAAAATTAAGATGGCTTGAGTCTGATGATATGGTATAGTTATCTGCCTTTACTGACCATGTTACTCCATTTGGCAGGCCGGTTTCTGAAAATGTTAGCGTGACAGGAAGATCTGATAATGAAAGGATTTCAAGTCCGTTGGAAAAGATACCGCCGGAAACTACTGCATCAATCTCCGGATCATATATCATGAAATATGGCTGCATAACGGTAGATATATTCTCAGCTAACCCTGAATACCGGGAATTCATAACCAAGACTTCTGGGGAAGCACAAACTGATCCTGCCAGCACAGTATCTATCTGCGGGTCATAAGCTAATGCAACTTCGATTGTGGCATTAATTATGCCAGTGACGTTTCCACTGGAAAGATTAAGCCTGAAAAGTGAGAAGCCAGTTTGCGGGCTTGGAAATGTGGAAATAATCATGGTACCATGAGGGATTTCCAGAATGGATATTGGCGAAGCTGGAATTGTGTAATACCTGACAACATTAGTGCCAGCAAGTTCTATTAGAGTATCGTTACTATAACTGGCAATATATGTATTCACGGAATCAGGTAACACGAATATGCCCTGAGTGCTCTGGACATCAGCATAAGGAAGTGACCCTGTCTGCTGCATGCTAGAGGAATTGAAGATAAGCGTGCCATTTGAATATGTGCCAACAAAAATAAGTCCAGATGAGGGATTATAAGCAATTGATCTTGCATCTGTTGTGTCGAGCTTTATAAATCTGACAGGAATCAGCGAGCTGTTCAGTTCGGTAATGTAAGAACTTGACAGTACGTAAACAGTGCCGAGGTTGCCAACAGCAATATCCTTAGGGGCATATCCCAAATTAACTGCTTTTTCAATTGCAAGTGATGTTGCGTTTACTTCTACAATTTTTCCGCTTGAATAGTCTGCTACAAGGATGGAACTGCTCCATTTATCGTAAACTCCATAGGAAAGGGCAGCTGAATTATTGAGAGAAGGCAGCGCAGACGATAAAGAGCCGGATGTCAGGTTAAGGCTCTTGGTGACATTAAAAATCCCATAAAATTGGATTAGCAATGATCTGGAGGCAGTGTTTATGGTACCACTAGACTGTGGTGAAAAAAAGTTGACGGCATTATTCTCCCGGTAAGAGTAAAGTCCTGATTCCAGGTTCAACGACATGCTCTGGTTTCTTGAGGAAATTGTCTGATTTGCGATGGCAACTGACCATAGAGTGCCAGAGGGGAGGCCGGACTCAATGAAAGTAAATTGTTCCATGAGCCCCGACCCGGATAACTGAACCGTATCAGACTCTGCTGAAGAATGCTTTTTATTAATGTGATAGGGCATAGAGAAATAATTCACTTTAGTATTGGTTGGTGGAAGTTTTTCCTTACCTATGGGCTGTCCATGGGTGAAGCTTGCACCCACCATAGCCAAGGCTGAAGAAACCACCAATATGGAAATCATTATTGCTGTAACTTTCAAACCCTTTCTCAAGGATTCATGATTGTATCTGCATAAAAAGAAATTTGTGTAGGTAAGAGACTGAAACATGTATATTAACAAAAAATTTTACAGGTCAAACTGCCCTTTCTTCTTTATAGGCTTAACGAGGAACGGAATCATCCGTCGAGGGATGCCGCAGTTATCATTGTTTCAATGATCATCTCAAGTATTTCGCTCTGGAATGGATCGTCACCTGAAGCATCACGTGCAGAGGATAGGAGTTTGATGAAACCTTCCTGATCGACCTCATTTCTCTGCCCGGAGTAAAAGCGCACGATTTCTCGAATGGGCTCGCTGAGATTCATGTCTGACATCAGCTTGTCAAGTTCTGCATTTCTTTTATGCGAGGAATGGAAGTCGATTAGGCCAAATGCTACAAGCGGGTTTGTCGGGTCTCTCTTATAAATTGATTCAATGAGGTCAAGAGATTCGTTCTCCCTGCCAGAATAATCCAGAACCTTGCTCTTCTCAAGAATGTAGCCTATCTGTTCATCTCCTGACGATCCTGAAATCGCCCTGTCAAGATTCGTTAATGCCCCTACAAAGTTCTCCTCTTCCAGATCAAACTCCGCCATGAGTTCATGGTATTCTGGATGTTCTGATGATGAAAGCCTTATTGCATCCTGAAGGGATTTTCTGGCTGCACCTGAATCTCCTGATGCAGCGTATGTCTGGGCAAGCAGAAAGTGAGCGTAGTCGAAATTCGGCGCAAGGTTTATGGCCCTATTTATCTCGTAAACTGCCTCCTTGTGTCTTCCAAGCTTGTTCAGGACACCTGATTTAAGGAGCATAAGCCTCATGTCGTCAGATGACACTTTCTGTGCCCTGATTATTGACTTAAGGGCGTTTTGCAAGTCATCATTTTCCTCATTCAGTTCGGCCAGCTTGATAAGATACTCGATATTTTCAGGATCTTCGGTCACTGCTGCATTAAGAAGCTTTATGCCCTCCTTCAGATCGCCATTCACTGCAGTGGCCCAGCCCAGAACATATTTCATAAATGGTTCCTTCTGGGCAGAATAAGCCATTTTTGCCTCGGCGACTGCTTTTTTGGGGTCCATATCCAATTCCAGCAGGCATATGGCCTTTATTGCGTGAAGATACGGATCGTCTCCGCCATCCTTCATTAACTTTTCAACACGCGTAAGAGCCTCCTGGAAATTCTCATTGTCAAGGAGACCGAATAGTTCCTCCAGATTTTTATCATCCATGACTTCAGATCCTGTGATGAGTATTCGTACTTATCATATAAATATGAGATAATTCAGCGAAGCAGATCATCATCCATGTGCGATTCCTTGGGAAAATCTGATTCGCTCACCCTTATGTCGATATGGGAAATATCGAAGTAAGCATTGAGGAACTCAGTCAGCTGACTGGAGCTAACTATCCCAAGATTTCCCAGCCTTATGATCTCAGAGGCTAGGTTGCCCATGCCCTTCGATACCATGATCCCACGCTCAGCAAGCTGCTCGATCGTAGCCGATACAGGAAGCTTTGGGCGGAAAGCAATAACCGTATCCGAGAAATTCTTTTCGTTGCCAAGGATACTTGCTCCTGAAGCTGAGAGTTTATTACGCAGCACTCTTGCATTGGCAGAATGCCTGTCCCATCTTGCCTGAAGACCTTCCGCTTCAAGTATTTCCAGTGCCTGGAGCAGTGCCCGGAAGCTTCCCGTGGATGGTGTATAGGGTGTCTCATGCTTCGACATGAATTCAAGGGATATTCCCAGATCGAGATACTGTGGAATGTCTTTCCTGGGTTTAACAGTGGAAAGGGCATCAGAGCCAAACAGCACAATGCCAAGTCCGGGCACAGAGGCAAGCCCCTTCTGGCTGCATGTTGCCACTGCATCGATTCCCCACTCATTCACCTTGATGGGTACAGAACCAAATGATGAGACTGCATCAACGTAAACGTTTAGCCCAATATTCTTTGACCGTATTGCGATTTCCTGCAGATTCCTTATTGAAGTACCGTTGCCAGTCTCATTCTGCACAAGGAATACAGATTTTGACTTGATGTCCTTCCTGAAGGCATCCTCGATCTCTTCAGGCAACAGGACATCATCTGCTGTCTTGATGATCTTTGTGACATGAAGGGATCTCCTCCTGAGGCTCTCAATCAGCCTGTTCCCAAATTCCCCGAAGGATACTGCAATTACATGATCACCCGGGCTTGTCATGGAGAACACCATGGATTCAACGGCTGTGGTACCTGAGCCGGTCGTTATGGCAGCCGCTTCCGCGTTTCCAAACTTTTTCAGGTATTCCTCAGATTTCTGCACAACTGACCTGAATTCCTTGGATCGGTGATTCACTACGTAAGCTGAAGCCTTCAGGACGCTCACAGGTACGTCCACAGGACCGGGGATAAGCATCATTTTGCGATCTCCTCCATCTTCACCAAGAGATTCTTCAAAGTATATTCAGCAACCCTCCTCTGGGCCTCTATGGTCTGTGCACCTATGTGGGGTGTAATTATTACATTGTCCATGGCAATTAGTTCTTTTTCCCACGGTGCCGACGGAGGCTCATTCCAGGTTACATCAGCAGCGTATCCGCCGATCTGCCTGTTCTTCAGTGCTGATAGGAGGTCCGGGCCATCTATGAATTCGGACCTGCTTGTATTAATGATAAGTGCACCTTTCTTCATGGAATTGAGGTGCTCCCCATTAATCATTCCACCAGCTTCCTCCGAGAGGGTTGCAAGAATGAATATGACATCCGATAGCCTTAGAAGTTCATCCAGGCTCACGTATCTCCCTTCCACACTCGATATACGCTCATCACTGGTGACAATGTCATGCGCTACTACCGCCATTCCCATGGATCGAAGTATCATTGCCGTAGCTAGACCTATCCTTCCAAAGCCAATTATTCCCGCAATCTTTCCGAAGAGCTCCATTCCAGTCTCCTTCGACCATGTGCCACTCTTTACCATGCTGCTGAGTCGGGGCACGTTCCTGGCAAGATTGACCATCAGTGCAACGTTGAGCTCAGCCACGGACTGGGTTGAGGAACCGGCTGCAGTAACTATGTGCACGCCCTTCTTTGAAGCAGCCTTGATATCAATATTGTCAGTACCAATGCCTGCCCTCGCTATGATCCTGAGGTTGTCAGCCCTATCCAGGACAGCAGATGTAACCTTCGTCCTGCTCCTTACGACCAGGATTCTGTATTCCGGAATTGCCTCAACAAGTTCAGTTCCAGTGATCGAGGGCCTGTATGAAACAGGAAAGCCGGCAGACTGCAGCCCATTGATGAGGGCTGAATCCACCGGATCACAGATCAGTACCTTATAATCATTTTTTGCAGCCATGTGGAACGGACAGGGATGGAGAGTTTCATTATAAAATCAGAGGACCAGCAACAGACATATTGTTGCCTCGCTATTTCCTGAAGTGGATTACATATTAATTCTGGAAGCTTGATCTGCGCATTTCTGTAACCTGACATCAGGAAGTGCCTGGATCATTCTGCCGTCATTTTGTGATGACAGATGATAATAACAGATTTAAGTTCTTGACCGATTAAAGGACATGGAAGAGAAATCTGACTGTAGGTACATTAAGCCAAGCTTTCTGGTTATTCGCAAGGTTGAAGATTTCCCATGGTAAGAATAAGGCCATTCAATCCCTACATATTTGCAGATAATATTGTCAATGTGATTTCTCCACCTTTCGATTCAATATCCGAGGAGCTAGAATCCAGGTTAAAGCAGAGCGAACACAACATCACACATCTCACCCTTCCTGAAACACATACTGATCCAGGGGAGATACTGGATAGGTGGATCTCGGAGGGTGTCCTTCAGCGATTACCTGGCAGCCAGTATGTGATCCTTGACCAGACATATTCAACCGGTGAAAGCTGCAGACTTACTGGCATCGTGGCCTTGGCCAACATATTTCCGGATGACGGGAGCATCATGCCCCATGAGAAAACATTTCCAAGGCCAATTAGTGAAAGAATCCGGATCATGAAGGCAGCTTCTGCCCAGCTGGAGCCAGTATACCTTTTTGTGGATTCCAGTGGCCTTGAATCCATGCTTCGATCAATAATTTCAGATAGAGAGCCAGGCATGGAGTTCGTGGACCTATCAGGGGTGCACAACAGGGTCTACTTTTGTAATGACGCTGAGGCTGGCGGTGTGGCTGACCTGCTTGCCGGGATTCCAGCAGTGGTGGCAGACGGGCACCACAGAACCGCAGCATCAAGGGAGCTGGCAATCCGTTCCTCGGGCGAGGAAAAAGAATTCTGGAGCTGGATCATGGCATATATTGTTCCATTGAACAGCTCAGGGCTTAAGATATCTGGCATTCACAGGTATGTTGACACTACAGGACTGAAGAATTCCATGCCAGGATGGAGAAGCAGCCTGATTGAAACGCATGATGGCAGGACAGATAGTCGGCTTCTTGCTGTATATGATGGAGAATGGCACACGGTTTCACCATCGTCAGAAACCTGTTCTGAGAATGCTGATGCGTGCCTTTCGCCTGTGCACACACTGAACAGTCTGATCCTTGAATCAGGATTTGGATTCACAGACTGCGATTTCCAGGATCGGGTATCGTACACCCACAGTGAAGAAGAGGCTGTGAGGAAAGTTGATGCAGGATTGGCAAATTTTGCCGCAGTCATTCCTGACTGGGATAAGAATTCCCTCATGGGACTCATACTTAACAGGGGTTATCTCCCCCAGAAGTCTACATACTTCTACCCAAAGCCGCCATCGGGAATGTTCATCAATGCGCTGAGGCCGCATCCTTGATGGTCATGGCTTTCTGCTCCTTGCCGCCCTCCTCTTCTCCATAGTCCTTTTGAACCAGAAGTACTCAAGCGGAATATCTATGAGGACAAGCGCAACCGGTATCAGATCAAACACGTAGAGGCCTGGCCAGAGTTGCGCAACAAGGAAAGGCAGTCCAATGAATTTTGAAAGAATAAGTGCTGAGTTATATTCCATCAGGTTTACTGTGGAGGCGACATTTGGCAATGGTATCACAATGACGGGATCGGAATAACTGTACGAAAACTCGGTCCCATTGAGGGAATAGGAAAGTGCAGGAGCGGGCAGGAAATATGTGCCAGGATTCTTGAAGCGGACCACGTAGTTGTAACTCATTCCCTGACCATCAAGAAGCGGAGTGGAGAAATTGGTCTGTCCGCTGACAAGGGTAACCATACCTGAATAGGATGATATGAGGCCGTATTCGCTTATTCTAAAATTGTCCAGGACTGTGCCATTATATGTGTGGAATGTAGTATTGACCTGCACGGTGGTGCCGTTTAATAGAGCAGTGCTGATTGATAAGCTAAGGCGAGCCGGAAAGGTCTGCGTTGTATTGAATGCCATCAGCGATGGATGCAGAACGGTGCTGTAGTTTACAGGAATGTATAATCCTGTACCGGAGAGAGATTCTGGAAGATTGTTGACGTTGGAGTACGAATAATAGCTGTAGTTCTCGTTTCCGCCTGAAAGTTCCTCAGGGATGGCCAGCGTAAGCCCGTAAATTGTTGAGTTGGACGGGAATGTCAAAGGAGTACTATAGTTGAGCATTTCAGATGCAGTTATATTGACTCTGTATGGTGGAGAGAAGAATACTGAAGACTTCTGGAAGACGCCCCCTGCAAGGTAGACGCCATTTCCCAATATTGAGGTAAGGTTCTGCGAGCCCATTGTTCCTGAAACGAGATTCTCTATCTCATCTGAATTCAGGTACCCCACCATCATGAGAGAGGAATTCACTGATGAATCTGTGGAACCAGGAACTAGATATCCATCTCTGATGCCACTGGAGAAGGCGCCATAGGTTCCAGACCGGGGAAGATAATTGCTTATTGTCTGGAGTGCCGAATACTGCGAGCCGCTTGTTGCGTGTCCCGCTCCATACAGATAAAGGGTAGATGCTGTTGTGACGTTTGCCACATATCCCTGGGGAAGAGTAAAGGAAGCTAGCAGGCTCACTCCTGAAAGATTCATGGAACTGCTGATCAGGCTGGACTCATTGGAAGCAATTGCTGAGGTTTCTGAAAAATTTCCAGGGAAATCCTCAACAATTGTTGTCCCTGGAATTAGGTTCAGGTACCTGTCAAATGTTCCCCCCAATCCCTGCGAAGACGAGAAGGATGATGAGAGGCCAAAGAGGGAATCACTTTCCATTGCTGAGACAAGGCTTGAAATGTTGCTGGAGAAAGCTATCAGGGTAAAAATTGAAGAGTAGTTGCGGGCCACGCCTGCCCAACCAGAAGGGGCGTTTCCATTTTGCCTGCCAACAAAACTGAAAATATTGTAGAGATCTCCATACCTTCCAACAACAGCTGCCGCGTAATTAATTCCTGACACCTGTGAAATGTTGGAAACAGATAACGACAAGGGAAAAACCCCTCCAAAGAGGGGAGATTGCGTCTCAATACTAAAGGGGGATGAAGGCGCTGGCGGAATCTGTCCAGTGTACGAAAAGCCTGCTGGACTGCCTATTTCTTCAGCATGGCTGCCTCCAGCGGGCAGCATCGACACAACCATCAGGACCGCAATTATTGAGACTGCCGCCATTACAGCATTCCTGCCGCCCCCTCTCTTGCTGCTCCTGCCTGGGTTGATCTTCCTGTTGAGATACCAGCCCACAAGGCCAGAAACAATGAGGAAAAACACGAAATTTGCAATCATTGATGGAAGGAATATGAAAATGATCTTATCAGCAAGGGCATAGTACTGCGATCCACCTGCTGAGATGGGAAAGGCAACAGCTGCGTTGACAGTTAAACCTCCAGTTGATAGGCTTCCCGTAAGTATGGAGATGACGGAAACCATTCTTCCGATAAGCGGCTCTGTCAGTATTGTGTAAAGATTTGTTCCTGGAGGTGGCGCGAGGGCTCCCGAAGCAAGATCACTTATGTATGAGGCACCAGACACATTCCCGCCCAGTATACCAGTGCCCTGGCCAACTATCATGGAAAGAAGGGCGAGACCGAGAAATCCTGCAACAGTGTAATAGACAAGAAGTGCGGCGCCAACTGCCCTGCTCCCTTTCCTCGCACCCAAACCAACCACAGCCCCTATAAGAATCCAGCTGGCTATTAGTACAGGCCAGTGAAGCGGATTCCCAAGGAAGAGGAAGGCGATGCCCATCACAATCGCAATGTCAGGCCCAACATACGGGCTGATCCACTGGACTAATGGGGAATAGAATGTTGACAGGTAATAATATACAATGACAAGAGAGGCAGAAACCCCGGCAAGATATGCAGTTAATTTGCCCATTAAATATACATAACAAATGATATTTTAATATTATCCTTATGGCCAGCTTTTCATTTAGAACCTGAACTTTTAAGGATTTCAGACGGGATCCAAGGAATCTAACTGCAAATTGGGTGGTAAATTAATAGGGCAAAGTTGCACTTCATCCACGAGTCGATGGAACTGTGAAGCTGATCATTTTATTCCCCAATAATGCCATTCTGGGCGTCTGCTGCAATTTAATATGCACTTCCAAGAAAGGGAAGAGCATCATTGGCCCGGTGCTGAAATGATTTTCATGAAATAAAAAAATAACCACCTTTATCATATGATGGCAACCCAACCCAGAAGGAAGCCAGACGGATGATCAACGCTAGAAATGCATGGAAGGAGATCCAGGCGCAACTAGAAGCAATGCAGCCAGGCTACCGCATAAGGATCGAGAGTTTTAAAAGAGACCGCTGGATGGAAATATCTGCACTGAAAGATGGTCAGCTTGAAATTGCTGAACACGGAATTATCACAGGCACATTCTCAATAGACAGGGCAGAAGCACACAGTTACGTCAAGAAAATCCTTTCCAGGGAATTTCCTAGAAGTAAAATGCTCAGGCTGCATCGTTCCAGGATATGAACTGTTGAACATGATCCTCAAGATGCACGAAAAACTATTTCTATTATGCTTCAAATGTCTAAGGGCATGGAGAAAGGACTGGATATTGCCTTCCAGCTTAACGGCCGTGATGATAGAAATACAGTTTTAGCACTGGCGGACCTGACCGGGAATTTTTTTGCAACCCACCTTGACATACAGTGGAGGGTGTTCCATGTAACGCTTGGAGACCAGAAATATTACCGCATCCTCTTTACAGGAAAAGGTACTGGAAGGCTGCACCCAGGAGTTCACAGGGAAATAAGGGAAAAATTTGATGCCCTTTCGCACATGAAATTTAGCGACCTCATGAAGCTTTATGAAGAGCAAAGGAGAATGGCCGGATTCCTGAACTCACGCATAATAGATCTAAAGGAGGAGTATGACCTTTGGCAGGATCGGCTCTGGGATTATATATAAAATCACTTTCTTGCTTCAATTTTCTTGCTGAGCTGGTCCAGAGTCTCCTTGATATCTCTGATATCCTTTGATATCTTTGGTATTGTCTCCATGTATATTCTTTCCAGTCTGTCTATCTTTGCCATCAGTATCTCGGCTCCCTTGCTTGGCAGGACAATGGACTGCGGATCCAGTTTTTGGTCTGCCAGTGGAATCTGAGCGGAATCTGGACTGATGCCGTCAAGTGTTCCAACAGTATTTGGTTCCAGGATCTGGTAGTCCCTGGCAGATACAAAATTTGCAAAAATGTATTCTGAAAGTTTCTGGCCTTTCTGCAGTGCACGGTAACATATTTGCGGATCCAGGGTTTCCCTGAGCCCGTTTGAATATATTATGCGAATCTGCGCACGATCACAAAGCGGATAGTCAAACGTATGCAGCTTCTCGTTTACCTTGCTTTCAAGATCCTTGTAAATGCTGAATGGAATCTTATCCTTAAGCCTCTTGACTTCGCCAGAAAGCAGCAGCACCCTGTTGAATCTGTCAGCCTTGCCTATTTCATCCTTCAGGGAGCTGTAGTCGACCATGTATTGGGATTTCCTGAAACGTACTAAAAGCTTTTCACTGATAATGATGTCTGAACTTCATGCAATAAATCAGGATCCACCAACAGGTGAATCCTCCTGCGCCATCTGATCAATGTAAGGATCTGTCCACTCCGGGTGGCTGAACTGCCTCTTGAAGCCTGACAATACTCCCCATGGATAGAAAACCCCAATTGATACGAGGAATACAATCAGTGTTCCCCATGTGAATGGTATCAGGTCCCCAAGCGGCCCGTGATAACCAAGAAGAGATACCACTGGGCCCACAAAGCCATCTGTCCCTATCATTGTCATGACTGTTACGAAAATTATGTAAGTTACATACCAGACAGCGTTCCTGGCACCTATCCTTACCCTGGAAAGGATTCCAAAGATTACGGATGCTGCGGCAACAAGAACAACAGCGTATGGTTCTGAAGGCCAGCCTGTCCAGAAAACAATGAGGGAACTGAGGCCAACTGAGAGGGGTGCCAATACAGTCATGCCCCTAACCTTTTGATCCTCCCGGGTCACACCCTGTCTTCTGGTAACCATAAGTGCTATGGGGTTTACCACAAGGCCAAGATAACCAGCTGCAGTTGCATCGTCAATGAATGTATATATTGAGGGTTCAGGCGCCGTGATTAGGACGAGGACAGCACCCAGAACTGCAAATATAATGAGTGACCATATGGGGACGGCATGCTTGGCGTCGATTTTCTTAAGCGCCCTGCTTATGAATCCGGATCTGCCCATGGCAAAGAGAACCCTAGTGCCACTGCCAAGATAGATGTAACCGGTGACGAAAGGGGTCAGAAGGCCAGTTATGAGGGCAGCTATGAGGATATACAGCACGTTTGTGTTGGCTGCAAACGTGAAAAAGGGGTTAGTCTTGTCTGCAACTGCATTGTATAGTCCCAGGAAATTCCCCCTGGCAACTCCGAATGTGCTCCAGTGGAAACCCATCAGAACCGCAAAAGCTATCCCTATGTATATGAGGGATTCTATTATGACTGTGAGAATTATGGCCTTTGGTACCTTGTCCTTCATCTTTGCTTCTTCAGCAAGATCGGGTATGACCCTTATTGAACCAAAGTCATACATTGCAAATGGCATCACTCCCAGCACCGCAACTCCTCCGTACGGGAGGGTGCCATATGCATAGAGGTTCCTGTAGTTGAAGACCACACCAATCAGGCCCAGAACAAGTGAAAGGTAGAAAAATAGCTTCACTATGCCAATCTTGAGGGTGGAATTGCCGAATATTCGTATTCCAAAGTAGTTGAAAGGCACAAATGCAAGAAGCATTGCCGCTCCTGCCAGAACCCCTAGAATTGTTGGATTACCATGTGCGTTTATGAACGCATTCTTCACAAAAAAGTCCAGCCCATACAGAATCGCCACAACCTCTATTGGTGGAATGAAAATATACCATACCAGGTCAGAGAATGCATTGATGATATTTGTCCATCTGCCATGCGTATATATTGAGTATCTGGTGGGGCCACCTGCTTCCGGATATACCCTGCTCAGTTCCATGTATGTCAGGCCGACAAGAGTGTAAATGAAAGCTCCGAATATGAAGGCCAGAATTGCACCAGGTCCAGAGAACCCCACCATCTCTATGGTTCCAAAGAGTGCTCCGTTTCCCAGTGCACCAACAACACCGATCATAACGAGCTGTGAAAAGGTAAGTTCTCTTCTTAGACGCCTCCTTTCACCTCTGCCCTTAATCCCACTGTACTGGTTATCCATGATACTCTTTATCCGCCAACCTTATTAAATGTTACTAATATATGCAGTAAAATATTTAAATGAATGTCGCACCATTAGCTAATTATACCATGATGAGTATAACGCTTACCAGATGATGCATATAATTCATGGCTATAAGAGCCTATTTTTAGACATGTATAAATTTGATTAGGATCCTTCATGACATGTATGTATATAGAGTAGCTACATCGATGCCATTCTCATGTCAACAATGGTAAGATAAATAACTCTTAATGCAACAAGAATATGATTGTAAATTTGCAAGATATCCGAGATTGCACCTATGGAAAATCATAAGTGTTACTTTCAATTGTGGAGAAGGACTAAACATGACGGCAAGAGATTTAATGAAGGATGTAAATGAAACACTTGGCTATGCAGGAGAAATTGTTCCGGAACTCCAGGCCGGATTCATGTCGTTCAACAAACAGGTTCTTTCCTCTGGTGCACTTGATGTCAAGACCAAGGAGCTCATCGCCATTGCCACATCTCTTACGAGCACCTGTGAGTGGTGCATAACTTATCATACGAAGATGGCACTCGACGCAGGGGCAACAAGAAACGAGATCATGGAAGCTTCATTCGTTGCAGTGCTTATGGGTGGTGCGCCAGCTCTTATGCATGTCAAGCTAGTGAAAGATGCTGTGGAAGCATTTGCCAAAAGGTAAGCCTTATTTTCAGTGTACATGCCTGAAGAGGCATCCTGCTGCAGCATCTGGGACTTACTTCCAATTCCCCTGAATGGTGGCTGTCCCTGGAAAAGCTTTCTGCTTTCCTCATTGATGCGATGATCCAGTTTGAATGTGCATTTCCGATGCGGGTTAATCGTGGAACGCCAATCTGCTAACGGAAGTCATCGGTGATATTGGCGCAGTCAATTCTCCAAAAACCAGGATGTAGATGAATGGTAAATGAAGTCATGAATTCCAAGGGATCGAAGTGCAAATTACTTAATTGATGAATTCATGCGTAAGAATGCCAAAATTCTTCTTTGAAAGGATTACCCAGCTTGACGGAGATAGCTGCTTTGCAAAGATATCATCATCCCTGAGGGGCATCGGCTTTGTTCTTCTATCCTATGTCGACATGAAGGAGATACTGAAAAAAAATTTCGGCACTGAGATGGAACCGTACTACATAATGGAGGTTTGCAAGCCTGGTGCAGCAAGGGAAATGATTGGCAGGAATGAGAATTATGGGCTATTCCTTCCATGCAAAATCACAATAATCCAGAAGGGCAAGAGTTCCAGGGTTTTGCTTGCAAGGGTTTCTGCAATGGCAGAAGATTACCTTGGCGATGATCCTTCTGTTGCGAGAAAATATGAGGAAGAGCTTATCCAGATGATCTCGACCTTGTGACACGAAGCAGCACAATGCTTTTTAGTGGCATCACGTGATTATCTGGTCTCTTTTGCCATTGCAAATATTTTAATTGAGCCTGGATATTGAGCCTCATGTCGGAGAGTCGCCACGGAAACAGGATACTGGTTATCATAGTTGCTGTGGCAGTGGTTGCAATTCTGGTCTACGGAATAATACCTTATGCAGCTACAACTAGCATTGGAAAGCTGACCCCAGGCACCACTGTCTATGTTTATGGCAATGTGACGTCACGATTTGCTGCTGGGTCCATAAGCCTCTTTGAGCTCCGTCAGGGAAACCATTCTGTGGCAGTAATGTGGAATGGAACCATCCCCTCACTGGGATCACATGTACTTGTGCATGGAACAGTCCATGGAGCTACTGGCTTTCTGCTGAATTTCCGTTATATAGATGCGAGCAGCGTAACAGTGTGGTATTTCTGATTTTTTCGCCACAGGGGATTGCTGAACTTTCCAGGGAATCAGGCGGGAACCAATTCATACCTGTTGATGTAAAGCGGCCCCATCTCGTCGTAATATCTGGAAACAAACCCGTGCTTACTGAATAGCCTGTCAAGTTCATCCCTTGCAATTCTTATCTCCATGGGTGGTCCCATGGAAGTTTCCTCTTTCTTGAATTCAGCTATTGCCACCTTGAGTTCTCCTGTAGAATTTCTTCTGAACTCATCAAGGAGCTCTTCCCTGCAGGGAAAATCATGGAAACTTGTGACTAGGAGCACGGCATTGAACCCCTTGACTGGTATGCCCTCACAAACATCGGCCTGGAGAGGATGCACATTTCTAACATTGGCTTCCCTTATCCTCCTTTCCATGATCTTATGGGCTTCATTGCTGACGTCAACTGCATAGACCTCCTTTACCATCTGAGAAAGCTCTATGGAGAAAATGCCGTCTCCGCTTCCAACATCAATGACAATATCCTCCGGGGATGGATTGAGAGCTGAAATAATTCTGCCAGTGTCCATGAATCCAGATCGCCTTCTGTGCATGTGCTCATAGCTATGGTTGTGCCAGTCCATGTCCATATATGGAAGTACAGATTAAATACATTGCACTGCGAAACTCATTTGCGAGTAAGAAAGATAGCTTGTCTTGGAATCAGTCCCCTACAAAAACTATGCGGCTTCCCTGATATTCAATCCTGAAGTCTTCCCGCCTGAGTTCAGACAAGCTGGATGCGATTCTCTCGTGGGCAGAGGGTTCCGCAAATACGAGGAGAAAGCCTCCTCCGCCGGCCCCTATCATCTTTCCCCCAATGGCGCCTGCCGAAATTGCCTTATCATAAAGGGCGTCAATCCATGAATCGGATATGCCAGCCGCCAGGGATTTTTTCTGCAGCCAGTTCTCGTGCATCATTCTTCCCACGTCTTCAACCCTGTCGGACGATAATGCATCAAAAGTTCTGTAAGCAAGGTCTTTCATTATCCTGTAACTGTTGACCTTATCAACTACCGCCTGTGCCTGGTTCTTGTGTATCTCCGTGGAACTTCTTTCACGGCCGGTGTAGAAGAGAAGCAGGGAATTCTGAAGCCGGTCCCTTGATCTCTCGCTCATAATTACGGGACGGACCTCGACACGCTCATCTGGGAAAAACTCCATCATCTGGATTCCCCCATAAGCCGCCATGTACTGGTCCTGTTTTCCCCCGGGTTCCTGGAGAATTTCCCTTTCAATCTTTACGGCTTCTTCCGCGAGCTGTTTTGGAGACGCGTGTTCTCCAAGATAGGCATGAAGTGCATTCAGCAATCCAACTATAAAGGTGCTGCTAGACCCGAGGCCAGTTCCCCTTGAAGGGATATCCGATATGCTAACAATCTCTATCCCCCCTGTTATGCCAAGGAATTTCAGGGCTTCCCTCACCGTAGGATGCCTGATCTGATCCACATGATCTACAATCTCGGTGACTGAATAGCTCACTCTTATCTTGGAATCAAACTTCTTGTTGACAATTACGTAAATATATTTGTTTATTGATGCAGAAATTACGGCACCAGGCCCATGATCCCGATAGAATGATGGTATGTCAGTACCCCCACCCACAAATGTTATTCTGAGAGGTGTCCTTGACATGATCATTCTTCTTCTAACATGTGCCGCCAGGCTACTTTCATCCTGCAACATTCAGAAGATCACCGGTAGTATTTGTTAATCAGTTGTAGTCCCTCGTCCAAGCTGACCTTCGGGGTGAACCCCAGCTTTGTCCGCATTTTGGTTGTATCAGCCAGCGTTTCCATGACGTAGTTCTTAACAGGCATTGGGATATATTTTGGCTTGATATCCTTTCCAAGCATCCTGTTGAGTTTTTCAACGAGCTCGTTCAGGCTGTAATTTTTCCCGTACCCTACGTTAAAGATCTCGAAGCCCTTTACATCGGATGCCTTGATCAGCGCGTCAGCAACGTCTCCAGCAAAAATAAAATCCCTTCTCTGCTCGCCATCACCATATATGACAGGCGCCTCATCCCTTTTCATTGCCCAGAGGAACTGGGTTGCAAGATTTGCATAGCCATCCTTTGCCTTTTCATGGTATCCATAAACGGAGAAGAACCTCATGGCGGCAACGTTTACTCCATGCAGCTTCTGGTAGAGAAGGCCAAGCCTTTCCGAGGCTATCCTTCCCTCAGTGTAGAGATCCGTGACCTCTGGGATTATGTCCTCCCTGTGAGGTGGCTTTACCCCATTGTAGATCGATGATGTTGAGGAGAAGACCACAGGAGCCTGCCTCTCCCTGGCGTACTCAAGTACCGCAGTCATGCCGGCCACAACCTCGGAGACCAGCATGGGATTACTCCTGTACATTGGTGAGGCTGAATAGAAACCAAGGTGAAATACAACATCAGCATCAAAGTCCATTTTTGTTATTGATTTTGCATCGTCATTGACTACCTTGAGATTCTCCGATTCAAATTCCTTTAGATTCTGGTTTGATCCGGTATGCAGATTATCGATAACAAGAACCTCGTTGTCGTTTACCAGTTTTTCAACAAGGTTTGTTCCAATGAATCCTGCACCGCCGGTAACAATAACTTTTTTGTTTTTCATACAGGCAGGATAACAACAGGATAATAATAAACAATTCTTTGCCACATTGCCGTTGGGATAGATTCCGTCATCTGGCGCGATGCTAGAATATAAGTGCCTTGAACTTGTATAAAGACACTGACTGGTTGCGCCAGGCATCCCGGGAAAGGCCTGCCTTTTCGCACGTAGCCTCAACGAATTCAATGGCTGTGAAGTTATTCTCAGTGGCAACCTGAGGCAGGAGCAGGCCAGAACCAACTGCGCTCACAACCATCAAACCTTCCTCTCCGAGCTTTATTGCGGAAATATCCTTTGCCTTAAGTGGCTCAATTGGGCCAAGGACTGTCACCTCGATGTCCAGAGAATCTATCTCCGCCTTAGTAACAGGCCGAAACCTCGGATCTTCAGTTGCCGCCAGCACAGCCGCCTTTCTGGTAGCATCCCAGAGCTCATTTGACGGATAGATGAAACCTATGCAACCTCTGAGCTCCCCATTATTCCTGATGGTAACAAAAACGCCGGCTTTTCTCCTAAGTGCCGGATCATCAATTGTGGGCCTGTACTTCATTCCTGAAAGATGTGATCTTATGGCAGTTGCTGCAATGTCCTTGAGCTTAATTCCGTCGAGTCCAGCAAGCTCCTGCAAAGTCTCCGCTGACACATCTTCCTGAATCTTCATGATTATGCATGTCGAAAGGGTTATTCTACTTTTTACTTTAGAGCCAATGGCAACTCTTATGTTCTCGATTTAAATGATTATGCATGGGAATTGCCAGGCCACCAGCTGTGAGCGGTACTTTTTATCCCTCTAGCCCAGCGGAAATCACGGATATGATATCCGGATTCCTTTCCAGGGTGCAGGGAGCACATGTTCCTCCGGGAGCAGTAATCATCGGTGGCATTGTGCCCCATGCAGGATACATATACTCTGGGCAGACTGCTGCTTATTTCTATTCAACACTAAGGAATATTAATGCAGGCAAGTTTATGGTGATCGGCCCCAACCATTCTTCTTACCCTCCTGAGGTCTCCCTTTACCCAGGGGAGGAATGGATTACTCCACTTGGAAGGGTGAGGGTTGACCGTTCTCTATATGGTAACATCGGCAGTGCAGCTCACGTTAGGGCGGCATTTAATGAAATGGCACACTCGAAGGAGCATTCTGTAGAGGTACAGATTCCCTTCCTGCAGTACATCTACGGGAATAGGCTTGAATTTGCGCCGATAGTAATGGGGGATCAGGGGGCTGATACAGCTAGATCATTAGCCCAATCAATACTTAGTTCTCATGACATGCCGGTAATCATTGCATCGTCTGACCTTACGCACTACGAGCCCCTGGAGGTGGCCAACAGAAAGGATCATTCGGTTCTAGATGCTGTTGTTTCTCTGGATACAAAAAGGTTCTACAGGACGCTCATGGATAAGATGATCACGGCATGCGGTTATGGGCCCATTGCAGTTCTGATGGAGATAACCAGGCAACTCAATGGAAGGATGCGGCTCCTGCATTATTCTACATCATTTGAAGCGTCCGGGGATCCAGGCAGCGTTGTTGGATATGCTTCTCTGGTTGCGTATACCGGTGGGGAAGAATAATGGCCACAGCTCTTCTTTACAGGGATAACCGTGATGGTACTCTGACATGTACAGCATGCAGAAGGTACTGCCGCCTCAGAGCGGGGCAGACTGGTTTCTGTGGGGTCAGAACCAATATGGGCGGCAAGCTTGACCTGGAGGTTCATTCCCTGCCATTCGCAATTAACGTGGATCCAATAGAGAAGAAGCCTGTCCTGCATGCTTACCCTGGTTCCAGGATTTACTCGTTGGGGACAGCAGGATGCAATTTCGCCTGCATGTTCTGCCAGAATTTCGAGATGAGCCAGAGGCGCTCTGTTACGGGAGTTGGGATGACCCCGGAGGAGATAGTTGAAGATGCCGTCCGGCTCCACTGCACAGGAATAGCGTTCACATACAATGAACCAACAATCTTCGCTGAGTTTTCAAGGGATGTGGGCTTAATTGCACACAAGAAGGGGCTCTTCAACATCTTTGTGACAAATGGCTACGAAACCCCTGAAGCGGTTGACCTTATAGCTGATTTCCTTGACTTTGCCACCGTTGATTTCAAGGGTGACGCCTCCGTGGATTTTTATCGCAGGTATATGTCTGTGCCTTATCCATCACATATATTTGATACAGTTGAACGCTTGTACAGAAGAGGAGTGCACCTGGAAATTACCGACCTTGTCATCCCGGGGCTGGTTTCGGGAGATGCTCCACTTATCTCCATGATTGAAAGGCTTCTGAAAATAGCTGGCGATGAGCTGCCAATAAGCTTTCTTCGGTACCATCCTGATTACAAGATGTCTGAGCCAGCCACTCCCCTTGATCTGCTGAAGCATCATTACCAGATTGCCCACAATATGGGCATGAAATATGTATACATAGGGAACGTTCCCGGGATCAGGGAGCAGAACACATATTGCCCCTCGTGTGGTTCTCTGCTAGTTGAACGGGACATGATGCACACCATATCCGTTAGGATCACGGACGAAAGCCGGTGTCCGGTTTGCGGAGAAAAAATTCCAATTAAGATGGGGAGATTTGTTTCTGCTGTCCAGAGTCGGATCAGTGCATGAGTTTTCGCCAAATTATCCGGTCAGCCAACAAGGTTCAGGAAATCGCCCATCAAGCTTACAGAAACTCCCAGAATGAACATCGTCATTATCCAGAAGACATAATTGCCGCTGACTGATTTTGCGATCCCCGCCCCGAGGAATGCCAAAACTCCATCAGCTGTATATACTGCGTAGGCCCCTGTCCTCGGGAAGGCAACGGCTATGGCAAGCGGAAGCAAAGAGCCTATAAAGCCGCTCAGCACCGATGCCCCAGTTCCAGTGACAGACTCTACGAGAATATCACGGCCGATCCTACTCCTTATAAGGTATGCTGGCGATCTGAGCATAAGCTGCTTTGAGGTTCTTGATATCTCGCCCCTGAGCCTGGAATATTCAGCTATAAAGAAACTGAAACCGCCTACGAAGGCAGAGCCAAAGGCAACCCTGAGGGCGAGCCCCGCACTTATCAGGTTGCCATGAAGTATGGTATGGGATATTAGCATTAGCGTTGTAATTATGCCATCTGAGAGACCCAAGGTAAGCGGAAATGTCAGGACACTCTTATTCATCTCTTCTGATGCTCTCTATGATTCTTTTCCCTACGGCAATCTCATCGACCGAATGGATAACAGAGCCTGTTTCCTCTATTGCGTTTATCAGCTCTGAATAATCGATCCCGTTTCCTTCAACAGTGATAATTGTTCCCATGGTTTCCATGTCCATTTCTGTAACACTGACGTTCACAGCTTCAACACCCGGAACTTTCTCTATGGCTGTGGCAAGTTCAAGAAGCGTAGGCCTGTTAAGGGCCTTGTCAACGTCCAGTATAACTCTCCTGACATTCAAACAGAATCACCGCTCCAAGGCAGATCATATCTTATCAGGATAAACCCTGAAATGCCAGATTTATCTTTCCATTTGCAGGAAACGACGGGAGCAAGAGCATTAGATGATGCGTGATAACCCCCATCGTTACAAACAGTACACACTTTATCCTCTTTATAATCCATATTTATCCACATTTATTAATTCTTTTCCTGCTAGTATTCCCACATATGGAAAATATTCCTTGAACGTTTTTCGAGTCCCACAGATGGTTAGTCTGCCTGTGATACTTCTCCGGAGAGTTTCTTCATGGCACCGCGTATTCGGCCTGAATACCTGGTCAGATCAAGGACAATGACTACAAGGAATATGCTGAAAATTATTGTTACACCAAAAAATGCACCCAGCAGGGTCCTTGTAAAAGCAAGGCTGCCTGACATGCCTGAGATAGCAATGATGGCATACATCACTGCTGAAATTGATAATCCGTAGATTAGGACGATCCTGTATATGAGCCCAGAAACAAACCTCACCCTTTCAAGATCAATTGATGGTTGTATGGCCTTCTTCATGGACGAATATAGATTTTCCACGTCCTTACCAGAAATCCTTGCAGCACCACTCACTGAATCCACGGCATTTTCCGGATTATTGTTCACGGAACTGACCAGTTTTTCGGCTGCCTCACTGGCCTTGCTTGATACAAAGAAATTTAGAAGCTCGCGCATGAATGTAAGGTTCAGGATTCCTTCGAGTTCAGACACCTTGCGCTCCAGATCGGCCACATAATCCCCAAAACCAATCTTAACCACTCTGGATATTAGCACAGTGGCAACGAGAACTGCAGTTGGGATAAGGTATAAGATTGGATTCATCAGATGAAGGTAAACTGCCCACATACTTAAAATATTTTCACTGATGATTGCAGTATCGTGAGATTTCACCATGGAATTAGGATTACCGATAATTGAATAATCCTATTCCGATATGATTGATATTTCACAGGATAACGTCCTTTGCAAGGAAAAAATCCATCTTGTCATGTAGAGTTCCAATCTTCGGACATGAAAGGTTGTGGTGCTTATGTGAATCCCAGCGGACTCAATCGAACCTTGTAAAGCTTAATTTCCTGATATCCTCAAGCTTTGAAATACCCTCGTTGGTAATCTTGTATTTCTGCTTTGCACCACCAGTATCTGAAATCTCAAGGAGCCTGTTCTCGAGGAGCTCATTCACGGCCCTCAGTGCTGATCTGTAATTCAGGTTGCACTTATAGATAATATTGGTAATGCCCAGATCACCATAGGTTCTGGCAAGAGCCAGTATATCGTGCATAATCATGGTGTGGTCTCTCCTGTGCCTGGATACGGGGTCATTTCTTTCATCCCTCACAGTTACCGGCTCATACCTTGAAGGCTTCTCTTCCATCTCAGCAACCTTTTCAGCTGGGTTCTCCTTATGAGATATCCCATCAGGAGTTATTACCATAGATTTTTCATCGCCCCTTAGAAGAATGGACCTAACAACTGGGACATTAAAAATCCCGGAAAGGAAGTTTTCATAGGGAGATACGGTCTGAGATGAAATTGAAAATCTCTTCGACGTTCCAAGATCCTTTGACCTAAGGTAGAGAAGGACAAGAGCATCCATTCTGTCTTGCTTATTACCACTTAGAACCGTTATTGGTATGATTTCTGACCTGTTGGCCCGGGATATTAGTGCATAGTCAAAATGGTGTATAATTTTGCTCGTACCCATAATGTTGAAATCAGTTTTCAGGTCCCACTCTTCCAGATTAAAAACCGCCTCGTCCTGACTCAGCTGATGAACCTTCCTCTTCGCAGGAATCTCCGTAATTTCCAAACAATCACCCTTCGCTTTTCGTATCACAAATAAATGTATTCATCATTATATATACATTTTGTAAGGAGCTAGGCTGGAATTGTGTCCGACACTCCCTAGGTTCGTTCTATTTTAAAATTTCCTTTAATTTATTGTGCTAAAACTATTTTTTGATTTCAATAGTGTCCGACATTATTTAGGCAGGTTCCATTGTGCACTGGAAAACGTGCACTTTTTCCTGCAAAATTAAGGCTGCAGGTATTAATTCTAAATTCAACTTTAAGAATTCGACAGATGCCTATAAATGGAAAATATAGTATTTAAGAAGAGCCAATTTTGCAATAACGTAGCGAAATGTATAGCTAGTACATAACAGAAAAAAGCTCAGTCGAATTGATGTATGCCATTGTCAGACAAAATTTATATCCTTCCAATTAAATGACTTAATATGAGGAACTTCAGATGGAGAGAGACCTTGAGGGATGAGCTCGCAAGAATAATGGAAATAATCAGGGAAACTGGCGAACCAGACTTAAGATAAAATCCAGACAAGAATTATTTATCTCCGTTTTTCATTATCTTCTGTGGAGCAAAGGGTAAAAATCTTCCTAGTTGTGATCCTCATCATACTTCTCAATATGAGTCTCCTGGTTCTAATAGCGCTACTTAACGTTGCAATATAGTGCGGGTTCCGAAACCCAAAATTTTTATTATGCCTTTTAATCAGGAAGAACCCGGCTTAGCTCAGTTGGTAGAGCGGCGGACTGTAGAGGGAATCCACGGCATGGAAGACCGCCGTAATCCGCAGGTCTCTGGTTCAAATCCGGAAGCCGGGATAACTAAGTTTGTTCAATGCAGTTACAAGCTTGTTATTTCTATGAAGCTCATGTGGTGCGCGCTTCTTACAGCCGATCAGACGGATCAATCCTTGCGATCTGGTTCTTGCCCCATTCGCAGACACTCTTTGCTGGTATCCAGACATGCATAATTACATCTGACACATGGTTGCAAAGCGTTTACGTTGAATTGTATACTTTCCATTCAGGGATCTCCCGAGATTCATGGACTCATATTACCCCTGATATATGGGTGGGAAAGGAGAATGTTTCACAGAGTGAAAGTGGCTGCACGGCAGCGTATCCGCGGATATTGTATTTTTTCCCTGAATGGCTCACTACGCTCGCTTCGGAATCTGGTGAGTATTCAATTCAATTGTTGTCCCTGCTTTTCTGCATTATTAATGCTTGTGCGCCAATGGTATCGAAATAACTCTGGCCAGAACTGGCGCATTCACCAACAATTTTTTCGAGGCGAATTATGGCTGCAATTATTTCCGGCTTTCCGTAACCAGCCAGTGAAGATATCCCAACAATGCCGTTAAATAATTCATTATCAAGAGATGAAAGCATGACTTCCTTCCTCTTCAGGAACATTCTGAGTCTCCTCAGCGAAAGAATGACATCTGTCTCGTCAATTGATGGATTGCGCCTTCTGAAGTCAAATATCACCGAATTCAGTATGTTCAGGACAGGATCCAGGCCATTATCATCCATCTTCTCATAATGTTATAGCCAATATGGGATATAAAGAATCATAGACCAAAGATACATATTGCCATTTGATGCGAAACTGCAGGCAAAGGCACAGTTATGCTGCCTTTTCAGACTGAACCAATCGTTATCAGGCTGAATAAACCGAGGAAAAGAGCACGTAGAGCACAATAAAGGATATTGCCACGAAGTGGCCCGCGAGAAGTATGACAATTGCGTCTGTAATCGATAGCATTCCAGAATCGTAATAATAGAAAAAGACGCCATAGTAGATGCCAAGACCTATGAATGTAGACAGCAATACTTTCCGAATACTTCTCTTGCTCTTTGAAAGAGGAGGTGGCGGATCTGTTGTCTTGACTGTTCCAAGGCCAAAACATTCCGGGCAGACCTCAACATGTCCTGAACTGTCAGTGGCATAGCCCGTGCCATTGCATTTGCTGCAGACCAACTCCCTTTCCACGTTGCAACATGCATTCATGGTATTTCTATGCAACTTAACAGGTCAGTTGACAAAATAAGAAGCAGGCATGATCTGGCTTAGGAAGATCTAAAATTTAACGGATATGCCGGAGGTTTTGATGGCAAATGATAGGAATGCCGTATGTCCTATGAGGTCACTGTCCGGCCTTGTGGCATTGTCCCTTACCAGCAGCTTCCTGTCTATTAGTTCGTGAGATTCCAGAAATCTAAAACCGTGCCTGGCAAGATCGGCAACGGTGTGTTCCACCTGATTGAATGTTGGACAATAGAAGCAGAGTATCGCTCCGGATCTCAGGCTGCCCGACAGACTTTCAAGTGCCTCCCATGGCTGTGGAACGTCCAGTATGCAGAAATCAAATGCTCCTGGGATATTTAATGAAGATATGTCACCAATCTCCGTTTCCCAAATGGAAGTGTATTCTTCCCCTAGGATGCTGGATACATTGCTTCTTGCCAGTTCTATGGCTTCCTTGTTGATGTCTACCGATAAGAGCCTCCCACGACCGGAAAGGGCAGAGAGAATTGAGAATGACATCGATCCTGTGCCAACGCCCGACTCAATTATTGAAGAGCCAGATTTTACTCCCATATACGAAATGATAAAAGCGGAATCCCAGAATTGAATTATCTGGGCACCTCGTTTCACTGAGTGCGGAAAATCAGCCGGTGTAATCCTCTTAACAATGAATAGGCTGCCCCCAAGCCTGACCATGTCGCCAGGCGCAATCTCCTTTCCAGGGTCAAGAATTATGCTCTTTCCTTCTATCCTGGCAGTTCTAGTGTCAGTATTAACAGTGCCCTTCGCATTTGCGGAAAATAGCGCGTAAACAGGCATCAGGCCACCTTCCCACCGTAGTGACAAACAAAAACATCAGAGACATTGTTGCCGGTGAAGCCAGTGACAACAGCTGAGTTGAACCTGTCAAGGAGAGTATAAGAATCGCTTCTCTCAAGATAATCGGGAATAAGTGGCATTGCGTCCTGCAGGAAAGCCCTATCCGTTATACCGCCCATTGCCGGGCTGACACCATCAATGCCGTCAGTGCCAAGACTGGCAAATGTGAAATTATGGCCTGGACCGAAATACTGTGCAACGCGTATTGCCATTTCAGTATTCCTGCCTCCGATGCCATTGCCCCTGACTTTTACAGTAGTCTCCCCTCCGCCCACAAGGAAGACTGGTTCCCCTGTCTGGCTGTAAAACTGCAATGCCTCACGGCGTATCATTGCAGCTGCATCCGCAACGTCACCAACAATTGGCTGCCTCAGCACCTTTACTGCTGTGCCGGATTTCATCAAATAACTTGCTATTCGTTCCACGAAATCCATGTTTTTAAGGATTATTGAATTTGATACATGCTTGAAGATCATGTCATCGGCCATTGGCATTTTCATATCCAGACGCGACCTGTACCTGGAAAGGTCACTGCAGGTCACTGAATATTTGTCAATGATCTTCTTCCTCTGTTCCTCGGGTACAGATGGTGGAACCAGGGGTCCTGAAGCTATAATCGAGGGATCATCTCCTGGAACATCTGAAATTATTAGTGATGTTACGCTTGCTGGATATAACTTTGCAGCCAGCTTTCCACCCTTTACCTGGGAAAGCGCCTGCCTTATGCTGTTCAGTTCCACTATATCCGCACCGTTATTCATTACACACTTGGAAATCCGGCCAATATCCGCAGCGCTCAATCCTTGGATCGGCAATTCAAAAAGTGCAGAACCCCCTCCTGATATCAGCACAATGACTTGATCCTCTGTCCCTAGGTCAGTCAGCCGGGAAAGAATGGCTGAAGTGGACTTGACGCTGTCGTCATCCAGCACGGGGTGGCTCCCTCTCAGCACCGTTGCCCCTGAAAATTCCCTTGGTACCTCAAGGCCCTTTGGGACTATGACTGCGGTGCCTTCCGGGAGATTGCCCAGAAATGCCTTTACACCCTCCACCATGCCAATGGAGGCCTTTCCAAATCCAAAGACATGAAGCCTGGCATCATTGCCAGCATGAAGTGGGGAGTTTTCCAGAAAATTCTTTGTTATCCTGGCAGGATCTAGATCGGAAAGCGTTGACACAACAGAATCCAGAATGATCTTTCTAATTCCAGAGGAGGCAACCGAGCTGTAATCCCTGATGGAAATGTCACTCATATTCCACCCCAAGCCCCGAAAGATGCCATTGGACAATCCCGCCTCTTATGTGTGAGACCTTCTCTAACCCCTGTTCCATCAGATAGCGGCATACAGCATAACTTCTCTCTCCCGTATGGCATACCAGTACAATCTCGCCCTGGAAATTCTTCTTCATATCTTCAAACCCTGAGGCAATCTGAGATGTTGGAATGTTGATTGAGCCCGAAATGTGGCCCATTTCTCCAATGAATTCTGATGGCTCCCTGACGTCGACAATCAATATAGGATCACCTCTTTCAAGTTTTTCCTGCAGATCCCAGGGGTTCAGTTCCTCTACCTTTTTCAATAGCATTCTCTTGTCTAATGAAAGAAAGCGATTTAAGTGTTAGTCACATATTCTAATTGGCCAGGGATATTTCTTTTTTGATGGACATAATATTAATAAGTAGTTAATTATTTACCCCGAAAGAACATACACACGAACTTCAGGGTGAGGAGGGCATCCATACATGGCATTCACTAGGAGGGCAAAGGAGACCATTGTGCTTATGGCAATGATGGGCATCCTAATCACATATGTTGAAACCATGGTAACGCCTGCCCTTCCTGTCCTTGTCAAGTTTTTTGATACTAATTATGACCAGTTATCGTGGATCATAACGGCTTACATATTAATGGGCACAATTTCAGCCGCAATATTCGGCCGCCTTGCTGACATATATGGAAAAAAGAGAATTTTCGTCATCCTAGCCGGGATTTACACAGTAGCTATTTCTTTCGGTGGGTTTGCCACCACTCTGCCACAGTTCATTGCAATTCGTGCCGTCCAGGGGCTTGGAATGGGTATGTTCCCGGTAGCGTACGCACTCCTTAATGACCAGGTTCCAAGAGAAAATCTTGCTCTTGCCCAGGGAATTGTCAGCTCAACTTTCACAGGCGGAGCTGCAATTGGGCTTGTAATAGGAGCATATATAACTCAATACTATGGATGGCAGTGGTCATATCACTCGGCAATACCGGTTGCCTTTGGACTGTTCATTGCATCAATATACATAATCAAGGATTTTGCCCCAAGGAAGAAGGAAACAATTGACTTCGCCGGGGTTGCCTCTCTAGCCGCAGCAGTGATACTCCTCATTCTAGGACTGTCAGAGGGGCAGTACTGGGGATGGGGATCTACTCTCACCACCAGTTCTTTTGTCGCCTCAGTGATTAGCTTCATTATATTCATAATGGTGGAGAGGCACGTTTCCATGCCATTCGTCAGCCTGAAGCTTCTCAGGATCAGGAACATTTTCCTGGCCAACATGGCTGGGCTCTTTGCAATGGCAGGGATGTTCTTCCTCTTCTACACTGTTCCCACAATGCTTCAGGATCCAGAGCCTGCCGGTTTTGGCGTTTCCATACTTACCTCTGGACTGACGCTACTTCCTGCTGCCCTGGCTTCGATGCTTTTCGCACCTCTTTCCGCAAAGATAACAACGGAGAAGGGGCCAAAGGTTTCCATACTCATCGGTTCCGTAATATTATTCATGTCATACCTGGCGCTGCTGCTTAACAGGCAAACTACAATATCAATCCTTGAGGATGCCACAATCCTTGGAATTAGCCTTTCCTTCATCTTCGTTGGAGTCATAAATATCCTCCTAATATCGACGCCACCAGGCGATGCAGGACTATCCACCGGAATGAACACCGTATTCAGGAACATCGGTACCTCTATCGCTCCTGCCATTGGGGGTGTCATAGAAACCACCTACACCATACCGGTTATGGTTGGTGTCGTCAACGTAAAGCTGGGAGGGCTCCCCTTCCTTCCGGTATTTGAGAACCTGCCATACTCACTCTCGTTTGAATACATCTATCTTGTTGGAATGGCATTTCTTGCCCTTACAGTTGTATTCGCGCTTTATATGAAAAACATAACTTTTGGAAAAAAAAGGTGATAGACAATGAAACAGAAAGGAACTATTATAACGCTGGCTTTAACTGCCTTGCTTATACTTGCTGGCTCTTTGGTTTCAGTTTCTGGCGCAGCTCCCGCGTCCGGATTTGCTGATGTTAAGGTGGTTTCCGCCACATGGTACGCTCCTGATTCATCAGTGCAGGTCTCACCCAACTCATCCTATGTTCCCCTATTTGTCACTATTGACGACACATATCTTGGAGGTACAAATTACCAGAACTTCTCCATAGACTTGGGCAGCTCAGGATTTTTCTCCTACAGCTACGTTAATGGCCCAAATGAACCTTATGCAGATTACCAAAATCTCACTTTTCCGACATCCGCCAATTCCACGTCCCATACAATAACACTTGAGCAGCTAATTAACATCAGTTCTGCAACCCCTCGCGGTGTCTATGAACTATACGTAAATGTGACCACAAACCTCACATCAGGAAATTTGCACATACCGTTCCAGGTTGGAGTACTGGCAACACCCCAGATCAGCCTTGTAAACTACTTCACAAATCCTCCGGTGATCTACCAGGATGAGAAATACATTACCCTGAATGCAGTGTTTGCCAACACAGGCGAGGGGCCGTATGAAAATTTTAATGTATCTGTAAGCTCGCAGGATTTCACCACCCTGACTGCGCCCTACCATATACCATATTTTGCCCCCGGTTCAACGCAGAATATCACATTCCTGCTTGATGCACACAATGTGACCGGAAACTCAATAATTACCATTAACTATGGAAAATACTCAGCTGAAATTGGGCTTTATATCCACGGGCACGACAGTCTTGGCATATCCAGTACCTTGGGGACTTTGCAGCCAGGCGCAACAAAGGTCGTTGAAGAATTCAATATTACCAATGTGGGCAACGTAACAATGTATGATCTTGAGATACATCTGCTTTCTCCAAGCGTCATTTCCATCCATGTATCAAGCTCCGATCCACTCAGTGCACTTACGGCTGACAACGTAACCATCGGGGAGCTGCTCCCTGGCCAGCAGGCTACCGTCACATTCCTTGTCGATGTCAGCTCATCAGCAAATATACAGAGCTATCCTGCCCAGCTTGTTATACAGTGGTATGCCAACAATTCACAGCAGCAGTTTTTACAGGTATACAACTTCGCTGAGAAGGTAACTCCAACTCCGGTACAGCAAATACAGAATTCCTTTAAGTTCACGCCACTGAACATTGTGATTCTTGCAGTTATAGTGGCTCTGGTGATTGCGCTGATTGTTGTTGCCTCTAGAGGAAGGAGTGCAAACAGGGAAACTGGAAAAAGTGAGAAAAAGCAGCCACCTTCACTGGAGCACCGTGAACTTCCTGAAGAGAAGAAGTAGTGGTGATCCCACACCTATCTTCCATTTTTTGGTGGTGGAGGAAGTTCAGGATTCTCATTACCCATTAAGATGCGCATTGCCACCAACCCAAGTTTCCCGTTGTTCAGGCTGTGCTCGAGGCTGTTTGCCCTGAGCCATTCTTCAAGGCTTTCATATCCCACATGCCTCAGCCTCTTGCTGATCTCTTTCTCATGAATTGAAACATCAACTGAACTTCTGTCAAGGAAGGTAGCTTTCCACAGGCCGGCAAGCCTGTTCAGCTCGTGTATTGGATTTCTTGCATCCTCAACCCTGATATCCATAAACCGGTCTGATCCCTCCTCAAACACCATGGTTTCGGACACGACGAGCAAAGCTGCACTTTGCTTCCCCCTCTTATCACCGCCCATTGATTCAGCACCGAAAAGAGCCCTCATAATCCGGTCCTCGAGTGGGCCATTTCCCTCCATTGCGGCAACCATTGCATTAAGCACGCTTTCACCTGCAAGGATGTTTCCCTGCACAGAGAAATACTTCCCTGTGATATGGCCAGCATAATCGTGGCAGTCTTTTCCGGTAAATGCTGCAACGCCGCCCCTGGAATCCACAACAGCAAGCTGCCTTTTCTCCCTGTCAGGATCACTTCCTGTGAGTTCTTTAACAACATCTGGAGCACTCATCTTGCGAAGTAGCTCTAGTCCCCTTGGTCCGTAAGAGTAGTTGGCGTATGATTGAGTGGCAATGCATCCTACCCCAGCTGACGCCCAGGGGACCACTGATCCCACGGAAAGAAATCTGCTGGCTACGCCGACTCCCCATTTCCTCTCCTCTGGATCAAATGCAACAACGGAAAATGTCATTTATGTTCAATCTTCTGATGATGATAAAATTTGCCATAATGTGGCTTGGCATTCCCAACAGTTCTATAGTACCATTTCATGACTTCCAGGTGTACAATATCGCTGTAATTGGGGGGAGCCAGGCAGACCAGAAGTATAAGCCCCTTGCTATCAGAGTGGGAAACAAGCTTGCAGAAGAGAAAGCCCTTGTGATATGCGGCGGAATGTCAGGAGTTATGGAGTGGGTATCCCAGGGCGTCTCGGAGGCTGGAGGGACCGTTATTGGCATACTGCCAGGATGGCGTGCGGATGAGGGCAACAGGTACCTAACCTATGGCATACCTACGGGCATTGGCTATGCAAGAAATTTTCTCATAATAAGGGCCTCAGATTCCGTGATAGCTATTGATGGAGCCACCGGAACCCTTTCCGAGGCCGCCTTTGCACTTACTGAAGGAAAATCTGTCATTGCACTTGGCGACATGCATATTGATCACATCAAGATTGATGATGGCAGATTCATAAAAGCTCCTGATCCGGAAGGTGCTGTAAGGCTTGCCATTGAAGAGGCAAAGAGATTCAGGTCCTCTGGCCAGAGGCACGATCAGGTGGGCTAATCTTCCTTCGCTGGCCTGCTGAGATAATCCGTCCTCTTTATTACAAACACATCCATGATTATGTTCACGAAGACGGTTACGGCACTTAGAAGAAGCATGACACCCAGTATGGATCCAGGATAGAATATCCTCCCGGAGAGGGGACCGAAGATGGCGGGATACAATATGGTGATCCCGGAGGGGAATGAAGTTTCAAAAAGAAATGCCACAAGGTCAAAGAATATTACGAATATCTGGAGCCCTATTGTCCCTAAGGATACGACGTCATAAGTCAGGAAGCTGAGTATCACAGCAATGACACCTAGAAGCACAACTGTGGGATTTCCTGGATATAGGAGGGCATCAACAAAGAAGGCAAAGAGCCCTGACATGACCGATACAGCCATAACTCTCCTGGGAACCCTGCTGAAGACATTCCTGAGCCAGAAAGCAGACAAGCAGATGAGTGCCAGGGCAACGAGGACCATGAAATCTGTTATATTTACGAGAAAATTTGGATTGGTAAGTGAGAGCACAATTATGAGGAGAAGCGTGAATACCCAGGAAAGACCCTTCAGGGACCTGGGGAAAAACCCGTCTTCAACAAGCTCCCTGAGATGTTTTGATGCGGCAATGAATGCCGGAATGAAAGTTGTAACTGTAGCAAGGAGGAAAGCAATGAGCGTGTAAAGCTGGAACTGGGGGCTGATGTATGTCTTGACTATGTACAGGGCAGGGATCGTTGACTGCTGCAATGTGGTAAGCGAGGGGTGGACAGAATACATCGTCAGTGCATCAAAAATCATGATTGCTGTGGCAATGAGCACGGTCGCATACATTGACATCGGTATGTATTTGCTATTAGGATACGGCCTATTTCCATTGAAAAGCCTCGATATCAATGGAACCCTTGACTGTGCCAGGCTCTCCTTTGTAACGCTCTGAATCTCCTGGAACCCGAAGAACAGAATGAAGAGATACCCTGTGTTCTCTATTATGTCAAGGTAGATGTTGCTCCCGGAGTAGTGACCGATGCCTGAGAGGTTCCAGTCGCCATGGAAGCCAAGCAAGAAACCCTGAAGGAGGATGATGCCAACCATGATCACGAGGAAAACAACCTGTGCTCCAGCTATGACCCTGATGAACTTCTTCTCCATGAATGCATTTATTATGAACCAGACAGCAAAGAGGCCGACCACAATGTAGCCCGCTGTTTCAGCCTGTGCAGAAGTTAGCCCGATCGCGGGAGCAATTACCGGAAGCGTCTGGAAGGTGAACTGGAAGAAGAATATTGCGCAGAATGCCGCAAGGGAAGTGTTTGCTATCCAGAGAGAGAAACGGGCAATGAAATACCTCACTGACCTGTCCCTGGTTGAAATGAGAACATATGTTGGTCCGCCCACTACTTCAACCTTGTTTTCCACCGAATACTTGTACATGAAGGAATATATCCTGGCAATCCCGAGACTCAATGCGCCGGCAAGGATAAGGGAGAGTATAGAAACAATGGCATACTGGACAATATTCACCGGAAGAATGATGAATAGGGGTGAACCGATTGTTGCGCCCACCCCTATGGCCAGAAGGGTTACAAAGCCATAGGTGGGATTCGGCTGCGTCCTGGCTCTAGGCCTGGCAAATCTTACCTTCACCGACTCAGGAAGGATAACCACAAGAGTTATCCCTGACACTAGAGATGCAAGGGCTGCGAATATGAGAATTGTTCCACTGAACTGAATTTTGCTGGTTCCAAGGAACATGCCGGATGAACCGTAGAGAATAGTTGCAGAAACGACAATGAATATTATTCCTATGACAACAGTGATGATCTTGAAGGCAATAACCGATGATCTTATGTAAGATGCCACTGCTGTCAATTTGCCTCAGACACCCTTATACCTGCGTTGCGTAAAGTCTCTGAGGCCGCCCTCAGTAGCTGCAGGGCGGAAAGGAGCATAACAACACATATGACGAAGTCTATGAGCGTAACTGCAGTTGTTATTATCCGGCTGCTAGAAACTGTTCCCAAGGCTATGGAAAAATAGTGTAATATTACATCAGGGCTGGCGTAGGCGAAGAAAGCAGGGATGATGAACGAGAGGCTGATGAATATGAGCAGTGCAGAGAAGGCTATTTCGCCCATTGCAATGAATATGAGGCCTCGCACTGATATCTTCTGCCTGGATGTTATAAGATCAATGAAGGCCCTGATTTCAGGGTCCTGAGATTGCAGTATCTGGTCACTGAGATAGCTCAAGTACCTGTTGCTGTTCCTGGCCAGTGACATGGAACCCTTTATCTCAAGCTTCAGCTTCTCGGACATCCTGGCAAAACTGTCGCTGACTTCTAAATTTCTGTCTGCCACGTTATCATATATATTATGGCACCCTTGATAAATATTTAACCATGATATGGGGAAACAATATTAAATCTGAACCACTATAAGCACCAAGATGGAGACCAGAAACAGGGCAGACAGTTCACGCCTCCTAAGGCAGGTTCTAACTGAGCTCGTTGATGCAGTGCTGAGTTCCGATAGGGCAGCTGACTGCAACCTTGAGCTTGTTGACCTCATAAACAGGAAGAACGAGAGCATAAAGCGTGAGCGAAGGATCGCTGATGACGTGGCATCGGCTCTTGATTCTTACATAAGGGAAGAAAATATAGATTTGTTCAAAACCTACCGTGACAGCATACTTGATTTTACCAGGGCAACTCTCCAGGCATTCGAGGAAAAACTTGTACCCCTTCTTGACAGGGACATAGATTCCAAGCAGCAGGAGATGAATTCATACAGGGCCAAGAGCATAAAGGCCATAGAGGCTTTCCTTTCCAGGGAGCCGCTTCCCCTTCTTGAGTGGGAAATCCGCCTTCGTTATGTTGAAGGCGGCTATGAGGTGCGGTACGTATGCACCAGCCAGAAGGATCTTGTTTACGAGTTCCTCCTCAACGCTTCCGAGGTGGAGTTTCTGAAGACAAAGCTTGAGGCTGAGACCTTGGTGAAGGGGATAAAGCTGCCAGCAAGGATGGGCAAGACCTGGGTCAGTAAGGATCCTGTCATTGATTTTGAAAAGCTGGATCATTATTATCTTTCTTCTGCGATTCTGAGTTCCACCAATCTCGTTATCACATTCGCCAGTGATGAAGTGGGCTCATCATACATGTTTCACTCCTCTGTCTCGGACGATTCATCATTCCTTGAAATTGAGTACAAGGATCAGATGCAGTCTGTGAACATAACTTCTCAGCCTGCCATGAACAGTGCACTGAACAGGGATGCCCTCATGTCGCTGCTCGGCCAGATTAGGGTCGCCCTTCTCTACCTGAGAGACCACAAGCTAAGGCTCAGCAGGCTCACCCTCAGGGATGTTGATATAATTTCCACAATGAAGGTGCCGGATTTCTTCCTTACAGTACTTGAAATTCTGGCTCCTGCGCTTTCGTCGGAGATTGCCTCCATACTAAATCCGACTGAAGTCACTGTGGATCAGGAGCATGTAGCAGTTACCAGGGATTTCCTGATCCAGCGGCTCACGCTGCTGGGTGACAGGGTGGAGACCGTATCTGCACTCATTGGTGTGCCCGGACTTCTTGATTCATTCAGTGGCAAGAATTAAGGTCAGTCTCTCCCCAAATGCTGCTGCAACTGCTGCTTCGCCACAACACGCCTGATGCCCTCAACGTCAGTGTAGTATGCAAGGGCCCCCATCTTCCTTGCTTCAGTTGCCGCGAAAGCACTCTGAAGGCCTTTCTGACAGTAGAATACATAGGGCTTGCCTGTGCCGAACTGTGAAACAATGCCTTTAATGTCGCCTATTCCCGCCCTCAATGCACCGGGAACGTGCCACTGGCTGAATTTTTCCCCGGACCTCAGATCAACAACTACCATGTCCCCGGTCACATCCTGCGGTGCCATGTCATGGAATCCTAGCGAGTCCATGTATTCTCTTATGCCGCTGCCATGAATTATCTCTTGGCTGGAAAGTAGCGATGAAACCAGATCATAACGCAGCATATCCTGGTCCACCTGGTCCGGGGTAACGCCTATGATGCTGTTGCGGGAGAAAAGAGAACAGAATTCACCCCTGCTGTTCCGCGGAAATGTGCCTATCTTCCTCGCCAGATCTGAAATCTCGTCCTTGTCCATGCCTATGAGCGGCCTGTATATTGGGAAGGCTATTCCGTGGTTAATGGCAAAAAGATTCTCAGGGGTCTGTGACGAGACCTGCCCCAGGGATTCGCCCGTAACTATACCAAATGAACCCGAGGACTCTGCAATACGCATTGCTACAGTATAGAGAATCCTCTTGAATGTGACACTCGGTGCTGTATATGAATTGCCGTCAGCCATTTTTTCAACAAGTATCCTGCCATTAATAATATGGATTTCAGGATCATATCCATGGGACCACCTTCCGGCAAGGACTTCCAGCGACTCAAGAAAGTCCATGGTGTCAACTGGATGGGCCAGTGAAACAAACACAAATGAGAGAGGTGATCCACGCTTGAGCATCATCCACGCTGCAACCGGGGAGTCAATACCTCCTGAAACAAGAGCTACCAGGTTGCCCTCGGAACCAATGGGCAGCCCTCCAGGACCCTTATGTGTATCAGTGAAGAAGTAAGCAATATCATTTCTGATCTCAATGCTCACCTCCACCTCCGGGTTATCGAGGTCAACACCCGCTGAAAATGGAAAGAGCGCATCCCCCACCAGGACGTTCAGGTTTACGGAGTTGAAGTTCTGCCCTCCTGCCCTCCTGGATCTAACAGCAAATTTCCTGCCAGCTACAGTTCCTGAGTAAAGTGCAACGGCTTTCCTGGCTATCTCATCCGGATGCTTGAACCTGAGTGAGACCACCTCTGAGAATGACTTCACCCCCATTGTCCTGGAGAGCACGTCGTACAAAACAGCGCTATTGCTGTATCCATCCAGAAATAGTCTTCCGCGCTCCCACCTGAAGCCACATTTTTCACCGCTGGCAGAGAGCCCGGCAGAAATGTTCCTCCGTAGCAGGCTCTCCATTCTTCTCCTTGCCCTTGCGCCCTTGAGGCCTATTTCTGAATATCTGACTATGATCAATGACTGAGCATACCAACCTGCCATAAAAGCAGTGCGTATCCGTTACCTTAGGTTCATCAAGAGTGCGGCTCTAGCCCGGCCCCATGAGTGCTGCCATGGCATCATGAAGGGCGGCGGGCCGTATCCCAAGTATCACTATATTGGGATATTCTTCCAGTCGATTAAGTCCTGTCCGCTGAGTGTGCGAATTTCCAGGCTTCCCAGTAGATCGACCAGCAGATCATCCGTTATGTATTCCCTTAGGACCTTTTTTTCGCTGTGACTGAAAAGTGAAGAAGTGAGGCTATGGGCCACCATCTTGGCCTTTAGCCTGGCCGATTCATCCGTTTCATCCCTTATCTGGGCAGCAAAATGCTCAGGCAGTTCCTCTATCTTCATATCCTTCAGGAAATCATCTATGACATTTTCAAGCATCTTTCCATGATCCTGCGACAGAACTATTCTTACCTTGTGCGTAGGCGCGAATTTGACCTCATCTCCGTCAACCCGAAACCAGCCTGAAGCATCCTCCTTGAAGAAGACCTCCGCAAGGGATCTGGCCACCAATGCCGGGTTGCTGAAATCCAGTCCCAGCGTCAGGTCATATGTGACCAATGCCCCATCCTCAGAAATTTTCCTTGACTTCTCAATCAACTCTGAAAGGTTCGCGTTTTCTGTCATGAGTTCCAAACTGAATTTTATTATAATAACATTCTGAATTACACTGGCATAACTTGGGCCCTATGCCAATTTTAAGCTGCTGAAACCATTCCTCCTGCTGAGACGCAATGTTCAATTTTCTCGCCAGCCATATGCCTAATTTGCCGTGGAACCTTCTCTGTATGGAATTATACCGCACTTCTGCCTCTTTTGTGAAATATATAATTATAGACCAAAATATTCTTAAACTTTAATTATTTCTTTCCATAATATGCTGAAAATGGAACTTAAGGCAAGCAATTCCTACTGCTTCTCTGACACGCTTACCAAGATATATTTCCAGATAGCAGTAAGTGCCGTGGAGGGTGAAGATACCGGTTCGGGATCCGCCATTGCGGTTGTAATTGACAGAAGCGGCTCCATGCATGGAGAGAAACTGGATGATGCCAAGGATGCTGCCAAAATGGTTCTGGATGTCCTTGGGGAAAGCAATGAGCTGGCACTTTATTCCTTCGCAAACAGGGTAGAAAGAATAATACCAATGTCTCCGGTTGACGACATAGATAAGATAACCCGAGAAATTGACAAGATTAAAGCCTCAGGTGGAACCAGCCTGTACCGGGCGCTACAGACGGTGTATGATGATTCCAGGAAATTCAGCCAGGAGGGCGGTTCAGTGACAGCGATAATTCTCACTGACGGCCAGCCGTCAGATGTCAATGACCTGGACCAGTATGAGAAGCTTGCTGCCAACGCATCTGAAATAGGAATGAAAATCGTTTCAATAGGAATAGGCGACTATGATGAGACCATACTGAAGAGGATTTCAGACATAACAAACGGTGATTTTGTAAACGCCACAGACAGGAGCCTTGTTTCCGATACCTTCAGAAAGTACGCCGTTGAAGCAGCAACCTCCGGGGGTTCATCAGCAGTTCTTAAGATTGTACCTCGCGAATCCGGATCAATAAATATCTTTGACCAGTCATTCACCGTTGATGACGGCATTGCAACCGTATCCCTTGGGTCAATAGGTTCAACTCCAGTCAATGTCACAGGGTCCATAGACATAAAGGGAGGGGCTGAAGGGAACATTGCCGCAATGCAGGCAACCCTTTCCTTCAGGGACAATGACGGCTCACAGAAGGATTTGCGGGAAACTTTGAACCTTACCAGGACCAAGAATTCAGAAACCGTTGTATCACATATTAACAGGGACCTGGTAAACGAGGCAAGGCTAAAGATGCAGATGAACCAGGTGGAATACCTGATTGCTCAGGGAGACTTTGACACCGCCACCAGGATAAACAAGCAGGCCATGGAGGCAGCAAACGCAACCAGGAAGATCGAGTTCATAGAGGCTACGAGGAAACTTGACCGGGTGCTGTCCTCTGGCAGTGGAGATGTGGACAAGAAAGAAGCGTACAACCAGACAACAAAGATAAAGAGGAATTGAAAATGACATGGTTTTGCACTAAGTGTGGTTCCCAGAATGAGGATTCAGAAGACGTGTGCATAGTTTGCGGCTCAGGAAAGATCAGTGTGGTGGAAACAGGGGCAGAAGTTAGGCTTCAGGAGAGCCAGCAGGCCCCTCCGCCCCAGGGATCTGCACCGCAGCCGCCCGTTCAGGAAAAATCACAGAAGGTGGAATCCCCTCCTCCAGAAAACGAGAGTTTCCTCGAGATTCAGTTTGTCCAGACGCCAGTTGAAGGGCTTATGGGAAAGAAGGTCAGGGTCAATTTCTCCGTCTTTCCTGCGGTTTCTGTGGGAAGATCCCCGGAGAATGTGCTTCAGATTCCGGACGGCAGCGTCTCCAGGATGCATGCAAAAATAGTCCTAGACGGCGGCTCTTACTACCTGGAAGATGTCGGGAGCAGCAATGGTTCCTTCCTCTATGATGGAGTGAAGTTTGTTGAGATAAAGGAGAAGACAAAGATTGCTGAAAAATCACTGATAAAGTTCGGAGAGGGGACCATAATAAAGGTTACGTCACTGAATGCAGTTTGAATCGGTGCTTCAAATGTATTTAGCAATTCCAAACCAGATTAATGACACCATTGACAGGTATGTGGAAAAGCTGGGCCATCCCGTTCCTGTCAAGAAGGTCGTGATTGAATCGGGGACAGTTACATTTATTGGCGATACCCATGGTGCGCTTGACGTAACATCCTATGCTCTTGCAGTCTCTGTGAACAGCAGAATGGTGTGCTTTGTGGGCGATCTTGTTGACAGAGGCAAGAACCAGCTGCTCAATCTTTTATTCCCGGTAGAATGTGCAATCTTTTCCACGAGGATAGTAATAGTGAGGGGAAATCATGAGAGTTCCCTTACGAACGAATACTATGGTTTCATGGATGAGCTTAAGGAATTTGGCCTGCTTGAATCGGTTTATCCGCACATACTCAGGCTTTATGGCCGGCTGCCATACGCCCTTTTCATAAACGGCCAGCTGATTGCCGTCCATGGGGGAATACCGCAGGGCGCGACAGAAATTGGCAGTTGGGAGAAACTGCCAATGGATGACCTGGAGCCAGCCAACCAGGATGCATTCCAGATACTGTGGAATGATCCCAGGGAATACGTTGACGGATTTCTTCCGGGAACTAGGGGTGAGGGCACCTATCTCTTTGGCCCGGACGCGTTCAATGATTTTGCCCGGAAAAATGGAATCAAACTGATGGTCAGGGCACATGAAGTGAAGAAGAACGGATATGAATACATGTTTGGCGATATGCTTGTTTCAATTTTCTCCTCCAGGTATCACAAGGGAAAGGCTGCCATTCTTGATGTACAGGTCGATGGCGGCCTCGGGAAGGAAAGCCAGAAAATAGGAATTGTGCCGGATGAGGTGGAGGGTAGCATAGAATGGCCTCTAAAGCGGGCCTGATACTCCAGGCCGCAGGATCCGTACTTGTTCTGGTAGCGCTCATAATATTTGCCAACAGCTATGTCCTTGTGTTCCCTGCTATACCGCATGCACATCTAGTCACAGCCCTAACTCTCGAGCTGGCAATAGTTCTGGTTGCCTTCGGAACTGTCGCAAAGAATCCACAGGGCGGCTACAAGGCAGCCAGGAAGTCCATTGTGGGATTTGCGTGGCTCTTCTTCCTTCTGAGCTTTCTCCTGCTTCTTGTTAGGGAATACAGGTCAATGTCATTCCTCCTCCCTGCCGAACCCTACATGGCTATCGGGCTCCTCTACATGCCGTATTTTGCACTTATCCTTGTAACAGGTTCCTTCTTTTCAGCACTACTGAAGAAGGCACCACTGAAGAACAAGATCTCAGGGGAGGCCATAATCACCGGAACCTTCATGCTTCTCGCATTCATTCCGCAGCTTAACAGAAATCTTGTTTACATGGATTCCCTCTCAACATTCGTTCACGAAGTATTTTACATCTCAATCCCAATGATTGCCGTGGAGGCCTATTATGCAAGGTTCAAATTTCACAGAAGGATACCAGCAATACTGCTGTACGGGAACATGGTAATGGTGCCCCTGTATTTACAAGGCAGCCTGAAGTATTTCCTCTCCGGCCTAGTTCATCCAGCAACACTGGTTTTTCCTTTAGCTTACCTGCTTCTGTCATATGTTCTTGCAATAATTGCGTCCATCTCAATAGTATACATATTCAGGGGCTTTTCCCGGCCGATGTCTCTTAAGAAGCTGGCAGGTGCGGTAATTCCAACAGTTGGAGGATACTTCATTCTCCTTTATTTCGGCCTCCTGCCTACGTCCTTCATTGACGGAAAGATTGGATTCAGGGAGTTCCTGTCTCCCAGGGTTTATTTCATCGTCCTAATAGCTATTCTTATCCTGACGTTCTTTGTCCTGGCTGGCAGAATAATCGCTTCAAAGGGTGGGAAGTCTACAATTGTATTTGGCACTATCCTTGCCATGGGGCTTATCTCCCTTTATATGGCTGGCGATGGGGGGAAATTCCAGGTGCCCCTTATTGCAGGCATGGCACTGTCGTCTGTAGTTGTGGGAACTGCCGGATACATTTCCGGATCAATGAAGGAGAAGTTTCTTGCCAACTATGATCTGCTCAAGACTGTCCAGGTAAACCGTAAACCGGCTGCCAGGAAGCAGAGTGTACAGGTGGTGCAGCCCACACCAAAGCCAAAGCCTCAGCCAAGGCCGGCACAGCATTCAGGCAATTCCCAAAATGTCCCGGACTTCTGGATTGGCAGGGAAATATCTGGATATCGGGTAACTGATATAATCAGCAGGGAAACAGGCTTTGCTTATGTTCTCAAGGCTGTGAAGCCGGGCGAGGCAGAGGTCGCCATCAAGATACTGAAACCGTTCGCATCAGACGGGACCAAGATTGCGTTTGACAACGAATTCCTGAGAAAGTTTCTGCTTGAGTTCCAGAATGTGATGATCCTCAATGGAAAGAAATATGTTGTAAATATCATAGGGGTTGGCCTCAGGACGTATCCGGAAGACGGCACAAAGATGGAGAAATACAAGGAGAACCCCCCTGCAATTATCATGGAACTGCTTCAGGGAGGAAAGCTGTCTGACCTTGAAATAAAGTTCAACACACAGAAGCAGATCGAGCTGTTCTTTGAGATTGTCACCAGGGTTGAGCAGGGGCTACAGGATGCCCATGACGCAAAGATACTGCACGGTGACATAAAGCCAGATAACATAATGTTTTCCAGCAGAAATGGGCTCTCTGTCAAGTCTTACGCTAGGACGCCGGAAAGGCTTATCCAGGACATGAGAAAGGACGTCATGGTTCCAAAAATAGTCGATTTCGGATCAGCAAAGGTAAGGGGATTTGGCAACATAGTCTTCTCACAGTTCTCCGTCCTTTATTCACCTCCAGAAATACTCCTGAACAACTATAACACAGATGAAACTTATGATGTATATGAATTCGGAATGGTAATGTATTACATGCTGACGGGATCGCACAACGATTTCAAGTCTGCGAAGAACCTTGCAAAGAGGCAGGTCTTCATTGAGAGCAGGGTCAATTCCAGCAAGTTCTATTCAGACAGGAACCAGCTCATCAGGGATGCCAGTTCTGTTCCGGTAACGGAACCGTCAAAGGTAAACCCATTCGTCAAGAAGCCGCTGCAGTACATAATAATGAGGTGCATTGATCCAGACCCCGCAAACAGATACAGCGACATGAGCGAGATTAGGAAGAGCCTCTTGCACTGTGCCAATCATGACTACGGGTTCAAGAGCTTACATGAATGATGCTCCCGATTCGAGTTTGATGCCAGTGGAAGTTTTCAAATCATCTTCTGCCATGGTTATTTCATGATTGTGTGCCCGAACTGTGGTTCACATATGCCGGAAGGTGTAGCATACTGCCAGAAATGCGGTTCTCCAATGCATAATAATGCAGATCACAGTGCTTCTGCAGCGGACTCTAGAGAATCTGAAATGATGGTTGCCCTTAAGAAGCACTCCAGAGCACTGGGCTGGTCTGCAAACAGTGTGAGAAGCCTGCCCCCGGAACTTTCAGGCATGGATAACCTGCTAATGGTGTCTCCTGAAATATCAGTCCTCGTGGCATATTCATCTTCCCGCCTGAGCGAGAAGGTGTGGGAGGCGCTTGTCCTTGCGAAGTACAGGATGGGTGCCGACATACTGGCCCTGGTTGTAGATGAAAATTCCATGAGATCGATCAGCAGCGATGAGATGATACTGTCAATGAAGGCAGGAATATTGACCACAAGCCTCACAGATACAATGTCAAAGCTGCGTGAAATTCAGGACAACTGGCAAAAGGAGAGGATCAAGAATGCCATGCTGGCCTCCCTTGGGCTAAGCCAGGATAGCCAGGGCCGATATTCCTTCACAATGAGGAAGGGCACCAACGTTGGAGATGCCCTTGGAGGGCTAGTCAAGCGAGTGAAGGATGCAATGGGAAAGCAGAACCAGCCGTAAAATCACCTCTGCATGGCAAATGGCTCAGACAGTATTCCAATGAATATTGGTTCTTCCTTTATGATCCATTTCCTTGCAGTTGCCTCCCTTAGTTTTGCAGTCACGTGCGACCATTGCGCAAGTGAATCAGTTTCGTAAAGAACCACGAACTCCTGGTCTCCAAGCCCGTATGAGTAGGTTGTATATGATCTAATGTCCTGGTTTTCCGGATGTGATGATGCCATTCCGATGTGCTCAGCCAGTATCTTCTTTCGCTCGTCATAGTCTATGAGGTACCAGTCCGGAGTCTTGCTCATCGGGTATGCAACAAAATACCTCTTTGGCGGGAACCTCAGTGTATCTTCCAGTCTCTTGCCAGCCTTGAGATAGGGGGAATGCTCATAGAGTGAAAACATGCTGTAAGCAGGCTCAGCCATCCCCGAAAAAGAGTGGTTCAGTGATTCCCGGAAACCTGCAATGGAAGCCGGATCATGGGATGAAAACCAGAAAATTATGTCGCAGTCGTACCGCACTGATCTGTACATCCTGAGGTTGATCAGTTTCCCGGACCACTGGTTGAAGAACGAATTAATGGAATCAACAGTCCTGTCCTTCTGGCTGTCAGGAGAGGCGTAAAATTCTTGCCGGAACCTGTAGGTGAGGACAGATGTGTAAATCTCTTCGCCCAACTTTATCATTTCCTCCATTGCATTCAATTAGTTATGCATTTCCGCCTGAGTGATGGCACTGGATATCATGTGACATCGCTATTTAGCGGTTTATCATGAATAATCCTTATTACTGTATTATTGTTATTCATACATGGACAATGAAAACCTGTTCGATTCGGTCAACGCTGTCGAATATTACGTCGGATCAGCCAGGCAGTGGGCCTATTACCATCAACAGGCACTCGGCTTCGATCTGGTTGCCTATTCCGGGCCGGAAACAGGCATCAGGGACAGGGTATCATACCTTCTCAGGCAGGGTGACGTAAAGCTCATCTTCACAAGCTTTCTGAACTATAATTCTCCAATTGCAGATCATGTGCGGCTTCATGGGGATGGAGTCAGGGATGTATCATTAAGCGTTGAAAACCTCGGCGATACAGTTGAATTCATCCGCAAACGCGGAATTGCCAGGGTGGGAAATACAGTAAGAATCAAGGGCCGCGATGGTGTCATGAACACCGCCGTTGTGTCATCATTCGGTGATACGTTACACACTCTGGAGGAAACTGCAGACTACGGCTCCGATATACCTCCAAATTTTGTGGAGGTTGGTAGCAGGGCAAAACCAGTTGGTCTGAAGAAGATCGATCATATAGTGGGAAATGTCGAAGACAGGATGATGAACTCATGGGTTGACTATTATGTGAAGGGCATGGGTTTTGATCAGCTCATCAGCTTTGACGACAAGGACATAAGTACCGAATACTCTGCCCTTCGATCAAAGGTGGTCCACTATGGCAACAGGAAGATCATATTTCCCATTAACGAGCCGGCAATAGGGCTGAAGAAATCACAGATACAGGAGTACCTGGACTACTACAACTCACCAGGTGTACAGCACATTGCCATTGAGACCGGCAACATTGTGAAGACCGTTGAGGAGATGAAGAAACGTGGTGTTGAATTCCTGCCAACACCTTCCGTATATTATGATACACTTCTTGAGAGGGTGGGGAAAATAGACGAAAAGCTTGAGGACCTAAGGCGCCTGAACATACTTGTGGACAGGGATGATGATGGCTATCTTCTTCAGATCTTCACCAAGCCCGTGGGTGACAGGCCAACCTTTTTCTACGAGGTCATACAGAGAAAAGGGGCAACGTCATTCGGAAAGGGCAATTTCAGGGAGCTCTTCAAGTCCATTGAGGCCGAGCAGGCAAGAAGGGGTAACCTTTAGCCATGAGGATAGCAAGAATAAATACCGACGATGGGCCAAAAACCGTTGTGGTACACGGAGAGTCTTTCCTGGATTTCTATGAGATTGCAGGAGTTGATCCAGGAGAATCCCCAAGAACTTTCTTTTCCGATGTGTCAAGGAGTTCTGGAAAGGTTGCCGCCTTTCTAAGAGAGGGCAGGCTTTCAGGAATAACTGACTATGTCCCGTCTTCATATCTTGTTCCGATTCCAATGGTGAACCAGATAAGGGACTTTTATGCATTTGAGGATCATGTCAGGGCCGCACGGGCAAGGAGGGGCCTCGAAATGGTGCCTGAATGGTACGAGTTTCCAGCCTATTATTACTCCGGAAATTCCTCGCTTTTCCCCAGTGATCATGATATAACGTATCCCGAGTTCAGCAGCGAACTTGATTTTGAACTTGAGGTGGCTGCAGTGATTGGGAAGGAGGGCAAGGACATACCGAAGAGCGATGCCTGGCAGTACATATTCGGGTTTATGCTTGCAAATGACTGGAGCGCAAGGGACATACAGAGAAAGGAGATGAAGATCGGCCTTGGCCCTGCAAAGAGCAAGGATTTTGCCACAAGCTTTGGGCGGTTCCTTGTGACTGCGGATGAGATGGCATCCCGGCTTGATCCGGAAAGAAAGCTGGATTGCGATCTCAAGGCATATGTCAACGATAATGAGTACGCATCCTCAAACCTGAACAGGATGCACTGGACATTCCAGGAAATGATTTCGTGGGCATCCACCGGAACCAGCCTGAAGCCTGGCGATATCATTATGAGCGGCACTGCAGGAGGAGGGTGCATACTTGAAATTGGCCCTGAAAAGAATGGGTGGCTCAAAAAGGGTGATGTGGTCAGATTTCATTCCAGTGTCCTTGGGGAACTCGTATCAGGAATAGTGTAGGTGACAGCATGGTTTTCTACGTTAAACAGGGAAGGATGCCTGAGAGCAGGCATACATATGACAGCAGGGAAAGTATTCTGCGTGAGGAGCTTTTTGGAGAGGAGAGTTTTGAAGGCCCCTATTCGCTTCTATACCACCTCGGGGAGCCTACGCGTGTGAAGTCGCTTTCCAGGAAGGAGAAAGGTTCCCTTGCCAAAGGTTCACAGGCAGAGATGAGGCACAGGCACATAAAGTCCTTTGACATTGAAGCCAGAGGGGATTTTGTTGATGGAAGAATTCCGCTCATGTTCAACTCATCATTAGTGCTATCAGTTGTCAAGCCGCTCAATGAGACCAAAAGACTTTACAGGAATGCAGTACACGACGAGATATGGTTCATACATAAGGGGTCTGGATTGCTTGAAACAATGCTTGGCAACATCGCCTTCCAGAAAGATGACTATCTTTACATTCCCAAGGGGACAACCTACAGAATATCTGGCGCATCTGGAATTGAGGCATTCCTGGTGGAATCAAGGCAGAGATGCTCCATCCCTCCAAGATACCTCAATGTTTACGGGCAGATCAAGGAGGGGGCACCATTCTATACAAGAGACATACGGGTGCCTTCACTGGCCAAGCCGGACGATTCACCCGGGGAATATATTGTCATGGTGGATTATGGCGACTACTTCCTGGAAGAGTTGAGGGACCGCAACCCCTTTGATGTTGCAGGCTGGGATGGCTATCTATACCCATTCGCCATAAGCACCCGCCTGATGGCACCAATTGTTGGAAAGTTGCATCAACCGCCGCCTGTCCACGAGACATTCAGCTCCCCTTCCTTCATGCTAGGTACTTTCCTGCCGCGGAAGTTCGATTTCCATCCCCGTTCCATCCCAATTTCATATTACCATAGCAACATCGATACGGATGAAGTCCTCTTTTACTCGTCAGGCAATTTCATGAGCCGTCGGGGGATATCCCCAGGATCAATAACTCTTCATGTCAGGGGCTTGATCCATGGACCACAACCGGGGGCCATGGAGGCTGCAATTGGCAAGGAAGGCACGGATGAAATCGCGGTAATGGTGGAAGCCTACGAGCCGCTGATGGTTACTTCATCTGCACTGAAGGCAGAGGATGCCGGCTATATGGAATCCTGGTACAAATGAAGTTCAACTACCTTCCCCTCAGGACAGTCTATCACGGAAAGAACGCCACCTTGGAGCTCCCTGGCCTCCTTGGAGAACTTGGCATAAATAATCCGCTCATTATTTCGTCCAATTCCGTTTCCAGGACAGTGTTCTATTCCGACTTCCTGGCTGATCTCCAGACGGGCTTTTCCGAATTCAGGGAGATTACCCAGCATGCTCCCATGGAAGAGATAGAGCACGCCACGGAGATGATGAGGAACAAAGGCTGTGACGGAATCATTTCAATTGGAGGAGGCAGCGTACAGGATGCTGCCAAGATTGTTAGGTATTATTATAGGCACGATGCTGTGCAGATATCTATCCCAACCACCCTCTCAGCAGCTGAATTTTCACATTCTGCTGGGTACTCCATCGGGGGAGAAAAGAGTGGGATCCGGGACAGGGAAATAACGCCGCAGTACGTCTTCCTGGATCCTGAGGCTGTTGTTGAGACGCCTCAAAGGTTGTGGAGGACAACTGGCATAAGGACACTGGATCACGTCATTGAGACAATGACATCAAATTTCCAGAGCGAACCCGCACGGATCATGGCCCTGGCGGCACTCCGGAAAATCATCTACAACCTTGGCAACGATTCCCTGGATGCACGTCATGAATGCCAGCTTGCAGCATGGTATTCTTACTTCGAGGTTTTCGATTCGCCATTTGGGCTCAGCCACCGCATTGGAAGAATAATTGGCGCTAAATGGGAAATTCCTCATGGCGTGACTAGTTGTATCACTCTGCCGGCTGTACTGAGCCATTATGCCCGCACAGAACCTGCCCCTCTCGCCTTGATGGCACAAGCTCTTGGGATGGAATCCACCGACATAAAGGCACTAGCAAAGCAGTTTTCTGCCAGCGTAGCAAGCTTCATTGAAAATCTTGGGCTGGCATCTACCCTAAGCGAATACGGCATAACTGAGAAGGATTTCAACTACATAGCGGAGAAACTTGGCGGCCCCAGAGACCTAGCAGAAAAGCTTCTGCGTGAGATGCTCTAGATAAGCCTTGCCTCCATGAGACCTGATTTCTGGGATTTCTCGCGGACAATATTGATCTCATCAAATTTTGTTATGCTCATTTCAAGTAGCGGTTCTGCAATCCCTCCGAAGAAATGACCGCCAACAAGCGCATGATCAGGACCGGCTCCAGCACAGTGAATATGCAGCCTTGGCTCAACGGAGGCTATCGATCCATGGAAGGAAACAATCTCAAGGCCATCGCGGAAAACTCTCCGCAGATAGTCCTTGCCATCATGATATCCTATTTCAAGGTCCCTTATCTTTCCGAGACCCCATGTTATCTCGCCGGATGAAATGTGAAATTTGTCCAGCACTGAATTGATGACATCCTTGACGTCCTCGCCATATTCAGCCTTGACCATTATTCTGTTCCCTTCAGACTTGGCCTGCATGGGCCAGTATCGCTGCAGTTATTAAAAGGATCGTATCTTAGGCAATGGCGAAATTTTTTCATAAAATAAGTTCCACACTACTGCTGATATTCCGTGTCCAGAAAGTAGAAGGCAGCCCAGGTTCCGGCCTCCCTCTTGACGCCAAGAATTGAACAGTTACGAAACACACGCCTATCGGAGTTATTTGACACGAAGAAGGTGTAGAATGCCCTGATCACTCCTCCGTGGGTTACCACAAGAATTCTTTTTCCGCGGTACTTTTCCTCAATCTTACGAACTGCAGACATTACTCTTTGACTGAATGCATCAACAGGCTCTACACCGGACAGCCTATCAATGGATACGTCAAGTATTGTGTGAATAGAAATGCCGAACTTGTCATATATCTGCTGGGAAGTCATCCCCTCTATTACTCCGCCCTTTCTCTCGGCAAGTTCCGGGATTGTGACGATACTCCCTATACCAACTTCCTCTGAAACAATCTGAGCTGTGATCAGGGCCCTTTTCATGGGGCTCGATACAACGACATCAGGCCTCAACCCCTCTATTGCTACGGACACTTTCCTCGCCTGTTCCGCACCCTCAGGGCTCAGGCCTTCATCCAGGGAAAGCTGCCAGATGCCTTTCTTATTTGAATCAGTTATTCCGTGCCTGAGAAAATATATGGTGGTATCCACCGCCATAGATCATTGCGGTGTATAATTCAGTTCTTATCCGCAATTCCTAGCCAGAATTTTTCTTCCAGGTTGAGTATGCCATCGGCTCCGCTAAGAAACATCTCTCTGGCAGCAGGATCGTTTGCATGCGCGCCAAGCACGTTTTCCATTGCTTCCTCGTGATGTTCCTCAAGCTCCCTGTGGAAGGTGAAATATTTGATGTCCATGTTTGAATATTCTGGATGTTTCTCAACCCAGATCTTCATTCCCGCTAGAATCTTGTCCCACATGGGTATTGCCATGTTTTCAAGGCCGAATTCAGCACCAAGAGCCTCGAAATGGTTGCCGGCAAAATATCTTCTCATGCCATCGAGCCATGCCTTTGTGGAGGGGAGCTGTTTCTTCTTTACAAGAGATGCTGGGTCTATGCCCAAGCTCCTGAGATACATCCGGTAGAGAAGCTCATGCCTTTTCCTGGGGTCCTGATCGCCGAGCTCTGAAACCAGTATTGTGGTGAGGTTTGCAGCGTCTTCCTCATCCGGAGTGTTGACAAGAAGCACTGAAAGTATTGATGGCCACTCCCTTGTAAAGTGATAGAATTCCTCCGAGAACCTCCTGAACTCAGTCTCTGTGATATCACCTCTTGCAAATCTGTCGATGAACTCATTATTTACGGCTTTATGTTTCTTCACAAAATTATATGCCTCGCTGTAGAAATCATTCTTCTGGTTTATCATGTATGATGATTGAATTCTTGTTATATAAACATGACTATGCCATTATTTTCACGACTGTTTATCTATGGGTAAACATAATACCCTTAGCTGATGAGGGCATTATCTGTCCCGTGCTTGCATAATAATTACGACCCATATCTTGCATTACTGAAACTATGTTTGCCATAAACATGTGTTAAGAAATCTTTTCCAGAATTCCCTCCCCCCACTTCCTCGTGCTTGTCATTGAGTTCTAAATTTCTTACTGCATGCTGTGTAAAGAAATTTACCCTGATCAATGTTTCCTCAAGGCATATGGATGCTGAACCATTATCATATCTACAACCCTGGAGGGAAATGCGATTTCCGCTAAAGCCTGAGTCCATTCAGCATGGCAGTTGGATATCTGGAGCATGTTCTGAAACATATTTTTAGCGAAAATTCTTAATTTCAGTGCCAATTACTCTTTGATAAGATGGCCCAGATGAGAGATCTTGAGAAATTTGAGCTGAATGCTCTTGACATGTGCCAGGATTCTGAATATAGGGAGAAACTCAAGCAGTGGGTGCAGAAAAAGAAGGAGCCTCTTGATGCGTATGGACTCAAGAAACTGAAGGACAAGATCCAGAAACACCAGAGGAAAATGAGCAAACTTCAGAAAAAGGCCGGTAGTGCGTGAGAGCTTCCATACTCACAATTGGAAATGAGATCCTTAAGGGCAGAACCATAAATACAAATTTTTCCCACATAGGCAGGGTGCTGACCTTTGCCGGTTATGATGTTTACCGCGGCATTGTTGTCAGGGATGACCCAGCTGAGATAGCCTGGGGAATTACCCAGTGCGTGGGCTTCAGTGATCTAGTTGTCACTTCTGGCGGATTGGGCCCAACCTTTGATGACATGACTGTAAAATGTATCTCGGATGCACTTGGCCTCCCAGTGGAGACAAATGCAGAAGCGCTCTCCATGATCAAAAGCAAGTATCTTGCCCAAAATCTGGAACTAACACCTGAAAGAATGAAGATGGCCATGCTCCCGAGGGGTTCTGAACCACTGCCAAATCCCGTGGGCACTGCCCCAGGAGTCTTTTTGCAGTATAGGGGGAGAACTGTGATCATACTTCCCGGTGTTCCCTCTGAGATGAAGGCCATACTTGATTCGATCATTTCCAGGATAAAGGTGAGGGACAGGGCTTACTATGAGGACAGCATAACGCTTCACGGCGTAATGGAAAGCACCTTTGCCCCCATTGTGGCAGAGGAGATGAAGCTGGCTGGAGGAAGTGTTTATATTAAGAGCCACCCCGTATCCTTTGAGCTTAACACTCCTGTCCTGGAAATAGAGGTATCTGCATCGGCAACAGATGATTCTGCTGCCAGGAATCTTGTTGAAACAACACTTAAGCGCCTAAAGGCAAAGTATGATGAACTCATGAATGGCAAAACCTTACGCTGAAATCTCATCAGGGTAACGTCTCACGCATCCGGAAAACATGGAAATGCCATCCGTGTGTTCTTTATGGCATCAATGTGCCCCTGGCGGGAATACTACGTTGTCAAAATCAAGATATCTCCTGTCCTCAAATCTTAGCATATCAGGATTTATGCCCTTTTCCACTGCCAGATAATATGCTAGATAGTAGAGCGGCACCATCTCCGGGATTGTGTCCATATTTATGTCTCCAGTCCTCTCTGTATGAATTGAAAAGTCTCCGTCTCCGTCAATAACTAGTGTCTTTGTGGATGTATGCCTGCAGGCTCGCATTATCTGTGATGCCCTTTCGCTCACTTCAGGGGAATTGATTATGACTACAAGGGAGTGCTCATCTAGAACAGCTGTACATCCGTGGTTAAATTCCTCAAGTTCGATACCTTCTGCGTGCAGGTGAGTGGATTCCTTCATCTTCTGTGCAGCCTCCCTGGCAGCATAGTAATTTGGCCCTGCACCCAGCACAAAAATGTCCCTGCAGCTCTTGAGGCTGGACGCCGCCTCTGCAGCCTGCCTTTCAGTATGATTAAGGTTTTTTACAACAGCATCCAGAACCTCAGTGGGATTCACATCAATTCCTGAAAATCTGGAAGCTATTTCCATTGATGCGAATGCGTTGTCAAAAAAAGCCTTCGTATTGCATAGCGACAAGTCTGGCGAATCCCCAATTACGATGGGGACATCAGATTCCATGAAGAGGGGGCTTCCCCTGTAATGCGTAACCCCAATTACGTGGGCAGTTTTTCTGGCAACCTTAACCGCATCTATGGTGGATCTTGTCTTGCCAGTGTGAGAAAAAGCGGCTATAGTACCGGCAGGTTTGTGATATTTCTCAAGCTCAAATGCCTGCACTGGGTACCATTGCCTGTCTGTTCCAGAGAGAAAGGCTGACCCCATGACTGCTGAGTGAAAAGCCGTGCCGTTCCCTGTCATGTAAAGCCTGTCGCCATTGAACTGTATTTCTGCCTTTTCCATTATTTCCAGGGTCTTTTTTATGCCTGATGGAGTGGATTTGAGCATATCATACATGACGTATGGATGCCTTGATCTCATCTCTGGAAGATCATCTGTCATGATCTTCTGAAAAACTTATGGTTAATAACCATTTGCAAAAAATCTGCTGAAATATTGACACCCATCACTGAGCTGGAACGGCGTCTGCCTCATGCTTTTGCTGAACAGCGGGAGATTTTGGCACGTGCTCAGGAAATGGGACTACAAGGTTTATTACGACAGATTCAATTTTTTCTCTGGATTTGAGAAGCTTCTCAATTGATATCTCCCTGCTGTTTGCCTCCTCGCAAACAGCCCTTGATTCTTCCGGAGCCAGGACCTTTATCTTATCGCCAGCATACTGGCCAGGCCCAGATGGCAGATACATTATGGTTATCCTGTGAATCTTGTTGCAATCGTAAAGCTTCATGATCTGGTATTCCTTGTCAAGATTAATGATTTACGCTCATATTAGCAGATAGTCTAGGACTTAAGCCGTAGGATGAATCCAATTGATATGCCATGAAAAATGGTGATTCCCTTAGTAAATCCCCCTTAGGAAGGATGAGTTCAGGACAGCAGCTTCCTCAAAACCCGACAATTATTCCCCTGAGAATCGTCCTGAGTATGACTCATGAAGACAAAAGCTAATAAAAAATGTGAAAATCGCAGGCTCCAGGCTTTGGTAGCATTTAGAATCCCGATGCTGATACCATAAGTGTTCTGTGGATGAGAAAAAATATGGGCACCAAAATGATACTCGGCCATGAACATAACTTTCCTAATCATCCTCTGGATACATGCATTCACAGCACTCTTCTTCATCGGCGGGTCATTTTTCATTTGGATTGTGGTCTGGCCTGCTACTTTCAGGATTACTTCAGATGAGAAGGAGAGGACCAAGATCCTGGGGAATATTGGCAGGATCTTTGGCACGGCTACTGACATATCAGTTGCCATACTAATTACCACCGGCCTTTACCTTGGATATGAATACCTTCCTACCCTCTCTGACCTTACCACAACAACTGGTGGTAAGATTCTTCTGGTAAAGGGAATAGTGGTTGTAATAATGCTTGTTCTGATGTACGCCAATAACCTTTACCATGGAAAAAAGATAGTGCGTCTCTCCAGGGAGGGGAAGCTGGATGAGGTGAGAAAAATTCGCAGGATAACTCACGTTGCTTCATTCATAACACTGGCACTTATGGCTTTAATTGCAGTGCTTGCTTTTACTCTTCCTTTCTATCATCCATAACATTTCCTTAGTTATATTTCATTTTCGTGAGAAATAAATATATAGCCATAGAGGCAATTTACCATTTCAGATCATGGGAGAATTAAGGTACGCCGATGGCATCATATATGATGATAACAGGGAAATTGCACATATATCAAGGTCACAGAGCGGAATCAGGACTTCATCCATTGAAATAACAGGGCAGTATAACTTCAGTATTGTGCGCAAGAGCTCTGGTACCTTCTCAATTTACCGGAACGGCACAGAAATTGGAGAGGAGAAAAGGGGGCTGAGCATTTATCTTGACGGGCAGACCTATGGAATCAGGATGGGCGAGTTATCGGCTTTCATAGGAGGCAATTCTGATATGGTAAAGATAAGTAGTGGCAGCCTTGAGGTTGGAACAATATACAGGAAAGGGAACTCACTGATTGCCACGAGTGATTTCAACAGAGAGATTCTCATAATTTACATTGCTTTTTTGTCCCCATACGTTTCTCCAGTGGCCGTCCCCACTTATTTCGCAGGAAGATATCCGGCCAAGAGGGAATACAGGCAGCTGGCCCTTCTGTTCGCAGTCCTCTCCCTGGTGTTCCTGTTGATTCCAGCAATTGACAGAAGAGCGCCGGTTCTACTTATGTTTGCACTTTTTGTTGTATTTGCAGTGATGTCATTCCTGGCCAGATATTTGGGTAGAAGAAAATACAGGCAGGAAAGGGAATCAGTGAAGTGACCATCACTGCTTACCCTGAGCTGAACTGCTGATAACCTTATAAAATAGTTCCAGATCAGCAAAAATTGAGAATATCTTACAGCAGAGGCACCATATTGCTTGATTCTCCAGATTCCAAGGTTCCACCATATTTTGTGATGGACAATAGAATCGGAGCATACAGGGCAGAAGGATATCTGTATTCAACCATAAGGAAGGACCTGCCCGATGCAGTTGATGACGTTTTTCAGAAGGAGCAACTATCATTCAGATATGAAGGGAAACTCAGGCCATACCAGAAGAAAGCCCTTGAGATGTGGGAATCAAACAGCTTTGCAGGTGTCATTGTCCTTCCCACTGCTGCAGGCAAAACACATATAGGAATAAGCGCAATTGCACGCATTTCTTCCAGCACACTCGTTGTGGCCCCGACCATAGAGCTTGTCCAGCAGTGGAGATCTAAGCTGTCAGAAGCCTTTGGCGTTGAAATTGGCCAGGTGGGTGGTGGGGAGAAGCTCATAAGGGATATCACCGTCATAACTTACGATTCAGCCTACCTAATGGCAGAAGGCCTGGGCAACAGATTCAGATTCCTTCTTGTGGATGAAGTTCACCATCTGGCGTCAGAAAGGTATATTGAGATAGCCAGGATGTATGCCGCACCCTATAGAATGGGATTGACTGCTACATATGAAAGAGTCGACATGCTGCATGAAAAACTCCAGGAATTGATGGGCGGAAAGATATTTGAGCTCGGATATGAAGAGCTGACCGAATACCTTTCGGATTATGAGATCATAAGAATTCCAGTTGACTTGGAACCTGAGGAAGAGGAGGAATATGATCGGAACAGGTCTATCTTCCTGAGATACCTCAGGAAGCACAGGATAACAATGAAGGGCCCCTGGGACTTTGAGAAGTTTATCCTTTCCTCATGGAACCCTGAGGGCAGGGAGGCACTTCTGGCATGGAGGAAGGCAAGAGAGATAGCCTTCAATGCCAGGGTCAAGATAGATACCGTCAGGTATGTCCTATCCCGCCACAGGGGACAGAAGACCATCATCTTCTCAGAGGATACTGCAACTGCCTACATGATATCAAGGGAATTCCTCATACCTTGCATCACGTACATGACACCCGGGCCAGAAAGGAAAGCCTACCTCGAGATGTTCAGGAATGGTGAGGTCAATGCCCTGGCTACATCCCGCGTACTTGACGAGGGCATAGATGTTCCTGATGCCACCGTTGGCATTGTGCTAAGCGGTTCTGGAAGTACAAGGCAGTTCAGGCAGAGGCTTGGAAGGATACTTCGCCCCTCAAGCGGAAAGCATGCCGTGATGTATGAGGTAGTGGCAAAGGGCACTTCTGAATATGGCACATCAAGAAGGAGGAGAAAGGGTGTTCCCAGCTCAACTGATGACAGTACGTAGGGGAAAGAACGGCACTGTCAGGTCAGTGTTTTTGACTGCTGATGGCAGCGATTACTGCAGTTCAGTGATCAATCTGTTTGCGTCCTCACTGGGGCAGAATAGGGAACAGATAGAAGAAAAAGTGAAGGAGCTTGAGCTGAAATCGCAGAACCCCAGGATAGTGAGGGGTCTCTCACTGATCATGTTCCGAATATCCTCCATGGAACCGCCTTCATATCTGGTACCCTCAAAAGTTAGGTCCATGATATTCAGGTCAGCTCGATTCCCAGCGGTTTCGCCAGAGGAACGGGACTCCATACTTCAAAAAGTGGCCGAAAGCCTGGGAACAACGCAGGATGATGTCAAAAACGCCATGTACGCTGACAAGGAAAGTGAGCAGGTGCTAACGTCGCTACCGTCCATTACTGCTGAAGAGCTTGCGGCCCGATTCAACATTGAGCAGGTAGAGACTGTTATGCTTAAGTCAACTTCCATTACAATTACTACTGAGAAGAATCTTCCCATTATTTTGAGGAAGGTCCGTAGTTTGGGACTGCTGCATGAAACCAGAACAGTTGGGTCAGCAAATTCCATAACTGTATCCGGCCCACTGGCTGTCGTGGAACACACCGAAAGATACGGTTCAAGATTTGCCTCACTCATACGCTTCCTTTTCGGCCTCAATGGCTGGGAGGCGGATGCCAAGGTAAGCCTTGGTCAGAAAGGGGACAGGAGTGATTATTCGTACCATATTGATGATGCCTCGCTGGAATACTTCAGGCACAGGAATACTGAAGAAAGTTATCCCGCCGGCTTTGGCCCCCCTTTCCCAATTAACTGTTTCGGCAACACTGTGTACCCTGATTATTCAGCGAGGATACTAGACACAGACGTTGCCGTATTCATAACAAGGCCACTATTTTACGAGGATGACAGGCAAATAGTTAAGATGGCCAGGGAGAGTGGTTTCAGTGCAGAACTTTTCTGCGTCGTTGATAAAGGTTCCAGGTGCCCTGCAGGTGCCAGATGCTTCAAGGATTCGCCGGATTTCAGTTCCATACTGGAATACCTGAAACATGTTTATGGCCAGCCCCGTTTTAAGGGCAGTGGGGCAGGGAAGGTATCAGATGAAAAGCGTACTCCCATTGCAAGTGCTGCAGAGGGTACAAGGCCATCCACCCTGCCTGATAGCATAAAGATACACCTGGATGAACTTTATCCGGATTCTCAGGCAATGGTGGACTACCTGGACTTCATGGGCTTTGAACCGGCAACTGCTCTTGAGCTGGCTGGTTACTCCGTCAGGTGGAAGGGGCTGAGGATTGAGGTTGAAAAAGCGGGAAAAGGCAGTTGAATCAATTTAATACTGCTTTGCTGTTTTTCCATGCATGAGGTTCGATTTCTCTGAGATTTACCTTGGCAAGGGTATTAACTATTTTGCCAATGATAGGCCGCTCCAGTACTTGATGGGATTTCTCAACCAGAAAGGGAATCAGCAACTGGAATCCCTTGGCAGTTTTGTTTCCAACGAAATGATAGAGGAAGCCATGTTCATTGACCATTATGCAAAGCCTGAACTTATTATGTGGGGAGTGCTGGACAACAGGGTTAACGGCGTATGGATTTCACCATCACATAGCAGGCTGCTTGACAGGCTCCAGAAATTCGGCGTTATCAGAAGCTCTATTCCGCCGGGGAGCCTTATGACCCACTTCCTTTCCGGTTACATAATATCAGATTCTGGTCTTTTCTGCACCATCACCCTGACAATGCAGACAGTCTATGCGCTGAATAAATATGGCAGCAAGGATCTTGTGGAACGATACCTGGAGAAGTTTATTCGAGATGACAATCCATGGTATGGCGCAACATATTATACCGAGATTCAGGGAGGGAGCGATCTTGGATCAAATGCCACCAAAGCCGAGTATGACGGGAAAACATGGAGGATCAGTGGAACTGACAAATATTTTGCCAGCAATGCCGGGATTGCAGATGCTGCCATTGTAACGGCAAGGACGAAGGAATCTCCGGCGGGAGCAAGGGGGATCAGGGTCTTCTTCGTTCCTGCTTTAAGGGAAGACGGAACAGCGAATTACAATATCAGGAGGCTGAAAGATAAGCTTGGGACAGTGGCTGTTCCAACCGGCGAGGTTGAACTGCTGGATTCAGAGGCATATTTGCTTGGAAGCCAGGAAACTGGCATATATATTGCACTTGAAATTCTCACGGTCTCAAGGATCGATGATGCAATTGCGGCGGCAGGGATAGCCCGGAAATCTCTCTGGGAAGCATACCTTTACGCAAGAAGAAGAACGGCCTTCGGGAAACCCCTTGCGGACCACACGTTAATGCAGAGAGATCTTGTAGAAATGGAGGCTGAGGTTGAAGCTTCCACCTTCCTGTCAGTGGTGGCGGCATATCTCTTCTCAGAAGCATCAAATGATAGGCCGCCATATGGCAGAGAATACAATCTGGCCCGGGCTTTCTCACATATGGCGAAGAACACCGCCGCCTGGTCAAGCGATTACGTTACCAGATATTCCATGGAGGTCTTTGGAGGAAAAGGATTCCTTCACGAATTCCCAGTTGAAAAATTTCACAGGGATGCTGTGGTTACCTCAATATGGGAAGGTACAACAAACATACAGGCACTGGATTTTCTTGAACTCCTCTCCAGAAAGAATACCTTGGTTGCAATACGCGACTATCTGTCAACCCTTATAGATGATATTTCAGACAAAGCGCTTGCAGGAAAATTAAGGGAACTTCTGGAAGACTCCACTGACCGGGTAATGAAAATGATCGCCTCAAGCAATCCTGAATTCAGGGCCAGAGACATAATAGACTTGATGTCCTTCACGTCTGCTGCAATAATAATGCATGCTGTATCAAGCAAGGCCGGCAGCAGTGGAATCATGGACGTTGCCAAAATTTACTACTGGAAGCATTTCAAACCGGAGTTAAGGGAACCCGGTACCTATGAATCAGCAGCCCACTGGTTGGAATGGATGGATGTCCGGAAAAAGGGAAAAACAGTTAATTAGGTCAGCAGACATATTGTGAAGCATGGAACTCAGGATATTTAACATCAGGATCCCTTTCCTGTATCCCTTCACCACAAGCTTCGGAACTGAACATGCCAGGGATGCCCTGATACTGGAGCTGCGGGACGGTGACATAACCGCATATTCTGAATGCGTCACTTCTACCAGGCCTGATTATGGTTATGAAGATAACTCTACAGCGCTTCACCTAATCAGGGATGTCTTTGCCCCAATGATCAAGGAACTTCCGTCTCCACAAGAGTTTAACGCCATGGGAAAGAAGGTAAAGGGGGACAATATGGCCAGGGGTGCAGTTGAGATGCTTCTGTGGGATTATCACTCTAAGGCAAAAGGCATGCCCCTTCACAAGTACATGGGCGGAACCAAGGAGCATATCGATGTTGGCCTTTCAGTTGGAATGGATTCCATTCCCAGGATGGAGAAGAGAATAGAGGATGCGCTTAATGCAGGCTACAGGAGGATTAAGGTCAAGATTGAAAAGGGGAAAGAAAAGGAGATCCTCGGGGCAGTAAGGGATAGATTTCCTGAAATAGTGCTGACTGCGGACGCCAACAGCTGCTATTCCATCCATGACATTGAGCTCATCAAGTCCATTGACAGGTATAACTTGCAGTACCTGGAGCAGCCCCTTAATTTTGATGACCTGATCTACCATTCCAGGCTTGCTAAGGAAATATCCACACCAATCTGCCTTGACGAATCCATAACATCACCTGAAAAGGCGCAGAAGGCCATGGAGATAGGGGCATGTTCAGTGATCAATATAAAGCCTGGCCGAATTGGCGGCCTTACGGATTCCATGGAGGTTGCCAGTATCTGCAGGAGAAATGGTGGGCATGTCTGGGTTGGGGGTATGCTAGAAACTGGAGTGGGCAGGAGTTTCAATGTTGCAATGGCCTGCAATCCTAATGTTGACTATCCCGGAGACACGGCGCCGAACTCACGCTATTTTGAACATGATATCGTGACGAATCCCTTTGTCATGAAGGACGGGAGCATCGCACCAAACAGGGGTCCAGGAATAGGAGTCAATATTGATTACGGGGAGTTTGTCCGGAGAACTGAGAGCTCAGCAAGAATATTCTAGCCTCCCATCTTTGTATCAGAAATTTGTTCTTTTTTGCCTGTATTGAACATCTTAAAGAACTTATTATCTCCAAATGTCAAATGAAAAATAAGCCAATCTCGCTGGTATTAATACGCCTTGCCATAACCTGTTAAATTTGCCAATGACGGAATAGTCTCTGTCTTTCTCGATCATCCTTCAATGGAAACGATACTGCCAGATCTTTTTCCATATATTGTTAGACATCTTTTCTACAGTTTAGTGTAACGCAATGTGTAAAAAACGTTGACGGCATAAATGTGAATCTTTCACTATTATTAATCCCGAACAAATGTGAAAGTACCATAACGCTTCTATCTTATTTCCGTATCATACATTATGGAGTACAGAAAACTTGGAAATACGGGAACACTTATCAGTGAACTGTGTCTTGGCACCATGACTTTTGGCGGCCAGACCAGTGAATCTGATGCCAGGAAAATAATGGATAGATTTGTGGAAGAAGGAGGAATGTTTTTTGATACGGCCAATGTCTATACTGGAGGAAAATCAGAAGAGATTCTGGGAAACTGGCTTCACGATCATGACAGAGATGATTTTGTAGTCGCAACAAAGGTAAGATTCCAGAGTGGCAATTCCAAAAATTCCGTAGGCCTTGGAAGAAAACACATACTGAAGTCAGTGGAAGAAAGCATGAGAAGGCTTAGAACGGATTACATCGATCTTCTTCAAATTCACGCATGGGATCCACTGACACCACTTGAGGAGACGCTTGAGGCACTCAATGCACTTGTTGAGAAAGGACTCGTACGTTACATAGGCGCTAGCAATTTGAGGGCATGGCAATTTGAGAAAGCACTTGGAGTAAGCAAAGATCGGGGTTTGGAAAGCTTCGTCAGCATTCAGCCTCAGTACAATCTCCTTTCCAGATCAACGGAAAATGAAATAATTCCAATGGCGATTCACGAAAATATTGCAGTACTGCCGTGGAGTCCACTTAAGAGCGGAGTTTTGAGCGGCAAGTATTCCAAGGATATGAAAGCTCCCCCCGAAGGCACAAGGCTAGGGGATTCATACAAGTCAGGAGCCAGGTTTTCATGGGAAATGAATAACAACGACTACACATGGAAGGTTGTGAATGAGCTGACAAAGGTGGCAAGGAAAGTGGGAAAAACTAACTCACAGGTAGCTCTGAACTGGCTCCTTTCAAGAAAAGGCGTAACCTCCCCCATACTTGGTGTAAGGACAATGGAGCAACTTATGGATAACCTTGGATGTCTTGGCTGGAAATTATCAGGCGAGGATATGAAGGAACTGAACGAGGCCAGCAGGCTTTATGTTACTTATCCGTATGATCTATGGTCTGAAAATCAGCAGAGAAGGCAAAGGCTTGAAGATCTTGATGAAATGGATTGAGCATAATCCCATCTAATTTTTTTCTGGATTATTGAGACACGACATCGAAACGGACAAGTGGAATTTTTATCATTCAAAAGTCTTTGTTTATTATATACACTAGCAAATACAGATGTGCCTGGAAATATTCGAAGTAATGCTACCCGGTTAAACTACCTACTGACGTTGAAAGGAAGAAAACATAGCGTACCAAAAATTGTGTAAATTTAAGTATACCTCTTCGGAACATTTCAAGCCCCATTCACTGTACCTTACGATAGCAAAAATTCTTAACCGGTTATTCCATTTTTTCTTCTCTCTTGGGTCGTTCCTGCAAACATCCTTTTCTTATTCTTGAAAGTTATCTCATGATCTAAGCGAGTGCTTGAGTCTCTAAACATAGGTTGATTTAAATGAGATTCGAGTAAAAAGCATGGATTACATCGGGGAGAAGATTAATAGGTTCACAATTAATGAAACATCAATGAAATTTGAAGTAGAATGTGAGAAGATATTGTATGACCCAACTGCATACAGTTTAAAATATAAGGGATATAAGGATGCTGAAGGTACCATATTGATATATCTGAACAGACATGCACATAAAGGGGATAAAATCCCTAGAAAAATAAAAGTAACAGTTGAATGGGATGAACAGATCGTTTAACTCATTTTATATGAAATTGTTCGTACTGTGTCATAACGTACCAAAAGTTGTGTAAATTTAAGTATACCTCTTATGGAACATTTCATCCTGTACCTACTGTGAAATATTTGCTCAAGGATCTCCGCTATCTTCCTTGTTGATATTCCCTTTGAATACATGGAGATAACAAGATCGTCTATTCCGATATTGCACTGATATGGTTCGAATAAGGCTGACTGGAATTCATTGTTGCGGCTCCTTGGAAGCCTGATACCATCTATTTTCCCATGTCTTGTGCCTATGTCCCTGTCGTAGTATCCATTTCTCGATCTCCTGTTTTCCTCAATGAATGTCTGAATCTCTCCTTTCATGAGAGATTCCATGAACTCCTTCTCTGTGAATCTTACAATCTCAGATATCTTTTTACCAAGTTCTTCCATTGTTTATTGCCTCCTGGGTCGCTCCTGGGGGCATCCTTTCATCTTTTCATGAAACTTCTCTCATGATCTAGGATAGTGCTAGTTTCTCTTACACAAAATTAGCGATACTATCGAAAACATAAGCGGAATGGGCTACAGCGAGAGACTCTGAAAGCAGAGGCAACTTACTGTAACTCAAGCATAAGGAAATGGCAGAGTACGCGTAAACATTTCATATTGCAAGTTCAATGTTTATAGTTCTACAATTTTACTGGCATTTTCCATAACATAGAAAAAAGTCGGGAAAATATACCCCTTGAGCTAACGCCCTAACTTCAAATGCCAGGCCGGTGCCATTATGGAGAATTCCTCAGCTCCTTTCTTATCTTTTCCATATTGATGCCGTATGCAGCTGTATTATTCTTCATAAGGCTACCTAGCTGCGGCGCAAAATGGCATCTGACATGGTGGCCGATTCCCGTTTCCGCATTTTCAGGTGCCTTCTGAAAACAGACTTCTTCAGCAAGAAAGCATCGTGTAGCAAACTTGCATGGAGGCAGGGCATCTCCCTGATCCTGATTGAAAATATTTTCCCCAAGGGTTTCCGAGACATTGCCCCGGACGCCTATGCTTGAGAGAACAAGTGCCATGGTATATGGGTGTGTCGGATTTTTTATTATTTCCTCTGTGGTACCGCTTTCAACGATGTCACCCTTGTACATGACATAAATTCTGTCACTTATGTACCTTGCCGATGCTATGTCATGTGTTATGTAAAACAGGGTCACTCCTTTCTCATCCCTCAGTTTCTTCAGGAGGTTAAGTATCCCGGCTCTAAGGGAAACGTCAAGCATGGATATGGGCTCATCAGCAATGAGTATCTTTGGATCAACTACAAGTGCTCTTGCTATTGATACCCTCTGCCGCTGCCCACCGCTGAGCTGGTGCGGATATTTGTACAAGTAATCCTCTACGGGTGTTAATTCAGCCGCCTCCATAGCGTTTCTCACTTTTTCCTCCAGTTCCTTGTAGTTCTCTGCCAGCTTGTTGATCAAAACCGGCTCTGCTATGGCTCTGAATATGGTGTATCTGGGGTTGATGCTCTGAAATGGATCCTGGAATATAGTCTGCACGCTTTTTCTGAGATCATGGATCTGTTTCCTGTTGGAATAGTCCACATCAATCCCCATAATGGTCACCTTCCCTCCTGAAGGCGGCTCCAGTAGTCCAATCATCCTGCTGATAGTAGTCTTTCCACTTCCTGTTTCTCCAACAAGTGCAACCGATTCGCCCTGGTTAACCACAATGTTTGCGTCCACAACTGCATTCACAATATTGCTCTTTCCTCTGTCCCTGATTCTCAGGCCCACTCTTTTGCTGAAAGACTTTGACAGAGCCCTTGTGACTATTACTGGGTTCTGCCTTACCGCCTTTACTATCCTGATAGGGTCTGCAGGCTTTTCCCGCAGCTTTGCAGTGTTATCCCTATATGGTAGGACAGCACAGGCCACCTCGTGGCTACCTGAGAGTCTCTTCAGGATTTCTGAGCCTTCTTCCCTGCATATTTCAGCACTGAAGTTGCATCTTTCATAGAAAGGGCATCCAATAATTTTTTCTGTTAGCCCTGGCGGGGCCCCTGTGATTGGTTCAAGATGAGCTATGTCTTCAGTAATCTTTGGGATTGAATTTACCAGAAGATTTGTATACGGGTGCTGGGCCTTGGAAAAATCAATTCCAGGAAGTTTTTCAACTATTCTTCCTGCGTACATCACCATTATCCTGTCTGAAAGGTTGGAAACCATTGCAACATCGTGGGATATGCTCATGATCGATACGCTGTATTTGTCCCTGAGCTTCCTGAGTTCCTCAATTATCCTGTATTGCGTTATGACGTCCAGTGAGGTTGTTGGCTCATCTGCTATCACTAAGGATGGATGGAGCGAAATTGCCATGGCGATTATGACTCTCTGCTTCATACCGCCACTGAGCTGGTGGGGAAAGGCTCCATATACCCATTCGTCCAGCCCGACAGACTTGAGAAGCTCTTTTGCCTTCTCCTCAGCCATGGGCTTTTCCATATTCTCCCTGTAGACAAATATATCAGACATCTGCTCCCCTACAGTGAACAGGGGGTTGAGGGAATCAAGTGCCCCCTGAAAGACAATTGATATGCCCTTCCAGCGCACCATCTTGAGGCTTTCCTCTATCTTGTCCGCCTTGCGGCTTGAGCGCAGCGTGAATGACGCTCCCCTGCTTGAATCGACAATAACCTCTCCCCTGAAGTAAACTTTCCCAGAAGTGACAACAGTGTTCTGGGGCAAGATGTGAGAAATAGCCATCGCCAAGGTGGATTTACCGCAGCCGCTCTCCCCGACGATGCCTATGCTTTCATTCTCCCTTATGCCAAAGGTTATGTGTGACAACGCGTAGACCCTTTTCTGGCCAACAGTATATTCCAGTGACAGGTCATCTACATAGAGCACGTAATCATCATAATTTATTCCTGTTTCCATAGTTATCGCCTCAATGTAACATCTGTTACCTCACGTATTGTGTCACCCATCATGTTGAATGCCACCACGATGAAGACTATAAAGAGTCCAGGAAATATGGAAATCCACCACTGTCCGGAAATTACGTACTGGAGACCATCGGTTATCATGGCTCCAAGCTCAGGAGTGGGGGGCGGTATACCTACACCAAGGAAACTCAAGCTGGCCGCAACTATGATTGCATTTCCCAGGCCAAGTGCGTAGAGAATTATTGTTGGCGTAATCGCCACTGGAAGTATATGCCTGAACATAATGTGCCATCTGGATGCCCCCTGTGAAATAGCAGCAAGAATGTATAGATCATTCTTTGTGGACAGGACAGCGCTCCTCGCCACCCTGGCAAAGCCGGGAACTGAAAGTATTGATACTGCTATTATGACGGTCCAGAATCCAGCACCTATGGCAATGGCGACCGCTATGGCAAACAGTATGGAAGGGAAGGAGAGCAGGATATCCATAACCCGCATTATCCCATGATCTGTTATCTTTCCCATGTATCCGGCAAGGAGGCCCAGAAATACTCCAAGGACATAGCCGATACTTACAGCTAGAAAAGCCAGAGACATGTCAAGCCTTATTGCATACAATACGCGGGAAAAGACATCACGGCCGTATCCGTCCGTTCCAAAGAGGTGGGCAAGAGAGGGTGGCTGGAGTCTATCCGGCAGGTTCAGTGCAAGCGGGTTGTAAGGCGAGAGTCTAGGACCGAAAACTGCGATGAAAACATAAACCATGAGAACGGCCACTGCAACAATACCTGTTGGATTCCTGAAATAGAGCCTGACGGCCTCCATGAATTGGCTCCTCTGGTGGCTGCCCTTTGTGTTCATGAATGGAATGGATTCGCTGAACATCTAGAGCCTCACCCTTGGATCAACCCATGCGTAGATTATATCAGCAAGAAAATTGAAGAAAGCAAATAGGAGACCGGAGATGAGCACTACAGCCATGACACTGGGGTAATCGAGCTGATCTATTGCCTGAACTGCAAACAATCCAAGACCTTGCCACGAAAAAACTGTTTCGGTCAGCACAACACCGCTGATTATGGCCCCTGCCTGAATAGCCGCCACTGTGATGCCAGGCAGAAGGGCGTTGCGGAGTGCGTATTTGTTTACTATTATCTTTTTCGGAAGCCCTATGGCCACCGAAGTGCGCATGAAATCCCTGTTGAGGACGTCAAGCATGCTTGATCTGATAACACGGGACAGAGTGGCAATGCTTGCCAGTGAAAGTCCAACAGCCGGAAGTATGATGTGCCATGTTGCGTTGAAGAAGTCAACAAAATTCAGCTCCAGAAGGCTGTCCAGAATCTCCATTCCGGTTATCCTGGCAGGTGGTGTAAGATTTGCACTCAGCTGGCCAAAGGGAGCAGGCGCCACGCCAAGATAGGTATAGAATATTAGTATCATCACTATCTCAATCCAGAAAACTGGCATTGAAATGCCCAACAGAGACAGTACCCTGCTGGCATGATCCCCAGCCTTATTGGCACGTAGCGCAGCATATACACCGGTGATGACAGCAATGGGCAGGGACAATACCATGGATGCCAATCCAAGTTCAAGGCTGGCGGGAAACCTGAGTGCCACCTCATAATTAACTGACTGGCCAAGCAGATATGAATAGCCAAGATTGAAGTGGAGCAGCTGCCAGAGATAAATGAAGAACTGAACGTAAAGAGGCTTGTTCAAACCTAGCTCTGCCTCAAGGACCTTGAGTTCGGTACCGTTTACTTCTGGCCCAATTAGTATGAGGGCCGGATTTCCTGGAACGATCCTTGAGAGTATAAAAGTAACAAGAATTACGCCAAAAATTGTAGGAATGAGAGAAATAGTTCTTAAAATTAAAAATTTGGAGGTGCCTCCCATGTTATCAACCCATGGTTACCTGTCCGAAATAGATATCAAATGTTGGATAGATGTAGAGATTGTGGACATTTGTTGTCATTGGCAGGACATTCTCAAGGTTGAATAATGGTACCTCCACTGCCTGCTGTGCTAGGATGCTCTGTACCTGGTGGTAAAGTGCGTCCCTCTGTGTCTGGTTGTAAATCTTTCCAGCCTGTATTAGATCCTTGCTGACAGTTGTATTGTTGAAGAAATTGTAGTTTCCGTAAATCCCCTGGTAAGCTGCATTAAACAGGGGTCTCATTCCGTCATCAGGCGTTGCCAGAAGGTTTACCCATCCTTCATAGAACATCTGCCATGTCCCAGAGCCGGCCTCATCATCGAATGTAGCCGATTCAAGAGGCACCAGCGTCAGATTTACATTTATCTTGGCGAGCTCGCTCTGCAGTATTGTGGCAACAGCTGTGCCTATTGGATCGCCAGAAGTGTAGTAGAACTTTGCATTAAATCCGTTGCTGTAGCCAGCCAGGCTCAGGTAGTGCTTTGCCTCGGTAATATTGTATGTATAGTTGGCGAAGGCAGGGAAATACGATTCTATTGTTGGCGCTATGACACTCTTAATTGGGAGGCCGTAGCCAAATGTTGAATAATTCGTTATTGCTGTTGTGTTTACTGCATATTCAATGGCCTTCCTGACATCAAGGTTCTGGAACGGTGTTGTGTTTTCGTCAAGTCCGACATAATATTCCGAAGAGGTTGGGCCAGCTTTTACCTTAACATTGCTGTATGTTTGCAGGGTAGACATCTCCGAAAGTGGGATATTCAAGGCCAGGTTTACTGACCCCTTCTCTAGCAGGGCCTGCTGTGTTGATGGGTCAGGCACCACTTCGAAGATGAGTTTTGTCACATTTGGCTTTGTTCCCCAGTAATTGGGATTTGCAGTTAGAGTTATTGTTGAGGCAGAGTAGTTTGACAGCTCGTATGGGCCAGTTCCCATTGCATGATCCGCCATGAATGTATTGACTGATCCATTCTGTACGCCGCCATGGGCATTGACATATGCAGGATCAACAATATCAGTAACCCAGAGCTGGAAAAGGTTCAGGAACCATGGGTATGGAGATGATGGTACTACCTCAATCTGGTATGGGCTGAGAATGTGAATGCCGCTTTCGTTCAAAAAGCTGAACACGTGGAAATCTGCACCCTGCTTCATTTGTATGACTCTATCAAGGGTAAACTTTACAGCTGTTGCGTTGAATGGGTCGCCATTGGCGAATGTCACGTTCTGCCTGAGATTGAATGTTATTGCACCAGTTGTGTTGTTGATTACCCAGCTTGTTGCCAGTTCTGGAACAGGATTCAATGATCCAACTGTCTGGCCATTGAGAGTTGTTGTCCCGTAACCAACCAGTGTCTGGTAGATCTGGTCATCAAATAATACGGAGTACGAATCAAACGCCACCGCCGGATCTATGGATGAAGGGGTGGCTGAGCTTGCTATCACGAGTGTATTGCCGGATGTGCTGGAGGAGCTTGTAGGCTTAAAAAGATGCAAGCCAACTCCCAGTCCGGCAACCACAACTACAATCACAACTATGACTGCTACGACGTAAACTAGTTTGCTTGCCATCGGAGTTGCTGATAATTAAGCATATACTACTACATTTTTTGAAAGCTGTCAATTATCCATATATCGCATGTTAGATTCAGTCAATCACTGTTTAATAATGATCTTCAATTATAATGTAGTTGTTTACTATTTGCCTATATCCTGAATGATTATTTTTTCAATCTTCCTGAGCCTGTATGTCAGAGTAGATCGGGGCAGCTTTACAGTCTGGCTTAATTCTGAAAGTGATGACTTCCTGGGCCAGTCATAAAAACCAAAGTTCAGGGCCTGCATAAGCAGGTTCACAACGCCTTCTCCCGCCAGTGTTTCAAGACGAATTTTCCAGACATCGGAAAAGAGGCTTGAATACTCATTAATGAAATTGGCTGTGGTCAATTTTCTGGCATGGAGAATGCTGGTGTTGCCGTCAGAGAGATCCCTTTCTATCTGGCTTACCTTCTGCTGTTTCTGGGAAACAAAAAACCATTTTTCCTCACCGTTCCTGACCACTATTGGATGCATCCTGAATCCAACCCCGCTGACCCACCTGTAGGCTGAAGTCTTGGGAAAGCTATACAGAAGTGACATTGTGTTTGAACCCATGCCAAGTACCTCCAGATCCCGCAAGCCCTCGTAATTCTGCATCAGCTTCACAGTTTCCTGAAGCTCAGCTGATGATTTTGCGTAGAATATGCTAAGTGTTTTCTGGTATTTCCTGCCTGAATCCATGGTATTCATTATGAAAATGGTAAGTCCTGGTATCCTGGATGTTACAAAAGTATGGGGACAGTCATGCTGCGTAATAGACACAGAATATATATTGACCATTGGCAGCACACATCAATCTAATATTTAAGCCTTTATCATAAACTTCATACAAAAGTTCAATATTTCTTAGTGAGTTAGATATTATTTAATTTATTTGATATTTCTCGCACAAAGGTCAATACTCGCTCAATCAGTTGACAATTAATATATTTCAGCCCTGGTGTTAAGACGCCATTAGCCATTTTTATGCAGTGCACAGGCATCAAGTGCGAAGGATCACAGTCATTGCCTGATGGAATCCTCCTCTCTTCCATGGTACGTTTCTGCCGACAGTGCGAGCCCAGCTACCATCATTGCTTCGGCGATGAAGAACCATACGGTCCATGCTGTGTAGAGGCTCTTGGTAAATGTTGATGTATAAAGAACAATGCTTATTGCGAATCCTGCAAGAATTCCTCCCCCGTTATAAGCAAAGCCTACCCCAGTTGTTCGGAATTTTGTGCTGAAGGTCTCAGATAAGAAAGCTGGGAGAGTGGAAAATATCATTGCTTCAAAGAATGCCTGGGCGCTGAAAATGATCAGGTCCTGCACTGCCGATCCATGGAATGCTAGATATGCAAATGGGAATGTAAGTATTATGAATATCATGGTGTATAAGAGCATTGATCTGCGCCGCCCAACGATAATTATGCCAATCAGCCCACCAATCCATACTCCAAAGAGTGAGACGAGATTGATATACCCATTGTATTCACCTATGAGTGTGCCGCTTATGGCGCTGTGCAAGAGAATGAACAGTGTGGGATAAAAGCTGAATGTAATGGAATTTATGAATAGGAGGCCGCTGGTAAGGATAAGGGCCAGGATTAGCGGCCTTCCGCCCTCCCTGATCAGGCTCACTGCTGGCTGACGTGCAGTATGCTCCTCCCTCTTAATCTCGCTGAATACTTGTGTTTCCCGTGTGGAAAATCTGATAATCACTGTCAGTAGTCCCGGGACTGCTGTTGTGAAGAAGAGCACACGCCATCCGGTTATGGCAAAACCGTTCTTACCATAATAGCTGAACAGAGCTGCAAAAACGAATGAGACTATGAAGTAGCCTGTACCGTAGCCACTCTGCACGAAAGCGCCTATGGGCGATCTCTTGTCTGCCGGAACACTTTCCATAGCAAGTGCTGTGCCGCCTCCGTATTCAGCCCCAGCAAAGAGGCCCTCCATGAATAACAGCAAATACAGGATGATGGGAGCGGCTATACCTATGGTGTCATAGGTTGGAAGCAGCCCCTTCAGTGAAGAGAAAGCTGAAAATCCCACGATTGTAATGGTAAGCATACTTTTCCTGCCAAGTCGGTCCCCAAGGAAATTGCCAAGGATGATGGATCCTATTGGCCTCGACAGTTCTGCCACGGCAAGGCCCCCGAAGGTTGCAATGAGGCCGTAAATCCCAATTGAGGCAGGAAAGAAAACTGTAGATACGGTAACTGCAACAAGCGCATATGCGATGGTAGTGTATCCGTCCATTAACCATCCAGCGTAACCTCCCATGACCTGTAGCCACATTCCCCGATCCATCCCGTAGAGGGTCATCTGCTGCCATATGGGTGAGATCAAATCAATCTTTTCATGAACATGAAAAGATAGAAGTCGACATACCTACCAGTATCAACCCCATATTACATTCATAGCAACACGATTACATGGATGCGTATTTACGGCAGGCTTAATGAACAGGGAACTATGACAGCACAACTGTAAGAAACGGGCAGAGATCACTGGCCCTGAAATTCCTGGACACCTTCTGGCAGCTGTTCCTTTCTTGGATACTCATTTTTGTCAATTTTCCTGTATAGCCTGTATAGACCATAGAGTGCAGGAACCGCCCCGATCCACAGTAGCAGGGGGTATAAGACATTATCTGGTGCAGGATATATTCTAGAGAAATAAATCTCAGTAGATTCGAATACACCTGCAACAGCAAGTTCCAGCACCACAAACAGATACATGAAAAGCACCTTAGTTATGTTGCTCCTGAGGACGCTGCCACGCCTTTTCAGAAGATATAACAAATAGATGCTTGTGCTGGTGGCGACGGCATATGAGGGCAATTCAAGCCATGTGTGCGGAAGTATTGCCAGACTAAGAAATACAAAGAAACCTGATGTATGCAGGCTGCTCCCCTCTATTGCTATTATGAGGGCAGTATCGACAGAGGATATTATGAAGAATATCTGTCCTATAACTGGGATAAACTCTATGGTTGCCACCATTAAATTGTGGGGAAATATGCTGATTATCATTGAGAAAAGCCCCTGTGAAGTTATTGACTGTTGTTCACTTTTAAATGCATTCAGAAGCTCCTGATCGTGTATGTTCAGGAGCGAGACGGCAATGAATATCCCAAGCTCCAAAACGAAGATTAGGGTAAAGAGCCGCCTAAGCATCAGCACGCCGTCATTGAATAAGAAATTATGATGATTCACAATCTTGCATGGCAAAGAATGTTGTTATATTTTGTGAATGCTAGTCATGAGCTAAAATTACTGACGCGAATAAATAATAATGGTTAAATACCCTGCTCAAATATATAATCATGCCAGAAATAGTAGTTGTTCACAGCTGGAAAGATGAGCAGAAGGATAAGGTAATGGAATTCGCCAACAAAGTAACATCAATGGCAAAGGAGAAGAAGCTCCCCGCCGGCCTTAAGCTTCTTGGCATAGATCTGGCACAGGGAAAGAACATGGCTGTATGCAAGTGGGATGCTGATTCCCTCAACCACCTCATGGAGGTTGCCCAGTCGCTTGGCCCAACATGGGATATACAGGCATTTGAGGCAAAGACCATCTACAAGAAAGGATTATTCTAATTTTCAGATATTTTCCTCACTTTTTTGCAAGAATTCTATCGATTTCAAGGCAGATCATGTGTATCATTGCTATGTGAACCTCCTGAACTATGGGGGTATCATCAGATGGGGCTGCCAAGGTCTCGCTTGCCACCTGCCTGATTTTACCACCGTTCCTGCCGGTCATTGCAACAGTATATGATCCTATCTTGGCAGCTTCCATCACTCCGTTTATGACATTTCGTGAATTACCAGATGTTGTAATTCCAATTACGACATCATTGCTGCCCACCAGAGCTTTAACCTGCCTGGAAAAGACCTCATCATAACTGTAGTCGTTGGATATTGCGGTAAGTCCAGATACGTTGGTGTTAAGGCAGATTGCCGGAAGCGGGTCTCTCTCTCTTGAAAAATGCCCTGTCAGTTCCGCAACAAAATGCTGTGCGTCAGCTGCAGATCCCCCGTTTCCAAAGGCAACAAGTTTTCCACCCCTCCTTATTGAATCTGAGATTCGCGCTGCAAGTGATCTTATCTGGTTGCAATCTATCTTGCTTCTTGCATCCATTCCCATCCTGACATAATCCTCGAGGGTTGCTTCTGTGTACATCTACATAGCATGTCTGGCTTCCATTTTATATTTAGCGTAACAATTGAAAAACATTCTATACGGCATTGCCGTTACTATGATTTATAATGGATGGCGGCAGCATACCCGACTACGAAGATCCGGATTTTACGATAAATGATCCATATGGAACAGAATTCGAGCTCTCTGTCCTGGAAAGATCTGTGCCAAAACACAACCGATGGGCTCTGGATGCCGGTTGTGGCTATGGAAGGCTGTCTGAGATCATTTGCGAAAGATCGGACAGGGTCATATTTTTGGACTATTCTCTCAGCAACCTGAGGCGGGCAAAGGAGAAATATTATCTTGGAGAAAGTAACAGATATTTCATACTTGCCGATATTGGAAAACTCCCCCTGAAGGATGGTTCACTGAATCTTATAACATCAATCCGGGTACTTCACCACCTAAGTACTCCAGAAATATATATTTCTGAATTCAGCCGTTGCCTAGTGCCTGGAGGTTATGCCATCTTGAGCTTTAATTCAGGGGACAATGCTGCAATACTGTTATCCTTCATTATTAACAGGATCTTAGGGACAAATCTCATGGGGATTGGATTCAACCCACTTTCCGGCAAAACCGTCATGGCCGGGAACAGCCCGCCGAATAGAAGAATTTATTTCTACAGGTACGGACACATCATTAGGACGGCCAGGTCTATGGATCTGCGGTACATAATAGCACATTACCATGGAGGCATTTCTGATTCAGCATCCCGGCACGGCGCCATCGTATCCAATATTTCAAGAAGGGCCGAGAATGCCGTATTCGGTAAAAAGATATCCAGGTATCTGTTTCCCAATTCCTACATGGTATTCAGCAAATCAGGCTCAATTGAGTCAGGCGAGCACGAAGACCTTGAAGATATCTTGGCATGCCCCATTTGCAGAACAGATATCAGGTTGTCTGGCTATAAGGCCACCTGCACAACAGGGCATAGCTTTCCACTGCGTGAGGGAATAATTGATTTCAGGATCGGCATGCCGAGTGCCTGATGTTGATCAATTCGTCAGCTCGACCTACATATATGCAATTTCCGTTTCAGTAGATGAAAGCCCTAAGAGCTACGGTGAAACGCATGAGATCGATCAGCATGGTTAATATGCCAGGATCATTATTCATATGTGATGCCAACTGCCCATGATCTTGAAGGCTATTACCAACACATTGATGATGTCTTCAGCAGGGCTGCTGTAATTTACGATTGGAAGATTCAGGCAAATTTTGTCAACAGAAGTATAAGAAGTGTTGAGATCAGAACTTTGCTCAAATATTCCAGGCCGGGAATGAGCGTGCTTGAGCTAGGACACGGCACGGGGGAAGAAGCTCTCAAATACATCAAGGAAACCGGAAACCGCGTGACGGGAATTGATGTGGCCCGCGGCATGGCAGAATTTGCCAGGGACAAGATAGCCAGAAATGGGCTTGGGCATTTGTTCCAGAGCAATGTAATTCCAGCCAGCCGAATGGGCGAACTCGGTGAAACTTTTGATATTGTATACAGCTTCAATGGCCTCATCAATACCGAGCCGGACATGGAAAAACTTATTGATGGCCTCTTAAAGATCACGCACCGCGGATCATTTTTCATTGTTTCATTCAGGAATACCTCATGTTTTGGAGAAACTATCATATCTATGTCTGGAAGGGGGAGAAGGGCGGTAAGAGCTAGGAAAGCAAATGAGGTAAATGTAGAGGTAGTCGGTGAAAAGGTAGCCTCCAGATACTATTCATCCTTTGAAATTAGAAAAATCCTTGGAAAAAACTTCAGGATCAGGGAAACTCTGGGATTGGCTGTTCTCTTCCCACCTTACCTGGCCGATAAGCTATCGCAGCGCCACCTTTCCAGCCTCATATCCTTCGCTGATCGCTTGATGGGGCGTTTGCCTGTGTTAAACTGTCTGGGAGATGAGGTTCTGATTGTTGCAGAAAGAATCTGACACAATCAGTCTGCAGTTGCCCTTCCCATTTTCAAGATCAATTGCTGTAAACTATGCAAAACTTGACTCTGACTATATTGTCATACTGACCGGCCCTAGGAGAACTATCTTACAAACATGCCCCTTTCTGACCATAAACGGAAAATTGTACAGGGCATTGCCCCTGGAATTCCAGCAAGCAGCTGTCCTAATGACCGGAAAATATGGCGCTGAGCACGTTGCGCATTACTTTGCCGAGAAAGAGAGCAATGCATACCGCATCTTCCCATACAGTGGCAAGGTGGGCCTTGCTGAGGCCGTTCGATTGGCTTATGATGACATAGCAAGCAAGTATCTTGATGAGTTGGGCGTAAATGGATTGCAGATTGAATTTAGGAAAAAGACTGCGAGATTCCTCTCAAGCTTCCTGAAGCCTGGCATGTCAGTGCTGGAAATCGGTTGTTCCAATGCAGGGGAATTTAAAGACGCGCATTTGCCTGGCCTTCATGTAGAATACCACTGTGTTGACGTATCGCCAATGGCACTGCAAAGAGCATCAAGCCTGTCTGGAATCCCTGCATCGCGTTTCGCCTTATGGGATTATGGTATTTTCCAGACTGAAGGAAAGTATGATTTGATATTCAGCACCTTTGGCGCCCTAGATACCATGACCTTGAAAGATATCCGTGCTGTGCTTGCAAGAAATCTGAAGCCCGGCGGAATACTCGTTGGTACAGTTCTAAACAGGTTATCAATAATGGATTTTATCATGTCTGCAATTTCAGGGAACTTGGTTCACGCTGTGAACCGGATAAATGGAAACATGGACCCAGAGAGCAGCAGGTATCCCATGCATGTCTTCTGCAGGAGCCCAGAACAGTTCGTGAAGGATCTGGGCCTTGAGGTCCTAGAGTTTAGAGGCATCTCTCTGTTGAAACCCCCCTACAATTTTGAGAGAGCAAACTCCATTCTTTCAAAATTTCCTGGATTGGATAAAATGGACGAGCTGCTTTCCAGAAAGCGTTTTTTTAGCAGATTCTGCGAATACACATGTTTTGCAGCCCGATACGGCGGCAATGAGTTCACCTGAACATTCCCCTATTACCAGACACTGAAGTCTTTTCCAATTTTCATAAGGACCACGGCGGAAAATATTGAAAACAACTCTACTACCAATGCAAGGCACAGTATCATGAGCTTACCAGGGTGTTCCTTCCTGAATCTCAAAAGGATGCGGACACTCCTTGGCAAATCAAGTGCTGAAAGCGTAAATGAGGAGTGCCTTCCCATAATTTTTCTGGACTGTAAATGTCCAAAGTTAACCCTGATTCTCTGCCGCATGAGTTTTGCAAAACTGTCTGGCATGAAATTATTAATAACGACATCCCTGCAGTATCTTATGCCTGCTCCGCTTTTGAATGTCAGGTTGCAAAGATACTCATCATCATTCACTATTTTGTCATCCTTGATAATATATCGTGAACGCAGAACCTGGAACTCACCCCCGCAGAAGAAGAGTCCGCGTGATTCATTAAACGCCATGTGCGTATCATGGAATTCCCACATGGCCTGAGCAACGATCCCTGCCAGCGTATTTCCTGCAATGGGAACTACCCTCGGTATTGCCATGCCAAAGCTGTTTCCGAGGCACTCCACCATATCATCGATGACGTGGCCCTCAAACCTCGTATCTCCAGAAATCAGGAAGGTAAGCTCTGAACTCGAGTTCCCTATTGCACGGTTATAAGACCTGCTTTTTCCCATTTTTGAATCCTCATACAGGAGCTTTACCATTTCTCCTTCATAAGTGATGTACCGATCATGTTCAGAGAGCCCGCCGACCGCCAGGATTACCTCATCAAATTTTTTCTCGCCTGCCTTTAGCAGGGAGTAATGCAGATCTTCAGCGGATGAAAAGGTGAAAAACAGAGCGCTCTTAGTTACCATTCGATCACCTACTGCTGTTCTCACTTCGCAGCCTTGCATATTTCTGGGTGTCGAGGTAGAAATGATGGGTGCCCGCCCTCACAGTATAGCAATGATCTGATGTGCCCCGGGCATTCATCCTGTGGTTGAAGATGAGACCCTTGACATTCAGATAGGATGCAAGCAGAATGTACGCGACAAGATTCACAATGCTCTTAGGATGCCTGGAAAAGCCTGTCGCATCGTCCGAAGCATACTTTCCCATGGGTGGTGATTTGCGTGAGTCTTCCATTCTCCTGAGAATTTCACTGAAATACTCCTTTCCTGATACGGGGATCACATGATGTGCATCCTGCTTCTGAAGCCCGTCCATTGAAGGCGTAAAGAAATTGTGTGCAAATTCAGTGTCCATGCACAATGAAATGCAGATGTCTTGATTGCCCAGTCTCCTTCTGGCAAGGAACGCATATATGAGGAGCAGCCAGAGTTGATTTTTCCTGCTTATTATGAATATGTCAATGTCGTCTTCAGGCAGGGGATCGTAGGAGACGGAGCCAGAAATCCCGGCGAAAGCTATGTATTTCTTGGGAAGTTTTGAAATGAAATCCCTTGCGGCAGCTATCTTCTCCAACTTGTAAATGTTGACATCTGATTGGAGAAAGCCCGCCATTCCGCACACCTCATAGCTTGATGTAATTATCTACGAATCTCTGTCGGTTCCTTAGAGCAGTAATCATGAATTCAGCCCTTTTGCAGGCACTTCCTGTTATTCTCTTCGAGGGATATGGCGTGATGCCTTTCAGCCCATGATCCTCGCTTGCAAGCATTCTTTCATGAAGCATGCGTTCACCTGTTACGAAGAGCAAATGCAACTCCAGAGGTTATGAGGTAAAAGACAAACAGGACATCATAAAGGCCAGGTATGTATGACAGGGAGGATGGATATTTCGAGAAGCCGAATAAATAAGTCGCAAATGAGGATGCTGAGCTAAACCCAACCATGTGGTACGTGGCTATATCTGCTATCAGAAATACAGCCAGAAGCATTGTTCCCACTGCAGCTACAGTTGCTGTCTGCCTTGAGGGCCTAGCCAGAATAACTGCTGCCCCAATTACGTCAATTATTCCAGTAACAAGAAGCCCGTACCAGTGGATAAAATATGGCTTTACTGACCCGAAATCAGTTTGCAGATTATGATCGGTGAACAGGATTGCCAATGTAATGAGAAAATCAACCAGCAAAAGAATGCCCACGATATAAATTGCCTTATTGCTATTTGTTGACATGATACGATCACTACTAAATATAAATATAAAAGATTTCCTATTCAAAATAATGCCATGCTAATTTATTAATCACTACCATTTATCTAATTGGTGAAGGAGCTTATTATAACCGCTGGAAGTAAAATTCCTGAATCCGACCAGTCCGTTCCAGCCTCAAACGCTTTCGATGTTGTCGTGGTTTCGCATGGCCGCAACAACAGTCTTATCCAGCTCATTCAGTCTTTTTGTTCAGAAGATACTGCAATTGACATGGTTGGGAAATTTGTGGTCGTTGTGGATTCAAGGCCACTTCCAGATATCTCAGGACTTTGCTTGGGAACTAGACTTACTCTTATTGCCCCGGAGAAGAGAGTTTTCATAACCAGCGCTAAAAATATGGGCTGGCACGAGTGCACGTCTGATCTTATCCTGTTCGTTGATGATGATAATGTTGTCAATGGTGCCTCCCTGAAGCATCTTGTCCATATAATGAATAACAATCCTTCCGTGGGTGCAGTAATGCCCTCAGTATCTTATTACCACAACAAGAGGATGATCTGGGTTTACTCGCCTGTACTGAAGCCGGGTAAATGGAGAATGTCTCTGATCGGCAGGAATACTATAGAAGATGCACCACCCACCACGGACTTGATTGAAGCTGATGCCCTCCCAAATGCATTCATGGTAAGGCGTTCTGTCCTTGAGGAAATTGGAGGCTTTGACGCAGAATTTAGAATCAACAACTCCTGCGATCTTTGCCAGAGAATCAAGGCCAGAGGATATGGAACATTTGCATCAACCAGGGCAAGATTTTACCATGACGTGGTGGTACCTGGCACTCTTGGTTACTGGGCAGAGCACGCAACCCAAGATTTAGAGAGGTCTCTATTTGAATCACGGGACTGGGTGATACTTATGCGAAGGCTTCATCCTGGTATCAGGTTTTGGAACCCTGTCCTTTCATGGCATTTCATGTTATGGGTCTCACAGGTAACTATAGGCCTTATTCTTCTTGGTTCCGGGCATAGAAAAATTTTGGCAAATCTTCTTGCTTATTCAAGGGGCTTCATACTTGGCTGGAAAGATCAGGATTCCGGATCATGATAGTTGCGATTCTACGGCGCCAATGAATGCCCTTCACGTGTAGAAAAGTATGTAGAATTTGTAAAACCGCCTGAAAAATTAACTTTGCTTTCGCATGTCTCAGAAGCCGGTTGCAGCGCGGCGTTCTTTTTGATGAAGGCCTTGCTGTAAGATAGTGCCATCCTGATGGCGAGATTTACATCAGGACATATAGCCGACACAACTCATGCTTTCCGCCATCCCTTTCACTTTGTAAGTTGCAGCTTTCTCGTGCATTCGCATTCATTGGAATCAGGCAACTTCTTTATTCTATGATTATTATTATCCCTAGTTGAACCATGATGATAGTAGGGACTGGTTTCCGGTCCTCATAAGTGTCGCAGTTATAATTTACGGCACAATCTACTCTGTCTATGCGTACCTTAGATATATCTCTTTCAATTCTTATGTCTTTGATCTTGGCGTAAGTTCGCAACTGCTTTACGGTGTGCTTCATGGAAGCGGCATAACATTGGCTAATCTGGTTCCTAATAAATTAATATATATACCAATGGGCATAATATACGGGATACATCCGTATCCTCCATCCCTTGAGTATTTTCAGGCGTTCTGGCTTGCGGCTGGTTCTCTGCCTCTTTATTTTATTTCAAGGATTAGAATGGGGAGCCGGCACATTGCAGCTGCTTTATCGCTCTCTTACCTTCTGTTTTATCCTCTTGGCGGCGTTTACTGGTTTGACTTCCACTTTATGGCACTCTTCCCTACATTTATATTGCTTTCAATATATTCCAGGGAATCAGGGCACAGCAGATGGGCGTTTGCCACTGCACTGCTTGCCGGGCTGACAGACTTCATGGCTCCCTTAATAATGCTCTTCTTTGGGATTTTCATCCTTGTTGATGACCGCCGCCGCAAAGGAGAGAGAATGGGTGGAAATTATCTCGGCATTGCACTAATTGCATCAGGACTTGCAATTTTCTCCATTGTTGTAGCCTATTATGGCTATTCCTATTTCGTAACATACGCTTCCGGCTCCATAACAGTACCGGCCCCATTTTCGCAGAATTCCCCTCTCACTTACAGGGAACAGTTCTTCTTCTGGATGTTCCTTCCTGTGTTGTTCATTAGCTTCTTTGCGCCGGATGCCCTTTTGCTAATGATACCTTATGCTGCATTTGCACTAGCAAATCAGTATACCCCATATGTCAGCACTATGTACTACCAGTATCCTGCACTCACCTCCCCGATTATTTTCTATTCTCTTGTTATTGGGCTGCAGAGAATCAAGGGCATAAAAATTGGAAAAGTGAGGAACCTTTCCAAGGAGGTTGCTGGGATAGCCTATTCAATTCTTGCAGTAAATCTTGTTCTGGCACTGCTTTTCACCCCTGCAGGAAACGGTCTTCTCAACCCAAATTTACCAGTCGGCTTCGAATACAACCTGACCGGGCAGCACGGCAATTACTACACGGATAATTTAATACAGGTACACCCTTATGATTCCAATATCTCGCAAATGATCTCCCTCATTCCTGAGGGTTCCAGGATACTGATACAGAATAATATGGCACAGATGACAAGCAGGTACAACTGGTCCCTTCCATACATGATTAACATATCATCAGGGAATTTGCCTGAATATGTATTTGTAGATCCGTACAACCGTGCATTTTACACAACATATTTTACCAATAACTATCATGACAACATGGCATATTACGTCAGAAGCTTCCTCTCGAGCCAAAAATATGGAATTTATGCCTCCGAAGATGGCATTATGATCCTGAAGAAAGGCTATGCAGAGCCGCCTGTCAAATACGAACCAGCCTGGCTTCCACTATTCTCAGGTACCCTATTGAAGCAGTCAGGCAACATATCTTGGTCCAGGCCCGGACTCATATACAACAACGATTCGTTTATCCCCGGCGGCAATTCAAGCCTAGCGGTTGCGGTAAATGGAGACCGGGGCAATGGTTTTGAACCGCTGTTTGTGTCAGTGGGCTGGCGATACAGCAACTATTCCCCGGAACATTATCTCAATTTCACTTCTCCATCTGAAACCATGTCCCTGAACGGTTCAACAATCTTCATGTATAGCCTGGAATCGGCAGGTGGCCCGGTACCCATATTCTCATACAATGTGGGATACTATCAGCCTGGCTCTTTGTCATCAAACGTATCCGTATCGGTGTTGCAAACCAGCCCTTAATGCCTGTCGCTTTGTCGGGATTCCGCAATAAGTGGTGGACATTTTTAAAACAATGCACTAAAATGTTTTTTAATGTGTAATGATAACCATTCAGCATGACAGTAGAAGACAGGGAAAAACTTACGCTCACGGAGACCGCTTACAAATATATTTTTGACGGGATCATGAACGGAAAATACAGGGCGGGACAGTCCATAAGCCCGGACTTATTGGCGAAGAGCCTTAACATGAGCAAGACTCCAATAAGGGAAGCTCTGCTTCAGCTGGAGACTGAGGGCCTGATATTCAGGAATGGTCGTTTCTACAATGTTGTATATCTTGATGAGGAGGAAATTGTGGAGCTTTACGAGGTAAGGGCCATTCTGGAAGCAGAAGCTGCAGCAATGGCCGCTGCAAGGCTGACTGATTCCATCCGGGAAGATTTAAAGGAGACCCTGAAATTGATAAGAAAAGTAAGTTCTCAGGAGAACCCCGATCCCCTGGTTCTCGCTGACTTAAATGGGAAAATTCACGGAATGATAGCAGCTGCCAGCGGAAATCGCTATATTGTTGAGTATACAAGAAATATTCGCCTAAAGCTGAAGGTCGTAAGGACAACGCTGTTCAGCAGCTTCGACAGGAGAGAGGTTGAGATTGAGGAACATGAGAAGGTTATAAATGCAGTTCTCTCTGGAGACCAGAATTTGGCCAGAAGAAGTATGTGGCAGCATGAAATGGAGGTTCTCGAATATCTCAGAAATTCAGTTCTTAACAAGATATATTGACAGCTTATGATTTTTGGTCTGCTATCTTTTCTATTAGAAGTGTCAGGTTGTTCACGTTCTTTACTATTATCTGGTCTCCAACCTTCAGCTGACCCTCGCCGATATTTTCTGCACGCCAGAACTGGGAATTTACCTTCACCTCAAGATAGTTTGGTGAAACCGCTGAAACTGTCCCCCGGGACCCTATCATCGAGCTTGCCCCAGTAAGCGGTTTCCTGCCGAATGGGTAGCGGAGAAGAAGTCTTGTGATCCAGGCACCAAGGGCGAACCCAATTATGAAGAATATGAGAACATATAGAACTAGTGTTGATTCTGTCACCATTTACCTCACTTCTTCTTGCTGTTTACCTTCTTACCGCAGTTAGGGCAGTATTTCATTGACGGGTCCAATTCATGGCCGCAATACTCGCATAGAAGCGGCACACTCTTCATCTGATCCAGTGCCGGCGATTGCTCAATAACCTCAGATTCGCCAGCCTCATTTTCAACGTGCATTGGAGCAGATGGCTGTCTATTCTGTGCGGTTGTTCCAAAGTATGCCATGCCTATATTCTGTTTTGTTGATCTAGCGTTAGCCATCTCAACCTCTTTCCTGTGCTGCTCCTCACTTTTCCGCCTCTCTTCTTCCTCCCTGTGCTTTCTGGCATCGCTTATCCATCTCTTTATCTCGTCGTCCCACTTTGATGGATCCTTTAGTGCGAACTCATAACGCTTTTCCTGCCCGTCCTGCTCAAACTCAACGGTAAGATATTTCTTCGTGAATACCTTAAGTTTGGGAACGGCAGAAGATACATTTTTGAGATTGTATAATCTGACATCCATGTAGATCTTCGGAGGTACAGCACGTATGAAGCCTCTCTTGCCTTTTATTTCGTATATGATTCTCTTATCTGTGAGGTAGAGCGTGCCATCCTGAATCTCTGCCTCTCCTTCCTTGAGAACACAGTCCTCCTTCATGAGTTCATGTTCGTCGACTTCATATATTGGCATACTTATTTCTATATTAGTGAAGTAGTATTAACCTTTTCAGATTTCTGTGTTACCATCGCCGAGATGGGCCACGCAGACAAATGAGCATCTTAACTTCAAGAGCAGAACGTCCTTTTGTGTAAAATGCATGACTATCCTGCTTGTCAAGATCGATCACGAAACTGCTTGACTACCTGGTTTTCTTCTTTCTCGAAATGTGTACAGCAGGATTAGAGAAACAGCAATGCATGCTGATGAAAGCAGGAATACTGGCATCAGGGATGATGGTGACACAAAGTATATGAAATTTGATACTATTGGTCCCAGCGAGCTAAACACGGACTGTACCAGATTGTATGAAGATACCGATCTAATCTTGGAGGAATATGCTCTGCCGATCATTTCATTAAAGATAGAAAGGGAGGTTCCTGACTGCCCAGCACCAATTAGGACTGCCGGAAGCATAACTTCCATTGGAATTCTTGCCGCTTCTATAGTTAATGTTCCGGCAATGAGGAACAATGAGCTCAAAAGTATAGTTCGGAGATGACCGCTTCTGGCTGAGTATCTTCCCCAGATCATCTGAGTCGCTAACGATACTGTGCCCAACACCAGAAATACCATTGTGTAAAATGTTTGGGATGCTGCCAGAAACCGCCCAGAGACAATATAAAGCTGAAAGAAGGGAGATAGTGAACTTGACCCAAAATACCATAAGGCAGAAAAGACCAGGAATATCTTAAATTCTGATTTTATTGAACTAGACGCAACTCTTTCGTCTTTTCCAAGCGTGTAACTGGGGATCCTAGACATAATGAACAGTGACAAGTTTGAAAAAATTAGGGTTCCAACCAGGAATACCACCACAATACTGAGGGTTTTGCCGGGTATCCTAAGGAATATCCCCAGGGCAACTGCATATCCGACAAGTGAAAAGAACTTCATTGCGGCGTTTCTCTTTGCAAAGTAGATGGATCTGTGGGATTCGGGAACAACGGAAGGGACCCAAAGGGTCCAAGTAGTGCTTGACAGGGAAGCAAAATAAGTCCTCATTGAGAGGAAAAATAGCAGGAGGGTAAATTTCAGAATGTAGCCATTCACAAAAACAAGAAAAATAACTGGGAGCCACAACAGCCGGTCGAAAAATGTAATTCTTATGGTAAGCTTCTTCAGGTCGCTGGTCCTTTGTGCTATTCTTATGGCTGTATGCTGCGCAAGAGGGACAAGCAAAACTGGCAGGCCAACAATATATCCAATTGGTGCCGAAGAACCCAGCAGGATCAGCGAGAGTGGGACAACAAAAGTCGTTGTCATTGAAGTGTAGACTGCCCAGAATACTCCGTCTGAAACTGATAATTTCTCTGTAGATTCAACAACATCGGAACTTGGCTTCAGATATCCATACAGGAAGTTCATCTTGAATAACCCCACATAAGATTCGCAATTCTACTCCAGACAAGCGCAAGGCAAAGAAAACTGATTAGCCTTTTATCGTGATGAGAATGGCCAAAGCTCATGCAGACCACTGACAGGTAGTTCAGAAATATCCTCTGGGGTATGACTAGCACCTTATAATTCTATCATTATTAATACACTACTCAAAATAGTATGAAATCAAAAAGTTTATCTTATTGTATTATAATTGAGTCTTGAGTATTATGGACGGTTTAAGCAAGAAACCGAATAATAGAGATTTCAAACCTGAATCAAGACATAAGAACACTGTGATTTTTGGTGTACTTATGGTGGCCGCTCTTTTCATAATGGGAGGATTTGTTGCACTGTATGATCACCCCATTAGCATCGTGGGTAACAGTGTGCCTGCCTCGTCTTCGAACTCTGTGACAATAACTGTCTGGGGATCGGGATCACCTGGCGGAGAGCAGGAAGTGTTTAACCAAACGCTGGCCTATTTCGAAAGCGTTTACCCCAATGTCACTGTTGATGACAGCCCTGCAGTTGGTATTGCCTCCACGACATATGTAAGTGCCGCGCATGCAGGCAAGGCCCCTGACGTATACAGGGATACAAGTGATAATGCAGGTGCACTTTACGCCAGCGGTACCGTGTTGAATCTTACACCCTACCTTAATTCATCCTACATTAACAGCTTCACCAAGGGGACGATTGCGGCTTGGAGTTCCAATGGAGCACTTTATGGAATTCCGGTAAACACTAACGGGGTTGGGCTTTACTATAACATGAAATATATCAAGACCCCCCCAAAGAACGTTTACCAGATGATACAGGACGCAATAAACGTAACAGATAACAAGACTCTGAACCCTAACCCGTCCTCTCCAACTGTATGGGGTCTAGTATACGGACTCGGCACGGACAGTGGCTACAGGTCTGCAGCATGGTTCCCGGCTTTTGGCGGTGAAATCTTCAATGCAAGCGAAATGCCAGTACTGAACTCATCCGCCGATATCAGTGCCATCTCATTCCTGTACAACCTTACATACAGGTACCACGTGAGCCCCACAGGACTCACTACAATGACGCAACAGGAGAACATGTTCGAAGCCAATGATTCGGCATTCATGATCGATGGTCCATGGGACCAGTCACTATACGAACAGTATCTTGGTAGCAATCTGAATGTCACCGCTCTTCCTTTCGATAATGCCACTGGATACTGGCCGCAGCCCATCTGGGGATCGGTTGGCTACTTCATATCATCACCTGCAGCCTCGGGAATAACAAGTTCACAGATATGGGCGTCACTTAAATTCATAGAAATGGAAACAAATCTTACGGCACAGATCAACCTTTTTGATAAGGCAGGAGATTTTCCCTCGCTGATAGCTGCTGGGAACTACATAACGAACCACACAAACAATGATCCCCTGATTGGCGGTTGGCTGGCACAGGAACAGCATACACAGCCACAGCCAGGTTTCGTGAACATGAACTACTACTGGCCTAACTTCCACACCTATGTCGGCAACCTCTATGATAACGGCACAAACAATGTTTCTGCTGTCATGAATGCATTCCAGAAAGCTGTACTTACCGAGATACAGGAAGTTTCCGCTACTCCTGCGGCACCCATCAACTGGTACCTTGTGGGTGGTGTCATAGCTGCAGTGGTGATAGTTGCTGGAGTGGGCTCATACTTCTATGTTTCCAGGAAGAAGAAAAATTAATCATATCCCATATTTTTAATTTTAAACGTTGTGATGTTAATGGACAACAGAAAGAAAAGTAGCCTGGAATTTCGAGGATTATTGTATGTGCTCCCGGTTATTGTGGTACTAGCTGTGCTTGACTTCTACCCGATTTTTGAGAGCATATATTTCTCCTTTACAGACTTCAATTCACTGCATTTTTTTAGATACGGTTTTGTGGGGCTTGCCAACTATGCGTATATATTTGCAAGTTCCGATTTGAGGACAGTAATCCTGAACACAGTGATATGGAGCGTTGGAAGTACAGCTGTAATGGTTCCCGCAGGATTTGCCCTTGCAATGATAATGAATCAGAAGAAGCTGAGGGGTAAGTATTTCTACAGGACTGTCTACCTTTTTCCCTGGGCATTTCCAGCCTTCATAACCATCCTGATCTGGTCCAACATGCTGGCCTATAATGGAGGCGTGATCAACGAGATTCTCAATGCCATTGGACTCAGAAGCTTAGACTGGCTGACTTCCCCTCACTATGCAATGCTGTCACTTATCCTGGTTAATTTCTGGCTTTCTTTCCCCTACTACACTTACGTATATACCTCTGCGGTACAGAGCATACCGCATGAGCTTTATGAAGCTGCGGAAATGGACGGATACGGCTCACTGAGTACCTTGACAAAGATAACCGTGCCTCTTCTCAAGAGGCAGATCGCATTTATCACCATCTTTGGCTTCATTTTCACCTGGAACAACTTCTACGTTCCTTTTCTCCTTACAGGCGGGGGTCCGGGAATATCAACGCAAATCCTAATTACCTATTCCTATCTTCAGGCATTTTCCTATTCTAACTATGCTCTCGGGGCTGCTTACGCTGTCATATCCATACTAATACTGCTCGTATTCGTGATTGTTTCCAACCACTATACGAAGATGATGTCAATATTGTATTGAGGCGGGATTATGGAAAACAGCAACATTGTAAAAAGCGGAAAGAAAACATTCACAGAGGAACAAGACATATTCAGAATGAATACACACTTCAAGAGACTTAGGCTCCTAAAGAGAATTATATCACATATAGTTTTGATTGTATTTGCCCTATTTGCAATTTTTCCAATATATTATGTTGTTATTACCTCCCTAAACAGCATAGGATCGCTGGCAAATGCTACTCTTGCTGATCTCCTGCCAAGTGCGAGGCTCAGTTTGGCTAATTACTACAGCATACTTTTCCATCACCCCTTCCTCCTTTGGATGAAGAACACGCTCATCCTCACTGCAAGTTCAACCGTCATAGGGGTTGCACTTTCCATTTCGTCTGGCCTTGCCCTCTCACGGTTCAGAATTCCTGCAAAAAGGGCCCTTCTCTATATGCTCCTCATTCTGTCACTGTTCCCATTCACAATGATGGTAATACCATTCTACTTTATGTTCTCGGAATTTCACCTTCTTGATACCTACATAGGCCTTATCATACCATATTCTGCCGGTGCTGTCATCTATTCTTCATACCTGATCAAGAATTATGTTGACAATATACCAAAAGATTATGAGGAAGCAGCACAGATGGATGGGCTTAGCAGGAATTCAGCCCTTTTCAGGATTCTAATACCAATGGCCAGACCGGTCATAGTGTTTGCTGCAGTTATTGCTTTCATGGGACCTTACACAGACTATGCTCTTGCAGGCCAGTTCATAACCTCCAAGGGGCTGTACACCCTAGCAATAGGCATGTACTATGTCTCCCAGGGAACAATTGTCATTAACTATGGAACATACGCAGCTTTCTCTGTACTCATGGGCATTCCCATATTCATACTGTTCTTCGTCTTTCAGAAATATCTGGTGTCCGGATTCAGCCTTTCCACGTACAAGTGAACTCGTTGCGGCCTAATTTCCCAATCATTTTATTTACAACTTATATTTTATATTAATAATATCTCAATATATACTACTTGCAATAGTGATATTTTCGAAACACAAATATAATTAGGAGATCATGCAGTAGTGATTTATATGTCTAAACTAGTGCTTCAAAACGTCAACAGGGATTTTGGGGGTCATAAAGGCGTATTTGACGTGAATCTCGAGGTTGACGACGGTGAATTCTTTGTTATTCTGGGCCCTAGCGGCTGCGGCAAGACTACTACCCTAAGAATGATAGCTGGACTAGAGTCTGTGGATTCAGGACACATTTTTCTGAATGAAAGGGAGATAACAGACTTCCCTCCAAGACTGAGAAACATAGCAATGGTATTTCAGAACTATGCCCTGTACCCTTTTATGACCGTGAGGGATAACATACAGTTCCCGCTAAAGATCACCAAGATGTCCAAGAAAGACAGGGATGCCAAGACTGAAGAGGTTGCAAAGCTTCTTGGCATTAGCGATCTTCTGGATAGGAAACCTGGGGAAATATCTGGCGGGCAGAGGCAGAGAGTCGCGCTGGGAAGGGCACTGGTGCGGGAACCAGCTCTTTTCCTTATGGATGAACCTCTCAGCAATCTTGATGCAAAGCTCAGGACGCAGATGAGGGTTGAGCTAAAGAGGCTCCAGAAGGAGTTCAACACCACTACAGTTTACGTTACGCATGACCAGGTGGAGGCAACCACACTTGCCGACAGGGCATGCTTAATGAACGGCGGTGTTGTAGTACAGATTGGCCCACCGCTGGATCTCTATAATCTTCCTGAAAATACCTTTGTTGCTACGTTCGTTGGCGATCCTCCAATGAACATGCTCAATGGAAAGCTCATTTCTCGAAACGGAGAGGTAATTCTGCAAGTTTCAGGTGCATCATTTCCCATGGCTGATATTGACCTTGGAGACAGCCAAGAAATTGAGGTCAAGGTTGGCTTTAGACCTGAGGATCTTTCCTTGGGACAGTCTGGCATAGAGGCGCGGTTGGTTGTTACACAGAATATAGGAAAAAGCATATATGAATACTTCAAGACACCGGATGGCCTGGACCTCATAAGGCAGGATGTTGTCGGTTCACAGCTTTCATTGGGGCAATCCAGCAGGTTGGTGCCTGACTTGAGCAAGCTGATGCTGTTTGACCCGGATACAGGGAAGCTCATTTATAAGCCAGGATCAAGGAAGAACAGGATTGGCGCCCTTCAATGATTGTCATGTGCATGCCTTAACCTCTATCGAAAAGGAATATTTGGAGAATATAACACTATTCCCAATTTCCAAAACATTGTGTGCCAATACATGCTTTATTCTGTTCAGATGGATTTCTCCTTCCGAAATTGAAAATCGCATCGTCATTGATTCCTTTCCGTTCACTTTGGTGAGTTCGAAGATACCTGACTTTCTTCTTGCCAGCTTTACATAGCCATTCCTCATCACATCATACTTTTTTCTTATATCTGCAAGTTTCCTGAACTCTTCAATAAGATCTAGATCCAAATTGTCCCATGGCATGGTTCTCCTGCAGTCTGGGTCTCTTCCGCCCACGAGCCCGGTCTCGTCTCCATAATATATTGTGGGCATTCCGTCAAACATGAATAGCAGAGCATAAGAGAGCAGGGCTGCTTCCTTATTACCAAGTAAAGTGCTGACTCTTTCAGTATCATGATTCCCAACTATGTTCATCATTTTCTTGAGAGCAGATTGAGGAGCGTGAGATCTCATCTTCACCAGTTCATAATTGAATTTTCTGGAGCCAATCTTCCCCCTGACAAGATCAATGATGATCTGCCTCAGTGGAAAGTTTATGGCGCTATCGTAAAGGCCGTCACGAGTAAAAATATCTGGATCGCACCATATTTCCGCGATGTGCCCGATTTTCGGATATTCTTTCCTGAAATGCCCTAGTACCGATCTCATTGCACCAAGATCGATTGAATCTGCCACATCATATCGCATGTAAGACAACGGCAAGATTTCAGAATAGTATTCCATCACCCTTAGCATCAGTTTTCGCACCTCCTCGTTTCCATGATTAAGCTTGGGCATACGCGGAAATTCTTTGAAACACTGGTAGGAAAGTGCACGGGCATCAGTAAGGCTCTTGCTAGCATTTCCAGAACAGTTCAAGCTTTGGCCATCAATGAAACAGTACCATTCCCTCGCTGTCTTGTCGCCATCATCAATGCTTCTTCTGAAGACAGGAAAGAACACTGACGTGTGGTTGAACACCATGTCAATAATGAAATGCATCCCCTTCTTACTCAATTCTTTGCCAAGATCAATGAGATCAGTGTTGGTTCCCAGGACTGGGTCCACCTGGAAATAATCATCGACGTCGTACCTATGGTTGCTCTGTGAAGTGAAGAATGGATTGAGATATAAGTGATCGACACCCAAGCCCTTAATATATGGCAGCTTTTCAATTATGCCCCTGATATTCCCTCCAAATAAGGACCTTGAATCTGGTATTGAGTCCCATGGGGCAAAATTGCCTGCAGGACCGGATCTGGAAAATCTATCAGGAAATACCTGATAGATTATGTTTGAACCCGATGTTTCAGGCTCTCCGGATTCACAATGGAACGGGCCGGCCTTCAGCCGGGAGTCTTCTGATGTAAAATAATAGCTATTGCATTCCTGGATAATGAATTCGAAGACGTTGTGAGTCTCCATTCTGGCAGTAACTTCCGGTCTTATTGTGCTGTTGCTGCCAGTAACAAGCTTCAAATCACATATTGCAGGTTCCGTGATGCACCTGAGCACCTTAATGCCGGGCAGCGAAGTTGACAGCCTGCTGTCTCCAGGATCGTGATAAATTCCAGTCTGCTTCAGCATCAGTTCCATGGGCTTTCTAATGATTTCCCTGTTGTGGTCTACTTTGCAGTACTGGTTTATTTCGAAATAGTACCTGTATTTCCCTGGTAAGAGGTCAAGTGTGGCCACCCAGTTCCCATCGCGAAGTTCCATCTGGATGCTTCCGTCTCCAAAACAGTTGAAAGTACCGCTTAAGTAGCAGTTATTGTCTCCAGGCAAAAATTTAACAGAGAATGATACCCTGTGCAAATAACCTAAATCCACTTCACTGATCATGCTGTATATCCATCAAGAGTAGACCTCAGCAGTGTAACCATCCACCCGTGGAGTAACTTCAACGTGTGCGCCGTCGGAATCCACTGTAACCACTTGGCCTGAAATATAAAGGGTAAATTTGCCTTTCCCAAAAACTATTATTTTCTTCCTGTAAACAACGCACGAATTCTCTCTGATATATACTGGGAATTTTTCCTTCGTTCGATAATATGCGGAGCCCTTGATAACTTTTCTGGACCAGAATTCAAGCCAGTTGCCTTCCGGAAGATATACTTCCCTTTCCTCCCTGCACTGATATATCTGAGGTGCATACAGCAACCCTGGTCCAAGCATGTATTCGTCTTCAGCGTAATAAGAATCACCATCCAGGGGAAATTCATACGGCAGGGGCACTACAGCTGGCACCCCCTCACTGTGTGAATTATACAGGATTGAGTAGATGTAGTCCATGAAGTCGTACCTGAGTTTCACTGATGCCATTATGTCATCCCTGAATTTAGAAGGCATAAGGAACACTTCCTGATCGTTCCCGTTAATGGTCTTGTGGTTGCGGTACAGCGGAAAGAAAAGCGCCATCCTGTAATAGGCTGCCAGCATTTCCGGATCGCTGTCGGAAAAAAATCCGCCAAGATCACACCCTACAACTGTAACGCCAGAAATGGATAGGCTGGTTACGACCGAAATCTGGAGCTTTACGTCATCCCAGCTTGATTTGTTATCCCCCGTCCAGACAGCTGCGTATTTCTGTATACCGGCATAACCCGATCTTGAAAGAACGAACGGCTCTTTGCTGACTGAACTCAAGGCCTCGAATGTGGCCTTTGCCTGGAAGTATGGATAGGCATTCCTGACCTTTTCATGGATTATGGGAGAACCGTCGTCCAGGTGATGTATAGCATTTGCGTCCAACAGATGATCCTCGGACAGTATGGTAGGCTCATTCATGTCGAGCCAGATGCCATCGACTCCTGTTTTATGGAACTCAGTTACATATTTCTTCCAAAGATCCCTTGATTTCTCGTTTAAGAAATCAAGAAATACCGAGTCTCCAGGCCACATTTTTCCATGATAGATATCTGAGTTTGGTGTTTCAATATAATTTCCCATGCCCTCAACAAAAAGCGAATAACTCTGGTCAGATTTGATGCTAGGATCAATTATTGGGATGACCTTTGTACCCCTGTCATGGACTTTTTCCACAAACTCCCTGCCGTTGCCGAATTTGGCTGGATCCCAGGTAAAAAGTTTGTATCTGTCCATATAGTGGATATCAAGATACACTGCCTCAACTGGCACAAACTTCTGGTACTTCTCTATAATTTCCAGAACTGAGCTTGCCGGATAGTATGTATATCTTGAAATTGCATGTCCAATGCTCCAGTATGGTGGTAGGAAAGGCTTGCCAGTCAGCTCAATGAATGATCTAACAACATCCTTAATGCTCGATGACTTGAATATGAAGACCTCGCATCCTGAATCGAATACGGTCACGGTTGATTTGTTGTACGTCTCCACCCCAAAATCAAAAAGAACCTTTCCCGGATGGTTTACGAATACACCAAGGCATGCTCCGTCAGTCAACTGAAGGAAAAATGGCAGTGGAAGGTATATTGGATCGACACCCCTGACATAGCCTCCAGGATCCTTGTTTACAGAAATCAATTTCTTCCGCTTCCTGTCAATGCCGAATGCTCTTTCGCCCAATCCAAGGACGTGGGAAGATGGATCCAGATCAAACTGTATGTTGATGCTGTCCTTTGCCAGAGATACCTCCATGTTGCCGGCTATGTTCCCTAGGGAACCAGAATCAATCTCTGCCTCGCCCGGGGATGAGAATTTTATGACAGGATCGTAAGATCCAATCTTGACCCTATAGTAATTTCTGGATTCATAGATTTTTATCAACACAGAATTACATATCTCTGAAGCATATATTTTTTCTGTAGAAATGAGAATTTTCCGATTTATCCCTATTTTTTTATAGAATGTAATATTTATTAGTTTTTCATCTTTACAAACAAAGTTAAAGGCTATCTAATGTGCTTTCTGTGAAAAAATATGCAGTATACAATTTATTTGTCATATTCTTTAAAATAATCATACTTCAAGTAGTATTTAGTCTCAGATGTACTGAAGTCATTGCAATGTCCTCAATTCTTGCTGACTTTCCTCCCACTGAATATTCAGCCTTGTTCCTGGAGATATAAAATGTGTGTTTATATCCAGGCTCAATTTCCACCCTTGTGATATTTCCGGTGATGCTAACTTCCTTTCCCTTCATTCTGCCATAAACAGTTCCCTTGATAACCTGGCTGCCAGACTGAAGTTGCCTGTCAAGTATTTCACAGGCTAGCCAGCTTGTTCTGACCCTGAGTGGTGAACGGATCGGCAATTCCCTCACATTAATGCTTGGAGTCCATATTGTGTGGTAAAAATAGTAGCTGGTAATGTGTATTATCTCGTCCTCCTCAATTGCAATTGCATAATTCTGGTCATAATTTCCGTTATCGATTTTTATAATTGAGGAGGTCCTGTCTGAAATTATAACTTCAGAAGCAAAACCTTTTCTCTGTTTTATGGCAGCGGCCTGCAGATCGCTGATATCTTCCGGATTTGTGTCAGGAAAGACAACGATTACTACTAAAACTCCACGGTCCAGTGCGGCCCTGATATTCTTTCTCAATCTGTGAAGGAGCTCATACTTGAGTGACAATATGAGTTCATCTGCAGACTGGTCAATCATTCTCCTCATCTCAGCTCTAATCTTGCTCTCCGACTGGACCATCCAGATCAGCGGATTCTTTCCCTCCTTTGTTTTGCTCCGCCTCGACGCCTCCTTTGATATTCTTTCAAGGTCTATTGACATCTCGGCGAGCTTGCTGCTAAAAGCTGATTTAACGTCTTTAGCCCTGTATATTTTCTTCTTTCCGGGACTTACCTCTATGAGTCCTTCACTGAGAAGGCTTTGAAGGACATCGTATATCCTTGGCTGTGGTATTCCCGCAACTGAAACTGTTTCCATAGGGGTCATTGGCCCGTTCAGAAGCAATGCCCTGTAAGCCTTAATTTCGTAAGATGTCAATCCAAATTTCTTAAGATTTTCGAAAACATCTTCAGCCATAAATAGGCAATACGGGATAATAATTTAATACCTGCCAATGGAATTGACAGCATGTACTTACTGTTGACACGGATGGATCATGATTTATGATCTCATAATTTTCCATGAACATGCCATTGCACCTATCAAAATCCACATTTATGATAAATTGATACGGAAAGGAAATGATCACTGAGGGTCTATCGTCCATGGAAACGAAGAGGTTGCCCCCTGTTAGGCAATGGAATAATGCCGGCCCCCTAATACTGCTTTCCATTTTCGTGGACGAATGGAACTACTTCTCCGTTCCCATGCTGTCACTCTTCATTGAGAAGTCCTTCTCGCTGAATTCCTATCTTCTTGGTACTGCAACGGGAGCAATTATTGCTGGGTCTTCGCTTGGTTCCTTGCTGGGCGGATGGCTTACTGACAGATTTGGCAGAAAGCGCGTCTTTGCAGGGAACATGATTCTCTTCATTTTCTCCGCACTTCTGACGGCATTGTCTGCCAATGTTACCATGTTCATTGTGGTTAGATTCATTGCGGGCATACCTGTAGGTTCTGACCTGGCCAATGGATATGCCTATCTTATGGAGAGCCTCCCGCCTGGAAAGCGCGAAATCACTGGAACCAAGAACACTCTGATGGCCAGCCTTGCCATTGTATCGATAAATCTTGCCGTGCTCCTCCTCATCTTCATTGGGGTTTCTCAGGCCCTGGTATGGAAAATTTCAGTTCTTATCTCCATAATTCCCGCTTCCGTTGCACTTGCTATTGTTTACCGGATGGCAGAATCAACTGAATGGGAAGCTTCCAGGTTGCATAGGCCTGGCATTCATTCTGGTTTAAGATCTATATTTAAGGATATTTCGAGTGACCCAGTCCTAAGGAGGACAAGCACATTCTCCTGGATATCAGGCGCAGCAAGCACCATTGAAGTTGGAACCTTTGCGTTCTTCATCCCCCTTATTATAACGAGCATGGATATTTCAGGGGAGATTGGCAGCAGGCTGATTATACTCGCAGTATATTCCGTGGGAATCCCGGCGGGATACCTGGGCCCTCTGATTGTTTCCAGAATAGGGCTGAAAAAACTGAGCTATAGGGGATATGCCATCACAATGGCTGCCATAGTCGGCTCCGGATTGGCTCTGATCTTTCAGATATACTACCTTGTGCCACTCTTCATTGTGCTTTTTGTCTGGGGAAACCACTGGAATAGCCAGCCCATTCTGACCTCGCAGTCCCTTGTTGCCGATCCTGCCCTCAAAGGGCGAATCACGGGCCTTGCAAATTTTGCAGCAACTATTCCTGCGTTCATCACTACCTTCCTTTTTCCTTCAATCATTGATTCAGCGGGACTGGGGTGGGCAACGCTTCTCGTTGTTGCAGCACCTGCTGCCGGGCTATTCGCAAGCATATTCATATTCCGGGAAATATTTGGGTACACTTCAGATATAAATGGGCTAAGCGAGAAGAAGGCCAAACCCGACGCCTATGATTCATCCTGAACCAGTTATTTTTTCATCACTCTCTGAATTCTCTTCTGAAAATCTCTTCCTAATTGCAACTGGACTGAAGTTTGCAATTATGTTTTTCAGTTCCCCCCATGAGGTTTCCCTGATGATCATCGCTACAGCGAAATATAGCAGCATTGATGCCAGAACAAGAGGTGCCAGAACAAGTATGTCCTTCGGCACGATCATCTTGGTTACTGCTATTATGAATGCAGCCTGTGCAGCTGCCGGAATGACCTGCCTGAATATGGCAAAGTTTGGGGTAATCCCTTCCATCCTGATCACCACAATCCTGTAGACTGTTGCTGAAATGACGCCACCGGCGAGCATTGCGTATGCAGCCCCGAATGCACCTAGCGATATCCTGCTGAAGCCGAATATGCTTGGAGGAACCAGCACCAGTATCAACGCTATATTCAGCAGCACAAGAGATGTATCTATTATTGCAACGGTGCCTGTCCTGGACCTGCTAACGATGCTTGATGAATATGGCGTATTTATGGCGCTGAAGTAGGCCCTCCAAGAAAGGAGGGAAAGCATCAGGCTGTATGATATATATGCCGCTGTGAAGATATTCATTATGAATAATGCCAGCATTGACATTGGTATAACAACCGGAAGGGTGTAGAGTGAGATCAGCCGCTCAAATTCATGAATTGACCTGTTGTGTGCCTCCTTCCCCTCAAGCTTCTGGTATTTTATGAGGAGGGGGACAAAGAATGTTGACATTGAACCGCTGAGCGTTGTGACAATCGCTGCTATTGTTTGGCTTGTATAGAATGCTCCTGTGGCATATGCATGCCAGAACAGCTGGATAACTACCTTGTCTATGTTCCCGCTTATTGTGCCAACCGAGGTGACAAGCATCAGTGGCAGCGCAATGGCAGTGTATTCCATGAAAAGCTTTCGTGAAGGCTTTGATATCTGCCAGGGCCTTCCCAGCGCAATGGAAAATGCAAAGTACAGCGAATACGATATGCTGTATGTTGTAGAGAGGTACAGTGCATCGTAATATCCAGATATTCCCGAGTGGAATCTTATTATGACCGCAATCCCAATGAAGACTGAATTGCGGAACACTGCCTCTATGAGTGGGGGGAGGGCTGTCCTAACAGACTTGAGAGTGGCCCTGAAGTATGACGTCGTAAATCCAACCATGTTCTGGAAGATGAAATAGGGTATCAGAGAGAGGATAATCCAGTACTCCACTGGCGATTGGAATCCGCGATGCAGAACATGAACCCAGAATTCTAGTGCCCCAACCACTAGAACCGCAAAAAGCAATGAAAGTGAAGCCTTTATGGTCAGAAATGTAGCATTGCAGGCTGCTATATCCTCACCATGGGAAATCTTTATTGTGTGGGCAGTCGAATAGCCAAGGTCGCCTATAAGCGAGAATATACCAACGAAGCCAATTCCAAATGCTACAAAACCCCAGTCCAGAGTTCCTATGTAACGCAGGATAAAGAAGAGCCCCACGAATCCCATAAGTGCGCTTGCAACGTTCTGTATGATGATGATGGGCGACCTCTGGGCAAACACTTTAAGGCTAAGGCAAACAGATGCTTAAATTCTCCCTATGGCCAGGGAATGGAAAGGCTTGGGACCATTACGATTTCTGCTCGGCAGAAAGTTCTACAATCTGCTGGCCAAATGTCTCCCTGAGCTGTTTCTCCATCCTCGCCAGTACGCACTTAAGGTCTTCCCTATCCTTCTCGGACATAAAGTTCATTGTACTGATGATAAAAGCTTCATGCAGCTCCTTGATGGTATTGTAGAATTCCCTTCCCTTCTCTGTTGTAATTATATTTATGACCCTTCTGTCAGACTGGCTTCGGACCCTGTGGACAAGCCCCTTCTCCTCAAGCTTGTCCACTATATTTGTTACCCATCCCTGCGTTATCATGTTGGCTTCTGCAAGCTTTATCATGGGCTGCGGCCCATCCCTGTTAAGGGTTTTGAGAATCCTGAACTCCATGATGGAGAGACCATTTTCTACCAGCCTCCTTTCTGCCTGCCTTGACCATATCTTGTTGATGGACGTAATCAGTGTCCATATTTCCAGACTTGCTTTCCTAGCATCTTCTTCCATAGTTTCATCTCCTCAAGTTTGTGGACGGATTGAATCCTGGTTTGCCTGATATCCCCTCTCCCGGCCCTTCATGGGCAGATTTGCTTGCTTCCAGAGTAGATTCCGGCTTGGCACCGATATCCGCCACATAGGTGGCCCCCTTGTCAACATATCTTTTCCCCCTGAGCAGGGAAACGGCAGCCGCCACAAAGGATAGTGCCATTCCCACATAGAAGGCGTCCCTCAGCGCCCCCATGAACGCTGGTGCAAGAGCCATTGGAAACCATGTCTTGCCCGTTATGGTAGCCATATATGGTGCAAGCCCTGATTGCATGGAAGCTGGAAGGCCGGCTATGATTGTTGCCATGGGGTTTTCCCCAAGGAATGCGGAAAAAATTGCTATTGTGGGTGGGACCTTTCCAAGGGCAGAACCATAGAGGGATGCATTTGACACGCCTATGCCGGAGAGTGCCGATGCGAACGATGAGCCCAGTCCTGATGATAGGGCTATTATTACTATGGTGAAGAACATACCCATGCTAGCTGTTTGCCCGGCATTTCGCAAGGTAGTCATCATTCCGGATGCAGCCCCCCTGGATTCTGCCGGAACCGAATTCATGATGGCCGCTGTGTTTGGGGCAGCAAACATGCCGTTGCCCATGCCCATTACAAAGAGAGTTATGCCGAATTCCATGTAGTTGAAGTCATAGGGGAAGAGGCTGAGAACCAGAAAAGCTACCCCCACGATGACCATTCCACCAGTGGCCAAGACCCTGGCACCGTGCCTGTCTGAAATCGCTCCTGACAGAGGGCCCATGATCATGAAGCCAGCGGTCATGGGGAGCATGAATATTCCTGCCCAGAATGGTGTTGAGGCATATGAGTATCCATGAAGTGGAAGCCATATTCCCTGAAGAAGTATGACGAGCATGAGCATCACACCCCCTCTCCCAACGGCAGAAAGCAGTGATGCAAAATTTCCAGCTGCAAATGCCCTGTTACGGAACAGTTTCAGCTTGAACATTGGCTGTTTGACATATCTCTCCACGAACGGAAAGACCAACAGAAGAATGAAGCCAGCGATGAGACCTGCCACAACCAGTGGATTTGACCAGCCAGTATTGCTGCTTCCATAGGGAAGGAGCCCATAGGTTATAGCAATCAGCAGAACTGTGAGACCAGAACCAAAAACAATGTTTCCAACATAGTCAATCTTCTGTCCCTCTTCCTTTAGAGCTGTATCCTTGAGCTTGATCATGCTCCAGACTGTTCCAAGCAGCCCTACCGGAACGCTCACAAGGAAAACATACCTCCAGTTTATGACTGACAGTATCCCTCCAAGTATTAAGCCTATAAAAGAGCCCCCAAGAGCAGCCACCTGGTTGATGCCGAGAGCCTTTCCCCTTTCACTGACCGGAAAAGCGTCCGTAATAATTGCTGAACTGTTTGAGAACAGGAATGACGCCCCAACCCCCTGCACTATTCTGAAGGCTACAAGGTACTGTGCGGCAGCATCGCCTGACCCTGGAGTGAGGTAGAGCATTACTGAACCAAAGGTAAATATGGCAAAGCCAACATTGAAAAGACGCACCCTTCCAAAGATGTCAGAGAGCCTACCAAATGTTACAAGAAGTACAGCGGTAACAATGTTGAAGCCCATCAGGATCCAGAGCAGGTATATGAACGAGCCTGGAGCGAAAGGGTCCAGCTGGATTCCCCTGAAGATAGCGGGCAGAGATATCAGGGTGATGGTTCCATTTATTGTTGCCATCAGTACCCCAAGCGTGGTGTTGGAGAGTGCAACCCATTTATACTGAACCATAATGTTGACAAAAATTACATTTAGATATTAATGCTTTATCTGTAAAACATCATGACAATCCCATACTAATTTCACCTTCTATGGCTGATTAAACGGCGGATACGTTTTGTTCCGGAAAATGTGCTTCAATGCCTTACGAGTATGAACGGGATGCCAAGCCTTCGGGCCAATTCACCGTCAATATCGTCCCTGTCCCCTGCAACTACTGATCTGCTTAGGTCTATATCATGATCTGAAACCGCCTGCATTATCATGCCCGTGGCCGGTTTCCTGCATGAACAGCCACTTTCCGGCAGGTGCGGGCAGTAATATATGTCGTCTATCCTGCCACCAAGCTCCCTTATCTTCTCCTTCATGGCTGTGTTGAACTTCTCCAGATCCTGCACCGTGAAAAGGCCACGCCCTACGCCTGACTGGTTCGTAACAACTATTATGAGGAAACCGCGTTCCGCATAGTCCCGTATCAAGGTTACTGCATCCTCATAGATGAACAGGTCTGACACTTCATGGCAATAAGGACAGTCCCTATTTATTGTGCCATCCCTGTCTATGAACAGTGCGGGCCTTTTACTGTTCTTTGACATGGGTGTCAGTGCCTATCCTCTGAAGCTTGTGCACTACGCTGTTCTCCTTGTCAGTGCGGTGATCAATCTTAATGATAGTCTCTACCCTCTGGAACCCGCTATCAATAATGTATTGCTCTGCCTTCTTTATGCTGGAGAATATCTCGTCGATTGATTGGGCCTCCAGTACTGTTGCCATACTATTGGGGTAACACCCGATCGCGTTGCTGCAGAGCACATTGACTGCCCCCCTTATTATGTCTCCAGCTGATACGCCTTTGCCAATTGGGTAAAATGTCACATCTGCAATTATCATGGTGCCATCATGTCTAGCGTGGTTTAATACTTCCCGCCGCCATCCCTCTTCAAACATGACTGGCATTGTTTCACGCCCCTCTCCACAGAGATCCCGCATGTTCTGCAAAGTTGCCATGAGTGCATCCTCCTGTATCTTATGCCAATTGCAGCAATTGCAGCCGAAGCCACTGACATGATATATATGGGAAGCGAGTGCAGGTATGCCTCAAGGCCACTATACCATGCAGTCTTGAGCCATACTCTGAAGAATACTGTTGAATTGCTGGTGACATTCAGGAAACCGTGTGACAAGTTTGATGAAGCGCTGCCTGGGACAAGAATTAGAAACATATGTTCACCAGGGGTAAGGTTGACCATAATGATTGAAGATGACGTTGTGAATTCCTTTCCTGAAATGAGCAGCGTCCAGGATATGTTAGATTTAAGGCTTTCATGGACGAACGATACCTCATATTCTATTGCTGTGAAATTGGCGTATAGCGTGCCGTTTGTGCCTGACCCAGCACGGAATACAAGTGATGAATCATATCCTGCTGGTGATGTTGCTGAAAAATTTGAGGGATACCCCTGTATAGCAATGCTAGTTAGAGGCCCAGAAATCCAGAATGATCTGTTGCCAGCATGGAGCTTCCAAGCAAGGCTGCCTGAAATTCCACTAGAATATACCATAATTTGGTATTCCCGGGAAAAAGAATGGTTTGACTGTTGGTATACCATAGAAACTGAGCCGATGGAATTGCCTGGGATGCAATAGGGCTGTCCTGAATCAAAAATGACGCTTATGATATCCCCCTGGCTCCACTGACCGCCCATCATGATTTGCCTTGAGAATGTTCCAGAAGAGTTTCCTATGCTGAAACCGGTTCGGTTTAATATGCTGCCTGCTGGGGATAATGCAACGATTGTAAAGTTTCCGCTGAAAACCTCGCCTTGAATTGCCATAACAGAATAAGTGAGATTGACAGTTGCAAAGGTGCTGTTTGCGTAAGAACCAAGCCTGTTCACCAGAATCTCAGGGGCCAGTGCCTGAATGGCAATAGCTTTCTGTCCTGTTGTGATGAATGGGTATGGCTTCGTTGAGATCATTTCGCTGGAGCCTTCCCAGCTGAGCCCATAATCGCCCGTATAAGAATAACTTAAGTTTGACAGTACCCCTGAAAGTACAGTAAGATTGCTGCCATCTATTTTGTCCTGAGGATATGATTGGCCTTTCCACTGAGTTTCATTCGCAGGCATAGCTATTTGAGGTGCAACTGAAAACCTGAAATTCCTGATGAATGAGCCATTGTCCATTGGGCTGATGCGGAAGCTTCGGTAAATGAATATTCGGGAATCATTGAGCTGGAAAGCTGTTCCTCCCATGTAGTTGTCATTTCCCAGTCCAGTATCGTCCAGCACAATAGTTGAATTGTATGCTGACATGTGGCGGCTCATAAAATTGGGAAAGCCATGAATACGAAGAGGCTCCAGATTATATCCAAAGGAACTGTTAACTACACTCATTGATGAGTTGTCCACGATCATTCCATATGCCTCTTCTCCTAGCACTGCTTCCGTGTCGTTTGATTTCAGTTCAGCAGTAATATTTGTTATCTCAATTGGGCCATCAACAGATTCCTGAAGCGTGGCATAGAAGTTGGAGCTGTTTCCGAACCACTCCACCGGCCTGGGATCAGCAGAAAGGTTAATGTGCAGGTAAAACACCTCGGGTGAATTGCCCTCAAATAAAAGGTGCTGCGTTGCTATGCTGCTCCCGTTGAAAAATATACTTAGGTTCCCTCCTGTGCCGTTGTAATTTCCGAAAAATGAAACACTCAGATTGATCCCGGTGACAAAGGAATCTGTGCCCATGTTATCAACGGGAGGGGAGAAGGCAATCGTGCCGTTCCTGGCAAAGAATGGATCGCTCATGTATGCATTTGCCGCTTTGAACAGGATTTGACTGGTCTGGTTGTACAGGCCGTTAATGGTGCTGTTGTAAATTTGAATCCTGCTATCATTGTAATACTGCGACAGCCAACGGGCAGACCCTGGCCACTCTGATGAACCGGACGGTGGCGTGGCGATGGTGGAATTCTCATATGTTATTGATGATCCGATTCCCGTTACGGACCCATTGAAACGAAATGACGAATTATAAAGGAAAAGTGACCCTCCCGAAATTATGTTTATTGCTATGGAGACCACTGAATTGCCTGAAGCATTCATTATTGACACCGATGAATTTTCGAGGATCAGGGATCCCCCTACCGTGATGGAAACATGCCTGGCAGTGGTTGAATAAGCCTCAACACTGTTTCCAATGAATCGGAGCGTATTTCCTGGATCTACTGTCACGTTGCCAACAATGACGTAGACAGATGGCTGCAATGTTGCACCCTGATCTGGGGATTCTGCTGCATATTTCATGGGACCGGATCTTGTCATGTCTCCAGAATAATCCCAATGGAGTGGCAATCCCGCTGATACCAATAATGCCAGCATTATGATAATTAAGATTGGGTCTTTCTTACATTTATTGGGCATATGTCGCGACGGTTATGCACTTATGATCATAAAAAAATGGTGATTGGGAGAGCGCACAGTACGTGATATTGTAGCGCACAGGTGTTTACTGTTCAGGCCCCAGCAATCAAGGAATCTGCCTGAAGTTTAAATCTGGTCCCTGAGAAAGTATGAAAGGGAAGCCTTCATGTCCTTGAACATTCTGCTACGCAGGTTCAGGAATTCCATGTGTGCCCTGTCGATCTGGAGATAGACCCTATCCTCCATTCCGTCGACCTTCAGGTATTCTTTCAGCACCAACGATTCGAGCAGCGACTCCATCACAACCACAAGATTGTTCCGGTTATATGAAACAGGCTTTATATCGGAAAGGCGAGAGCCAAGAAACGCAAGGAGCATGAGTGTCATTGAGCCTTCCCCATCATACTCCTTCCTGATCCTTGTAAATTCCCTGATATCGCTGAAGGAATGATTGCAAGCTATGATGAGGTCCCTTGTCAGAAGGTACCTTTCAGATGCCGACAGGCCTGTCATGTTTTCCGGATATCTCAACCCCATCACATCCTTGACAGTGATGCGGTCCTTCCACATCATGTTAGTTGGGCATGCGAGTATGCCATAATTTACAGCCATCCTGGAGAACAGGTCAAGATCACTACCATTCCTGAGTGGTCTCCATCCCCCAACATCGGATATAAGATCTCTGTGCAGCATGGGCAGCTCAGAGAAGAACAGCCTCTTGATCTTGAACTTCATGAACGAGTGAAGTATGTCAGCATACTCAACGGGATAGACCAGTTCAGGGCTGAATGGAACAAGGTATTTTCCTGAACTGTTGCGGAATGAAATGTCCCTTGCCATGCCTTCTATTTTCTCGCTGGTGCTGACCACCTGGAGTTCTGGTATCTCCCTCCGTATCCTTTTCATCGTGCTTGTTGAATCATGGCCTGGGGCATAACCTGAAAGGATAATCTCGTAACCAGCGCCTATTTCGTCACCTATCAGATCAATGCTCTTGATAGAATCATAGATTCTTCCGCTTATTCTGTCAGCAAATGCTATGAAACTGATGCCTGTGTTCTTTTCCAATTTCTGGAAAGTTTCGCCCTTCTTTTCCAGAAGTGATTCTATGGCATCGTCCATGAATACCCAAGCTTGATTTAAGATATAATTTTGCCTTTTCCGTATTACTCGGATAAAAGAGGTATGACAAATGTTTTCAGAAGTTGAGCCGCATGAGCTTGAGGTCAGGGTAAAGCTTCTCTTTTATGACCTGGTCCATGCTCTTGCCATTTTCCATGGCGGAATTGCATATGTCCACTGTCCTCTCGTGATCTATCTCAACCTTTGTTCCGTCCTTCAGATAAACTGTAACAGTTCCAAGCATATTGCAGTCAATTCCCACAGCCTACATTAGTGATCATATATTTTCAATCTTTTGCTGTTTGCAACACCCGTGTTTCATGAAGAGAATTTGCAGGCAATTTTCAGTGTCTCAATTATTCAAGGCTTATACAAATATCCAGTTTCTGCTGCATAAGACCGAAATACTGAAAGGAATTACCTGCAGGTTATCTTAACATATAAGGGTGTACAGATTAATAGTCTTGAAACTTTTATTTGAGATAATGCAGAACGAACATGATTCATACGTTCCCTCTCTAGTATTTATCGAAACCACGAAGGCATGCGATTACTCCTGCAGGCACTGCCGTGCTGAATCCCAGAGCATCTCGTCGCCAGATGAGCTAAGCACGGCCGAGATCAAGGGCGTCCTTAAGCAGATCAGGGAAATCAGCCCCTCTCCGCCTGAAATTGTCATAACGGGCGGAAATTTCCTGCTGAGACCTGATATCAGGGAGATTATTGAATACACCAGAAACCTTGGACTTAAGTTCTCGGCAAGTCCAGCAGGGTCTCCCCTCCTCACTGAGGAATTCATGAAATTCCTCGCCAGAAATGGTGCGAGGTCAATCTCGCTGAGTCTAGATGGGACTGATCATGGAAGCCATGACTGGCTCAGAAGGATACCGGGTAGCTTTGATCTGACCCTTAATCTCATCCTTCAGGCAAAGAAGATCGGGCTGAAGACCCAGGTCAATACAACAGTATTCAGGAGGAACATCGAGGAACTCCCGTACATTGCGGCACTTCTTAAGGATGCCGGCATAACGACCTGGGAGGTGTTTTTCCTTATAAAGACAGGAAGGGGGATGACCGTCGAGGACGTAACGCCGGACGAATATATGCAGATCAACCTTTGGTTGCATTATCTCAGGGGTTATGGGTTCAATGTTAGGACAGTGGAATCTCCTGTATTCAGGGTAATCGGGAATATTGCGGAAAGAGACGCCTCAATTGGCTCGGGATCACTCTATAGACGGCTTACTGAGATGACAGTGTCCATGCTTGGTGTGCCAGTCGTGGAGACAGCGAAACAGAAGACATGGGAAGCCAGGCATTCATTCCATGGAACTCTGTTCATTGGTCACAATGGTGAGGTTCATCCATCTGGACTATTCAACGTACCGCTGGGAAACATAAGGGAAAATAGCCTAAGGGACATAATTGGAAGAAGTGTTGATTTCCTTGATCCGAGGTCCTCCGGCAGGATTTCAGGGAAATGTGGCAGGTGTGAATTTCTTGCCTCTTGCGGTGGATCAAGAGCCAGGTCATATGCATCTACTGGGGACCCATTCGCACCGGATCCGGCCTGCACATATGTGCCGGCCTCCCTGAAGGAGGTGGCATTACGCCAACAATAGACTGCGCCATACAGCCGGCACCAGTGGAAAAGGGAAAGAGAAAGCTTGGTATTGTCCTGGCTGTAATTGCTGTGGTGCTTATGTTAAGATCGTTCCTGTCCATGAGGAAGATGAGTGTTGAGAATCGGGAAGATTCATCTAGGGTACAACAGGAAGAGCAATTCCATCCCCACGCGGATCAGCGCCTCCCATGACAACACCGTTCCCTAGAAGTGAAATGGCCTGTGCATGGCCGAACTGTGACGAGTACCCCTCAATTCTCTTAACTTTAATGATATTGCCAATGCCATTAAGGAAACCCTGATCAAGCGCTGACTCATGAATAAGTTGAGCCGGCTTTTCATAAATTGAAAAAGGAATTGCCCATCTTGGCGCATCAAGGGCCCTCTGGGGATCGTATCCGTCTTTGACAAGCATCTGGATCAGCTGTATGTGAATCTGCGGCTGTATGTCTCCCCCCATGGTTCCGAAGCTGTGCAGCAAGCTTCCATCTTTTTCAACCATTGCGGCGCAAAGAGTGTGGAAAGTCCTCTTTCCAGGTTTGAGGGCATTGTGGTGATCCGGATTCAGAGAAAAATAGCAACCCCTGTTCTGCATAACGAAACCTGTGCCATCAGGCACAATGCCCGATCCGAAACCCATGTAGTTGCTCTGAATCATTGACACCGCATTTCCTTCGGAATCAGCCACTGTGAAATAGGTTGTATCGCCACCATCACGATTCTCTCTTCCCCTGTCTCCCTCCGGATTTCTGGAAAGCAGTTCTGAAGCATATTCCTTTGTTATGATCCTGCCTGGCATCTTCAGCGTTTCAGGATCGGTGATCCATCTTGCCCTCTCCTCATATGCGATCAGGCCGGCGCGAATCATATCCTCTGGTAACACCCTTCCCTCGCTGGAAATCTCCTCAAGAATGTTCAACCATACTAGTGCAGCGGCACCCTGGCTGTTTGGTGATGTCTCATAAACCCTTGTTCCAAGGTAGTCAGTGAAAATAGGATTCCCCACAGTTACGCTGTGCCTAGCAAAGTCATCCGGGGATATGAGGGTATTGTGCTTCTGCAGCCCTTTCATTATCCTGTCATTAAGATAGCCTTTGTAGAATGTATCAAGCCCCTCAGCTGCAAGTGTTTCCATTGTGGATGCCAGGTCTGCCTGCCTGAATATGTCCCCTGGCTCTGGGATCTGACCTGCCGGCATGAATATTTGGGACCAGTTATACTCTGACAGGTATCTGGCTGAAACCCGTATGGATTCTGAATAGTTCTGTGTCACAGGGAACCCATTTCTTGCCAGATCAATGGCAGGCGCCAAAAGGTCCCGAATTTCCATTGATCCGTAATCACTGTGGAGCTTTTTCCATCCGCTGACGAGCCCTGGAACTGTTATGGCGGAAAGTTCTCCCCGGGGAGGGATGGATGTGTGTCCCTGTTTGAGGTAAAGGTCAGGCACTGCAAACTTTCCGGCTCTGCCGCTTGCATTATAGTCACTGATACCCTTTCCATTGATCCTGACCAGTGCAAACATGTCCCCGCCCAGTCCGCAGAGATTGTTTTGAGTTACGGCTAGAACTGCGCTTGTTGCAATTGCTGCGTCAACTACGTTTCCACCCGATCTCAATATACGGGCACCTACAATTGAAGCCTGTGTGCTGGAAGAGGCAACCACTCCCTTTGTTGACATTGCATTTGGCCTGGTAAGCATTAATCCCCATCTGTTTACTACTATTAAAGGAAACTTGAATATTGACAGCCTTCATAAAAGAAGTATCTATTCCTGCCTCAGGTGTCTGAACGCGATGACGTACGATACGAATATTAACATGTTGCCGGCAAAGGGCACGTAAAAAAGAGGGTCCATGAACGATATGGATGGATTCTGCATGGACAGCAGCCCAAAGGCAGGAAAGCCTGAGGATTTCAGTACAAGATCAATACCTGAAACCAGGACCCTGATTCCCGCAATAAGGTGTGCAATTCCAATTACCGGCCCTCCCGGATTAATTGTGTTAAATACGCTGATGAAGGAATAATTGAACATTATGAATAAGCTCAACAATATTCCGCCAGCCACTGACAGGATATAAGCCGGCTTGTTTCCCGATCCTGAAATCATAAGTGGGAATTTCGCTATGAACATGGACAGCAGTGCTATGTTTACCACAAGCAGGAGGAAGAAATTGCTATCTATATAACCAGTGAGATTTCCGTATAGAGGGCCAAAAATTGCGAAGGCAAACAGCGTGATAAAAAATGCAATTGAAATTATCACTCCCTTCCTGAGAGGTGCTGACCTGTTTCCATAGGCTATGACTACAAGAGCCATTCCGGCTAGGGTGAGAACAACCATGGCTATCTCGCTGGCAGTAAGGTATAGGGATAGCTGGGCAGCTGTCATCAGGGACTGGGGGAGTATATTCGATACAGAGCCAACCAGAAATGATAGGGCCAGAAGGAATATGCCGTATGACGCATAATTCCTGTATGAAACAGGTGCCCTTTCCAGAAGTGTTGACCGGGTGGAGGCCGCATTCTTGCTGCCAAGAACGCCTATGCCGGGAGCAAGCATGCTGTATGAGGCTTCACTTAGGACAAGAAGAAGATTCAACTTGCCAATATTATTGAAAACGGGTTCCCCTAGGACTGCTTCCAGGCTCCTGTATCCCCCATCTTTGCTGAAGAGGTCCTCCTCCATTACAAGTACTGTGGTCTTTTCATTATAGCCGTCAAGGGATGCCTTCTTCAGGTCCATTTCAGTTATCGACCTCACATTGTAGCCGTGAAGCCTGAGTATTCTGGCAACCTTGACGTAGAATGATCTGGCATTTGACATTTCCCTGCTCTTTATTATATGTATATGGTAACGCCCAGGCTCAACAAATGAACTTTCCAGCGCTGCAACTATCCTGAGCTCCCTTGCTCCAACTGGTGCATCAGCATTTTCCCTGTCAGAAATTACCTCATTCCCCTGCGGCAGCTTCCGCATGGGGTCCGATGCGCCGGTGGATGAATTCCAGCGATCCGTGCCTTTTGCCTGGGTCAAATTACTATCCTCAGTGATCTGCAAATGCTGTCAGTATTATAAATAATGTTAATCTAGATTGTCAATGGGGGCTGCATGGAAATTTCGGCTCAGTCAGGGTTCAGGAACCCGTATCTTGACCGACTTCCAGTCTGTGCTGACGGCCGCCCTTCCAAGCCTAGCCTGGATATAATTGTATGCTGACAGAGCAGCGGTTGCTCCCTGTCCTGCCGATATGACTGCCTGCTTATATGGCATGTCGGTTACATCACCAGCTGCAAACACACCCTCTGTGGAAGTCCTGCCGAGCTTGTCAGTTATTATCTCCTTATTCTTGTTAAGCTCCACCAGGTCCTTAACAAAATCAGTCTTTGCAATGTACCCCATCTCAATAAAAAGGCCTCTAACCGGTATCTCTTCCTCATGGCTACCTGGCGCATTCCCTGATACAATGATGGAATCAACCGATATTTCCCCCTTGATCTCCCGTACAGTTGAGTTAAAGTAGAATCTAACGTTGTCCCTCTTCTTAAGCTGTGAATAGAGCTCATCATCCTCAGGTATCCTTGAGCCCCGGTATATCACATGAAGTGTTGAAGCCAGCCCTGAAAGATATACTGCTGCCTGCAGGACGTGTTCACCGATTCCGACTACTGCAATGTCTGATTTCTTGAAAAGCGGGCCGTCACAGACTGCGCAGTATGAGACCCCACGCCCACGTAGCAGTTCCTCTCCGGGGACGTTAAGGTTCCTCGGCGTTTTCCCGAAGGCAAGTATGAGGGACATTGAATGGAACTCCTTCAACGTTGTCCTTACCTTGAAGCTGCCATCGTCTTTCTTCTCAACGTGGGTGACCTCATCGTACTCAAATTCAGCTCCATATGCGGCAGCCTGTTCCTGGAATTTGTTCATGAGTTCAAAGCCGCTTATCTTCATAAAGCCCGGATAGTTCTGTATGTCATCAGTGAGCAAAGCCTGGCCCCCTATGTCCTTAGAAATCACAAGGACTTTCAGAGCCTGCCTGGCGAGATAAAGGGCAGATGTCAGCCCTGCGGAAGCTGCCCCGATTACAATCACGTCGTAGCTTTCTTCGGTCATTGAGGCTCACGCCGGTTTACTGTGCTATATGCTTTCTTATTTTCTGGTCAAGGAACTGCTTGGGCACTGCACCTATCTGCATATCAACAACCTTTCCCTTCTTGAAGAACATGATTGTCGGTATGCTCATTATGCGGAACTGGGTCGCAACCATGGGGTTGTCGTCAACATTCAGCTTGCCGAAGGCTACCTTGCCTGCGTAGTCCCTGGCCAATTCCTCCACAATGGGGGAAACATACTGGCACGGGCCACACCATGGAGCCCAGAAATCAACAACCATGAGGTCGTGCTTCGATATTTCCGATGTGAAAGTCCGGTCCGTAAGGACCACTGGTCTACCGTTTGCCTGCACATTATTCTGTGGACCTGTATTGCCTGTCATCATTTCTCGAAGCATTTTCTCCCTTATCTTATCTATGTTGTCATTCTCCATACAATCACCGTCATGTGTACTTCCCTGGTATCTCACGGGAAGCCAATTTAATGAATTGTTTTCTCGTATTTAACTATTTCTCGAAATTGCCATTTTAGCGCAATATCGATATAGGTGAAAGCAATACAAGTTCATGACTTCTCTCATGTCCCTGACAAAATCATCTGCAAGATGCTCTGATTTGCTTTGTTGCTTCTTTGACCTGAACGATCTAGAAGCCAGGCTGTTTTATACTGTGGCAGCTCGCCCTGGAATCACCCTTGATGATCTTGCCCAGCGGGTGGGGCGTGACAGGAGCACGGTCTTCAGGTGCCTCCAGAAGATCATATCGGCCGGCCTGGTATACAAGGAAATGGATTCCCTGGACCGGGGAGGTAGAGTCGCCCACTTCTATTCCAGTGATTTGCCGGACATAAAAAGGCTGGTCGAGTCCAGGGTCGAATCCCTAAGGGCAAGCATGGAGAAACTATTGAATGACTTTGAGAAAAGAATGAAGATTGAAATGGAGATATATTCGCAATAGGTTATCCATCCTCTAGGCTGATTCTCAGTGCTTAAAATGGCTCAATTAAGTAGTTTGGTTATGCACGACATTATTGCATCTATGTTGGACTGGGCAACAGCCATTAGGCTCTTTTCGCCCATTATGCGCATTAAAATGCCGAAGTCCACGCTGGCTGTCCATGCAGCTACTGAGCCCCCAACCTTCTGCGAAAGATTAACTGTCAGCCTAATCCTTAGCGATGAACCTGCCACACGTCCTGAGGCCGATATGGAAATAACATCCTCAGGAGAGTTCTCATATATCGCCTTTATGCGCCCGCTCAGCGTAGACAAGTAGGAGTTTCCCATCTCGCTGATATCCAGCCTTATTCTGGCCGCATATTCCCCTTCTTCCTCATCGTAGGATTCCAGGCCGGGGAGGCATCTTGACACCTTTGAAAAGTCACGAAGGATCGACGACGTTTCCGCCACGTTTCTGCGGCTCTCTATGCTTCCTGAAAACTCCATTCAATCACCAACTGAGGCTGCAATGGCTGCAGCAATGGCTGGCATTATCCTATCCCTGTCCATGCTCCCCATTCTTGCCAGTGCAATGTCCAGGATGTCCCGATCCCTCACAAGCCCGGCCGCCTGGAATCTCTGGAAAGCAGTGTCCAAATCCGGATCGATGGGATTGAATTCTGTTCCAAAATGACGTGAGACTGCCCTTGCAGCCTCCTCACCAATAAGCCTGCCTGTCGTGTACTTGCCCCCGGTTAACGTGAAGAGACCCTCTGCGCCGGAATCCTTCATGTGGACCACCTGGAAACTCCTGGATGCTGACCGTGAATCTTTTCCTTCTTCAGCCATGAGAGGACGCACAGATGAATACATGTACCTTATCCGGGCATCTGACAGTGTGGGTATCATCACTGATCCCTCATCTCTCATCATGTTGATATCCTCTTCCTCTATTTTGTAGTTCTCTGGATCCTCAACAACTGTGGCGATGGTTCCGAGAACTGATGAGCCACCATAGGGCACAACTATGTCACCGTCAGAAGGCATCCTCATCCTGTTCAGGACGGCGTTGTTATACCTTCCCTCGTATACAAGCATTGATCCAACTGAGGGCATCATCTCAGATCCGGTCATGCCGCTCCTTGCCATTAGGCCTGAAGCAAATGGCCCCGTAGCATTGACCACTGCATCAAAGCTTTCCTTCTCCACATTTCCATTTCTTGATTCAGTGATTCCTGTTATGGTGCCTGACTTTAGATCAACAGTAACCACATCTGTTCTAAAATGAAACTTTGCACCCAGCATTTTAGCTTCCGCAGAAACTGCAGCCGCAAATTCAAAGGCGTGAACGACCTTATCGGGCACGCTTACGGCCCTCTTCAGGGCATGATTCAGATGAGGTTCCGCCCTGATCACCATTTCCGTGTCCTCTTCCCTTGCAGGGATCCCGGCTGCGGCACAACCCTTGAGCAGGAGATCTCCAAATTCTGCCTCTCTATCGGTAAATCCCAGGAAATATCCTCCAGTATTATCCAGAAAACTTGCCGCAATTGAATGCAGCTTCCTGTTCTCCGATATGCATTCCCTGGCTGACACTTGATCATTCACTGCATATCTTGCCCCACTGTGTATCATTCCGTGAAAATTATCCGATGTTTCGGCTGCGATAGTTTTTCTCTCATATAGGTGGGTATCAAAACCCGCCTGAGCAAGATAGAGGGCGCTGAATAGCCCCGATATGCCCCCACCTATTACCGCTACCCGCTCCTTCATGAGGTGAAAATTGCAGAGATGGTGATAAATGTCTGCATTCCAAATTTCTTAAAGGCCCTGCATATTTACTGAAGAAAGAATATCCCCAGCAAGTGACCATACCATTCTGGTGATATTTTCCGCAGATCGGCTGATTGAAAAGAATGTGGCAAAACCATGGATCATGCCCTTTGCCCGGATTCCGGTTGCCCTTACTCCAGCTTTTAGCAGCTTAGCCAGATATGCTTCCCCCTCATCTCTGAGTGGATCATACTCTGCAGTTACAATAATTGCCTCAGGAAGTCCAGAATGATCATTATGGGAAATGACCGAGAAATACGGATTCAGGATATCAGATGGTGAATTGAGGTATGATTTGCCAAAATATTGCATCATTTCCCTGGTCAGGTAATAATTCTCAGAGTACTCCTGCATGGATGCCGTGGATTCGCTTCTTCCAACCGATGGATAAAACAGCACCTGAAGGGCTGGAAGTTTCATTTTCGAATCTCTAGCCCTTAAACAGAGTGATGCCGATATGTTTCCGCCTGCACTATCGCCTGCAACTGCGATCCTATTTTCGTCGATCCCCAGTTCATCTGCATTGTCCCGGACCCAGAGCAGGGAGTCATAAGCATCATCCAATGCGGCAGGAAATCTGTTTTCGGGAGCGAGCCTGTAATCTACTGAAAGCACCCTTGCACCTGAACTGTTGGCGGCCATCCGGCAAAGGTCATCGTGTGTTTCAATGCTTCCGAAGACGAAACCTCCCCCATGAAAATATAGAATGATGCCTTCGCCAGAATCAGAAGGGACATACAATCTTGCCCTTACAGTGCGATCATGAAATTCAAGATTCAAGTCCTGGACAGTTTTCACCTTTTCTGTCTTTCTGGGAAGCCCCGAGTTTTCCATCAGCCTCCTGAACTCTGGCAGGCTTGAATCTGTGAGATCAGGCATCTTTGCTGCCTGCATCAGCCTCATCAGATTTAGAATGTCTGGATCAGCTGGCATGACTGGAATTACATTTTGAAACAGATAAACATTTTGGATCCAGTTCCTTCTGTGCATGAAATCCAGCTTTGCTTCAGTATCATCTGCAGACCTGCTGGAATGATCCTCTATCCAAGGCATTGAACAGTTCCGGGAATAATTTCAATACCGATCGGTCATATGGGATTGTTTTGCACTTCTCGCAAAAAAGATTGGCATGGAAATATTGAATTAATAGCTAGGTCCGACTAAATGTCCGATTTTGTGCGTTCTGCCAGCAATCATGGCAATGAGTTTATGATTGGATTCTCCTTATTGTCTGATTTTGCATTAAAATTATGGCCACTGTACTGTTATACTGTAAATAACGAAGTTGCCACTGTGCACATTTTGAATATCTACCCGTCACACAGTTTAATGCCTTCCATGTATGCTGATCAAAAATTGCCAGCGCTCTCGGCTTTATTTTGTTATTGGCTGGAGACCTAACCGACGCTGCTTATGGAAATTATTGCCTCAACAGTGGCAAAATTTTTGTATTATTGCCATTGTCGGAGAGGTGATAGTGGAAGTTCATGGTCTGATACGAGGTCCGACAATGGCATGATCACATGTGTCAAAGGGTACTATAAATTTTCGTAGGAGCCATGGTTATTTAGGCTGCTCTTGACTGGTACCCGTAAAGCATGGAGCATTATGGTCTTCAATGTTCGCTTTTCAGAAGCTTTGAGATCCTCTTTTCCGTCATCTTGTTCAACCTGGTCATGTACCTCTGGTAAGACCTTTGCGACATGGGCCTCATTGGTGCTAAGAGTTGTGAGCTCTTGCGAAGGTAAGAACCTATCTCATCACTGTTCCTGACTTTGGATAGCACCATCCTGTCAACTTTTTCATGCGATCTTCCAAGAAGATATGATAGCTGGAATGGAAACGAAACAATACCTGCAAAACCCACAATAACCATTGCCAGGGAGGGAATGATCAATGCCGAAAAAAACTGGATGATGGTTCCTGATAGTAGCAGGTCCACATATAATGCGACAAGTATGGATGCCTTAACAACTAGCCTGAAAGAGGAATTGGTTTCTCTTGAGAAATACGAAGTCAGCATTGCAATATCCTGCTGTTCAGATGTGAGATCTGAAAAGTTTCGCCCATTGACGAACAACCTCCAGTCTCTGCCTAATGATGCATCCGCATAGGCTCTCATCCGTGGATTGCTGGATATCCAGACATCATGATCCGGCTTCTTGTCCAGCCCAAGCAGTTTCGCCAGCCGTTCAGTATATTCCGGGCTGTATTCCAATCCAATTGTTGGGGCCGGCTGCGACATCTTATGGTACAAATACAGCATAGGCAGGAAAATCAGAATGGTGACTGGGGCGAGAAAGGCAACTCTGACAAGTGGCTTATTTACTGACATTACCATAATAATTGAAGCAAGGAAAGTAAATATGATGGAAGCAAAAATGGCAAAGAATTTCGCTCTTGTCTTTCTGCTCGAGATATTTTTATTTGAATAGACCATAATAAAGGAGACTGCTATGGAAACAATAACTGTAATAGCTATGCCTTCGTAAATGGAAATTATTCCTATATTAATGGCTTGAGGAATTAAAAGGAGGTCAAGTATGCTCAGTAAATACGCGGTAATGCTTGCGATCTGGTTCTTCTTCAGTTGAACCATACGCTATCATGTAATATTGCTATAAAAATATTCCATAAAATATTTATTATAACTGCTGACAGATGGGCAATCTGCCTTTTTTTAGCTTTGCTTTAAGCGCAGATCAACCGTGGCTATTCGTTCGGCCTCAAATGGATTTAAAGGTATGAATGCCCTTTGCTGCAACCTCATGGGAATTAATGCAAATTGCAGGGAAAACTAGTGCCAAATACTATGGAATTTTTCATCCCCCATGCTTGAATGCAGGATATATGAGCATTCCTCCGTCCACGGAAATTGTCACCCCTGTTATGTAGGAGGCAAGATCGCTGGCTAGGAACACTGCGGCCTTACCTATGTCTTCTGGCTCCCCTAGCCTGGGCATTGCAATTTTATCCAGAAGATCCTTAAGGGATTCAGGATTGCTCCACACGTCCCTGTTTATTGGAGTCTTTATGGCTCCCGGTGCAATGGCTACAACCCTGACGCCGAACTCAGCAAGTTCCTGCGCAAGTGTCTTGGTGAACATGGAAAGCCCCGCCTTTGCGCTTCCGTAGGCAGAATAGCCTGCCCAAGGTATAAATTCATGCACTGAGGTTATATTTATAATGACACCGCTCCTCCTGGACTTCATTCTCTTAACAGCCTCCCTGGAGCAGTAATAAGGCCCTACTAGATTTATGGCAATTACCTTCTGCCAGTCCTCAGGGTTGTCCTCGCCGCAGAGAGCCCTTTTTCCATCTATGCCTGCATTGTTGACCAGCACGTCTACCGGCCCTAATTTCTGGTCTATCTGCCTGAAGATGCTTTCCACATCGCTAAGGCTTGATACGTCCCCTCCGAATGCTGACGCGACTCCCCCATTGCTGATAATTTCCCTGACGAGCTGCTCCGCCTGGTCTTTCTCAGAGTGATAGTGCACAGCAACCTTTGCGCCTGCCTTTGCAAAATATCTGGCTATTGACATTCCCAGCCCTGAACTTGAACCGGTTACGAGGGCAACCTTCCCTGAGAGGTCCAAAGATATGCCGGCCTGCCTCAGATTCATACCATTCTCTGCCATGATTCTATAATATTTCATCAGGTTTAATATTATCCGTTTCCATCAATCCTGCATATTAAAGGGGCAAATTTGGTACCACCAGTATCACACGGACCTTGCATGTCCATTCCACAATTCATGTTTCACAAGTCAGGCCTGTTTCTCCACACGAGCCAATATGCCTTCGTCGTAAGATCTGCCAGATGCGATCACTATAATTCCTGCGATTAACGCTACGGCAAATGCATATAGATAAGAATATGCTGGATTAATGAAGAAGAGGAATCCCATGAGTATGTTGGCAAGGAAAAGCCCTGCACTCCTGGAAGCAGAAAGCCAGCCCATTCCCATACCTATATTTCCGGCTATCTTAGATATGATTGTAGGCTCCAGCACCTCTATGAAACCACTGCCCAGACCTATGATCACGGTGGAAATGTAAAGGTAATACACCGGCATGGCAAATATGAGAGAAATGGCATAGGATAGAGCCCCCATACCAGCTAAAATATATCCGGCGAGCCCAAGTGTCCTGGCCTCATATCTTACCCTAAACCTCGACAGGAGGAAACCCATTGATGCGGATACCGCAAGAAATATTGTATATGTCAGGGCACCAAGAACAATCCTGCCGGAAACTATTGCTACTGTCAGCACAAGGAACCCCATGCTGTAATAGCTGAAGCCGAATAGTGCTGTGGCAGCCATTATTGACCTGAAAAGGGGTTTTTTGCTACTTTTTATTCTTTCCGCGACATCGCCGCCCCTCATTCCCTGCTTCACAGGCACAAGAACCAGTGTGGAAACTACCAGAGGAATCAGGGTCAGCAGGAAGACAAGCTTGAATGGATACCCAAGCGAGATCAGCAGAATAAACATCAGAGTTGCAAGTATGCCTCCGCCAACGTCCAGTCCATGCAGCAGGCCGTATGCTCTTGACCTGTTTTCCTCGGTGACCGCAGAGCTCATCATGGTCCTCCTTGCAGGAGATCTGAAATTCCTCAGCCACCACCCTCCGGCAAAAAGGGCAATGGCCTCATAAACTGTGGCTGCAAAGCCTGTGAAGGAGAGTATTGGTATCAATGAATTGCCAATAATGGCAATCTTCTTGCTCCCATATCTTGAGGAAAGCCGCCCTCCAGCGTAGGAAAATATTGAACCGACACCATAATTTAGCGCCTCTGCTATCCCGTAATAATATACGGGTACCTTCAGCACAAGGACTATGAAGAGTGGCAGCCCGACAATGACTGCCTGGTATCCAAAATCAGCGAAGAATGCGGAAAATGATATGAGCTTGACATCTCTCCCAAGTTTTTCGTTTGAAGGCATTAGGTTTGATAAATCTATCATTAAATATGATTTCTGTGCTGTTTATGCGGATCGAAAAGCCTTAACTACTTGTCCTTATGAGGATAGAGAGATGAAACTCACAGACGGCGATTATTCTGATCTTGTTGTCTACCTGGCTCAGCTTTTCCATAAGAAGAACATGAGGACATTTCTTATAGACAGGTACAGAATTGAATACGATTCATGCTTCGTCATCGATGATCTGGACACGATGGAGGGCCACAGAAAAAACGAATTCCCGGACAGTGATGAAATTGATCGCCTGAAAAGCCTTGCAGTGGCTGTAACCGGCATAAGCGGAAATTCTGCCTGCAGGATAGAGATTTCGTGGGATTCGGTAACCATAGAGCCTGATGTCCACCCAAAATTGGCCAGGGAGTTTGTTGATGTCCTTGACAGATCGACATTCAGATATTTCTGAAGCGCATATTCCTGCATGAATCTGCTGACAGTGGAGATAGGAGGAAAGAGAGAGGTGGCAGTGCAGGAAAAGGGACGTCTATACAGGTTTGTTGATCCTGACAGCAAGCCGGTCGATCCTGTTGATGCAATAAGGAATTGGGATAACCTTCTGAACGCTGATCGGGCGGAGATTTCCGGGAAGTACAGGTACTGCGTTCCTCTTGTGCCTGGAAAGATGTTCCTTCCAGCCGTGAATTTTAGGAGCCATTCATCGGAAACATCCATGCCTAAGCTTGATGAGCCATATTTCTTCACCAAATTTTCCCACACGCTTGTTCCCCATGGCGGCGAGGTTGTGAAGCCAAGGGGCATACAGAGAATGGATTACGAAGGTGAGATCGGTATCATCATTGGAAAGCGCGGCAAATATATACGTGAGGAAAATGCTATGGATCATGTCTTCGGCTACACCATAGTAGATGATGTCAGCCTTCGCGATTACCAGAATTCCGGGCATCCAGTATACGGGAAAGACTGGGTCCTGGGAAAGAATGCTGATGCTGCCCTACCAATGGGACCGTGGATTGTCCCAAAGAAGGAGATTGAACCGTTTCATGCGACAATTCAGACCTACGTCAACGGAAAACTTAGGCAGAACGGAGATACGGATGACATGATATTTGGGCCAGCGAGGCTAATTTCCAGGCTTTCCATGGCAATTACGCTTGATCCCGGAGACCTTATATCCACAGGGACACCATCTGGCGTGGCAGAATATGGATCCAAGGAATACCTGAACCCTGGTGATACCGTTGAGATAACCGTAAGCGGAATTGGTACCCTGAGACACACAATAGTAGCTGATTCCAGCTGATCCTGATGTACAGAAGGGAACCGTTAATATCGCATTCGGTGGATGCGTTCCTTTCCCGGGCAGGCAGGCCCATTGGCAGGACATTTACCGGCAGGGAGGTTTCAGTTGACGACAAGATGCTCTCAACACACAGCGTGATCCTGGGCAGGACAGGAAGCGGCAAGTCAAGCCTTCTGAAGATACTAGGAAAGAATCTTGCCAGTTCTGGAAAGTGTTCTGTGCTCATCCTTGATCCCCACGGTGATCTTGCCAGATGGATGATTTCACAGTTCCCCAATGATGCAATAGTGATTCCGTCACGTCCTGTGACCTTGGACGGCAGGGAATGGGCCATCACAATGAACCCGCTCCATGGATCAAGATCAAATCCGGAGTTCTACAGCGGATGGGTTAGGGACGCATTCTCCTCCAACGGGGTCTTTTCCCAGGGCACATGGGGACCGAGGCTTGAGGTCATTTTCTCATCCCTACTGTCATCGTTGATCCGGGCATCGGAAGAGACAAGGCTGTCCGATCTGCTGGATATGCTACTTGACAGCGGCAAGATGAGGAGGTTTGCCGGAAAGGTGCCTTCTCCCCAGCTTTCAGCCTTCCTTAAAATGGCCATGGCGGACTGGAAAGGCTGGAACCAGTACGTTGCAAGCTCCATCAACAAACTCCTCCCCCTGATTACTGATGCAGGTATCAGGAACATTGTTTCTGGGCAGTCTGATTCAGCGGATTTCTCCACTATCTTTTCATCTGCTGGGAATCTCATCGTGCCAGAAATATGGAAAGGGTCTGTTTCAGAGGAGACCTATGGCATCATCTCCATACTTATGATACTGAAAGCCTGGGGATACAGGCTAACGGGTGGCGATTCGAGCGTTCCGCTGTACATAGTGGTAGACGAGGCCCAGCTTCTTCCAGAGAACATTATGGACAGAATTCTGCGAGAAGGAAGAAAATACAATATCAGGATGATACTCGCCACCCAGTTCGCATCATCTGCGAAATCTTATATGGCGGAGAATCTAATATCTAATCCTGGGTGCTTCTTTTCTTTCTCACTGCCAAGGGAGGAGGCCAAGGCAATTTCCTCAGCGTTCTTTCCTGATCCTCTGGCATCAAAGCTCACTGACGTGCTGACCTCGCAGGGGTTCCATAGGTGCGTCATCTGGTCCCGGGATGGTGAGGGGAGCCATGGGCCGCTTTCCTTCGTGCCTGAAATGCCTGAAGTTACTGCGGATGCTGACATTGAGGCTGTAAAAGAGAGATCTGTAATGCATTATGGCAATGAGCTGCACCTTGAGAGTGATAACAAGGCCATTGATCTTCATGAATACCTGGTAACAAAGATATGCGACTACCTGACAAAGCATGGAATGACAGTGACTGCCGGAAGCAGGATTGAGGGGGGCATACCTGACTGCGTTGCAGAATCTGGTCCACTGAAATTCATAGTTGAGGTTGAGGTCTCAGATCTAGTGGCTTTCGGGAGGGTTATTAACAAGGTGATCAACTACGCCGGATACAGGATAATCTTTGTTGTCCCGCCAGGGCATTCAGGCGAATTTTTCAGGCGCTTGCTAACGGCAGCTGCCCAGAAAGCCGAACAGAGGCAGTACGATCTAATATCGGCTCTCCGCGAGATAAGCATAATAGAATACAGTGAAAAATTCAGGTTCTTCGCTTCCGGGAAGCTCAGATCACTGATCCACGGGCATCTGGAAACAGGAAGCTTCATCTTGACCCTGAAAGGGCTTCCCAACCCACAGATGAGGGTTTTCCTTTATGAAAGGTACTGTTCCGGACATGTGTCTGTGAACGCGAGGGAGGTGATCAGCATGTTCGGCGAGGCGAATGCCTCCAGAATCGCAGGAATGTGCAGCAGCGACGGAAGCATAGACATAATGAAGGTGTTCGGTGTCAGGCCATGATTGTAAGCCTAAATGATTTCTCAAGGATCGATGAATTTGAACTGCCCTTCATACCATACATACCATGGGATCTTGCCTCCGAAGAAATCAGCATCAGGACTGCCGATTCCCGCTGGCCCACATTGAGGTACCTGGTTCACTTCCTCGGCCACAGGTTCAGGGTGAAGCAATTCTTCATGGACTGGTTCTTTACTGGATTCCCGAAGGCACTGATGAGCAGCTTTGCTGACGCCTATTCACCTGTTGAGTTTTCAATGGAAGGTGCATACCAAATCTACACAGGACTTAACTACCGGGGGAACATCGCCGCATCCATATATTCACATGGAACTGAAATCGAGATCGAGGGTGCAGGCAGCATATCACACGAAATCTTCCGGTCGCTGGCCGCTGATCACCTCGTACCGGCAGGACAGGTGGCGGGAAAGGTAGCGAATCTGCAGTTCCCAGAGAGATCATTTTTCGCAAGGGGCAACCCTGCCCAGTGGTACGAGGAGGAGAGAATCCGGAGGCTACACTGGACCTTATCACCACACGGTGAGGCTTTGAGGTTCGGGGATGTTATGCTGAAGGCTTCAGGATTAGGAGTCCTCAGACTAGGGGAAGGAGGGCATGGCATTGCTCTGTTTCAGAGGGACCAGTACATGGATGTTGCATGGTTAGAATTTGCATCAGAGAACATTGAAATCAGATATCCATACTATAGGCTCAGGAAGGGAAGCGGCTTTCTAGAGAAACTTTCAAGGATTGGAGGCTGGACTGTAGTTGGAATGCATGGCACTGGTCCGCTTGTGGCACAGGAAAATGCAAACGGAACCATACTGACGGTGTCTGCCACTCCCGGCATTGCAGCCCAGTTCCAGGCCAGTCTTCCTGAAATCGAAAATATGCTCATGAGAAAATTTTCACCTTACCTCGGGAAAGGTTGATTTATCCTGCAGCTCACCTTCACTGCGCCCGGACCCGTCAAAGGATATCGCCACGATGGCAGACAGGATCAGTGCAGCCCCAAGCATCTGAAGCAGGCTCAGCCTTTCTCCCAGCATAAGGAAAGCAAGCACGAGCCCGAAGACGAGCTGAAGCAGGAGAAATATGCCGGAGGCTGTTGCATTTATTGACCGCAGTGCCCTGAGATAAAGTGCCAGTGCAATGACTGTACCTGTTGCCCCCAGCCATATAATGTCAATGAGTGCTCGTATTGGAATGTCGAACGAACCAGGGCCCAGATGCCCGAGGAATATGGCTTGGGGCAAAAGCATCAATGTCACCAATATTATTACAAGGAACGATGATTCTAGGCCGCTTGCCCTGTACCTCTTGCTGAGCACAATGAATAGTGAGTATGATAATGAGGTCCCAATAAGAAGGGCATCTCCCAGGATCTCATCAGGATTGAGATGAAGGCTGCCCAGCGACATCAGCCCAAGCCCGGAACCGCCCATTACCATGACAAGGATGCCAAGCCTGGTTATTCTATCTCGCAGGAAGAGTGCTGCCATTATCGGGATAAATACGGGTGCAAGGTTGGCAAGCATTGTGGCGTTTGATGCGTCCGAATAGTCCTGCCCGAGATACTGAAGCAGAAAGCCAACAGCATAGAGTATGGATAGTATCCAGATGCGGAGCCGCATAAGCTCCAGAAATGCCATATGCCTCAACTGGGGCGTGAAAATGAATATTGCTAGGATGATAATTGTCCCTACAAGGGATCGGAGGAACACTAGATCATATGGATTCACATACGAAAGAGCAACCTGTGAAACAACAAAAGTTGTACCCCAGAGAATATTTGCTGCAAGAGCAAGGAATATGCCCTTTCTGTTGTGAAGTCCTGGAAACCGCAAGAAAGGGTAAGAAAAAAATAGAATTTTAATTTTCTGGAAAATCACCTGGAAGAGGTGATCTTTTCCAGCTTCTCCCTGAGCTTCTCAAGCCTCGCACTATACTTTTCCATCTCCTTTCCCAGATCCGTGAAATAGTCCACGTAGGATTCCATCTCAGAAATCATATCGTCCACGGAGGAGGGTCTGGCAAAGGGTGAGAAGCTTCTCATCACATTCTTCCTAACGCTCACCTCATTTTTTCCGAGATCAGTCAGTTCATACTTTCCTTCCTGGTTCTTCTTTGTGTAACCATCAGACTCGAGTTTGGCGAGAAGAGGATATATCGATCCAGGGCTTGGCTTCCACCAACCCATTGTCCTCTGGCCTATCTCGTCGATTAGTTCCGAACCGCGAAGCGGCTTCTCGTCAAGAAGGTTAAGGACAAGATTCCTAAGTCCTCCAAACATGCCGCGCCCTCTCATTCCCATTGCCATGTCATCGTCGCCCATCATGTGCATGCGTCCGTGCATTCCACCATGCATTTTATCACCTAATGTATATCGATAATCGATATATATACTTATCGAATACCGATAGATAGTTTCCCGGATTGCAATTTATGCTCTTTTGATGTCTTGTTCCGCGTTAAAACCGGTCAGCTTTCCGGTGAAGATACTTCTTTTGATACCTCCTCAAGATTCCTCCCTCTTGATTCGGGAAATGCAGTCAGCACTATTGCACTGGAGATTATTGCAATGGCTGCATAGACCAGAACTATGTAGCCAAGGCCGAATGCAAGCAGCAAGGTTGGGAAAGAGGTTATGGCAAGAGCTGAGGCAAACCTGTCTATGGATACATTTATGGCCTGGCCGCTTGCCCTCACCTTTGTAGGTATAACCTCGGGTACAAGTATGGTGCCGCCTATTATGGTGCCCGGACCCAGGGATGAGAAAAGATAGTTGAGGAGGTAGAATACGAATCCTGCCAAGGCGGCAATGCCCACAAGTCCAGATGCAAGCCTGTCAGCGCCTGGAAGGCCTAGGATCGAAGGGTTCAGTTCAAGCATGGCAAACAGAACAAGGGCAAGAAACACCCCAGCATAGCCTACAGTAACAAGCTTCCTGCGCCCCACCCTGTCAATTAAGAATAGTGACAGAAGTGTCCCTGGAATTCCTGCAAGAAATACTGCAGCGTAGGTGAATCCAACCGCGGAGAGCCCCAGATTGGCAGCTATTGTTATGGGTCCGTATATGGTGAAGGTGCTGGAATAGGTATCGTAGAGAACCCAGAGGACTGAGCCAGCAAGAATCAGAGGCATTGACCTGCGTAATCTGCTTCTGAATGGCACAGTGTCTTTTCCTGGAGAGACCACGTCACTATGCCCATCTTGTGATGCGGGCTGTGGAGCTTTTCCCCTTACGCGTACCATGAATCTTTCAGTCTCCGGTATCTTCCTGCGGTAATATATGACAAAGAGGGCGGGCACTGACCCAAATGCCAGAACCACCCTCCATGATATTGCAGCTGGCAGAAGCCCTGAACCTACCTGAAGGACGAATGCCGCAAGTGTAGCCCCCAAGAGGAACATTATGGAGAATGTTGTTGCCATGAGTTTTCCCCGGTCCCTTACGTTGGAGTTCTCTGCCATTATTACGGGGGACATCACGTAGTCACCGCCTATACCAAAGCCCATCACAAACCTGGATACAAAGAGGGATGAGAAATTGAATATGAACAGCTGTGTCAGTGACCCAATGAATATGAGTGCGAGATCTATGCCGTACATGGGTTTTCTCCCAATTCTGTCAGCAAGCACCCCAAAAAGCAGTGCCCCAAGTGCCGCCCCATAGTATGAGGCTGCAGTGACAACGGAAACCTGGGCCCTGTTCATGCTTAGGTACTGTATGGCTGTGTAATAAACAAGGGAGAACGCATATAGATTGTAAGAATCGGAGAAGACACCCATTCCATTTACGATTATGTTCCTGAAGTGAAATCTGCCAAGAGGGCTGGCATCAATATCATCAAACACATGCTGATATCGCTGGCATTTATTTAAGTCTTTGAGTTATTACTAAATAAATGGTAATAGCATGCCTTAGCATTTGCAGTATATTGCTGCAGAAAAAACGCATAGGCTTTGGAATAAGAAAAATACCGGACACACCGGGTTCGGGCCAGATGTCCTGCCAGGTGCCCCCTGCTTCCTCTCGATCCCGCACCCCCTCAGCATCAAGAGTCCAGGATACCGTTGCTCCCTTCCGGTCCTGGCGGATTCTCCTGGCAGATGGTAGACCACAGTTCCTTCGATCTGTGATCCGCCAACCTTCGATCCGAGAGGACAGAATTTCACTGACTCCACAGGGCCTGACAGAAGTCTGGTTGACCTCGCCCGGCTGTCGCCCCCGCATGTAGACTTCGGGTAACAGGAAGTGCCTGGCTTCCCGGCCAAGTCCGGCAAAATGCAATCCCAAAGCGCTTATAAAATGTTTTCCTGTTTGCGGGCTGCATTACCATCAGATAAGGCTAGCTGTTCCTGATGGGCGGTTTGCCAAGCTGGGCGTAAAGACCGCCGATTGAATCCATGATCTGTTCTCTTTTTGCTGCCTCAGAAGCGAGATAATATGCCGCTCCCATTCCTGCTCCCTCCCTGACATGCCCCTCGTCGTACTTCCTGAGGCCAAGGAACTGCGAATCCCTGAAAGTTATGTCTACCCTCCTTATGGCTGATCCAGCAAGCTTCTTCATGGTCTCAGGGCGGTGGTCCATTACCCATCCCGTTGTGATCACTTCCCTGGGACCATTTGGGTTGTTTATCAGCCTGTCCAGCCTGTAGACTGTTGCCATCTGTGTTCCTCCGCAATAATGCAGGAAGCCCCTGTTCATGCCCCTGCTGATCCCCAGCGCCAGGGCCATCATGTAATCACCGAAGCTTTCCACTGCGCCCATTGGATTCTTCTGAAAGTTCCTGTCTTGTCCAAGAGAATCCCAGATTTCATCCTTCATGTTATCAGGCCCGGCTTGCATGCTGCTGCTTGTTGAAAGGCTGTAGCCCATTGCCCTGAGTACGAGGTATGCAGTCGTTGTCCCCCCGGGAATACTCTCCGCAAGAAATACATCATCAGCGATGCTGCCAAGGAAATTCCCCAGGGTCCTGCCATATGAAAGGGCCTTCTGGATCATGGGCAGTGCTATTCCGGCCCTGGGATCAATGGCAGGTTCAAGGCCCGTCTCAATATATGGAACCATGGGCCTCTCCCTGAGCCCCGCGTTTACGATTAGTGCCGGAACACCAGCAATTGAGAGTGAAGCAGATGTGATTATTGCGGGCGTGGGGATGCCATCTGGTGTCATCGGGGGATCATTCATGCTCATCACCTGCCCTGAACTGATTATCTCTGAGTCCACTACTGGGGTAAGGAATGTGAGATCTGGCGAAGCACCAGCAGCCGTTATGCCAGGAACCATTGACAGGCCCGTGCAGCCAGCCAGCAAAACAAATATCCTCCTGCCTGTTGTCATAACATCAGAAACGTATCACAGGACTGTATAAATGAATATCATCACTGGAATGGATAGAATGAAGATGGAAATCAGTGAGGAAATGGTGAAGAGCCTCAGGGCCTTCCTGACATCGCTGGCTCCGGGGCGTGCAAACCCATCGTTTATGACATATTCTCCAGGTTTTTCCAGCCTGACGGCAAGGCAGTTTGACATTGCTCCCATGGGCCAGCCTGCATTGGCGCTATCTGGTATCCTTGCATTGGCCATGATATCGTATGAGGCTGGCGGAATGCCGCTAATTGAACTTGCAATGTATATCATGAATGCCGACAGGCGGGCAGGCACATAATTCAGCACTGTGTCAAGCATTGCAGCAAACCTGCCGAAGATGAAGTTCCTCGAATCCTTGTATGCGATATTGGAGTCAAAAGTATTTGCTATCCGGTATAACATGGCGCCCAGGACACCAAAAAATGTATAATAGAAAACCGGGGAAACAACACCGTCCACCAGACCTTCCGCCACAGTTTCTATGGCCGCTGATGAAATCATGTGGCTATCCATCCCCTCAGTACTCCGCCTCACAACCATTGAAAGGCTCTTCCTGGCTGATTCCATGTCATTGCCTTCCAGGGCATGGATGATTGGCATTATGTGCTGCCTCATTCCTCGTATTGAAAATGTGGCCTTCAGGAAGTAGGCAGACACGGCAAGTTCCAGAATGAGACTAAATGAGATCAGGTCAAGCACTGCGTAAACCAGGGCAAGGAACAATGCCTCAACTGAAAGCACAAAAATGATGCCCCCGGCAGCGTTGCCAAGCCTGCGAAAATAGCTGTCAAGCGCCGAGATAATGTACCCTATCCAGACCACGGGATGTGCCATGGACGGATATTCTCCGGCCGCAGCATCAATGGCAACTGCAATCATGATGACCATGACAGAAAAAAAGGGTTCAGAGAGAAACTGGTTCAAGGCTGCCGGTCAACTCCCCTGCGGAGGTATTCAGAGATAGCATTCATCAGAACAGCATTTTTCTGTGGCGATTTTACGGCTACCCTCATTAGAACTCCGCCATGGCTGACACTGGTGACGAATTTAACCAGTATCTTCCTTTCCATAAGAAACATGTCAAGATCATCCCACTGTATCTCCGGCGGAAGGCGAACTGAGATGAAGTTGGCCCTTGGATCTCCCGCAACGCTGAACCTGTTTGCTTCCATGAATTCCACAAGTTCTGTCCTCCATCGCCTTATTGTTTCGGGAAGATCCGAGAACTGCGAGAAATTGAATTCCTTCAGAAATTCCAGTGCATCCTGGCCCAGTGACCATGGCTCCATGACATCCCTGATTCTCTGGAGCTCCATTGCCCTTCCAATGAGGAAGCCCATCCTGAAAGAAGCCATCCCTATGAGCTTTGTAAGGGACCTTCCAACAATGAGATTATCTGACCCAAGAGCAAGTTTTACTGAAAACTCCCGATCATATCCGGAGGCAAGATCAGCAAAAGCCTCATCAAGGAAGACAATTGCACCTTTTTTTTCTGCAGTGCTAACTATCCTTTCCAGCATTGATGGCACAATAATGTCTCCCACCGGATTGGATGGGCTTGCAAGAAAGATGATGCCAAAGTCCGTTCCGGCAATTTTCTGCATCATGTCAGGATCCGAAAGTATACGTAATGCATTTATTCCTGCAGCCTGGCAAGCTCCTGCATATTCCGAGAATGAAGGTTCTACGATCACAGCCGCAGTTCCACTGTGAGCCTGGCAGAACCTGTATATCAGATACGTCAAGCCTGGCCCAGGAAGAATGTTGCCGGCAGGAACACCTGCATAGAGGGAATACGCCCCGAGATATTGTGCCGTGTCCAGGTCCGGATACGGAATGAGCAGATCACGCCTGCCCAGTATTTTTTCAGGTATCTCAACAGGTCCGTCATTGATGTTTGAGCTGAAATCCATTATCTCTCTTGGACTCAGGCCGGTTCGTCTTGCTGCACTCCAGATGTTTCCACCATGATCTGTTTTCATCGTCTGAATATGATTCGCTGTACTGTTAAAAAGAGTTCCACAATAGCCTGATGATGGAATACTTAAAAGCCAGGTTGGACATCAAGTTTATGTAATGGCGAAAACAGGCGGTACTGGCTTTGGATGCGCCCTTTCATTTTTCACTGTAATACCGGCATCCTGCGGGGAATTCAGCCCTAACATGGTTTACTGGTTCTTCATGCCCGGTTTAGTCATAGGATTTCTTTCCGGGATAACCTATTATCTGCTTTATCTATACACAGGTCCAATACTGGCGTCTTCAGCTGCATTGGTTCTGATCCTTGTGATTTCAGGCTTCAGCCACCTGGACGGTGTCCTGGATACAGGAGACGCATTGATGTTTCGTGGTGACTTGGAGCACAGGAGGGAAATCCTGAAAGATCATTTCCTCGGTGCCGGTGCAATTGGCTGGACGGTAGCCATATACCTGCCCACGTTTGCAGTCCTGACAGTGTTGAATCCGCTGTCAGGATTCATAACCATCGTTCTAGCTGAGATGATCTCCAAAGCGTCATTCGCCATCGGCCTCAACTACGGCAAGCCTTTCTCGCAGACCGGACTCTTTAACCAGTTCAGAAAATTTGCTGCGGAAAAGGGAGTAGGGGCCCTTGCCATAAATGCGGGAATACCAATGATAGCATCCATCATCGCTGGCACCCCTTTCCTGGCTGCTTCTATTATATCACTAATTCTCACCATACCCATCCTTTTTGCCCTCTCCAGGGCATTCTCAGGACTGAACGGTGATCTTCTTGGATTTGTGGGTGAAGGTACCCGCCTCATATACATGCTCTCCGCTGCTATATCCTTTCTATTGATACATGCCACGGTGGCACTCTGATCCAATCACGAGCCGTAGTCTATGTTTACGTTCCTGGTCTCATATCCGTATACAAACCAGACAGCTGCGGCTGCAAGCCCAATTATCCAGAGTGCAAGATTGTAAAGCAGGAACTCCTGCAGGCTGAATGATGCAGTTAGATAGACGGACAGGGCATAGCCAATCATTGGTGCCAGCCGGATAATGCCTATAGCGCTGGACCTTATCCTCGTTGGAACAAGCTCAGGTTCAAGCGTTGTTCTGGATGCCCAAGCAAATTCACTGAAAACCATATTGAGGAACAGAAGTGGAAGGAAAAATATGAGAGACTGGAGAAGTGGCGTTGCCAGGAGTATTACCAGCATTACCAGCGTACCTCCAAGGAATGAGAGCAGGGTGTAAGTCTTTCTCTCCCTGTTTATTAGGTACATGGCTGCAAAACCGGCGGCAGAAGCGCCTAAAAGTGCAACGAAGATGAGCGTTGGCGTCTCAGAGGGAAAGTCATATGGACCCACTATGTAGGCCATGAGCCCAAATGTGAGGTACTGTGATATGCCAAGAGCCATGAGGATGGGTATGGTCAGCCTGTACGGCGCCCTGGGGCGGGATATCTCGCTTGCTGAAATGTTAAGTGCTTCCTTCTCTTTCTGGGCCGCCTCCCTGCGCCCCGTAGAGCCAAGCCACCTGTACGACTCCGGCATCGTCACCCTTGCATATATCATGATTGCAATGAGCACTGATGCGGAGACCAGGAGAATGAACCGGAAGGTAAGTTCTCCTTCAGATGATAGCGAGCCGAAGAATGCCGTAAGGACTGGGTGCAAATATATTGCAATGGCGGATTCCACGAGGAATATTCCTGATATAAAGGCACTTCCAATGTTGTCGAAGTTAGCAACAAGCGTGAGGAATTTTGACCTCGTATCAGCCGGGAAATCCTCTGAAACTATTGCCAGACCTGTTGGTTCCTCTCCGCCCACACCGAATTCAGAAAGAATAAGGCCAATAATGAGGAAAGCAAGGTTGAAGGCTACCGTGATGAGAATCACGCCAATTGCGTAACTGATCATGGTTATGACAAACACCTTTTTCCTGCCTATCCTGTCCGCCAGTATTCCCATGCCGACGTTACCGACCATAACGAATACTGGCCCAATGGACAGGATTTCGGTACTCACATATCTTGGGACTGCAGCAAGGAAAGGGAATGACAGTGATAGGGGAGCTATGGTCCCTATAATCCCCCACATAAAAAAACTGGCCGCAGTTGACAGCAGGAGTGATCTGTGCCCTCTAGTGAGAGACATCAAGCCACCCCTGCTTCGATAATAATAACACAATGTAGCAGACTATTCCTTAACCCGAAACAACGCAGTTTCATTTCTTTCCCTCCGCCAGCATTACCTGGATCAGGTTCTAAGGGTCGACCTTCAGGTCCTCTCAGCCCCGTGTGGAGCTCCCCTGAACTGACTGAATGGGAATGCAAATATGGTTTATAAGCATTCTGGATATGCTGAAGCTGCAATGGCGTCCCCATTACCGGTATCGGTGTTGATAATGGCCGGAGGAAGGGGATCAAGGATGCTGAATCCTTCAAAACCTCTCCTGGCGGTAGGAGGGCAGAGCTTGCTGGAAAGGATATTCAGCATCGCCAAGCCAATGTCGCAACAGGTGTATCTCTGTGCAAGCCCTAACGCTCCTGAAGTGGCAGACTTTGCCAGGTCAATGGGAATAAACATTGTGGAGGGAAGTGGCGAAGATTATTCCCGCGACCTTTCTCTGTGCCTGTCATTTATCAGGGAAAAGACAGTACTCATTCTTCCAGCCGACATATTTATCATCCATGAACAATTGTTTGGTGAATCAGTCAACATGGCAATGGAATCTAAAAGTGCCATTTCCACCGTGCTCCAAAAGGGAGAGTTTATTGGCATAAGCATCTACAACAGGGAGGGCGTGCAGGATGATCAGTGGGACTTTATCTCAATCGAGGTCCCAGCGAGATTCTGCATCAATGTCAATACGCCTGAAGACCTGCAAGAGGCCAGGCATTTTATTGAGCATCAATGGTCTCAGCATTGAACTCAATTCTCCTGAATTTTTCATGCCATCTCCTTCCAACAATTATTGTGGCAGTTATTGCGCATGATAGGAGAGCAATTGAAATAACGGCTGAAAATGTGAAAGGGCCTCCACCAATGGCCTCGTATGCTACAACGATGCCAAATGAGCCTGTGGAGAAGGCAGGTATTGCAATCCTTGCACTTTTACCAGTGGACCGGAAATATTTCAGCAGGGCAGCATTGGAGATGGAATGAACCATCAAGAACAGGAGGCTCACCGTTCCTGATATGACTACGAACGCTATGTAAGGGCCGGCAATGAGAATGCCAATCATTGATAGTAATGAACCTGCCACAACTATTATTATCCATATTCGGTGGCTTGCAATCCCTCGCCAATCGGGCAGCAGTCCATCATTCACCATCCGGGAAGCCGCTTGCTTTAATGCGTTAATATAGCCCGCAGCCAGGTTTACGGCACTGTTTATTGCGAGAAGGATGATCATAATGGTCAAAAATTTGAGCACAGCGCCATTTCCAGAGATTATTGATAACGGATCCGAGGCATATGCAGTGAGGGAAACAGAGCTTGTTGTAAATGATATCACGAAAACGGGCAATGCCATCAGAATGAAAAGAATCAGAAATGAATACTTTACCGATCGGCTGATTGTTCTTTCCCACATCATTACGTTTTCTGACAGGAATATTGAAGAGCCAACTCCCGCAAAGGCAAGAATCCCGAACGGTAGAGCCTGCATCATGGCCGCAGGGTTCAGGCCAGAGGGCACAATGAACTCTGAACCCCTATAGAACAGCACCGTAAAGGTGAACACAATGACTGCAGCTACCTCAACAGAGGATGAAATGGTAACGAATTTGGATACCGTCCTAAGCCCTTTAGCAGCAATCACTGCAACTATCACTGAATAGGTGAGTGAAAGCAGTATTTCATAAGGTAGCCGGCTAAGCGATGGCACTTGAAGTGCGAAACCAGTAAAGAAGACAAGAAATAGAACAACTGAAGGAATGGCCAGGAGGCCATATGAAAAGTAGAGCAGCGCCGTGATGAAGCCAGCTTTCTTTCCCATGATCCTCCCCACATAAGTGTAGTAGCCGCCGTTTGACCGCATGATCCTGCTGAAGGTATATCCGGTGTAAACCGCCAGGAATCCTACGAGCGCTGATGCAATTATCACATAGAATGACATCCTGAATGCAATTGATACAAGTACTGGGAAAAGCCCAAAAATATTCAGCATTGGGCCCGCTGAGGAAAGCCCCTGTGATATGCTGCTGCCAAAACCAAGTAAACTATTGCCATCTTTATTGGACATACATGGGCAATGAACTTTATGCCATAAAATTTTTGAAGCAAATTTTAAAATAGTGAAGTTGACTTCACTTTTTAGTCAAGTGTGATTTACCATGGCTAAAAGAGAAATATCAAGGAAAGGGTGTGATGAGTGATGGATCAAGCAACAAGGAGAAACGTCATTGTAATTGTTGCCGCCATTGTGGTGGTATTTGCCGGCTTTTCTGGCTACCTTGTCCTGCATAGGGCATCGAGTACGTCGTCGCCCAGCATATCTCTTCAAGAGGCAAGCACTGTCATAATACATAACTCAAATGGCACTAACACATCCCTTAATCTTTCATATTCAAACAGTTTTGTCTATGTTCCGAACATAGATCATGGAAATCTGGTAATAAACCAATCTCTGCACAGGATAGTATCGCTTGTTCCTTCCGTGACTGTGACACTCTACGGCCTGGATGCATATTACAGCACTGTTGTCGGAGTGGATCAATACTCAACGTACCCGGCACCTCCAGTTGGCGTCCAGGTAATTAACATCGAGCTCTCCTCCCTGCCTGTGGAAGATATTGCCAACCTCTCACCAGATGCTGTTATGTCCACGTCAGGCTATTTCACAACGCAGGTAATAAATCAGATCGTTAACGTTCTTGACATTCCTTTCTTCGTGTTCAACCCAAACAACATGTCGCAAATTGAGAGCCAGAACGTCCAGCTAGGCATACTCACCGGAACATACCAGAATGCCCTTAAGATCAATGAATGGATGAACAGCAATCTGGCCATACTGCACGACGACACGGAAAGAATTCCGGGGAAGCCGATCACAGTATTCTATGACCTTGGCCCTGGAAGCACCGGACTCTACACTGCGGGAAACGGCACTTTCATAGATCAGATCTTCAGCCTCGTCCACCTGAAGAATGTTGTTAACCAGACAGGATATCCTGAACTCTCCGCATCACAGATTGAGGATCTTAAGCCTGACTGGATTCTACTGGACCAGTACTATAACCAGAGCAGTTTTAACCAGTCTGTTCCCGGCTACCTTTCGATCATACATGACAACGCAACAAGGATCGCAAATGACAGCTTCCTTAACGAGAATGATTTCCGGACTGTATATGCAGCATTCTGGATGGGGAGCCAGTTCTACCCAGACTATATTAGCCTGGCAAACGTTACCCCTTTTGATCAGACCACAGGTATATACCTGAATCCGCCACCCCAGGATGGTGTCAATGGAACTCAATAGCAGGATGCATGCGCTCTCATTCATAAGGAAGAATACAGGCCTGACAGCCAGGGCCATGGGATCACTGGCCCTCCTGTTCGCGGCCATTGTCTATTCTACTTACATAGGATCGGTTTCAATTTCTCCCCTGGCAATATCAAGAATTTACCTTAGCCAGATACCTTTCGCAGGAAGATACTTTAACGGAACATTCAGCGTGGTGCAGTATAACATCATTGTACTTATCAGGGAGCCTGAGGTCCTTGGGGCTGTCTTTGTTGGTGCGGCCCTCGGTATGGGAGGCGCTTCAGTACAGAGCGTTTTCAAGAATCCGATCACTGAACCCTACATAATAGGGATATCCAGTGGAGCCACTCTGGGGGCAGTTGTTGCCCTTGCCACAGGAACTGACATCATGGGGGCATACAGCGTACAGTTTCTTGCCTTTCTATCTGGTGTTGCTGTGGTTCTGCTCATATACGTCCTTTCATTCAGGTCAGGCAAGGTCCCACCCATATATCTTCTCCTCTCAGGCATTGCTGTCTCGTTATTCATATCGGCAATTGTTGGGCTCATTCTATTTTCCAGCCGCCGGCTTCAGAATGAGGCGTTTGCTTGGCTGCTTGGTTCACTGAGTGGCATAACGTGGGGTGAGATTACCATAGTAGCGGTTATAGTGACCGTGTGCGGCATAATTCTTGGTGCCATGAGCCGGGAACTGGACGCACTTCAGATGGGTGAGGCACATGCCCAGTCCATAGGAGTTCCTGTTGAAAGGGTGAAACTGATGGCACTCCTCATAACAACAGTCGGAGTTGCTGCCGCTGTCTCCATCAGCGGGCTCATTGGATTTGTTGGGCTCATAATACCTCATGTTTCAAGGATGATCTTCGGTGGTACAAACAGGAAGGTGGTTCCAGCGTCTGCAGTGTTCGGAGCAGTCTTTCTACTCCTTTCTGACGACATTGCAAGGACAGTGGTTCACAATACAGTTCTGCCAGTGGGAATAGTTACAGGCATCATCGGTGTTCCGTTCTTCATGTATCTGTTGAACCGGATTTCAAGGGGAAGCTATGTTGCTTGAGGCACGCAATCTGGTTTTCAGGAGGGGGAGATTCAGCCTTGAGTACATATCATTCACTGCCCAACCCGGCACCATAACTGGGATCGGGGGACGGAACGGTTCTGGCAAGTCTACCCTGCTCAGGCTCCTTTATGGATTCTACAAGCCAGAGAGCGGAGATGTCCTCGTGGAAGGCAGGAACATTAGAACCATGTCTCCGAGGGAGATTTCAAGGCGAATTTCTGTTGTTAACCAGGAGGTTTCCGAGCCTTTCAATTTTACAGTGAGCGAAGTTGTTTCCATATCGGGATACAGCCGTGAAAATGGTAAACCAGCTGTTTCTGATGTTCTTTCAATGTGCGGAATTGAGCACCTGGAGCATCGACCCTTCAACGAGATAAGCGGCGGGGAACGCCGCCTCTCGATTATTGCGGCTGCGATCTACCAGGATTCTGGCATAATGCTGATGGACGAGCCCACGGCCTTCCTGGACGTAGACAAGGAGCTGCGCGTAATAGGGATTGTGAGGAAGCTACGCGAACAGGGAAGGAACATAGTGCTTGTCCTTCATGATGTGAATCTCCTTTACAGGATATGTGATAATGTGGTTCTGCTCAACAATGGCAGGATAGTTGCAGCGGGAAAGAAAGAAGACGTAATGACACTTGACAACCTGAGGAAGACATATTCCGTGGAGTTCAGGGAAGTGGCTGACGGAGGCCCTTATCGCTTCGCTCCTGCCTCAATAAGCGAATCAGGATGAACCGCTCGCCATGGGGAGATTTCCATGCTCCATCAGGAAACGCTCCATGATCTCATTTGGCGTTGTCACCCTGTTCTGCGCTTTGTCCACTATTGGCCTGTTGTTATACCAGTAGATGAAAGCCTCAGGCGAGTCAAATGTCCACCTGAACCTGTCGTAGTTCTGCCATAGCCTTGAAAGGGCTAGGTGTATCCTATTTCCATGCCTGTCTGGCGTGACTTCCTCAATCCCCCTCTTCTTCATGTAGTACTTAAGGTCAGTTGCCCCATATAGTATGCTAAGAACGCCACTCCTCAGGTGAAGATGCTGGATACGAAGGCTTGTGCTGTCTGTAATCTTCCCAACCGAATCTGCTAGCTTCTGGATCAGCTCCTTTGTTATCTTCCTGGACTCCACCATAGACAGTATCTTCTTTGTGGCCATGTCTACGCAGACAACAGCGTATGGAGATTCCATAGTTGACTGGTGGTAATCCATGTAGATTGTTGCCAGCGGGGTATCCTCATACTTGCTTCTTGAACCTGAAGACTGGGAAGCTTTTGACTTTATCATGTTCTTTGTGCGCATAAAGTTGTATATCTGGTAATATGACACACTCTTCCCCTTGCTCTTCATAAGATAATATATTGTCCGTGACCCTATCTTGTAATTCAGCCACAAATCCTCTATTTCCTTTGCTTCCTCTGCTGTCAGCGATGCCATACGCTTCCTCTCAAGGCTGCCGTTCAGATCTTCCTTTAGTATCTGCTGCACCCTTCTTGGCGTCACGTTGAACATCTTGGCAAGGTCGCTTACCTTGTAACCGTTCTCTACACTTTTCACTATGAATCTCTTGTCATCTCCGCTTAGCATGTTATCTTCATACCATGCCTTAAGGCAATCATATCACTTTTTTGCATAGAATGCTACAGGGATTTGTGCATATGGCAGGCATGTCAGTATGTATGCTTCATGCATATGCTTAATAACCATTGCGAAATATTTTCGTTCCCAGCGTTAGGCTGTTTATATACAGACATACCCATCTACATATGCTCATACAGACAACAATGAGGGGTAAAAGGTAATGACACTGTATAGAAATCTGGCGAGGGTTGGAAGACAAATAAGGAAACAGTTCTCCTTCAATGAGGAAGAGAGAGCTGAGACCGGTATAGGTGTCCTTATCATATTCATCGCCCTGGTTCTTGTTGCTGCTGTGGCTGCATCTGTCCTCATACATACTGCGGGAATACTGCAGCAGAGGGCAGATTCAACAGGGACAACAACAATAAGGCAAGTTTCCACCGGTATTGTGGTGGATCAGGTAATAGGATATGATGGGGCCACGCCCGCTGAAGCGGGAGGTGTGGAATATCTGGCCATATTCATGAGTGTGAATACTGGCGGTAGCTCCGTAAATCTTGCAAACGTAACTGTTTCCCTGACTGTAAACGGAGTGACCGCGGTGCTGGTCTACAATGATTCAATATTTGCCAGCGTTTCATCATCCGGTACGGATAATCTGTTCGGAAACTCCGTCTGGGGGCTCCTCAGTAAGAGCCATAATGATCCCACGAGCTACGGAGTACTGGTGGAGAGCGATCCTGCACATTCCCTGACGGCTCAGTACCCTGTATTGTCTACAGGGGCAGTTGCTGCCATAATCCTGAACGTGACCAACACCTTTGGATCCAATATAACACAAAATGAGCCAGTCCAGGGACAGATAACGCCTGAACAGGGAGCTCCAGCCATAATACAGTTTACGGCACCGGAGTCATTCACAACACGAACCATCACGCTGCAGTAGACACCTCGCTGCCCCCCACCAGGCCAGGTGGGGGCACACCTATCATCCTGGCATACCTTAACTTAAATATTGAAGGTGCATCCAGGTATGTGTCCTGGAAAGAACTGAGGGAATCGCCGCTGGATTCTGCCATTGTTTCAGCAGTGGGCGGCGCAATTATTCTTATTGTTGGAGCAATTGGGCTCCATATACTTATTATGCATGGATCAGCCAGCGGCTATGGATTGTTTCAGGAAGCAATGGGCACCCTCTGGGGAATTCTCATAATAATATTCAGCATTCTTCTGTTCATGCACAGGCGTTTCCATATAGCCTATGGGGCAGCCATAATAGCACTTTCAGCAGCCAGCTGGTATGGTACTTCAGGCGGCCTTTTCTTTGGTTTCCTTATCGCCTTTATTGGAGGAATAATGGGGATGGTCTGGAAGCCCAGGATGAAGGTACCGGGGGCATCTCCTACCCACTGATAAACTATTCATTGAAGTTCATGCTGAAGTTGAGATAGAACGGGGTGCCAATTGAGATGGAGAAAGATGATGCGCCAAGGAATTTTGCGATTCCCCCCAGGATTTTTCTTATCCTGCCTATATAGGCCGCAACTATCCTGGCTATGTGTGGCAGGGATCTGGCAGCGCTCTCCATGAAATTAAGGAAGTTCATCATCTTCGAGAATGCCCTTTCCGGAAATTTTGCCATGTCTCCCTCTACGTCTTGCAGGGTCTTTTCTATAAGGCTATCCCATTTATCATCCTCAACATCGGCCAGATCCTCGATCTTGCTCTTGCCATCTCTGTACCAGTCCAGCATAACGTCCTCAATCCTGGCGTCAAAATCCAAAGTAAATCCCCACGGGATCAAGGCCTGGATACACAATAATCTTTTCCATGCGGCCAAAACAGTGAAACCCTGAAGAATCAAATAGATCAAAAAATACATCATGCCTGTTTATATAGGTAAGTTACATATCTACGTATGAAGCCATTTATCAAGGCTATCGTCCTCGTAATAGTGGCGGCAGGAGTGGCTGTGCCCTCCGGGTATATGGCATATGAGGCTTTTGGGGCATCAAACCCGTCCATGTTGCATTTCATTCCGCTGGATTCAAATTTCGTTATGAAGTTTAACTACAACAACACAACAATCTATCTCTTCACCGCCGGAAATGAAACAGGAGCGGTGGCATCCCTTGGAATTTCGCAGGTGTCGTCCCTCCTTTCTTCTGGAAATGCTTCAACATCTGGAAACATCTCCTCAGGAGTCTCTATTGTGCCATCTTATGTTGAGACATTCCATGGCTACAAGATCTACAGCATCAGCAACATATCCATTTCATCCGCTGTAGGGAGAAACAGTTCAGTTTTTCTCAAAATCTACAATTCTCTGAATATTTCCAGGTTTGTACAGAACAATACGCTTTATATAGCTGAAATATCAGGTTCCACAGTCAGCCTCGGATCCCTTTCCTCAGTCAAGTTAAGCATACTCTCTGCGGTTGAAAACACTGCCTTCTCAAGGATTTCCAACCTGTATTTCAACAGCACTGCAAACGACTCTTTCTACGTCAATTATTCGAACCAGTATTTCAGCAGAGCTAGCGGCAATGTCTTCTGGAACTCCTCGTCCTTCAGCCTGGTCTTCAGTAACATGACTTTTGCCACAAAGCTGGATCAGGCAGTCCCCCTTGTTCTCGGAAGCAACCTTACGAAGATGTATTACAGCTACCCGTACATGAATCTGACAACAAGATATGGCCTGGAAAATTTAAGAACGTCTGCAAATTTCTCATTTACCGGCTTTAATGGAACCATTCAGTGATAGCAATGCCATCAACTTTCAGAACTTTCAGTGTTGCCTCATCCTACTATTTCAGGAATTATTACCGATCAAGGAGCTTCTACCTGATGCTGGTTATTTCACTTCTGGTTTCGGCCCTGCTGACATATTTCTCCCTGAAATATGTGAACAAGCTTGATCTCATAGTTCCTCCAAAATTGCTAGCAGCTCTTGGAAACACGGGGAAAGCTGAGATTTTTGGATATTTCTGGGCCTTTGTCCTTTTGGATCTTCCAGTCTTTGCCTCCGTATTCTTCGGTTCAACTGCAATCTCAAGCGAGATTGAGAACAAGACCGCCTTCCACATTTTTCCCCTGCCAATTGGCAGGGTTACTCTGCTGACGGCAAAATATGTTGCCGCAGTGGCTGTAACCCTGATAACTGTGGCAATTTACCTCATTTTCCAGGCTGCGGTGTTTGAGTACCTGTTTCCTGGGCCACTTATCCTGGGATATTACCAGTCCATTGGACTGCTCGTGATCTTTGTATTTTCAATAACTGCCTTCACGTTCCTCATCAGCAGCATATTCAACAGGAATACATATGCGTACATAACCGTCTTCTTGATTTATTTACTTGTATTCAATGCCTACGAGATCATAGTAGAATTCCTATACAAGGTCACTCCGTACTATTTATTGAATGTGGCTGCCGATGCCATGGAGAAGGTTTATCTTAACATTTCCACCAATCCCTTCTCTACGGCATCTTCCACCTTTGCGCCAGCCACTGTTGGAACCATATACACTTCTATCGGCGTCATGGTAGTTTATGCCATTGTCTCCTTCACGGCGGCTCTCATAATATTTGACAGAAAGGAGGTTAAGTGATGCCTTCTGTTCTGGTAGAATCAGTGAGCAAAAGTTACAGGGATGTTGTGGCCCTGAAGGATTTTAGCCTGAATCTCCAGGAGCCGGGCTGCATAGGAATACTCGGGCCAAATGGTGCGGGCAAAACAACACTTCTGAAAGTACTCACAAATATAGTGAAGCCAAGTGACGGAGTTGCACTTATCAACGGGATCAATGTCTCAGATGAGCCTGAAAGAGCGCTCATGAATGTTGGCGCACTTGTAGAGCAGCCAGAGTTCTATCCATACCTGACTGCCAGGGAAACTTTGAAATTTGTATCGAGGGTAAAGGGGGTTCCTGAGAATAGGCTGGAATCCGAGATCAGCAGGGTGTCAGAACTAACATCCATATCGGGCTACCTTGACAGGAAAACAGGCAATTTTTCCAGGGGGATGAAGCAGAGGCTAAGCCTTGCCTGTGCCCTTGTCAGCGATCCCTCCATAATAATACTGGATGAGCCAACGTTTGGCCTTGATCCCACTGGCATGAAGGAAATGCGGGATCTCATAAACCGGCTCAACCAGGACCGCAATAGGATTATCCTCATGAGCACGCATCTTATCCATGAAGCGCAGGAGATCTGTGACAGGGTCATAATAATAAACCATGGGCAAATTGTTCATGACACCATTAATGATCCAGCAGACAGGATAATAGAGATTGAGTTGGACAGCAAGCTTTCCACGTTTGATTTTCCTGACCATCTTGTGCAGGACGCATTTATGGACGGCAACAGCATCATGGTGAGGATGCGGTCTGGAGCCACAAATGCAGACATAATAAACTACCTTGTAAGCAGTGGGGCTAGAATCAGATGGGTCAGGCCAAGAGACTACCTTGAGAATCTCTACGTGTCGCTGGTATCTGATTCCAGCTAGCTGGTTCGCCATGGACGCTGCAAAATATTAATCTGTGAGGAGTCGATATTCCATTCTATTTAGGGGCTAGAATTTTAATGGCCATATTGTCTCGGATCTCAGCAGGTGCCAAGAAAGTTCTGGGAATATTCTATCCATTCAAATTCTCTTTGCCCTACCTGAAGGGGAGGTATGGCATCGTTGCAGTTGTAATAATTGCGGGAATAGTATCATCGGTTTCTAGACTTCTTATCCCGGTGTTCATTGGAGAGGCAGTAACTAAAATCGAGAACCTTAGTTATTCAGGGGTCCTTTCCGTTGGCCTCCTCATAATTGCAGCGTCTGCTGTAACAGCAGTTTTCCAGTTCATAGTGAGCTACGGCTCGCTGTATGTGAGCCAGAAGTTCGAATACAACCTTAGGAATGATGCCTTCTGGCATTTGCTCCGGAAGAACTACTCCTTTTACGAGGGCCAGACTTCTGGAGATCTATTGTCGCGCAATACAATGGATGTCCATGCAGTCAGGAATTTTTTGAACAATCTGTTCTCCCAGATGCTTCCCACAATCTTCTTGATAGTATTTGCCCTCTATTTCCTGTTCTCCATAAATCCTTACTTTGCCCTGATATTTCTCGTGGCGGTTCCGCTCCTTATACTTACAGGGGCCATATTCCAGAAGAAGCAGAGAACCAGATGGAGAAGAATCCGGACTTACTATGGCCTCATGAATGAGAGGCTTCAGGAGAATATAGTTGGAAACAGGGTCGTCCGCGGCTTTTCTGCAGAGGACCTTGAGATTCAGAGATTTTCACAGACTACGGGCAGCTATTACGATGAGTATATGGAGGTTGCTAAGCTTAGGGGATTCTATAACAACATCATGCCATTGATAGTAAGTGCTGCTGCCACTGGAGTGCTCATATATGGCGGCTATTCCGACATTATATCATCAGCAGCCGTTGGGCCCCTGGTGGCTGCCGTGAACATTTTCAGCCTCATGAGTTCCCCTGTGAGTTCGTTTGGAAGGCTTATCGTTTTTTCTGAGAATGCCAGGGCTGGCATTGAGAGGATTTCAACACTGCTTGAAACTTCAATGGAGGAGGATGTTGACAACAAAAACTCCGTGAATCTTTCGGGAAGTATTACGATCCGGGATGTTTCGTTCCACAAGGGAGGGAAGAAGATCCTGAAAGGAATTAACTTGGAAATCCGCCCTGGTGAGTTTACAGCCATAACAGGGAGGACAGGATCAGGCAAGACAACGCTAGTAAGCATGATTCCCAGGTTCTATGACCCGGATGAAGGGGATATTCTCATTGGCACAAAAGATGTCAGGAAGATTCCTCTCGCTGCACTGAGGCGGCATGTATCGCTTGTTCCCCAGGAAATAAATCTCCTCTCAGGCACCATCAGGGAAAACATATCTTTCCATAGGGAAGGTATATCACTTGCCGATGTCAGGCGGGCCGCACGGATTGCCGAGATAGACGATTTTGTCATGTCGCTACCCGACGGATATGATACCCAGGTTGGAGAGCGTGGCATAACACTCTCCGGAGGACAGAAACAGAGAGTCGCTTTGGCAAGAACAATTGCTGGCCTCCCAGGCGTGATAATACTTGATGATGCAACATCAAGCGTGGACCCTGAAACAGAACTCCGCATATTTAACAATATCCGGCAAGAGATAAGGAGTGCAACCATACTCCTTGTTACGCACAGGCCATCTGCCCTCAAATATGCAGATTCGGTCTGGAAGCTCGAGAATGGGGAGATATTCCCTGTAATTGATGTTTCTGTTGATCTGCAGGGCATCACCGATGGCATAAGGATGAATTTCTACGAGGTTGACCATGGCAAGGACATATGAGGAGATTGAGGATGATCTCATTAAGACCTCCAGTGGATCAGCCCCATTCAGGAGGATGGTAAGAGAAATACTAGGAATGAGGAGAGACAGTGCAATCCTTGTCACAACTGTTGTAGTGACTGCAATTGCCGGGACACTGTATCCGCTTGCCCTAGGGTACGCCGTGAACGCGATACTGGGGCACAATATTCGCCTTATGGAATACTTTGCAGGTTCCTTCTTTCTGCTGTATGTGATACAGTTCTTCTCAAACAGGGTCAGGACAATCAAGTCAACCAAACTCGCCCAGACAGAGATTAAGAGCCTTAGGGACAGGGCTTTCACAAATCTTCAGTATGTACCTGAGGATTTCTACAGCAAGGTCAAAACTGGTTATCTGATAAGCAGAATTACGAACGATGCTGAGACCCTGAGCGAATTCCTGACATTTCAGTTGCCCTCCGTTATTTCTGGCATATCGACCGTCGTAGTGTCTATTTCAATCATGTTCTACAAGGATTTTGACCTGACGCTGTACGCACTAATAATTATACCTGTCCTCATGGCATTCACCATCTCCATTCAGCCGAGAGTGAGGGATAACTATCTCCGCACAAGGAAGACAATAGCAGCCATCACAGGCAACCTGGCTGAGAACATTGCAGCAATTAGGACAATAAAGGCATTCAATGTGGAGGAAAAGGTTCAGGACAAATACAGGGGCCTGAACCAGGAGAATTTTACTGCAAACATGAGGGCATCGAAGCTTTCATCCTCTTACGGTGCAATAATAAGGCTTCTTGAAGCTGCAGGCATAATAATCGTCATTCTTGCTGGCGCCTTACAGCTAATTCATGGCAGAACCACCGTTGGACTCCTTGTCGCTTTCATAGTATATGTGCAGGAGTTCTTTGATCCTGTAATACAGCTTTCCCAGCTGTACAACTCTTACCAATCCTCCCTTGTTGGAATCGCCAGGATTTATGGGATAATAGATCACCCGGCAGAGGAGAATGTTGGCGATACCAATGAAAAGCTGGTATTCCGTGATTCAATAGAAATCACTGGGCTCTCGTTTTCCTATGGGCAGGGAGACGCACTCAGTAAGATAGATCTCAAGATAAGGAAGGGAGAGAAGATTGCCATTGTGGGACATACGGGTGCAGGCAAGACGACGCTTTCCAATCTGCTGCTGAAATTCTACCACCCTGTTGTGGGTGAGATAAGGATAGACGGCAGAGATCTGGCTGATATTCCCACAAGATCTTACCGGAAGCTCATGACACCGGTGCTGCAAGACCCATTTTTGTTCAGGGGAACGGTTCTGGAAAACATACTTTTCGTTGAACCATCGGCAACGCGGGAGCAGGTGGAGTCACTCATTGAAAGGTTTGGGCTCAGCGGTATATTCGCTTCCCTCCCTGATGGTGTTGATACAAACGTTGGCGAGATGGGAAGAAACCTTTCAGAGGGGCAGAGGCAGGCTGTTTCGATCCTTAGGGCATTTGTCAGGGATCCGGAAATTCTCATACTTGATGAGCCTACGTCACAGATCGATCCATATTCCGAAAAACTCATTATAGAAGCACTCCGTAATTTCTTGAGGGAAAAGACCCTGATTCTTATAACGCATCGTTTCTCAATGATTGTGCTTGCCGAAAAGATCGTCGTTTTGCAGAATGGAAACATAATTGAGGAGGGGACATTCAACGAACTCGTTAAGAAAAATGGAGTTTTTTCTGGAATGTACAGGATTCAGTATGGTGATACCTGATGCATACGTTGCTTCGAATTCACAGGGAGAAATCCCCAACCTTCGATATCCTCTCCGGATCAATCTTCCTGTAGACCAGGTAGAGTATTACCACGAATGCAAAGTATGCTCCTGCAACATAGGCAGAGTAATTTAGCGGCGGCGCAGGTGCAGGATAGACAACGTATACTATTGCAACCGCAAGAGCCACAACAACTGCCACTGGTATTATCACATGGCGGACTACCTTCAGGGTGCCCTTTCTGTGATGGTACAGCCCAAGGCCGACTCCGGCAAGAGCATGATTTGTAAAACTGAAAATGGAGTTGCTGATTATCAGGAACAGCCCGGCTGTGAGGGGGCCCAGTATAACTCCGGAAACAAGGGCTATCAAAATGCTAGCAACGCCGGTAAAAATGACCAGGTTTCCTGGTACCTTGTGCTTGTTGATCCTGCTAAATGACTTTGGAAAGAGAATGCCGTCCCTGGTGTAGGCATAGGATGTGCGTACGGCGCTGGTTTCAAAGGATACGCCTGATGAGTTGAAGCTGTTTATTATGAAAATGGCGAAAATAACTGCTCCGGCAGTACCTATATATTTGAGGTACACGGTTATACCTGGATCGTTCAGGTTTGCATAAGCAAACATGTTTGAAACCCCGTAGCCAACGGTCTGTGCATACGAGTTCAGGATTATGGTTATTCCGAGTATTCCTGCCAGGAGACCCAGGGCAAGCGGAACGTTCTTCTTTGGGTTGTTAGTCTCTTCTGCCACTGGTACCACGCTGTTGAGGCCTCCGAAAGTGGCTATTCCCAACACCATGGTTACAAGAATTGTGGTTAAGTTGCCAGAGACAGGGGCAGCAGTAAATGCTGTAAGAGTATTGCTGGGCCCTGCCTCCACGATTATCACAAGAGATGTGACAAGTAGGAAGGCAATCTCCGCCAGGCCTGTGTAAAGGACATAACGCATTGAAATCTTTATTCCAAAGTAGTTAAGGGCCGTTGTCTCGACTATGACCGCAATAACAATTGGTATCCAGATCCATGGGTATGCTGCCGCGACCCCGGGGAAGAGCACATATAGAAATGATGCAAGGCCAAGCATTGCGAATCCCGTATATCCCAGCAGATAGTAGTAATAATAGGTAGTTCCCCCGAAGAATGAGAGAAACCCCCCTATTCTCTTGTATGCCCTCTTGTGGTAGGCTGCCCATGAATAAGTGGATGCAACCTCCTTCGACCACTCATAGGAAATCAGCGTCATACCGAGGTATATTACAAAAGCAAGTGAAACAACAAGTGGCAGTGCTCCACCCACAGAAAACGCAAGCCCCACAAAAAATAGTGCAGTCACTGCTGCAGGTCCATTGGTTCCTAGTCCTTGAGCGAGAGCCTCCCACATCGTGAGGGAGCCAACGGCAAGACCGGATTTGTTTGCTGATTGTTCTGTCATGATTATAGATAACATGTGACTTTATATCAACATTATTATTTGAATTATGACAATATGATGGCGTGGCTCTTCACCTATGCCAGGTATTTGGGTTATCCACCTTAAATAAATTTTTCTGCATTTTTTTATCGTCCTGAATAGAATGTATGAAATGCAATCAGTTCATTTTTCAGGCAGCAGTCCATTTAATGCATAATCGCTTTGGTTCCAATCGCGCCAAGCAACTACTTTCGTTCCTGCAAGCATGCTGACATTGTGCTGGACAGTCTTTAGTTCTTCGGCATGCCACTGCAGTAATCTACAGAGTATCTGCTAACATATTGATTATTCGTGCAGTTGAAACTTTTGCTTCTTCTGTTTCCATGGGCATATCAGGCAGGGTCCGCAATTCTTCTAGGAATGACCCAGGCTTCAGCATGCCATGCACGTTGTTGTGGAGGGGGGATGCACAAGGTGTAAAATTTAAGGCAAAGAAGCATAAGCTAGCGATTATTAACCTCCGTATGAATAAGGATCTGGGCCGGAAACTTATTGCCATAGTTGCGAGCTCAAGAAAGGGTGCCAGCTCATTCAGCCAGCAGGATTTCATTACCACGCTATCCTTCAAAACGAATCTTCTCGATCCGGATACAGTGAAGGAATTCCTTTCTGCAGCAGTCAAGGACGGCCTTCTCGTCCACAAGGAATCAGCTTATGTGCCCAATTTCAGCACAGCGGGAATCATCGTGCCTCTAGATTTCACAATAACAAGGGACGCACTCTTCCAGGAATCAGGAGAAAGGCCTCTTGTAGATAGGCTTCTTGAGGCTGTCTCGGCATCTGGAAAACTGACAAAAAAGGAGGCAATAGCAAGGGCAAGGGAAATTCTGCAGTCGGTCAAGTACATAAACTTCGAACTGGCGCTTCTGGCTGTGATGTCTGATGAGGGCATTGACATCAAGGACTATTTATCAGAGATGTCAGCCAAGTGGTCCACTCCAGCCAAGAACTAAAACAAAGCTCCGCTGCTGGGTAATATATGATTCAATAGGCAGCAGCCTTATACTAAATAATGGAAGCCTGTCCTAAGCTAATCTTGTATTTCTTTGCTGGAAATGGCATAGCTCGTTTTCATTCGGCGTTTGATCTCTGGGCTATCTTGATTGCCTCGTCCACATTTTCCATCTCCATTGCTATGTCTGATGCAAGATCGTACATGAAGGAGAGTGACTTCCTGAATTCTTTCCTCTCTTTCTTGTTCTTGATTCCTCCGGCAATCCTGTCTATCATATCAAGGGCGTCCAGGGCATTCTTAAGCGCCTCATCCTCGTTCTGCTTCTCCCTGATTATTGTGATCAAGCCACGCCTTGCCTCGAAGTAATTATCCCAATCCTGGGTCTCCTCTGAAATCTTCATTACGTTCTCGTAGATCCTTACTGCTTCCTCCTTTCCTTTGGCTGAGGTGGCTTTAATTTCAGCAAGTGCATTCAGTGTTGTGCAAAAGAGAAATGGGTCCTTCAATGAATCGGCTATGGACAGGGCCTCATTGAAATATTTCTCGCTTTCTTCCTTCTTTCCAGCGTCAAGCTCGATATAGCCAAGGTTTATGAGATCAAGGACTTCCAGATCCTTCTGGTTGTTCTTTCTGTGTATGTCCAGGGAGATCTGTGCGTACTTAACTGAATTCTGGTCGTTCTTACCTTCCAGTGCATTGTAAGCCTGGGATAGCTTATATGCCAGATCCGCAGTGTCATCGTCCTCCTTAGTGCCTATTATTTCGAAGGCTTTCTGATACTCCCTTATGGCATCTATTAATTTCTCCTTCTGGAAGAATTTATCACCATTGCTAACCAGTTCTTCGACGCTCTGTTCCATTGGAATACCTTGCTAGCAGGATTTAATAACTGTATTTATAAATATGTCAGGATCACGGAATGTACCGCAAGCTAAGAAATCTTTGGGCAGCTATCTTGCACTAGTTCTTGCCACTTCTTATTGCTTCAAGAATCTCCTTTGCCCTTGTCATTGATACATTATTTTCCAAGACCATTGCCTGTGAAACTGCATCAACTTCCTCCCCCATTGCACCAACTGATATTGCTATGCTCCTTGCATGAAGGGACATGTGCCCTTTCTGTATTCCCTCTGCTGAAAGGGCCCTCAGTGCAGCGAAGTTCTGTGCCAAGCCGACGGCTGCCAGAACTCTGGAGAACTCAGCCGAATCCCCTACTCCAAGAATTTTCCGAAATATGGCAGCTTTCTTCACCGTATTTGTTGAACCACCGACTGTCCCAACTGCCAGTGGTATTTCTATCTCGCCAGCAACATCACCGTTTTCGGTCAGCCAGTATCTTGTGAGTGAAAGGTGTCCACTCACTGTATGGTAGGTGTGTGCATTTGCCTCCGCAGAGCGCCAGTCATTAAGTGTGGCCAGGAGGACCGCGTCAATGCCATTCATGATTCCCTTGTTGTGTGTTGCGGCCCTATACGGGTCAACGTCGGCCATCTCGTATGCCCTGACTATCCTCCTTGCGATTTCCTCACCACCGATGAGATCTTTCCTAAAAACAGCCCTAGATCTTGCCACCCTATGTGGCGTGAGGTTGCTGAGTATCCTCAGATTTGTCCTGCAACCTGTAATTTCCTCTATGTACGGAGCTACAGCTTCGCACATGCTATTAACAACATTTGCACCCATGGCATCCCTTACGTCAATAAGAATGTGGACAACGATGCTACGGTTAGGGTCATTTAGGATGCGGACCTCAATTTCCTTTGCGCCTGCATTCATGGAACTAAGTGTCCTGCTCCTTGTATTTGCAAGCTTTAGTATTTTCTCTTTCTCTCTTAGGATGGTGGTTTTTACCCTTTCGTAATCATCATACTGGATAATCTGTATCTGCCCGATCATGATCGGATCACTGGATTCCGATGTAAATCCTCCGCTGGCCCTGGCGATTCTTGCTGCATTGCTGCATGCAGCGACAACTGATGCCTCCTCAATTGCCATCGGAATGAGATAATCTTTCTGATTTATGCGGAAATTAACCGCTATTCCCACTGGAATTTCAAGCGTAGATATAACATTCTCAATCATCTTATCTGCAACCAGTTCAGATAGTGATCCTGTTACGGATAATTCCTGAGCCTCGCCCCCTTCCAATCCAGCAAATTCTGAAACAATCCGCCTTCTTTCCTGAACTGAAAGCTTGTAGAAACCGGAAATGTCGGAATGATGTACTGTCATTTTCCATGGTTCAGGTATGGCTTTCTTAAAAATGTAATCACAAATGTCTGCCAGATTGGAGAAAATGTAATGCCCCGATGGCACTGATCATCCTCCAGTTGTCAGCCAGTGTACATACATTCCCATGTCGTCTGTGTCACAGGAACAACACTACTGCGATCGAAAAGGTTGTTATTTATACTGGAATTCCTGATGGCAATGCAGGAGATACTATCAATCCTACAAAGATTATTAATCGCCGCCACCATGCGATATCCCGATGTTAAGAAACAGGAGTGTTGTATCCATTGCCGATATCGGGAATGATGAGCTTTCGGAGATATTCAGAATAGCAGATGACATGGAAAAATCTCTTAAATCTGGAAAGTCGCTTGCGTTGATGAACGGAAAAATAATGGCCACTTTCTTTTATGAGCCGAGCACTAGGACAAGGCTGTCATTTGAAAGTGCGATGCACAGGCTTGGGGGTTCCGTCATCAGTGTTGCTGAAGCTAAGTCATCATCCTTTGCAAAGGGTGAGACCCTGGCTGATACGGTTAGAATGGCTGAAGGCTATTCGGACATAATTGTCATTAGGCACAGTATGGAGGGGGCAGCCAGGCTTGCCTCACGCTTCACAAACAAGCCGATAATCAATGCAGGCGATGGATCAGGTCAGCATCCCACCCAGACAGTTCTTGATCTTTACACCATAAAAAAAGAACTTGGTGACATAAATGGCAAGACCGTTACAATCGTAGGGGACTTGAGATACGGAAGGACTGTTCATTCATTGCTGCTTGCCCTTGCGAGGTTTGATACTAAGGTAAACCTCGTATCACCTCCGATGCTTAAAATCCCTGATTATGTTATGTCAATGCTGCCCAGGGATTTCAGGGTTGATGTTGTGGATGACCTCCAGAGCGTGATTGAGGATACCGATGTACTTTATGTGACAAGAATTCAGAAGGAGAGGTTCTCGGATCCCAATGAGTACCAGAGTGTCATAGGTTCATACAGCATAAGCAACGAGACTGTAGGCTCCATGAAGCAGAAATCCATAATAATGCATCCGCTGCCCAGAGTTGACGAAATCCTACCCGAAGTTGACTTATCGCCAAAGGCTGCATATTTCAGGCAGGCAAACAACGGAGTGCCAGTCAGGATGGCCATGATTTCCTTGATACTGGGGTGATAAATATGGAAGAACAGACGCTGAAAATATCAAAGATAAAAGATGGGACAGTAATTGACCACATTCCTCCTGGGAAAGCGCTGAAAGTTCTGTCAATACTCAGGATAGACGAGAAAGATGGCAATTCCATAAGCATTGGTATACGGGTTATGTCCAAACGCCTTGGCCAGAAGGATGTGATTAAAATAGAAAACAGAGATCTGGAGAAATTTGAGGTAGACAAGATATCACTCATTGCGCCCGACGCGACAATCAGCATTGTAAAAAATTATGAGATCACTGAGAAATTCTCGGTTGATCTTCCGCAAAGGCTTGTGGGAATTGTAAAATGTTCAAACACAAATTGCATAACCAACACGAAGGAACCAGTGGTCGGGGAATTCACACTCCTTTCTAAGCATCCACTTCAGATAAGGTGCAACTATTGTGAAAGAACAATGAATGAAAAAGAAGCCACTGCCAGCCTGTTCTAGGCTGACAGCTGGTACTTCAAGACCTCTACTGTGTTTGACAGCCTGGTGGAGTAAACCTCAACCTGCCTGGCTATTCTTACATTTATTTTCTGGATCACTTTATCCTTTTCCCTGGCGGCGTCCCTGTTTCTTTCTATGAGCTTCTGGTTATCAAATATGCACGTTGAGCCTGAAATGGACTCCAGAGCCTTTATCCCTTTCTCTGCTTTCTTTCTTCTTAGAACGTCTTCCTTTGAAGGTTTTATTATTATATTCAGATGAGGAATCTTCCTGGCTGTCAGAAGCCTCGAGAAAGCCATGTGCATCTCCTGTGCAAATTCTCCTCCAAAACCGCTGAGGAGTATGTAGGAATTTGATTTCTCTATATCGCAGAGAAGTTCTCTTGCCTTGGAATCCGCATCATCTGAACCGTCGATGAATGTTGTGTTTACCGTAGCAGTTTCGAGGGGGTCCTGCCAGCAGGCAAACTGGTCGATATTTTTCCTGTACTCGTACTCTTCCCTTGATACCAAGGATACCTTAACTGGATCTGGTTCCTGAAGACAGATTTCCGCCTCTCTTGATTCAAGCGTAGGCGACAATGCCCTATCCTTCTTGAGCTGTATTGATCTGTATACAGTTCGCCTTATCTGCAACGGCCTTATGTTTCTCAGCACCCTGTCTCCAGCAGAGCCGAACGCTATGACAACATTATCCATCCTCTCTGAATAGTACTTCCTTATGAGCCCCTTTACCACTCCTTCAATATTCTGAACACTTACAGTTTCCATCCGTCATCAATCCTGTATCCTTTTCTTAATCCCGCCATCATCTAGCTTACCCTCAAGCGTGTCAAATTTCTCCAGATCCTCAAGTACAGATGTCAGGCTTCTTGATTTCTCGCTGAGTATTTCATGAAGTGCGTTGTTTCTCATTGCTCTTTCCAGAAGGGCTTCAATTACTTCCTCCCTTGTCTTGAAGAAGCCTTTCTGCACCGTCCTCGATATCACACTTTCCATGATCTTGCTCAGCCGTATCCCAGTCTCAGACTGATCAACTATGCCAATTCTTGTTCTGGATATGTAATCCAAAACTGAATGCCTAATGAATTCTGATCGACTCCCAAACCTGGGATTGCTATCCAGAAACTCGTCGATTTCCTTCAGGTCATCTTCGGATATCCGGATTGTCAACTTAGTATCCTTGTTGTCGAGGGTCAATTCAGTTCCAAAGATTATAACTAGATTTATATTTAAATCTTTTTCTTAGTACATACAAATTTCGTCACATGTCTTACACTCATTTAAATTGTAAGGAAATTATAATTCAACTAAATAGCTAACTTTTCAACAATTATTTCAACTTGAATGAGATATTGGTTTCTGTTGTGGTAGGACAAGTGACATTATTATTTATTCTATACAATATTATACAAACTGATACGCGATCATGATCAACTTTGGAACACAGTACGGTCCTAAATATGCATCTCATTTCTATAAACTACGCCAGAAGCATCTAATTTCAAGGATTTTACAGCCTGATCATTCTGTTTTCCAAAACCATCTAATGTTAATAACTGCGAAGAAATAACCTGTCATGGATAACCAGAACTATGAAGATCTTCTAAAGAAAGCTGAAAGTGTGCTTTCAAAATCAAACATGAATCAGCAGAGGCTCCAGATACCTGACCCAGATATCATCCAGGAGGGGAAAGTAACAATAGTCCGGAATTTCATAGATATTGCAGACATGATCAATCGTGATCCTAAACATATTGCAAAATTCCTCATGACAGAGTTTGGAATAGGAGTTACAATAACTGGACGCAGACTCATAATTAACAGAAAAATTTCCGCTGACCAAATATCATCCAAAATAAAGCAGTATATGGACTCATATGTTATCTGTTATGAATGCAATTCTCCTGATACAGAAATTCAGAAGATTGGGAGGACCTATGTCCTCTCCTGCAAGGCATGCGGTGCTCAACATCCAATCAGAATCGTCAATGAATCCAGGGATGATGATACCAAGATAGAGGAGGGAAAAGAGTACACAGTGGAGATATCAAAAGTAGGAAATTCCGGTGAAGGCAGGGCTTTCTACCGCGGATTCAATATTTTCGTCCCCGGTGTGAGGAGGGGTGAAACTGTCAAGGTTGTTATCAAGAAGATCAGGAACAACACAGCCATTGCAGAAGTTGTGGATAGGGAAAAATAAGCAGAAATGAGCGGCATAATCGTTGACACAAATTCACTAATCTATGCCCTGAAGAACAAGGTTGACATAAGATCACAGCTGCTCCTCTTTCCTGAAATATCTGCTTTGTATGTTACCGATTGCACCATTGCGGAATTGCAGGGCCTGTCCAGCAGGGTTCCATTCGCCTCTGGCGCACTGAAGCTGGCTCTCACCTTCCCGCAACTTCACGGCTCTGGCAGAGGTGATGACTGTATTCTTGATGCCGCCTCAGCCTCAGGGTCAGCAATTCTTACCAATGACCGGCTTCTCCTGGATCGAGCTCGCAGTGCCGGCATCCGTACATATTCGATACATGGCGGGCGCAAGATCGGTGTCTCCCTGTGAAAAGTAGATTATACAGATAGCAATTACTCCGGGGCAAAGGAATGGCGGAATACCTCAATTTCAGATACTGGGCTATCAAGGCGCTGAAAAGCATTGCTGGCTCACGGTCCAGAGTAAGCATATCTTCAGGCGAACTAGCCAGATATATGGGAATAAGCCAGCAATCAGCATCAAGGATGATACTTGAACTACTGAAGCAGGGCCTCATAACTAGGCAGATGAACGGAAGAAGGCAGGAAATTGAGATCACTCCAAAGGGCCTGGAAATTCTGCTCAAGGAATACACTGATCTTGGGATACTGCTTGAGAAACAGGCGAAGATGAATCTTTCCGGAATTGTCCAGAGTGGCCTGGGGGAAGGACGGTACTACATCTCAAGGAAATTCTATGTCATCCAGTTCCAGGAAAAGCTGGGCTATGTCCCCTACCTTGGCACCCTGAATGTCAGGATAGATCAGTCCTCTGAGCTGTCATTAAGGAAACTCCGGTCCATGGACGGCATACACATTGATGGCTTCGTAACTGAAGACAGGACGTACGGCCCGGTGAAGTGCTTCACTGGTAAGATAGGGGGAGTTCAGTGCGCAGTTATATTTCCGGAGAGATCGGTATACAGTGATGTCATGGAAATAATCTCGCCAGTATACCTGAGAGAGAAGCTTTCGCTTGCTGACGGCCAGAGAGTTGCAGTGGAAATTGAAGGACCATTCAACTAGAAATCAACATCAATTTTCCCATCCATGACTTCAGCTATGAGGCGCTCATATCTCCTCTGAACTTCCTCGACCCCAAGGCCGCACTCATAGAGTTCCTGGTATATCTCGTAGTTTTCATCATCCTGGGAATCTGATATCTTCCCCTTGTATATCCTTGAGTATCCGCAGGTTCTGTCCGCGTCGAAGCCAAGCCTGTAATTTACTTCTACAGTAACGTCCTTTTCACGCAAAAATGTAGTCCTAGAATATATATCATCAGCCATACACATCAACCACCAGCGTCACACGAGCCCGTCAAGACCATGTACCCATGGTTCCTTGAATTCCTCAACTGTCCCGTCAATTACTGTCATTCCGAAATCATCCACGTGCACACTTCCTTCTGTTGTCTTCCCTAGTTTTGTCACAGCTATGCCTCTGAAATGTTCCAGGAATTCCTTTTCCCTTGATTGTGGCACTTCAACGATGATCCTCTCACCACCCTCAGAAAAGAGCTTTTCCAGTGTGCGCGCACCAGAGACCAATGTTATGTCTGTGTCAAAGCCAATTCCTCCGCCAAAAGACATTTCCAGGAGTGCCTGGATAAGGCCACCTGATGATACATCATGTGCGGAGACTATGATCCCGCTTGGAACTGCCTTAAGGTAACTTTCAGATATTATCTTCAGTTCATCCATATCAAACCATGGAACGGATGAAGACGTTTTGCCAAGGAACTTCAGCAGGTGGCTGCCTCCAAGGCTTGTGCTTTCCTTTCCGATTATGAAAATGGAATTGCCGACAGCCTTGAAATCTGAGCTTATTGAGTTTGACACATCATCTATGACACCGACCATCATTATATTGGGCACAGGCTTGATATTTATGCCCTGATACTGGTTATAGAGGCTTACGTTTCCTGCTACCACGGGAAGCCCCAGTCTTGAGCAGAATTCAGAGATTGCTGATGATATCTGGACAAGCTGGCCCATAATTGCAGGATCCTCCGGATTTCCAAGGTTCAGGCAGTCCACAACCGAAGTCGGCCTGGAACCGGTTACCATTATGTTAAGATATGCCTCCACCATGGTGCCAAATGTGCCCCCCATTGGATCCACAGCCACCATGTTGTACCTTGAACCTGCGGTAAGCGCGAGTCCCTTCATTGAATGCTCGAGAGGCTTGATCACAGCAGCATCTGAATGTGTCTCATGATTTGGGAATCCGGACATGGGCCGAATGATAGTGTCACCCCTCACAGTGTGATCATATTGCCTTGTAATGTTGAATCTTGCACAATTTTCAGGCTGGGACAGAAACCTCTTTATGAGGTCACCCATGTCAAAGCTCTCCGAGGGGAGCACATAGTCAATATCTTTTCTCTGAGGTATGTCGTAATTCCTGCAATAAACCGGCCCTGATGTGAGAAATTCCAGATCCAGGTCCAGGACCTTTTCCCCCATGTATCTTAATATGAGATTGGTTCCCTCAACAATTTTGCCGATAACAGAAAACTCAATTCCCCACCGGTTGAAGATTTCCTCAAGCTCGGGGAGCCTGGATGGATCTATTGCCATCAGCATCCTCTCCTGGCTCTCGCTAATCCATATCTCCCAGGCCTCCATATTAGGTTCCTTGAGCAAAACCTTTTCAAGGTCTATCTCCGCCGACACTCCTCCAGCCAAGCACATTTCTCCAACAGAACTAGAAAGGCCGCCTCCGCCCAGATCTTTCATTCCATCAATCATGCCCAGATCGTTAGCCTCAAGCACGGCATGTATGAGTGGCTCCTTGATTATTGGATTTCCCAGCTGAACCACTGATCGATTCTGCCCACTCCGCTCCTCAAGCGTGGCCGATGCGAAGTTTACCCCATGAATACCGTCCCTGCCGGTCCTTCCCCCTGCCAGGACAAATATGTCGCCGATCCTGTTCACAAAGCTTCTGACAATCCTGTCCTTCCTCACTATGCCAATACATCCAGCGTTAACCAGGGGAGAATGGTTGAATGAGGTATCGAAATCAACAGATCCGGCCACATTGGGAAGTCCAACTCTATTGCCGTAGTCCCTTATGCCTGCAACAACATTGTCCAGCACAAATCTCGGATGAAGTGAGGGGTCATTCCACTGGCGTGTCCCTACATCGCCAAAATATATTGAATCCAGAAGCGCAATTGGCTGCGCCCCCATACACAGGACATCCCGTATGATGCCGCCAACTCCTGTTGCAGCACCGCCATAGGGCTCGATGGCACTCGGGTGGTTATGGCTCTCCATCTTGAGAACGTAGGCGTACTCATCGTCAAACGAAACAACTCCTGCATCGTCCTCCATGGCTAGGATGGCGTCATGCTTCTCCAGGCCCGAGAAATACTTCTTAAGATAGAATTTTGAAGACTTGTAGCAGCAGTGCTCGCTCCATGCCTGAGCCATTGCCTGAAGTTCAACGTCAGTAGGGTCCCTGCCCAAGCCTTTGAAATAATCAGAAAGCCGCAACATCTCCTCGCCCGATAGTCCGAGAGCCATGGACTGGCTGGTTGATTCCAGTGCACGCAAATCCATACCCCTGATTGGGACAGACCGAACGCCTGAGAGGGATTCTTTCATGGATCAACAACCTGTAATGAGTATTTCTGAATGACTGGATTTGTGAGAATCTTAGAGGCAATCTCGTCAACTGTGCTCCTGGCCTCCTCCAACTTTCCTTCTATTCTGAATTCATAGGATTTGGCAGTCCTGGTTTCTGTTATGGTATCATAGCCTAGAATCTTGAGATTTTTCAGGATTGTAATGGCCTCCGGATCTTCTACACCCGGAAGGTATTCAACATCTACTCTAATGACAGGCATGATACCCAAGCGTAACGTAAAATTAAAATGTATTCATATTGGCACTATGTACAGCTTCTACTATTGGACTGAGACGCTGGTAAATATCCCTGCATCCCTCCACAATAGTTCCGGTTACTACTATGTCAGCGCCTGCCCTTGCAATATCTGCAGCTGATGATGCGTTCCTTATGCCACCGCCAACAATGAGTGGAATGCTAATGGCCTTCTTGACATGTGAGATCAGTGCAGGGCTTACTGTAGTGGGGGAGCCACTGCCAGCTTCGAGATATACTATCTTCATGCCCATCATTTCTGCAGCCATAGAGTATGAAACAGCACTCTCCGGGTCCTCGTTGTCAAGAAGATCTGCTTCTCCTACCCGTCCAACTGTCATGCCTGGCTTGAAAACAAGGTAACCCATTGGTATGGATTCTATTTTCATCCTTCTAAGATGGGGGGCTGCCCTCACCTGGTGCCTGAATAGAAATTCCGGCGATCGTGAATTCAAGAGGCTCATGAAATATATGGCATCTGCATGCCTGCTGATCATTGATGACGATCCTGGAAAAATTATGACCTTCCGCTGGCACTTCTTCTTTATGGCAACAATTGCTTCATCCATGCGATACCTGTCGATTTCTGTGGACCCTCCAATCATTATGAAATCTGTCCCAGCCAGTCCTGCCTGGTTTGCAATCTCTGCAGAATCTTCCGGATCCTGCCTTGCAGGATCAATCAGCGTCATGTGAAGCTTGTGCTGCTTCAGCTGTTCAAGTATGTCTGAATATACACTCAAGTTAAACCGCCCACTGCGAATGATACCAGGCCCACTATCATGGCAATCTTGGAGACCTGCTGGCTCTTTCCCGGGTTCCTGACTATTAGTCCGGCCGACACAAGGAACAGGAGATCTGAAAGTGCCACTGGGATCAGGTAATAGACATCGAATATTTTAAGATAATATGGAATGTAAGACGCAATGATGGCAACAATGACAGAAATTGCGGCAACGTAGGCTGCAAACTTAATGCCGTGTTTTTTTGGGAATGTGATCCTGTCGGTGTCTCCATTAATGTCCTCAATATCCTTGATAATTTCCCGGGAGAGATTCGCCATTGTGGCCATGAAGAAGAGAATGAGCATCCTGTCCAGGGAATCCACAGCTATGCCTCCGAAAATGAATATTAGGCCAACAAGTATGCTTATCATTATGTTTCCTGAAAGTCCGAGCTTTTTTGTCCTGAACTCATAGGCTACCAGGAATAGTTCGGCAAGGACAACAACGGAAGCTGAAAGCAGAGATATGAAAATGACACTAAGCACGAATGCTAGTGAAAACGATACAACAACTGCAATTCTCGCGGCTCTTATTGAAATTTGGCCTGTAACAAGAGGGCGGCGGGGATGATTCACGCGGTCTGTCTCAATGTCTACCACATCGTTGATAATGTTACCTCCTGATGTGACAAGAAAAACCGACAAAGCAGCAAACGAAACAGGAATCAGAAAATGCCCCAGCCTGAGGCCAGCGCCAATTAGACCCGATATGTATGTTGCCAGGATTCCCATGATGCCGTTAACTGGCCTTATAATCCTTATCCATGGGTTCATTCCTTACCTGAAGGTGTAGGCTGTTTTTATATCTTCAGTTGCAAGACTCCAATAGCCCCGCCCCTTTTTTTTAGGCAGCACCATTATCTTGCAACCCTCAAGACCGGGTCAGGAGCCTAAATGCCTCCTCAACCATATCCCAAGTTCCTCCGAATTTTATTCCGGTGTTGGAAAAGTGTGTTCTAGCAGCCTTCTGCCCTGACCTGTTCTCCAGTTCAGTGATTATGCTATCCATTGGGGGAATGCTGCTTCCAAGGAATCTCGCCATATCCGTGATCTCGAAGAATAATATCGAAAGATCCTCATTTAAGAGAGAAGATAGAAAAGCCATGTTTCGGCTAAGTACATAAGCCGGCCGATTATTGATAGCCTCCCTGATAACGCTGGACGTTTGAAGCTTTCCTGTCCAGACGGGCCCCTCGTCCATGTCATCATAGTGACTGACAAACATCCTGCGCCTGTTGAGCAAACCGATGCTATGCAAGGCCTTGTCTGCCCTAGACCCTCCATTTTCTATCCTGAAAACTGCCCTGTAATAATGCCCGTGCCAGAATGATACGACTGGAATAGCAGCCCTGTCAAGTGCCGCAGCCCTTTTCACCACATCAGCAACAAGAAGGCGGAGACCCATCTCATGCCTGTGGGAATTATTACCAATAAATGCATTGTATCTTCGTCTCGTCTTCACGCCAACAGATCCTGTCAGCACCGACAGGTCGGTTGCAGTAGTAGCTACGTAACCCCGATTCTTAACTGAAAATATGGCTGCATCAAGATAAGGCACAGTTGACCCGTAAGGATCAACGTCAATGAAATCAAACAGGTTTCCTGATACCACGGAGTGGAACGTATCCCTTATTATGCATATATCAGTACCATTAATTCTGGCATTGTTCCTTATTATGTTCTCAGATACTGGGTTTATATCGCACACCGTGGCATCTAAGCCAAGTTCCTTTTTAACGCGGATGGCGCGGATACCAGTGCCTCCGAAACCATCCAGATATCTCTTTGGCTTAAGTGCTGAGAGTATAGCTATGGTGATATCCCTGTTCAACACCTGTTCCGCGTTATAAAATCCAGCAGACCGTGTTCCTGGCCCTTTCTTTGCATATGAATCGGGCACTTCAATTTCTGCCAAACCCTCAGTTATTCTCGTAGACGTTTTCATTTTTTTCCGCCAATGGATTATCCTGGAATACGTGCCTCATCTCTGTCATGTATAATGAGGGAATCTTCAATGCCTGAAGGTTCCAGTATTATACTGAAGCCGGAAACAGACACAGTCCCTTCAGGTCAATTGAAAGTTCAACTGCTGAAGTAGATCATCACTGGAAGATTAAAGTCTTCATATAAAGGTTAAAAACTGCTGAACCTAGAGCCTTCGCATTATGAAACCCAAGAATGCCGGCATCATGGCCCTTCCTCTCCCTTCAGCACCCTTAGAACCTTGAATGGCAACGTGCTCTTGTTTATTGGTGTTATGTCAAAGACTCTAATTCCCTCAAGTGCCCTTATCTCCTGCAGCACAGGATTCCTTGACTTCTTGTGGAGTGTAACAATGAGTGGTTTCTCCGATTTCAGGGTCGTCTCGATCTCAGCCTGAATATTTCTCGTCGTATTTTCCAGCTTCCCAATCTCGTCTATCACTATGACGTCAGCAGATTCCCGTGCCTTCTGAAGGCTGGGAATGAGGATTTCCTCCAGCAGCCTCGTGTCAACTCCCAGTTTGTCAATCTTAACCCTGGAAACAATGCCCGCCTGGGCAAAAGTTATTTTCTTCTTTGTTGCAATATCAAACAGGGAATAGCCGAGGAGCTTTGAATGTTCCGATATTTCGGATACAAGAACTCCCTGGACAACCACCCCGTCTTTTTCCAGCATATCAATAATCTTTCGCAGGGCCTCAGCCTTGATAGACCCCACAGGTCCTGTGATTCCTATTTTCACTGCCATTTTTACCTCATCCTTCAACATACATCAACGGATAGTCAATCTCAGGAACATACTTCAGGCACGCTGTGATACGTTCTTCCTTGTACCTGACCACTATCCTGACGTCAAGCATCTCTCCTGCCAGCGTAATATATTTGTATACACCCTGCCGCTTCGAGATAATATCCTTATCTATTCTGACACTTGCTTCCTCCACAAATGGCTGCACCTTAGCGCTGTCCTCCATTGCCCTTTCCAGCGAATGTACATTGCTAAGATTCAGCGGAGCCCCGACATACTGGTGGTATATTGTCCCAAGCTTTATCCCTGCTTCGAAAATGGCTCTTTCTCTATCACTGCATTTGAAAAACCTTGCGGCAGGATCGTGCATTGCTCTCCCTTTATTGCTTGGACGCAAATAAATTTTCTTTAACTCATAATGGAATTGAAGTCTACAATCATTGAAAACTGCAAAAATGTTAACTAAGCTTGATATGCCACGGACCTTATACTCCGCTCCTCACAGTGCGATATAGAAGTCTTGCTAGTACAAACAAGAATACGGTAAGCAGTAACATGGCAAGTGCATAAACATAAGTCGTAGTGTCCGGGACTCCAATCAGTGCTGTTCGAGTAACATCCACTATATAAGTGAGCGGATTGCTAAGTGAAATGATCCTGATCACTTCATCAGTTGTGGTTGGAATTGGATAGAATGCAGAGCTGGCAAAGTCCAGTACAAAAAATAGTGCAATTGTTATTGTGTTGTACGTTTGCATGGTCTTTGCAACCGTGGAAATGATCAAGAATAGAGAAGAGAAGAGCATTGTGCCAAGAATGAGAGATAACATTGTGAGCGATACGGATAACATATTGAAGACAAAACCGCCAGATATGAGCACTGACAGCCCCAGCATTATCATGCTGCCCGCAACTGCAAAGATTATTGCAACCATTATTATTCCCAACAGGTAATCTGTTCTCTTGAAAGGGCCAACAAGAAGCTGCTCAAACATACCCCAACGCCTATCACTCCAGAGCATACCACCACCAATATTGCCAGCAGTAAGTGTCTGCATTGCGACAATGCCTGGCCCGAGGAAATGAGTGTATGATATTCTTGCCGAACTAACATCAACACCAGGAATTATGTTCTGCAACATGGTTCCCATTACGAGAAGGTACAGTGCCGGGAGTCCCAGCATGAATATCATCGTGCCTAGATCCATGTTAACCCGTATGTTTCTGTATGTGAGCCGGAGGAAAGCAGGAAGCCTCATTTACGCATTCACAACCTCTATGAACACGTCATCCAGAGTAGCATCCCTCAGGTTGATTCCGTCTATTGCTATTCCCATAGACCTGAGCAGGGAAAGTATCTGATCAAGGTTCCTGGTAATATTCTTACCAAGGATCTTAAGCTGCTTCCTCTCCATTCGTGATTCCTCCGCCAGGGAACCGGCCAATATTGCTTCTTTTAGTTTAGAATACAGGTCCTCAGTTATCGGGTCTCGCAGAACGATATCAAGCGTCCTCATTCCGCCATATTTCTCCTTCAGGTCATAGGATGTCCCCTCTGCTCTTATCTTGCCGTCAGACATGATACCTATGCGATCGCAGAGGTAGTCAGCTTCATCAAGAAAATGAGTGGTGAACAGGACAGTAAGGCCACTGTCTGCCCTTTTCCTTATGCTATCCAGTATGCGCCTCCTCATTATTGGGTCCATTCCCACAGTTGGCTCATCAAGAAAGAGTATATCCATGTCATGGATGAGTTCCCTCGCAACCTGCAGCTTCTTTTTCTGTCCCCCTGAAAGTTCAAATGCCCTTACCTTTCTCAAGTCGGCGAGTTCGAAGAGTTCGAGAACTTCTTCTATCCTGGCTTCAGCTGTTTCTCGCGGCACTTCCCAAAGCATTGCATATATTTTCAGGTTGTTCTCAACAGTTGCGAAGTCGAAGGATTCTGACTGCTGGACTACTCCAATTCTCCTTCTGATCTGAAGGGAATGTTTTGAGGGGTCAAGCCCAAGAATTGATATTTCCCCAGAAGTTGGTCTGATTAAGGTTGTCAGCATTTTAATCGTTGTGCTCTTGCCAGCACCATTCTTGCCAAGAAGACCGTAAATTTCACCCTTCGATACATGGAATGAAATATTATCAACGGCCTTATGCCTGCCATCGTAAGTCTTTGTCAGGTTGTGTACCTCAATGGCATTTTCCTGATGGGCAATCATCAGCCGTTATTCCCTTCGTGATTTTAAACTATTCCAGCGCTTCAGTATACATGATGGTGAAATCGCGAGGCTTTGCAGGTCCATATTAAAGGCTGATTTTCAGGGTTAACTGTTATACTGCAATGTTCCAGCATCCCTGCTGTTTCAGTATTAATCCCTGCTAGAGAAGCGAGGAATCGATACTATGAAATATTAGGTTTCCATAGGCACCAGCAGGACACATGGCAGTGAACTCATTAGCAAGAATACTTCCCAAGGGATGGCAGAGACACTTCTGGGGCAAATTCATGGGATTCGGGCTTCTTTTCATAGGCGCTGGTTTCTATGTTGCGTGGTCAATTGTATACAACACCTGGGCTGATGTTGGACTCACTTCATTCGTGATACCAATGGTAATCTTTGGCATTCTTGAACTTGCTCTTGTCCAGGCAAAGATAAAGCAAGAAGATTCTGCACCCCAATAAAGTGCACTTCAAAAATTATTTTTCCCAGATCCGTTATCAACGATTCGTATTTTCCTGGCAAACGTTCCGTCGGTGTAAATGCATTCTGAGAATGGATGACCTTTTCCTCCGAGTAAAGTTTCCGGGCGGTCTATATCGAAATCATCTAGCTTCAGTGATACAAGATCATGCCGGGAAATGCTACGTGTCCGGAAGACAAAAATATTGGCGCTGTTGAAAACTATCGAGTGACCCCAGGTTCCAGTGAAATCAGTAACGTTCTGTGATATCCCTACTATGGAAGCCTGATAATGGCGGGAGTGCCTCATCATGGAGTCAAGCTTCTCAAGAACTGCCCCGTTTTTCATCAGGAGATGGAATTCATCAAGTACAGCCATCTTGTAACCTCCTCTGGTCCTGAATATTTCCAGAATAAAGTCCAGCAGGGCCAACTGCAGTTGGCTGTCCTCCTCGAGTCCAGAATGATCAGGCCTGACTATGTATATACTATCTTTGCCTTGTCCAGTATTGAGAATGGGGGTGCAATTGACGCTATCCCAATTTTCTCCCATTTGGGAAACCAAGGACCTCATTGTAATGATTCTGCAGGATTCCTCCTTGCCAGAGCAGTCATATTCGATTAGAGGATCAAAAATAATGGCGGAGAATCCCATGTAGGTGCTGAAACATTTATCCAGCATCCTTTTGGAAAAGAAAGATTTTCCTGAACCTGTTTCACCAAGCACCAGGGCATTGTGTGATGTCCCTGAGTAGAGGTCAAGATATACTGGCTGCTCGTTAAGATCATTGTATCCGATTTCAATTCCTCTTGCACTTACGGATAAATCGGTCAGGATTGGAAGGATTGTTGCTGCAGCCCGTGTGTTCATGAGGTATTGATTCCTGTGCGAAACTGCATGTGTAACCCCTTCAATTGGATTCACCGGGATTGCGTTTGAGCCGCCAGGAAAAGAAAATTCCAGGCCCAAATATGACATCACATTTTGAAACCTGGCTATCTTATCTGTCAGCTCTGCGGGATGTTGGGAATAGATTCTAGCTGTCACGCTAACCATTGTTGGCAGAATTCCCTCTTCGTCCAGGAGCTGGATCATTCTGGATCCATCCTCGACCTGGAGTTTGAGCCGATTTCTAGAATTCTTGAAGCTTGAACCTGCTGACCTAGATTCGGCCCTTCTCTCCGCAATCATTCGCTTCAGCATTGCCGAGCCATTTTCCCTACTGAAATTTCGTAACGTGGTTTTTATGGAAAATTCAATGTTCATGGAGCGGGCTAATTCCATGAAGGAGGGCCCAAGATCGTATGTTGCATCCGTTAGGCAAAGATCTGAATAGCTCCTGTCTGATGAAACGTATCTGAAATACCTCCGCGCTGGCCTGGACCGTTGATTTTCATTGCCTGCTTCTATGGATTTCCTATGGTGCCGGATACCCATGAAATTTGAGGAAAATTCCCTGAACATTTCTAAATTTCCAGGTTCACACTGAAACTCCATGGTATTCAGCATTTCCATTATTCTTATGGCCTCTGCAGCCAGATTATTTGCACTTTGTGTATTGCCCCCTGGTGATGATACTACTCTCATGATCTGGAACGGTTTGCTACCGCTCCCCTTGGAATCACCAGGCGAATATAGATAGACATCAACTGCGAGACCCGAAGTGTTGATCATATTTTCCAGCGATCTGTAAAGGCTGACCTGATCACGATCCCTCAGGCTTGAAACCTCTCTGCCGCTTATCTTGATCAGGCAGAACTTTTCACTGTCATGCTCAAATACCGTAATGCCGCTTGCGATAGTTGTTCTTATGGAAGGATCAAGTTTAAGGTGCGAAATTTCCTTGCGTGATACCGCATATTTGATCTTCTGTAAAATTAGGTCTGAAACGTAGTTTCCCTTGTGGCGGAGCAGAACTATTGCAGACAGCAGTGAGATAGAGAGAAACTCAGGAATCGCTGAGATCCGGAATGCCAAGACGGATAGAAGCGTAATTAAGAATGCCATAATTATTCTCTGGAGATCAAATCCCAATATGGTGGGGCGATAGTTCAGCAGATTTGCGGGAATACGGAGCCTGATCAACATTTCACCCTATTCTGCCACAGTTTTGGACTTGCATGGGATGACTGTCATTTTTATTCCTGCAGCATGAAAGAATTCCGTGATGCCGGGTAAGTTCTGCATACATTAGTAATCATCCTTTCTGTACTTCAGTTCCTCTTTAACTGCATCTTCAGTTATTGATGAGGGGACTCTCCTGCTGATCTTGATCCCCTGAATCGACCTGTAATCTGCTGCTGGAAGCAGGGCACCTGTGGCTACAAATGGGAATGGATTTCCTCCAGAAGTCGAATCTGCCACCGCGGAGGCCATGCCGACAATTCGAGTGGCTGAACTTCCAAGTGTCATTCCACCAAGGAAACCTAGAACTGGGGCTGATGCAAGACCCCGTCCGGAAAAAAGCAGGTATCCGGGAAGTATTGATGGCAGAAATAAGAAGGCAAGATTCAGGGGAACATTGGATCTAAATATGACAGCAAGCATTATGGATAAAAGAGCAGCAAACTGAAATAGCGTTAGCTCGATTGCAAGTTCCCACCCCATCCTTGCGTATTTCTGCCCAATGTCCATAATTGACAGAATTGTAAGAAACGGCATTACCAGAACGAAAACTATGAGAAGTGCCTGCCTGAAGATTAGTATGGAAAAGACCGATCCAACTGCCAGAAAATAAGCAGAGAGCAGGAGGAATCTCATTAATACAAGCAGTATGGATGTTCCATTGGAGGAACTGAGAGCAGGTGAAATCCCAGTAACTTGGCTGAAACTTGATATTGAGGGGCCTGCATGGTTAAAGAGAAGGTCGTAGGCAAAACCCAGTAACTGAAATAGTGCTGTAAAAATGAGGAGTGAGCAGACGGAGATCAGGATAGCCACAAACATGCGGATATATATTCCACCGATTCTCTGCTTCCTGGGATTGCCGGCTGGCGATATGAGAAGGAGTGCTGAACCAGCGATCAATACCGACACCAGTATTGGTATGGATCCTTTGTAGATGTATGAATAAAGTGAGAGAAATCCTGAACTATTGATGGAGCTGCTTGGAAACGCTGATCCCGGTTCCAGTCCATACTTCACCGTGGCTTCCCATATCAGGCCAAGCAGCGGCGAATATAAGGCAGTCACAGCCCTTATAAGATATGAAAGGATGGTAATGACTTCTGAATAGCCAAGCATGTCAGGAACCGGTAACTATGAAATTCACCACAGCGTAGAGAACGCCGCTCACCGCAATTACGTAGATAAAGGTGCCAATGAGAGCATTTTTCAGCCTTCCTCTAGCTTCATACCGCCGATTTTCGTCTGAACCGAAAAAACTTATTGCAATGGGGATCCACAGTATTGCAATGATAACTGCGGAGACTGAAATCACTACTTCATATAGCCGATTAACAATTGTGGTCAATTGACCACTTGTTGCTGTCTGGACACTAAGTGCAATAAAGGTACTTAATGCATGAAATACCATTAATTAATTTGATGCATCTGAACTATAAAAATTCATGCTGGTCTCTGGCGGAATTATAAACACTTGTACAATATGGCAAATAATCTTGGTAATCCTCAATATGTATGGCAGCCAGCCAGCATTTAAGTGACTGCCGTCAATACTCATTTAAAATTCTCAAGTTTCTTCTTTGCTTCCAGCAGATTCTGATGCCTTACGAGACTCCTGGCCTCACCTTGCTTAAATCTCTGTATGTCGTCATCTGTTTCCAGAACCAGTCCAGGAACCTCAGTTGGCTTGCTGTCCTGGTTTATTGCAACGTATGTAAGGAAACAGGTAGTCGTAAAGCTCTTCTCACCTGTGAGCCCCTCTTCAGAGTAGACATCGACCTCAATTTCCATGGTTGATCTAGTCACATAATTGATCCTGCCAGTTAGGTGCACTATGTCACCCATGTGGATCGGCGAAAGGAAAAACAGGCTGTCAATGCTGCCTGTAACTGTTCTCCTTCTGGAATGCTTAGCTGCCACTATGGCAGCCACATTATCTATCCATTCTACAAGCCTCCCACCATAAAGGTCATTGAAAATGTTTGTGTCCGGGGGCAGGACAAGCCTTTGAAGTTCAGTATATGATTCCTTCCACGATTTCTTTTCCATTAATTCTCCCGGCTGATATATTGTCTTATCTCTAAAATAGTTATGCGGCAGGACTTGAAATGATATTGGGCATATCCAAGCTAGTTCACTACTAATCTGTCGGTATCCATTCCCGTAAAAATTTCTTCGGAAAGCATGGTGACATAATTTTCTCATAAAAATTATTATCTTTTAATTTTAAATGTTGAAATGACTGAAAGGATTAACTACTTTCATCAGTTTGCCACTCGTGACGCAGGAAAGTGACAAGAAAGCGGCGGCCATTGAGGCGCTCAAGCTAGTCAGGGATGGCATGATGCTTGGTATTGGGACAGGCTCCACAGTAAAATATTTTATTGATGGACTTAGTGACCTTGTCAAGGCGGGAGTCAGGCTCAGGGCCGTTGCTACCTCAATTGAGAGTGAGACGCTTGCCAGGAACGCGGGCATTGCCATCGAGAATGACTTCTCAGGGCAGTTAGATTTGGACGTAGATGGGGCAGATGAGATAGACGCAGAAGGCAATCTGATAAAGGGTGGCGGAGGAGCACTGCTCAGGGAGAAAATTGTAGCTTACAACAGCAAGACAGTATGCATAATTGCAGACTCTACAAAGTTCAAGGAGAGGGGACTTGGAGAATTCAGAGTTCCCGTTGAGGTTATACCCTATTTGAAGGATATGACACGCAAACAGGTTGAAAAGTTAGGAGGCATTTGTATTTTCAGGAAAAATGGCGAGTTTGTCACGGACAACGGAAATCTGGTGATGGATTGTGATTTCGGTATCATAAGAAATCCAGCCGACCTTGAAACAAAGATCAAAATGATTCCAGGCGTGGCAGAGGTTGGAATCTTTACTGGTTTGACCACACTCGCCCTTATCTCAGGAGCTGGGGTGGTTGAGGTTAAAAAATTCAGGAACCCTGTCAGTCCCTGAAAGATTTTAGCTGCTCAATGTTCTCGTTTATTTCGCTGATCTTGGTTGTAAGTTCCCCAATTATCTCGTCAAGGATGTCATTGAAATCCTTGGACAGCCTGTAGCCATGTATGGGGCGCCCCTTTCCTTCCTTCTTCATGTTCCTCTTGTTGATCCATCCTTTTCTTCTTAGCCATTGCATGGCTATTGATACTTCCGGCTGGCGCAACCCGGTCTCTCTTTCAATTTCAACACTAGTAACTTCACCCTTGTCCCGTATGTACACCAGGGTATACGCTACGCTTCGGGGAATGTCAGATATTATGAGATACTTTGCTAGTTTGTCGTTTACCTCAGATAGAACCATTGTGTTCGAGGATAAATATTATAATGCTATATATATCTAACTATTTTTTATATTAAGGTCTATATGAACTTTTTGATTGCTAACCTCTAAGAAATGATTGAAAATTTTGATTTGTGTCCGAAATTCGGAAATTTGGCGGAATCAGGACTTAGCCAGTGCCTCTAGCCTACTGATCACAGTGTAAAGAGCTGCCCTCCCATGCGAGGGGACATTGGGATCGTTAGCCATATCGTCCAGCATAGATACCGCTGTGGCACACCTTATGTCCAGGCTCTCCTTCTCATTCTGCAGCCGAGTCTTGGAATCCTGTGCCGTCTTTCTTACATTCTTTGGAACAGTGGTATCCTGCGAAAGCTCGTCGAGTAGATACAGCACCTCCTCATAAAGTTTTGAATCCATGCAAATCACTCTCCAATTTTTTGGCCCATTTCCTTCTTTATTGTCAGAACCATCATCGTCCTGGTTCTCTTAATTCCGTCTATCCTTCCAAGGTCATGAACGAGGAAATTCTGGAATTCCTCATAGTCTGGAAACCTGACCTTGAGGATTATGTCGTAATCTCCGGTTACAACAAATATGTCCTCAACGTTCTGGTACCTCACTATCTGGGAAGCTACAGTTTCAACCTTGTTGACGTCAGTCTCGATTCCGACTATTGCGGTAACTATCCTTGCGCCGTAGTATTTTCCCATCGTTGCGGTAAGCTCTTCAACTTCCATAATATCCTCCAGAAACCTTTATGACGGAATTTATCAGGTATCTAATAATGGTATTTTTAAATGACGCATAAGACAACCATGGCATGACTAGCCCACTAAGAACAAGACATAAGTTGGCTAGTGCCATATCCGAACAAGGTAATCTCTTTACGCGATCACGGGAATATTCCAACTGGCATTTTATGTACGCCAACAACTGGCTGTCCAGTCAGCAATATGGCAAACAGTGAAACCACGGCGAATATAATAACTGTGAAGATGAAAGTGATCAATGCGATTCCAAACCCGCCGAGAGTGCTGGTCCTGAACAATGCTCCGAAGATGTAGCTCAATGCACCAATAGCGACAATGAATCCTATAATATATGCAAATCCCAGCATGAATGGGAAAAGCAGTGCTGAAACTACGATGAAGAAGAATATTGTGACCAAGGGACCAATGGCGGCTGCGACCAGTGCCTCGCCAAATGTTGCATTCCTGCCTGAGATCATTCTGCCTGCTATGTAAAGCGGAAAGGCGGCAACGAACCAGGCCACTAGAAATACAAGAATGAGACCAATGATCCCTAAACCGAGAAATAAACCCATGGGATGGTTCATCATCTGGTTGCTAAATATGGTTGTGGTACAAGTTTAAGGTCCTTTTAAGAATGAGAGCCACTGAATTTGGCAGTGTGGATGAGGTGTTAAGACCGTATATCATGGTATGGTGTGTTGTTCCAAGCCCGAAACTGCTCTTTTGTGAAGCAGTGCATGAATAACTTCAGAAGGTGATTGATCTGAATGGGCTTCATCACAAGGTAGGAAATGAATCTTTTTCCCAGTTCGATGGATGGAATGGACTAAACAGTAAATGCTCAGGACTGGAGTGGCATTGAAACTCAGCGTTTGGTGTTCGCAACATAGTGGAGAGAGTGAGGCATGAATAGGGGGAAGTGAAAGTGGGAAACTCCCTATTTTAGGACGGAGAGTTTGTCGGAAACTATGACATGAAGTGCAAGTGTAATTCTACCTGCCATTTTTAAATATAGCCTGATATACTTATGCAAATAAAGGATAATAATGTCAATACGTGGGGAATTCAAAATAGTGCAGGACCCGATAAATGGCCCTGTGAAGATATCGGCACCACTTCAAAAGATCATAGACACACCAGAGTTCCAGAGGCTGCGTTATGTCAGGCAGCTTGGTATGTGCCATCTTGTTTTTCCAGGGGCAAACCATACAAGATTTGAGCACTCACTAGGAACAATGCATCTGGCTATTATGTTCGCAGAAAGCCTTCATGTAGAGGATGAAATGCTGCTCGCCGTGGCCGCCCTGCTGCATGATATTGGCCATCCTCCCCTGAGCCATGGCGCCGAAGAGACATTCCAAAAGATTACTGGCCTGGATCACCTCAATGCAGGCGTCAGGATAATACTTGGAGAGAAGCCATTCCAAGAGAGTGCAATTCCGTCTGTCATAGAAGATGCTGGAATCAAGCCGTCTGATGTGGCAGACGTGCTTCTATTCAAAAGCAGAAAGAACCGGATAATTTCCAGGCTTATCAGCGGCCCTGTTGATGTTGATGAACTGGACTACCTCCGCAGGGATTCTCTCTACACTGGCGTTTCCATAGGTAACGTGGATCACAGGAGGATTCTGAATGTTGCCATGCTTTCTGGCGATGATGTGTTCATAGAGGAGAAAGGGCTAGGTACCATGGAATCCATCCTAATAGCAAGAATACTGATGTATGGTTCTGTATACTTTCACAAGACCTCCAGAATAGCGCAGATAATGGCATCCAAGGCAATCTGGATGAACAGAGAATGTTTTCGGAATCCTTTTGCAATGACCGACAATGAATTCTACAGCTATCTGTCAAGGGATGAGCACCCCATTTCACGGTCAATTCTGACAAGAAACCTTCACAAGCCCGTGCTGAAGGTGGAATATTCAAAGGATAAAATGAAGGAGATCAACGATATCCTTTCAGGATTGAAGAACCTTGAAGACTGGCAGTACATAGTGGATGTAATACCTCCGCTCGAATTTTCGGGACCAGGGAGAGTGAAATCAGATATGAGCGTTCTCAGGGGTGGAAAGCCAGTTGATATAACAGAAGTGTCGCCACTTATCAGGACTCTCAAGGAGGCCCTTGAAAATAAATCTATTATTGTCTCAGCAAGCAGAGATAAGTTTGATGCTGTCTCAGCAGCATTAGGGTTGGGACAGTAATTTTGTCATTCTGTAGGCGCCACGTGAGCCGCCGAACAATTCATGATAATATCTGGGCATGTGAGAAACAATATCGTATCCGTGCCTTCTGTAGAAAGCTATTGCGGCTTCATTTTTGTCCCTGACTTCCAGGACTGATCTTTTGTATCTTCGCCGGATCATTTCCCTCTCAATCGCTTCAAGAAGAATTCCGCCAATGCCCCTTCCCTGGTAATCTGGATCAACAGCTATGCTTTCCACATCCGCACTCTCTGCATCTAGAGGAAGCACCGAGGCATATCCTATGATTCTTCCATCTTCTTCCGCAACGAATGTAAATGAAAGTGGATTTCTGAATATAGACGATAACATCCTTCTGCTATAAGGACCGACTGGAAATGCTCGCGATTCCAGCTCCACTATTGAGTCAAGATCAGCAGATCTGTAGGCTCTGACTTCCACTAGACTGAATTACCATTGGTAGTATTTATTTTCTGCAAATATTATTACCAAAATTCAGGTTATTACCATCACTTTTATTAGTTAGGGAATAATATGAACCGATGTTAAGGGAGGCAATTGAAGAACTGAGAGCCGGAAGACCTGTTCTCATATTCGATTCCAGCGACCGCGAGGGGGAAACTGATATTGTTTTTGCTTCTCAATTTGCATCAATGGAAAGTATTAGGTTCATGAGGAAAACAGGCGGAGGCCTGATATGCACCACAATGAGAGAGAAGGATGCTGGAGTCATCGGTCTTCCATTTCTTGAGGATTTATACAGCAAACATCTTGGACTAGGCCAAAAAGTTACAGACGCTTCGGATCTGAAATACGATGTTAGCAGTTCGTTTTCAGTTACCATTAACCATAGAAGTACATTCACAGGAATTCCTGACAGGGACCGATCTCTTACAATCAGGGCATTCGCATCCTACCTTAAGGAACTCCCCACCTATGGCACTTCAGCAACTGAAATTTTTGCCAGGGAGTTCAGGATACCAGGGCATGTAATACTTCTCATAGCCAGGGATGGCTACTTCAGGGTAAGGAGAGGCCATACAGAATTAAGCACATATCTGGTGGAGAAGGCGGGTCTAATACCTTCAGCAACCATAGTTGAAATGCTGGATGATAACGGTTATTCACTATCACATGAAAGTGCAGCCAAATTTGCAGAGGACTATAAACTAACATTTATAGAAGGAAAAAACATCATTGACGAGTGGATTGATGATCAAAGTAATGGCTACGGGAGTTTTTGACATAATTCATCTCGGGCACCTCCATTATCTTATGGAATCAAGGAAACTTGGCGATGAGCTGATTGTTGTGGTGGCAAGGGATTCAACCGCAGTGAAGAACGGCAAGCAGCCGATATTCGATGAAAACACAAGACTGGCAATTGTATCACAGCTTAAGCCAGTGGACAATGCCATCCTTGGCCACGAAGGCGACATGTTCCAGACGGTTCTGGAGGTAAGGCCTGATATCATAACACTTGGATATGACCAGAAATTTGACGCCAATGCCATTGAAAAAAGGTGCAGGCAAATGGGGCTTTCAACATCAGTTGTCAGAATCTCTGGCTTCGATCATGCACTGATGAAGAGCAGTTCTGAAATCAGAAGGAGGCTCCTCCAGATCATAGAGGGTGCGATTTGAAAAAATTTGGCATAGTGGACACTACGTTCGCAAGATATGACATGGGCGCAGCAGTTCTGGATGAGCTGAATTCAACCGGGACGGGTTTCACGACACAGCGTTACACGGTTCCTGGTATCAAGGATATCCCAGTGGCAGCAAAGAAGCTTCTGGAAGAGCAAGACTGCGATATTGTCATAGCATGTGGCATGCCTGGACCCAAGCCAGTGGACAAGATTTCAGCGCAAGTTGCCTCCATGGGCATAATGCAGGTACAGCTTATGACGAACAGGCACGTGATTGAGGTTTTCGTGCATGAGGATGAGGCGTCCGATCCAGCTGAACTGGCATGGCTCTGCGACCGAAGAGCCAGGGAGCATGCCCTAAACGCTTACTACCTGATTTTCAAACCCGAGAATCTTACTGAAAATGCAGGGAAAGGTCTCAGGCAGGGATATGAAGACATCGGATCAGTTGACGAACCAAAGAAAAGTGGCATAAGACACTGAAGTAGGTGATTTGAATGAAGATTGGAATTGTTGTATCTGAATATAATTATGACATCACCATGATGATGTTGCAGAGAGCACAAGAACACGCTGGTTTCATGAACCTGGATGTTTCCCATGTCCTCAAGGTTCCTGGAACCTTTGATATTCCCCTTGGAGTCAGAAAGCTGCTTGAAAGAAGCGATGTGGACGGTGTCGTGACCCTTGGTGCTGTAATCAAAGGGGAAACTGATCATGATCAGGTGATAATGCAGAACGCTGCCAGGAAGATCGAAGATCTTTCGGTAGAATATTCCAAGCCGGTTGCACTCGGCATATCTGGCCCCAATCAGACCAGGTTGCAGGCACAGGCGAGGATAGAGATGGCCAAGGACGCTGTTGAAAGCGTGGCTAAAATGCTAAGGAGGATATCGGAACTATGAAGCTGCCGCAGGGAATATGGCAGATTCCCGGTACAACCGCCCACTGCTATTCCCTTGAGCTTGATGGCAGAATATTCCTTATTGATACCGGCATGAAGTCATCCGCAAAAAAGATAATAGAATATTTCCATAAAAATGGAAAGAAACCTGATGTAGTGCTGATTACACACTATCATCCTGATCATGTGGGTGGGCTCTCCCTTGTCTCCAAAACATTCTCCCCGGAAATATATGTCCCGGATGAGGAAATTTCAGTAGTTACCGGAAATGCCAGAATAACACCGGCCAAGTCCATTTTATCCAGGCTTGTGGCCAGTATGGCCAGGATTGAGCCCGTAAAAGATGCCAGACCCGTTTCATCACTGTCTGTCCCGGGAATCATTGCAGTGGCCACGCATGGGCATACACCAGGCAGCACTTCATATTTTATTGAGGGGAACCGTGCCATCTTCGTGGGCGATGCCATTATCAAAAAAGGATCTGAAATCACGGTGAATAGACCATTTACCCTTGACTACAGGGAAGCCCTCATCTCAAAGGATAAGATATTGACAATGAAGCCGTCTGTAATCCTGCCGGGCCATGGGGAACTAATCAGCTTTGACGGTTCCTGACCTGATCTTTCCCAGTGTTGAATCAATTTCTGCGAAAGCGTTGTGCGGGTGAATGCTTTCCTCGCTTTCCGAAGATATAATGATTCTGGTTTCATCGGGAAAATCAACGTATCTGGTCAGAATCTCCTGTGAAATTTCACGCACAATGTCCTCAACAAATTTGGGGTGTAGGTGAGCCTGGTAAACGAGCTCGCCTTCGTCAAGCCTTTTGAGGAGAGAGTGAAGTGAGCCTCCCAGGACCTTTTCCGATGCTTCAATTAGATCGTCCGCTTCAACATCCCTGCCTGGAGGGACTTCAATCATAATCCTGACATGATTGCGCTGATTGTGCGTTATGGAAGGGATCTTCGACAGGAATTCATCGTTTCCAGGAAAATCCCTGGAAATCAGTGCCCTCGTCGTTTCCATGGCGCACGGACAAGCGTTCATTCCTGTCACGTTAACTCCTACCATCTTGTAATGAGTTCCAGATCTGCTGACAACGCTTTCACCCTCCAGACCGTATGGTATGACTATCTGTCGCTTTTTTTCATCAGATTGTTTTTCTCTGAGATAATCCGCCGAGATTTTCACCCTGCACGACGTAGAATAGGGAAGCTTTTCCAGCACTTTCTCTGCAATTTTGCCGCTAAGTTCCTCCACACCCGGAACAACGCTATTGCCCAGTATTATCTCGTTGATCGCTTCGATCTTCCGTGAAAAATCTGCCCCTTTCCTGTTCGCCGGAAGATCCACAAAAATATCTATTCTTGTAAGCAAATCTATTTCCTTGCCATCGCGTCTGACCCGAACCGGGTAAGTAATCCCCTTCAAGCCCACCGAAGTGAGCGGAACTTGGATTTTTGGTTTTCCTGCCTGCACATCAACTAGGTCTATCACTGTGAAGATCCTCTTCTCTTCGTCTCTTCCTGGTACTTCTGCTGTATTAGAGATTCAAGCTCACGATATTTGTCTTCGAGGGTCTTCTGCTGTTTCTCCAGGGTCTTTATCCTTATTTCGCTCAGTTCCTTCTGCTCAGAAAGGTCGTCGATCAGCTTCTTTCTGTCCTCAACCCTGTAGAGTATATTCCCTACGCTCTTGTAGACAGGCGTTTCCTGGCCAATATTTGCAAGTTCTTTGAGTGTCTTGTCTAATTCTTTGATCCTCAAGTCCAGCTGATATTTCTGGGTTGCAATCTGCTCAATCTGAGCTTCAATCTGCTGAGCCTGCTTAAGCTGATTTTGAATGTATTGACTAAGATTGGGTTCCATTATCCTAATACCTCCAGCACATCATTTACTACCTTGAACCACCTGGTGATAGAACCAATAGCGGCCCTGAGTGCAACTGTATCTGGTGAACCTATATAAACATAGAAACTGCTCTCATCCTCTTCAATCCAAGTCCTGGATCTACCGACGCTTGTTTCAATGTCTGGCTTAATGGCAAGAATGTGAGTCATGAAACTCCCCTTTTCTAGGCTTATCTTTACCCTGAATGGATAATTGGGGACCTTTTTGGGCACTCTTTAGCAATAGCATGTTGAAAATAAATGTTACCTGGAGTGCGGAAGGAAACTTTCAAATTCAACCCTGCATTGAGGGAAGCGGGCCCGTGGCCTAGTCTGGATAAGGCACCGTCCTTCTAAGTCGGTGATCGTGGGTTCGAATCCCACCGGGCCCGTTCTCTATATGGTATAGGTCATATTTCCGTATTGCATTTCTTATTTTTCCTTTAAATACTCAGGAGGGAAATTCTGGAATATATTAATGGGAGAATAGAAATAATTAGCGATCTTTGTCGACCTGAATTTATTTAACTAACTCAATCAATTGCTTCATTTCTATCATAAGATTAGGGTGTATGAACGAGTCGTAAACGTGGGAAACCCTATCATCCAACGAACTGTTATCTCTAATTTTGTAGATTGCGAAGTAATCCAGGATCGTCGATATCTTGGGATGGTCTATGGGTTGTTTTTCTGGCCTTGTCTGATGGCCATGAATACCGTCAGCACTGAATATACAGCAGACTACGCCAGGGAACTGCTTATAGCCTCCCTGGAGAGAATCAACAAAATCCAAAAGGATTCATGGGAGCTCAGGGAAATCTTTGGCCTAGACATGCCGGATGAATTCCTTGATGATCTCTCGGAGATTCTGGTTGCAAAGCTTCTGGATGACTTCTCACCAGGAAACCTGGATTCACTCATCATGGCCGTGAAGACCGGCAGTGTACAGCTGCATTATTCCAACGGACTTAATGAGGATGATTAAAGTGAACAGCGGTAAGCAGACACAGGCAAAAGACAATGTAAGAGACAACAGGAGATATGAAACTGGATCCTCGACAATAGACAACTTCGGGAGGCAGCAGATAGGAAGATCCGTAACGGTAACACTTAGGGGAGGCCGCATTGAATCTGGGGTGCTGAGGGGATACGGTCAGTACGACATTGCACTGGAACTCCCCAACCGGAAGATTCTCTTTGTCATGAAGCATTCCATTGACACCGTGGTGGTTATGTGATAAACAAAACAAATCAAGCTGAAGTCAATACCTCAAATCTTTCCCTTTTTTCATTTGATGGTTCAATTGCAACGGTAAAACATTCAGCTAACTTACCTTCCAAAATGATACCAACGATAAACGGCATAAAATCACGCTCAAACAATAACATGGATGAGGATGCAGCACTGAGATCCATGATGTACTGTTCCCGGTTCAACACCTGCTCAGTTCCAAAGTGCCCTCTGGATCCCCTCATTGACAGGAGATCTGAAAATGACTGGGATCCAGTATGCGGCATGGCCAAATCTACCAGACACAAATACTGGGAATCCATGCCGGAAGATCTCAGGAAAGCATTGCCTTTCCAGGGATATTTTAGATCGGAATATAACAGGATGGAAGCCGCAAGGAGAAGATGGGATAGCCTCAGTGATGACGAAAAGAACAGAATCAGGGAAATGGGCAGGGCCAGACTGATGGAATCCAGGAGGGCAAAGTCATGACCTCAGCGTATGGCATTATGGCAATGTCGCTCAATTTTTCTCCATTTTGTAGTTGCTCTCAGAAATCAAAGTTCCTGGGAGACATAACTACAGGTGATGGGATATCATGATTTCCAATAGAGCAATGCCGACACTGGATGATTTCATTCCAAAACCTCTTACCAAGAGAACTGAGAAATTCACAAAACTGTGTGAGTTCTACATTAAGACCAGAGGAAAGGCCCCTGAATCCGGTTACCAGGTCTTTGAGTTTGTGCATAGTTGCAGGCTGCCATTTGAACTGAGGCACTTCAAGCTGTTCTCAGAGGACCAGATAATATCCTACTTCTGGAAATGGCAGAGGATAACAGGAAGGCATGTGGAATGAGCAGACAGAGTGAGGCCTATGAGAATGCCGATAAAGGGCTTTCAGAATCAATGCGGGAATTTCAGAATGAGTGGAATAAGCTCATGGTTAATGTTGAATCGTTTCTTGAAAATATAAGGTCCGGCCGTGATTATGAGAATCCAGGAATTGCTGTAAAGACTGGAAGTGGACGGCTATCATTTCTGTGTGCGGAGATCCTTGCATTCAGAAAGAGACTGGACAGGTGATTACCTTTAATTTCCTCTTTATGACTTTGCAATTATGAAGAGCATTACAAAGGTCCAGAAGAAGATCGATCCTGAAATGGATCCTTCCATACCCGTGCGATGCCCTTATTGCGGCGTATCCACTGCCGTCAATCGCACCCTGACAGAACCCCAATGCATGCATTTTGAGGATTTTACCCTCTTCAAACTTGACAGCAGTAC
>JAJZZX010000008.1 GCA_021797355.1 Thermoplasmata archaeon | reverse complement strand
CGATCATGGACATATGTGTTAGTGCATGTGTTAATACTATTTACATGTTTCCACTGAAAATGGCTGTAATAAAGGGTTGGAATAATAAGGATGGATTGAAATGAAAAATGACAACATGCTATCTGATCCCATAAATCACGGGTTTAGCTGATTGAAAAATATGGGTTAATGTGAAAGAGTTCAGGTAACTTAGAATTCCAATGGTTCATCAGCAAAAATGATATATACTATGGTATATTATAAAGTAATATAGTGATTTAAAATGCCTACAACGATACAGGTTAGCGAAAAGCTGCAGAAAGAACTTGCAAAACGTAAAATGAACGACAAGGAAACTTACGAAGAAGTAATCTGGGATCTCATGGAAGACGCACTGGAGCTTGACGAAGAAACCAAGAGAGAAATAGCTCAAGCCAGGCAGGAGATCAAGGAAGGCAAATATCACAGCATGGAAGAAGTCAAGAAGGATCTGGGACTTTGACTTATGAAGTCCTTTTTTCAGATCTCGCTCTTAAGCAACTTAGAAAACTTGACCAGGAAAACAAACAGAGAATAATTGCAAACATCGAAAGGATCAGGATAAGGCCGGAGGATTATGTCAGGAAACTTGTTGGAGATGATGGATATAGGCTTAGGGTAGGAAACTACAGGGTGATCTTGGACCTGGACAAGGAAAAACTGATAATCCTGGTATTAAGAATAGGACATAGAAGAAACGTTTATGATTCTTAAGTTTGTTAATTACTATCCCGGTTCTTTAATACAGAGTCTGATTGTCACCTTAGAAACGCTTCTGAATAAACATGTCATGATCCAAATCGGGGAAAGCGGATTGGAAATACAGGATAGAAGGGTGAGAAATGCCAGAGATCTTCTTGAGGAGCTCTGACGGAAGCACTTGTGCTAGGCCAAGGGTGTAAATATGACTCAGAAAAATGAACTAGAAGAGAAACTCACAAATTTCTTCAATGCAGAAAATGATCGGGATTGGAAACTATATGAATCGTTTCTGTCGGAAGATGTCGAGTGGATTTCATACGGACCTCCCAAACGAAAGGTTGTGTCCGGAAAAAAGAATTATATCGAGACGATGATCAGAGCTTATCGGAACATACCAGAAAGATTCAGTGTTTTGATCATGGTTTCAGACATAGAAAGGGGAGTCGTGATTGCAGAGCTTGAACTACGCGCAAGAAGATCGGTTGATATATTTGAGTTCGAAAATGGTTTGATAAAGAGAGAACGTGAGTACTATGACGATACCCTATGGCTGGAACCCAAGGATAAGCCTTAAAAAATTCTGGAATTCGGGGCAAAGATGGTATAGACTAAGTTAACAGAATGGACCGGTCGGGATTTGAACCCGAGGCCTCCTGCTTGCAAAGCAGGCGATCTACCGCTGATCTACCGGCCCTTTGCACACAATTACCAAAGTAGTCTGGAAGTATTAAAATGCTAAAAATACTTTTGCTGACAATTCTAATGAAAACACCAATTTTCAGTGTTTCATTTTGAAACAACAATCTTTGCATCTACTGCTATAGCGTCATTTTCAGAAAGTATCAATGGATTTATGTCAAGCGATTCTATGAGCTCTCCTTCTGTTTTAATTAAATTAGCAACAGAATACAAAGCTTCAACAATTTTTTCCTTGCTTATCTTTATTCCTCTGTAACCTCCCAAAAACTTTCCTAGGGAGACCTCGTTCATCATCTCAGATATGTCAGATTTCGACAGATCAACAGTTCTGAAAGACACATCACCAAAAATTTCGGCAAAAATACCTCCGGAGCCAAGCATCATAACATGTCCAAAACTATGACTTCGCTTTACTCCAATTATCGCCTCAAAATTCCCGCGTATCATTTCTTCGACTAAAATAGATCCACCCTGGAACCTCTTACATATTTCCTCTAACGCTGATTTCAGATGACTATCACTTGAAATTCCAAGTATTACTGCTCCAGACTCTGACTTGTGCAGTAAATTTGTTGAAACGGCCTTGACTACAAGCGGGTAACGAAGTGGAAGATTATCGGGAATATTACAATCTCGAATCAATATTCCATTGGGAGTTCTGATAGAATATTTTCTTAGAATTGCCTTTGTATTATATTCATCAACCAGACCATTTGGAAAATCTTCAATTCTTATCATGATCCCTCCTAATATAATAGGAATACTGCGCCAGCGCTTCAGCCGCCCTAACTACCCTTGAAATGCTTGTAAAGGACGGGACCTTCTTCTGCTCCAGCAATAGAATCATCTCCTTAGCCATCTTAGATCCGAGCACGCCAACTATAATGGGTTTTCCCGACTCTTTCCAGCGTGCAGCCACATCGACAAGACTCAAATTCATCTTTGGCGTCTGCGGAAGAGCATAAAGTATTATGATGTCCACTTCTTCTGTTTCATTGAGTATGCCCAATATTTGGCTAACCTGATCAACGTCTCCGTCAGCAGTTATATCTATGGGATTCATGGCAGAGCCAAACGACACTATCACCTTTCTAATTTTTGCCATTGTGTCGTTTGACAATTCTGCGAGTTTCAGGATGGGACGCAAGGGAAGCGATATTAGATCAGCAGTTACGACTCCAACTCCACCTGCGCTGGTTACAACTGCCACCCTGTTTCCAGTGGCAATTCTTGAGTAGGTGAGTGTTCTTGAGAAATCCATTAGTTCGACTTCGTTCTCTGCCCTTATAATGCTGTACTGCCTGAAGACACCATCAGTTACCCTGTCGTCAGTTGCCATTGAGGCGGTGTGCAAAGAGGCAGCCCTCGCAGAAGTTTGGGTCCTGCCAGACTTTAGAACAACTATGGGCTTTTTATGGGAAAATTCCTTTGCAATTTCAAGGAAAGCTTTACCGCGGGGTATACTTTCAAGGTAAAGGGCAACGCCTTTGACTTCATCAATTGACGCTAGATATTCCAAAAGATCCAATTCATCAAGATCGGATCGGTTTCCCACGTTTATGAATGAGTGTATGCCAGTTCCAGTTTCGGAGAGTGTATCCAAGGTGAGAAGCCCTAGAGCTCCACTTTGGGATATGTATGCAATGGAACCCTCATGAGGGAACTGCAATCTTTCAGACGGGGTAAGTGTTGTGTTGACTCTTGATCCCGGTACATATATTCCTACAGTATTTGGCCCTATGACTCTGGTCCCAGTGCCATTTACCAAGGATTTAATCTGATTCTGCAACATCTTTCCATATTCTCCTGCTTCAGCGAAACCCCCCGGTATCAGCACAATAAAAGGTATCCTCAAATCTACGGCACTTTTGACTACAGGCACAGAACTTTTTGCAGGTATGGAAATTACGCACAAATCAATGTCTTCTTTTACCGACTTTATGTCCGGGTAGCACTTTACTCCAAGTATCTCAGAACGAGACGGGTTGACTGGGAAAATTTTTCCAGGATATCCCGACTTCAGGAGATTTCCCAATATGACCCCTCCGATCTTGTTTTTATCCTCGGAAGCACCGACTACACATATTGAGTCAGGTCTAAACAACTTATTCAGCACATTAAGTGATTGAAAGGGCAGTAATAATTATATTCACTTTATAAATATAATTATAAAAGAATATTGCTGCACAAAAGTGTTCACCTTTTATTGAACTTGCTGGCAAATCGTCTGGGAATGTGGGCAGCAAGTGCACTGTACAATTACACACGAAATCGGTCTTACATTTATATCCATGTAGCACTTTGCCCATTGATGCAGCTGTTAAAACTCGGCGGTAGTGTTATTACCGTGAAATCTAGGTACAGGTATTTCCTCCAGAAGACTACAAGGAACATTATGCATGAACTTCTGAAGATTAAAGGTGAAGTAATCCTAGTTCACGGAGGTGGGTCTTTTGGGCACATCAAGGCCAGAGAATATGGCCTGAATGGGAGCCCGGCCCTCTCCTCTCATAATGGTATTTCCATTGTTCATAGGGATATGGTGGACCTAAACCAGAAAATCATTGAAGTTATGCTATCAGAGGGACTTTATGGCATCGGTATGCCCCCATCATCCTTTCCAGACCCGTTCCAGCCGCCCTATGAACTTATTTCAAATTATCTTAAAGCAGGGCTAATACCCGTTACATTCGGTGATGTATTTATCCGGAATGGGAATTCGGGTATTATATCAGGTGATGACTTAATGCTGGCCCTTGCAACGCATTTCAAACCTGAAAGAGTCATGTTTCTGAGTGATGTTGACGGAATATACGACAAAAACCCTAAAACCCACAGTAATGCTGAGCTCCGGCCAATGGTGAGGGGAAACGAGATTTTCGAGATCAGCGGAGAAGACGTAACCGGAGGAATGGGAAAGAAACTAAACGTAATGAGCAAGATTGCAAAGGCCGGAATCCCTGTCTATCTCATTAACGGAAAACGCCCTGAGCGGATCTGGGATATAGGCCGAAGCCACTTCATTGGTACGGTGATAAATTGATAGAAAACAGAAAAGAAGAGCATGTAAGAATAGCTGAAAATGAAAATGTTTCAACAAACCACAATTTCTGGGACGATATAGACGTTATTCACCAGGCAATTCCAGAGATGAATTTCGATTCAATAGATACCTCCGCGAAGTTTATAGGGCACAAGATAAACCACCCGATGATTATATCTTCCATGACCGGAGGAACTGAACTTGCAAAGAAGATTAACTATAACCTAGCAGCGGCGGCAGAAAAATTTGGCATACCCATGGGTGTAGGAAGCATGCGGGCTGCAGTGGAAAAGAGGGAGCTTGGAGGAACATTCTCAGTGATACTGGAGAGAAAAGTCCCCGTCAGGATTGCAAACATTGGTGCACCACAGCTGATAAAGCAGGAGAAGCCAGCTTTCACGGACAGGGACATAGAATACGTTATGAATTTAATTGAAGCACACTATCTCATTGTACACTTCAATTTCCTCCAGGAAATGGTCCAGCCTGAAGGCGATAGAAATGCCAAAGGTATTCTGAAACGCCTGTCCGAAATAGCTTCCAGCTATCCAGTTATAGCCAAGGAGACTGGAAATGGCTTCTCCAGGGAGGCTGCGCTTGAGCTCAAGGATGCTGGCGTGAAGGCCATTGATGTCGGGGGGCTAGGGGGGACGTCCTTTGCTGCAATTGAATATTTTAGGGCAAAGAAAGCCGGAGATTCAGAGAAAATGGCTTCCGGGCTTTCATTCTGGAACTGGGGGGTTCCTTCGCCAGCGTCACTGAAATATTGTGATGTAGGCATTCCTGTTATTGGAAGCGGAGGCCTAAGAAATGGCCTCGATCTGGCAAAGGCCCTAATAATGGGTGCATCTGTAGGCGGGTTCGCAAGAACACTTCTAAAGAGTGCCGACACCTCACAAGCTGACATAGAGAATGAAATCTCACAGATACTAAGGGACCTGAAGATTGCCATGTTCCTGACGGGAAAATCGTCAGTGCAGGAAATGAGGCAGGTAAAGCACATAATAAGGGAGCCATTGAAATCATGGGTGGAAGCATATGAATGATGACAGCCTGGACGAAGATATTCCCACGGAATTCGAGACTGACAACCCCTGTCCCGCGTGCGGTTCAAAACTCTATTTCATATTCTACAGGACAAGGATAACATATGAGGAAGCAGTTGAAATAGAGACATTTTTCTGCAAGAAGTGCCTTTACAAGAGTACTCAGGTAAGGCAGATAGAAAGAGAAGAGCCGAAGACACTGGTTCTGGAGATAAGGAATCATGATGATATCAGAACCATACTATACAGGTCACCAGAGGCAAAAATACAGATACCTGAACTTGAAGCCGAAATAGAGCCTGGGGAAATATCAACCGGTGAAATTACAACAGTGGAAGGCGTACTCTCCCACATTCTGGAAAAATTGCAGCTTTTCGATGACAACGACGCCGATCCTGATAGCCTCGCCAGGATCACCAAGAGGATAAGGGATATCATAGACGGTAGTGGCGAGAAATTTACGTTTGTCATGGAAGACCCAATGGGAAAGAGTAGAATCAACAGTGGAAGGGTCATAGTCCTTAAGCATACAGACTGATTTGATCCAAACAAATTCACATATCAGTTTTATATAGCCTCCAACAATGATCCTGCGGTGCATAGCGCATGACTATTGACTATACATCAGCATTATTGGCCATTGCTGCCTCCATCTCAATTGCTGGCGGTCTCATAGGTACTGGTATGGCACAGCAGGGAATTGGGGCTGCAGGCATGGGAATCATTGCTGAAAAGCCGGAAAAGTTTGGGCAGGTACTGATATTCTTCGTCATACCTGAGACTCTGTGGATAATTGGATTCGTCCTTGGTATAATCCTGCTATTGCATATCCTCTGAAGGCATCTCATGACACTGGAAGAAATACTGAAGGACATTGAGATTCGAGGCACCAGGGAACTGAGCAGCCTCAGTGAATACTATGATCAGAAGATCCAGGAGTTGAAGCGAAATCAGGATCTTCAGATAAGGGATCTTGAGGAGAAATACAGAAAGAGGGTTGAGGAGGAAAAGAGGACCGTTGAACGCACAATTTTAAGTTCAGCGGAAATGGAATCTCTCAGGATAATAAGAACACGGGAAAATTCGCTCTTGCAGGAAGCTCTTGGTAAGGCAATGGTTTACCTCAGGGAACTGAGCAATAATCCCGCCTATGAGGATCTAATTACAAAAATGGTGTATGTTGCTAGGAAGAGCCTAGGCGATGATTGTGTAATACTTGCCGGAGACAAGGAACTGGCCATGCTGAAGAACAGGCCCGGCATACTTCTGAGGAGGTCCAATGTTGACCCATACGGTGGAATCATTGCGCAATCATCCGACGGCAGCAGGGAACTAGACCTCACGCTTAGCTCATTATTCAGAGAAATTCAGGACAGACTTATAGCAAAGATATCAGAACACCTTGGAGAGTGACTCATGGACCCAACCTACACGGGATCTTATGGGAGGATAAAGGCATATGGCACTGACTTCCTGTCAGAAGATTCCATAAAGAGGCTACTTGGGGCAAAGAATCCAGATGAGATCGCCACTGAACTTTTCAGCACATTCTACAGAACTGACATGGAGCAATTCAGTGCTGTCTACAAGGGTATAGACCTCATTAACATGGCTCTGAATCACAGGCTCATAGTCAGGAACAGGATCGCACTCTTCGCTGCTCCAGTTCCAGGAAGGGACGTCATCAGGGCATACCTGGCAAAATGGGACATCACAAACATAAAGTCTGTAATCTCATCGAAATACCTTGGATACGGAGTAAAGGAGACTGAAAGCTTCCTACTGAGCTTCAGGGACGTGCCAATAGGAATCTTCGGGGGAAATTTGACTAAGGACGACTACAATGTTCTCCTTTCCCAATCGAATATAGATTCTATTGTGAATTACCTATCTAACTTTGGATATGGGCAACAGCTCCTCCTCAACATGGACAGGTACAGGAAAACAGGCGATGTGAGCATATTTATGTCAGCACTCGATACCTATTATTATGCAAAACTTATCGAATCAGTAAAATTCTACAATGGGGACGAGGGGCCCCTGCGGAGATACATATCAGAGGAGATTGACCTCAGGAACATTATGGTTGTACTCAAGGCAATTGATCTGGGGATAGAGTTTGAAAGGATAAGGGAGGGACTCATTCAAATGGGTTCAATAGATTTATCCAGGCTACAGGATCTTTTCTCATCCGGCGGAATTGAGAAGGCCATAGAAAAACTAAGTTCCTTTGGAAATCTAGGAATTGACCCGAAGAACTACCAGGAAAACAGAAGACTGGAATCACTTGAGAACTCTATAAAGACATCGATGTATAGAAGATATCTTGACATCTTCAATTCACAGGCCCTCTCTGTAGGTTCCACTTTTGCATTTATACTGAGGTCAGAACTAGAGAGAGAAAGGGTGAGATCAATCTCACTAGGAAAGTACTATTCCATTACTGAGGAAAATATCAAGGCGCTAATATTTTGAGGGATTTGCATGATCAAGGGACAGAAGGTTGGAAACATCGCAGTAATAGGGGAGAGAGAGCTTGTTCTTGGTTTCCGGCTTGTTGGAGTGGAAAACTCATTCATAGCTGAAAAGGAAAAGGGGGTTGAGATGCTTCAGGGAATGATGCAGGAAAAGAAATTCTCCCTAATTATGGTATCCGAAAGCATCAAGCCTTACATGGATCAGCGAACACTGCGATCCATAGACGTTTCAACTGACCCTGTTGTTGTATTCATACCGCTTCCTGGTGGCCAGGACCTGGAGTCGGTTAATGATCTGGCGAAGAGGATACTCGGAGTAGAAATAGGAAGGTGAATTATGGGAAAAATTGTAAGAATTTCAGGTCCAGTGGTAATAGCGGAGGACGTTGATAAAGCAAGAATGTACGACGTAGTCCGGGTAGGTGAAATGGGACTTGTGGGGGAAATAATAAGGCTTACCGGGAACAGATCCACAATCCAGGTATACGAAGACACAAGCGGCATAAGGCCAGGAGAGAAGGTTGAGAATACACATAAGCCACTCTCGGTCGATCTGGGTCCGGGGCTGTTGAAATCCATATATGATGGGATCCAGCGCCCACTAGACGTAATCAGGGAAAAGACTGGCGATTTCATAAAAAGGGGTTTCACAGCATCTCCTCTTGACGAGAATAAATTGTGGGACTTTGTTCCGACTGTAAAGGCCGGAACTGAGGTTGTGCCAGGCCAGATAATCGGAACGGTTCAGGAAACAGGGATAATAAACCATAAGATCATGGTTCCATTCGGTTCCCCGGGAAAGATCAAGAGCATAAAGTCAGGAAGTTTCAAAGTATCAGACACGGTAGCAGTTCTTGAAACAAGTGAAGGTTCTGTTGAGATCAGGCTTAAGCAAGAGTGGCCGGTAAGAGTCTCCAGGCGAGTTCAGAGAAAACTTGCTCCCGAAATACCCCTGATAACTGGCCAGCGTGTAATAGACACATTCTTCCCCGTGGCCAAGGGAGGAACGGTTGCTGTCCCCGGGCCATTCGGAAGCGGCAAGACGGTGGTTCAGCACCAGCTTTCCAAATGGGCTGACAGCGATATCGTTGTATATGTGGGTTGCGGCGAGAGGGGAAATGAAATGACAGAAATTCTCACCACATTTCCTGAGCTTACGGACCCGAAATCTGGCAAGCCTCTAATGGAGAGGACTGTCCTCATAGCAAACACGTCAAACATGCCTGTGGCAGCGCGAGAAGCCAGCATCTATACAGGCATCACCATTGCTGAATATTACCGTGACATGGGATATGGAGTCGCCCTAATGGCAGACAGCACGTCGAGATGGGCAGAGGCTCTGAGGGAAATATCAGGAAGGCTGGAAGAGATGCCGGGAGAAGAGGGTTATCCAGCCTATTTGGGCAGGCGCCTATCTGAATTCTATGAAAGGTCAGGAAATGCCATAGTTACGTCTGACGAAGAAAGAACGGGTTCCATAACAATAGTTGGGGCCGTCTCACCACCTGGAGGAGATATTTCTGAGCCAGTATCCCAGAACACACTGAGAGTAACAAGGGTTTTCTGGGCTCTGGATTCGTCACTGGCATCAAGGAGGCATTTCCCATCTATAAACTGGCTGAACAGCTATTCATTGTACCAGCCAGAACTGAGGAAATGGTTCACTGAAAACGTTTCACAGGACTGGGGAGATATGTACGATGAAGCCATGGGCATACTGCAAAAAGAAGCTGAACTCCAGGAAGTTGTTCAGCTCGTAGGATACGACGCCCTCCCTGAAAGGGAGAAGAATATACTCGATATTGCCAGGATGATCAGGGAGGATTTCCTGCAGCAGAGTGCCTTTGATGATATTGATCAGTACTGTTCAATAAAGAAGCAGTATGGGATGCTCAAAGCAATCCTAACCCTGGGGAGAGAACAATCAAGGGCTCTTGAAAAAGGCCTGACCATGTCGCAGGTTCAGAGCATGAAGGCCAGGGAAATGATATCCAGAATGAAGGAGGTAAAGGAATCCGAATTCCCAGGGTATCTGGAAAACCTCCTTAATGAAATAACAGGGCAGATTGAAACCCTGATGGAGGCATGAATATGGCACAGGTAAGTTACAGGACAGTTTCTCAAATAGCGGGTCCTCTAGTATTCGTGGAGAAGGTGGAGAATGCTGCATACAATGAGCTGGTAGAAATATCGCTTCCAAATGGTGAAAAGAGGACAGGGCAGGTCCTTGACACAGGCAAGGGTCTTGCAGTTGTTCAGGTATTCGGCCCAACATCAGGGATGGATGTAGACACGACTAAGGTGAAATTTCTGGGCACAACTGCAAGGATATCTGTCTCCGATGAGATGCTGGGGAGAATATTCAACGGGCTCGGCGAACCCATAGACGATCTGCCTCCCATAGTAAGCAGTGAAAAAGTAGAGATAGTTGGAAACGCCATAAATCCATACTCCAGGGAAGAACCCTCAGAATTCATTGAGACTGGCATTTCCACCATCGACGGCATGAACACACTTGTTAGAGGTCAGAAACTCCCAATATTCTCGTCATCTGGACTTTCCCATAACAGGCTGGCGGCGCAGATAGCAAGGCAGGCAAAAGTGCTTGGCAGCAGCGAAAACTTCGCGGTAATATTTGGCGCCATGGGAATTACAAGCGAGGAAGCTAACTACTTTGTTAGCGAGTTCACCAAAACCGGCGCAATATCTCGATCAGTGCTGTTCCTTAACCTATCCTCTGATCCTAGCATGGAGAGGATAATCCTTCCGAAGGTTGCTCTCACCACTGCCGAGTATCTGGCATATGAGCGTGAGATGCACATCCTTGTAATACTTTCAGACATGACAAATTACTGCGAAGCTCTCAGGGAGATATCTTCTGCCAGGGAGGAAGTTCCAGGCAGACGTGGATTCCCCGGATACATGTATACCGACCTTAGCACCATTTACGAGAGGGCCGGAAAGATTAGGGGAAAAAACGGATCCATAACACAGATACCAATCCTCACAATGCCAGGGGACGATATTACGAACCCAATACCTGACCTGACGGGATACATAACGGAGGGGCAGATAGTTTTGAGCAGGGATCTTCAGAGGAAGGGTATCTACCCTCCTGTAGATGTGCTACCATCCCTCTCCAGGCTGATGAATCAGGGAATAGGCAAGGGTAGGACACGTGAAGATCACAGGGGGGTAGCAGATCAGCTCTATGCAGCGTATGCAAACGGCAAAGACCTCAGATCTCTAAGCGCAATAGTTGGAGAGGAAGCACTGGGCCAGAACGATAGGAAGTATCTAAGGTTTGCAGATGAATTTGAGAGGAAATATGTGAACCAGGGATTCTATGAAGACAGGTCCATTGAGGATACCCTGGGCATTGGATGGGACCTGATGTCTGAACTGCCCGAATCTGACATGAAAAGAGTGAAGAAGGACTTCATAGAAAAATATGGAAAGTGGAAGAAGGAAAAATAATGCCTCAGATGGATATAAAGCCGACCAGGATTGAACTGATCCGGACCAACAGGCGGATAAAACTCGCAAAGAGAGGACTTGATCTGCTGAAGATGAAACGTTCCTCTCTTGTAATGGAATTTTTTGCCATCAGCAGATCAGTAAAAGGACTCCGAGAAAACCTGAGATCAGACATGGGCGAAGCAATAGAGACTGTTAGGATGGCAGAAATAGTCTCAGGTACAATGGAACTGGAAAGGATTGCCTATATGTCGGCTGATTCAACAGTTGCTGTGAACATGAAGAACGTAATGGGCGTCAGAATCCCTGAACTCAGCAGGAACTACAGCCAGACAATCCTGTCCAACCAGTACAGGGCAGTATCTGTTCCCACGGCAATAAATGATGCCATCAAGATGTTTGAGAAGGTCTATGTTCAGCTGGTGGAGATTGCGGAAAAGGAGAACTCCATGAGGAAACTTCTCCACGAAATAGACAAGACAAAGAGGCGGTCGAACGCAATTGAAAACTTACTCATACCGCAGCTGACGGCCAGTGCAAAAATGATCAGGATGCGGCTTGATGAGATTGAGCGCGACATGTTCACAACCCTGAAAATGATAAAGAGAAAAATGGAACGCAAGGAGGAAACGGTGCAATGAAATACTGGGAGAAACCACTGGAAAAATACATGAAGCATATTGTGACCAGGGATGAGATCAGGTTAAACCCTAAGCTGCGGGCATTCAGAAGGATCAGAATAGCCTTTGCCCTTGCCAATCCTGCAATTTCAGTGGTTGTTCTCTCCCTTCTGCTGCTGGGGGTGCTATAATGGATGATCTGGAGACTCTTAAGGTCATAAAGGAAAAGGAAGAATCAGTGAATTCCCAGCTGGCTTCACTGAAGAGCGAAAAAGAAAAGCAGCTGGCTGAGATTGAGAACTCTTCAAGGTTGCTGTTGAAGGCAAGGGAAGAAGAACTTCAGCTTGAGATGGAACGGGAGATAGAAGAGGCCCGCAAGGAGGCAATGGCCAAATCAGACAGCATGATCAAGGATGCAGTGGCCAGGTCAGCCAGGCTCAAGCTAAGGATAAAGGACGAAGAAATAGAGAAATATCTGCTGGAAGCTATCGAGGAATACCTGGAGGCATGAAATGGGAATCAGGCCGGAAAGGATGGTCAGGATTCGAATAATCGGATCAAACCAGAGAAAGGATCAGATAATCACTGCTCTTCATGACGCGGGCGTTATCCAGCTGGAACCAGTATCGCAGGACCTTGCAAAACTACTTGGAAGTGCTAGACCCGGAGACCTTTATAGAAAAATAAATACATTCCTTCAGAGGTTCAGGGGATACGTAACAATGCTTCCCCACAGGGAGGTTAAGGAGAAGAGAACATTCTCATCGGTCGAGGAACTTATCAGCGCCGCCTCAAATATAGATATTGAGGACCATCTCAAGGCACTTAAGGAACAGGAAGCTGCACTTCTGGCGAGGCTGAAAGAAGCCGAGAGCAGGCTGCAGGTGATTTCAAAGTTGCGTGGCCTGAAATACGATCTATCCATCTTTAACGGATCAGAGATCATGTCCTATCTCGTTACTGACTGGCCAGGAGATGCTTCACCTGATGAGATCAGGAGCAAGGTTCCTGATTCCACCATTATCCGTATCAATGACACAACCTATGTAATAAGCATACCGTCCGGCAGGGATTCTGATCTGGCCAGGGCAGCCAATGACCTGGGTTTCACCATAATCCACATTCCCATGCTGAGCGGAACTCCCGAGGAAGCAGAAAGCCTGCTAAGGGAGAAAATGGATGAGGACATGGCATCCCTTGAAGATATACGCAAGGAACTGGACCACCTCTCCCAGGATTATTTCACAGATGTCGTACAGATAATGGAGCAGCTGGACATTGAGAACAGGAAGATGGAGGTTTCAGAGAGACTTGCATCAACGCAGGACACCTTTGTGATGGAAGGCTGGGTACCTGAAAAATACTTCAAATCAACAGTCAGTCTCGTGGAAAAGGCTGCAGAGGGTAGGGTAATAATACGGCAGATCGAAACAAAGGATAATCCGCCCACACTGCTTGAAAATCCTAGGGCATTCAGGAAATTTGAATTCTTTGTCAAATTCTACAGTCTTCCCCAGGAGTTTGAATTTGATCCTACGATGATCTTCGGGATAATATTCCCGATATTCTTCGGCATCATGGTTGGCGACTGGGGATACGGGATCGTGATTCTTCTGCTTGCGATGTGGATGGTTCGGAAGCTCCAGAGGCCTGGAAGCAAGACCATACTCCCAAAATCGCTTACCAGGTTTGCCATGACAATATTTGGACGGAATCCACTTCTCATACTTGGAAAGACTCTCATTACAGCATCAATAATGGCCATAGCAGTGGGCCTGCTTTTCAATAACTTCTTCGGCTTTCCCCTGCTTCCTGTGACTGTATTCCAAACCAGCACCGGTTTTTCAGGGGCACACATTGGTTCTTTCCCGCCAAATCCCATTGTTATATTCAACGTTACCCTGATGATACCGAAACTTCTGCTCTTTACAGGGTACGTTGGGCTTGCAATGGTATCATTCGGCCTAATCCTCGGCATGATCAACGAGGGAACCTTGGGACACAGAAGGGGCGTCGCCGGAAAGGTTGGTTGGCTAATGATGGCATGGGGAATTTCCATATTTGGGCTTGATCTGATTCACCAGCATAGCGGCATCTCCCTTAACATACATACAAACCCAGAAGGGGTTCTGTCAATAGCTGCATTTATTGCAGGTATAATCATAGTTGGGGTATCTGAAGGCACAAAGGGAGCAGTTGAAATACCTTCCATTATAAGCCACATACTTTCATACACCAGGATACTGGGGATACTCCTAGCATCTGTGATTTTGGCCCAGGTCATTGACCTCATATTCATGAAAGGAGTAATGAAATCTCCGCTGTTTGCGCTGATAGGCATAATAATCCTGGTTTTCGGACAGCTGTTCAACCTTGTGATAGCCGTGTTCGAGCCCGGAATCCAGGGAGCAAGGTTACTGTATGTCGAATTCTTCTCAAAATTCTATTATGGCAATGGGAGGCCATTCAGGCCGTTCAAAACAGACAGGAAATACACAAATCCGGCATTCAAGATTGAGCCGGATCAGAAGTGAGCGGTGCCTGGCTTTTGCCTTAAGGACACATATTTCCTGAAGCTGAAGGCGGCCCATATTATTTCTATTACTCCAAACGGCCATGTTCCGGCAAGGAATCCATATGCGGAAGAGCCCAGGCACATTACCCCAAAAAGAAGGGTGAAAAGTGGCCTCCGGTTCTCGTAAATGTAGAAAATCATCATTATTATCAGAACAGCTGATCCGTACATATTCACAGGAGAGAAAACCTGCATCCATGGCCAGCTTAAAGGATAATATCTTATTTGCCATGGCACTTGGGGCTCATGCATAATGGTTCCCGCTGCGATGCGAATTTCATAGTTTCAGGAATTTCGGTCAGGAAATTTCCTGACGATTACCTTGCACCTGGCACTCCAGGAGATCGCCTCATCATGCCGAAAGCAAGTGAGATAAGCATGTACAGGGAGCTTGAGGGCGTCTACCTCTTGCTTGACGGCAGCAGGATATTCTTCAACAGCCAGCAGCAGGCAAAATATGCATTCTATTCAGCAATCAACGGATCGAGAGACATAATTGTGCCGGAGAGCAGGGAGGCTGCCAGGGCAACAAAGAATTACCTCAGCGATCTTCAAGAAATATATGGGAAGATTGTGAGGAGGATAGAATCCATGGGATGCACTGGAAAGGAGAACGAAGGACTTTTCGCGCAATGCCTCGAGCTTCTTGGCATTGCGAGGATTAGCGAAAACCCTTGAGGGGGCTGGGCCGGCAAGGGTTTTGGCAAACCTCATTATTTCATTATCATACGACAAAATCACTTTCTGCAGGAATCCGGACGAAATTGATCAGGTTTGTTGGGTCTGAAAGGAAGTTATCTGCCGTATTATGCACCCTGCCCATACGGAATTTCCATCCATGCCTTTTCTTGATTGCCTTTATCTCTGAATTTAGTATGTCGCTCACTGATATCATCTTATGCAGGTCCATGAACGAAAGCCTGGCCGTGAAGTTGAACCTTGTATTTTTCCTTAAGGAAGGGCCGGACCTGATGGAAACCATGTATACTGATTCCATCTCCTGCCCAATGTTGCCAAGATCCGTTAAATTCCTTAGGAATCTTGGATGGTAAAATTCACCAATCTTCCCATTTCTCCTTGAATTCTGCATGACAACATGGTGGTTGTAGCCTTCAGGCGGTGAAGACTCCTGGCTCACCATGCCGTATACCCGAAAGAAGAAAGCCCGGAGCCTTTCCATGTTTCTAAGTGAATCGCTTGCTATGTAGAACTTTCTGGCAGTAGGAGTTGAAACCACCATGAAACGGTTCTCTCCTTTGGAATCAGGAAGCAAAAGATAGGCTTTCTCGGAATAAAGAAGCGGATCGGTTTTCAGCGATCCCACGGATGGTATGATCTCCTCCCATCTGAGTTCCATCACATCCAGGGATGTTCAGCATGAATTATAATCTTCCCTGGACTTCTGCCAGTTGCAGGCAACAAAGTAAAATATCAACTTTAGCTGACCCATCATGGCACACGACCACAGTATAGAGGATTTTCTTAACTCAAGATCAATTTCTGCTGTAGCCTTTTCTCCGGATGGCAGGATGCTCTCTTATTCTTCATCAAGGGTCTACAGGGAAAAGAAGAAACCAGTTGAAAGCTCCGTAGTGATAAGGGACTCGGAGAACGGAAAGGTATTGAGGGTGTTCTCGGAGCCAGGAGTAAGGTTCTTCAACCCAAGATTCAGCCCGGATTCAAGAAGGATAGCATTTTTCTCTGCAGAAGGAGAGAATAATTTTCTGCATACTGTTCAGGTGGAATCTGGCCTTGCTGAAAAATTACTGCTGGAGTCGCAAGCCCACGGCATGGAATGGATGGCAGACGGCTCTTTAATCATCCTTATGACTGATCCGGAGGATAAAGAAAAGAAAGCGAACCGGGAGAAGGGCGACGACGGCTATTTCTTTGAGGAGGAAGACAGGTACCACTCCCTTTACCATTATATTCCCGGTTCCGGATTTTCAAAGATCACGGATTCAGTCCAGGTGTGGGAATTTTCAGTCTCAGGCAGCAGCATTGCAATGGTTACCTCCGCGAACCCCCAGGAACAGTCATGGTACCATGGAAAGATTTCAGCAATGGAATACGGAAGCTGGAAGATGGCGAGCATCTACGACCCGGGATGGAGGGCGGTAGCCAGGCCAAGATTTTCACTAGACGGTAGAAAGATAGCCTTCCTTGAATCACTCTGGAGCGATCGCGGGGTAACCTCAGGCGACATCCTGATTCATGATATCAAGTCAGGGAAAACTCAAAACATAACCGAAGACACCAGCAGAAGCTTCTCTGACATTCACTGGGATTCGGGAGGAAAACTCCATGCACTTTGGTCATCGGAGTGCACATCTGGCATATCTGAGTATGATGGAAAATCCTTCAGGGATATCTGGAAGTCAACAGGAACAGTATCCCCATCCTTTGCACCGGAATTCTCCCTTCACGGTGGCAGATACGCCTTTGCATTCCAGGATGCCAGCAGGCCACAGGAAGTCTTCATAAAATCCACGGACGAGTTTCAATCAATTTCAGATGAAAATGCAGCCATAGCTCAGTGCCAACCATATCCTGCTGAAATCATAAGGTGGAAATCCACGGACGGTCTTGAATGCTACGGAATATTCCGGTCAGCAGGGAAGGAAAAGCCGGTCGTTGTATACATCCACGGGGGGCCAACATCATTCTCGCCTATCACATTCATTGACAGAAATACATTCCTTCTCTCCCGAGGATTCTCCATTTTTATGCCAAATTACAGGGGCAGCATCGGCAAGGGAAGAAAATATGCTGAGGCAAACCGGGGTGACATGGGCGGCATGGACCTGCAGGACATACTTTCAGGAATGGATTATCTGGAAAATTCCGGAAGATCTACTTCCGGAAAGTGGTTCATTACCGGCGGCTCATATGGCGGCTTCATGACATCATGGGCCATTACACAGACGAAAAGATTTTCTGGAGCAGTTGGGCTTTTTGGCATTTCAGACTGGGTGAGCTTCCACGGCACAACAAACATTCCAGACTGGGATTCCATACATTACAACGATTCTCCTTACACAGGGAAAAAATTCAGGAAATTCTCCCCACTGGAATACGCCTCATCTGTTGAAACACCTATCCTGCTGATGCATGGCAGGGATGATCCAAGCGTGCCTCTCGGGCAGTACCTCCAGTTTTACAGGGCACTGAAAGACATGGGAAAGAAGGTTAGGTTGATTATCTTTCCAAGAGAGGGGCACGGATTTGTGGAAAAGGATCACATAATCATGAGCCTGAGGGAAATGGAGGAATGGTTCAGGTCACTCTCATAGTTCGCGCTCGATGAATCTGGTGAAAACTTCCATTGATTCAGCAAACACGTCAGGCCTGCTCGTGAAACACACCCTGAAGCTCCCAGGCTCACCAAAAAAGTCTCCCGGGTCAAGAAATAGGCCATATTTTTCAAGCGCAATGTTGCAGAGAACTTCAGAATCAATTTTCCTTGAATACCTTACCAGGCCAAATGGGGCATGGTGCGGCACCTGCCACCCTATCCCCTCATGAGATTCCACTATGGACGACAGGATCTTCAGGTTTGGCTCCACTATCTTTCTGGATCGTTCCTGGAACCTGTGCCTGTTGAGAAGGCACTGTCCGGCAATCCAGAGGGGATACGACGGATTCCTTGTACCTGTTATTGTCCTTATGACGTTAAGTTTCTTTAGTTTCTCTGCATCGGCAATTATCCATCCAACGCGCATGCCAGAAAAGCCGTAGAATTTTGTAAGGCTCCCGTTAATCATGAGGTCCGGCATCCCATCATAAACGCTCTTGGGCTTTTCCTGCATAACGAACTCCAGGAAAGCCTCGTCAACATAGGTGAAACCTGTTTTGCCTACGGAATCCCTGATCTCAGACAGAAACTCTCCTGAATGCAGGTTGCCAATGGGATTGTTAGGGTTGGAAAGAAATGCAGCCTTATTCCCGCTCTTTTCGGAGATTCTTGAAGGCAGGCTGGAAAAGGGGTAGCTCTCCACAGGATTTCCCATGTTCTGGGGAACATTGAATATTGGCTCATATTCCGGGAGGCCCGTGAAGACCGTCATGCCTTCTGCCCTGGCAAGGAGACTTATGAGGAAAATGGCCTCCGATCCTCCTGTGGTAAGGAACACCTCATTTCTTTCATACCCGTAAAGGTCGGCAAGTATTTCCTTGAAATAGGCTCCGGTATCACGGGCTTCCCTTCTCATGCTCTCAAGTGAAGTATCAACGCCCATTGAAGCAAAATCAGGCTCCTCAAGCCCGCTCAATGAGAGATTGTATTTTGCAAGGTGCATCTTGTCCTCTATCCAGCGGATTAGCCTTATGTCCTCAGGGAAGTAATGGGTCAGTTTGTCCACCCCATCTGTTGGAGCGTTTCTTCCACGGCTTTTTCCACTGCCTGATCACTGTTCAGAGAGTTCTTCCATCCAGTCCCGAAAAGCTTGGTGACATCCAGCTGAGCTACCTTTACGTCTCCTGCCCACCCCCTGCCATCCCTTCCGCCTGTGTAACGGAATTTAACGCCCTGAAGCCCCATCTTTTCAACAACCTTCTGTGCGATTGTTGTGACTGAGGTCATCTCCCTGTTCCCAAGGTTTACAATTTCAGTCCTGCCCATTCTTTCGTGTACATAAATCATGGAAGAAACACAGTCTGTTACGTGCATGTAAGATTTCTTCTGGGTCCCGTCTCCCAGTATCTCGAGTTCGTGCTGGTTCTTCTGGAGCTTCTTTATGAAGTCAAAAATGACACCATGTGTGGAATTTTTTCCAACTATATTTGCGAACCTGAAAATGGTTGCCTTTATCCCATAGTAGTGAGAATAGGCAGTTATGAAGCCTTCCCCCGCCATCTTGGAAGCGCCATAGCTCGAAATTGGCATGTAAGGCCCATAATCCTCAGGAGTCGGGAGCTTCGATGCTTCGCCATATACCGTGGAACTGGATGCAAACAGCAGCTCTTTTACGTCATTTTTTCTCATGTATTCAAGAAGGTTGAATGTCCCCACCACATTGTTCCTGAAATCAACCTCCGGGCCATTTGATCCGTTCCTGACATCGGAGTTGGCAGCGAGGTGTATCACAACATCAACATCGTCGAGATCATTCATTTCTGGCATGGAGACGATGTCGGCATTTATGAACCTGAACCCATTCGAATTTATATATTTCCCTATGTAGCGGCTGTCTACGTTTGAAAGATTGTCCACAACAGTTAAGCGGTTTCCATCGTAGAGCCTCTCAACCATATTCGATCCTATAAAGCCAGCCCCGCCAGTTATCAATACATGCTTCCCATTCAACAGTTTCACTCATTCCTTTATTCAATCGGCTCTCAAATAGGATTTGGTCTGTCATATCCTGTAATCCAAGCAACCGGACTAAAACTCAATATCATGCACCACGGTTATTATGGCAGCAGCCATTGATACATCTCTGGTCATTTATAGGGAGATGCTTTAAGCATTACACAAAGAGCCGCAATAGATTTCCAAGGGGATAGCTCATGAAATAACGTTGAAATTGCAGTTCAGTCACCAATTGTGAGAACGCACATGCGAAAATATTTACCGTTTCCTGAATTTAATATGTCATGGTAAAGAGAATATTGGTAGTTGGCGCAGGCGCCGGCGGCGGCCTTGTGGCTAGCAGGCTAAGAAAGCTTCTGCCAAGAGGGGAGGCCGAGATCACGGTTATAGACAAGTACGGAAGGACAGACTTTCAGCCTTCTTACACGCTTGTCGCGCTTGGAAACAGGGAACCTTCGCAGATCAGTGTTGGAATGGAAAATTTTTCAAAGACGGGGATAAAAACTGTAAAGGGTGAGGTGACGGAAGTAGATCCCAAGGACAGGACAGTGTCTGTATCTGGCGAAAAAATACAGTACGACTTGCTGGTGCTTTCCCCTGGAGTAAAGTTCGATGGGCAATCCTTCCCTGGATATGAAAATGCATCTCATTTCTGGGATATGGCGGGGTCGCTGGAACTAAGGAAGAGGATATCAGGCTTCAAGGGCGGAAAGATTGTGCTTGGAGTCACCACTCAGATGTACAAATGCCCGCCAGTACCATGGGAAATGGCAATGATGCTGGATGATTACTTCAGACTGAAGGGAATTCGGCAGAAAGTTGACATAACAGTAGCTCACTGGGTGCAGAAACCAATGGGCATGTTCGGTCCGGTGATCTCCTCTCCTGTGACAAAATGGCTGGACGAGAAGAACATAAACGGTGTATACAATTTCAAGCTTGCGCGCATTGACGGGGACAAAAAGCAGCTTGTAGGTGAATCTGGAGAAACCGTGGACTACGATCTTGCCATAGTAGCGCCTCCACACAGGCCACCAGATTTTGTTGCGAAAAATCCAGATTTGAAATCTTCGTCAGGCTGGCTGGATTCCAACATAAGGAATTTCAGGAACAGCAGATTTGATGATATTTACGGAATCGGGGATGCCATAGCACCAAGCATAGGAATAGGCATGGCGGGAGTTTTTGCCCATTTCCAGGCTGACACGGCTGCCTCAATGGTTGCAGGGGATGTCCTGGGAGCTTATGATCCGGTTCCATACAATACAATTGGACTTTGCGCTTCAGACACAGGAGACGCAGGATGGATTGCATACTGTGATTTCGGGAAGAAGCTTACAGTTCCAAATACGGCATTTCCGGACTGCAGATCCATGGGCAGGAGCAGGATACTAAAACTAGCCCATGCAATATACGAGAAGTATTTCCTAGCAAGTGTCTATGGGGGGTGGTACCAGTGACCTCACAGGACGGAAGGCTTGATGACATCCTGCAGAAACTTGCCGAACTGGAACCGACCATTAACACATTGCAGAAACTTCAGGAATCAGGAATAATGTCCATTCTTGATGCCATTGCGGAACAATCGGACAACCTGTTCAATTACGCAAGTACCATGGAACTTCTGGGAGCAGCTTCGGCTGCCATGAAGATTCTGCCGGTCTTGAGCCAGATAGCTGGAATGGTGGATACAGATGATCTTCAAGAGAAGCTGGAACACATTCCGTGGAAAGCTCTCATAAACCTGTTCACGGCGTTTCTCGATTTTGTCGGCAGCGACCTGATGTCAATAGAGCCTCCGGAAGGGAAGGGGAAGACTCTTAAGCTGCTCTCGGAGGTGAGGAGTCCGGAGATGGAATACCTCATCAGGATAGTGAGGGCGCTCAGCACTAGGATGATGAAAGAACTAAAGGAACAGAGAAAAATGTGATGCAGGCCCTGTCTCTCAGGAAAAGAACTGGTAATCATACAGTATCATCACGTCTGCAGTACGATCAATTTCCCTTACCCTTGATATGCTCTCCTTGGCATTCCTGAGGTTCTCGGAAAAGCACGTGAATACTCCTGCCCTCTGGTCTGCAATTGAAAATACTATCTGTGGGGAGAGAAATTCAGCGACCCTATTGACTGACCGTGAAAAAATTGAGTAAAGCACAACATCTCCTCCTGAGAGGTCAAGTTCCGTTATGACTCCGATTAAATGATTCTTTAGAAGCAGGTTGAGCCTTCGTTTGGCAGTCATGTACGGTATATCAAGCGAGCTTGAAATGTCAGTGACGGACATCCGCGGGTCTTTCTTCAGCAGTTCGATTATTTCAAGATCACTGCTGTTTACATTCATCCCAATTGGCCTGCCCGGCGGTATGTACTGCATAACGGGTTCGCCAAGCTTTGAGCTGGCATCGGAAAGCTTTACTTGAAGGTCGTCCATGTCATTTCCGGAGAATCCGTAAAGATTCACCTCTTCAAGGCACTTTATCTTTGAAAAAACATCGCCCTGGTAGTCAACATCAGTCTTGAATGCGGCAAAGGCGCTTAACTGACCTCTGAGTGCAGGATTTACATGCAGTGTGAAGCGCTTGATCACCTTCTCTTCAATCAGGCGGTTTATCCTGTAGTTTAGGGCCTGAGCTGATATGCCTACATCCATTGCTATCTTTCTCTGCGGGACTCTCCCATCGCGCAGAAGACTGAATACTATCTTTTTGTCAACAAGATCCATGTATGGGAATATATGAACACTGATGAGATTAAGATTGCTGTTTAACTGCCTCTCCTTTTTTTCTGTTCGTCAAGTATCATTTGCAGGGCCAAACTTGCAGATGTTATGGCCTCCTGTGAGTACGGGTTCAGGGTGATCGTATCCATGAGAACCTCCGGGCTTTCCGAATTGGCTATATTTGCTACAGACTGGAATTTGGCAAACGATCCAGTCCTGACTTCATGGTTGGAATATCCCATTTCACGGCCCAGAAGCGCAAGTATGTAAGGCTTGACAAGCAGATCAGACATCAGTCTGTCATGATCATCAGCGGTCATTGGCCTGATAAGTGAATCGGGAAATATGGCTGAAATAATATCTTCGGTTCTTGCCACTGACAGGTCTTTAACAAAAATGATATCCCTGAACTGGTCGTTGCCCATTGTTAGGGGCCCAAAAAGAGGGTGTATGCTTATTATCTCACCCTTGTACTTCATGAACGGCCTCTTGACAGATCCTATTTCAATGACCTTCCCCCTGTCTCCGCAATCTTCGATTATGGAAATGGCAGCACTGATTGGAACTGCTAAAATCGCGAAATCAACACTGTCAAGAAATGGCTTGCTGAAGTCCCTGCCATGTATTCCATGAACACTGAGGCCCTTGGAGATAAGATAAGATGCAGCAGCAGATCCAAATCTGCCTCCGGATCCAACAATTCCTATCCTCATGAAGTCACGATTCTGTACCTTTTGAACGGGGCAGAAAGTGATTCCAGGTTCCTGATTACAAGCAAATTGCTGTCCCGCAACTCAGCCCAGCAATCCATCCCTGATGTTCCAAGGCATATCTTTACCGAATCTGTCGGCCCCTCTGCATTGACTATGTGCCCGCCAGAATGCTGAACTGATAAAGCCATAGCATCAGGAATGCGTGATGTAGCGTAGAATTCTATCCCGGGCTTGGAGACAAGGCTGCCAAGTACCCACAGAAGCCCATCCCTGTCACCGCTCAGAGCTATTTCCGCAGGAGTTGTGCAGTTGGCGGGAATGCCTCTGAACGATTCCTGGCTTCGTATTGAGAACTCAAACAGTGAGCTAAGAATAGAATTCAGGACAGAATCTCCAAGATCCATCTTCCTCATGATGTCAAGCTCTCTCTCCCTTACCCGTAGATCCATGCCGGATGCGCTTTTCACGCGGGCAATCTCCCTGGAGATTTCAATCCTCTCAGAGAAGAGCCTGATAATATCCATGGAATTCCTCAGCATCCTTTCCCTGAGATTATCCAGTATGTTCTCAGTTTCAGGAGCAATAAAGGCAACCACTCCTTTCTTCATTCATGACATGCTTTATCATATCATGCATAAAAACTTTTTTCCCGCACCTTCCGCTCCCATAAGTGGACAAGCAAAGCCACAATTATTATGCCATTGCGCATTGGAAGATACATATGAAGACTGGAGTAAGTAATGAGGTTAGCAGTGGTATAATGGTATACAGGGTCACTCCACAGGGAGAACATGAATATCTCTTCCTGGTCCGGAGGGAGGGTTTCCTAGATTTTCCCAAGGGCCACATAGAAGAAGGCGAGACGGAGATAAGTGCAGCAAAACGTGAAACGCTAGAGGAGACAGGCCTTAACGTTGATCCAATCCCCGGGTTCCGGTACGAGATGGATTACTGGTTCAGCCACAGAGACCAGAAAGTTAGGAAAAGAGTAATAATGTTTGTTGGCAGGGTAAACGAACAGCAATCTCCGACAATATCGCATGAACACATGGGATTTGTTTGGATGAAGTATGAAGATGCCCTTAAATCGCTTACATATGATAACCAGAAGAATATGCTCATGGAGGTAGAGAAATTTCTCTCAACCCTGGACCAGGGAAACCACTGATCCATGTTCCATTCTGTAAACTTCACTTGCATGCACGGCTTCCCCAAGGTTCTGCGTGACATATATGACCTGTGATCCGCGCGATGCTGCAAGATCAAGCGAAGATTCCAGGAAGGCAGGACCCTCGCTTATTACAGATGTAACCTCATCCATAAGTATGAGGCGCGGACGGTTGAAAATTGCTGTGGCAACGGCAACCCTGGCCCTCTGCCCCACACTCAGGTTCCCCACCCTGCCAGTGTAATCTATTCCAAGATCGCTGCATATCTGGCGAATCTCTTCTTCCCTGTCTCCCACTTCATGCGGCCATGCGATGTGGTCGTGAACCTTCATGGAAGGGAAATACGTATCCTGGTTCAGGTATACAACTCCTCTCCTCTGCAGGGGAAGGTCGGTTATGTCCTTGCCGTCCAGAATGATGCTTCCGCGAAATCCATCAATGTGCCCGGCCAGAATCCGCAAGAGCGTTGTCTTTCCGGATCCGTTGGGCCCGGCTATCATGGCATTTCCTTTTGCCCTAAATGCCGCATTGATGGAGAGATCGCCTATCCTGTATGAAATATCAGCCTCAATTGCCATTTTCCATACGGCCTCCTCTCTGCCCAAACCCCATTATCCTTCCTGTCAGAAGAATTACTAACGAGAATAGAATCATTAGGGCGGATGCCGTTATGGCAACACCGGGGCCAAAATAGCCATAATACTGGTAAATAAGCACCGAGGCTGCACTTACCCCTGAGAATGGATACTGTGTCACGTAGTAGGCTATTATGGCAATGGAGCCAAACTCGCTCATGGCCCTGCTCATGGAAGTAAGTGCCGATGCAATGGCTTGTCTTGACATTGCGGGCAAAACTACGGAGTAAAGAGTTCTCAGCCGCGACGCTCCCAGGGACTGGGCAAGGAGTTCAGGGTATTCATTCCGCGAGAATATGGCAGATTGCATTGATCTTATGTATATGGGGGCGGAAACAAATGAAAGTGCAATTATCATCCCCTGGATTGTGTCGAAAAAATCGAACCCTATGGACTCAAGGAATCTTCCTGTTGGAGTGAAAGGGCTTCCCAGGATAAGTAAGGCTATGCCCACAATGGGATGCGGTATTGAGGCAGGTATGTCCGCAATCGCCTCAAGGCCCCTGTGCGTTTTCCTGGCAAGCTCATAGGACAGTGGCGTGAATACCAAAAATACTATTGCCACAGACACCGATGAGGTGAAGAGCGTGAGGGCAATGGCCTTGATTACTGTATCTCCGAATCCGGCCGCATCATGATATATGGCAAATCCGTAGATCAGGATTAGCGCTATGGGAACCGAGATCAGGGCGATTGTCAGCACTGAAATTGCCCAGAGGGCATCCCTTCCATTTTTCATTTGCACTGGCCCATCCGCCTCATATTGTACCGGCGTAAGATATTTTTCCCTGTGAAACAAGATTGAGTATTTGAGCCGGGGGAGCGGTGTTGTTGAAAAGAAGGGAAACCTTCAGGGGAACAAGGCCAAAGCTGGAAAGCATGCTGTTGTTTTCAATTGCGTAAGTCACAAACCTGATGGATGCAGCTGGATCTGTTCCGCCAGCCACGGCCGATATGTATAGGTATATTGGCATCCCATACTGAATTCCTGACGTGGTTTGGTAACTGAATTTGGAATAGAACCCTGCCAGGCTTGAATTTCCAAAATTGAGCGAATAGGGCAGCGTTATGTAGTCAAGGCCCTTTGAGATTGCGGCAGACTTGTATATGTACAGGAAACCTATGTCACCCTCCTCCAGCGGAGTCACCAGCTCAGCTGCATTTGATGCTGTGGCAACAGAATCATGCTGAGCTAGGCGGTCAACGAAATATGATGTTGTGTTATTGCCATAGAGATATCCGGCCGCTTCAAGAGAAAGGTATGCCCTGAGTCCTGCTGGATCACTGCTTGCATTGGAAATCCCAACCTTCACTGATCCGGAAGTTAGCTCATTGAAGGCTTGGTAGTAAAGTGACGCATTTTCTCCATACGCCTCATTGAATAGGCGGGCTATACTTTTCACGGAAGAATTTGCTGCCGGTGAGTATGCCAGAACCAGTTGATCGGATGCAAAGGCCACAGTCCACCCAGAATACCGGGATTCAAGATATGTTGAGTTGTAGGTGCTGAGGGCCACTGATATGAATACACTTGCAGGGTCCCCCTGGCCTATCTCTCTGGCAAGTGCGTAGGATCCTCCGCCCAGAGGCCTATCTACACTTATTCCAGTGGCATTATGGAAGCCTGAGGAAAGGGCATCCGCTTCCCCAACATAAGCATCAGCCACAAAAATGACAAGGGCCGGTTGTGGCCTGAATATGGCATATCCTGCCACCCCTGTTGCCACCACTATGGCTGCTATGGTTATTGCCAGTGCGGAGCGCTTCATGCTACCTGATCAGTGCGGCAGTTATAAAATTGTTTTATTAATGAAAAAATTAAACAATAACGGTTGACATTACCACGTTATGGATGACCAAGCAGGAGAGAAGATAGGGCTGATCACAAGGAGGCAGATGGAGATATTAAGACTCCGCAAGAGCGGCCTCTCACTTGGCGAAATTGCTGCTTCCCTTGGCACCACCCGGCAAAATATATCTATTCTGGAAAGAAGGGCTTACACGAAGATCCAGCAGGCGGCAGAAACTATTGCTGCAATTCAGGAAAGCGGCGTTGCCGTTTCCGTGACCATCAAAGGCGGAACGCACCTTCTTGATGCACTGAAAAATGTAATAGCAGCCGCAGACAGGTCCAGAATAAGGCTGAAGGGAAATATGGTCGATCTCCTGTCCTGGTTAAGGAACGTTCTTGGAAGTAAGATCGTGTCTGGAACACTTACAGAAGACTGCACAGTAATAATACTGGAATCAGGAAGGTGCATCCTGGGGCCGGACTGATTCTACCTGAACCGCAGCGTGCCGCCAGACGGGTTTCCAGGTTGCTTGAATCTGAACAAGAGGGAATACAGCTGCAATGGCGCACGCCCCTTCTGCTCAGGCTCCTTGAGGCCAATGAAAAGAAGAGAAGAAATGAATCTGCCGAGAAAGACCACTAGGTATGAAAATATGAGGGCAAGATGAAGGGGGAAGTGCTGCTGCATGAAGGCTAGGAGATAGCCACCGGACAAGGCTCCCACAAGATATATGATCCCGTTGAATCCATTTATGATCGAGATATACTCTGCCCTGTGGCCGTCTGGAACAATATCCAGCAGGTAGGAGTTCATAACCACATTCTGGATTGATCCCAGAATACCGCTGTATAGTTCAAGGATGATGAATTCCCAAAAATTTGAAAAAAACGCGTACAAGAGCGGTATGGCACTGAGCATGACCCTATTGGCGAAGATCAGCGGAGGACGATTCACTCGATCCGTGATCTTTCCGAGAAGATATTGAACCACTATGGTAACGGACAGTGATGCTACGGTCAATATGGCAACATCACTGAGGGTAAAGTGCATAACCAGTACTATGGTAATTGGAAACATTGGCCATGCCATAGACCAGAAGAGGCCCTGTACGTTCATTGCCACGAAGTACCTGTAGAAGAGAGGCGTCTTTTTCAGGTTCCTCAAGGTCTCCATTATCCTTCCCGCAACCTCAGTTCTATGGGAAGGCTCCTTAAGAAGCGACATTAGCACTCCGGAGATGACGTAGGAACCGGCAGCAGTGGAAAAAGGTATAAATATATCCCTGTTCACCTGCCCCTGGAATAGGAAGGTCATCACAACCAGTGAGAGAATTGTTCCGATGGAGCTAAGGATGTTAATTACCGACAGATATCTGCCTCTGGTGGAACTGTCTGTCTGATCCGCAATCAGGGAATACCAGTTGACGGTGATGAGTGACCCAAAAAGTGATATGGTTGCATACACAACCACAAGCTGTACCGGAGTCCTGATGCTTCCCATCATATACCAGAGGATTGCTAGAATGAGGCTTCCCGCTATCAGGAAAGGCCTTCTTTTTCCTACCTTGTCACTGAGCCTCCCCCATATAAGCTGGCCACCGTTAGAAAGTGCGTTAGCCGATGACTGAAGCCACCCCATTTCAACGGCCGAGGCTCCCAGATATACACCAAATACACCGACAAAGGAACTTGCAGCTGTTGCACCCACCGCCACAACAAATGATCTGAGTGCAATGAGCGTCTTGTTTAGCATGATCCAGCCCTGGAATTTCGGATCAGCACCCACCATTATTAGAAACTTGCCCTTGAGCTTCTTCTCCGCGGGCGAAACTGAGGATTAAGGTTTAATATCGGATTAAAATGTCAGGACATCCTTACATGACATTGGGAAGGACTAAAAAAGGCCCAGGCAAAATGAGAAAAAATTTCACAACTTCAATAACAGGCTCCGGTATATTCATAGCAACATACGATCTGGCAGCAATATCGGTGGCCCTGCTTGTTCTTGATAAGGCATGGAATCTCAGCGGAACAGAGATTGCAATTCTAGGATCGTCTGCCATAATAGGGGCAATAATTGGGTCAGTATCAGCAGGAGTTTTCGCAGACCGCTTTGGAAGAAGAATCCTCCTCCTCTCAGATTTTGCAGCATATGTGTTTGCATCACTGGGGAGCGCTATGTCACCCAATTATGCATGGCTGGTTGTGTTCAGGTTCATAGTCGGCATGGGCATCGGCGCAGATTTTGCTGTGATATTTCCATACCTTGCAGAAACACGTCCGGCTGAAAGCAGGGGAAAGAGCATGGCTTCTGTTATGATGGCTGCCAATTTCGGAATGGTCCTTGCATACGGGCTCGGAGCCTTATTCATTTCTGGAAATCCCGCCGGGTGGAGATATGTTCTTGCTGCGGGAGGATTCATGGCAGTTCCGGTACTTTTGCTGAGGTCAAGAATCCCGGAATCAATACTCTGGAAGAAAAAACGAGAGAAAACAATTCTAGGTATATTGAAGAGCTTCAACAGGAGAACGCAGAGGGATGTTGTGGTAACTTCGTTCACCTGGCTATCATACCAGGTTGGAGACCAGGGACTGTCACTGTTTCTGCCTCTGATCCTGGTAACATCACTTGGCATAGGGGATGTTACAGCGTCATACGGGAGTCTATTGGTCAAGGCTATAACCATACCGGCAGCGGTTCTCACAATATTCTTGATTGACAGAGTGGGAAGGCGCCCCCTTCAGGTGTACGGATTCCTGGGGAGGGCTATACCGCTCATCATAATGTCACTGCTGCTTGCGCTTTATGGGGCAGGCAACTCTGCTATCTTGGTGGCCCTGCTTCTCCTGGCTTACTTTTTTGGCGCCTTAGGCCCGGACAAAACAGTTGTAATCTCACCAGCAGAGCAATTTTCAACAGAGCACAGGGGAACCGGCCAGGGCATTTCAGAATCCATCGGAAGAATTGGCGGTCTAATAGGAGTTGCAGGATACTCGTTTCTTTCCGCAATGTATGGTGCCTGGGCAGGCATACTTCTATTTGGTATATTTGCGATTCTTGGGCTCGTCTTGAGCACCCTCTTTATGAAGGAGACCAAGAGCCGGATACCAGGGAGCATGCCTGCATTTCAGGAGCATAAAGCCACTGACAGCGGGGACTCTGATTAGAAAGTGGCGGGAACCCTGCTGTTTATAAGCTCATGCAGGCTCCTTACATTCTTCGCCAGGCGGTCAAACTGCTCTAAAGTTATCTGCTGTTCGGCATCGGAAAGAGCATGATCCGGATCGTTATGAACCTCCACCTCAAGCATGGTTGCACCTGCTGCAACAGCAGCAAGGGCGAGGGGCTCAACCAGATCCCTGCGGCCAGCTGGATGGCTGGGATCAGCACATACCGGAAGATGGCTAACGATTCCTGCGGAGACAATTGTGCCAGAATCCATGGTGAATCTAGTGGCTGTTTCGAAGCTCCTTATGCCCCTGTAACACAGAACAACATTCTGGTTCCCGCCGGAAAGAATGTATTCCGCCGATCCGAGCCACTCCCCCAGTGAGTTTCCCATGCCGTTTTTTAGGAGCACGGGTTTCTCCTGGGAGCCGGCAAACTTCAGCAGGGCAAAATTCTGGGAATTCCTGCTGCCTATCTGCAGCATGTCTACAGTGTCAGCGAATCCTGTATAATCTGCTGGATCCAGGATCTCTGATACAACCGGCATACCGGTTATGTCTGAGGCCTCCTTAAGATATTTCAGGCCCTGAAATCCCAGTCCCTGGAATGAGTAGGGGCTTGTTCTCGGCTTGAACGCACCACCTCTCAACATGTTGGCACCTCTTCTTCTGACCTCCTGTGCAATGGTAATCAGCTGATCTCTTGATTCAACGGCGCATGGGCCGGCAGCTATGACGAGTGATGATCCGCCGATCTCCACGTTTCCTACTTTCACCCTGGTGTTGTTTTTCTTGAACTCACGGGATGAGAGGCCTCCCCTGAGAACGTATCCCATATTGGCAGGAACTTCAGGTGGTGCTCCCTCCACAACGAATACACTCCTGTCATAAAGCCTGATGTTTCTGAAGCTGGACGAGGAACCGTTGAGGATGTCCTTCAATTCTTCCTCATTTTCAATAGAATTTGGAACAATTATCAAATCAATCGTGATAGAGATTGTCTATCAGTATTTATGGCTTTTCATCGCATGCCACATGGTTAGTGTCATTCAAATGGCTAGAAGAAAGTTCACGAAGCCAAATATTTTCTCTATAAAGCCAATGGCAACAGTAATCTAACCAGTTGAAATCACTTCTTGTGAACGCAGAGTCCAAGCTTATTGCCGCACTAATGATCGGTGTGCTCATGGGTGCAGTGGATTCTACCATCGTTCTTCTTGCCCTGCCAACAATTACTGTTGACCTGAAGACACAACTTTCACTTTCCATATGGATCATAATGATCTACCTCCTTGTCATAGCTGTTGGCACCACTCAGCTAGGCAGGCTCGGCGACATTCTTACAAGGAAAAGAATTTTCAATACCGGGCTGGCAATTTTCACAGTTGGATCAGCACTCTGCGGCGCCGCTTCTGGAATCATTGAACTCATTGCCTTCAGGGCAATACAGGCTTGCGGCGCTGCCATGATACAGGCAAACAGCGGCGCGATAATTGCAGATAATTTCCCGCCAAACAGGAGAGGCCGGGTATTTGGCTATACCGCAGTAGGATATAATGCAGGGGCTATGCTTGGAATCGTCCTTGGGGGGATAATTACCACTTTCATAGGGTGGAGGTACATCTTTTACATCAACGTTCCCATTGGCCTTGTTGGACTATATCTTGGCCTGAAGCACATAAAGAGAGGGCAGCCAATGGGAAACAAGCTGGATCTTCCTGGGACTTTCTCTCTAGGAACAGCGCTTGTACTGATATCCTACGCAGCAGTGGATATTGCCTCAAACGGGGTTAGGACGCTGAATCTGGCATTAATTGGATTGGGCATAGTGGTAATACTCTTCTTCCTCTATGTGGAAAGGAAAGTTGAAAAGCCTCTTCTGCCAATGAAGATTTTCAGGATCAGGGTATTAACCTTTTCAATTCTGGCATCATTTTTCCAGAGCCTTGGATTTCTGGCGGTTGTCTTTATCATAATAATGTATCTTCAGGGTATCAGGGGGCTTTCACCCTTTGACAGCTCGCTTTTGCTACTTCCAGGATACGTTGTAGGTAGCATAATGGGACCCCAGTTTGGAAAATTGACAGATAGGATCGGGTCCAGGATACCGGCAACTCTGGGCTTGTCCATAATGGGCATATCTGTTCTTGTATATTCTACACTGACAGTCACATCAAGCCTATATGTAGTCCTTGTTGCCTCTTTCCTCACCGGTACTGGTTCATCAATGTTCTTCCCTGCAAACAACAGTGCAGTTATGGCCAATTCTCCCCGGGATCTTTACGGGTTGGCTTCAGGTTTCCTGAGAACCATGGCAAACATAGGGATGCTGGGAAGTTTTGTGGTCGCAATCTCCATAGCCAGCCTTAGTGTCCCCAGATATGTGGCATTTGAGGTTTTTGCAGGTGTGGGAAAGCTTCTTGGAAATGTCTCCGCCTCCTTCATGGCAGGGATACATGGGGCACTGTATGTATCACTGGGTATACTTGTCGTAGCGACAATTTTCTCCCTTGTAAGAGGAAAGGAGGATAGGGGTTCAGCAGCCCAGATGACTACAGTCAGAGCCACTGAAAAGTGAACGTTGTGCATCATCAACCCAACTGATAAACGTAACGCTTGAACACCAAAATCATTTAGGCAATACAAGCAATAAGCACTGGCAGGAGAGAGAATCACTTGACAGATGAGGATATGGAGAGGCTAATTGAGAGTTACAGATGGAAGGGCATGGATGACCTTTACAGGCCTGCGTTTGGAAGAGGCTCAATAGCAGATTTGCCTTATGCGCTTCTTGAGTCCATGGGCATAGATCAAGGCACAAGGTCTCCGGACCTGTTCCGCCATGTCTCGGAGGAGGCTGACCATACTGTCTTTATTCTCATTGATGGGCTCGGGCACAGCACTCTCCAGTTTGCGCTCCATAACTACAAGGTAAGCAACCTGAGGGCGTTCACAGAGGAATCTTCATACATTCCAGTAACCAGTGTTTTTCCTTCGACCACCTCGACTGCGACTGTGACGTACCATACAGGCATGGATCCGGAGGAACATGGAATAATAGGTTATATCCAGTACCTAAAGGAAGCAGGATCGGTATGCAACATGATCTCCCTGTCCCCGCTGGGAATTCGAAACCGGTCACTGGTGGAAAACTCAAACATCTTCTCCAATATTTTCCGGCACGGAACAATACATGAAAAGATATCCGCAGATGGAATGGTTTCTTTCCTTTACATGCCTTACAGCATAAGGAACAGCGGACTTACAAGGATTACAGGAAAGGGGTCTGTGCTTAGGCCTTACCACTCCATTTCTCACTTGTTTACTTCACTGAGGAATGACATCCTGTCTGCAGGGAAGAGGAGCTTCCATTTCTGCTATATCTCCTCTGTTGACACAATTTCCCACAAGATCGGGCCATTTACGCAGGAAACTGCAGAAGATATTGACTCCATATTCTATTTCATAAGAAACGTTATGGGAGAAAGCATTAATGGTTCTGGAACAAATGTAGCCATATCCGCAGATCATGGGCATACGACAGTTAATCAGGACAGAATTAACGACCTAGCAAGAGACAGGAAACTGAGGAGGATGATTCTTTCTCCAGTAACAGGGGATGAGAGGGCCCCCTTCCTGAGGGTCAGAGAGACCATGAAGGAAGAGTTTCTTGACCATATATCTAAAAAATACCCCACCTATAGGGCCATAAACACGAAAAGGCTGATTGATGACGGACTATTCGGAAGAAAAGCCTCCACTTCCGTTGATACGGACCTGTTTTCAGACTTCACAATAATTCCAGCCGAAAACAGTGGAATCATTGATACATCGCTTTCCGTCCTTGATCCGGAGTGGTCAAATTTTGACATGATCGGAATGCATGGGGGATTCAGCGCTGAGGAAATGATAGTCCCATTGATTACGAAGAGATACTGAGCCATAGCGTTTGATGTCTGCATAAGGGCTTTCATTAATGCGAGCCTGAACAATATGACCAATGGGATCGGGCGATCGCCTCTCTTCTCATTATTTCATTGGATCATCAGAAATTTAGGCACTCATTCTGCCTTTATGCAGGATACTCAATGGTTTGCTTCAACCTCACATTTTCGGAAGTCTGACTTTGCAATGTTCAAATATATGAGTGTCAGGCTCCATGAAGGCAGCTTTAATGAATCTACTTACCTGCCGATTCTCATCCAAATTCTTCTGCTTTTAACTTCAGGAAGAGCCACTAGAGGGCTATATTAAAAGTTTCAATAGCCTTCTTTGGATAGGGTGATAGGATGTTAAGGGCACTTGAACACGAACTGGAAAAGATAAGGGCGATAGATGATCAGGGCACTAGGGATACTTGGTGCAGCGGCTTAATAGGTATCTTTTTAAAATTAAATTTCCATAATTTTATGGTGAAATTTCTTGAGTAGATCTGCTGGTTATGAGATCATAAGTTACTTAGTGAAGTTTTTCTCAATATTCTTCTTGATATATGTGCTTGAAGTGATTTTGCTAAAGCATGGAACGGCAGACTATATTCGAATAACAATAGGGGTTCTGGTTTTTTACATTGGGATGTTCTTGGCTTATTTTAAAAGAAATGAACCGCATATATTAATAAACACCATAGCGAGGATCACTTTTATAGGTGGGATAATAATAGCTGCCAGATCAAAGGGGGATCTTGATGAACACGATGCTCGTGTTCTGGTTGTAAGTTTAGCTTTACCGTTATTGATGTTTTCAGTGTACTCTATATTGTTCTTTGTGGACAAATTAACCTCTTTCAACCTAATTCCGGTTCCTAACTACACCAAAAACATCCTCTTTCCACCTATCTCCCTTTCACCTGAGCGCCTCGCGGAACTGATTATATTTACCAATATTTCATTAGTTGCCATACTAATATTTGGATCCTTCCTGCTATTGACGGCGTCTTTTTTATCGCTTCTGTTGAACTCCTCTCTTCTATCTTCATTGTTAATCTATTCCAATCCTTCTGAAATTTTTTATCTGATACTTCCTAATGGGCTGTTAGAAATTACTGGAATCATTATAAGTACACAGGTGGGAATCTTATTTCTGTATTATCTCATTGCTTCTTTACGGAAAAATATCGATCTCAAGGCACGAAGACACCTCAGATTTATCATGAATTCAGCAGTATATCTGCTTTTTGTCGTATTGATAATGTTTCTTTTGGCGTGGGGCGTGGAATTTTATAATATTACTGGCTATACGCAATTCCATGCCATGGCCCCAATTCTAACTTATAGAGTTATACTGGGTTCAGATTTGATTATAATTACTGGGATTATATATATTATTTTACTGATGCTTAAAGAGAGGTATGTTAACCTTTTGCGATTTTCATTTTTCCTCATATTTCCATCAATAATTATCGTGATGGCCCTCCTCTCTCTAAAATCACACCACATTCTGCCGATCTACGTCGTTGTCTTAATGTTCTATTCATTATTCTATTTGCTTTCTGATATTTTTAAAGAATGTCAGCGGAGGCAAATTTACTTCGACAATCCAGAATTAGTCAAAAACGGAGTAAAGATTATGCAAAGTTCTGGGAGAAGCATGTTTCCAACTTTAGAAGATGGTGATATTTTGATTGTTCTTGATTTCTCTGAAGACATGGGAATTAAGGAAGGTGACATAGTGGTATTTACACCGAGAATCTCTCAGGCTGGCCTTACAACTAAAAGCTTTATTGCACACAGGTTGGTAGAGATGGAAGATTCAAAAATCATCACGAAAGGTGATGCTCACTCATTTAGAGATCCATGGACTCCAATTGAGAATGTATCTGGCAAAGTTATTGGAAAAGTGTCTAAAGGAAAAACTGAAGATGAACCAATATTTGAGCCATTGAGTGAAAATAATAACGACATAGAACTAACTAAGAAAATCTTCGAAAGTAAGGAGCTACATAAAATATTAAACTTAGAAATACGAAAATATTCAGTAAAAAAAGTATCTTTCAGAGTATTGGTCGTAACTGCAATTAGCATTTTGCTGTCTGCTGCAATATTTATAATCTGAATCATAAATTTACTGAAAGGTGTGGATACATACATTTGTATGCCCCGTCGAAGATTTGTGAAACGAAGCAGGTGTAACGTTGCCCCCCATATATTTTTCACACGCTCTTCTAATCTCGGATTTCTGTAACCATGTAATAGCAGACTAATTCCATGTAAAGAAGATGTCTGCAGCTGCCTAAGGTTGAAGATGGATTCTTTTAGTATGGCTAATGCAGACAAATTGACCATTGTTTTGCTTGATCTTGGCTCTTTCTGCGACTTTGACGATAATATTCAGAATTTTGTGTAAATAAAAGATCAGGATCTTGATCATGGGAGAAATTTCATGAAAAATGAAAGGATGCCTCCAGGAACCACCCAGGAAGCAATAAACAATGGCAGAACAGTGGATCGAGAAATGGATATTACGGGAGAGATCTGGGTACAAGATATGGGAAAATAAATGATCTCAGGGTTACAGGGGATCGCAACAATGAATTCCAGACAGCCTTATTCGAACCATATCGGCGCAACATCGGAATAGACGATCTTGTTATTTCCATGTATTCAAAGGGAATATCAGCAGGGAAGATGGCAGAAATACTTGAGGAACTGTTTCACAATAAATACAGCAGGTCAACAATATCAAGGATCACGGAAATAACAGTTCCGGAAATAAGCGGGTGGCGGTAAAGGCCACTTGAGAAGAGATACATCGCCATATTCATGGATGCAGTGTTCTTCTCCCTGAGAATGGAAACAGTGCGGAAGGAATGTGTCATATTTGCAATGGGAATACGTGAATCAGGAAACTATGAGATTCTAGGATTCTACATGAATCCTGTTGAGAATCACATTGCATACCGCAATGTCCTCATGGATATCCATGAAAGGGGCGTTGAAGAGCCACTGGAGGGTATCGATCCCCCGACCTGCTGATTACAAGTCAGCTGCTCTACCAACTGAGCTACAGTGGCGCAAAAGGGCTAATTATTCACAACAGATAAATCTTTCAATTAAGTTGGTAGAGCTTTCCGCTTCTCCTATGCAATCCCCTATGATAACTCTCTGTAATTTTATCAGACAAATACTTAATGCACTTGTTTATGCTAGTTTCACAATGGAAACTGCCTATGGCAATCTGCCCAATTCAGCCTTAACGGTAATAGAGGCACTCTCTCGGCTGAAGATAGCAAAATTCGAGGACCTAAAATCTGAAACCTCTCTTCCCAAAAGAACACTGTTATATGCCATACGCATACTTCGGGATGCTGGCCTGGTTCATACACAGATATGCATGAATGACGCAAGGAGAAGGTTTTACTGCATAAGTATCAGCCATGATGAGCCCACGAATCATTTAAAGAACATATAAACTCTCCACATTCATGGCCCTACTTGAGGATCTCAAGTCAGCACTAGGCAACAACCTTTTAACAAGGAAAGAGCAGTTAATTCCATATCGTACCGATGCTTCATATTTCCAGGGAAATGACCCCGTTGCAGTAGCCCTGCCGGACAGCGTAGAGCAGGTAAGCGATACTCTGAAGATATGCCAGAAATATTCGGTATCAGTCGTTGTAAGAGGGGGCGGCACTTCACTTACAGGCTCATCTATTCCTCTTGAAGATTCAATTGTCCTCAGCATGGCAAAATTCGATCACATTCTTGAAGTAAAGCCTGAGGACAGATACGCAATAGCTGAACCGGGAGTAAGGCTTGATGCCCTCAATGAGTATCTTTCAAGGTTTAGGCATTTTTACCCCCCGGATCCAGCAAGCTCGCTTGCCGCTACAGTTGGGGGATCTATCTCAACAAATGCTGGAGGGCTGCGGGCTGCAACATATGGTACAACGCGCAACTGGATACTGGGTCTTGAGGTTGTACTTCCAAACGGGGAGGTCATCAACGTAGGAGGGAAGGTCCTGAAGAGGACTGCAGGCTACGACCTCACGGCCCTTTTCGTGGGCGCAGAAGGCACACTTGGAGTTATTACCAAGGCCATTCTGAAGATATGGCCCCTACCAGAGGCCAAGGGGAGGATCCTGGCATATTACGATGAGATTGGCAACGTCGGAAGGGCCATTTCATCTATGAAGGCCAGGGGAATAACACCAGAGATAGCGGAATTTCTGGACAGAATCACCATGGATTCACTGGAGAAAACAAGAGGTATGGAATTTCCGGAGAGGGCCAGATATCTCCTCATAGTAGACATTGCTGCCCCACGAGAGAGCCTGCAGAGGCAACTTCAAGACGCTGCGGAGGTAATGAAAGAGTTCAGCCCGTTAGATCTTAGGGTAACCACCGATCCACAGGAAATGTCCAGGATCTATGAGGCCAGGAAGGGAGCCTACGCATCTCTGCTTAGTGAGCGCAGCAGCATGTCTGAGAGGGTCGTCATTGGAGACATAGTGGTTCCTGCATCCAGGCTTCCTGAGGCTCTCAAGGACAGCGAATCAAAGGTCAATGAGCACGGGCTGAAGGTAGCTCTCTTCGGCCATATAGCAGATGGAAACATTCATGCGAATATTTACGCCGATGTCTCAAACCGGGAACAGATGAAGAAGGTTGATGAATTCCAGATTGATTTTGGGCGTATTGCCTTAAAATATGGCGGAAGTGTGTCTGCCGAACATGGAATTGGCATTGAGAAAAAGGAACTTCTTGAAATGGAAATCAGGGAAACAGGTTCACCTCATGTAATGGAGCTTATGAAGGCCATCAGGAAAGATTTTGATCCAAAAGGCATAATGAACAGGGGTAAGATGTTTGACTGATCTTCTCCGGCAGCTTGAGGAAGAGGTAGGAAAATGCATAAGCTGCGGCTTCTGTGAAAGCGTATGCCCAACGCTGCCGGCATCTGGCTATGATTTGTGGAAAGGAGCCCGCGGCCGCGTCATACTGGGCAAGGAACTCCTGAATTCAATGAATATGGAAGGCAAACCAAATCTTCAGTTATCCGACAGCTTCTATTCATGCCTTGACTGTTTCGCTTGTCTGCAGGTATGTCCAGCAGGCGTAAATGCTGGCGTAGTGAGCCATCTATCCAGAAGCATTCTGGCTGGCGCAAAAATGAAGGGCAGCCGGAATCCCTATGCGAGTATGATTGTGGCTGCAACAATGAAATACATGAACCCATTAGGAATCCACCGGGGGCTCGGCAGCTGGGCTTCAGGACTGAAATTCAGTGACCGTTCTGAGAATCTGCTTTACACAGGTAACATGTATCAGCTCATGGCTTACACTGGCAAGATGAACGCAATGCGATCACTCATGGGGGATGCCATGGGAAGATTCATGGCAGCAATGGCGTCAGAAATACCCTCTCTGGTAAGGATATCGGCAACCCAGTATGATAAGGATTTCAAAGCAAAACTGGATCAATCCCTCAGGAACATTGCCGAACTTTTGGCCAGAGCTGGAGTTAATTTTTCATATATGGGTGATGAGGAGCCATATCCAGGGACATTCATTTACGATCTTGGCTATCTTGAGGAATTCCGTGAATATTCCGCCAAGGTGTACAGAATGCTCAAGAAAACAGGGGCCAGAAGAATTATAACGGTCGATCCTCATACATACGATCTGCTCAGGAATGCTTATCCAAAATACGTAAAAGGATTTGATCTGGAAGTTGTCTTTTACACAGACCTGCTGGATCAGTCAAAACTGCACAGCACTGGAAAGAATGTTGCCTACCATGAGCCATGCCATTTCGTTCTGAGAACGGATGCCTATAACAGGCCGCTGGAACTGTTAAGATCGGCATCGGAAGTCAAGCTCCCAGCCAGGAGCGGAAAGAGAAACAGATGCTGTGGAGGCCCAGACGAGCTAATATTTCCTGATCTTTCAGAGAAAATATCGAATGACAGGTATGCGGAGCTGGAGGCAATCGGTGCAGATGAGATTGTCACGGCCTGTCCCATATGCCTTTCCAATCTTTCAAAAAAGGGCAAAGTATCGGATATATCAGGCTTACTTCTTGAGGCAATGAAGGGGTAGTTACCTACCCTTGTAATCTGGCTTCCTCTTCTGCAGGAATGCCGATATTCCCTCCTTCAGATCATCTGTGCCGTATAGAAGCCCCATTGCCACTGATTCCATCTCAAGCCCGTTGTCAGTGCCCATTTCGCTCCCCTTGTAGATCAGCTTCTTTGCCATGGCAGCAGAAACCGGGGCTATTCTGGATGCGAGGTCCGCAGCCAGCCTGTCTGTCTCAGATGCTATATTTGTCTTCTCAAACAGCTTATACACCAGGCCAATATCGCTTGCGTATTTTCCAGTGAATCTGTCCCCAGTGAGAATTAGGTAAGAAGCCCTTGACATGCCTACAAGCTTGCTGAGCCTCTGGCTCCCACCCCATCCTGGAATCAGGCCAAGCGTTGTCTCTGGGAAGCCTATTGTTGCCTCAGGAGTGGCAACCCTGATGTCACACCATATTGAAAGCTCGAATCCCCCGCCAAGGACAAAGCCTTTCATCTCAGCAATGGTGATCTTGGGTATTTCGGAAAGCAGCCTGAAGGTCCTCTCTCCAAGCCGGGCATTTTCAGAAAAGTCCATAGGCCCGCTGAAAAACTGTGTCAGCTGCGCACCAGCGGAGAAATTATCGCCCTCGCCCCTAATCACAATAACATTGATCTCATGATCATTCCAGAGCTGTTTCAGGTACTTTTCAAGAGATTCCAGGACCTTCTGGTTTATGAGATTGTTCCTGGTGTTCTTGAGTATGAGGCGGGCAACTTTGGTCTGCTCATCCCTCTCCAGCCTCACCACCTCATCCCCGTCGGCAGCCTTAGCATCCGAGGCTGGTTGCGCTGTTTCTTCTGTGTGCTTGAGGGCCTTTCCAGAAATTATCTCCCTCAGCTTTCCATCCTCTATTGATTTTGCCGGATAGAATATCTTCGTGTCGAACTTCTGGCTCAGCGCCAAGAGTTTTCTCTTGATCTCTGCATTAGTGAGGCTCTCAGCCACAGATATCGGACCGAAGGGGCGGTTCATTCCAAGCTTTACCCCAGTTTCTATGTCTGAAGGTGCAGCTACTCCCTCCTCTATTATCTTCACAGCTTCGTTGATCTCAACAGCAAGAATATCAAGGAGCTCAAGGACGGATGATGGCTTTGCCTCCGGGATCTTCGCATGGCCATTTTCCCAAACGTAGAATCCCTTACCGGACTTAAGGCCAAGTTTCCCCTCTTCCATGAATTTCTTGAAGTAATGGCATTTGCCGTATTCCCTGTCAAGAGTTTCAGAATAATATTCCAGGGAATGCACAACGGTGTCTATGCCTACGTAATCCATCAGTTCATATGGGCCCATGGGAAGTCCCTGGCCCTTTGCGAACGCATCCACATCTTCCGGCCTCGCCATTCCTTTGTCAAGTATAAGGCAAAAAAGAAGGCTTTCCGGAGCATTTATCCTGTTGACAACGAATCCAGGACTGTCTTTAAGAACCTTTATTGGGGTTTTTCCAATGAATTTTGCAAACTCAAAGGCAGAATCAAAATATTCCTGTGAGGTCTTATCAGATTTTATGACTTCTACCAGCTTCATAACCACAGGAGGATTAAAGAAGTGGAGCCCCAGAACGCGCTGGGGATTTGTTGCATGATCAGCAAGGGTGGAAATCCTGATATTCGAGGTGTTGGAGGCTACAATGACATCCGGCCTGCATGAAGATGTAATATCCTTTATGACGGATATCTTCAGGTCAGGAATTTCAGGAACAGCCTCTATGATAAGATCAGCGTCTCTTACAGCCTCCTTGAGGGATGATGAAAAGGAGATTCTGGAAAGAACGCTAGAATACGCAGTATCATCGATCTTTCCTGACTTCTTCATACGGTCAAGGCTGCTCTTTATTGATACCTCAGCCTTTTTCAGCGCCTCTGGAAATGCATCCTCAATGATAACGGGGAGGCCTGAAATTGCACAAACTTCTGCAATGCCGTGGCCCATGATCCCGGCACCTATTACGGTGACCGATCTTATATTCAAGAGATCACTTCCTGAGCTTCGACACGATTCCGGTAAGTTTCTGTGCGCTGAATATATCGCCACTTACTTTAAGCTGGCCCTGCATGAAGGCCTTGATAGCGTCGGTCTTGCCCGTGAATATGTCAGACAGCACCTGGTCGGTTGCTGAAATTGTTGCGCTTGGTGATGCCACCTCGCCTTCTGCAAGCGTGGCAGTCCCATTGTTAATCTCCACATGATAGGGCTTTGCATCTGAAGGCTTGAACAGAAATGTCTTGTTGAACCCTACAATTTCCTTCTTGAAGCTATCCATGGCGCTCGCCTTGCCTATTATTTCACTCATGACTTCGTATGATGCCATGATCTGACAGTCAGGTAACGGTAAAATATTTTATGCGAAAATATTGAATTTGAAAGCTTGCTGTGAAAATATGTGCACAAAGAATTATCTATGGTGCTATGATAGATTGGAATGCCTCATGGATTCACAAGGACGCTGAAGCTGCTTGATGCAATAATGATCAATCTCGGTGCAATCATAGGGGCGGGAATATTCGTCATCATAGGGATCTCTGCAGGATTGGCTGGCCCTGCGGTGATATTCTCCATACCGCTGGCGGCAGTTGTGGCAATATTGACTGGCATAAGCTTCTCACAGATAGCCCGGCATGTTGACAAGGAAGGGGGTGTTTATGAGTATGGAAAGGAAAGTCTGTCTCCGTTTGCTGGATTTCTCGGAGGCAGTCTCTGGACCTTTGGAAATATAGTTGCGCTGTCGGCAGTCTCCATAAGTTTTGGCAGTTACCTGGATGAGGTCCTGGATTCAAGATTTCCCGTCATATTTGTTGGTGTGGGGGTGGTTCTATCATTCGCTGTGCTAAATGCCCTTGGCATTAAGAACTCGGCAAAGACGCTTCGGGCAATTGTAATGGTCAATCTGGCAATATTGATCCTTTTCACGGTGACAGGGCTGTTCTTTTTCAACCCATCTCATTTAACACATCTTTTTGTGAAGGGCCCAGAGGGCATAATATCGGGGGCAGCGGTAATATTCTTCGCATTTTCAGGCTTCTCCAGGGTAACGACAGTATCTGAGGAGGTTATCAATCCGGAGAGGACCATACCGCTTGCAATCATAATGTCAATCCTCATATCAGCAGCCTTGTACTTTCTCATTACGCTGGCAGCCATTGGCCTGGCAACTCCAGCTGAGCTTGCCTCATCAGCCTCTCCGCTTGCTCTGGCAGCATCCGGTACTGGTTTGGAATGGCTCGGGCTAGCGGTTTCAGCAGGGGCCCTGGTAGCCACATCTGGCGTGATACTTACTGGAATGCTCGGAACGTCACGGGTGCTGTATGCAATGGCCAGGGATGGAGAGCTGCCCCATCAAATATCATATCTGGACAGGTATTCCACACCACTTGTTGCCATCGTCATATCATTCCTTCTGGCCGTAGCAATGATGCCTGCCGCCTCATTCGGGACAATTGTTGAATCCTCCAATGCTTGCGTTATCTCAGCGTACTCAATCATCAACATTGCCGCACTCACGATCCATATGAAGTACCGGGGCGGAAAAAAGACTGTGGGCATTCTTGGAAAGGACTGGTTCTTCGCTGTTCCAGCAGCCGGGATTGCAACCATTATCATTTTCTTTGCTTTTCTGGGAACTGAAAGCATGCTCATAGCGGGCATTGTTGCAGGCTCTTCAGCATTGATTTACAGTGTCAGAAGGCTGAACAAAGCCCAGCAGAGGTCAGCGCCCATAAGAAGCAGGGTAAGGGTGTTTGGGAAAAGCAGGGAATTGAGTGGCAATTCCTCTGAAAAATAAGGGGTTATGGTTCAGGATGAGGGGTGGTTATTGTATGCCTCTAGCACATACTCAGCAAACTGGTCATCAGGATATGCGCCGACAAACTGCACCTCTCCGTTTATGACAATGTGTGGTACACTGGAAACGCCAACTTCTTCAGCCTCCTGCTCAAATTCAAGAGACTCAACCATTTCTCCGGTTATATTTTTGTTAAGAATGGCAAATTTGTGGGCTGTGCCGACAGCTCTGGGGCAGTAAGGGCAGGTTGGTGTAACATACACCTTTATCTTGATGGGCTTGTCTATCTTGCTTACAACTTCCATGGCCTTTGAAGAAACCTCAACCTCATTGGATGATACGTTCTTGAGGTCCTCAATGAGCGAGCCGAATTCGTAGCCTGACGGGATACCGTAATACTTTATCCTGCCATCCTTCTTTCCATGCTCCGCCACTATGGTGGCCGGGAACTTCTCAACGTCGTAGGCCTTCACGGCTTCCTTGTCCTTGTCAAAGTCGTACTTCAAGAGATGAATTTTTTTGTTTATCTCAGAAACTTCTTCAGCCAGCTCCACAGTTTCCTTGCAGTATTTGCAGTCTGAATTTTCGGAAGTGAAAATAACAAGGTCCACGTCATTCTTCAGATGTTTCTCGAATTCCTGCATGAGGAACTTCTTGTCCTCTTCTCTTATAAGGGGCATTCTCAGTAATTTTAAGTTATTATATAAGTGTTGGCAGTCTTCCGGGTAATCATGTATTTTGCAGGTAACCCCGTTTGTCCAAGATGAAGAAAATGGAACAATAATATTACTGATCGCCCATTAGGGGATCATGACAGAAAAACTCTACTGGAATGACATGTACCTCAGGGAATTTGATGCCACAGTCGAGGAGATAGAAGGAAATGGCGTCATACTTGACAGGACAGCATTTTACGCCACAGGAGGGGGCCAGCCCAATGACACCGGGATATTAAGATCCGTAAGAGGAGAATACAGGGTAATTGACGTCAGAAAGAATGGAGATGACGTGCTGCACATACTTGACCACTCAGAAAACCTGAGAGCAGGAGATTCCGTTCATGGAGTCGTTGACTGGGAAAGGAGGTTCTGGCACATGAGATACCACTCTGCGGTCCATGTTCTGGATGGCATAGTTACCCACAGGCATGGCGACCAGGGGTTCCTAACAGGAGGGCAACTTTACCAGGACAGAGCGAGAATTGATCTTGACATGAATGATTTCAGCAGGGAGATTGTCGAGGCCATAATCAACGAGAGCAACAATTTCATAGCTGAGGGGCACAGGATATACCAGAAGGAGATCAGCAGCCAGGAGGCCAAGTCTATGGAAAATCTAGCACGGACAGCGCCGGGAAGGGAACTTCTAAATTCACTTGACACAATCAGGATAATAGTCATTGAGGGCCTGGATGAACAGGCCGACGGAGGAACACATGTCTCCAATACCAGGGAGATAGGGAAGCTTGTCTTAAACAAGATAGAAAGCAAGGGAAAGAGGAACAAGAGGGTGGAGTTTCACCTTGAGAACATTTGACTAGGCAAGCTCTCAAGGTGTAGGGTATCAGCGAAACAGCTGATGAGGCTAGGAAGTGTAAAGGCCAATTCCTCCCTTTTCCCCCTTAGCCCAGATCCTTTCTGAGAGAATATCATCCTTAAGTATCTTGAATGGCATTCATGCCAATGGAAATAGTGGTTGTGGGCTGCAAGGGATTCGGGCAGGTACACCTCAGATCAATACGGAATGCAGACATCGGAATTGTGGAGCGTGATCCAGAGGTCAGGAGAAAAACTTTGGAATCCTTTGATGTTGCGCATGTTTATGATTCCTATGAAGATGCACTTAATTCCAGGGCTGAAATCATAGATCTTGCTGTGCCCCATAATCTCCACTTTGAAATGGCAACTGCGGCCATGCGGCGCGGGAAGCACGTAACAATCGAAAAGCCGATTTCAACGACCCTAGGGGAGGCAAGGGATATGATAGAGACCTCAAGGAGGAATGGAGTAAAATTCATGGTCCTGGAACAGTATTTCTTTGATCCTTCGGTGAGGGAGGCAATGCGTATTGTCAAGAGCGGTAGCCTGGGGAAGATTCATACAATCATAATCAGGGATCAGAGACTCTACTCAAAGGAGGGGTGGCGAACCGAAGCTGCATCAATGGGGGGAGGGGCACTCATAGACGGTGGCATACACTACATAGACACAATGCTGAATATTGGAGGCCCATATGTGGACCTCTGGGCACGGTCAGTACATGGAGGGTCATCTCTCAGTGGAGAAGACACAACCTCGGCAGTCTTCACATTCAGCAGAGGCGCAACCGGGCTGTTTTATTACAGCTGGTCATACAGGAACCCCCCAATTTTGCCTGGATTGGAGGTCATTGGGTCAGACGGATCGCTTTACGAGGATATTTCCAGCCGATCCAGGGAAGACTTCCAAAATTCCCAGAGGAAGACGGCCTTTGGCGATCTTGTACTCAATGGGAAAAAGTTGAACGTGCAACCATATGATGTGTTCCAGGCTGAGTTTGATCAGTTCCTCGATTCTGTGGCCCAGGACACCCAGGTTCCGTACGATCCGGAGCTGGCATACCGTGATCTGGAAGCTGTTCTAAGGATCTACGGCCAGAACCGATCAATGAACTGAAGGACAAACTTTGAAACGCCCGCACCGGAGCTTCATTCAAGGCCATAGCTTTGATCCAGGATTGATCTTCTCATCCCTTATGAGAGGGGCCTGTGAAGTTTGCTCCAGGCTGCGGTTCTTGGTCTCGCTTATTGTAATGACGGTAAGGACTGCACCCAGGGCAGCTATAATTGCGAGTGTGCCAAGGACAGTTTGCAGGCCGTATAGAGCCTCGATCACAGGAATGAGGAAGGTGAAGATACCAGCCCCAAGCTTCCCTGATGATGCGGATATTCCATGCCCGGTTGTCCTGAACTCGGTGGGAAATAGCTCTGTGGGCAGCAGGAAAGTTGTGGAGTTTGGACCAATATTTCCAAAAAGGTATGACATTCCGTAAAGTGCTACAAACATTGTGAGGTCTCTTGTTATGTAAACATATTTCAGTGCAAATATGAAGTAAATTATGGCTATGGCAGTAAAGCCCATCCACTGAAGCCTCTTTCTTCCAACACGATCAACAAGGCCGACGGCAATCCAGTATCCCGGGACGGCAAATATTCCAGCGAGAATTGCGTTTCCCGTTGCAATGTTAAAAATGGTTGCCCTGAGGTTTCCTGCCACGGCCCCATAGCCTATCTCGCTTAGAATCTGCCCACTATTTATTGATGTGCCGTAAAATGCCATGTCAAAGAGGAACCATGATCCGGCTGTCCCCAGCAATATAAACCAATATCTTCGTATGATAAAGGAGGTCGGTATCTTTCTGGTGTCCACAACATCATAGGATACCTTTACCTGCTTTCCTGTTGCAGCCTCGACAGCCTGTGCCGCCTTTCTTGCATCACCAGCTTCAAGCGAATATCTCGGGCTCTCTTTGATCCTTCTCCTAAGATATATCACAGAAGCGGCGGGAACAGCACCGAATCCGAGCATGAACCTCCATGCATAATCCAGCGGCAGGAAGTGTATTGCAACAAGCCCGACAAGAGACCCGAAAAGCAAGCCGAATCCCTGCATTGCAAATACGGAAAGCACCATCTTCCCCCTGTTCCTGACATTTGAAAATTCGCTCATTATTGTTGAACTGACGGGATAGTCTCCGCCGACTCCAACCCCAAGTATGAACCTGGAAATTATGAGCATAAGGATGCTGGTCGACAGGGCTGAAACCAGGGCAAAGACGACAAGTATGCTCATTTCCAGGCCGTATATGTAGCGCCGTCCCTTCAGATCAGCTATTCTCCCGAAGACAAGTGCGCCCAGAAATGCTCCAAACAGTGCCATCGATCCTATCAAGCCAGTCTCTACTGATACTGCTGATAGGGGCCCAATTGTCCCAGTTCCGAATATGTTATGCCCTGATGTTATTCCGAAAACTGCAACAATGATTGGTAAGGCAGTGGAGGTAACGAACAGGTCATAGGCATCAGAGAAGAACCCCATGCCCGCCGTGAACAGTGTCTTGATATGGAATTTCCCCGTCCTGGCCTGGTCAAGGGCCAGAAGTATATCACTACTGCCATCTCGTTCAGCCATGAGATTTCATGGAAGGATTGCAGGATCGATCTTTATGGTTACCTAAATACAATATATTGCAAAATAGGAAATATTTAGAGTAACATACTATATTTATTCTCTTTATAAGTTATTTGATCCCAAGAAGTTCGCCTTAAGGAAAGGTTTAATCCTCATCTTCAATGGAAGCGCATGTTCACTCGTCGGGGAGATTCAGGCGAAACTGACACGGGCCTCAGGGAAAGAGTTAGCAAAGGCTCAGCACTTGTGAATCTTGAGGGTACACTGGACGAAACAATTTCATTCATTGGCCACGCTTCGGTAATCTCCAGGTGGGATGATATCAGGGCTGATCTGAGGCAGATACAGGTTGATCTCTTCACTCTGGGAGAGCATGTTTCAGCATCAGGAAAACGCCGCACAATAGGCAAGGAGAGGACTGAATGGCTGGAGGAAAGAGTCAGGGCATACAAGTCTGAAATTGGGAAGATAAGGCTCTTTGTTGTTCCTGATGGTTCGCCAGAATCCACATCCCTTCATGTGGCAAGGACGGTTGCAAGGCGCCTCGAGCGATATGCTGTATCCGTAACCAGGGAGCTGCAGATTGAAACCCCGGTTTTAACGTACCTCAACCGGGTATCGTCTCTCCTCTTCATGCTGGCCCTGGCTTCAAACAAGAGGCTAGGCATAGAGGAGAGGATTTGGGATATCAGGCTGTCTTCCTGAAATTATGGCGTCTTAGAAAATTTGATTCGCTAGTCCCGCTATTTCAAGCATTTCTTCCCTGGACTTCCACTGGAACCTGCCGAAATTTTCAGCAAAACCATCCAGGAGAGCCTTGACAAGATCACCTCTGCTGATGTCCACAAACCCCATGACAGCGGGAGAAAGCCCGCAGGGCCTTATCTGGGCGAATCCCTGCAGCACTTCCGGAGATATATTTATTGCAACCCCATGATAGGAAATTCCATGGTCAATTGCCATGCCTATGGATGCAACCTTTGAACTTGCGCCCGGAAACGACACCCAGATACCAGGTTCTTCTCCAACTGTTGCCGAATATCCAAATCTATGGAGGGCGTTGATGACTATTCTTTCAATGGTATTCACATACCTTCTAACATCGATTCCGGATCCGGTATCAATGCGAAGGACAGGGTAGACCACAAGCTGCCCAGGGCCGTGATAGGTAACATCTCCCCCCCTCTCCGTCTTTACGGGATTTAGCCCAGGATAGTTGTTCGGATCGGCTTTCCGGCCAATGGTATATACCGGATCATGATCAAGAAAAAGGAGAACGCCTTTCACCTGATCCGCCTTGACGGATGATACCAGCCTGTGTTGAAGATCAAGGCTAAGCTGGTATGGCACCCTGCCAAGATCAGCTGCGAGGTTTGAAGTGAAGTGGAAGTCCATATGCAGCCTCAGACATCTCCTTAACACCTTCGGCAACCGTTGGGTGGGGATGAATAGTCAAACCTATATCCATCGCATTCAATCCAGATTCAACCGCAAGGGAAAGCTCCGAAATCATTTCCGAGGAATGGGGAGCTGTTATGCCTGCCCCATTTACGTTACCCTTCTCGTCGCAATAAATGCGGAATGTTCCAAGGGCGTTGTTCATTGTCAGGGACCTTCCATTTGCGGCGGCTGGGAAACTTGCCATCTTGCCCTTCAGATCACCAGTGTAAGAAATTTCAGGATCAGAGTATATCACATAGGGCATTGCCCTGTAGTCAACCTTGTTGTCTATGCCACAAATATTGTCAGCAGCGATCTCAGCATCATAATATGCCTTGTGTGCAAGCATGGGCTGTCCGGAAACATCGCCAATGGCATAAACCCCGGGCACACTGGTTCTCTTCCTATCATCAGTTTTTATGAAACCGCGATCCATCTCCAGTCCAAGCTTCTCTAGGCCGAAACCTGAAGTGTTAGGCCTCCGTCCAACAGTCAGCAGGACATTCTCTGCCTCAATGGAGTTGCCGGAAGCCAATCTTATGGTGTATTTCCCCTGCCTCTCAACGGATTCAACTTTCGTAGAGACAATAATGTTGACCTTAAGGTCCCGAAGCCTTCTTTCCACAGGCCTCACGAGTTCCCTGTCCACGCCTGGAAGGATTCCGTCCATCATCTCTATTATGGTGACTTCGGATCCCAGCTTCGCAAAAGCGGTGCCAAGCTCAACCCCAATGTAGCCACCGCCTATTATGACAAGGCTCTCCGGAATCCTGTCCAGGTCGAGGATCTCCCTGTTGAAGTAAACGTCCTTCATATTCTGGAAGGATACTGGAACAGAGCCTGTGGCGATAATGAGATTCTCACCGGTATACCTAGCTGAGTTAACCTCCACCGTATGGCTGTCAACTATTGTGGCAAAACCTTTCTCAATGCGCACTCCATAAGACTTGCAAAGAGTCTCCACACCTCCTGTAAGTCGGCCAATCATGCCCCATTTCCATTTCTGCCATTCCTGCAAATCAATGCTTATGTCGGCCTTTACTCCGGGCATCTCCCTTAAATAGGAAACAGAATGTGATAGTTCTATGAGTGCTTTCGAAGGAATGCAGCCATAGTTCAGGCATTCCCCCCCAATCCTGTCTTTCTCAACGAGGAGAACCTTTCTATTCCTCTGCCCAAGTCTAATGGCAGCAGCGTATCCGCCAGGCCCCGATCCGATGATTATTGTGTCAAATTCCATTAAATTCACCTGACCAGGAAATACTCTGGCCTTTCAAGTATCTCCTTGAGCCTTACAAGGAACCTTGTGGCCATGGCACCATCAATTAGCCGGTGATCGCAGGAAAGTGAGATATAAGTCATTTCCCTGTTTCCACTGGCATCAGACACCTTCCTTGTCCTATGTACCCCTAAGATTGCCACTTCAGGGTAGTTGATTATGGGCGTTGATATCAACCCGCCTATGCTTCCAATGTTTGTTACTGTGAAAGTGGAGTTCTGGACCTCTGAAAGCTTTAGGTCACTACTCCTTGCCCTTGAGGCCAGATCAGTGACCTCAGCTGCAATCTGCACTAGGCTCTTCATGTCAGCATTCATTATTACAGGCACTGTGAGCCCGTTTGGAGTGTCTACTGCCATACCTATATTGTAGGCTTTCCTCAGCGTGTAGTTGTGTGATGTTTCATTGTATATTGCATTGAGGTATGGGAATTCCTTGAGTACAACAGTTGAAGCCTTTATGAAGAAAGTGGTGTAGGTAAGTTTTGTCCCCATTGCAGAAAGCTGTGAAATTATGCTTGAAATCCTTGTGACATCAACCTCCTCAACAACAGTAAAGTGTGGAATTATCTGCTTGGATTTCGTCATCTTCTCAAATATCAGCCTTCTGAGACCACGTGGCTCAAGAACCTCGTCCTGTGTTGCAGGCATTTCATGATCTGGCCTGGGAGAGGGGACTGCCTTCTCTTCCTTCTGCTCATGCGCGCTTTCTTTTGCCTCTGTTGCAGTCTCTATGGATCTCTCAAGATCGTCAAGTGTTATCCTTCCGTTCTGAGCAGAACCTGTGATGGTGGATAGATCTATGCCTTTCTCCCTTGCTATCCTCCTGACCGCTGGGGACGCCAGAATTCTCCCACCCTCTGCCTTCGGATGAGCCGCAGAAGGAACATTGGCACTGCTTGTGGCAACAGCGTGAGCGCTTGCAGGAGCGGCAGCTTGGCTGGAGGGTTCAGAAGATTCCCCAGTATCAATCATGATCATTTCAGATCCTACTCTTACTACCTGGCCTTCAGGGAAAAGAATCTTGGAAACCTTTCCCTCAACTGGGGATGGTATCTTTACGGTGACCTTGTCAGTCATGACCTCCACCATCTCCTGGTCCCTGGAAACATGATCCCCCTCCTTGACGTTCCACTTCACGATCTCGCCTTCAGAGACGCCCTCTCCAATGTCAGGAAGCTTGAAAATATACATTGTTCTCACCTGAATTCCAGAACCCTATTGACTGCAGCCATTATCCTTTTCTCATTTGGCAGGTAATATTCCTCAAGCCTGTATGGAAAAGGGGTATCAGGGCCTGTTACCCTTAAGATTGGTGCATAGAGATACTCAATCATCCTCTCAGATATCATTGCAGATAACTCTGCTCCCATGCCAAGTGTCCTGGGGGCTTCATGTACAATGACTACCCTGCCAGTCTTCTTGACCGATGCAGATATTGCATCTATATCAACCGGGCTTAGTGTCCTGAGGTCAAGAACATCAGCATCAACCCCGTTCTTCTCAACAGCAGAAGCCACTGTAGGAACCATGGACCCGTAGGTCACTATGGTGACTGAATCTCCCTGATGGACAAGGTTGGCCTTGCCTATTTCCACCTTGTAGTCGTTATCCGGGACCTCCATCTTTTGTGCCCTGTAGAGCCTCTTCGGTTCAAGGAATATGACTGGATCGCCAAGTTCCAAAGAAGCGGAAAGCAGTCCGCGGGCATCATAAGGGTTAGACGGCGTGACGACGGTTAGTCCAGCAGTATGCACGAAATATGATTCGCCGCTCTGTGAATGGTAAAGCCCGCCTCTGATACCGCCTCCATATGGAGTCCGGAGCACGAGCGGAACAGTTATTTTTCCTCCAGTCCTGTAGCGTATCTTGGCCATCTGGTTTATTATCTGGTCCATTGCAGTGTATATGAAGTCCTGGAACTGTATTTCCGGAACAGGCTTCATACCATAAACGGCCATACCGATTGCCATTCCAACAATTCCAAGTTCAACCAGGGGCGTGTCTATAACCCTCTCAGGGCCGAATTTTGCCTGCAATCCATCAGTGACCCTGAAGACGCCCCCATCCTTCCCAATATCCTCCCCAAGGAGTATTATGGAATCGTCCTTGGACATCTTCATGTCAAGAGTACTGTTGAGTGCCTGAACCATGTTCATGTTGCTCATAATATCTCCTCCCGCTCTTCTCTCAGTATCCAAGTTTCCTTTGCGTACACGTCCTGGAAAATTGTTTCTGGGTCCGGCGGAGGAATTTTTTCCTGCTGGTCAAACTTCTCGTTTACAATCCTCTGCGATTCAGCCCTTACTTTCTCTATAAGCTGGTCGTTCACCAGCCCAATTGCCTTCAGGGCATTCTGGGATACAACTATTGGATCTTTCTCGGAGCCGTCAAGAACTATGTCTGTCTGATACTTTGTTGGATCGTCTGATGTTGAATGGGGTCCCATTCTGTAACATCTTGCCTCCAACAGTACAGGGCCCTTTCCAGACCTGACATGCTCCACAGCCTGCTGTGCGGTCTTGTACATTTCTACGAGGTTGTTTCCGTCAGCCTTCATACCGACCATTCCGTAAGCATCTGCTTTCTTCCATATCTCGGTCTTCGTTTGTTTCTCCACAGGAGTTGATATCGCCCATCCATTGTTCTCGCAGAAGAAGAGTATGGGGAGGTTAAATACTGCAGCCATGTTCATGGCGGCGTGGAAATCAGGAGTGGAGGTTGATCCGTCGCCAAAACTTGCGACGACTATTCCTTTCTCTTTCCTGTAAACCTTGGCATAGGCAGTTCCAACGGCAAGAGGGAGATTTGTCGCAACAGGGCTGGGGACTGACATAAAATTGTAATCCCTGGCAACGAGGTGGCTTGGCATCTGGCGGCCCTTTGCAAGATCGTCCCTGTTGCCGAAAACCTGATTCAGGATGATCTCAATCGGAACGCCGCGATGCAGCATCATGGGGACATCCCTGTAATATTCATAGATGAGGTCATCCTTGTCTAGAGCCATTGAGAGGCCAACCTGGGCAGCCTCCTGCCCCATTGTTGGGGTATAGAAGCCAACCCTTCCCTGCCTCTGTGCTGTTATAATCTTCTTGTCAAGGGTTCTTGAAAGGATCATTGCCCCAAGTCCCCTAATATGCTTTTCCTTTTCCATCTGTTCATTTACAATCTCAGTCATTTTTCAATCTCCTCCTGGTCCAGGCTTCAGCTGCCTTGTAGGAAGTCCTGACAAGCGGCCCTGAAGCAACAAACGAGAAACCCATCGAATAAGCGATCTCCTCCATCTGCCGGAATCTTTCAATGGGCGAATATTCCACAACCTCAAGCTGCATCTTGGTAGGCCTCAGGTACTGGCCTATTGTGACAATGTCAACTCCTGCATCCCTCAGATCACCAAGAGTCTCAACAACCTCGGAATCCTTCTCTCCTAGCCCCACCATAATTGATGATTTCGTCATCTGTTTTGGCTTTTCCCTCTTTATGAATTTTAGCACTCCCAGAGACTGGTCGTATCCCGCCCTGGGGTCACGTACAGAAGGAGTCAATCGCCTAACGGTCTCAACATTGTGAGCAATTACCGAAGGCTCTGCCTCAATGATTTTCCTCAAGAGGTCTAGCCTGCCCCTGAAGTCGGGTATAAGAACTTCGACGTTCTCAACATCTTTCTTAACTCTCATTATAACCCTGGCAAAATGTTCTGCACCCTGATCCGGCAGATCGTCCCTGTCAACGGAAGTTATCACCACATAAGATAGGCCCATGCTTCTCGCAGCCTCGCTTACCTTTTCGGGCTCCAGGGGGTCAAGCGGCTGCATATGCCCGTGAGTGACAGCACAAAATCTGCATCCCCGGGAACAGTTGCTTCCCATTATCATGAAGGTAGCTGTGCCTGAATCCCAGCACTCTGCGATATTGGGGCACCTAGCCTCCTCACAGACTGTATGCAGGGTAAGATTGTGAATATCGCGCCTGATCCTCAGGTAGTTTTCTCCAGAGGGGATATTGACCTTGACATATTCCGGTCTCACACTCCAAGATGTAAAGATTATATTCATAGATATCGTTCAAAAAATACCGAAAATGAATCCATAGCTCAACAGCACTGCTAAATACATGAAATTAATGGTGAAGCCCCTCTATGGAAGCATATCATCGCTGGTCCACTATGGCTTCAGGGCAGAAACCGTCATAGAAAACACAGATGTAAGTGAGAAGATCCTTTGGGGAATCGTCGCCCCACTTTGATATTACATGGGATAACGATCTGAGCTTCCCAACAGTAAGGAAGTTTATCACTCTTGATGAAAAGCTGCTGCCGGATTCTGTCAGGCTAACCTTGATTCTTAGGTCAGAATCAGGAAATCTGGTCAGAGCCCCGCCTGTCTTTCTAACGTGAAAGATCTCCCTGTTCTGCATAACAAAACCACTTATGAAATCTGACTTGGGCCCATACTTGGTCCTAACGAACTTTATGTCAGAATTAATGCCACATTCCCCCTCTGCCATGAATGCGAGCATGTTCAGCCTTGTCAAATCTAGTGGCTTCTGGCAAAGAGCATTATGAAGGCGCAATATCACAAGGATAAGCTCGCTTCCTGTGAGATCCAATCTGGAACCGGCTGTGGCGAGAGAATAATCAGGGCTGCTCATCCTTCAATCAACATTGAATGCGCTGGGGATTAGTAATCAATTTTCATTGTTGGTGTGCATGGAAGAACTTCACATTAAATGGGAATGGCGACTTCAGCTTGCAGTGAGGCCGACAGCAAGATTGCCTGCAAAATCGCCATTTGGAACCTTAACGGTAAAATAAATTGTCACCGCATGGCCTGGTTGAACTTGCACCGGAATGTCTGGCGAGGCTGATATCAGCGAGAAACCTGGAGTTTCCGCATTGATTCCAGTTATTTCATGCACTGAGTTTCCCATGTTCACAAGGCGAACGGAAAAGCTGTGGTCAGATCCTGAAGATATTGTATGGACATTTTCCTGGATGTAGAAGACTGACGGCCCAAAATAATTGGATCCGGACTGGTATGATAGATTCACCTGCAGCCACATCACATTAACGGTTCCGGAACTTTCCATGCCTGTCCCCACAAAAATTGCAGAAACAGCTATTGCGACAGCTATTACTGCAACAGTCATTCTCTTCCTGTTTCTCCTGAATTCAGGGGTATAGTCAGTTTCTATTGGCTGCACTTAAGGAGAAAGACGTTGAGGTTATACAAATTTATCCCATGGAAACCGGAACATGAGCTCTCAGCGGGCAAAGCAAGTGGCGGAGAAGAGATTCATTGCACCATGGGTACCCATGCCGCATGGGGGTCTCTGGCGAAAATTAATACTGAAATCCCAATAACCTCAAGCATGGCGGGCCCAATAACAAGCTCAACCCTGGTTTACATCAGCAATACTGAGCTCATTGTGGACTATGTTCTCTCATTCACCATAGTCCCTTTCGTTCTCTACTGGTGGTACAGGTCATACAGCAAGATGGGGATAACCTTCCAAAAAATGCTGGACTATGGCATTCACAATGGCCCGCGAATGGCAAAGCAGATACTAACCTACGGTTTTTTCCACAGGAAGAACCTGAAGAACAGGTACGCAGGGATCATGCATTTCCTGATCTCTTGGGGAATCCTTATACTGTTCATAGCCACTGCACTGATTTTCCTTTCCCATGACATACTTAAGCCTACGATACACCAGGGAATACTGGTTGGCGACTTCTACCTTAATTTTGAAGTCTGGGCAAACCTGGGAGGCCTGATGCTAATAGTTGGCATCATAATGGCATTTGCAAGAAGGCTCCACAAGAAAGTCAGGCTAGACACGAAGAATGAAGATTACGTGATCCTTTCGGGGCTTCTCATTATGGCTCTAGAGGGCTTTTTCCTAGGGGGGCTGAAAATATACCTGTTCAGGCAACCCTTCGATGTCTACAGGTTTCTGGAATGGCCCATCAGCTACATTTTCCAGGGCTTCTCTGTTGGCTTTACCAGCGGAGTAGAGCTTTACCGCATCATGTGGATGATCCATGTGGTAACGGGTTTCTTGCTCGCTGCCTATCTTCCATTCTCCAAGCTCTCCCATATGGCACTTGCGATGGTCATGATAGGCGAGAAGAAGATAAAGAAGAGGGGAGAGCTGCCAACACCCTTTATACTCGCAGATGCGCTGGCAACTGGCAACTTCGATTTCAAGGTAGGCGTAAAGGACATATCTGAACTCTCATCTCTGCAGAAAATAGATGCTCTGGCATGCACAGACTGCGGAAGGTGCGAAAGGGCATGCCCAGCAGTAATGGCTGGAACTGATCTCAGCCCAAGGGCCGTGGTACAGAATATAAAAAAGAATGTCTACAACGGAGGTGAAATGACCCAGCTGGTATTATCAGAGAATGCCGCATGGTCATGCACCACATGCCAGGCCTGTGTGGAAGAGTGCCCGGTGCTCATAGAGCCTTTCTCCTTCATTATGGATGTGCGCAAGAATCTAGTAATGGAGAACAGGTTCAGCAAGCAGGCAGGCAGCTATTTCAATAATCTCACAAATACGCAAAACCCATTTGGGAACAGCCCCTCAGATAGGGATGCCTTACTGGACGTGGCGCCAAAATACTGTGAAGAGTCAGAATATCTCTACTGGGTTGGCTGCATGGGTGCATTTGATCCAAGGGACAACAAAACTGCAAGAACCATTCTAGGGCTTCTTAACAAGGCTGGTGTGAAGTACGGCATCCTGGGTTCAGAGGAAAAGTGCGTCGGAGAGACTGCCAGGCGTATGGGAGAGGAGGGGCGTTTCCAGGAGCTGGTGATGCAAAATGTGGAAACTCTGAATGGCCACGGTGTTAAGAAGATAATAACAGCATGCCCCCACTGTTATAACACATTTAAGAATGAATATCCAAGGTTCGGCCTGAAAGCCGAGGTTATGCACCACAGCGAATTCCTGGCTGACCTGGTGAAGGATGGCAAGCTTAAGGTAAGAAATAGCCAGGAAACTGTCACGCTCCATGATCCATGCTACCTGGGAAGAGTCAATGGCAAGTATGATGACACCCGTTTGATTGTTGCATCCTCATCAAACCTGAAGGAGATGGAGCGTTCAAGGGAAAACAGTTTTTGCTGCGGGGCTGGTGGCGGGAATTACTGGTACAAGGTGGAAAGCCAGGACTCAATCAGCCAGATCAGGATGAAACAGGCTCTTGAAACGGGAGCCAGGAAGCTGGCAGTTGCATGCCCATTCTGCATGCCCATGATGGAGGATGCATCCAGGACACTGAACGTACAGGATCAGATTGCCGTGAAGGATATAGCTGAAATAATAAGCGAGAATCTGGTGGAATAAAGAAATAAAATATATAGGTAATATACACTATATATACATATTGAATACATTATATATTATTTGCATCATCCTTATACTGCTATTATCAATTCATCCACTGGTATGAATACCAAAAAAGACACGGATCTGATAGAATCAATAAATGAAGCCAAGACGACTGGCTTTCACTATAAGACATGGCTCATATCAGGACTCGGTTTCTTTACAGACGCCTATGATCTTTTTATTATTGGCGTAGTAACAAGCATCCTTGTCCTGTCAGGGTGGAACAAATTCTCAACCCTGGAAACATCACTGCTGGACTCTACAGCACTCCTTTCTGCAGTCATAGGGGCGCTTATATTTGGCAGACTCCTTGACAAGCTCGGGAGGAAGGCAATTTATGGCATTGAACTCATAATTTTGGTTGCAGGGGCACTGGGTAGCGCCTTCCTCACCCCAATAAACGGAGTTTACATACTTATAATCTGGAGATTTATCCTTGGTATAGGTATAGGCGGAGATTATGCAACGAGCTCAACAATAATGGCAGAATATTCCAATACAAAGAGCAGGGGAAAGCTTGTGGGAATGGTGTTTTCCATGCAGTCGCTAGGCCTTCTGGCTGGACCACTCGTTTCACTTGGGCTTATCTATTCCGGGATAAGTCTTTCACTTGTGTGGAAACTTCTGCTTGCATTCGGAGCAATTCCTGCAATAGCGGTGATCTATTTCAGGCGCAGGATGCCTGAGACGCCAAGATACCTCCTCAGGGTCAAGGGCGATGCAAAGGCCGCCACAAACAACTGGAAAAGGTACACAGGATTGAACGCCACTGCCGACGCCTCAACTGAGACAGTCAGGGAGTCCTGGACACAGATACTCAAACAGAGAAGGTTCATTCTGACACTCCTCGGCACAGCCGGGTCATGGTTCCTAATGGACTGGGCGCTTTACGGAAACTCCATAATGTCAAGCTCCATGCTGTCGGTTCTGGTCCCGTCATCAGTCACTGGCCTGCACCATCTCATAAGAACCACAGAATATTCAGCTCTCATATTTGGCGTAGCCGCTTTCCCAGGTTACTGGATTGCTACTTTCACCATAGACAGAATAGGGAGGAAGCTGATCCAGTCAATAGGATTTGCTGCAATGGCCGTTAGCTTTGGCATACTCGGGATATTCCATCAGCTGCTGTCAGCATCATATGTTGCCCAGTTCCTTACTGTGTATGGAATAAGTTACTTCTTCATAGAATTCGGGCCTAACGTAACAACGTTCATATACCCACCTGAAGTATTTCCAACAAAGGTCAGAGGCTTTGGTTCCGGAGCATCTGCTGCTGGAGGAAAGACCGGCGCTTTCATAGGAACATTCCTAAATGCCATCATTCTTGCATCCTCCATAGGGGAGTCAGGCCTTTTCCTTATCCTGGCACTGCTATCAGTCATAGGGTTGATATTCACAGTTGTCCTGCTTCCAGAACCCAAAAGGATCGATCTGGACGAGATTTCAGGTGAAAACTCCCTGCTCTCCGGGCCTCAAAACCCTGTTAACACCGGCATGAAGCAGCACTAAATCATTTTTTTCCAGCACAATTTTTACTTTCTCTATGAATTTTTTTTACTACCAAAAATTATGGCAAGTCATCCTGTTGGAACTTTCTGGAATTCAGGCAGCTATGGATATATTTTAAGTTCCCGAACATCATGGTAGAAGGGTTATATTGCAGCTAAATAATTCGAATGAGGTCAGACTTGGCGGTGATCACCAGCCAGCAGAAAGGGAAGGTCTGGCATCAGGTGAAAGCAAGAATATTCCGCCTTCCTGCAAGCCAGTCCCTACAGGGGCCACTCCCGTGGTTGACATAAACAGGTGCGAGGCTAAGGGTGAATGTGTCAGGGTATGTCCCTACGATGTCTTTGAAATTAGAGTGCTTGGGTCCAACGAAAGGTCCCAGTTGACACTTGCAGGGAAAATAAAGTCCAGGTTTCATGGAAACAGAAAAGCATTCGTGGTGAGGGGTTATGCCTGCCACAGCTGCGGACTGTGCGTAACAGAATGCCCCGAATCTGCAATCAAGCTCGTGGCCAGGCATCAGGTTGAGTAAACACTAGTGCTCCTTAGCTGACGATATAGGGCGGGAACACCACTAACCCTGACGCGCGGATGAAGCGCCCATATGGATGAGAATGGTGTTAATTTATGCACAGGGACAGGGTGGCTTTATGCCGAATAAGCTACCGAAAAGGTATGAGTATATGGAATAATGACTTCGGGACTATGAAGTGTTGCTCATAAAACAGAACTACGTCCGCCTGCAACGGTATGAACGTCAGTGGGCTCATTTGTCGGATTCTTGTATCATTTCATATGAGATGAGATTCCGGAAAGGTCTTGGAAATCGGAATAGGGAGAGGATGAGTAACATTTGCACCTAGGGGATGCATCTTGGGATGGGAACCAACTGGCTTAAGATTAACCACACAGTGGAATATGATCAGAAAAATGACGGTAGAAAAATGTTTAGAGTTTTAGGTTCCCTTAAGATGAAAGTTTTTCCAGGGACAGATTCTTTGTCTCCTCCCCAATGAACATCGTTATGAGGAAACCAGCAAGGCCTACAGCAAAGAGGAGCATTTCCATTGGCAGTATACCGTATAGCTTCAGCGTTATCGGGAAGACAACGGCAGAAATTATGGCTCCAACCCTGCTTATGGCTGTCCCTGCGCCAAGGGCTGTAGTCCTGATCCTTGTGGGGAAGAGTTCACTTACAAAGATACCCGTTGTCTCTCCGGTTCCGCCCGCATTAGCAAAGTAGAATATTGCAAACATGGGGAACAGCAGCAAAAGAGGTGGTGCACTCTTCACTACGACAAAATATATTCCGAGCACGAAAAGGGAGACCCCCTGTGCCAGGAATGTGTACGCCTGCCATTTTTTCCTTCCCACAAGGTCCGCTGTAAAGACAAAGGCAATGGTTCCAACAACACCTATGAGGTAAAGTATCAGTGTGAGTGTAAGAGATCCGGAATGGGAAGAATAGCCAAGCTCAAGAAGGAGGCTGGTCGTATAAATGCCAATTCCATAAAATATAAGGTCATTAAGGAACCATGAGGTGAAAACAAAGACACCGCGTTTTCTGTAATTGGGAGTTATGTAATTCCCACTATCGTCAGTGGGACTGGTTTCAGCTTTTTCATCTATTCCGAATTTCTCCTTTATTTCCTTTATCTCCTTCTGGTCATTCATTTCTGCGGCAAATCTGGGGGTTTCCTCCACTTTTCTTCTCAATACAAGGACAATGACAGCAGGAATCGCTCCCGCCCCAAGCAGCCATCTCCAGGCAACAGCTCCAAAAGGAAGCAATGCAAGTCCAAGCGCAACGGCAATGCTACCTCCTATCCACCAGGACATAAGGCCCGTTCCGAGGAATTTTCCTCTGCCTTTCACCGGGGAGTACTCGCCTATTATTGAAAGCGTGAGAGTGTAGTCTGCGCCAATGGCCAGGCCCAAAAGGGCCCTGAAAGCTATTAGTTCAATATAGTTCTGAGACAGGGCACTAAGGACAGCAAATAGAGCAAAAATGAGCATATCCCACTGATATATTACCTTCCTCCCCTTCATATCGGCGATAAAACCGAATATTGCACCACCAACAAGCTGTCCAACAATTGTTGCAACCCCTATAATTGCTGAAATTGTTGCGCTGATATTGAATAGCGGTGCTATGAAAATGAGAGCTGGGCCTATGACAAGCAGATCGTAGCCGTCAAGCAGATACCCCATGTCAGAGAGTGCGGTTATGAAATAATGGTATCTCTTTGGCTTCAGGCTGTCCATTTCCCGAAGGAACTGAGTTTCACTCATGATTCGTTGAGGAGTTTAAAAAATATTAAATTTTGGTAAAAGTTTTACTGAGAAAATATAATCTTATAAAAAATAAATAGTATTACATTCACTTGAGGGCATTTACCAGCTTGGGAACGATCTGGAACAGGTCCCCAACTATTCCGTAATCTGCTTCCTCGAATATGGGTGCAGCCTTGTCCTTGTTTATTGCAACCACAACCTTGGAGGTCCTCATTCCTGCAATATGCTGTATCTGGCCTGATATTCCAAGGGCTATGTACAGCTTTGGCTTTACCTTCTTTCCAGATAGCCCAACCTGTCTGTCCTCGCTCAGCCACTGGTAGTCCAGGCATACCGGTCTTGACCCGGCTATCTCTCCATGGACGGCATCTGCAAGTGGCTTTACCTTCTCAATGTTTTCCTTGCTGCCTATTCCTCGGCCAACGGAAACTATTACAGGTGCCTTTTCTATGTTCACGGATGCCGCATTTTTGTCAACGCGCTTCAGAATGGCGACTCTTGAGGCAGGCATTGAAACTGTTTCTACGGGTGATTTGTCCCCAGATTTTGAGGCTTCGGCAATTCCAGGCATGACAGTGAAGACCCGTGCCTCACTCTCCTCCTCAAGAAGAGTCTTGCCACCATAGAAGAATCTCTTTGTCCTTATCTTTCCTGCTTCTGGCAGAAACTCAGTAATCTCGGTAACGGCTGGGAGATTGAACTTCTCCGACATCATGCCTGCGATCTCCCTTCCTCTGACAGTTGATCCAGCCAGGAAAAAATCGTATCCTCCCTTGCTGAATATATCAGATATGGCAGCAAAGGCGGACTCGCTGACCTGATCACCCTTCAGCTCGAATACCCTGGATGCACCGTATTCATCAAATCCCTGCGGAACCGGGGAAAAAACAGCTACGTCGGCTGCCATCTTTCCCCTCATGGCCGAAATTATCTGTGCAGCAATATCACTGTTGTCAGAGAATATAAGTGCCTTCATCTTATGGCCTCCTTTATTGCTTTCGCAACCTCTGCAACGCCCTTGTCGACATCCTCATAGATTATTCTCTTCCTGTCACTTTTAGGTGCCCTGTTGGATATCACCTTTGTGGTGAAGGCCTGAGGCTTCTGGGCTGCCACAGTGTTGATAGGTTTCCGTCCGGCAGCCATAATCTGCAGCACTGGAGGGAGCCTTGGCTCATTAATCTCCTGAGCAACAGATACAATTGCGGGCATCTGCGCCTTGAGTTCAAGATTATATTCTTCAAGTGCAGAAGTTACCACAACATCCCTACCCTCCAGATCAATCTTTACAGCGTTTCCAAGCAGAGGCTCTCCTGTTAGTGATGACAGTTTTCCCGGAAGAAGGCCTGTATAGGAGTCAGCAGACTGGTTTCCCAGAATCACAAGATCATGCGGAATGGACTTCAGCTTTTCGGCAATGACCTTTGCGGTTACTTCCGGGTGGTTCCCTTCATATCCGGTGATAAGGAAACCCTCATCAGCCCCCATTGCATAGGCCTCTTTCATGGCTGCGGATGACTTTTCCGTGCCGAAGATGACAACGGAAACCCTGCCTCCATGCTTCTCCTTGATCTTGACCCCTGCCTCAATTGCGTTTTTGCTGAGGTTCTCGACCCTCAAGGGAAGGTTCTGGAGGATCGGCTCCCCAGTTGCGGGGTCAGTCTTCATCTGGTCGATGTCAGGTATCTGTTTCACAAGGACAACGATGTTGTATGGCATATTTCCACTCATTTCCATTAGCCTTAGCTCATCTTTATAAGTTTCGCACAGGCATGATACACTGAATCTCTCAATATATCTGGATTTCCATCCATAATTATGATTAACTGATAAATCATTTATATTACCTGCTAAATAACCACAAAAACTTATTTAGATCGCCTTGCTCTTCTAAACAGCAGGGATAAGATGGATAACGAAAGTGAAGTTTACCTGGTACATTACGAAAGATCGGCATTTTCCAGGTCAAGGCCTAATGCTCCCGAAAAGGATGTTTTTAATAGCATAAGGATGGACGAGGCACTGGGGAAGCTCATAAAGAATGCTGTAGAGAAGACTGGGGTCAAGCCTTCGGAGATAGGGGATGTGATCACAGGATGCGCCCTTCAGGCAGATGAAAACTGGCTGTACGGAGGCAGGCATCCAGTGTTCATGGCGGGATTGCCATTCGATGTCCCTTCAATGGCCATTGACAGAGCCTGTTCCTCATCACTGAATGCGATCAGCATAGGCGCAATGGAAATAATGACCGGCAATGCTGAAATAGTGCTGGCTGGAGGAATGGAGCATATGACTCATGTACCCCTATCTAACAATCCCAGCCTGAAGCCAAACATCAAGCTCATCGTGCGCCCAGAATATGCCAAATATGACATGACAACATCTTACAACATGGGCCTTACAGCAGAGAAACTTGCCAAAGTGAAGAACATCAGCAGGGAGGAAATGGACAGATTCTCGCTGGAAAGCCACAGAAAGGCGTCAAAGGCCCAGGAGGATGGTTTCTTCAAGGATGAAATATTGCCAATTGAAGTGGAAAAGGACGGCGATTTTGTGACAGTTGACCGGGACCAGAGCATAAGGCCGGATACTACACTGGATGGCCTTAAGGCCCTGCAGCCGGCATTCGTCAAGGATGGGAAGATAACGGCCGGCAACTCGTCCCCCCTGAATGCCGGAGCATCGCTGGTAATGCTGATGTCTGGGAAGAAGCTTAGGGAATACGGCCTTAAGCCTTTATCGAAGATTGGCGGCTTCGCATGGGCTGCCGTGGACCCGACCATAATGGGCCTAGGGCCAGTGCCGGCATCCAGGAAGCTTCTGGCAAAGAAAGGTCTTAAAGCCGAGGATATCGATCTCTGGGAGATCAATGAGGCCTTTGCTGTGGTGGTCTTGAATGCAATAAGGGAGCTTGGCCTGGACGAGAGCAAAGTAAATGTAAAGGGCGGCGCAATATCTATTGGTCATCCGTTGGGGGCCACAGGCGCAAGGTTGGCAGGTACAGTATCAAGGCTCCTAAACACAGAGAAGAAGGAGAAGGCAATAGCCACATTGTGTGTTGGCGGAGGCCAGGGATACTCCGTATTGTTTGAGAGGGTGTGAAAAATGGATTTTGAATTTCCTGAGGAGATAGCCAGGGCCAGGGAGAAGGCAGTTGAGTTTGCAAAAAAGGAAATAACTCCAGAACTAGCGCAAAAATGCGACAGGGATGAAAAATTCCCGGATGAGCTCAGGGTAAAGGCATTCCAGTATGGAATCGTGGACTACAGGAATCCGTGGTCAATGCTCGTCACAATAGAGGAACTCTGCAGGGCAGATCCGGGACTTGGCATTGCGGCTACAGTCAGCCTGTTTGGAGCAGAAGTGATTATGCTTTTTGGAAACGACGAACAGAAAGAAAAATTCCTTGCCCCTGTCCAGGAGGGAAAGAAAATAATGGGGCTAGCAGTCACCGAACCTGGAGGCGGAAGCGATGTCGCTGGCATTAAGACCACAGCAAGAAGGGAGGGAAATAAATTCATAATAAACGGCTCCAAGATGTTCATAACAAACGGCGCAATCGCAGATTTCTTTGTAATGCTTGTTAGAACATCGGAACCATCCGACGGCAAGCGCCATCATGGACTCAGCGCAATCATTGTCCCCGGGAATCTTCCCGGCTTCAAGCGCAACAAGATCACAGGCAAGCTAGGCGTCAGGGCGACAAACACTGCTGAACTTGTGTTGGAAAACGTAGAGGTTCCTGCAGAAAATCTCATTGGTGAGGAAGGAAAGGGATTTTACTACATAATGACGTTTTTCAACATCAGCAGGGCATATGTCGCAGCTCAGGCCATAGGGATTTCGCAGGGATCCCTTGACAGGGTCCTGGAACATCTCTCATCCCTGGGATCTGGCGCCGTGACAGAAGAACTTCAGTTTGCCGCAGCAGACATTGCCACAAGGATAGAGGCATCCAGACTGCTGACGTATAAGGCTGCATCATACCTCTTCCAGTTCAGGCCGAACCCTACAATCACCAGCATGTCGAAGGCATATGCAGCTGAAACAGCAGTATTTGCCGCAGAAAAGGCTCTGGAAATAACTGGATATTCGGGACTCAACAGCGATCTTGAAAGATTTTTCCGTGATGCCAAAATAATGGAAATATGGGAGGGCACCAGCGAGATTGAGAAACTCATAATCTCGCGTAATCTCTTGAAGGAAGCACAGGGGGTGAACTGAGTGTCCATGGAGGAAACTGATCTTCTGAAGTCAGCCGTGGTGGAATTTTCTGAGAAGAACATATCGAATAATGCCACTGCATTTGAGAGGGGTGGAATACCTGCTGAGGTTATAAAAGCAGTGGCTGCGCAAGGCTTCCTTGGTGCAGCCATACCTGCGGATAGCGGTGGCTCTGGCATAGACAGGTCAGGCTATTCTGTCATACTCAGGCAGCTAGCGGTTTATTCTCCATCTGTTTCGGCTCTTGTGCTCATAACCAGCTCAATAGCCTCTGCTGCTTTAGCCAAGGCGGCGCCTGATCTGCTTCCAGACATAGCTTCAGGGAATAGGCTTGTCGGAGTTGACCTTTCCACTGCCATGGATACGAAGATAGAGAGGGGGGCCCTTAAAATCTCAGGCAGCAGGATAAGGGGAACAGTGCGTTATGTGCTCAACGGGTCAGGCGATCTGCTCATAGCAATGACATCCGACGGTAAGCTAGTGGTGGTTGATGGCGGCATTCAGGCGACTCCGGAGGAGCATCATCTCTCATTCAGGGGCCTTGCATACACTAAGGTAAAGGTTGACTCTGGGAATTTCAGGATTCTTGATGAGCATGGCAAAGATGCGCTGCTGAAAATAGCCGACTCTATTGACCTGGAGGTTGCATCTTTAGCTCTGGGCATCGCCAGAGGGGCACTGAACAAAGTTGTTGAATACACAAAAGTAAGAAAGACATTTGAGAGGCCACTAAAGGACTATGGCCCAGTAGCCGACAATATATCCAGGCTTATGTCTGAACTGAGAATGGCAGAACTCAACCTGGAATCATCAGAAGCCATGCGGGACGAAGAGATCCTTATGCTCAAGATTCTCTCCGTTGATATTGCCAAGAGGGCAACCAAATACGCCCTTCAGTACCACGGGGGATACGGTTACATAGAAGATTTCGGGGTTGAGAAATACTACAGAGATGCTGCAGGGCTTTCAATACTGTTCCAGAGCCCATACAGGGATGCCATGAGGGTTGCCAAGGCCGTATACGGAGAGAAATCAGGCTACCTTTGAAGCCTCTTCTCCCTCATCCTGCTGCGGGGCCTGATTTACTTCAGGCTGCATGGCAGGTGCAGGCGCCTGTACCTCGCTGGATTCTACTACATAGTAGCCGTTTGTGAGAAGGGATCCGCCAATTATTCCTGAAACAACCGGTATTGCTATGTAGTCAACGGCAACGGTCTTAATCAGTGTAACGGTGCCCTGGGACAGCAGGGCATACAGGTATGGGAATGCGTGCGTATTCAGGTATGCATTGCCGACAAAGGCACTGGCAGCGGATATATCAGAAAATGGAAGGAAGAGGGCTGACGCAATAATTGCAATGGAAACAATAACACCTGCCATAAGCGCTGATATAAAACCCCTCGCAGTTCCCCTGGCTATCATTCCGGCGATCAACCCAGCAGCTATCCATCCATAGAAAGATATCCATCCGACCAGCAGCAGCAGAACGACTCCAGACAGTATGGCCGCACCTATGCTTCCATACATGAGTCTTTCGTTTGACATTTCCTTCAGACATACTCTCAAGTATATATATGAGTTTTACGTGCTTGCATGGTTTCTCCTGCGAATAAATCCTGCGAACTAAGGAATAAGTGGAGAAATTTTATGGCAGAGGCTATTTCGCATTTTCCTCTGACCTGAAGGTCTTGGTCTGTTGTGTTATCTTCCCGTTCTTGCTGTAATGCTCCGTGACCTGGACCCAAGTGAGGAAGCAGCCATCAACCAGCATTTCCTGATCACTTTCAGGCATATTGCCCACCCAGTTTGATGCGGAAGAAGCGGTTTATCCTGTCCCAGGAATCCTCTGATGCAGCTCGGTTGTAGCTCATTCCTGTATGGTTGAAAAAGGCGTGATAGGTCCCCGGATATATCTTCATTTCAAAATCCAGTTTGTATTTTACGGCGTTTTCAACAAGTGAAGGTAGGCCATTGTTTATTGAACTGTCCTCACCTGCATAAATCCCTAGCACAGATCCCTTTATCTTTGCCAGATCCTCAATCTTCCTCGGATTGGCCCCATAGAAGATGACGGAGGCGTCAAATGGTACCTGTGTTGAAAGCTGAAAAGCGAGGCCACCGCCCAGGCAGAAACCTACAACCCCAATCTTGCTGGGGCTGTAGTTGCTCCTGAAGAACTTGTCAACCTCCATAAGATCAGAGATCATCCGTTTCTCGGTGTTCTCGCGCTCGAACATTACCTTGGTAACAATTTTCCTGGTATTTTCTGGTATGGAAGCCACCATTTCCTGAATGACTTTCTGGTCCCCCCTCTTTTCTGGAGGCAGTGACCAGAATGGGCGCATGGCATCCATTATGTTTTCCTCAGTGAAGACCTCCTTTTCTTCCTTTCTTGAATAAAGGTGAGGTGCCAAGGCAGTATATCCTTGCTCGGTGAGTCTTCTGCATACTGTCCTTATGAAGTCAGTGACTCCCCAGATTTCCTGGATCACCAATACTCCTGCAGTGCTTTTCTTTCCCTCAGGATGTGTCAGAAAAGTCTCTATTTCACTCCCGTCAGCAGCCTTTATCCCGATCTGTTCTTCCACAATTTTTGCCGTTCCCATATACTACGTAAAAAAATTACCCTTATAAAGATCATTAGCTATGGAAACTGAAATGTATTGTCTCTCAAATGTTCAGGAATGACACCATGTAATGTTCATATGGTGATGGGACATGATACCTTGTAGGGGTGGAAAATTTGCGTGAACTCAGCAAGAAGGAGGTCAAGCAGATCAGAAAGCTTCTCAAGAGCGGAAAGGACGTCCCTGAAATCTGTCAGGAATTCAGCATTCCTCCAGAGGAATGGAGGGAGGTAGCAATCAAGTATGATCTCTTCTGATCAGTGAAATTAATTTAGGGCATTCCGCTATGTCCTCTTGGTCCTGTATAAATGCGGATTGGGTTTTTTACTGCAACCTACTATCCGACTCCTGACGGAGTATCGCATTATCTCAGGGATGTGAAGAGCGAGCTTGAGCGCAGGGGGCACGAGGTACATGTATTCTCCTTCAACGGCGATAGCTCTGAGAGAAACGTCCATCTGCTCAGGTCAGTGCCATTTCCCGCATATCCGCAGTATAGCATGCCAATAAATCCATTTCCAGTAGGCCTTTTCAGGAAAGCGATCAAATTGAACCTGGAAATCATACACATACATGATCCGTTCATGGGAAGCCTGGGGTACAGGGTTTCAAGGCTTACCAACGTCCCTGTGGTGGCAACATACCACACCGATTTCGTTAACATGAGGGATTCACTGCGTATGCCGTTAAGGGATACCCTTCTAGGCATCACATGGAGATATAGTCTCTTCCTGTACAGGAAATGCGATGAGGTTTTTGCCCCCAGCATAAAGAGCATGAGCCAGCTGGTAGAGGATGGGGTTATGCACGCAAAGGAACTCCCACTTTTTGTAGACACTGAAAAGTTCAAGCCAGGAAAACATAAGGCTGAGGAATTTAAGGTGCAGTACATTGGGCGCATAACCAAGGATAAGGGCGTATACCGAATCTTGGATATAGCTGAATTGCTCTTGGATGAGCCCGCCATATATTTCATAATATCTGGGACCGGCCCCGAAACAGAAGGCCTCATAAAGGAGATAGAGAAAAGGGGTCTTGGAAATCATGTGGAGGTCACTGGTTATGTAGATGAGCCACGCAAGATACAGCTTCTGAGAGATGCAAGCCTCTTCCTCTACCCATCTGATACGGACACTTTTGGAATCTCTGTACTGGAGGCTCTTTCCAGTGGGGTACCAGCCATTGTGCCAAACGGATTTCCCCTTGCGCACTATGACAATTTGCCAGCCTCAGGGCTGATAGAGATGGATTTTTCCAGCCCAGATGCAATAGCCAGCATGATAAGTGATATGCAACAGGGCAGTGTGGACATGGCAGAGGCTGGAAGGGCAGCCAGGCAGTTCGTGCTTGAAAACTTCAGCAAGAATACCCATTGCGACGTTCTAGAGGAGACCTACAGAATGCTGCTCCAGTCCCGGTGCCCAAGTACAGTACAGGGGCGATGATACGAGGACGGAAACCTCCTTTGCACTTCTGGCAGCGGCAACAATATATGCTGCAATCTCAGCCACAGTCGCAACTTCAGTCATTATCACTGTTGAAGGCCTTGGATACAGGATATCAATTGCATCGGAGCTCACATATGGAGTAATTATTGCTTCCGATGTTACAATACTGGCTGTTTCTGCGTCGCGAATCTCCAGGGCAATGCGGCGTGTTCAGGAATTTGTTGCAATGGCATCGCAGCCTGGAAAGGCAGCGGCCAGCGTGGAAGCATCTCCAGCTCCAGAACTCAATGAAAGGCAGCAGCTTGTAATTCATGCAATACAGAGGATGGGCGGCGTGGTCATGCAGAACTCACTTGCTGAAGCCACAGGGCTTTCCCCTCCTACGCTGTCAAGGGTAATATCATCCTTGGAGAGGATGGGAATCGTTGAAAAGAGGCGTAAGGGTATGACAAACGAGATCAAGATTGTCAGGAGATGAGCCAATAATCCGATCAGACACTTTCTAATACAGTGGAATATATTTCAATGAAATGCATTTCAACTCAACCTTAAGAGCTATTTCACAATATTTCACCTATGCGAAACTTTGCTGAAAAAGCCATATGGATCATAGTTGGTCTAATAGCAGCAATAGCTGTAGTCGGTGTTGTATCGGCAGTTCTGTTCGGCAGGAACGGATATTACGGATATTATGGAATGATGGGGGGATATCCATTCTATGGGATGTATATCATCATGCCGCTTATGGCAGCTCTCTCTATTATTGTAGTACTTCTGTTCCTTTACTTCATTGCAGGCCTGTTCAGGGGGACCGGCCATTACAGTTACGAAGATAACAGAGCGGAGGAAATCCTAAAGGAGAGATACGCCAGAGGTGAGATAACCCAGGAAGAGTTCAACAAAATGATGGAGAACATCAGATCGCATTGAAGGCCAGGTGACTTAAAGTTGCAGAGAAGACTTTTTGCTCTTGTTTCTGCTATCCTCGTGCTGGCCGTGGCCTTGTCAGCTCTGGCGTTAACCAATGTCTATTTCCCCCGGGGAGAGTCAGGGACAGTAGCGGTGAGCGATCTGGGGAATCTTTCGATTGTACCTTCAGATATATCGATTTCAGGCAACACGATCTACATAAATAGCAGCATTACCGTGCCCGTGGAAATGGGGATCATGATGCCGAATATAAGCATGTATTCTTTCATGATCTGGGGCCACGTCAATCCCAAACTGGTAATACAGCCACATCTGCACATAGACTTCATGGAGATCAACGTTGACAATGACTCGTACCATAACTTTGCAATAACGGGAACCCCTCCGCCATATCCGTATATGGCAATGTCCACAATGATGAACGGTGGGGGCTTTCTGATGGATGAGCCAATGTTGCCTCCACAATCCGGAGGAATAATGCACTATTCTGTAGAGACATTTACCTCAAATGCGCAGGGCACTTTCTGGTACATTTGCACATACCCTGGACATGCGGAAAATGGCATGTATGGAGAGATTCAGATCGCTTGAGAGCAAACATCAGAACACACTTTCAAGACATTACTAAATTATATATTCAATAACATACTATGTAATTATGAATGATTTTTATTTTATGAGTTATGACAAAATTGTAGGCAGGGCCTCAAACCTGAGCGAACTGAGGAATGAAATGCAGAGGCTTTCCAAGGAAGATCCTGAATGCGTGAACTATCATCTTAGGGAAGGCCACATAGTCCAATGGTTAAAGTATGTCGGAGAAACAAGGGCCGCAGGCAATCTCGCAGGTGTCGGGGACGTTTCCACAGCTCTCAAGAGGCTGGACTCGCCTACGCATGCACGAGGCAAGGGCATGCATTCAGGGGATTCAAAAATGCAGGTTCGCAGGAAGGGCAGGCCACCAAAAGAGCAGAAGCCAGCCACAAATCAATCATAAGGCCCTGCCAGATCTTGCAAAATCCTCCAGTATGGCCATGTAGTAGATGAAGGCAAGGTATGGGGACTGGTAAGGATTGAAATAGGAATGGACATCCTGGTCAGCGAAATTCCTCACGGACATGTAGTAAATATGATCGGATGTCTGCAGTGTGCGCCAGGTTTTCTTGTCTGGGTGCCAGTAAAGCCCCTTCAGGGCTTCAAAGGCCTCAGTCTGCATCTCGTTTCCAAGCCAGGCATTAAGGTTCCTGTCTGTATCTGCCCATGAAACTGGCTGCTTTACGCTCACAGTTCCGCGGATTGTATTATTCTTCGCCGCATTGGCCACTGTAGACGTTGACACACTCCTCCTGCCCAGTTCAACAGGAAGCCGTTCCATAAATTTGAAAATCCCAGTCTCTCTCCACTGGTGTTCGCCAAATGTCTCGTAATCCATGAAGACATTGATCACATCGCCGGGGGATTCCGAGACCCATCTGGCATACTTGTCGGCAAAGAGCGGAAATTCGCTCCAGCTAGCGTTGGAGAATCTGAATGCTATGTCATCAGACATCCTGTAATTCCTCAACAGAAGACGCATGCCTGAAGTGCTGTTGTAAACATAATTTGGTGAATGCGCCTCAATGATCTGGTCCGTACCCTCAGTCACAATGTTTCTGAATCCCATGCCCTTAACCACATTGGCTATGGCATCAGAATAGATCAGCTCGGTGTTCCTGAATGTAACAGGCTCAATTCCAAAGAGCCTCTTAACAAGCTCTCTGTGCTCCTGAACCTGGCTCCTGAACTCATCTCCGCTCCAGATTGAGGAAAGACTGTGGTAATAAGTTTCGGACATTATCTCCCCCAGGCCGGACCTGAAGTATTCTCTGAATACATCAACAACATCAGGAGCATACTCAAGGGCCTGTTCCAGGAAAATTCCTGATAGGGAAAAAGAGGCGTGGATTTCGCTGTCAATAAGCAGCCTGGTGGCAGGGATATAACATTTTTCTGCTACGCGCTGCATTATCTCCCTGTTCTTATCATCCCAGAAGTAGTTATGGCTCCTGCCGATCTCCGACATTCTATATGGCCTGATTCTTCTGGGCTGGTGAACCTGAAAATAAAAGACAAGTTCCTTCATAATGAAAGATACACCCCCAGAGTCTCCAAGGCAGCCTTATCCCAGGTGAATCCTGAAGCCTCCCTCTGCCCCATTGTTCCCATTATTTTCCTTAATGACCCAAACTTCAGGACGGATATTATGTATTCGGCCATGAGCTGTGTATCCCAGTAATCTGTTCTAAGGACATTTTTAAGGGCCTCACCGACCCCGGTTGTTTTGCTAATTATAGCGGGCGTCCCCAGTATCATTGATTCTATCACTGTCATGCCAAATGGCTCTGAAATGGCCGGTAAGACAAATACGTCGCTAGTTCTGTATATCTCAACCGATCTCCTGAAATTCACGAAGCCTGTGAATTCAACGTAACCTTCCATTCCAAGTTCCCTGGAGAGAGCCATTATATTCTGTATCTGGTCACCAGTTCCAGCAATGGTAAACCTGGCATCGGGGACCATCTGGTGCACAAGGTGGGCGCTTTCAACAAAAAAGCGAGGTCCTTTCTGAGTTGTAACACGCCCGAGGTAAAGAACCCTGTTCAGCAGACCGTATTCTCTGGGGAGCCTTGTGTAGTGTTCGGTATCTACGCCGTTATGTATCACGGTTATTTTTTCAGGATCGATTCCATAATCCCTGACAACCTCATCCTTGGTGAACTTTGAAACTGCTATTATCCTGTCAGCAGCCATTGCCCCTTTCTTCTCAATTTCCATTATGGATTGCTGCGGGTTAAAATTTCCTGACCGGTCCCTTTCAGTGCTGTGGAAAGTGACTACAAGAGGAATCCCGTATTTCTCCTTTATCATGCAGCCTGCCTCGAACGTGATCCAGTCATGGCAGTGGACCAGTGCTACACCATCCGGACTGAATTTTTCAAGAACTTTCAAGTTATAATCATCTACAGCGGCCCTGAAATCGGGAAACCCCTCTATGTCATATGGCGTCCCCTGGATTCCCCGGTCTATTTCCACTGGTATTACCCTGAATGGATAGCTGCTTCCAAGCCTCCTCATCCTTGGGACATAGATATCAATAAATATTTTTCCGGCTAGCCTGCCGAACAGATTTATGGTATGGACTCCGAGTCCGCCTGAAAATGCCGGAGGCAGTTCCCAGCCTATGACAGCTATCTTCAAGAGAACATGCCCCCTGGATTTATGACATTCTCATGATATGATCTCATAAGTTCCCCGTAGCTCCAGGCCTGTATAATGCATCCCCGAGGAACTCCGTCGCCAGTCCCGTCAAATATCTCAGGAATGTAGGGCAACGCTAGCAGGGGACGGAATATTTTAAAAAGTTCTGGGGCACTGAAGCCGGCCCTTGCAGAAGCTGTCAGATACGGCCCCATTAGCCATGGCCAGACGGTGCCGTTGTGGTATGCCCGATCCCTTTCCTGAAATCCGCCCTCATATCGCGAAATATAGTGTGGATCAGAAGGATCAAGTGTTCTTAGTCCGTATGGAGTGACTAGCTTCTCATCAACTATCTCCTTGAATCCTCTGAATCCTTCCATCACGGGGAAAGGTAGGCTGAATGCAAGGATGAAATTTGGCCTGAGGCTGGAATCATCTGGCTTCGCAACATCAAGAATGCGGGTATTTCGCACAAACGTTTCCGGAAACTTTTCCTTAACAGAAAGGGCAAGATCTTCCAGCCCAGGGGTGACATGGTTTCCAGTTTTCCTGGCAATATCTGCAACCGACATGAGGGCATTATACCACATTGCGTTTATTTCCACAGGAAGTCCCATCCGCGGCGTGTATGCCATACCCTCTCCGGCAGCATCCATCCAGGTGAGAGGTGCGTCCAGCGTTCTGACGAATGGGCCATCCAGCCTGAAGTATTCATTCCCTCTGATGTAGGACTGGATTATTTCCAGCATGAATGGCAGGAGCCGGGATGCGAAATCCCCTCTCCCTGAATACTGCATAAATTTCCATGCGGCATAAATGTAAAGAAGGCCAGAATCAGCGGTAGCGAAATCCTCAGGATTCTCCAGCCTTTTTGGCACCATTCCTCCTGTGGATGCCTGCCTGTATGCAGCAAGAAGATTCTGGGAAAGATCAAATTTGCCTGTAGTAAGAAGTATACCTGGCATGGAAATGAAAGCATCGCGCGCCCATGGCCCGAACCAGTGGTACCCTGCCATGATATTGTCCCTGGTGATCAGAAGCGAGGACTTCAGGGGCGTATTTCCAAGGCTTCCAAGATAGGTGCCCTGGGATCTGATAAACTCTTCCATTGCCGATCTGGTCTCCTGGAAGGAAATTCGGTAGCCCTTCCCGAAGGACACATTGACTTCAAAGGCCTTGGATGGCTCCTCAATGGTGAAATAGCCTGGATTGTACAGATCCTCTGTGTAATTTGTTCCTCTTGACCTGTCCTCTGGATACTGGAAATTGTAATACCAGTCAGGCAGCATTCTGAAGCTGCTTATGCCGCCAATGAAAAGCGACATGGAATCCTTCCGAAAAATTACCGAATCATAATCCTGGATAACTTCTGGCTGGCACTCCCGGCAGTTCAGCGTTGAATGGAAACTCCTGAATGAAACCAATGGGAAAAGCCTTGCAATATCAGGCTTGACACCTGAAAATTCATATCTTATGGATACCAGATCAGCGTAGGGATGCATGGCGATTTTCTTGGAGATAATGGTATCACCGATCTTGAAGACATAGGTGGGCACTGGGAAACCAGAAAATGATACAATGTATCTATAGCCATTAGGAAAAACCGTATCGGGGTAATAGTTTGTGTCAAGCGTGATCTCCTCCCCTGACACAGAAAATGATTCGAACAATTTATTCAGGAGAACAGTTCTCTCATAGTTTTTGCCTGTCCTGGACACAAGTATTCCATGGTAAGTGCGGGTGTTGGCCAGGCTCTCGGTCGATGAAGCATAGCTCCCGTTCCTGTTCGTAACGATCCACTCCTGGCCAGCTATCATAAAACAATATTGGTTACCTGCAATATACATTTACCGTTTTTCAGTATAGATTCACTAGGTTAAACACAGGCAGATTTCAATGCATGTGGAATTTACGGGCCCTGAAATGCCAAGCCGATCCCCTGTGATAAGCAGCAGCACAAGGGCCCATCTTAAGGCGTGGGACTATCCAGGAGCTATACAGAATACGTGTGGAGAGCAACACCTGTGAAGGGCTATGCAATGCAACCTACTGAAAAGATTTAAGATAAGCTAATCCTACTTACCCCGTAATGGTAAGGTATCTCCCGCTGGGAAACGGCAGGGTGCTTGTCAGCTTTGACAGGGACTACCGGCTGGTGGATTTCTATTTCTCAAAATCACAGGCTGAAAATCACGCCATGGGACATCCGTTCAGGTATGGTATATGGGTGAACGGCAAATTTGCCTGGATTAATGCGTCCATGATTTCCCAGTCAGACTACATGGATCACACCATGGTTGGGCTCAACATTTTCAGTTTTGATGGCGTGTCATTCAGGTCAGAGGACTTCGTTGATATTTATGACGATGTCTATGTAAGAAGAATAAGGATAAAGAACGATTCAGGCGAAAAGAAGGAAATCCGCCTATTCTTCCACCAGAATTTTTACATATATGGAAACAACATAGGCGATACTGCACTCTATTTCCCGGACAAGAATTCTGTCATACACTACAAGGGCAGGCGTTATTTCGTATGCTCCACAGTGGACAGGGACGGTAGGGAGATGGATCAATACGCCATTGGGGTGAAGGACTTCCTCGAGATGGAAGGAACATGGAAGGACGCGGAGGATGGGATGCTCTCAATGAATCCAGTGTCGATAGGTTCCGTGGATTCAGTAATCAGGCACACAATTTTCCTGGAACCCGGGCAGGAAACAGATCTTTTCTACAATATAATCTGCGCGAGGGATCTTGACGCGGCGTTGAGCATGAAGGATGAGGCTTCATACGGCCTTCTTTCAAGAATGGAACTAAGGACGGAGAATTACTGGAGGCTATGGTCAACAAAGACTGTCCCACAAATTCCGGATGATCTGTTCTCCCTTTACAGAAGATCACTTTTCATCGTGCGCAGCCATCTCAATGATCTTGGCGGCATTCTTGCTTCAAGCGACAGTGACATCCTGAAGTCCAACAGGGACGGCTACTACTACGTATGGCCAAGGGATGCTGCAATTGCCGCATTTGCACTCATAAGGGCGAATCACCAGGGTCCGGCAAGAAAATTTTTTGATTTCTCCAGGGAAGCGATCTCGCGTGAAGGATTCTATTACCACAAATATCTTCCGGATGGAAAGGTCGCAAGCAGCTGGCTCCCCAGGGTTATGAATGGCCAGACGATTCTTCCCATACAGCAGGATGAGACAAATCTTGTAGTATGGGCCCTGTGGAAGCATTTTACCAAGATTAAAGACATAGAGTACATTGCCGATTTCTATGAGCCAATTTTTCTCAAAGCAGCAAAGTTTATTCTGGATTACAGGGATGATACCGGACTTCCAAAAAGCTCATTTGATCTTTGGGAGGAACGCTACGGAATTCATACTTTTACGGTTGTTACTGCCTATGCAGCCCTGAGATCATCGTCCAAGATGGCAACCACGTTCGGAGATGTCCATTATGCCCGGGAGTACGATCAGGCTGCAGACCTTATGAAGGAACAGTTTGAGAAAAGATTTTACCTCGAGGATTCAGGCTATTATGCACGGGCCATAATCGACGGCACGCCTGACAGGACTGTTGATAGCGCAATCACATCAACATTCCTTTTCGGAATGAAAGATGCAAGGGACCCCAGGGTAACCTCAAGCATGAACGCTGTGATGACAAGACTCTGGGTAAAGACCACAGGAGGAATAGCAAGATATGAGAATGATTATTACCAGAGGATCAGAGAGGATCGCGATATCCCCGGCAATCCGTGGATAATCACTACACTTTGGGCTGCGCAATATTTCCTGAGGATAGGCGACATTCCAAAGGCCATGGAATTAATAAGGTGGGTTTATGCACACAAAGAGAGCAGTGGCATTCTCTCCGAGCAGATAAATCCATATGATGGGTCTCCACTGAGCGTCTCACCTCTTGTCTGGAGCCATGCTCAGTTCATCATTGCCATGTCTGAGCTGGAGCGTGTCAACCAGGGCCTCAGGCTCAATGGGGTTGGATGACCGGGACTGGATAAGAGGGCAATTAAAATATTCCATTCTGCCATACACATTTCATGACGCAGGTAAATGGGGATGAAAATTTCCAGGACCTTTATGCTAAGATGCCTGAGCCAACAGAGAAGCAGAAAGCTTCCATAGTTATACTAATACTGATAATGTATGGGGTAATGTTCTTCCTTGTGTACCTTCTGGCCATTCATGCCATAGCAGTGGCGCCGACCTGATGATTACACGGATTGTCGCGGATAAGGCATGGTGAACAGGATGGCAGGCTTGAAAAATAGGAAGTTCAGGGGCGTGAATGAGGTTACTTTCTTTGTGGAAGATGTAAGGGAAGCAACATGGTGGATTGAAGATCTCACCGGAGAGAAGCCCGTATTTGTGGGCAAGGGCTTCACAAAGTTCATAATCGGCAGCACAGAAGTTGGAATACACAGTTCAGACGAGAAGACCAGGCCAGGAGTAGCCGGGCAGGTGGCGTACTGGGAAGTTGACGACATGGACTCTGTGGTAGTTGATTTTCTGTCTCTTGGGGGATGCCTTTACAGGGAGCCCATAACAGGTATTGATAAATCCAGGGTCTGCCAGGTTATGGACCTCTTCGGAAATGTATGGGGGCTGCTTGAGAAGGGCCCAAAAAATCAAGCAAAATATGAGCGTCCCCTTCAATAGCTCTGGTAAGAAGTATCCTGTACCTGTTTTTCATAAGCACAACAGCCTTTTGGTAATCATTCATGATCAGGATATTGAATGAATTCCAGCCATCTATTGTGACCATCATTTCACTGGCATTGGTCTTCCAGGTCCTGTTCTCAAGACAAAATTCCCTCCCCCAGATAAAGCCCGCCCTTTCTGTCCCAAAACCTTGTGAACCATAGAGTCAAATATTTTTCAGAGAATAGCTGCCGTCAATCCAGTATGAAGAATATTCAGCATTCTGGTCCATGAGCCACTCTATCCTTGGTTCCCTATACCCAATCTTTTCCTTTGTGCCGTCAGCTTCTGTGAAGGATCTAAGAAGAGCAACCCTCTTTCTTTCCATCAGCTTTTCCAGTTAAGACAGCATTTCATTAAGGCAATCATGAATATCAAGCTCCTGGCCACCAGAAAAGGTACCGGAAATAGAACATAGTCATCACGTTTGCCAGCAAATGTTGCTTCTATGCTGCCAGCACTAAGATGAGCTTTACTTAGGTGCAGGAAGAACGAAAATATAGCGTACTAATGCCAGGATACACATTCCTAACTCAGCCTTAAAATAGAGCTTGCCCATGGGATAAAAGATGGCATGGAAAATATGGCAGTTTGAAACGAATCAATTACTTGAATTATTATGAAAGGCGCATGCCAACACCTATGCTGAGCCCCGCCTTAAATTAGCCCCATTAACAGATCTCATTCACCACTATTGCTGGGATTTGTGGAATATTCCTGTGAGCGATGAAACAGGAATTGTCTTGATTCATATGCAGGCCACCGCTGGTTTCAAGGTTGCGAGGTTCTGTTTTTCCTTAATAGGCCGGTATGATGCAGGCCTTATCAGGGAATGGCATATTATGGCCTTTTAGAGGACGAAATTGCTGAAATGTACGCTTTTCTTAAGCTTGCCCTTAGAGCCGCCAGTGCGGATCTGCCATTCAGGGGGCCAGAAAAATTCCAGGCGAAAGACCGCATATTTAAATTGAGGTTAACCGGAGATATTTCCTATTTTACCGATCTCGAAGAAATAAGGATATCAGGGAGGCTAGTATTCTTTCAGGACATAATGGAGATGCCGGTAATATGAAATCTTGAACAAGCCAGCGTGTACACGTTGTGGAAAATGGGCGTTTGCCAAGAACATTCGAAATAAAAAATATTTGAGGGGGATGAATCTAACACTATTCAATCACATAACGGATTTCAAAACCGCTTCTATCATCATGTCGACCCTGGAGGCAAGGTCTTTCAGCCCACGGTAAGGAGAAAATAGATATATTGCATCCTGTGCCATTACGTGAGTTCTCCCCCCATCCTCGTAAATGTATATCCTCAGCGGGGGAATGATCCCGGCCCGGAGATCATGATCAAAAACCTCCTTCGCCAGTACTGGACTGAACACTTCGAGGATTTTGTTGCCCCCGATGTTAATACCTATCTTTCTGAGGTTCGCTTGTGCATCCACAACAGATACAATCTTCAGGCCATTGGCTTCGGCAGACCTCTGAAGTGTTTCCACAGTTTCTTCAAATCCCTTATTTGACAAAATCTCCCTTTCACTCATTTCAGTCACTCCACGCAGCAGGCCATTTTGGTAATATCCCTTATAAAAGACTGTGCGGCAAGTTTAATCCCTTCGGATATGGACGGGAATATATGGCTCGTGGCAACAACATCATCAATAGTATAGTTTTCCCTTACTGCATATGCCCCCTCTGTGATGATGTCTGTTGCATTTGGCGACATTATATGCATTCCTGCAATCCTGTTAGTTTTCGGATCAACTGTTATCTTTATCAAACCGTCTGTTTCCCCCATTATGCTTGCCTTCGTGAGGTTTTCGAGGGAAAATATCCTGAAGGAACAGGAACCATTCTGAGAGGCAAACTCATTTTCAGTCATACCTACACCGGCAACCTGTGGATTAGTGAAAACAGCCCAAGTGGAGGAGTTGTAATCGATCTCAATGTCTTCACCGAACATGTTGCTTACAGCCACCACACCCTCCCGGGCAGCAAGGGTCTCTAGAAACATGCTCTTTGAAACACAGTCTCCGGCTGCATATATCCCACTGGCCGAGGTCTTCATATTTCTTGAAGTTATAATCAAGCCCCTTTGATCCGTCTTCACTCCGGCCATGTTCAGATCAAGATATTCAGTGTTCGGAACCCTGCCGGTCGCAACAATTATCTCTTCTACTTCAAGCACTTCCTTCCCGTGGGGTGATACCACATCGAGAAACTTCATCCCTTCTTCTGCCCTTACAGAACCCACTCTGGACTTAAGCATGAATTTCATCCCCTCATTTTCCAGATGTAGCCTCAGGGACTTCCCTATTTCTGGTTCTGTCTGCGGAAGTAAAGAGTCAAGAGCCTCAATTATAGTTACGTCCGATCCAAAATAAAGGAGAGCCTGGCCCAGCTCAAGCCCTATTGCGCCACCTCCAATGATAGCAACTGATTTCGGGAGCTTTTCCAGTCCCCAAATCGTGTCGCTTGTCTGAAAGCCGCATTCCTTCAGGCCTTCTATGTTTGGCACAGAGGGGCGAGATCCGGTTGCAATTAGGATGTTTGAAGCTGAGAGCACAACTTTTCTGTTCCCTTCAGAATCAGACACCATAACAGTTTTCTTGCCAATAAATCTGCCCAGCCCTGTAAAAAGCTTCACGTTGCCATAGTTTTCCAAAACGCGGACGTATTTAGTATCCCTTGCATGAGAGACGTAGGATCGAAGGTTCTTCATCAGTTCCGAAAAATCAAACTTGACGGAAGCCGGCTCAATACCCGGTACTTTCGGATGCCTGGGTCGGAAGACAGCATTAGCTGCCTCAAGAAGGTATTTTGAGGGGACGCATCCAACATTTACGCAAGTGCCACCCAGAGGGCCCACGCCAACCATTGCAATTTTCATTCCTCCGCTGCTAAGCTCTGATGCTTTTATTGCAGCTGAGAATGCAGCTGCACCCCTTCCAAGTATTATGAGATCAAATCTTTCAGTATCATTTTCCAATTTCAGTCACCGTTCACTGATCATCTATTGTTGCCTTGTAATGGGATGGCTTGGCGAAAATCTTATTCTTTAGAATATCAGCTGGCTTAACCCTTTCCGGATTGAAGGCTACTTCCCCCAAACCATCCTCCAGTGAAACTTTAACCTCAAGCACTCCATCCTCTCCTTTAAGACTCTTGCTAATTGTTGCAGCACAATCGTCGCATGTCATACCATAGATTCTAAGCCTTACTTTCTGTACTTCCATGATACCAATATGTAAGGCATTTATTAATACTGGAAAGTAAACATTTTTTTACCTGTGCACACTTGAAACATGGGCTGGTGATGCATGGATGGCATTGAATGAGGATTTGAGGCGGGAGAACAAAGTTAAAGCCTGCATGATAGAGTACCGTGGGAAAAATGTATGCATCGATCCCTCCCTGCCTCTTCTCAGCCTGATCGGGAAAAAATATACCATGTTGATACTTGGAGTTATAGGCAACAAGGGTAACAGAAAGAATTTCAATGAGATAATGAGGGACATTCCGTTCTCAAGCACAACCATAATTTCAAAGAGATTGCACGAACTGCAGGAATTAAGGCTCATAGAAAGAAATACGGATGGCAACGGTGTATGCTATTCCCTCACAGATTTTGGAAGGAGGTTAAGGGAAAGCCTGCTCCCATTTTTTACTGTTGTTGAAAGTTCATTTTCTGAAGAGGGCAATGGCAGTTGATCTTTTGTATATCCTCGTTATACTAATTCCTTAACTAATAGAAATAGGAATGCTTTTGGCCAGAAAAGTAAGGTAAAAGTCTGAGGCTAAATCTTCAAATCTATTACACATATTTTTTGGCCTTTTTGATTAATATGTTCCCTCCATAATGTTAATGGCTTTTGGTTCCATTCATTTGATGGGGCCGGTCCGAGTGTTCTCAAAATAGAAATTCTCCCGAGATCATCAAGATTAATCTCCCCAATTTCGCGGTTGAGTAGACTGCGAACCTCATGAAGGAACTCACATTAGAAGGAATATCAGGCAATTCCTTTGACACTGTTTCTAACTATTGGAATAGAAATGGTTACAAGAATAGAGGCAGGGATATTCATAGATGACGCTATCATGCTCATAGCATGGTATTAATATAGAACTATTTTATTAAATATGAAACATGCTGAATTTATTCTCATACATGCTTTATTTAATTTATGCTTTATTAGTGATTTTAATAGGTTACGTTGTATTGAATATATTCAGGCAGGATAGAAAATACGGAAGTACATTGATCTGTCCTGATTGTGATACAGCTTTCAAGAGACCGATAATAACGATTAGAGATGGATCTTACGGGAAAAGTATCTATCCATATGGCCTAGTACAATGCCCAAAATGTAAAAAGCTCCATCTAGTCGAAGACTGCAGGCGAAATCCAAATACTTGGCCTTAAATTTCCGGCGAGGATCTTGGAAATACTCGATTGATGGATTACAGCATCTCTATTCTTTCTCAACCTCCTAGATTTACAGAAAAATCATTGGAAGCGGATCATTCTATATGGTTAAAAAAAGGTTAAGTTTTGAAGATTTCAATGACGAGATAATAGTGCATAATATATTATCCAAAAAATTGCCTTTAGTAACTTTTGATAAGCTACTGCAAAAAAGATGCAAAAACCTGGAGTTCCGATTATTAAGTTTTAGGCTCTCAAGGAATCTGTATCATTTCAAGTATAGTTAGGTTTTCCGTTTATACAATATATAAGCACTTCGAAATTTTTGCAGAAAGTTGTCTCTCCATTTTTCAATGGAACACAATGGGCCGGTAGGGGTTTGATTTAAGTTTTAATCGAATATTGTAATTTCGAACCTTAGAGAATAAAAGTCTTATGCTTATTCCCTTTAAGGTTAATACTGGAGGGGAATGACTATGGCAAATGAATCCCGAGATCATAGGTCATGGGTTACTTCACACACTGAATGCCCAAATTGCAAAGCAAAATTTAATTTTAGGCATTCAAAATGGGGCTCGGTTAGTGCTATAAGGACGGGACCCGACTGGATATTTGTCTGCCCATCTTGCCACACCAAGCAGAGTTTTCATCTATATAAGGGTGAGGTGGAAGGTTTGCCCCTGATTATTGACGGATCATTTTCTGCATTCCTTATTGGAACGATTGCAGCAACTATAACCCTGATAGTTTCTATTCTTGCGCTCTATTTTGTTTCATCTAGGAGCGGTAACTCGCTCATTCTGGATATTGGCTTTGCCATATCGTTAATTGTGTATTTGGTGTTCATGCTTTATTGGGGGGTCTTGGCAAGGAAGGTTGCCCGGGTGAATTTAGTGAGGGAGTGGCCTCAGTGATTCTATCCAGAAATTATACATTTTATTAACTTCATTTTGTTCCGCACTAAGCGAAGAGGCATCGTGCGGTCAAGCATCCCCTCAAGCCATTCAAGCCCCCTCCACCTAAATTGCACTCCGCAGGAGAGAATAATGTGCCCGAAGCGAGATGGAAGCCTTGCGTAGCAAGATCGAGTGATGTAAGCGTTAGTGGCGCGAGGTGTGTAGCACCACAAATGCATCACGAATGGCGAGCGAAGGGTGCCGCCAGAAATAAGCTTGTGAATGAAGGGCTTTAACAGAAAAGTGAAAGCCATAAATCAAAGAGGGGTATATTGCGTTAGCAAGACTGGGTAAATTTGATCGGTGTTGAAGCACGGTGTCCTCTTCTCTGCTCGGCTCGCAGACAAGGGAAGGCGACCCATCAAATGAAGAAGGTTCAAAGAGGGGTTAGGGGTGAATTTGAGTCGGAGCACCATCCAGAACCTGTTCTTGTTTACTCAGTATTGGGCCGGCTTCTGGTAATAGTTGTTGCTTCTTTTTACCCATAACCTCCCTGATACGTTTCTCTGCTATTCCGACATATTCTTTGTCAATCTCGTAACCTATGTAGTGGCGATTTAATTCAAGTGCTGCCACCGCAGTAGTTCCGCTACCCATGAATGGATCGAGTACGATCTCCTCTTCAAATGTGTATAGTTTTATGCACCTGGCTGGTAGGTCCACAGGAAAAGGTGCAGGGTGGCCTACCTTGGTTGCAGATTCTGCATTAAATGTCCACACACTCTTGGTAAACTCTGCAAACTCATCTTTTGAAAGTGTAGATTTCATTTTATCTTTGGTGCCACGGGTGAAGGTATCTTTAGAAAAGATGAGTATATACTCGTGAGAGTCCCTAAGAACAGGATTCTTAGCCGATAGATAAGTTCCCCAAGCAATCGAAGAACTAGCTGTAGCTCCCTTGTCCCAAATAACCTCTCCTCTCATTAGAAAACCCAAATCAAGCAAATCCATTATTAGGAATGTGTGCAATGGAATGTATGGTTTACGGCCCCAAATTTGCAATATTTACACACATTCTGCCCCCTGGTACAAGCACTCTGTAGACCTCTTTCCAAACTGACAATAGAAAGGTTCTGTATTCATCGAGAGACATATCCTTGTCGTAGAGTTTTCCTACGTTATACGGGGGTGAAGTGACCATTAAATGAACGCTATTATCCGGTAACTCCGTCATTCTCTCTGCCGACTTGCAAAATATTTTATCCATTGAACCAGCAGGCAACGGATTTTCATGAAAGTCTACATTATCCTTTCCTCTTGAAAAACCCTCGTAAAGCCTACTACTGTAAAATTTTGACGAATCGTGATTTGCCCTACTAGGGCTGCCAAAAGAACTCGTCTGCGTACCGCTTCTACGGTTGTTATTAACCGTCAATTCTCACCCCATAATTCAACCCATCTCTTAAAAGGATTATAGTCTATTGGTTCCCTGATCCAATTTATTTCTATAGACTCAGTTCTGTCACTGCTGATAACTGCTTTAAGAGCGTCAACGGAAATCTCAACCCCCCCGGGGGTTAGTTCCTTGTTTGGGTAACTTGATGTAGCTTTCTCTGCCCATCCTTCTAAACACTGTATCCTGAACCTCGTGAGGAATATAATATAGGTCTCCTTTAGCAGACCAATTGATATGAACAAAAATCAAATCATAAGTAGGATGCCAGTTATCCTGGAAATACCTTGCCTTTTCTGGATCAACTGTCCAAATCAGCTTGACACCGGAAGGTTTTTTACCAGATATGGTCTTAATTGAAATAGGCTCATCGAACAGTTTAACGTCAACTTCCGGTTCCGTGATTGGTATGTCTGTTTCAACGTTTTCTTGGCCATATTTGTAAATCAGGAGCGCAGTAATCACCTTTTCTCTGACAGATCCGACCTCCATCCCAATCTTACCCGCTCTTGAACCCTCTAATTCAGCAAGTTGAAATAAATGAGGCAACCTGATCTTAATTCTTGTGACCATTCTTGTGTCGTTAAACAAATCAAGCAAGTGAGTATTCATTCATTTCCTTATGACTCAGAAACTATTTAAAACGGAGCTTCTGCAATCTTTTGAGGATTTACCAGAAACATATGAAATAGTACAAGGTCTTTCCTAAACATTGAAAAATCAGCCAATTATGCCTGAAATATATGGAAACATGTTAAAATTCGCCTAGTTTTTCCCTGTATTTTTTTCTAAATTTCAATGGCTTATGCTATCCGGTTGTAAGTGCCGGCCGATATATTTCGATCTAATGAGATTATATCATATGGCTGTGAGATAGGTCTTCACCCTTACTCTCTGCACTGTCGTAACCATGACATGAAAGAAATAGAATATAGGTTTGGTCCCCTATTATGATAGTGGATTGGCTTCTTAGCTATAATCACTTTTCTATTATACTTTCTTTCCATTCTTCATACGCCTCATTTGGTGCTTTATAATCTATTGCTGAATGCAGTCTCTCATTTTTATAGAATTCAATGAACCTGGAGATTGTGTTCTCTGCATTCTCAAGGAAAGAGAACTTGTACTGGATCCGATCAGATTCAGACAGCCTATATAACTATCAAAAAGTCAGTGTACGATGAATTGAAAAGGTTCAAGAAAGAGAATGAAAGTTTTAGTGAGCTTCTAGACAGGCTTGTTAAATCACAGAGTAAGAAAGATCTAATCAGGTCATTAAGGGGAAGCATTGAGTTTGAAGATAAGAATGATCTACTTGCGGACTTAAAAAAGAAAAGATGGGAGAAAGGGAATTGATTCTTCTTGACACTGAAGTCATCATAGAAATTCTGGATAGGGAATCAGACAAAGGCGATGAACTAATGCTTAAAATCATCGAAAGCAGGGAAGAATACTGCGCAAGTTCAGTGGACATGCATGAGGTTCTATACGGTATGGAAAAATACTCCAAAAATTCCAGTTCGGTTCTGCAAATACCAACTCTGGACTTCACTAAAAAAGATAGCGAACTATCAGTTGTTTCGTAGCTGAGCGCGGAAAGGAAGAGCGGTTCCAAGAAAGGTTTCTATTTTTTCTTTCATAGCAATTAACAACGGCTGCTCACTTTATATTCTGGATGAACATTTTGAAGTTTTTATGGATAATGGCATCAAGTTGTTCAGATAGATTAAATGGGTCGCTCTGTATTTGATTAATGCTTTAGGCGACTCCTATATGCCCATCAATTCCAGAATTTGAATTAAGGAGTTGAAAGTTTTAGGCCTAATTCCTAACATTATCCGATCATATACTTTAAGTCGTTTGTGTCTGATGGATAGGTAAACGGCATGGATAGCAATGTATCTACATTTATCTCGAGCCTTATTGCCATAGCAAAAATGTTGATCACTTCTTCAGAGTTCTCTCCAAGTATATGTGCCCCCAGGACTTTTTTCGAGTCACTATCAAGGATGACCTTATAGAAGGATTTTGGAATCATCCTCCTCCGTGAATTATACCATGAAGTCATATCTCCTTTTTTCACATTGATCCTGAGCCCTTTTTTAAGAGCCTGTTCTTCAGTGATTCCGACCATTGCAAGGGGAGGGGTGGAGAAGACTGTGGTTGGGATTCCATTGTAGTCTGCTTTCAAAGAATTCCCATTAAGAAGATTTTCCGCAGCTATGTTTCCTTCCATGACCGCAACCGGTGTAAGTTTGGGGCCAAGAGTATCCGCTGAGTCTCCTGCTGCGTATATTCGAGGGTTTGAAACACTCTGCAGGAAATCATTGACTTCCACACCCCTCCTTGACCATTTTATATTTGCGGCCTCGAGCCCCATCTCAGAATCAAATTCCCTTCCTGCACCGTGAACAACTGCATCTGCATAGATAACCTCTTCCTTGCCTTCTCTCGTCAGTTTTATTTCAAACCTCCCGTCGACTTTTCTTACCTCATTTACAGAGGTATTGACAGATATTTCAATACCAGATTCCCGTAAAAGACTAGTAAGAATATCTGCCATTTCCCTGTCGAAGTTCGATAAAATTCTGCCAGAATGCTGAATTATGGTTACTTCAGAACCAGCCTTTTTTGCAATACTGGCAAATTCAACCGAAATGTATCCACCTCCCACAAAAACAAGCTTCTTTGGCAGGGCAGGCATGCTGAGGAATCCTTCGTTATCTATCAGTAGATCCGAACCGGGAAAATTCAGTGTTGCTGCTTTTACACCAGTAGCTATGAGGAATCTGCTCGCCTCAAAGGTCTTGCCCTCAACTTCCAGTGTTTCCGGCCCTATGAATTTCGCCCTTCCATGTACAACTTCGATGTTGTTTTTACGAAGACTTTCTTCTATCCTCAAAGACATTGGTTCGGTGAACGAGCGCTTAAACTCCATTAGTTCATCCCATTCAATCTGGCCGCTTAACTTAGAGATCCCATAGCTCTGGAGTTTCCTGGCGTATTCCAGAGCATCGGTAACCCCAACCAAAACTTTTTTTGGATCGCAACCCCTCAGTGCGCATGTTCCTCCTATGGGTTTCTGATCAATCACAGCGACCCTCTTATTGTGTTTAATAGCCTTAAATGCAACAGTGGTTGCAGCCGAGCCTGAACCAATTATTATTAAATCAAACTTTGATGTCATGGTCATTACCTTTAGTTATTAAGGAAAATTATTAAATGTTTTTAAAAATTAGAGTTTTCTGCTGATTCCGAGTGCTGTTGCACCAAGTGTAAGACCATACAGAAGATGCCCTATGAATCCTATAATTAGGACATCAGGGAGCATCATAGCAGCCTTTGAACCCATTAATTTCATCATCACCGATGCGAATACTGTCATTGCCATTGGCAGGAAAAATACAAGGTACACAACTATTGCAAATGCTACTCCAAGACCGAGGGATTTTGATACACTCGTAAGTTTCAATGGCTTTACGTATGACACTATCGCACCAAAAATTGCGCCTGCTACTATGCTCACTGTGAAATGCCCGAGTACGCCAACCATTACGGCAGAGCCCATTGATGCCCCTAGACCCATTCCCATGACCATTGCAAATGTGGTTGAAGGGAGACCCATTCCTGCTGCACCAGCCATCAATACCAGTAGCATCAGAATTCCGCCGATTATTCCTCCTATGATGGAAGATATTATCGTTTTCCTTGCGCCAAAACCTATTTTCGCTTTACCCATATGCATTTTTGCATGTTCCATCAGGAGCTCTTTTGAAGCGAAGACTTGACCACATTCATCACACTTATTTTCTGTCATATTCATCTAATGTTCCCATTCAGACTATATATAAAGGCTTAATCGGTCAACGGTTGTAGTTTACTCCGTTATTCAGACTGTAAATTTTTCTCAGATCTAGGCTGCTGTGAACTTTACGTCGACATTAAAGACTCCTGATCGGTCTTTCCATGCGTCAACAGTTGATGGGCAAAGTTTGTTGTATGGAAAATGATATGACAAACATGTCTAATAATGCAGAATGCATTGGTAGATCAATGGGAGAAACACCGCTTCAGCAGAAAAAAACACTGCAGATCGCCATATATTCTGACGGCCAATCCTATAAAGGAATAAGAGACGGGATAAGGCTTCTTCCCATTGACAAGCTGGTGATAATACACGAAGAGGTTAATGACAGAAGCAGGAATCTCTTGGATATACCCTTCAAGGAATTCATCAATCAGATAAGAAATGCCCTCATGATTCAGGTTGAGGTGGTCAATGTGAAATCAGGCGATCTGAATGAGGTGCTTGAAGCAGTTAAATTAGTATACAGAGACAACTGCAATGAATACGATGATTTTCTCATGAACGTAACTGAGGGTGGCAAGCTCATATCATGCACGTCAATTTCATCAGCCTTTATTTTCGGCATAAGAGCTTTTTGGGTGGACCCGAAGGGAGTTCATATGCTACCAATACTTAGGCTTGGATATCAGAGAATTCTGTCCGAAACAAAGTTGAATATACTCAAATCTCTAATAAGAAACGGGGGGAAGGCCGAAAGCTTGGAACAGTTGTCTGAGCTGTGTAGCATTGATAAAGCACTCATCAGCCGCCACCTCAATGGCACCGATGACTCTGAAGGGCTTATTGATCTCGGTCTTGTTAATGTAGAAAGAGGGGCAAGAGGGAGGACCGTAATAGAGATTAGTGCTCTAGGGAGAATCGTCACCGTTTGAGAGTGAATACCAGCTCTACTTCACCTCGAATTTGCTGAAAAAGGGGTATTAGCCAGTAGCCCACGTGCCAATGTTATCTGCAAGTTCTTTTATTGACGATAACTCCTGAGCGATTGTACCTGATATTTTTTCCTGAGGGATCCCGGATCGGTTTACGTAAACTGCTTTCATACCGGCCATTATTGCTCCCTGTACGTCCCACGCATTGGAAGATACTAATATTGTTTGCTCCATGCTTATACCATAATGTTCTGCAACAATGCTGTAAACCTCCTTTGCAGGCTTGAATTTCCCTACTTCCTCTGCGGAGAAAAGCTTGTCAAAGAAAGTATGAAGAGAGGCATTATTCACCATTTCCCTCGCCATCGCAATATCCGCATTCGTCAGAATGGCCCTTCTGATCTTTATTCTCTTTAACCCAACCGGCACTTCAGGGAACACAGGGACATTGAGCCAGCTCTGCATGAGCCTTTTCCTGTCTGTAGGAGATATGGTAAGGCTCAGAGCATCTGCCACATAATCTAGGGCCTTTAAAGTCATCTCCCAGAATGAGGACCTAGATTCCATTATTGTAGAAAGCCAGCTGTATTCCAGCTGCTTTCTTCTCCAAACGTCCTTAAACAAAGTTTCATCTGGCAGACAAATTCCCGGGGGAATCTCCAGTTTTCCAACATCGAGAAGTGTCCCCATCAGATCGAATACGAGTATTCTGTCTGCCATCTGATCACTGGCTCTTTTCTGCGTCTTTAAACCACTGCAGATCACATCTTGCAGCAACAGTTGCAGAAAACAGTAAAGATTCAGTTATTTCTCTTTCGGAGCATCCGTACTTTTTTGCGGCTGCAATATGCGTTTTGGTGCAATGAGGGCACCTTCCGAAACTGGCCTGGGTAACCGTGATCAATTCCTTGTCTTTCCTGCTAAGGGCTGGCTCTTCATACACTGACTGCTGAAATCTAACCCAAAGGTTTCCTATGTCATTTCCTCCTGACAGGTAATAAGGCTCCTTATCATTTCCAGACAGCATCTCATCAAAAACATCCTTGAGCCAAAATAACTGAGTACCGCTTGTTTCAAGCGCAGAGATAATGATGGCCTCATCTATTTCACATTCCGGAATGCCTGAATTTCTCGCGCTTTCTAGAAAAGCTGCTAGTAATTTTCCGTTCCTGAAACGATTGGCCGTAGCTATCCCAATTAGAATTCTTACCTTTTCTGTAAGGGTTCCTGAATTTTCAAAGGATTTTTCAAGTTCCCTAAAATTTTCTAGTGCTTCAGAGGCTACGTTCATACAGAGATCAAAAGGATCATTCTCTCTTTGTATTATAATATGGACCGTCAACTGTTGACAGTAACATTTTAAATTAACCCCATTGTTGCAGGAGTTATGGTGAAGTTTGATACTGAATTCATAGAAAGGATGAGGGACAGAATGGCCAGGTATGCCAAGTTTGATGAAAAAGGAGATGTATCATCTAGAGTGGCGGTTACGGTAACAAAAAAAGACAATCTCATATCGGAAACCAGACCGGAGAATCAGGATTTTTCCTGGATATCTGATGAAAATGGGCCCAGTCCTCTGTCTTACTTCATATCAAGCCTTGGAATGTGCCAGATGGTTCACTACGCGGAACATGCGGCTTCAGAAGGAATAACCATAACTGACTTATCGATCCGTGTCGAGGGGAAATTCAAAGTTAGCAGGCCAAGGGAATTCACGGAGATAGATTACGAGGTTGTTATAACATCACCCGATCCCGTTGATACGATCTGGAAACTTGCCTTTAATGCAACCTCTGACTGCTATGTGACAAACACTCTTTCAAAGGCATGCACAGTGCGCGGTTCACTTGTTGTTAATGGCAGCCCGGTGGGCCTGATATCACCTCATGCCACAGAATAAGAGATTAAACAATATGGTTACAATCTATCTTCAAAAGCTATTTATAACATATCGGACTTATTTAAATAGGTGAGAAAATGGAAGAAGGTTCAGAAGTTGTGGTTAGATACAATAAGAAAAATCATCCTATTATGGTCAGGAGAGTTCCGAAAACGCTTGTGGTAAAATCGGGCGGCGCGGAAATTGCCAGGACAGATAAGGCATATCTTCTTGAAGAATCCGGACACAAACCTGTCTATTATTTCCCAATTACCGATGTTAGATCTGATGTTCTGAAACCCACTGATACTGTCTCTATATGTCCATACAAGGGAAGGGCACATTATTATTCACTCAGAACTGGGGGCAAGGAAATTAAAGATGCAGTATGGCAATATTCAGAACCCACCGATGACTTCACGGCCATTAGCAATTATGTTGCATTCTATGATAACTCTATTGACGCAATTGAGGAAGTTGAACAATCTTGAATTCTCAGAAAAACAGAAGAGGGAGAGCGAGTTCTGGAGAGGTTGTTGAGATACCTTTAATTCAGATGGGAGATGATGGGAATCGTAGATAGCCAGAAGATGACCAATGATGAAGTGTCATATTTGATCGCTTTATTTAGGAACACCAGGGAAAAAACGCTTGAGTTGTGCAAGCCCCTGAATAGAGACGATTATATGGTCCAAGCCACATCTGATACCAGCCCTCCCAAGTGGCATCTTGGACACACCACATGGTTCTTTGAGACATTCATTCTAGAACCGTATGTGACGGGATACAGAAGATTCGATGATAACTATAGATACCTCTTCAACTCATACTACGAGACAGTGGGAAGATTCCTTCCGAAGTCAATGAGATCAACAATATCCCGCCCATCTCTTGAGGACGTGCTTGAATACAGGGAATCTGTGAATTCATCCGTTATTGAACTACTTCAGTCAGTGAATGGTGAAATTCTTGATGAAGTGAAATCGAGAGTTATACTTGGAATAAACCATGAACAGCAGCATCAGGAGCTTCTCCTTATGGATGTGAAGATGAATTATTCTGTGAGCCCTTACTATCCTTCTTATTCCAGCAGCGCACATTCCTCCAGCAAAGAAGTGGTGGAACTGGAGTGGATAAAGTTCGATGAGTCTGTCGAAAGCATTGGATATGATGGCCCAGGATTCTGCTTCGATAATGAGAAGCCTAGACACAATGAAATAGTGCCTGCATTCCTGATAGCGAACAGAGCGGTTACAAATGGTGAATATATAGAATTCATTCTTGACGGTGGTTATGAAAGGCCGGAGCTATGGCTATCAGAGGGGTGGTTAGAAAGAGTTCGTAAGGGATGGGAAGCACCGCTATACTGGGAAAAAGAAGGGAAAGATTTCTATTATTTTACCCTCTCTGGGAGACGGGAGGTTAATCCTGGCGAGCCGGTGGTGCATGTTTCGTACTACGAAGCAGATGCCTATGCTAGATGGGCAAAATGCAGGCTTCCAACTGAATCACAGTGGGAGCATTCTATGAAGAACAGCAAATTGGAACATCAGGGAAATTTTCTTGAAAGCAACGAATTTCACCCATCCGTTCAGAGCGATTCTGAGTCTGCCATATCAGGACCAGGCGGAGTTTGGGAGTGGACATCCAGTGCCTATTCGCCATATCCAGGATTCAAACCTCTTTCAGGATCACTAGGAGAATACAACGGGAAATTTATGTCAAACCAAATGGTCCTACGTGGAGCAAGCTGTGTCACACCGGAAGGACACTCTAGATTGACTTATAGGAATTTCTACCACCACAATGATAGATGGCAGTTCTCCGGAATAAGACTGATTAAGGGTTGATGTAATTGCAGAATTCTTACGAAATAATTGATCTTAAACCGCGATTATCTGACTTTAAGAAAGATGTAATAAATGGTCTTCTCTCTGAAAACAAATGGATCAGCCCTAAATTCTTTTATGACAGAACTGGCTCGGAACTTTTCGAAGAGATCACAAAGCTTGATGAGTATTATCCCACAAGGGCTGAATTGGAGATACTCAAAGATAAGGCCAGTGAAATCGGAGAGGTCATAGGTAAAGATGTTTCCTTGACCGAGTTTGGCAGCGGAAATGGAAAGAAGAGCGTGCTTCTTGCAAAGTGTCTTACCAATCCAAGAGAAGTCATTCTTGTTGACATATCCATGGATGCACTCAAAGATGCCCTAAAAAGATTCGGCATGGAATGCCCAAACATACCTGCAAAGGCTGTTTGCGCTGACTACACTGCAATAGATGTCATGTCATCAATCAAGATGGCAGGAAGGAAGGCGATAGTCTTCCTGGGTTCTACAATAGGAAACATGGAACCTGCCGATCAGCGGTCGTTTATAGCAGGTTGCCGGAAAATCTTGAGCGACGGAGAAACATTTACAATAGGCGCTGATCTGAAAAAGAATCCTGAAGTAATAGAGAGGGCATATAATGACAGCAAAGGCATTACCGCCATGTTCAATCTAAACCTCATTGCAAGAATCAACCTGGAGTTCGGTACAAATATTCCACCTGATGCTTTCAGGCATTACGCCTTTTACAATAGCAATGAGGGGAGGGTTGAAATGCATCTCATAAGTACCAGGGATCAGTCATACAATGTTGGAGGTATAACTATAAGATTTAGGGAAGGTGAATCCATACACACAGAGAATTCATATAAATTTTCAATCAGTGAACTGAAAGCAATGCTCAGAGAGGCGGGGTTCAGCGAAACTAGTGTGTGGAAGGATTCCAGGGATCTGTATGCTCTCATCACTGCTGTTGCTTAACTCTATCTGATCAGCTTTATCTAACTTTTATTCCATACTAACATCATGGCGGAAAGGTTAAGAGTCAGAGACCTGCTAAACAGGAAACATCCCCTCTCGCCCATTTCAGACAGGGTCTTGATAACACTGCTGATTTTTACAGCATCTGTGCTGGCAGCAACACTGATCATCCAGTTTTCAATGGGATATCGTTCATAAGTGTTTTCTTTTACACCGCAATGGTCACAACCACAAACAGAGCCAGTTTCCCTGCATCCTCACCCTGGATAATGCATTTCACGTCTAAATGGGTACGTTATTTATTCCTGCTTCTTGCAACTCTCGTGGCGTTTGTATGGAAACCCTTTATGGAGCAAATAATAAGAGAGGGTACGAAGTTTCTGTAACATCAAAAAACAGGAAGAATTTGAACGAGATACTGAAGGACATTCCTTATTCAAGGTCAGCGATTACCTCCAATAGGATGAAAGAACTTCAGGATTTCTGTTTGATCCAGAGGCATAACGGAGCTGGCGAGGTTTCTTACTCACTCTCCATATTTTGTCATAATGTTAAAGAGAGATTGTTACCATTGGCTGCATTTGGTTGAAAAACCCCATTGGAATGAATTCTGAGCATGGTAGTAACGGACCTGTCAAGATTTGATTAAAGTTTTAAGGGAATACTTTAGATAAGGAGCAACAAAACGATTTTGGCTGTCCAAGTGTGAATTTATAAATAGTGTTTAAACATAAACATATGTTATGTCCAAAACCATCACAATTAAGAATTCTGTATATGATGAATTAAAGGGATTCAAGAAAGAGAACGAAAGTTTTAGTGAAGTCTTGGACAGGCTTATCAAATCTCAGAGCAAGAAGGATCTCCTTAAGTCATTAAGGGGAAGCATTGAATTTGGTGATAAGGAGAAACTCCTTAAGGAGATTGAAAAGAAAAGGTGGGAGAAGAGAGATTGATTCTACTGGACACAGACGTAATCATAGAAGTTCTGGATAAGAAATCAGACAAGGGGAATGCACTAATGCTTAGGGTTATTGAAAGCGGAGAAGAATACTGTACAAGTTCGGTGAACATGCACGAAGTGCTTTATGGCATAGAAAAATATTCCAAGGACTCTCATTTAGTCTTGCAGATACCAACACTGGGGTATAATAAAAATGACAGTGAACTATCAGCCGCTTTGGAGATAAGTGCCGAAAGAAAAGGAAGATCAGTTCCAAGAATGGATGCAATCATCGCGTCAATAGCAATAAACAATGGTTGCTCACTTTATACATTAGATGAGCACTTTGAAGTTTTTACGGACTATGGTCTCAAACTGTTCAGATAGGGCAGAATGGTCCAGCTTATATTGGATTAAAGTTCTAAGTTAATACTTACAACCAAAGATTTTTGAGACCTTGCCTCCTAATAGCTATATGGCTAGCCAAATCATAATCTTGCAGGGGGGGGAGGACGTCAGACGGAGGATCAACGAAACAATGTTCAAGGACATGAGGAAGTTATCAAATTCAGGGAAAATCCTGATTATACCATGGACATCGGATTCTCATGAGAAGGAAGTTGAATATTCTAAAGTTCTCCATGACTATTTTTCACATTGCGGCTTTGAAGAGGTATTGTTTCTGGACAAAACCGATCCCGAAAATGAAATCCAACGAAAATTCTCTGAGGTAGACACAATTTATCTTCCAGGTGGAGACACTGAGGTCCTTTATCGCGAGTTAAAACAGAGGACTTTGCAGGATAGGTTATTTGAATTCCCAGGAGTAATAATAGGAAATTCTGCAGGGGCAATTGTACTTGCAAAGGGAGGGTGGGGCGATGGGAAATTCTACAAAGGTTTCGGTCTCGTTGATTTCTACATTTCTGTTCATTATAAGCTAGATGCAGGCCACGTTGTAGAAACGAAAGATGCTATAAATGTCAATATTCCTGAAAATATGTGGATCACGGTAACATGTGAAAAATAACCCATTATGGTAAGCCTTTCCTGTATTTGTGTGTCAAAAACTATGGACAAGGATGAGTACGGCGAGGTGATCGTATAATGAAGGATCTTTCCCGCTACTGGAAGCGTAAAATCGCCCGCTTGAGCAGGGTTCTGGGGTCATAGAAGAAGGAATATCTACAAGTGACCAACTTCATTTCCAGTGCCGAGATACAAAGTATTCGATTAATAAATTAAATGGACCGGTCGGGATTTGAACCCGAGGCCTCCTGCTTGCGAAGCCTTTATTTCTTGCCTCCGGCATCAAAATACAACAGAGAGTTAAAGAAATGGATGGATCAGAAAGGATTCAGTCTGGGTTATAAAGCAGACATCATGAGGTATCTAAAACCAATTGAAAATAAAGAAATTCAACAATTATCCGAACTCAGAGAAACTGTATCAAGCAGCAGTTCATCAATGGTTCTTACAGTAATCAGGGCATATATCCACTTTCTCCTGGAGAATGAAATAATCAATGAAGAGACTGCACTCTATTTCAGGAAGGCACTCCCTTCAAGAAAAACAACTGTTGACGGGTACATTCCCAATGACCAGGATGTCAGGAATGCATATCAGAAAATCAAGCAGGAAAAGGATCGCATTCTCTTTCAAATACTGGCATTCTCGGGTATCAGGATAACAGAACTCGTTAAAATGCTCAAGGAATTTGACCAGTCCATACTCATAACCGATAAGGAGATCTCAAAATACCCTCTGAACTACAACAGAGGAAACAAGAGGTCCCAGTATGTTTACATGCCTACGTATCTGGCCAAAAAACTTCATCGGTTCTATATCAACAAGGATACAGTTTCCAGGAAGCTTAGACAGTATGGGATAGCCCCGAAATACCTCAGGAAATGGTTCTATAACTTCCTCATAATGAACAATGTACCGGAGTCAGTGTCAGATTTCATTGAGGGTAGAGCTCCGGAATCAGTTGGATCCATGCATTACCTTGCCAGGGTGAAGCAGGCGGACTACTGGTATGAAAAAGTGTGTGAATACTTAGGTGAAATCTCATAAATATATAATTTCCTCAAAAAATCAAGAATAACAAAGTCTCTCTGGTTCTCACTGAGAATTCTTCAAAATATGAAATAACATCACCGCGACAGACAGAAAAGCTATAGACAACAGGAGAAATGTCCAACCAAACGGGTCAGGAAAAAATGTGTATATATGTGTAAATGGAATTGTGCCACCCGAGGTATTTAGTCCAGTAGAAGGTCTGGTGATGGTAAGGTTGAAAACGTTTGCGAACGTAGAAAGAGCAAATAAAACCAAAGATGTTACGAAGAGAAATAAGAATATCCATGCTGTCTGCTTCTTTCTGAAGAGTTCTCTAAATTTTTCAGTGTTCAAAGTTGTTCACCTCAGGAAAGCTGTGGAACATTCATGTGGGTACCCATGCTCAATACAATGTAGTACTCGCAAGTGAAAAAATAGTAGCAGGTAGTATAATATGGCCCAAAGGTCAGTTGAATATTATA
>JAJZZX010000007.1 GCA_021797355.1 Thermoplasmata archaeon | reverse complement strand
AAATGGATCCTTCCATACCCGTGCGATGCCCTTATTGCGGCGTATCCACTGCCGTCAATCGCACCCTGACAGAACCCCAATGCATGCATTTTGAGGATTTTACCCTCTTCAAACTTGACAGCAGTACTTTCACTGAAATTGATGGCCCTGAGGATCCTGTAGTTCTATGTGAAGCAATTTTCAGGCTTTCAGGCAGCAGACACCCTAATATTGTGATGCAGAAAAACGGTGAGCTGGTCCTGAGTGATGAAGGAATCAAGATTATGGCCAATGGGAAATTTGAAGGATACCTTTCACAAGGGGAGTTTGTCCATATTACAATGGATGATGAAGATTCAGACTATGTGAGGGATGAGTGAAATGGACGATTTTGTGCGCACTGTTGGAGAGAGGTCCCTGACAAAACTTTATGATGAGGCCACAACACTCATAGCAAAAGGAGCTGGAATGAGGAATGTTCTGTAGCTCAAGAACGTTCTTACAGCAATGGACCTGGTCCTTGAACCCCTCTCGAAGGCCAATATGGAATACAGGGAGGCTTTCTCCAGGATACGTGTGGAGCTTAAAGATGCAGAGGCCAGGGAAGGAAAGAAGGCTATAGTTGATGCAGCACCTACAATCTATAATGTACTGGCAGACTGGTTCCGGCACCTGAATTATGTCATCGATGACAACAATCTCCTGTTTGCGTCCTCAATGGTGTACCAGGAGAATGATGCGGAGAAATGGGAGGGAGACGATGACAAGACTCCCCTTTGAGGATCCTGGTTATTCAAGGACCAAGTACGATACCTGGCTAATGCCATGGATCCGCAAGAGGATTGCCAGGAACATGGATATACTCGGGCTGTTTGTTGGGCCCAGGGGAAGCGGAAAATCCTATTCAGCACTGGAGCTGGCATACACATGTGATGCAACATTCAACCAATCAAGAGTGATGTTTGACGTAACAGATTTTGTGGATTACGTTGTTGACGGTGACCTGAAGAGGGGCAACTCAGTCATTCTGGATGATGCAGGAGTATTTATGAATGCAAGGGACTGGCAGACTGTACAGAATAAGGCCATATCCATTGTTGCACAGTCCTTCAGGTACAGGAATCTCATAACATTTATCACGGTACCCAAATGGAACTACATAGATGCACAAACAAGAGGTCTAATCAACATCTTCTTTGAGGCCACAAAAGAGCATGGAGTCTTTAAGGTCAAGCTGCCGGAACCCAATCCATTCAGGAGAGGAGAGGATTTCCTTGTTTATCCCAGGGTTCAGGTTCCCAATAAGGGCCTCCGTGCAAAAACAATAACAGTCAAGACCGTGAAATTCAACCTTCCGCCCCAGTGGCTTATAGACTCATACGAGCAGAAAAGGGATGGTGAAATAAGAAAGAAGCAGAAGGAGGTTCGGAGCGTGCTGCATTCTCTCGGTGAGCGGGAACATGAAAAGGAAAGGCGTAAAAGAAGGATGAACCCCAACTCGCTCAGGAATCTCAAGAATGTGGGAAAATACATAGCTGCTGAGAATACCGATACTGGCCGAATATGATTGTCGAAGCAAATCACGTATTTGTAACACATTTTATCTACTCCTATAGACGCTGACATATTACCTAAATTTAAAACGCACGGAAACAGTTTATCAAAACAATTTTCCCAGTTGATTTCCTTATTTAGTTTAGAATGTGCAAATTAACTCATCTTTTAAACATAATAAAAAATCATAAATAACGCACTATCCTGTCTTCAACATGGCCAAGCAGAGAAAATGGATACATTTGTGGGGGGGGTACATACATTCCAAAGATGGCCCTTCTCATAATTATTGGACTCTTGATTGCATTGTTTTTTTCCTACACATTCATCAATGAATCCGTACTGTCATTTATCCTGATGTGGATAATGGTCGCTTTCTTTATAATCATCGCAAGAAGGGAAGGGATAGAGCATTAATATTGAGGAGTTTTCCAGCTCCTTATTCTCACATTTGCCATTGACAGCCTTTTCCTTATGGTATTTGGTGATACTCTGTATTCTGCTGCTAATTGTTAGATCGAGATGGGAGCCTGATAACACTCTTTCCTGAAGTCCATTCACAGCAAATCCATAAACTCTTGAACCGTGAGACCCACGTCATTGAGGATAGATTTCAACGTGCCCCTGTCAAGTTCCGAATGGTTGGGCACTGAAACTCTGTGGCCCTGACTGTTCCGCAAAATCATGTGGCTTCCGATCTGATGATCTAATTCATAGCCAATCCTGTAAAGAGCCTTGACAACCTTCTTTCCCGATACCACAGGAAGATTAGGCATCGATTACCACAGCATTGACATCTTCAGGTATGGGATCGTTATGCTTCCTTAAGGATGCAATATAAGCTTCAATGGCTTCTTTTGCATTCTTCAATGCTTCCTCCCTGGTCTTTCCCTGGGTATGGCATCCTTTGAGTGCGGGAACGTGGGCAACAATATACCCATCCTCTCCTTCCTCAAGTATGACTGTGTATCTCATGTATGGAGGTATCTATCAACAAAAGATAAGCGTTTTGCCTGTCAATGCGGCACTGATAATGGAAGTTTAATAACTGCCTTATCTCCCCTGGGATATATCTGCACAAGCTCCCATCCCTTGTTTAGATAGGCTTCCAGGTCCCCTTCAGGTATTGTTTTGTGTTTGTTGCCATTGTTAAGGATCTCCGCCTTCTTATCCCTGAATAACTCTTTCAACCTTTCCTGAAGCTCGTTTATCTCGAGGCCCATGAGTTCCTCTTTCTCCCTGTCCGAGAGCTTCATGCCGTATGCAGTCTCAAGGATCATGACGAAAAGTGAATTTCACTGACCAAAGCCGAATAAGTTTTGCTTGACTTTATTCATGTGCAATTTCCGGGCTCTGTACCAAGCCAGGTTGCGGACCTGTGAGTTATAGAAAGCAGATCAGATTGTTTGCAAGGTGCACTGCAACAATAATATATTCAACTGTTGTCATGCACTTCGGGAGACATTGGATAGCAGTGATGCGAGGAAAAAGCAACTCAGGATTGTTCTTCTCTGGCTTCTTGTGGCAAGCCGAGGAGGCGGAATGCGGCTGAAGATCCTCGACCATCTGAGAAATGAGCCTTCCAATGCCCACCGACTGAGTTCCTCACTGGAGGTAAATTACAGGACTGTTGAACATCACCTAAAAGTGCTGTCCGAAAACGGCCTTATCATTTCAAAGGGTGGAAATTATGGTACAGTTTACTTCCTAGACCCCTTTCTAGAGGAAAATTATTTTTTGGTGGAAAGTCTATTTGATCGTAAAGGGGGTGATTTCAAGCGCTGACGCTTTACAGTTACTGGACGCTTGATCTTATAATTCTGGCTGCAAGCATAATCCTTGTATCGTACATCCTAGCACATTACATCTCATCATACAGAAGCTTGAGGTCCGGAATGATTAAGTCCCTTACAATAGTAATGCTTATCTTCCTAGCTCAGCTGGTTGCTTCAATTTTTGTATATTTCTACCTAGCTATGCGATATGGAGATGTTCTTGCCGTAGCACTAATGCTTCTAAGCATAATAGAACTGGCAGGATACCTCGTATTCTACAGGCTGATTGTCAGTCTGTAGCAAGTAATCCCAATGGCGATCAGAGTGGTGATGAAGTAACTGTGCCTCCAGAGGCAATATCTCTGATGGCAACGAAAACCGGATAGACCGGTGAGGATTTCAACTGCAGCACCATCAATGTTGTACTGGAGATGAAAGGCGAATCCCCTGTCACGTTGATAATCAACTGTCCCCCATTGAACCCTTCTGATCCGCCTGCCAGAAGCAATGAATTCATGTTAACCTCAATGATCGAATCATTAGCCATTACTACCTGAAGGACTGCATTTCCAAAGGAAAGATTTCCATTGAATGAGTATACAGTTATTGCATAAGTTCCGTTGATGGCGCCTCCTATTACGGAAGTATGGTTAACAATCTGTAAATCTCCAGTTGGGGTCGTGGCAGCCGGTGATGGAATATATCCCGATATTAGGGTAAACGCGGCCGAGACGAGAGTCACAGTTATTGCGATCAGGAGTATTGTTCCTATGATTGGCGACACCGCATTATCCTGATTCCTGACTCTCCGCATATCTTCACTATTAAGAGTCTGGTGGGAAATAAATTTTCCTGCTGTGTTCACAATCGCCCAGAACTTTCATACACCAATTTATCCAGGTCATATGATCGTCTGTCCCCATATGGTTAAACGTGGGCAATTTTTTCCCCGGTAACAGGATAATTCTTGTGCTATATTAAATTCAAGCTTGTTAAAGACATTGCTTAATTCATGCATGGACATTTTAGGCGAAACATGCCATCTCCACCATCAGGGGATGAATGTACTGGATGCAATGGCCAGGTGCATTATGACTTTCCTGTGATGCTTCAAGATTAGTGGGAGCAATATTGGGAAGATTGCCGGCAGCTTCGGAAGAACCTGGCCGCAGGATGAGGTTAAAGAAGCATAGACTTTTAAAAATGAAAGTGATCATCACCCATGACATTCAAGCTGGAAATACCGTCAATCAAGTACGGCGAGGTCATAAGCCAGAATTATACATGTGACGGAAAGGATATGTCACCGGCACTTCAGTGGGATGATGCACCTCAGTCTGCCAAGTCGTTCATTCTCATTATGGAAGATCCAGATGCTCCAAAGGGCACATTTGTCCACTGGATCATATACAATATTAAACCTGACGTGAAGTCCCTGCCTGAAAATGTTTCCAAAGAACTGACAACGCCAGAAGGTTGGGCACAGGGAAAGAACGATTTCGGAAAGATAGGATATGGAGGGCCATGCCCTCCAGGCAAGCAGGTTCACAGATACTTCTTCTATCTTTACGGAGTGCTGCAAGCACCGGATCTCCAGCCCGGCATGGCCAGGAAGGATCTTGAAAGGCTACTGGAAAACAAGACAGTTAAAAGAGCCTCATTTATGGTGAAGTACGGAAGGGCTTATGAGCACGCCTAAGGGCCGTTTCTTACTTCGATCTTGGACAGTACAAAAAATTAATGGGTTTCAGCCATTGTTGTGGGGAGCTAAACTTCATGTCCATTTTAGGTACGGAAATAGCCGGTATAAAGCTTGAGAACCCCCTGATGCTTGCCTCTGGCATCCTGGATGAGAACGGATACAGCATGCTGGAAATTCTAAAGCATGGCGCTGCAGCAGTAGTGACCAAATCAATAGGTACAACCGAGAGGAGCGGCTACAGGCCCCCCATTGTTGTTCCGCTGCAGGACGGCCTCATAAATGCTGTAGGTCTTTCCAACCCAGGGATAGACGGCTTTAGGGAAGAAATTAAGATTGCATCCTCGTCTGGCAAGCCTGTCATCGGTAGCATATTCGGATCGTCTGCGGAGGAATTCCTGAATCTTGCCCTAAGGATGGAATCATATGGTGCTGCTGCAGTTGAGCTCAATCTTTCGTGCCCTCATGTGAGGGGCTTTGGTACCGAGGTTGGTTCAGACCCCTTGCTTGTGGAGGAGATAGTTGGACTGCTTAAGTCCCGGCTGAAGATACCTGTTCTGGCCAAACTCTCCCCAAACGTAACAGACGTGGTGGCCATTGCAAAGGCAGCCGAGAAAGCCGACGCTCTTGTACTGATAAATACGGTGAAGGCAATGGCGATTGACGTGTATGCCAGACGACCTGTCCTATCAAATTCCTACGGAGGACTTTCTGGCCCCGCCATAAAGAACGTTGGCATCAGGTACGTATATGAGGTGTACAAGGAAACCGGAAAACAGATTATAGGAGTTGGAGGCATCAGCACTTTCATGGATGCTGCCGAATATATTATGGCAGGATCATCAGCAGTCCAGATAGGCACTGCGCTGTATACGCAGGGCAAAGGCGTATTCGGAAATGTGAACCGTGATTTGGCTGAATTCATGGAGAAAGAGGGTTACAGAGGAATTAAGGAAATGGTGGGGGTTGCAGTGAAATGATAAATTCTCGCATTACGGAAGTTGAAAAACTATCCCAGAATACCTCCACAATACGGTTCAAGTGGGATCAGCATGCCGAAGCGGGGCAGTTCATAATGGTCTGGGTTCCTGGAGCTGGAGAAATACCAATATCTCTCTCGCATCTTGGCAATGAGAAGGGTATAACAGTGCGAAGCTACGGAGTTGCCAGCGAGGCCCTTATAAAGAAAAGGGAAGGAGAAAGACTGTTTTTCCGTGGCCCATATGGCCGCCCCTTCACTAAAGTGGAAGGCAGGAAACTCATAATTGGGGGGGGATCCGGAATGGCTGGGCTTCTTCCTCTAATCGATGAAAAATCCCATGGAATCGTGGCGGCAAGGACAAAATCCGACCTTCTGTTCCATGACAGGTTTCCTCGTGGCCATGTCACAGTTGTTACTGATGACGGATCTGCAGGAATAAAAGGGCTCGCCGTGGATGGTCTGAAAGGGCTAAGGCTCGAGGACTTTGATGTGATCTATGCCTGTGGACCCGAAATGATGCTTAAATCAATTTTGGATCGCATAAGGGATTCAGGCGTCAGGGCTGAATTCTCACTGGAAAGAATCATGAAGTGCGGGATTGGCATATGTGACTCATGTTCCATTGACGGGCATCAGCTCTGCACTGAGGGGCCTACATTTTCACTGGAGGAGATTGCCTCCATGAGAGAGTTTGGTGTCACCAGGCTCACTGAGTCAGGAAGAAGGATATGGCTGGGAAAGCACTAATTCATGCACACCATACAGTGGAAAATAATTAAGTAGATGTGCATATGCTTTTGGAGAATGGAACGAGTCTTCAACTACAGGGAAGCCAGCGATTATTTCATTGATTTAATTGAAAACGGCAAAATTTCAGGGACCTCGTTCCTGCTAATGGGGAAAGGGGGATGGGGCAAGACTGCTGCCCTTAACTATATAGAAGAGTTTGCTGGTAAGAAAGGGATGGACGTATACAGGGCCAGGTCGTTTTATTCTGACGAATCCCTGATGTACCAAGCGTACAACGAACTTCTTAACCAGCTTCTTGACAATTTTGAGGAGAGGGACCTGGCCAAGATAGTGGAACTATTTACCCATTTCAAGGGTGATAAGGCAAAGAACACGATATTTATTCTAGATAACATTGAATCAATGATTCAGCCTTCAAGGGAGCTCTTTGTGTATCTGGCCAGGCTTTGCGAGAAGAACGGATTTTCCTTCATGGCATCTTTCAATGAGGAACTAATACTTGACCAGGACGTGGTCAGGAAATTCCTTAATGTCATCTCAATGGAGACAAATCTCTGGGTAATAAATTTCAGGAAACCGGACCTGGAAGACATGAACTATTTCATCAGGCAGAAAGGGTTTCATCTGCCTGAATCTTTCATCCAGGAACTTTACCGCCTAACGAACGGAAATATTAGATATGCAGAATATGCCCTCAGGTATTATCAGGAAAGGGGAATAATCAACCAGCATAAAGAACTGGAGGAGGTCACCTATAGATTCTTTCCAATTCCGCCAAGTTTTGAATCGAGGCTTGATAGGGGGATATCAGAGATGCAGGACCCTGAAATATCGATCCTGGGTCTCATTGCACTCACCGCAGAGGAGCTATCTCCATCTTTCATAGCAAGGATGTTAGGACTGCCGAGAAGTGATACCCTGAATATTCTTGAAAGCCTATCGGAAATGGGTTACCTCACCAGGAACGAGACAAATTACAGCCTTGTTAACAGGAGAATCAACGATATAGTAATCAGGGCACTTCCTGAGAAAAGAACAAAGGTACTGTCTGATGACTTTCTCAAGAGCCCAGGATTCCAGGAATTGCCCACACTCACAAGGATCAGGGTATACCTTCTCGTGAAGGATCCTGAAGCAATAACCTCAACAATTGAGAAAGAATGGTCTGATATCAGGCAGAAACTTCCGTTTATCAACTCATCCCCTGAAATATTCCTGACAATCATGGGAATGGTTTCTGGAGAATCGGCGAAGGCGCATGTGGCACTTCTTGCCGCCTATGCGCATGAAATAGCAAACCAAATCCGTGAAGCAATCTCGTTATGCACACAGCCAGAGGTTATGAAGACAGAACCGGTATTTGCCAAGATCACCCTTGCCAGGCTCTATAGGAAGGCTGGGATGTATTCTGATTCTATAGACATTTGCAAGGAACTGATATCAAGCCTCGAAGCCAACTCAAGGGATTATGCGGAGACTGTAATGACGCTGGCCGTGGACTTTTCCTACATGGAGAACCACGAACTTACCCTTAAATATGCTGAAGAGGCACGTTCTGTTTCAGAGAAAAACGGGTATGATGATGTCCTTGCCGAATCCCTAAATCTCATTGGGACCATCAATGTTAAGTCTTTCAACCTTCAAAAGGCATTGGAATACTATAAGAGATCGCTGGACCTCAACAGGTCTCTCAGGCATTATGAGGCTGAGCTCCTGAGCCTCAACAACATTGCGATCATATACAGCTACCAGGGCATGCTTAAGGAATCTTCGGAGATGCTCACCCAGATAATAGAGAAGTCGTATATTTCAGGTGCTTTGATGTCAAGGGCTTACGCGACATATAATCTGTGTGAGATATACTATGCATCGGGAAAATTTGATGAATTCAGAAAATACATAACAAGTGCCCAGAAGCTTGTCAGGATAATCAATGACAGCAATCTTACGTACCCATTTCTGAGATTCATGGCTACACTAAATCTAAACTCCTTCAATCTCAGCAACGCCCTTTCTTTTATAAACGAGCTGTGCGATCTTGCAGCAACCCTGAAGAATCCCACACAGGAGGTAATCTGCCGCGGCCTCAGGTATATTGGGGAGGGACTGGGATCCGGAAACTTTAATCCAAACCTGGACAAGGTTTTCCTCAATTCCTTCGACGAGGCAGATGATTTCCTTCCCATGTGGTATACCATAGGCACTGTCAAATTTGGACTTGACGGAAACCGTGAGGCATGCTCAAGGGCTGCGGACCTAGCGCTGAAGCAGGCCGAGGGCATAGGTGACTTTCTCGGGATACTTGTTGCGAGGATCGCCCGTGCAGTGGCCCTAGCAGTGAATGGAAGGAAGAAGGATCTCAAGGTTTTCATAGCTGACAAACTCTCCGACGAATCGAAACTGTATTCCTACAGAGAAATTGTGAAAGCACTTGACTGCTACGCAAAGGATGACATGGGAAGCTACAAAAAACAGGACCCTCCATCCTCCCTGCTTCGCCTGGGCATTGAGGTCATCCTTGGTTACCATGATGAGGCAATCGAGAGTGCGGGATCATCGAAAGGTGAATATGTTAGATCTGTCTACCTGAATCTGTTAGACAGGGTGCCATCCATATATGACGGGATCAATTGAGCAACTTTGCATGTATTACAATAAGGGGGAATGCCATCTCCATGGAGCCCAGATATCTGCCTGCCGCATTTGCTTCAATTACGCATCCGGCTACAGGATAGTGGAAAAAGGAAAGTCAAAGCCATTCTACACCCTATATGACTATTTGGTTTCCAAGGGAGAGAACGAGAATATCTTTCCAACAGGCAATTCTGTGCAGTCAACACTCTGAAAGGGAATTTTTTAGAACCTCCAAACACTTCAGTATCCACGGGCCCGTGGGGTAGCTAGGATATCCTGTTGGCCTTCGAAGCCGAAGACCTGGGTTCGAATCCCGGCGGGCCCGCTTTTCAGTGTAAATTCCTTGTATTACAGCCAATTGCTGCAGGTTAAGTTTACAGTGCATGCCAGGTGGATTTGCCAGCTTCCCGGGAGCTTTCCTGGCATGCAAATGCCTGGATTGAAAAGATGAAAGTACTTGATAAAGATTGTCAGTACAGCACTGCAAACATGAATGAAGACACAAACGGGCCGCGAAGAAATCCAGATGATATCCATGCCATCATAAGTTCACTGGGGTATTTCACCGACGGATACAACATAAACGTAATCTCTGCTTTCACCCTTCTTCTTGAGAAATTTCATTTCTTCCTGTATACCCCGTTGCAGATTGGCCTTGTGAGCGGGAGTGCCCTGCTAGGTGCGGGAGTTAGTGCAATTTTCTTTGGGAAACTGGCAGATGCCGTGGGAAGGCGATGGGCCTATCTTTCCTACCTGCTTATATTTGTCGTTGCTCCAATTGCAGCTGCATTAGTACAAAACCTTGCTGCCCTGACGGTGGCCAGATTCTGCATTGGCATAGCAATAGGGGGAGATTACTCAGTTGCCCCAGTTTATTCCGTTGAGATGCTGCAGGAGAAGAGAAGAGCTGCAGGTTACGGCCAGATATGGGCATTTTGGAGCCTTGGCTCCGCTGCAGCCATTGGTGGTTCATTTTTTCTCTTCGTGATGCTTGGACCTGATTCGTGGAGAGCATCATTTGCACTAGCTGCATTGCCTGCCACAATTCTTCTGTTACTGAGGATGAGGATGCCAGAGTCCAGGATGTGGGCCACCCGAATAGTATCCACTCACGCTAACACGGCGAGTAAACAGCTACTGCACCAGGAAACCCGTATTACGCCAAAAAGGAAAATCCCCAGGCGATACCTTCCACTGATGGCTGTGGCCCTGGCACAGTGGACGCTTCTTGACATTGGCTCATATGGGGTTGGTCTTTACGGCCCCCTCATCGCTACCGGTGCAGGCCATGCCGGTCTGGCGTCACTGTGGATTGTTGCACTGTTCTATTTCCTGGCCTTCATGGCTATGGTCATGGCAAGCGGGCTAGGAGACAAAATTGGAAGAAAGAATCTTCAGTTACTTGGCTTTGCCTTGCTGGCACTGTCTCTTGCCATAATGGCATCAAGTTATGCCTTCCCAATTTCCGGCAGGTACCTTCTTGGCCTGGTGGGCCTTGGAATGTGGTATATTGTAGAGAATATGGGCCCATCAGTGACCACCAAGTATTATTCCATGGAGCTTTTTCCAACCAGATTCCGCTCCACGTCCATGGGTTATGGCACCGCGATAACTAGGTTCGTATCCTTCCTTAGCGCCTTTGAGTTCCCGCTAATAGTTGCGGTCTACGGCATATCATATTTCTTTGCATTCCTTCTGGCTGTTATGCTTTCTGCGGCTGCCTTTACCCATTTCTTTACGCCAGACACAAGGGGGGTGTCCCTGGAGGAAATGGAGACCATGCGCTACAGGAAGGGTGAGCTTGAGAAGGAGGATTCAAGCTTAGAAAGGTAATAACTAGATGTCTAGCCTTGATATTTTTGTGAGCTTCAAATGAGCCTGACCGGTTGAATCTGGACTGGAAAAATTTGAATAACAAAGGAAAGCTATTCAGGTATGAGTCCTGAGGAAGCTTACAGCATCAAGATCGTAGCAGAACCCGCATTATATGGGAACAAGGTATATTTCACCCAGAAGTGGATAGAAAACGGCGAATATAGAAGCTCCATATTCAGATTTGACGGCAAGAGCACTGAGAGGGTCACTGTTGGAGGGCATGAAAGATCGCCGGTTGTAAGGAATGGTGTTCTCTTCTATATCAGATATGACGAGAACAGGGAATCAATCATGAAAATCAGAGAACTTGGAGAACCTCTGGAAATTGCTTCCCTTAAAAAAGTGGAACGATACATATTTCATAACGACACTCTTCTCATCATAGGGACCGAAGACACAAAACCTGACGATCCCTTCAGGGCAACGAGGCTAAACTATAGATTCGACTCAAGGGGTCTCATCAGGTCAAGAAAGGCACTGTATGCTTTCAACGGAACATTGAACAAGGTGCTCACTGGAGATTTCGATGTTGTGGATGTTGCCAGCAATGGAAACAAGATAGTTGTGGCCATATCCTATCGCAATGAAGATGCGGGCCTGGCAGATCTATATTATTTTTCCCTAGAAGATGGCCTTGAAACCAAGATAACTGATGGAACAGGCATAGTGTCTTCCATGGCTCTTTCCAGATCTGGCGACGTTGCATTTACGGGCCACCGGGAGGGAATCAAGCCGTGGGCAGTGAAGAAGCTTTTCCTGCCGGCAGAAAATAAGCAGCTTGTGCTTGGCAAGCACACCGGTAATGGTTCTGTTATTTCTGACCTTTTTCAAGGTGGAAGGGAAAGGATGGTCTATGACGGCGATACCTTATACTGCACCGGCCAGATTGGCGGAGAGTCCTATCTCTACTCAATAGGGGGAGGACCCATTGAGAAGATTACAGAATCCGGTGCAATTCAGGATTTTGACGTACTTAACGGCATCCTATGCACAGTCACAAGCACCTCCAGCAAGCCTTCCCTGCTTAGGCTAGGCAATGCCATATACGATCCGAACAATGGCACTAGATTCCAGACCCCAGAGAAACTGGTGCAGGGGAATGTAGAGGGGTGGTGCCTGATAAAGTCGCCTGAAGCTCCCAATATATTATTCGTGCATGGTGGGCCGCATATGGCGTATGGAGAAGCATTTGTTATTGAGTTCCAGTATTTCTACCAGAATGGTTACAACGTGATCTATTGCAATCCCAGAGGCAGTTCGGGCTATGGTGAGGAATTCTCATCCGGCTGCGTTGAAGACTGGGGAGAGGGCCCGGCAAAGGACCTAATGGATTTCATCAAGAGGGCAGCCATGAAATATAGCCTGACCGGAAAATTCGGCATAACTGGCGGCTCATACGGTGGCTACATGACCAACTGGATGATCACCCACACAGATTTCTTTAAGGCAGCAATAAGCGAGAGATGTGTTTCAAATCTTGTCAGCATGTGTGGAACAAGCGACATAGGATTCTGGTTCAATGCTGTTTACATGGGAGTTAGCGACCCTTGGAATCCGCAGTCTATGGAGAAAATGATGAGACATTCTCCAATCAGCTACGTAAAAAATGCCAATACGCCTACCTTGTTCATACATGGAGAGCAGGACTACAGATGCCCAATAGAACAGGCTGAGCAGATGTTTGTTGGGCTCAGGATGAATGGTGTCAATTCCGAACTGCTTAGGTACCAGGGAGACAGTCATGAGCACGCCAGGGCCGGGAAGCCCCGAAACATGTTGCACAGGCTCTCTGCCAAGAAGGAGTGGTTTGATCGCTATCTTGCTGGTGTCATGCAGTGATGTACAATCGCCTGTAGCTGAGGATGAAAACGCTTGAATATAGTCATCCCATGATGAATGATGGGCACAGAAATACCCACTCCGTCTGAGATATTGAGGAAAGCGTCCGCTAAATTCAGAATCTTTCCGCTTAAGAGATCGGTCTTGGAAAACCCATGCAGGTGCCTGATCTGGAAAACTCCGGGCGACCCAATGGAATTTCTTTCGTTCGCTGAGGAAGCCTCTGCAAAGGTAATATACCATTACATAAACGAGGGGAAAAACTCCTCACAGGCAGAATATCACGAACTGGCTTATATTGACGGTTGCTTCATTCATGTATTCCCCTTGGAGCTTCCAGGGAGTGCAACAACAGACACCGCGAAGCCGGAGCATGGCAAGGAAGACCCATCCATAGTAAGCAGAAATCCTGAAGACATGGCAGCAGAGATGGCTGACTACGTGATGCTAAATCTGGACTACATGAGCCCTGACACTTTTAACCTGCAGTATTTTTTCAGGAAATACTGGCAGTCCAAGGGCCTTGATCCAGAACTGCCCCCAGAAAGTGATCTCAGGAAATTCATGAACCAGGTTGAAGAGCTGGCCACAAGGAAGATAAAGGCCAGGCGTTAATTTTCTGGTAGCTGGTTTTCAAGGGGCAGCCCCATGCTAACCGAACGGACAATCGAGATGGCATTCGCATCTTGACACTGCCCCTCAAAACCTCATTATGGGTTTCACATTAGAAGGGTTTCCGACCATGAACTGAGGGTCTCCTGGATCGCCTGATCAACTGCTGATCCAATGATTCTGCCAATTATGGGCCTCCTTGGCGTTATGAACTTCATCTTCCTTATGCCAGTCGTCCTTCGCAAGTCTTCCAGGGCGAGCTCGCCATCCCCAACCGCATCAATCAGTCCAAGACTGAGTGAATCTGAAGATGTAAAAATTTCTCCCGTAGCAATCTGGTCTTTCTTCTCTTCCGGCAGCTTTCTCTCCCTGGAAACTGATGACCAGAATGAGTTGTAAGCCGATTTTATGATAGAAGTCATCTTTTCCATGGCCTTGTCATCCATTACAACAAATGGATTTCCCATGTCCTTGAGATTACCTGCCTTCAGGACTTTTACATCTACCCCGATTCTCTCCATAAGGCGCCTTACATTGGGTGTGATACTGATAACCCCAATAGACCCCACAAGTGAGGTTTCCATTGCATATATCTTTGTTGCTGCTGAAGCTATCCAGTATGCACCTGAGGCGCATATTCCCGTTACATGCACAAATACCGGCTTCTTTGCCTTTATGGCAGAGATCTTCCTGTATATCCTTTCTGAGGCATTGGCTTCCCCGCCGGAACTGTTAATGTGAATAAGGACACCCCGAATCCTGCTGCTCCTGTTTGCTGCGTCCAGAATTGGTGCCATTTCAGAAGCCTTTCTCGAATTTATGGTTCCGGCAATTTCGGTTGAAAGAATGAAAGCCATGCCACACTAACCCAACTCTTGAATAATAGCTTTGCCATTTTCCTGTTTCAAGCTCCCGCAGGAACTGTGGAGCCGGTGATGGAATTTATGTCCGGTATCATGAAAGCCGACGCCGTTGATATTATTGAAGAGATAAGCACCACTATCCATATTATCCTGTAGTCCGATGAGTAGAGAAAAGCGAACGGTATGCCAAGGAATATGAATACCAACCCGACTAGGGTTCTCTGGATTGCTGCAAACATGCCCCTGTTCTCTTTGCCAATGACCTTTACCTCGTATGACATGGCACCGGATACAAATAGGGGGCCGAAGGCGTTGAACGCAATTGAGCCGTAGAAGATGTAGACGTTGTGAAGGAACAGGGCAGCGGCAATGGCAATATAAAAAAACACATCGAAAAGCGCCAGGAGGATTATGTAACCCTTGCCAATGGAAGGGTGCCTGTCAACATATTTGCCGGAATAGATTCCTGATGGCACAGATATTGCAAATCCGATCCCGAGCAGGAGAATTGAATATATGGGCTGCACGCCAATTCTTTCGCCGCTCAATATGAAGAAATAGGAAACTCCGTAGACACCTACTGACATGAAAATCTTTACGAGCAATACCGGAACAACAAATCTTTTCTTGTTCCTGAGGGCCTTGAGGCTTTCCCTGAATGTTGGCCTAAGAGTCCTGTTCTCATCAGCCTGCATGATTCTTCTTCCCTCGGGATAGACCACGAAGAAGGTTAGGATGGTGACTACAAGAAGTGCTATCCCGGCAGACAGATATACTATGTACAGGTGCGAGTATTCCTTGATTGCTGCAACTGCGAACATAGCCACGGTGCCGCCTACTGTCTCCATCATTATTATGCGCGAGTAATGCGTGCCAAGGACGGACTGCTTCGAAGCCTTTCCTATGAAGGAAGACAGGGATGATTTATAGGTGTTCTGTGTCACCAGGACTGCGGCTATTATTAGGGACGACAGTATGTAAATCTGGGTGAGGGCAGGGAAGAACCTCAAGGAAAGCAGTATCATGCCAATGCTGTAGATTCCAGACCCTATTACCATGAGTTTATATGATGCCCCACGGTCGATAGCCCTTCCCTGGGGAAGAAGAATCAGTAGTAGGACTATCTGGCCCATGGTTGTCCCAAGGCCGCCATAGATGATAGGGATGTTTTCACTCTGGAGAAGATAGAAAACTGTATAACCAAAGATGTTCATAGTGAATGCGAAAAAGAAATTCATTACGGAAAGCGTTGATACAAATGGGTTAATGCCTGCCTTATTCGATTCACCTTCTGTCTCCATTCCTTCTCCCTGTCTTTTGATTATCTCATTTGTAATATATATTCATTTCTACGAAATTCGAATCCCCGAAATTAAAGAAAAGACAGGAGGTCCTCGGGAAAATCCAGCACATCTATGTATCTGTCTAAATGCAAGGCCGGCCCTGCATTGTAGCATATTTCGAATGGGCCGCTGATCTGCCTGGAAGCTATGAAATCGTGGCCACCCATGGATCTGAATGTTTCCGCCATTCCGGCGTCCGCATACGGAAATACCACATCAGAAGAAATCTCCATTATTTTGCCAAGGATGGGGGCTGCCATAGCGGAATCAACCACGACCCTGCTTGCCCCAGAGACCAGCGAATCGACGTAGTCGTACTCCCTCCTTACCAGATTGAATGCCACAACTTCAAAAAACTTGGCAACCCTATTGTATATCTTAAAATTGTAGCTTCCCCTGAAGATGCCATCATAATCGCATATCATTATCTGGTCCCCATCCAAGGTCTCCAGGGACTGGCCAGGAGGAATGCCCTCAAGTGCATGGTTCCGAATTTTCAGGCACCTTATGTTCAACATTCACCTATCATTATATGAGTATAAATTTATTGCGAAGCTTACTGCATGACAATGACTGTCTCTAGGTAGCCTGAAATGATTCCTGTCAAATATCCTATGGTGGCTAAATAGTTGGATCAATGTTATATACGCATCTAGATTGATCACAGGTTTGTAGCACTAGTTCATGAAAAGCTTATTTATGTAGTTTCTATTATATTTCAATATGCTTTCAGCCTCAAGATCATATCTCCTGAAATTTGATAGAACAATAGTTCCTATGGCAAAGGGAGACCGTTCCAGAACTGTTCTTGATCTTGCTTTCGATCTGGCAAAGGTCTATGGCTCTGAAATAACGGCACTGACCATCAAGGAAGAGGCAACGGAAGTAACCTGGAGTGACAAGGTTGCACTGGTAACCAATGCATACAAAGAAGGCAAGGACAGGAACATAAAGGTAATCCCCAAGGTAAGGACTGCAAAATCTGTTAAGCAGGGTATAGTTGAAGAGGTCAGGAGCAGGGCCTATGATCTGCTTCTGCTTGGGACATTCAAGAGATCTGTTCTCTCAGCTTCCATATTCGGAAGCATTGGAGATTACGTCATCAAGAATTCCAACATACCAACGGCAGTATTCAGCCTCAAGGGTAGCCGATATCCCTATACAAAGATACTTATACCGCTATGCGAGACCCTCACGACCAGGGCTGCCGTATCATTTGCGCTTCACGTCAAGAAGGCAAGCGGTGCAAAGCTGATAATTGCTGACCTGAGGAAATTTGACAGGAAAAAGACCCACGGGTTTGCCACCCTGCTGGACCAGCTGGGAGAGGTTATCAAGGTATACGGTCCAGACATTACTGTTATACGTCCCGGAATGTCCAGCAGCCTTGCGGATGAGGTTTCAAACCTCATAAGGGACAATAACCCGGACGTAATAATGATGGGCGTGCGGGATAATCCTTCAGGAAGGGTACGGTTCAATTCCGAGCTGAAGGCTGTTGTGAAGGGTACTTTACAGGATACGGTGGTTGTCAGGAAGTAAGCCCGCAGATTGTGGTCAGGAAAGGAAGCCCGCAGGAAGTATGCCTTTTTCCATGAGAAATTTAATGATTATGAAATTCAGTGAAACAGTATTGACATAATATGACCCGAACACAGGAAAGTTCTGTGCTTCGTGATCCGTTATTGTAATGTTTAGAAAACTTTCCGTGCTGTTGATCCCCATTGTTATGTTGTTGTCAGATGCGAGTGCGCTGATCGATCTTGCTATCCTTGGGACCTGGTCAAAGGCCCCAAGCACCGGAATATTTGGGTCCAGCCCTGAATCCGAAGGCGCAACCATGGAATAGGGTACCTGCGATACGTTTATCCCTGGATTTTCCTCAAGAAACTGCTTCAGGTATTGCTCTGTCAGGTTCAGGTATCCCGGATCGTTTGGAGATAGGGATGAACTGCCGGATATGGACAGGTTATATCCAATTGCAGAAGGCCTGGACTGAAAAAACAGGCTTGAGTTGAATGCCTCGGCTAGGTATTCTGTGCCATATACAGTGCCGTTTATGGTCACGGGAGACCCCTCTGACTGCCATGGAAGTGCGTTCTCTGTGACCAGAGATACCACTGTTGGGTAGACGAATCCCAGGACTGCCATAATGACGAATGCGAAGGCAAATGTTCTTAGTGCTGTCTTTCCTTTCATTACCAAGCCACCCCCGCTACCGCCAGTATCACATATATGATCTTGATGAATATGAATGGGACAATGACGCCTCCAAGACCGTAAATGAGAAGGTTTCTCTTGAGAAGCTCGGAAATTGTTGTAGGCACAAACCTCACTCCCCTAATTGCAAGGGGTATAAGGACCACGATTATGGCTGTGTTGAAGATCAAAGCTGAAGTAATAGCCAGTAGTGGGTCCGAAAGCCCCAATATGTTAAGATATGCGAGGCTCGGAAACACAAAGAATATGGCTGGAATAATCACGAAGTACTTTGAGATGTCATTGGCTATGCTGAAGGTGGTGAGAGCTCCCCTTGTAATTAGAATCTGCTTTCCTATGAAGATCACATCAAGCAGCTTTGTGGGATCATTGTCCAGATCTACCATGTTGGCAGCCTCCTTGGCTGCGGGAGTTCCGTTGTTCATAGCGAGGCCAACGTCTGCCTTTGCAAGTGCCGGAGCATCATTGGTCCCATCCCCAACCATTGCTACCATAAGCTGCTTTTCCTTTTCCCTGATCACAACATTATACTTGTCCATGGGAGTCACGTTAGCGACGTATTCGTCTATTCCCGCCTCCCTTGCTATGTATTCAGCAGTTACCTCGTCATCGCCAGTGCACATTATTGTCTTTATGTTCATCGATTTTATGGATTCAAGCCGTTCCTTAACTCCTGGCTTCAGGAGATCATTGAGCTCTATGACGCCCACGAACCTATCATCCCTTACTACTGGAATGGCAGTCCCGCCTCGCATAGAAATTTCCTTGCAGAGAGCCTCTATGAATGTATCAGACAGCCCTAACTTTGCCTTAAGTGCCCTCAGTGATCCCTTCAGTATCTGGTGTCCCTCAGTCTTGACACCACTGAACTTTGTTTCAGCTGAAAAAGGAATGAAATCATGGTTGCCCAGATCCTCCTGGGAAACAGATATGCCCTCCTTTCGTGCAAGATTGACAATGGATATGCCCTCCTTTGTCATGTCTTCCAGCGAAGCTATTGCGCACATCTTAACGAATTCGCCATAGTCAATCCCGTTGTTTGGGTAGAACTTCACTGCTTCACGTTCGCCGATGGTCACAGTGCCGGTCTTGTCCAGTATTATTGTGTCAATATCCCCGGCGTTTTCCACTGCTCTTCCGCTCTTTGCGATAATATTGAATTCTGATATCTTGTTAATTGCCGAGACCCCAATGGCGGGAAGCAGTGCCCCTATTGTTGTTGGCATTAGTGCAATGAGAAGGACTATTAGCATCACTATGTTGATGCTTACACCAAGTGCGGTTGACATCGGAAAGATGACGGCACTTATGACAAGGAAGACAAGGGTAAGGCCGGACAGAAGCGCCGCCAGTGCTATTTCATTTGGAGTTCGCTGTCTGGTTGCAGTACCAATCAGCTTAATCATATTGTCTATGAAGCTCTCCCCGGGGTCAGAGGTGGCCCGAATTTCAGCAGAATCAGTCACAAGCCTAGTGGATCCAGTTACACTGTCGCCCTGAACCTTCATCACAGGCCTTGATTCGCCAGTTATGTTTGATTCATTGACATAACAGCTCCCGCTTATGATCTCTCCATCCACAGGTATTATCTCATCCTTGTAGACTAAAACAACATCGCCCTTCCTCACCTCTCCGGAAGGCCTGTCAACGATTCCAGATTCAGTCTTCACATGTGCGATTATGTTTGTCTTCATCTTTCTCAGGGATGCTGTAATTGCGTTGCTCTTTCCCTCAGAGACCGCTTCAGCCAGGTTGCTGAAAAATATCGTGAGGAAGAGCATGACCGTTGTAGAGACGTAGAACGCACTGTAAGGGAAGTATGAAGGGAGATCCGCAGAGGCTGGATCTATTGTGAAAACGAGAGATACAATGAAGGCAACCTCAGTGACAAACATCACCGGGTTCCTGAAGAGCCTGTCCGGCCTAAAGTCCCTGAATGTGTAGTAAACAATCTCCAGGTACTTGTTCACAGCACCACCCCGGCTATAAATAGGTTAAAGGCTTTTGCAAAGGCGAGCAGCGGTCCAAGTGCTAGGATTGGGAAGAATGAGAGCAGGCCCAGCAGTATCATTACAAAGAAAAGGGAGAAGCCAAACATGAACGATCCTGGGTCAACGGTCCTCATAACTTGCACCTTTGGCTTCTTGTATGAGAATGACTGGGCAATAAGAAGCTGGAATCCCATGAGGAGGTACCTCCCCAGCAGCATTATTACGCCGTCAAGATAATTGAAATAAGCCTGGTTGGTGAGGAAGCCCCCAATTTCAGAGCCATTATTGGCTGCGGCTGTCCCGAACTCATAAAGAAGCTGTGTTATCTGGTCAGGCCTGGTATTTACAAATGTGGAAAGCATGTTAGGTATTAGCAGGGTAATCCCGAAGGGTATTATTACGAGCAGTGGATGGGTAACAAGTGAAAGCGTTGAGTAACGTATCTCCCTGGAGCCAATCTTAAGGCTCATTATCTCTGGAAGCTTCCCAACCATTAGGGACGTTATGAAAACCGTGAAGATGACATACATGAATATGTTCAGGACGCCAGTACCTACACCCCCAAGCGGATCGTTCAGAAGGAGATCCAGCAGTGGGCCCATTATCCCGACCGGCGTATAATTGATGAGGGCACCATTGGCTGCCCCAGTCGAGGTTAAAGTGGCCCCGACAGAAAATATTGTGCTCTGGGATATGCCTATGGCAGTTTCCTTGCCCAGCATATTCCCGGTGAAACTCATCCCAAGATCTGTTATTGCAGGTACCCCCACCATTTCACCAAAGAATGAGAGAAATGCAGTGAAGATGAAAATGGCCATGATCACACCATATAGCATTCTGGCGAATCGCCTGTTCTCGAAGACCTTTCCCAACGACAATATGGATGCCAGAGGTATGAGCATGAAGGCCTCTAATTCAACCAGATTCGTGAACCAGTTAGGGTTTTCCAATGGAAAACCTGCGTTTGCCCCATAGAATCCTCCCCCATTTGTTCCAATGTTCTTGATTGCCTCAAGTGTGGCCACCGGGCCGAGGGGGAGCCTGAATGACACATGGCTGAGAACTGGAGTTATGGTGATGTAGGGGGACATTGTCTGAGGAACTCCAGAAAGAACCAGGATAACTGTAAGAAGGACCGAAAGCGGGAGAAGCAGGTAAAACTCTGAGACAAGAAAGTCATGGTAAAAATTTCCAATCTTTCCGTGCTCGCTTATGATTCCGCGTATGAAGGCCATGGAAGCGGCAAAGCCTATGCCTGCAGAAACAAACATGAAACCCGTTATGACAAATGTTGTGCTGAAATAGCTCAAGTCAAACGGATTTGAATAATGCTGGAGGTTTGTATTGGTAAGGAAGCTTGCCACTGTATTGAAGATCAGGCTCGGGGTCATGTGATTGTTGGAGAATGAAAAGGGGAGGTAATGCTGGAAGTATATTACGGCAAAACCTATTATCCCAAGAAACAGCGAAAAAACTAGGATCGTGGAGAAATATTCTCTGAAGTCCATGTCCCTCTTGGCATCTTCCCCCAGCATCTTTTCAAAAGCCGCAACGATAGGACCGCTAATCCTGTCCATTGCAGTTTTCGTACCCAGGTATATGTTTGCAATGTATCCAGACAGCAGATATGCCAGCACCGTTGCTATCACAATGTAGATGATTATTATGATTGATCCGGAAACGTACCTGTTTGCAACAAAGAAATTTGACCAGAAATTCTGCCCCGCACTTGCCGTAACATAACTGATGATCATAGTTTCTCAGCCGCCACAATGGAGAAAATAAGGTACACTATAAGCGCCAATAATATGACACCCAAGACCAGATATGAAATTGGCATCTCAAGCTCTGCCACTATGAAGAATGCTTATATAATGATTTTCCGTAAAATTAAAGAATGAATAAAAATTTATTCAAACACAACCATAGAAATTATCATGGGGGTTTGAGCAGGTGCTGTGGAACAGCTTCTATGGCAGTGAGCGCCGCAAGTACCGCTGAAACTATGAGGCCGATCCAGAAAATCACAAGCACCAAGGTCCACAGCTTGGAAACCTTCTCCTTGCCCGGGAGCAGGTCATAAATAAGCGTTGTCGGGTATGTGAAAATCCCAGTAAGGCTGAAAGCTATGTACAGCCCCAGCATGGCTATGGGGCTTGAGGTCATCTTGTCCAAGTATGCGTTGATACCATAGTATATTGCTATGAGTCCAGCGAACAGAGCCACTATACCTGAAAACTGAAGTTTCTGCTTCATGCCTATGGCAACAGCTATCATCAGGATTATGAGGCCGAGGATCAGATACGGATCGTAGAAAAGTATGTTATAGCTGCCTGAAGCGGCCAGGTCATCTCTCCGTAAATTCCCATTATTGTGATGACAGCTCCCAGTGCTCCAAGCGGGAAAACTCCAGGTTTCAGTACTTCCTCCATGTCCCTTACCCCGTGCCGGTAGGCCATGTAGACAGTTCCAGTCATATATATTGAAACTACGCCGACTAGTGACAGCGTAAACAGTTCCATTGCTAAGTCATCTATGAATGCCATATTGACCTCACTATGGATTATCCTTCAGGATCTAATTGAACTCACTCAGGGATAGGTATTTATCTTTATATATGAGAATCTATCCCGGTAATACTGCATACGTTATCCTGTGGGTATTGATGAATTGGCAATTATCCTGCCATTTTGCATCAGCAAAGAGATTTACCCATATACGGACCTAATCTTTCATACCCATGCTTCCTGAAATATTCCCTGACTCCAACACCACTGATGACGAGCAGCCTTTCCATCCCCCATTCCTTGGAAGCAATATCTTCCGCATAGGACAACAGTGCTCTCCCCATTCCCCTATGCTGCCACAGGTCACTGCTATGCATCCCCACCGGAACTACCTCACCTACCACCTTAATTTCTCGGACTATGGCTGATCCGCCTATTTCATGCCTATGTGCAGCAGCAGAGGGTTTCCTGAGGCGCAGATATCCGAATATGTGTTCTTCATTTTCCATGGAAAGAAAGACTTCATTTCCTCCAGAAGCTTCATACTCCCTCCTTACTAGTTCGATTTTTCCATTATCTGAGGCAGCCTTACCGATTTCCCGTGTCCTTATCTCCCATGTTTTGATGCCTCTCTCGCGCAGCTTCTCATCAACAATATTGTGGATATCACTGCGTTTCACTCCGGCTTCTATGAATTTAACTGGTATGTCTCTCTGCATCCTCTGCACCCTTATCCACGGAGGCATCTCCTTCATGAAGCCGACAATGAGCTCAGAAGCCGTCTCCGTATCCATGGGGACATACTTCCCGGCTTTCCATAGCCTGTAGAGCGGGGTATCCTTTACGACCAGGGTCGGATATATTTTAAGCATGTCCGGCTTAAATTCCTTGTCAGAGATCATCCTTCGAAAACTTTTTAGGTCGTCTCCGTCAGAGGTTCCGTACATTCCTGGCATCAGGTGATACACAATCTTTAGTCCCGCATCCCTTGAAAGTGATGTGGATCTTGCTATCTCCATAATTCCATGGCCTCTCCCGTTGATCCTCAGGACTCTCTCATTCAGTATCTGTACACCGAGCTCTACCTTTGTTGCCCCATAGCCAAGCGCCAGGTCAATCTCTCTCTCAAAGAACCAGTCAGGCTTTGTTTCGACCGTAAGGCCTACGCATCTTCTGGATGCGGTTTCATTTCTTAGCATTGACTCCTGTAGGGAACTGGACACTGTTCCATTCATTCCATCAAAACATCCTTTTATGAAATATTCCTGGTATTCTCTTGGGCGGGCAGTGAATGTTCCGCCCATTATAATTAGGTCTACTTTGCTTGTGTCATGCCCTATTGTTTCAAGCTGTTTGAGCCTGTTGAAAGTAATGCTGTAAGGATCATAATTGTTGCTCCGGCCCCTCAGCGCAGCAGGTTCGTGGCCAGTGTATGCCTGCGGGGAGTTGTTTCCAGGACCCCCGGGACAGTAAATGCATCTGCCATGGGGGCAGGCCTCCGGAGAAGTCATGGCGGCAACTACAGCCACGCCTGAAATTGTCCTAGTGGGCTTGATTTTCAGAAGATGGGATTTATCTTCAGGGACAAGGCCGGATTGAAGAATCTCTGTATCGCTGGGTATATGATCTAGGCTGAATTCTCTTGCAAGGGCAAGTTTTCGCCTCTGCAGTGATTCCTTGTCCCTGATTCTGCCCTCTGTAATTTCTCCAGCTATGATCTGGTAAAACTCCATTCTGCCAATGTATACGGATTTGGCATAAAACTGTTTTACAAGTTCTCTAGTCGGACACCGGTGCCATCAATAAGACTTTAGGATGCAGTAATATTATTTCTCCATCTGACATTATGAATCATGGCAGAATTCAGAATAGTGGATCTTGACATTCCGGAAAGCTGCAATGTCATATTGGGATATTCGCATTTCATCAAAACTGTAGAAGACCTTAATGAGATAATAAGAACACATATACCGGCAGCAAAATACGCGCTGGCATTCTCAGAAGCATCAGGTGAAAGGCTAGTGAGGTTCGAGGGAAATGATGGTGTCCTGGTGAAATGGGCCCAAGAAGCCATCAAGGCACTAGCTGCCGGCCATACCTTCGTAATTGTGTTAAGAAATGCCTATCCAATACAGGTGCTGAATGCAATCAAGAATTGCCAGGAAGTTGGAAGAATCTTTGCTGCTACAGCAAATCCCCTCAGTGTGCTCACCTTTTCCACGCCACGGGGATGGGGTATCGCAGGTGTCGCTGACGGGTATTCACCCCTTGGGGTTGAAGATGATGAGCACAAAAATAAGAGGAAGCAACTCTTACGGGATATTGGGTACAAGTCCTAAGGGCCCGTAGTGTAAAGGATATCACCTAGGCCTCCGGAGCCTATGATCCGGGTTCGAATCCCGGCGGGCCCGCTCTCTGAATGAATTTCCTCCCGTCATTATTTCTAATATGCCACTCTTCGACAGTGTGTGTTACGAAATATTTTTTGGCCCTCCGGAAGTTTGCAAAAATATCCGATTGGCCGATCGTATAAACAGATGCATTATTTTTATATGACTTGAGTGAAATCAATGGGTTGAGTAATTCTCCAGGGTTTTTCTAACAAAATTCAGGTTTCAGATGCACCGTGATCAGTATTATATAAGGAACAGATGCTTTGGTTCATATGGCGGAAAATGCAGCTAGAAATGATTCTATGCCAAAGGTTAACTGGAGACTTTTCTACACTTCGTGGGGAGGTTGGACGCTTGATGGTTTTACCGCATTCATATACGCTTTCGTCAACGTGGTCACTACCGAATATCTGCTGAAAGCCACCGGCATCAGCCTTTCGTACAAGGATTTCTTCCTTGAGGCTTTCTTTGCTGTATTCCTGCTCGGATGGGGAGCATCTGTCGTGTTTGGCCCCCTATCAGACAAGTATGGGAGGATAAAGACACTGGCAATAAGCGTGACACTGTTTGCAGTGGGGTCTATCTTAAGCGGCATAGCCACCAATGCGTACGAATTCATGGTATTCCGTTTCATAGTTGGTCTTGGGATAGGCTCAGTCTGGTTCACAGGAGGCAATGCAGTGGCAGAGGCATTCCCTGAAAACAGGCGTGTCATGGGTGCAGGAATGTTCCATACCGGCTATTATTTCGGATTCTTCTTTGCGGCCATTGCATATTTGGTGCTCTTCCCCTATATAGGATTCAGGGGGCTCCTTATGCTTGGCGCTTTGCCCGTGGTATTTGTTGCATACATTGGATTTACGACCAGGGAACCTGAAAGATGGGAAAAGGTTCAAAAGACCACTAAAATCACAGCGAAAAAATCCTTCTTGTCCGCATTCAGCAAGGAATATGTCACGACTACGGTTGCAGGCTCACTTGTTCTCATTGCTGTAATTGTTGGCCTTTACGGTGGAACAGTATACGTTCCGGATGTCACGACAAATATCATATCAAAGATACCGCATTTTGCGTATCCAACAATTGATATTGTAGCTGCTGCAGGGGCGGAGGTCTCATTGTTCACTGTCATTGGATGCCTCATAATGCCTTTGCTTGCTGAAAGGATAGGACGCCGCAACACTGAGCTTATCTTTCTTGCCCTCATGGCGGTCAGCGTATTCCTTATTTACGATGTTGTTTACTATTCTAACTCACTGCTGGAAATGTTTCTTGCAATCCCATTCCTCGGGCTTGGAGGCGCAGACTTCGCTGTATTCACCCTCTGGCTGCCTGAGTTATACCCAACTGAATTCAGGGGGTCAGGATTTGCCTTTGTAACATCAATAGGAAGGTTCTTTGCTGCTGCAGTTATATTTGGAATCGGAGCTCTTGCCCTGGCCGTTGGCTTTGGCCATGCTGTAGCCTACACAGCCATAGGCTTTGTCGTTGTAATGCCCCTGGTCTTCCTGATGAAAGAGACAAAGGGCAAGGGCCTCAAAGAGGACCTGGACATTGAAAAGTGAGGGCAAGAACTATCCTACTCCAGAACTTTCTGCAGCAGAATTATTCACCCTGTACGGGTGAAGCCTAATTTTCTATTTATTGCATCGGCGACCGGGCTGGGTTCCTCCTCGAACTCTTCCAAATGATGGATCCAAACTGCAAAAAATTTTAGCACCATTGCCATTGACGATCGTTATTTCCTTGATTAGGTCTGTGATTTTCGATATGGACGGGACACTGCTTGACAGCGAGGGGCTGTCTTCAGTGGCTACAGATTATGGTTTTCGCCAGGTCCTTGGGAGAGACCTTACACCGGAGGAAAATGCCCAGCTAGTGGGGAGGCCCGTGAAAAAAGTCTTATCCCAGTGGTTCCCCGATCAGGGTGAAAAGATCTATTCCACAGGAAGAAAATATTTCGAAAGCAACATTGAGAGTATTCAGCCCTACCGAGGCATACCTGATCTTCTGGCCAGGCTCCACGGCCGCTATACCCTTGCAGTAGTAACCTCCAGCCATAGGACTGATGCTGAAAAACTTCTTGGCCACGCAGGAATCCTGCAATATTTTAGCTTCTATATCGGCCAGGAGGATACTAATTATCAGAAGCCGGATCCAGAACCAGTCCTTCTTGCACTCAAGATGCTTGGAACTCCCCCTGCGGAATCAATATTCGTTGGAGATCAACCCTATGACATAATTGCAGCGCATGAAGCTGGAATGAAAGCCATCGGAGCAGTATGGGGCACCGGCAAGGCCGATGATCTGTACCTTTACAGCCCAGACTTCATAGCACATAATCCAGATGATGTCCTCAGAATAATTAACAGCCTGTGACAGTGGCATTCATCAAAGCTGCCAGAACCACCTTACATTGAAAATCTTAAGGATCGGAAAAATCATTATTCGTAGACAGTCCCTGCACGGCAATGCCCTTGGATAAAACGGAAGGGGGGCATTGACAATGGAATGCGAGTCTGAGGAGTGGTGTCCTGTAATTCTTGGCCTTGCAGGATTCATCCCACATTTTCACATTGAACCACCATTCAGCAGAAAGTTTTTTTGCAATGATCTCAGTAGCTATGTCCGCATTCCAGTCGCCTGTTGCGGACTGCTATATAGGTTGAGGTCTCCCCTTTAGCCTTGATCTGGGCCTGCTTAGACATGAAATCCGGCAGGGATGGCCATAGCTTGATCTTGTCAACACAATGAATCCCGGAATTCCTAGAATGCGGGGCATGAAGATAGTTTCCCAAGTTTGGGAAAGGAATAAATGTTCCCTGCACACTGGCACAAGGGCAATGCGAAGATGCCTTTAAAAAGGCTGCCTTCAGTGTACACTGCTGCTCTATTGCTACGACGACTTTGGAATGGATTTCATGCAAGGCCTTACCATTACCGTCGACACCATTTAGCTGCCGGCATAGGGCAAGCAGACACCGGCACATATATTATACAAAACAGATATATGGATCGTGGAAGCCAGAACCGTCACCGCGGAGGATTATCTGAAATCGCTGGATGAATTTACCCTGTACAAAGGTTTTGCGTCACTTAGCGATATTGCCCACCTGCTCAATACGACAAGGCAAAGTGCCTATGACGAGATAAAGATACTTCTCCAGAAGGGATTCGTGAATAAGCAGGATAGGGGGAAATACGTCCTCTCCTCTGCTGGTCAGCAAGCAGCAAACCTGTTCCTGCGGAAGCACAGGATTGCCGAAATACTCCTGTGGAAAGGACTGTCGATGAAATGGGAACAGATAGATGACCAGGCCATGGGCATAGAACATGGCATAACTGAGGACATAGCAAGGGCAGTATGCCAGAAATTCGGCTGCGAGACCTGCCCCCACGGAAATCCGGTGCCGGATATCATGGGAAACGTCAGTGAAATAAATGATCTGACAATGGATGAGCTTTCACCGGGAAAGAGTTACAAAATTTCACGGGTAATATTTGAAAACAGGGAGATACTTGAATTTCTTGGACAGAACTCACTTTTGCCTGGCGCTATTGTGGACACTGATGAGCAGAATGCCCTCCATGGCAGAAATTGCAGGGACGCAGGCATTCCGAAGCATATCGGAAGGGCCTTGAGATATCTTATATATGAAGCATAACAATTATATATGGACGAAAACTGTAAGGATATCCTTACAGTGAAATCATGTTTTCCTACAGCCAAGCAAGGAACCTTATGTCAAAGATTGGGCCTGCCTGGCTGGTCATGATTGCTGATGTGGATGTTGCCAGCATCATAACTGGACTGGAAACTGGATCCGTATATGGATACCACGTGATTTTCATACTCCTTGTCCTGGCAATTCCGCTTGCTGTAATTCAGTATGCCGCTGGAAATCTCGGGGCTGTAACCGGCAAGGGCATAGGCGAGATTGTGCGAGAAAAGTACAGCAGGAGACTATCCGCCATTTCTGCCATCCCAATGGCTGCCACTGACTTCATCTCATACGTGGCTGAATATGCCGGAATTGCAATTGGCTTCTCAATAATTGGCATACCACCAATAATTTCACTTCCAATTATCTTCATTGTCCACAATGCAATTGTATTTTCAAAAAAATATTCCGGAATGGAAAAGGTGCTGCTTCCAATCACACTTGTCCTAATTGCAGCCATCATATCAAGCGTCTTCCTCTTCCGGCCTCCAGCAGAAATGATCATTAGGGGGCTCTCACCCATACAGCCATATGGAAACTCCGGATTCGATTACTACATCGTAGCAAATATCGGCGCTGTCATCATGCCATTCATGCTCTATTACCAGGCTGGTGCAACCGCTGAAAAGCGACTTGGCCCTGGAGATCTGCGCCTCATAAAGCGGGAAACATATGTTGGTGCCCTTGTTAGCGAGCTCCTCATGGTCGGAGTGGTGATTGCGGGTACATTTATGGGTGGCGAGGTTGCGGTAAGATACCTTGTATCGGCTGCCAGGGTATTTGGGCCAGCGGCTCCATATCTGATCTCCATAGGTTTCATATCCTCTGGCTTCCTGGCTCTGGTTGTAATTTCACTAGCATCTTCCTGGGGCATTGGGGAGGTATTCAACTGGGGGACCCATAAGGACGGAAGCATGAAGTCTATGGGAAAATTCTATTTGCTATACATACTGGAAAGCTTTCCGGCAATGTTGATTGCCATTGTTCTTGGATCCGAACTGGTAAATCTAGTCATAAGCCTTATGGTAATTTTCGTAATAGTGCTGATACCAGTGGGTGTTCTTCTTGGGTCGCTCGTTTCCAGCCCTGAGGTGATGGGAGCAAATCGCCTATCCCCAGCATACATGAGAATATACTGGGCCACATTTGCGGTGATTGAAATTGCAGGGATATTGGGTATCCTGCTTTGACTTCCTCTCATTGCAGTCAGCAGCTTATTCAAGGTTGAGTAGATATTCTCAATAGTCCGCTATGTGGTGGGTGCGAATCTGCATAACGTTCAACGCGTTCCCAGACCTGATTATCCAGTGCCGATGGCTAATCCTGCAAACGCCTGAAATAAGAAAAAAGATCAAGCAGACTGCCTTTATTCCTCTTCCAGAACCTTCCCGTAAATTCCCACTATCTCCCTGTATCCAAGGCTTTTATAGAACTTCAGGGCAATGAGGTTCTGCGATGGGAACTCAGCAGTTATGAGAGTGATTTTTCTCTTCTTGAGCTCTTCATAGCTTCTTGCCACCAACATCTTTCCTGCGCCGGTTCTCCTGTATTCAGGCATCACATAGAAGTCTGTAATCCTTGCCTCCTTAGATGGAAGATAGTAGCACCTGTCTATGATGTTAATGGCAATTATTCCAAGGAGCTTGCCTGATTTTTCTGCAACGAGCGCCAGGTGACTATCTCTGTTTCTGAGAAGCTGGTTCAGGCGATCTTCAGCATCCTTTCTGGCAGAATCGGACACCACGAAAACTGAATCGAACTCCCCGTTCAGCTTCTTGAGCCTGAGCACCAAATCCACGGCACTATCCAGATCTGACTGAGCGAATTCCCTAACAACAACCTTATCTTTCAATTTCATTCCCTCCTGGCAGTTCCCTTATCATCTTCTCGTTCATCATCTTCAGGTAAACATTTCTGTTGAATTCAATAAGTTCCTTGGCGTTCCTGTAGAATCCCGCCCTTGAATTTGACTTCCTCGCAAGACCCATCTCAACAGTTTTTGAGGCCACTGCTGCTGCTACGCTCGGATAGAGTTCCCAGTCGTCCATCGTGGGCACTATGTGTTCCTCGTCGGGATTCTTGACGAAGTCCGCTATTTCATATGATGCGGCGACCATTATTTTGAAATTGACTCCCTTAGCTCTTGCGTCCAGTACCCCCCTGAATACGCCTGGAAAGACAAGGCTGTTGTTCACCTGGTTGGGGAAATCTCCCCTACCGGTTGCAATAATTCTGGCACCTGCGACCCTTGCCTCCTCTGGCCATATCTCGGGTACTGGATTTGCAAGAGCGAAAATTATTGAATCCTTGTTCATAGTGCTTATCCATTCCTTCTTTATTGTTCCCGGGCCTGGCTTGGAAGCTGATATTATAACGTCCGCTCCCCTGAACGCATTTTCCGCAGGCCCCTTCAGCCGGTCAGAATTTGTCTGCATTGCAAGTTCATATTTCCACGGGTTGTTGATCATCAGGCTGTCCATATCTTCCCTTTCGGGTTCAAGTATTCCATGGGAATCTGCAAGAATGATATTTCCCTTCTTGAAACCAGCAGTGAAGAAAAGGTGGGCGGCCGCTATATTTGCCGCGCCAGATCCCAGGAGTACTATCCGCGTATCCTCTATCTTCCTTCCTGTGACCCTGAGGGCGTTAATGAGCCCGGCAAGAGTTATGCAGGCAGTTCCAAGCTGATCGTCATGCCAAGCTGGTATGCTAAGGGTCTTCTGGAGGCTCTCCAGTATGTAGAAGCATTTCGGGGATTCTATGTCTTCCAGGTTGAAACCGCCGAATGAGGGCTCAAGCGATTGTGCCACTGATATGAACTCCTCACGGCTTTTGACCCTTATTGGAATTGGAACGGCATTGACGCCGCCCAGGAAATTGAAGATGAGAGATTTGCCCTCCATAACGGGCATTGCCGCCTCAGGGCCAATATTTCCAAGCCCAAGAACCCTTGATCCATCTGTCAGGATTGCAATTGAGTTCCATCTTCCTGTGAGTTCAAATGACTGCTCCTTATCAGCGGCTATTCTATTTGAAACTGCTGCCACTCCCGGCGTATACCAGATTGAGAAATCCTGCAGACCACGAACTGGAACCTTTGGAAGAACCTGAATTTTACCTTTGTAGAATTCCGAGTAGCTGATGGCTTCCCGGTTGAATTCTTCTGTCCTGGATACATCGTCCATGTTCTCAGGCAGTAAGCGTCAGTGCGCTTATAATGTTGTGCCATAATATGTGAGCTCATACTGGGGACAGGGACAGGAAAGAAATTTTATTCCGATTTTAATATGGTGAAATCATGGAGATAAGTAATATCAAGATAGACTGGGCGCCCATATTAGAAGGGCAGATAAAACACCTGGAAGAGACCTATCCTGATATTGCAATTAGGGATTCCTTCAGAGGCATTATAGACCAGCTGAATTCAAATAAGATCAAATCCAGGGTAATTCTGAGCGGGATTAACGTTGCTGCCTATGGTTTTGTCATGGAAAGCCAGAATCTCGACGACAGAATCTACGGGTCTCTTGGCTTCACCGATCCGGCTTTTGCCAGCGAAGCAAGGCTCCAAAACCTCCTGGAATGGGCTGAAAAGATTGCCTCATCAATGAAAAGGTACCTCATGATAAATGAGATCTTTAATGCGGAAAGCATGGCTGAGAAATACCTGCTTGATAGGGGATACAATAAACATAGGAGGGATGCCATGATCATATGGCTCACGGATCAGATTATTAAGGCCGACAAATTCCCTGCCGAGTTCGAGGTCACCGAGATTTATGGGACAACATACCAGGAATATGCGAAAGCGGAATATGCGGCTTACGAAGGGACACCAGACAGGATACTGTTTCACACAACAAGTGAAATGGATAGATTTACCCTGGCTAAGTCCATATTCGATGGTGCCTACGGTGAGATAATACCTTCTGCCAGCTTCGTTGTGAGGCACCATGGCAAGCTCATTGGATCTGTTCTCGCAACAAAGAAGAGAACCTCCGCAAATACAAGGGCTGCTCTAATCGCAGACATATTTGTGGACAGCAGCTACCGTGGCAATGGACTTGGAACCACCCTTATGAGCAATTCCCTGGAAAGGCTCAGATCGCTTGGCTTCAGCTATGCCGAACTGTGGGTAACGGAGGGGAACCCGGCCAGACATCTCTATGAAAACATCGGCTTCACGCAGCAAGACAGCAAGCGCGAGGTCTTCTACTACAGAAAGCCTTAATGTTCAGATAAGAGAAACAGCTATGCCCAGGATCACCGGGATGGCAAAATTGTCGTCAAGCGGGTAGTATGAGAAACTTTCAGCTAGTGCGGCAACAACGCCAAGAAATATCCCAGCAATGCCAAGCAACAAATAAGAGAAAGAAGCTGAAAATATGAGAATTGCCGAGAAACCAGCCACGGATTTTTTCCTGTTGAATGGAAGCCGTGGAGAATTAAATCTTGTGCCAAATAGTGTAGCCAGCGGATCACCGATTGTTGTCGCAAACAGAACAACCCCGAGAGCCGGCGTTGAGTTTACCAGACCAAGTGCTATGAGGGTACCGGCTGCAAACCATATGGCTCCAATACCAAGAGCGGTTGATGGTCGCTCAAGTGAATGGACTGCTCTACCCAGGCGGCTGCCTGGATATAAGGAAAAATAGTTTCCCGCATAATAGAATGGGAATACTGCAATGGTCAATGCTATTCTCATGTGGCCCTCGCCATATCCAAGGGCCAATGCCACCAGTATTGCCCCTGCACCCATGTGCAAGAGATCCCTGATAACCTCTATGTGCCTGTTGCTTCCCCTGGACTCCTCGTTTTTCATTATCATCTTTAGGACTGTAGCGTCAGTAAATAGTGCAACTGCAGTACCATAACCGATGGCAATGTCAAAGGACCTCCAGAGCATCTGACTTGCGTTCATTGAATATATAAGAATTCCAATTGCGAGCAGCCATGGCGATACCAGGAAGAATCTTCTGGAATAAAGATACTTTGCGCTTGCCAATGACAGCACAGTGACTAGGAAAGGAAAGAAAGACAGGGTGATCAGATAAAGAATGCCTGAAACTGGCAGTGATATGAGAACAGGCAAAGTGCTGCTCTTATGATCTGTGGCTAGAAGTACCACTGATATGGCTGTGCCGGCACCTAATGCCGCTAGGTTGGCTAAGCCAAAGATGACTGCCCACATGAACAGGGATTGTCAGGTACTTAAAAACCATGCAAGATCCGACGTAAGCCTGAAGATATATAGGTTTATCCCGGGAATATTTCATAGCAGGGCAATTGCACCAGCTATTATGAGAAGGATGAACGGTGCGGCAAACCAGGGGCTGGCCAGTGCAATTACGCCTGCCACACCTATTACTATCATGATCATGCCGCCGTCATGCTTTCTTGAAGATACAAGAAGGGCCCCGAAAAGCCCTATGAGGCTGAAGAGCAATGTAACGTAAGCCGGGCCAGAAAGACTGGCTACACCTCCAAACAATTTACCGATATGTGTGATTAGAAGTGCAAGACCTGCCAGAATTACACCGAGTAAACCACCAATGAAGCCAATCCACTGCTCTATCTTACGCTTTGCCATCAAGGAGGTTAATGTTTGAAGCATATTATTTTTTTGTAACAATATTCAATCATAGGTCTGCAGGAAAATCATTCCCAATAAATTGAAATCACAAAGGTTAAGGTTCTGCATAAGATTATGCAACAATGGAAATAATCTGCTCTCCTGAAAGCCTTAGGATATCAATTCCTGGCTATGATTCCAGATCCATAGCACAGAGGATTCTTTCGGCGGTTCCTGATGGGGTTTTCTTCACGGATTCCTCAACATTCAATGCTGATCTTGCTCATATACTTAAGAAGGAGAACTTCTCAAAGATATATGATTGCAGCATCGACCTATTGCCGTTCCAAAAGATGAAAGAGGATTTCTTCAGGCAGAAAATCACAACTCCAGAGCTTTCGGTTAAGAAAAATATGCTCGACCTCATAGACGATACAATTTATAATTACCTTGCTAACTACTGGAAAGATTTTGATACAGTGAATTCAGAAGTTACCGATACCCTATTCAGGGCAAAACACAAGCTTGCGTCCACAATTTTCTATGAAGTTGAGAGGGACTATTGGGACGCGCAGAACAAGCGAATATTGGAACATCTGTATGAGCATAAGCTGGGAGCCAACTCCTTGGTCGTTTCTTCTGTGGAAAGGCGTTACTGGTTCATGGATTACTTTTCAAAAAATATGCCTCAGTTTTAAATACCATTTTATCATTTCCATCAACTCAGGTTTGCGATTAGCTGCCAGATGAGTGATGTTTGAATGACAATCTTTCAGGGAAAGGCTTCAAAGAAATTTACGGGCGGGAAGTTAAAGCAGGGAAGAAAGAAAAGGCGGTACGAGCTCGGTAGAGAGCCAACGCTTACCAGGGTGGGCCCTGAGGCCAGGAAAGTTATCAGGAAGATGGGTGGTGGAACAAAGGCTATACTAATGAGGGCGGACAAAGCAAACGTTTACAATCCCAAGGACAAGACCACCAAAAGCGTGAAGATTCAGACTGTCAAAGAAAACCCTGCCAATCCGCATTACGTGCAGAGAAATATAATGTCCAGGGGTACAGTGATCCTCACTGAATTGGGAGAGGCAAGGATCACTTCTAGACCAGGCCAGGATGGCGTAGTGAACGCAATTCTGCTATGACACTGACTCTTTTTAGCCAGTATTTTAATCCTAAGGTATCACGCAGGCTTGGCCGGCGGATTTCCCTCCAGAGTGCCAAGAATTATTCAGATCAGAAGTTGGAGGACATACTGAAATCATTGTCTCTGAAATTTGAGGCCAGGGATGCACACTATCCAAGAGTTCCATGGGAAAAATCCAGGATGTACGTCATAGAAGCAAACATGAAGAAGTCAACCCTTCTTAAGCTTATTGAGAGGAAGCTCTCCTGATTTTTTTCTCTTCTTGTATGTATAGTATTGCATCGGGTGCCTGAGCCATTCTCTGTGGCATAACGGATCGTCACCCCAGTAGCAAAGGTGGTTTGATCTTAGAACCGAGCATTTGGGTGGTGAATATTCCGTGCTGGATATTTCCCCTGTAACATGATTAACCTGGTACGTGGTCATCTTTTCATTGAAATCTGGGGCGGTCTTGAATAGTTCTATTATGCCCTTGCTGTCCATTCCAACCTTGTGGAGGAAGCTTACAAGGGTGAACCTTGCCATGTGCGGCAGGTTAACTCCGTCCCGCATCTGTGATATGTATTCCTTTATGCAGGGAGGGAATAGCGTGGCATCCACGTCACCAAGGTCTATGGAATGTTTAATGCCAGACCTGAGGAATGTCTCATACAGGTCATCCACCCTGTCACCAAGCGGTGCGGTCACTGTATAGCTTTCATCCTCAGGAAGTTTCTCAAATATGGAGAATACCCTTCTGACAAATGCTTCCCTTATGATTTTTACCGCCACTTCCCTGTCACAGTATACAAAGCCGCGCTTGACACTCTGGTAAACAAGCCTGTACCTGTACCCGCTGAGCCTGGAGGAATATGCCACAAACTGGCCTATGCTCATCTTGAACAGTGCCCTTAATTCGTCATATTCTGCAGCCACACCATATATCCTGCCATAGTCAGAGACATACTCGGGGAGAATTTTCTGGCTTGAAAGAAACTGTTCAAGAAGGTCTCTTGAGTGGTTTATCACCCTTGCTGTCAGGATCGATTCATCAAATCTGCGGAGTATCCAGAGGGAGATGGGGAGGCATTTCAGGTCGTCCACTGTTGTAATCTCCCTGTTAGCAGAATCCTGCATCGCCTCCATAATGAGTTGAATAGCATTATGCCTGATCTTCTGGCTCTCCGCATCGTTTGATGTAAGTATTGACCTGATCTTCACTGGATCAGTGTCAAGGTAATTTTCTTTTCCCGTACTCAACATTTCACGATATTTCCAGCAGATCCCTTGTGGCGGTTGTTATGAGTTCAAAGCCGTCCTTCTTCACAATAACGTCATCCTCTATGCGGACACCTCCAACCTTTGGCACGTAAACTCCCGGCTCTACGGTCACTACCATGTTCTCCTTCAGCGGGAAATCATAGTTGGATGACAGTGCAGGATGATCGTGCACATCCATCCCAAGCCCATGCCCTAGTGAGTGTATAAATCTGCCCTTGAATTTGCTGCCGTCAATTATCTTTCTCGCAATTGCGTCGACATCCTTACCGTTCACGTTTTCCCGGATTGCCTTCATGCTTTCGTCCTGGGCCCTGAATACGACATTATACATTTCCTTCTGTTCCTCACTGGCGCGGCCAAAAACAACAGTCCTTGTTATGTCGGAACAGTATCTCTTGTATCTAGCCCCGAAGTCAATAAGGACAAAATCGTTCCTCTTCAGCTTCCTGTTTCCTGGAGAATAATGTGGCATGGATGCGTTTTCGCCAAAGGCAACTATTGTGCTGAAAGAGGGCTCTGAGGCTCCAAGCTTCATCATTTCGAAGGCAATTAGGGCAGCCACCTCGCTTTCCGTCATGCCCTCCCTGAGCTTATCAAGTATGTTTTCAAATGCCTCACTTCCGATTTTGGCGGCTTCCCTTATTCTGGAAAGTTCCTCTTCGGATTTCATTCTCCTTGATTCCATTATTGACTGTGATACATCTATGAATTCCTTGTCTGGAATGATCCTAAGTATATCCTTGTACCTGCTCACCGTGAGGGCGGAGTAATTAAGCCCTATGGAATCGAGTCCAGAAAGATTGCTGGCTATTGCCTTTTCAAACTCTGATTTCCCATTGGCAACGATGACCTCCAGGCCGGTCCTTCTCGCGGTCTCTTCCTCCAGCTGGGACGTGATGATCTTAACCTCCTCAGGCTTTACTATAAGGGCTGATCCCTCGAAAAGGCCGCCGTCTACCCCGGTGATGTAGAAGAATGTCTTGTCCACGGAATTCTCATCACCCTGTATTATCAAAACAGCATCTGTTTCTCTCGCATAATCAAAAATTCTTTTGAAGTCCATGCCTACCGAACTACAATCAATCCAGAGGATAAATGCTTTCCCAACTCTTTTGCCATCGGGACGCTAGGCATGGATTTGATGCCGCATTTTTTAAGATATATGCTAAAAAATTAGAGTATAACTAACGTTATTGCGAGAAACTTAACAATTTTGTTAATAATTTTAAAAATCTTGATATATTATAATGAAAATACCCCGTTATGGTAAAACGTGGCCTTCTCCTCTATTCTGGAGGACTGGATACCTCTGTCATATTGAAAATGCTTCAGGAAAAGCTTGGAATAGATGTTGTAACACTCACCCTCGACATCGGCCAGGAAGAGAACGATCTGGCTGCCATTGCGGATAAAGCATGGAAGCTTGGTGCCGCCGATGTCATCACCAAGAACGTAAAACAGGAATTTTCCAACGGGTACATTGCGAAGGACATACTTGCAGATGGCCTCTACGATGGTGTTTATCCTCTTTCAACAAGCATAGCCCGTCCTCTGATGTCTCTTGAGGCGGTCAATGCCGCTGAGCAGTTCGACTGCGATCTCGTGGTCCATGGATGCACAGGCAAGGGAAACGATCAGGTCAGGTTCGAGGTTTCAATCAAGGCGCTCAAGGATGGCATTGATGTTATAGCGCCGGTCAGGGATTGGGGTCTCAACAGGGACGATGAAATGGAATACGCACACGCGAACGGTATTCCGGTAAAACTCGGAGGAAAATACTCCACAGATGAAAATCTCTGGGGACGCTCAGTTGAGGGTTCGGATCTTGAAGATCCCAGGAAACCAATTCCTGAAGACGCATATTCATGGATAACTCCGCCAGGAAAAACAGGCAGTGATGCTGTTGACCTTGAAATAACGTTTCTGGGTGGCTTGCCAAGGGAGATAAATGGAAAGCAAATGTCTTTGGAAAAGATTGTTATGCTTCTCAACAAAATAGCCGGGGAGGCAGGATACGGAGCAATAGATCATCTTGAGGACCGGGTTACGGGAATAAAGAGCAGGGAATTCTACGAATGCCCTGCCGCGATGACAATACTTACTGCACACAAATCCCTGGAAAGGATGACACTGAGCAAGGAGGAGGTGTCCATGAAGAACATATTGGACACGAAATGGTCAGACATGACATATAACGGCCTCTGGTATGATCCATTAATGGAACACATAAACGCATTTGAGAAAAGCGTGAACTCATTTGTCTCTGGCAAGGTATTCCTGCGCCTGAAAGGGGGAAACCTGACAGTCATGGGGATGGAGAGCAGCAATTCCCTCTATAATTATGAGAAATCCACCTATGGAAAGATGGATACCTTCAACCAATCGTATGCAAAGGGATTTGTGGAGATATACGGAATGCAGACAGTCAATACCAGCAGGACAAGGAAGAAGTCAGCTGCAGGGCTGATAAGCACTCTGTGATGCCATGCCAAAGATATGGCAGGGAGGAGCTTCCGGAGAATCATCGTCCCGCCTAAACAGGCTGATGGTCGATGATGACATCAGAATTGATGAGTACCTGGAAAGATATGAGGTTCTGGTCCTCATGGCCTACCACAGGGAAATTCATGGAAGGGGCCTCATTTCACCTAAAGAGAGTTCGGGAATAGCTGCGTCTCTTATCAAATTGCTTGAAAACCCCGTAAAGCTTCAGCCAGACCTGGAGGATGTCCACGGAAATGTTGAGGAATTTGTGCTTAAGGATGCTGGAGAAGCAGGGAAGAATCTAAGGATATTCCTTTCCAGAAACGAACAGAGCCATACTGATATTTTCCTGTTCCTAAATGACCACTTGCTTCAGATGGCTAGGCTGTGCTCCAGCCTTGCAAGGACGATTGTCATGAAACGCGATTCGATTTCCGGGATAATGCCTGGATACACGCACTACCGGCAGGCCATGGCAATCTCTGCCGTAACTTACTTTGACTTCATGGCTGCACAGTTTGAGTACCTCGCACGGGATCTTGTGGAAAGAGCTTCCCGCATGAAAATACTTCCGTTCGGCTATGGCTCCGGATTCGGGCAGCTGACTGATATTGACTTCAATAAGGTTGCATCCTATCTTGGCTTTGAACATCCCAGGCTGAATCCAATGTTCCTGGCTTCAAGGAGGGGAATGGATGAGGCTGAATTTCTAATGGCTGGCGCAGAAATCATGGCAACACTTTCCAGAGTTTCCCAGGACCTCATCATGTTCTCGGGCGATGATCTGCCATTATTTACTCTTCCGGACGGCTTCACCACTGGAAGTTCGCTTATGCCAAACAAGAAAAATCCAGACTTTCTTGAGATGGTGCAGGGATATGCCGCATTGCATTTCGGGGAGCTGCAGTCCACCTTGGGCATACTGCTTAACAAGAGCTCAGGTTATCATAGGGATTTCCAGATCTCCAAGTTGCTCGCCGTTAATTCTGCTCTCCTCTTAGAGGAGATTCTCGCAAGGATGGTTGAGCTTTTTCAGGGAATACGGTTCAATCCGGAAAGTTCCTCTTCAGCGATTGATAATAGTTCATACGCGACAGCAAATTCCTTCGTCAGCTTCAGGAATGGACTGGCCTGGAAGGATGCTTATTTAGAAGTAGGAAGAAAAATTCGGAAACAGGAGAAGCTGGTGGAAATTGATCCTGTTGAGATACGCAGCGTTGCTGTAAAGGATCTGGATAAACTGGATGAAGGCATCAGGTCAGCGCAGGAGCGCAGAGAAGGCCTGATAAGTGATCTTGTATCTGCAATGAAGCAAATTGCTTCAGCAACATCATGAGATTTATGTGAAATTTCGGCCCTCTGAAGTAGGGTCTTATCTTCTTGCCTCTGATACTAGAAAATCAATTATCTCTCCAGCAACATCAACTCCGGAAGCAGACGTCACGCCTTTGAACTCCATGGTTCCGTTTATCTCATGTACAAGGCTTCCTGATGCAGACTCCATAATGTCTACTCCGTATATTCCAGGGTCCAGAAATTTTGTGGCTCTTATCGCTAGTTCCTCTATCTCAGGATCATGAGGCAAAGGTTCTACCCTTCCTCCTATGGCTGCATTCGTCCTCCATTCATCACCAACCTGGTACCTGTACATTCCAGCCACCATTCTTTCTCCTGCCACAATTATTCGTATGTCTCTTTCCGGCTTCTCAACGAATTCCTGCATATATATCACTGACTGGATCGGATGCATTAGAGATCTCTCATTTATAACTGCCTCTGCCGCCTGCCGGTCTTTGAGAAGGGCAATCATCCGGCCCCAGCTTCCAGTTATCGGCTTTATCACAGCAGTTCCGCTAAACTTTTCAGTGAACAGTTTCAGTCCTGACTCAAGGTCAAAGGCAGAACCGGTTCGTGGAGTGGGTATGCCGTTCTTCCATAGTTCCAGGGATGTCAAAAGCTTGTTGCCAGTAAGATCGAGTGACCTGAAGGTATTGATCACCATATGCCCCGAGTATTCCAGATATGCAGTAGAAAAGAGCCCTCTGTAAAAACTAACACCGCGCTGCAGGCATATATCTCCTATGCCTGGAACTGGAGATTCCCCAAGGACAGGGGTCATCTTCCTTATGTCCACAGAATTCATGCCGACACCTTTCTCTCTTGCTTTTAGAAGAAGCTGTTTCTCTTCCCAGCGCATTATGTCAAATAAAAGTGTTATGTTTGTCATGCCCAACTATCCTTACTCACAATTTTTTTAATTGGTGCCGAAGATATTAGCAATATTTTACCTTTTTAATGTTATAATAATAAAATTAATAATAGTGTTCAATTTCTAAGTATTTATTCTCCCCAGTCTTCCTTTACATTCTCAGCTTGTTCCAGATTGCAAATTCCGCCGTTGATCTCCTTGACCTCATATTCAAGTCCGCAGTCCGGGCATTTGAGGATCTCCCCAATAACCACATCTTGTGGGATCGGGATCGTGCCGCCGCATGTTTCACATTCCTGCTGCATCTGTGTATTCATCATTGCATCCAGCTATCGCTGGATAAATATTAATTACTTATGACCTATATGGTTCATAAATGCCCAAAACGAATGGGGGAACCGTAAGCGTTAACAGGGTTGTACGTGAAATAATGGAGAAGGATCTGTTCCTCAACATTTCATTGCGAAATGGATACGCAAACTTGAGTGGCATAGCTAGGTTCATAGCCCCCATGGTGGAAACAAGGCTGGGAGTGTTGCCAACACGCGAGGCAATAATGTCGGCAATAAAACGCAGCAGAGATCAAACAACGAACGCTGAGTTTCCAATAAATTCTGCCCTGGCGTCATCTTCCATTAAAATGACTACTGGAATGACAGAAGCCGTGATTCCAAACCTATACATCGCCAGGATAATGGACGAGATCAAGGTACCTCTATCTGAGGGTTCAATTTTTCTGTCAGTAGGAATACAGGATAGCACTCTGCTCATGGATTCCAAGACATTCGGAGAACTTTGGAGAATTTCCAAGTCCCATATCACAAGTTCGAGGGGTGGACTTTCTGCCATTCATATACTGGTCCCCCGATCCTCCCTGGACACAAGGGGATTTCTAACCACAGTATTTGAAAAACTCTCCATGAACGGGATAAACGTTGCCGGCACTGCCACTTCATTTTCAGACTTGATGATAATTGTTGATGACGGTCAGGCTGGTGATGCCTTCAACATAGTCACAGATATGATCAGATTCGCCAGAATATCGAGGTAGCATTACTCTGATCACGATATTACCAGGGTTTCATATGCCTTTACCCCGTCAGATTTCTTTACAACGATAATCGTTTCGTTTGAGCAGGAAATAAGCTGCAGAATATTAACCCCAACAGAATAGAGCCTTTCAGTTATCCTCATAACAAATCCTGGAACATGCTCAATTTCCTTTGGTGATAGTATGTGAATGGCACTGACATCCCTCTCTATTGTTACGTTGGATCCAATGGGTAGCTTGCCGTTTCTGAGTTCGTCCACGATGTAAACCACAGAGTCTGTAAGATAAGTTGCTGATATATAGCCGACATTGAGGGTCTTCGGAGAAGTCAGAACTGTTATCTTGTCCTGCAGAGATACCTTGCTTTGCATAAGAAGTTCTTCAACGTAAGAAAAGTCAGCCTTTCTTTTGCTGCTCTCCTCCATTATCTTGTTAAGTGAATATCTTATGCTGGCCAGGCTGAGATCGGGGTATTTTTCCTTTATCTCCTCGGCAAGTCTGCTGATGTTGATAATCTTGTCCTTGAGGAAAGAATAGGTCTCTGGCCTCAGTTTAAGGTATTGCCTAACGGCCGTTTCCACTGATCCACGGCCTTTCCTCTGCTGAGCCATTGCACGGTATTTCTTTAATCCTTATTATTTTTGCCTTAATGCTATTAAGATTGATAATTGATTAACAGGTAAATACTCATTTTAACAAATAATGAAGTTTAACCTTATTGCATCCAGGCAAGTGGATGAATATTTATCTCTCAATGCAATGTACACCGGTTGCTAATCACGGAAATATTTCACAGCATACAGGGAGAAGGCACACTTATGGGTCTTCCCATGCTATTCATTAGAACAAACAGATGCAACCTCAGATGCAAATGGTGTGATTCAACCTACACTTTTTCTGGAGGCACTGACATTACCATAGACGAACTGATGAGAACAGTGGAGGCTTCATCTGAGAAATGGATCTGCCTGACCGGAGGAGAGCCTTTGCTGCAGCGTGAGTCTCCAGAGCTTGTCAATAGGATAACTGGATCTGGAAGGTCGGTGCTTCTGGAGACAAGCGGCTCTTTGCCAATTGACCCCTATGTCCACAGCAAGTCCATCACGATAGATATGGACGTAAAGACTCCTTCTTCCGGAGAAGAGAAAAACCTGCATCGGCAAAATCTCAAGCTACTGAGGAAAAATGATTATCTCAAGTTTGTCATAGCTGATATGATTGATTATGAATATGCCAGGAGATTTATTTCCGAGAATGAATTTAGCTGCGAAGTTGTGTTCCAGCCAGCTTGGGGAACAGAAATGCGCTGGATCGCTGATTCAGTCTTGAATGACAGGCTAGATGTCCGTATACTTCCACAGCTGCACAAGCTCATCTGGGGAGAAATAAGGGGTGTCTGATATGGAATATGACATCATATATTCCGGAAGGTTCTATTTCAGGGGTTCCTACAGGGACCTTGAAGTAGGGGTTAAGGATGGCGTTATTCGCGGAATTGGCAAAGCGATGACCGGAGGGCCCAGAAAGACTCTAGAGGGTGCAATATTGCCAGCAGGAACTGACATACATGTTCATTTTAGGGACCCCGGGGAGACAGACAAGGAAGACTTCATCACCGGCAGCACATCAGCCCTATTTGGTGGAACCACCACAGTATACGACATGCCTAACAACAGAATACCGGTAAATAACTATTCCGTGTTTGATGATAAGCTATCCATTGTGAAGTCGAAGTCATTCTGTGACTTTGGCCTTTATTCCCTTTACGACGGCCGGAATGCTGATGTGATTTCACGGAAAAGCAGCGGTATAAAAATATTCCTTGGAGGAAGCACAAACGCAATTCCCGTAGGTGATATTCCTCATGCTGATCTTGAAAAGATAAATGCACTTCAGGTACCTGTTGTCTTTCATGGGGAAGATTCTGCGTGCCTCTCTAGACACTTCATTCAGGAGGAGCATGACCTGAAGGAACATGATCTGGCCAGGCCTGAGGAATGCGAGCTTGAATCTGCAAAGGTTATCAGCAACCTTCCCCTTGATAGGAAAATAATGGCACACGTTAGCTCCCCCGGAACAGTTGCTTCACTTGCAGAGAATGTGAAGAAGGAGGTTACGCCACATCACCTTCTTCTCAACAACGCCATGAATCTTGGCAGCTGGGGAAAAGTGAATCCTCCCCTGAGAAAGCCCGAGAGCCAGGATGCGTTGATGCGCCAGTTCAGGGAGGGCAGATTTGATGTGCTTTCCACAGATCATGCCCCGCATACTGAGCATGACAAGGAAGAATTCTATCAGGCATCATCTGGGATTCCCGGTGTTGAAACCCGGCTTCCGTTGATGCTTTACCTTGTTTCCGCTAAAATAATAGACCTGGATCTACTCATAAGGACTGCTTCTGAGAATCCAGCCTCAATAATGGGGATAAGGAAGGGAAAGATAGAGCCCGGCTTCTTTGCTGACTTCATTGCGGTAAAATTCAGCGATATCCGGAGGATAAACCAGGACCGGCTACATTCCAAGTCTCCCATAAGCCCGTTCCACGGCTTCAATGCAGTTTTTCCTATCACAGTTATAATGAGGGGGGAAACTGTTATAGACAAATATGAACTCGTTGAAGACCGACGGGGGATATTCACCGGGGACCTAGAAACTGTCGAGAGATGACAGGATTTCACTGGCCCCATCGCCGTATGGGAGCTTCGAAACGTAGTCCGCTTTTGCCTTTAGTTCAGGTTCTGCATTTGCCGGTACAGCTTTCTTGACGCTCTCCTGAAACATTGGCATATCATTCAGATTGTCTCCTATCACCAGGACTTCTTCTGGCCTGAGTTTGAACATCTTTATTAGGTGAAGGAGAGCGAAACCCTTGTTCTGCCCCTGGTTCAGGATGTGCCACGAAAATCCGCTGTTAGTTATATCTACCTGGAATTCACCGGCCAAGGCTAGGATTTCTCTTTCCCTTCCGGGAGTTGGATCATACCCCATTGAACATAATCTCCAGCGGTTTGTCAGAATCCCCCTGGCAAGCCCTTTGTTCTGGAGGTGATCGAAAAATAGCGCTGGTTTCTCCATTGAGAAGAAAGAAGTTATGTCATCTGCAATCATTGAGCCACCATTTTCAGCAAACAGTGGTGCAGACAACCCAAGATAAGTTCTGAGTGAGTACATGACAGGAATAACGTTTCCGCTTACAAGGCTCACAGTTATGCCATGGGCCTGGATCTTGCGTATCTCCTCAGCTGCCCGCGTGGAGAAAACTCTCCTATTGTCTGTCAGAGTTCCGTCAACGTCGCTCAGGACAAGCTTTATCATTGAATTCTGGATTAGTTGTAGCAATATAAAACGAATCTGTGGAGCAACATGATCATGGCAATGAGAGTTCAGCGGAGAAACAGGTCGATGCGTGCAAACGCCAATCTGGATATTCAGTCCATAGCAAAAGATAGGATCGAATATCTGCATGGACTGGCACTTAGAAATGCATCTTCCGACGTGCGCCTGTCTCAAAGCAGCATCATAATAATGGAAAGGCTGGCGCTGAGATTTGACATCACCCTCTCGCCCAAGATAAAGCGATCATACTGCAAGAAATGCAAAACCCCTTATTCTTCGGATACCCGAATACGACTGAAAGATGGGCTTTCGATCATAACCTGCGGAAAATGTGGGGATATTCGAAGGTTGCCCTACCACAGATAAATTGAAGCTCAATCATTCAGTGTTTCAATCTGAAAAAGAACCTTGAACCCTTCCAGTGTTGCCTGAATCTTGTCGGCAAACCATATTGAGTCCTCTGTAGTGGCATTGTCGCCCCATTCATAGATCATATCCTGTTCGCCTATGACTGGCTTAAAGCCAAGAGACCTCAACCTATTTATTACCTCACTGGGCTTAGCCCCCTCACTGGAAAACGTAACTTTCAGATAGGTTTTCATCGGTTTCGAGCCTTCATCGGACATAAATATATATTTTTTTGCAGCGTGATAACGACACTGCATAATAAAAAACAAAGAACTGATGTTGAAAGTGAAATAAATGTAAGTATGAGAACTCCTGGCATGGGAGCCATTCGTCCTTTTTTTATACCCTGCGAGATTGGAAGGCAATTTGATGGTGGGACTCACGCCATCCGCAAACTTTGTAGATAACTTCGTGTTGGCGTGTTCAAGGTCTAAAGCTGCCTCCTTGGATTATGAGAATTACATCTCCCCATCTCCGTGTGCCTCATAAGCTCGCCCAGCAATGCCTAGGCTTTCTTCCCTTGACACATGCGTATTGATTCCAATGCCGTAGAACAACAAGGAAATTAAAGCCATGACAATTATGTCCAGCGGAAATTTCAGGACGTTTAGATTCTCGCTTCCCAGGTATGAAATTACCGGAACTGAAGCGAGAGTGAAGATAAACCAGAGAGAATTCCTTAAGTCCACCACCGTGGCTGATTTTTTCCAGACCATGTATGCATACAATGCCAGGCCGGCAAGTGCTACTGCAGACATATATAAAGTAGTTGGATAACCTGACCAATAAATTAGCAGGACAGCTGAAATATAGGCAACGGGTGCAATGACAGATGCTGCAGGAAGCCTGAAATACCCTGCAGGTGATGCTGATCCAAGTTTCCTCAATACAATCAGCGCAACAGGACCTGATGCATAAGCTATGATGCTGAGATCAGAGTTGAGTGAGACAAGATTCTGCCATGATGGTGCCGGTATGAGAAAGACTGCCATCAGTATTAGATCAAATATCAGTGCAATTGAGGGGACAGAATATTTATTGAGTTTTGCAAGGAAGCGCGGAAAATAGCCCATCTCCCCGAGGGCGTAAACAACCCTGGACGTTGTTGTCTCATATATTGCGGCTGTTCCCATTGGGGATATGACTCCATCCCCAAGAAGTATGAGAGCTAACCATCCTAATCCAAGAGAAGTTGCAAGGACGACCATAGGGCCAGACGAAAACCCGGAAGAAGAAAGGGCAGTCCAGTCTCCCAGTGAGATTCCTTTCCATGTCAGTGATCCGATGAATGCGAACTGAACCAGTATGTATATTGCAGCCGAGATGGCCAGTCCCAGGATAATTGCCACAGGAACTGTTCTGCCTGGGTTTCTTGCCTCGCCAGATAGTTCTATGGCCTGCCTGAAGCCCAGAAATGAGAAGACTATACCTGCATTTGGGATGGCTATGAAGATGGACTCGGTTCCTTCGGCAAAAAATCCGCCAGCAGTAAAATTGCTTATGGAGAAGAATGTCAGCAAAAGGACAATTGCCGTCATAACAGGAATAAATATCTTAACAATGGCTATGTAACTGTTTGCGTTGGATATGGCGCGGACACCAAACCTGTTGATTGCGAAGAACACAACCAGCATGGCAAAAGACAGTATTATCCCCGCTAAGGTGAGATTCCCAGATGAGTTGATCAGCCCTCCGGTTATGAAGTTAAGATAAGTTACCGAAGCAACTGCTTCCAAGGGCGGGGTTGAAACGTATCCAAGGAATAGAGCCCAGCCGTTAATAGCCGATACAGATTTCCCGTGAGTCAGCTCAGGGAACCTTGCGGCTGCTCCACCAAGTGGAATTTTCCCGCCTAGCTCTGCATATACGAGCGCAATGGCAAGGATCATCATGGACCCAATAATCCAAGACAATACTGATGCTGGCCCTGCAATTGAGGAGGCATAGAATTCTCCAAATAGCCAACCTGATCCAACCATTCCGGTCACAGATGCTAGCGTAAGATGAAATATGCCCAGTTCTCTCTTTAGTACCATAAAGCGGTTTTATTAACTGATAGGTTTAAATTTTATGTTCTTTTTTGGACATATGTTTTTAATTAGTTTATTATAGGACATTATAATTCTATTTCAGATTTCTCATGCAGAATTCAGACACAATAGCTGGGATGGTAAGAAAGTACCTTGACCTAAACCCGGATCTCTGGAAATCCCTGGATATTGGAGTTGTAAATTTTTCTGCATTGTCCAGAATAATTTCAGCCGATATGGGCATTGACAATATTGATGCTATTGCAGCCGCTCTTAAGCGTGTTCCAAGATCAGGCATTTCAAACAGCAAATACAGGAAGATTCTGAAGGATTCCACCATTGAGACAAGATCAAGCATTACTGTTGCCATTCTTAAGCCCGCTACAGAAAACCTAAGACTGCTGATCAATCTTACAAGGAACCTTGCGGAGAGCTATACTGAATACAGGATTATACAGGCTACACAGGGCTGTGGCCTAGTCATCAGCGATGATCTTTTCAGGAGAATCAGCAGCATGATTCCCAAGAAGGAGATCATTGAGGTTACCCAGGGGCTAGCTGAACTTATCATCATCAGCTCCCCTGAGATACTGCACCTGAAGGGTTATGTTGCGTATTCGTCATCGCTTCTGTCCAATCATGGAATCAATATAATACAGGTCGTATCTTTCCACAACGATATCACCTTCATACTTGAACCCAGAGACGTGCTGGAAGCAATGAGAATTTTCATGCAGGAAAAGGAATTATGAATGGTCTTCAGTCCTTCTCCCCTGGAAATTCATCCACTTCCGACCTCTGCAGCCTGGAAGGCCACCAGTTGTACTTCTTCAGGTAGAGCATTATGGCTGGCACGAAGAATGGCCAACTGACAAATGTGTCAATCAGGACCCCAAGTGCAAGACCAACACCTATTTCCTGAATTATGCCTATGCCGCTGAAGACAAGCGAGCCAAATGTTGCAAAGAGAAGAGACCCGAGCGTAATTATTACGCCACCATTCTCTGTCAAACTTGTTCTTATGCCTTCCTCATCGGTCCTGCCCTTGAAAGCCTCCTCCCTTACCCTTGTTACCATGAATATATCATAATCCAGCCCCACGGCCAAGAGGGTAATCACAGTGAACATTGGCAGGAATATGAGAACTGGCAAATTGGCATAGTAATGTACGGCCAGATATGTAAGAGCGAGGGAAATTATGACAGATGCAAGCACCATCAGTATAAGCCTGATAGGAGTAAAGAGACTGCTCAGCTGGACAAATAGGACAGCGAAGATGGCTATTGCCAGTATGGGCACCATCTTTATGAAACTGGAAAGTGTGTATGAATAGGCGTTATTGAGGCCCTCTGTAAGGCCGCCAACATAAACACGATAGGAAGCTGACGAATCAGACAACAGTGAAGGAATCTGGTTCACGAAGTTAGTGGATGGTCCTAGCCATGCCAGTGAACTTAGCTGGAAGTCTATGATCACATAATCAGTGTTGTTGCCGAGATAGCTTTTCATCTCGGTTAGATACTGGCTGCGATATGCTGAGCTAATCCCTGAAAGGTTCGCAGGAACATAGGATCCGTAAGGGTATGTGGGGCCATAGACTTGAGAAACTTTCCCAGATGACAGGAGCTGGTTTTCTACGTGATTGATCTCATTGATCTCGGAAACGTTGAATGCAGAACCGTTGTAGACAGGAGAATTGAACTGCAGTATTATGTAACCTCTGTCAAAGAAGTCTCCGTTGAAGCTCTGGTTAACAACCTTTATTGCCTGGATGCCACTGCTGGCTGGCACCAAGTCAAAGACGTCGAAATTTGAGGGCGTCTCAAAATATATGTAACTGGCAAGCAGGCTTGCAACAACAAAAACGATCACAATCTTGCCCTTGTTGGCTATGACTTTGTTTGCTATCCTTCCCATGGTCCTCTCTGCAGGAAGGTGCTTATCTCCATCCAGCTTAGCAGGCCAGAATATTCTTTTCCGTCCCCTGTTCAGGATTGCGAGCAGGAGGGTGTTTGCTGCAAGAATTGTAATAAGGACACCTATTGCATTTGTGATACCGGAATCGCTGAAGATTGGAACATGGGACAGGTACAGGACAATATAAGAAATGGCAACTGTCACTCCGGATGTAAAGACAGCGTGTCCAGACCACTTGGCAGAAACTACGGCTGGATGCTTGTTTCCAGACTTAATTTCTCTCCTGTATCTTGCCATTATGTAAACAACGTAATCACTTGCAAGACCGAGCAACAGGATGAGAAGAAGCGTGGGGGTTATGAATGAGACTGTGCCATGGAGCAGGTATTTGTAAATTATTCCGTTGACAGCCATGGATACTTCTGCCGCAACGCCAAAAATGAGCAAAGGCAGGAAGGCAGCAAGAGGCGACTGGAAGAATAGCCCTACTATGACAACAGATAGAACGATTCCTATGATAAGTGCACGGACCATTCCATCGATGGACTCTGTACCAAGCTGGCTGCTAAGTGCAGATGAGCCTGCCAGATATGTCTGTACACCCTTGTCATTGGAGAAGGAGGAAACATATATGCTAGTGATCTTGTCGGTCTGGGCAAGTGTTAGGTTGGAACTCGCATCTATAATTGTAATCACCGTAGAGTTATCATAGCCAACGAACTGGTGAAGAACATAGTTCTGGGGAATTGCCGGATAGCTCGAGAAATTATAGTCAAGCATCAGGGATGCAATTGTGCTGTTGACATTAGCTGTCTGGTTTATTGAACTTACAAAAGCGCCGATAGTCTTGGAGTTAATGCTGATAAGCGGGCTACCATTGAAAAAAGAAATTATTCCATGCGTTACTATTGAATCCGCCAGTTCCTGCAATTTCAGCGCATTTGCTGGCTGAGATAGATTGAACGCTGCACCGACCAGGGACGTGGCGCTTATGTTGAGATCGGCATTGAGTGCCTTTTCAATGGTGCTGTTTGACGATATGGCACTGGCGAGATGAGGTACGGCAAAGCTGTACAGGAAAGACCTGTAGTGGCTTGAGCTGGTATCGGTAAAGTTGGATAGGCCGAAATTCTGTGCTATTCCCACCTTTGTAATGTCAAATATGTTAATAAAGGCAGAAAGTTGGCTGGGAAGTTGTGAAAGGCTCTGATTGAATTCAGGACTTAATACAGTTGCATTTATGGAAATACCTGCTGCTTTTGAGGGACCTTCCTTTATTGAAGCATTGAAACATGATGCAAAGAAATTGAAATATATTGGGCCAACAGCTTGAATTGGCGTTCCAGAAAAACTCTCATCGCCAAGAAATGAAAGCGTATACTTGTAGGCAATGGAAGTGTTACCATTGTTTTTAGATAATACAGAGAGATAGTAGGCTGGTATCCCGTAAATTATGAATAGTGATGCGTTCACAGATTTGTTCAGCTGATAGGATTCCTGGTTGCTTTCCGAAACCAGAGGATAGGCAAGCTCAAGAAATCCAGAAGCTGCCGATGCAACCCCATGTAGAGTTGAATTTTCTATCCCTATTACTGACTGGAAACTTATGTTGATTCCCTGCCCCAGAAAATAGCTTTGAACGTTTCGCTGAGCGTTAATCATATCACTGAGCTGGGTGCTTGAATCAATGGACGTATTAGTTGTTACCATGACCATTGTTTGATTGTTGGAAGTGCCATTCCCTGTGCTGTTGCCGCCAAAATATTTGCTCTGAAGGTTGCTTGCCTGCTGTGCCATGGAATTGGAGGGGACAATGCTACTTGTAAGATTATACGATGTTTCATGGAACAGAAGGGAGGCAAACGGTGCGAGAACCAGAATAAGTATGATCCAGAAAATGATTATCTTGCCGCTGTTTTTCTCGGAGAATCTGCCGATTGCCTCAAAATTCTTCTCAAACATGCGGCAGGTTATCATAAATTAGTTAATTAAGGATTTTTAGCTCTTGTGCTAACTTATGTTCGAATTGTTATACCATTTGTTTGCATCATAATATAAAGTATTTGCCTGATTGTGATTGTGCAAGCTGTTCTACTAAATATGATATATATGCTAATTAAATGAACCATGAACAACCATAAAACTTGTTAAATACTTTTAAACAGATATGCTTGCAATGACAGCAGGATTCCAGAGTTTTGATAGCTTTGACATGTATTCCTATTTCTATGATCTGGTAAGACAAATACCGCAGGGAATGGTTACAGCCTACGGAGATCTTGCCCGGGCATTAGGCGATGTGGCTGCAGCCAGGGCGTGCGGTCACATGCTTTCAATAAATCCCGATCCCGTTGGAACTCCCTGCTATCGCGTTGTTCATTCAAGTGGAGAAGTCGGAAAGTACACACATCCTCTGGGTCAAAACGAAAAAGCGAGAAAACTAGAGAATGATGGCATTGAGATAGAAAATGGCTTAGTTAAAGATTTTACGAGATTAAGATTCAACTCATTCAAGACTGATTATCCGTTGAATAAGATGAGGGGGGAACAGCTTCACATGGCATCTCAGGTCATGCTTGAAGATGATTTCGATGCTTCATTAATAGGGGCAGTTGATGTTTCCTATGACGATTTCTATGGATATGGCGCATTTGTCTATTACGAAGATGGAGACCTCCATGTCAAATCTGCAGTGATGCCGGTAAATTTTCCTTACATTCCCGGCTACCTTGCATATCGGGAGTTCAGGTTCATAAAATCACTCTGTGGCAGTTTCGAAGGAACTCTCCTCTTGGACGGCAATGGGTACCTTCATCCAAGAAGGATAGGTATGGCGAGTTATTCCGGTGTCAGATTGGATATCCCGACAATTGGAGTGGCAAAATCCCTATTGATGGGCAATGTAGAAAACGGATTTATAACTGCGGATGGAGAAAAAGTGGGCTATATGCTTAACCGCCATACAATTGTCAGCCCTGGCCACAGAATTTCCCTTGACTCTGCTATAGCAGTTGTTAAGTCACTGGATGGTGGCAAGTATCCTGGTATTTTGAAAGCTGCACATAATGAGACTGTCAGACTCAGAACAATTAAGCGTAACGCTGAAAGACCTGAACTCCATAATCTCAAAAGCCTTACACCCTCGAGTTACACTTGATTAACCCAATTCATAGCATACAGTGACTTTGGACAGGTTTCCAGCTTTATACAGATATAGTTGCATTTATCTATTTACCCCTGAAATATTTATGATAACAAACTGATTTTAAGTCCCACTTATGAATTTCTCCACTTCCAGTGTTGGTGCCTTTCTTTCAATTGACACATTTTTATTCAACATTAATTCAAGGAACTTCTTTGTAATTTTTGTTGCCAGCCACTTCCCCCTCATTGAGAGACAATATCCGACTGAAACGAAGAGGCCAATCAGTCAGTGTGCCAAAGTGTGCGTATTTCATTTGCAGTTGTTTCATCAGAAAGCCATATAAATGGCCATGTTTCGAAACTCTTAGGCATGAAACACTGTGCAAAAATTGCATAGATCTTAATCCATTCAAAATTAGCCCCATGTGATATTTTAGGCCATTCAAATCAGCCCACATAACTCTGAATACTTTTTATATACCAACCAATAATGTAGGATAGGCTTGCGGAGGTTGTCGAGCTAGGTTAAAGGCGATGGATTCAGGGTCCATTCCCGTAGGGGTCCGCCGGTTCAAATCCGGCCCTCCGCATAAAAGATTCTTGTTCTGTCCTGATCCAAGGTATAGAATTTGAGGCATGATGCCAGTGTTTACCAATAATATTAGTAGTATAATTACATAGACTTCCTTAATTTCCTCATTGGCTGTGAACACGTCCGGAATCTATTATACTTGGATGTGCTCTCGCCAACCAAGCCATATTCTCATTTTAGCCGAAACAAGCTCAAAATAACCTTCCCTGTTTACTTCCTGAAGCGCTAACTGCCACAAACTGGACTTCGTTCAAGCCAAATGCCTTTCTCAAAGCATTGATCGTGCCTGGAGCGAAACCCTGGAAATGATTGTTAGCAAAGATGAATATACGCTCCACATCATCTCCTACGTTCTTGATCCGTGCTGCCCAATTTTGTAGTTCTTCATCCTTGGACCTCAAAATTTTTCCAAACTTATCTTCCGGAAGATTTCTATCTCCTACAAGTCTCAGGTATACATCGCCTGACGTAATAGGAGCCACAGTTTTTACAAATGGTGACTCCGACCATACTATAGTGTAATCATGATCTCGCATTACTCTGTAGACCGACTCCCTGAACCATGATTGATCCCTGAATTCAATCGCCAGTTTCGCCTTTTGAGGTATATCTTCAATGAAATCGATGAAATTCTTTATTCCAAACTCGTACTTGAATTTCGGTGGCAATTGCAGAAGTATGGGACCCAGCCTGTCCTCAAGAGACTGCATATTTTCCAGAAATCTCTGGAAAATGGGCTTTGAATTGCTAAGATAGTTTTCGTGTGTTATTTCTCCTGGTACCTTTGGGCAGAAATAGAATCCCTCTCGAGAAGCCTTCTTCCAGGAAATAACTCTTGAAGCATCAGGCATTCCGTAGAATGAGGAGTCTATCTCGACAGCATCAAATATGCCGGAATAAAATGAAAGGAATTCAGGAGGTTTCATCTTAACGGGATAAAAATTTCCCACCCAGCTCTTGTAGCTCCATCCTGAGCAGCCCATTATGAGATTCACGTTATCTTCTCCATTAATGTTAACAAGAATTTATCCTTTGACAATTTTCTAGGGCGTCGGGATATTATCACTATCTGCCTCAAAGCCTAGACCATTTAAGTTGAATTGATTGTAGTGAAAAACCATAACGCCGAAATGAAGCACGCTCATACAGACGACCCATTGCTCTGATTCAGATTTCCCAGACACAGTGAGAAAGATGGCTAACATCAAGGAAAGGGCATTCGGTGACTTTTATTTCGAGGGAATTAACGCACTCAATTTCCATGTTGGTAGTGTAATGGTATCTGCCAATATTGAAGATAGGCGCATCATTGTAATGAAGATACGTCGATGAGTGATATACGCTTTTCTGCATTGCACAAAATAGATAATGGCTTGATTACTGGCCCTGTTATCAAATGCAGGAGATTGGTTATTGGCAATATCCTTAGAGTAAGATTGATATAGATGAATTTTAATATACTAATGCCAATTAGTATCAATTGGTGGAAGGATTAAAAATGGAGAGAAAAGGTCTCATGGCGATAATTGTTGCCGTGATAGTTGTCATTGTTGCGGTAGGAGGATTTGAGGCTTACGTTCATACCGCCAGCAAACCAACCATTGTTTTTTCAGGTTGGGTTTCGAGTGGCGAGGAGTATACCTTTGACGTACAGATGGTGAATCAGTTCAACAGCCTGCATCCAAATGTTACCGTGAAGTTTGTGCCCATAACAAGCAATTACTATGGAACACTGTCTACTGAGCTTTCTTCAGGTTCTGGCCCCGCGGTGTTCTATATGGAGAATGATGCTTTGCCAGAATTTGTCAAAGGCGGCTATCTGATGAATCTCACACCAGTGCTATCTTCAAACGCATCATACAATCTTTCAGGATTTGCTCCAAGCATAATAAGCTCATTTGAGCAGAAGGGACAGATTTATGCTGCGCCAAAGGACTGGAGTCCTCTACTGGTTTACTTTAATAAGAACATCTTCAATGCTGAACATGTACCGTATCCTAGTAACTACACTAACTGGAACTGGAGCAACTTCACAAATACTCTTACCATGCTGAAGGCGAACGAGAGCAAACTGCCCAATTCCGGAAGCGGTTATTATCCAATGGTTGTTGGTCCCCAGTTTGCACGTATTCTGGCTTTCATGCATGAAGACGGAGGGCAGTGGATAAACCAGAGCGGAACCGGAGCCTCCAGCAATATAGGGGGATTGCAGACTGCCATTAATTTCTGGTACGGACTCTACTCCAGTGGGCTGGCAGGACTTAATACAAATCTAAGTGCAGGCTGGAACGGCGGCGACTTTGCCTCTGGAAAGGTAGGCATGGTTGTAAGTGGTACCTGGACAGTACCGGTCCTATCCGAAAATGGTTCATACTTCCAGAACGACAGTGCTGCAGTGGGATACATGGTTATGCCGTCAGATGTCCAGAATGCAACCATGATGTTCAATGTGGGACTTGCCATTAACAGTGCACTTACTGGCACACAGAAATGGATTGCTGAACAGTTTGTTGAGTACTTCACTGGCCCGGTTGGGGAGAAATCATGGGTTTCAAAGGGACTCGCCCTACCGTCGAGGACTGCCATACTGGAGAGTTCCTGGTACAAAACCAACTTCCCAATACAGAGCTACGCTGGAAAACAGTTCCCCTATGCATACGGCTGGAATTACAACACAACGAATTTCACAGCAGTCGAAGCACAGGCACATGCAGCCATTGCTGACCTCTTTGCCGGCAAGTTGACGCCAACCCAGGCATACCAGCAGATAGTGGACGTGACCAACAGTGGGCTTAAGGGATCGTCTTCACTATAGTACAACAATGGTGGATTAGTTGGATACGGAGGTATACAATACACTGAGAGTGCAGAAGAGAAAACCAAGAAAGAGCAAACTCGAAAGGACTACCGGGATCATTTTTATAATCCCACTTTTCATATTTCTAACAGCCTTCACTTTTTTCCCTGCTGTTTATTCCTTTGTGATTAGCCTTTTCCATTACGATCCATTCTTCCACTCCATATATCCTGTGGGGTTTTCAAACTACATATCTGTTATGAAGAGTGCCGCATTTTTAAAATCTGTTGAAAACGTACTCATCTACACAGCTGTAGTGGTCAGTGTACAGACCTTTCTTGCCTTCGGTTTTGCTATGCTGTTCAACAGAGCTTCTAAAATAAGCCGCCTGGCAAGAGCGATTGTCTTTATTCCAGCCGTTGTGTCTCCAGTTTCCATGTCAATAATATTCCTATGGGTATTTTCAAATGCTGGCCTTGTGAATTTTGTTCTTTCATTCTTTGGGGTTCCTCCTAGAAACTGGCTGTACAGCACCACTTTTGCCTTTCCTGCCATAATGGCCATGAACATCTTCTCAACCGCACCATACTTTATGATAGTATATTCCGCGGGACTCCAATCCATCCCAACGGAAGTCCTGGATGCCGCAATGATTGATGGCATTAGAAGCGGTTTAGCCAGATTCAGGCACATCTATTTTCCAATGCTGAGGTTCTCCACCATACTGGTAGTTATCCTTGGGGTTACGGGTGCCATGCAGCTGTTTGACCAGATTTATGTAATAACTGATGGTGGGCCCGCCAGATCAACCTACGTCCCTCTAATGTTCATTTACAACAGGACATTCGTCTATACCGGAGAGATAGGTGTTGCCGCTGCTGCTTCTTTCATACTCTTTGTTATCATAATGCTGCTGACAATTGCCCAGAGAAGGGTAATTACGGAACGGAGGTGGTAGCATGTTCAACGGTGAACAGAGAGTTACGCGAAAACCAGTAAAGCGAGTGCATAAGCAGGCCAGGGATATCCTGATCTATGGTGTATCAATCATACTGGCCATTATTTATCTTGTACCGTTTTACTGGACTGTATTAAAGGCCTTCAGGAACAGCATCTTTGCCAATTTTCCCCCAGACATGAATCCACTGAGCAAGACCAGCCTTGCATATTTCTTAACAAACTTAAAGACTGTTTGGGGATTCGGAGACTTCCCCCTCTGGTACCTGAACAGCGTTGTGGTATCTGTTGCTGTAGTGGCTGGCAGCGTTTTTGTCGGAAGCCTTGCCGGGTATGCCTTTGCCAGACTCAAGTTTCCTGGAAGGGATCTGCTGTTCTATGCAGTACTTGCTACACTTATGATTCCGTTTCCGGTCATATCGATTGCATCTTACGTATTCATGCTGGATATTCACTGGCTCAGCACCTATCAGGGCCTCATATTCCCCCAGATTGCCTCAGCTCTTGACGTCTTCATCATGAGGCAGTATTTCATGACAATACCAGAGGAGGTTGAGTTTGCTGCAAAGATAGACGGCCTCAAGCCTTGGCAGATATTCTTTAAGGTTTCAGCCCCAATGGCAGCCCCTGCTATAGCTGCTGCAACAATCTTCTCTTTCATATCGTCGTGGAACAATTTCCTTTGGCCGCTGATGGAAGTTCACAGCCTGAATCTGTTTACTCTTCCTCTTGTGCTGAACTTCTTCAAGGGCGCCAACGGGACTCAGATATACTGGAATCAGATGATGACCGTAAATATCCTGACCATAATACCGACAGTCGTTATTTTTGCTCTGTTTGAAAAATACTTCATCAGAGGTATTTCCATTGATGTTTCAGCAAGGTGATTAATTGGGTGTAAGAATAGAAAATCTCAGACTTAAATATGGCGATAAACTGGCGCTTGACGATATAAACCTCGAGGTAAATGACGGGGAGTTCCTCGTCATACTCGGGTCATCCGGAAGCGGAAAGACCACACTACTTCGATGCGTATCTGGACTTATTGAACCCACTGAAGGGTCTGTATACATAGATGATGTGGATGTAACAGGTTATTACCCATCTGACAGAAATGTTGCCATGGTGTTCCAGAATTTTGCACTCTACCCGCATATGACGGTATACGACAACATCTCCCTGAACCTCAAGCTGAAGAAGCTCCCACGCAATGAGATACAGAAGCGTGTCGAGGAGGTGGCCAGGACGCTTCACATTGACGGTTACCTCAAGAAATATCCGAAGCAGCTCTCTGGAGGAGAACAGCAGAGGGTTGGGCTGGCTAGGGCAATGGTAAGGGATCCGTCGGTTTACCTTATGGATGAGCCCCTAAGCAACCTGGATGCCAAGCTCAGGCATGAGATGCTTGGGGAGCTGAGGAACTTCCATGACCGAGTAGGAAAGACGACGATTTACGTATGCCATGATCAGGACGAGGCAATGGCACTGGCCGACAGGATAGTCATTATAAATGGAGGCAGGATTGTGCAGGTAGGTGATCCAACTGAGCTTTACGATCACCCACGGGACTCTTTTGTTGCATCTTTCATAGGAAATCCCCCCATGAACCTTCTTGACTGCACTGTCAGCAAAGAAAGAGGCGTTACTGGCCTCTATTTCCAGGGAAAGAAAATAACCGCTGTTCCAGACCTGCCAGAGGAGACTGAAAGGGTGACTCTGGGAATACGGCCTGAGAGCCTTATCCCCGATGCAAAAGGGCCAATAGAGGCAGAATTTGACTATACAATCCTCTCCGGCAGCAACAACGAGATAAACTCGCTGGCTGGGGGGAAACCCTTGAAGGCTGTTGTCCGGAGGAGCATGAGCAATGTCTCAGAAATTAACAGGTACCAGCATGGAGACCTCATGCATTTCTCCATAGGAAAGGGGATGCTTTACATTTTTAACGCCGAGACGGGAAAGATCATTAAGGAGATGAGTACGGATGAAATTGAATCTGCAGAGAGACCTGATAATACAGTGCAAAGGTTTTGATCAGGACAGCAATGAGTCTGACCCGTTACACTGGGTAAAGATCCCATCGTCTCCGCTGGACGGTTTTCATTACTCTCTCATCAAAGGAAGTTCAAGCCATTTCATATGCTACCAGAACGGCGATCTGATTCCCTCTGATTTCAGGCGAAGCCGTACCGGATTCTGGATAGATAATGTTGGGCATATATCATCAATGAAGGTGTCCATTGACGGCCACAGGGCAGCAGATACATTCCGGAAGTACGTAAGGGGACTTGGCTACATATATCGGGGATACGGCGAGGTGGAGCGCCTGGATTATATCAGTTATGAGGAGGATGCACTTGACATTCTGTTCGTTTCTAATTCCAGGCACAGTGCTGCCGTATCCATGGAAATAGCTCATTCAGAGGCTTGGCCTGGCGAATCCAGAGGAAAACAATTTGCCCTGAAGGAGGAGGGAAACGGCTTTTGGGTCAGCAGCACAGGAGGCCAGACTTTCTTCTCAGTATCCTCTGACGGCAAAGTAAGAAAGGAACTAAATAACGGCAATCTGACGATTTACGTTGACAGATTCTCTTATTTCAATATCGTTGTATCCGGGAGGCTCCCGAAGCATGACGTAGATCTGGAAAAGACAATCAGCTTCCACAAATCCATTTTAGGCCATACTGTTCTCTCAACGCCGGACAGGAAATTTAACAAGCTCTTCTTGTGGGCGAAACACGATCTTCTGGAGTTCTTCAACAGTTCTCCAACAGGCGAAGGCTGGTTTGCAGGATTTCCTGTGTTCTCCTGGTATTTCGGTCGGGATGGGCTATGGATGGGGCTTGCCGCCAATATGTGCGGGCTTGGAAATCTTACCAGGAAGCATATGGAAACACTACTGAGGTACGCTGAGAATGGCAGGATACCTCACGAGATTGGGCTGTCGCAGGCAGGAAATCAGGATTATGTCATATCAGACCACAATCTAGATACCAGGTTCATGTCCATTGACAGCAACCTTCTCTGGATAATGGATAACTCCAGCCTGCGATGGTGGGGCTATACCCCATTTCCCAGTGAAGTTACAGAATCGGTTTTCAGGTTTTCACGGAGTTGTGATGCCGATGGCGACCTGCTCCTAGAGAACAATTTCAAAAGGGGTCTTATCGGATGGCCAGAGACATGGGCGGCAGACAGGGATGGGAAATGCGTTGATATAAATGCACTGTGGCTTCAGGTCGTTAAACTCGTAGGAGAAGACATTTCTGGTGTCTCATACCAGCATCTGAAGGAGATATACCTCCGGACATTCTTTAGAGACGACGGGTTCGTCGATTCAATAGAAGGCCAGAAAACCAGGATAATTAAAAGCGCCATGCAGCTTATTGCTCCCATCTTCCTGCGGGATGGAGAGGTCGAGCAGAAACTGGTTGAAATGTCCGATCTTAATACACTGACTGACTGGGGAGTTAGATCGGTCTCCAGCGACGATCCAAAATTTGATGGCGGCTACCACACAGGAACAGTTTGGCCACTGATGACTGGATGGTATGTTCTGGCAGCCTATAACAACGGCCTCAATGAATATGCCTTCAGAATGCTTCAGACATTTGTGGCGAATGCATACGACTCTGCCGATCCGGGAAGGATTAACGAAACCTACGATTCCTGCCAGCCCAGCCCGACAGGCCAATTTGCCCAGGGATGGTCATCTTCCATGTACATACTTTCGGTGTTAGGCGGCATGCTTGGCCTAATGAACCCGGAAACCGAAGACCTTGGAAAAGCGATAAGGCCCTCTCTTCCGGATAAATGGAACTCTCTGTCGATAAAAAGACTCCCTTGGAGGGGAAATTATTATGATATTGCGGTGTCTGTCAGTGGCATATCCGTGACAATATCGGAAAGGCATGGCATGATGGAGAGTGAATTGAATCCCTAGCAAAGGCATTGAGAGATCAATATCCACCCCTGGGCATATTCCATTCACAATCTCCACCCCTTTCCTGTACTATATAGGTTTTCTCGACTTTGCGCCTGGGGAAATAGGATATCATGTAAGAGGTGAAATGGGAGGGGTTTGGCACCATCCAGTAAGAATACTGAAAAATCTCTGGTTTGAAACATCCGGCAATATAATTGCCCCACTGCAGTGCAAAATCACTCCGTTCTCGGTTGAAGCTGATTTTGGCAGCATTAAATGCGACATTGGCTTCAGATCCCAGCAGGAGCTTCGGATCACGGCTGAAGCCAGCGTATCAGATGAAGTTAAAATCAAGTTTGATATTTCACCAGCCTCGGCCTGGTTAAGCAACAATGTGCCTGTTGTCACCATATCTGGTCGTAGGGTCAGCACAAAGGCATCGTTCAATGGTATTGCCGTGGAAGGGAGCCTCATCTTCCCGGGAGATCCTGAAACCATGGAGGGGAACATAATCCAGTTCCCAGTGAATGGGCGCTTCACGGCCTCCATACTTGCGGATACATTGTTAGACCCCATAGTTATGGATGATCTGAAGGGCTTGCATGCAACAAATCGTGATTATAATCACATTTACTGTGAAAAAAATGAAATATCCACTGCATACGAAGTTGCAAAGGCAAACATGACACAGCTGATGTCATACTCCCCATTGGCAGGATATGGAATTACGGCAGGCCACCCTGATTTTCCCTGGTTTTTTGGAATAGATACGCTGCTTTCTGTTCGAGGAATGATGATGTCAGGGATGTTTTATGAGGTAAGATCTTCCTTGAACAATCTCATTTCCCATTCCGTAAACGGAAGGATACCTCATGAAGTTGTAACAAACGGTTATGTATACAATTACGGGGACCTGGAAGAGAGCGCCATTTTTCCCTGGATGTTAAATGAGTATGTACAGTGGAGTGGCGACTTGCAGTTCGCGAAACTGCATTCCAGAAGCATTTCCATGACAGCAAGATATGTCCTTAATTCGGGATTGTCAGGAAGAGGCATTATGGAGGATATTGATGCTGGCACCGGCATAGACATAGATACTGCGTCATTTTTTGCCAGGAGCCTGGAAGCTCTGCTGGAGCTTCAGCCTGCGATTGGTGATTCCTATGTGGGGCTTGATTTCGATGATCTGAGCAGCATCAGGAATGATGTTGTAAAAAGGATAAGGAACGATTTCTGGATTGGCGAGGCAGGCACGTTTGCCAATCGCATTGTTGATGGTGTTCCCTTGGATAGGGGCTTCTGGACCTCAGTTGTGCCATTTTACACCGGTGTTGCTTCGGAATCACAGTACAAAGAATTCATGTCTGAAGGCGGTGGCCTTGAGAGGATATCGGGGAGAAGCGGCATCAGGGTAGGATCTGAAGGGAACGTAATGCCCATGAATAATGGCATGATGGCCATGGGAGCAATGCTCTATGGAGACCATGAGACTTTCAGGAAATACTTCGATATCCTGAAGCTGAGCCTTGGATCGCACTCGCCCATATCATTCCCTGAAATTGTAAATAACCCGGAGGGTTGCTACCTTCAGGCCTGGTCTGCAGCATTTTACGCAGAATGCCTGACCATGGGTGCGCTTGGCACCTCAATTAAAAATGGCAGGCTGGCATGGAAACCTGTAATGTCGAGCGGAATCCTTGGGAAATGGGTTAGAATCCTGAACTTCAGGTTCTGGGGTGGAGTTGCATCCCTGGATTTCCCTGAGCCTGATCAGTAAATTCTCAACTCCAGCATCTGGATATCCTCCACCTGGGAGTCATAACCACCAACGCTGTAGGTTCGCCCTCCGGATTCAACTATGAAATTTATTATCTCACTGTCGATGTTGGCCTTGACTATTCTGCCCTGAAGCTCAATTTTCTTGCCGGAATTCATGTGGATGCCTTCCAGATGGCAATTCAACTGGATTCCCTGACTCAGAAGTTTTGATATGTCATCAACAGCTATCCTCTGTGATCTGTAGGTTGCTGGTAGCCGCATTTGGGATGACTTCATCTCCATTCCCTTGTACCATCCGGAAAAGAAATTATGTGATATGAACCAAGACATGTCCCGGTCCCTGATTACGTAGCCATACCTGAATCCATTACTGCTAAGAGCAACGTTTCTCGGCATGAAGATTGATGATGATTCGTCAGCTATGACAGTGAAAAACTGCCCTGGGCTGACGAAACGCACATCCTGCAGAAAGTCAAGCATGTCGATGTAGTGCTCGTCTATCTTCTCGCCTCTTGCGCCGAACAGTAGGAGAAGAATTCTGATCCCCGATCTTGCCTTCTTGAGCAATGATTCTGAAAAGTAGCCCAATAGTTCCGTGGTAGTTTCAATTTCCAGAAACTCCTGGGCTTCGCTGATTATCTGGATCGTGTTGTTTATCACACTCTTCAGGTTACGTGCACTTGACAGTGTAGCATTTTCCCTTCTTGATTTTACGGCATTGTTGGCCCATTTAAGGAAAAACTCCCTATTTTTCCTGAGGGTTACCTCTCTGGATTCAATGACTGCTTCCGGCATCAGCGGTTCGAACTTCTTGGGCCTTTCATCTATCACGTTTATGAAGCCTTTACGCTCCAGCGATGAAGTTATGTCGTAAAGCTGAGGCTGTCGGAGGGAAAGGTTTCTGAGCAGATCCTGTGCAGTGAGGCCCCCCTTGCTAAGCAGAAGCATGTACACTCTTGCCTCGTTCTCGGTAAGCCCCATGTCCTGCAGTATGCCGACTATCACAGTGTTTTCCGACCCCTTGTCTGGCAATGCATCCTTAAAATCCATCTTCATTCTTGGATGAACTGCATATAGAAAAATATAGTGCAGATTTTAACGAAGGCACAACCCGGCTGCTTGGTTAGATTGCTTATTTGCACAGATCTGGATTCTTCCACGACGATCCGGGATATGTTCCCTTTACTGTTACCTCTGCCGAAAGTGCTGTCAACTCCAGAATGCTGGCTGACATATCTGGATCATCCAGTCTCCTCTGGGCATCTATGAAGAACCTGTAAATCCCAGGATTCTTCTTCTCTGGCCGCGAGAAGACCATGCTGAGGTTGATCCCTTTGCGGGAAAATATGGAAAGCGCTTGAACAAGTGCTCCAGGACCATCTGACCTCAACAGGAATGAAATGGTTGTCTTGTTGGCGGCGAGCTTCAGATGGGAATCTTTTCCCAGAACGACAAACCGCGTAAGATTCTGTTCGTAATCGCACACGTTATCCCTTACAATGCTCAGGCCGTAAATGCGGGACATTGATGGAGAACCAATTACCGCTGATCCAAGTTCTGATAGGGCCAACTTCGCACCCTCAGATGTTGAATTAAGCTCGACAATTTCAGCATCCGGATATAATCTTATCAGTGTACCCCTGCACTGGGCGATGGCCTGGGGGTGGGAATATACCCTCCTGATCAAGTTAGAAGCTGAAAGTAATGCATGCCTTATGGGCAGAATTCTTTCGGCGACTATCTGCAGGCTGGAATCCAGCAACAGATCCATCGCATAGGAGACCGGCCCTTCGACAGAATTTTCAAGAGGGATAACACAGAGGTCTGCCCTGTCCTCTTCACAGGCAGATACCGCTTCGCGGAAAGATTTCACAAGAATTGGTTCAGCCTGGGAATCATAGCACCTTGCAGCTATTTCACTCCAAGTGCCCGGCGGCCCTAGGCAGGATATCTTGGTCATGTGGATATGCCCATACCTATCCAGTATTAGTTATTTGCATCCTCTGTTGCAGAGATGCCTGTTGCATTTTTCATGATCCGGAAAATGTTAAAGTACAGTTTAGACGTTTTCTAAAGTATGCTTTCCATGAAAGACCTGGCTTCTAAGAAGGATTTCAACTGGGTGGCCGATATCCTGAATTATCATCGCGGGGAAAAAACCGCGCTAATGATAATGAACCAGGATGAGGAGATAGAGCAGATATCATATACAGACCTTCTGAAATTTTCAAATCAGTATGCTAACTTTTTCTGGAGTGAAGGAATACATGCTGGGGATGCCATCCTCGTCATTATGAAGATGATTCCTGATCTATGGTACATTGCCATCGCCTCAGCCATTGCAGGTGTCACCTATTCGCCTGCCCCTATCCTTCTCAACAGCTCAGACATTGAATACAGGATCCAGCAGACGGGGGCAAAAGCCATATTCACTGATTCCGACACGAGGAGGACTGTTCTTGAAGCTGCAAGGGGGAAGTTTATAAAGATCTTTGACGTGACGGAGGAATACTTTTCCAACAGAATAAGGGTCGAATCCAGCCAATATGAAGACTATTTCAGGGAGCCGGAAAAACCCCATGCAATATTCTTCACTTCCGGGACTGAAGGCAAGCCCAAGGCCATCATTCATAACGGCTACTACCCGTTGGGGCATATGTCAACGGCCCAGTGGCTCGGCCTGGATGAAAATGATATCCACTGGAATATCAGCAGTCCCGGATGGGCAAAGTGGGCCTGGTCGAATCTTTATGCGCCCCTCATCATTGGTTCTACTGCGTTTGCATTTGAACAGGGAAGATTCAGTGCGGAAAGATCCCTTAGGGTTCTGGAGAACTACCCCATAACGAGCCTTTGTACAGCACCAACTGTTTGGCGCATGTTCATGGTGGAAGACCTCAGGCATTTCCATCCAATGTCCCTGAAAAAATGCTCTTCTGCTGGCGAGCCGCTGAATCCTGAGGTTATTGCAAGATGGGAAAACGTGACCCACCTGAGAATAAAGGACGGCTATGGGCAGTCTGAGACCACTGCAATGGTGGGCAACACCAAGGCCAGCATGATCAAACCTGGATCAGCCGGAAAGCCGCTTCTTCAGTATGACATAAGGATTGTTGACGATGATGGTATTGAGCTTCCTGACAATACGGAAGGAAACATTGCTGTTAAAATTGAGGGGACAGTGCCTGGCTTATTCGGCGGATACGGCAATGATCCTGCACTTAACCGGGAAAGGTTCAGGAATGGATTCTACCTAACTGGTGATCTTGGAAGGAAGGATGGGGATGGGTACATATGGTTCGTGTCACGAGCGGATGATGTCATAAAGGCCTCTGACTACAGAATCGGACCATTTGAGGTGGAATCTGCCCTGATCAAGCATCCTGCCGTTGCTGAATCTGCCGTTGTGGGAAAACCAGACAGTATCAGGGGCAACGTGGTAAAGGCCTTTGTTGTGCTGAAGCCAGGTTTTGAGCCTAGCGAGAACCTTGCCAGGGAGCTCAGTTTCCATGTCAAGGCAGTTGCAGCTCCATATATGCGCCCAAAGGTCCTAGAATTTGTTCCGGAACTTCCAAAGACCATAAGCGGAAAGATTATCAGGAAGAAACTGAGGAGTCTCGAGGCTGTCCGGATGGCGGTTGAATCCACAGGCACTGGAACAATGGGTGGCCCGGAATTCATAATACCCTGACCCGCCATGTCATATGGGCTGCATGATCAATATATTGTTCCGATCTCGGAATATTTTGATACTATGGGCTTTCCATCTCTGAACCTGTTCAGGTAAAATGGGCGCCAGTCAAACCTGCTCTTTTCTGGATCATGCCCACTTAGCATGTCAGCTGCCATAAGCCCATATGCTGGACTGAGTTTGAATCCGTGGCCACTGAGGCCTGCGAATACAAAGACATTATCCAGCCCAAGATCGCCCAGGCTGTCACATATGACCTGGCCATCTGGACTCATGTCGTATAGGCCAGTTAGTGTTGAGATCAATGTAGCCTTGCCCATGGATGGGAGCCTGTTCACAATCCTCGATATGTAATCTTCCACGTAAGATTCGTCAGCAGTTTCAGGAAGATTATCATGAATGTCTACCGGTTTCTCGTCAATCCTTGGATCGAGACTCCCCAGTGCAGTTACGGTCGTGCCCTCCATTTTGTAATAGGCCAGCTGGTGCGGGTCCCACAGAGTGGGCTTGATGCCGGAGTAGTCTTCCGGGCGCCTCAGGTAGACTATGCCATGAAGCGATGCATATATGGGAAGTAACCTGCCCCTTGAAATGCCAGAGTTCTCAAGTATATCGTTGGTCCATACGTTCGTTGCCAGGATGACCTTTTTTGCCCTTATTTGCCTACCGTCATCCAGGTCCACCTTGACAAAGTTTCTCCCTGAATCAAGTGATGAAACTGATCTCTTCTGGATCAATTCAACGCCCTTTTCCCTGGCACTGCTAATGAATGAGTTTGCCGTTGCCACCGGATCAGCGTAGCCGCTTTCCGGCTCATAGGCAACGTAATCGTATCCGTCAAGATTGATGTCGGGGTAATAATTTACTATCTCCTCAGGCTTCATCTCCATTTCTTTTATGCCCAAGTCCCTCAGCATTCTGACATTTTCCCTTGCAACGTCAGCGTATTTATCGTCGAAGGGAAAGATCATGCCGGTCCTGGTAAACCCTGAATATCCGATTCCAGAAAAATTGCGAAAAACCTCCAGTGAATACAGAGACATGTCAGCAATTATCCTGTTGCTGTAATGTGTCCTCACAAGTGCACTTGACTTGCCGGTATTGCCAGCGGCAATGGTATCCCTCTCCACGACGCCTATCTTCTTGGAACGCCCAGCCATGTTGAATGCAATACTGGAACCCGTACTGCCCGCACCTACTATAAGATAATCCAGCACTTCACCGAATAACATTCATTAGCATGTTTCCTGAAAATATTAACTTCTTCTATTTTTTGATTACAATTTGATTGAGTGCCTCAAGTAAATTATTAAATAATGACACATGTTACATTCAGACATGGCAGAAGACAATATGTCTAAACAAACTAACCTGAAGAAGGAGCTATCCTTCTTTGATCTCATAATAATAGGTGTCGTTGGAGCTGTTGGAACGGGGATACTTTTCAGTGCCGCAGGAATGACTGAAATAGCCGGCCCCGGGAGCTGGCTTGGATGGCTGATAGGTGGTATTTTCTACCTTTTCATTGGCCTGACATATGCGGAACTTGTGACTACATATCCTGAAGCTGGCGGCCCATCCAGATATGCACTGTACACACACGGATGGTTTACCAATACAATAAACTCCCTTGCGGACCTCATCTGGTACCTCTTCATCCCGCCCATTGAGGCATTTGCGGTAGTAGATGGCTTAAGCATATTTTATCCCAGCCTCACATTATCTTCTGGTGCCCCTACACTCCTTGGGGGGCTCATTGCAGCCGCGCTCATGCTTGTCATGATTCCGTTCAACTACTTCGGAGTCAGGGCTTTCGGCAGATCAACTGTGTACTTTGGCATTGTAAAGCTATTTTTCTACATTGCAGTGGCCATAGGGCTTGCATCAGTCTTCTATGACGGACGAAACCTGACAGCATATCATGGGTTCCTCCCATTTGGATTTGCTGGCGTTTTCCTGGCCATCCCGCTGGCAATGTTTGCATTTGGAGGCATCAGGGTCCTGCCCGACTATGCCGAGGAGTCGAAGAAGTTCAGAAAGCTCCCGCTTGCAATAATAATAGTTGTGGTGGGGCAGCTCCTTATTTACCTTCTCCTTGACTGGGTATTCGTTGCAGGAATAAACTGGTCCAAGATAGGCGTGACCCCGGGCAACTGGGCAGGATTGGCAAACGCCATAGGCGGCAACAATCCATTTATCTTCCTTGCACACAACTATAACGCCCCACTGATTCTTGTTCTTACAATTATAATAGGAATTATCGGCCCGTTCATAGTGGGATACATATATCTTGGCGGAGGATCAAGGGTTATATTTGCACAGGGCCGCTCAAAGATAATGCCTGACCTGATCAAATTTATTCACAAGAAATACTCAGTGCCTTACTGGGCCCTTCTGGTGACAGCGTTTGTTGGAGCAGTGCTTGCCTTTGTTGCTGCGCCTGTTCCCAGCATATACGGCCTGATTGAAGATGCAGTGGTTGCTGGTTATCTCGGGTTTTCAGTGAATCCCATCGCCCTGATTGTGTCCAGGAGGCAGGGGGTAACGAGGTTCAAAATTCCCGGCGGTTCCATATTCGCCCCCATAGCCTTTATAGCCGCTTCCCTCATCGTCTTCTGGAGCGGATGGGTCACCGTTTATTATGCTGTTGCCATACTAACTGTTGGCGTGGTGATATTCGGGCTCATTCTTCCCATAGCGAGGAATTCGGCAAAGAGGGACCTGAGCAACGTCAAGAACTCAATATGGTATATCCTATACATAGCATTCCTGCTTGGCATGACCTACATAGGAAGCGATGGCATGCTTAACATCATAAGTTTCTACGATGCCAGCGCCATAGTTGCTGCCGTATCTGTGCTGGTTTTCTATCCGGCAGGTGTCCTCTCCGGGCTCAAGACAAAACTTGAAAACGAGGAATACCAGACCTCCCTCACAATGGAGGAGGAACCAATAGTTCTCCCATAACTTTGATGAGCGGTAAAAGTCAGAAGTTCCGGATGATTGCCTCCGGTATTTTTCTCCGAGAATCCGGAACAGAATTTATATTCCTGTTCACTTCTACGCGGGTAATGCTGTATGAACTGTACAGGTCGAGAATTTCCCTGACCCATGAGTTGCTCAGTATGAAATACGCACCATTCCTGTCTGCCAGTTCCAGGGCCTTTTTTAGCCTGATCTGGTCTTCCCATCCGAAACCTCCCATGCTATAAGAGGTGAAGTTTGAGCTCTTGGAAACTGGAGTGTACGGGGGATCAGCATAAATAAGGTCTCCACTCCCTGCGAGGGAAATCACATGAAAAAAATCCGATCTGATCAGCCTTGCACCGGAGAGGCACCTTGATGCCGCCCTGATTGAATCCTCTCCTGGCATGGATGGATTCGCGTAGCGGCCGAATGGAACATTGTACATCCCATGGCGGTTGACCCTGTACAGCCCATTGTAGCAGTGCCTGTTAAGGTAAACCAGCAATGCGCTTCTCCTGATGCTGCATGCAGGAAGGGAATTATACTCTGCCCTGGCCATGTAGAAGTCCTCCCTGCTGTTCTTGTATTGAATGCCATGGATTTCCCGCACCAGATCACCTGGTTTTTCCTTGATGGCCTCGTAGAGGCACATAAGATCCTCGTTTATGTCGGCAAGTATTGCCCTGTGGCTTCCAAGGCTTTCGCATATACTGAAGAATATTGAACCCCCGCCAAGGAATGGCTCAATATAAGCGTGAAAGGAATTAGGCAGCTTGCCGATTATGCTCGCTGCTATGCTCCTCTTTCCTCCAGCCCACTTCAGTATTGGCCTTGGTTTTTCATCCATATATTTGCAGTGATCTAAGCGGCGGCTTTATTTTATCCCTTCAGGTAGCTTGCTGTCCCCTGGTTTTTGCAGATCAATGTGCCGCTGGTGGTATCCCCATGTCTTCTTACGCTTATCTGGATGCCTGTCTTCATTGCCAGTTCAACTGCTGAAGGGTGCACAACCCTCGAACCTGACCTGCAGATATCAAGGGCTTCCATGTAGGAAAGCACGGGGATGTGATGCGATCCTGGCGGAAGATGCTTGGGATCTGCCCTGTAGATCCCTCTCACGTCCTTTAGGAGCGTAACCCTGTCATGGCCCAATGATGCTGCGATCCCTACGGCGCTGTAATCGCTGGAGTTCCGCCCCAGTATCTTCACTCTTCCATCAGTTCCCCTTCCGAAGAATCCGGTGGTCACTATAACATCGTTATTGGCAAGAAGGCTGTCAATGATTGATCTTGCTTTGATTGATGTTGCCTCGATGTCTATGGTTCTTCCCTCCTTGCCCTCAGATACTGTCACTCCCAGATCATCTGAAAAAATTCTATGACACCTGATTCTGTGATACTTAAGATACTCAGATACGGTTAAGGCAGAGAGCTTTTCTCCGATTGAAAGGAATTCGTCATGATCTGCGTTGCCTATCCATTCGAGCAGCCCTCCGTTTTGACTGTTACCACTAGACAGTCCATCGGCTAGAGTATCCGGAGGGAATTCCGAGTGAAATCCCGGAGACTTTGACAGCAGATTGGCATGCCATGAGACTATGGACTGAAATTCAGAAATCCTTGACGCCTTGCCCATCGAATGGATGCCCTGCAGCCTATCCGTAACTCCACTGAACGCACTGAGCACAAGTATTGCCTTTTGAGTTGATTTTGCCAGGCTGAGAACATCACCCAGCGACTCTGGTGACGAAAGGAATGATCCTCCGACCTTTATGATTTCAACGCTGGCACCTTTCAAAATGCACCCCTTCCATGCATAACTTCTGCGTTCAGTATTGCTGATCCGGCAGCGCCACGAATGAGGTTATGGACCAGGAGCACCAGGGATATTGCGTTGCCTTTCTGTCTTATGCGGCCGACTGTGACCGCCATCCCCTTAGCCCTGTCGGGAGTGCCTGCCATTACGTCCAGTAAGGGCTGGGGCCGATCTCTTTCTTGCCTGACTATGACACTCTTACTAGGCAGGGTCGGATAAGCCCCCCTGATAGCACCATTTCCGAAGTTATGGTAAGCCTTCAGCACATCCGCTTTGTCCACCTGATCTTCAAGCACAACTGTTACCGATTCCAGATGGCCGTCCCTTATGGGTACCCTTGTGCAGGTTGCATTCACTTCCATACGCGGATTGCCAAATATCTTGGCTGATTCCCTTGATATCTTCTCCTCCTCTGATTGTATGAACGGAACTACATTTGAAAGGATATCAAGGGAAGGCACCCCAGGATATCCGGCACCGCTTACCGCCTGCATTGTGGTGACATCGATCTTCTTTATCCCGAACCCTGAGAGCGGAGCTACCCCGAGGGAGAGGCCAATGGTGCTGCAGTTTCCGTTGGCAACTATGAACCCTGAATTCTGATCTAGGCCTTCAAGGGAGGAAAAATTTATCTCAGGAACAACTAGGGGCACAGATGGATCCATTCTGTTTGCAGATGCATTTGTGAAAACCTTCACGCCTTGGGCAGAAATTTCCTTCTCAATGGTTCCAGCTGCAGAATCGCTTACCGCACTGAAAATTATGTCATTTTTCCCTGCGAGTATCGTGGCTGAATCAGCCCTTTCTACCATTATATGCTCATACAGGCTGCCAAGATCATCACTTAGGAATGATGAGTATCTTGATCCCGAAGACCGATCTGAAGCATAAACTGATGATAGCTCCAGGAATGGATGGTTAGCTAACATTCTTGCAAAAACCTGACCCACCACTCCAGTGCCTCCAAGCAATCCAACCTTAATCCTGTCCATTTATTCATTCACCCCAAGGTGAGAATTTTGCATTACCAAGAGTAATGTGTTTACCCCTGAAAAAGAGCTACATATAATGATGGACGAATTGTCGGGTTGACAAGGAAAACAAAGAGTTTGAGCTGTTAAAGTACAGAACTGATTGTTCATTTCTACTCCCTCTATTGGAACGCTCTATTTTCAAATTATTTCATATCATATTACCTGAAGTAATTTATTTTGAAACAACTGTCCTGAATGTATGAGATTTCCGACAAGTTGACGGAACAACAATGAAATATAGCAATGCCCGATCGGGGTAAGAAATGCAGGTCTACAGGCTGGATGGCAGGAAGGTATCTCTTTCCAGCGATCTGGATTCATCTCTGGCTCCCGAGATCGCTGAGCTGGCCAATGACAGGGAAATCTCCAGGAATATCGGCGGACATTTCTTTCCGTATCCATACAAAGTTGAAGATGCGCTGGCATTTTTCAGCAAAAACCGGGAGGAGGGTCGCAGATTTTTTGCCATAGATTTCATAATTTTCCATTCCGGACATCCTGCTGGGATCATAGGGCTGAGTGATATTGACTACACTGACAACAAATGCCATGTTGGCTACTGGATAGGAAAAAAATACCGGGGAAAAGGTTTGGCTACAGAATCACTAGGCCTCGTGACAGATTTTGCCAGGAATGAACTTTCAATGCACAGGATATACACTGGAGTGCTTGATTTCAATACAGCCTCAATGTCTGTCCTGGTGAAGAATGGCTATAGCGTTGAGGGAATTGAAAGAGAAACCTATCTCATGGATGGGAAGTACTGGTCTTTCGTCAGGTTTGCCAGAATATTCCCATGAGAGAACTTTTTTAGGGACAGGGCTGATCCATATTGAATGAAAATAAAGCTTATGGTTGTGGCATTGGTCCTTGTTGTGGTGTTTTCCTACGTTTCAACCCAGTTCAGTACCCTGAATCCCGTTCAAGGACTCTGGACATCAGCTGGTGACGCTAATTATACGTCAGGTTCTGTAGTAATTCCAGGACTTGATGCCCATGTCAATGTCACTATTGATTCGAACGGCATTGCCCACATTAGTGCCAGCAATATGCATGATCTGTTTGAGGCGCAGGGGTATTACGAGGCAAGCAACAGGCTTTTCCAGATGGAACTCCAGGCGCTCCTTGCCTCCGGAAACTTGAGTTCATATGTTGGAAGCAGCGCCCTGAACTCCGATATAGCCATGCACATGATCGGGATTCCGCAGGATGCCGCGAAACTAAATTCCTACATGATGGAATATTATCCACAGTATTATAATTACATATCAGACTACGCAGCAGGAGTAAACGCATACATCAACAATTCAAGGGCAGACCTCCCCCTGGGATTTAAGCTAATTGGGAAGGCCCCATTTTACTGGTCACCATTTGATTCGTTCGCATGGCAGGAGTACATGTCATGGGACCTGACCACTGGGGGGCCAACACAACTCCAGATGGATCTTCTCCTGTCTTCGTTTGGCCTGAACCATCTGCAACAGATCTGGCCTTATTATCCCTATTATACTGAAAATGTAACAATGGTTCCAGGCAGCGGAACTGTTGGGGGCTACAACCTGACGGACCAGGGTATTTCGCCCAGCTATTTCTGGTCTCAGGACTGGTACGGCCAGAACGTGACCGGCATCAGCACCTCCACCATATCAGATTATCGGGGGCTCATTGAGCAGGCTCTGAACAACGTATCAGATCCTTTCGGATTCCCGACGAAGAATACATTGAGGCCGGAAGTTGGAAGCAATTCCTGGATCGTAACCTCAAATTACTCTTCAACCGGTACACCAATACTGGCAAATGATCCCCATCTGACTCTTCTTGCTCCATCCCTCTGGATAGAGATGCAGCTATATGCCCCCGGAATCAATGTTACAGGATGGGGGCTGGCTGGGCTTCCAGGCATACTCATAGGACATACTCCCGACACATCCTGGGGACTCACAACTCCAGAGGGGGTGATTGCCAATGATTATCTTGAATACCTGAATGGAACCAGTTATCTTTTCAACGGTTCATGGCATCCAATGGCCAGTTACAGGTATTCCCTGATGGGAGAAACTCACACCATCTATTATACTAACTATGGCCCACTGATTGCAAGAAGCGGTGACATGGGGATTAGTATGAACTGGACAGCCTCGATACCATCGCCTGACCTTGTGGCGGAGATAGAGCTTGATACGAGCCACAACTACACAGACATGATGAATGCGTTGAAGCTCTGGCTCTCCCCACCCCAGAATTTTGCTCTTGTGGGGCTTCATAACACGGGTTACATTACCGCCGGGCTCTATCCCACATTTAACGAGACTCTTCCAGATGGCGCCCATGTAAATGTCGTTGGATCGAGGTCGTTGCTGAATGGCACCCTCCCTGAATTCATGCCTGACGGCGCCGTTCCTTTCAGGTTCCTTCCACAGGTTGAAAATCCTTCCCGTGGATATGCATTTGCCCCAAACCAGCCCACTGTAGGGAAAAATTACCCCTATCCATTTGTCGGGGGATTCTGGACCTCCGGGGGAAGGGCAGAGACCATATATCACTACCTGCAGGATCACCCCGGAATGACCACCACTGACATGATGTCCCTCCAGGGCAATGTCTCTGACTTCTGGGCTTCACTCTTCACTCCCATCATTGTGGGTTCCCTGTCGGGAATGCATATGAACAGCTCCGAGCTGACTGCATACCACTTGCTGGAAAGCTGGAATTACACGGCCTATGAGAATTCAACAGGTATGACTGTTTACTGGTATGAACTCAGCGAGATTTACAACCTCAGCTTTGACAGGGTGTACGCTCAGCAGGGTCTAGGGTCTATGACAAAGCCGTTTGACACAAGCGCAATTTACCTCGCACTCAATGATCCAAATTCCACATACTGGTTCAATGGTAGCTTCACCAATATTGCCCGGGAAGCATTTTCCAGGGAGGTCTCACTCCTTCTGGGTAAGCTTGGCCCTGTCAATACATGGACCTGGGGGAGGGTGCACCTGCTTGAGATAGCCAGCCTCACTGGGCTTCAGCCCCTTGGGCTTGGCCCATACCCAATTTGGGGAGATTCCCATACGGTTAGTGCTGCATATGTTTCAAGACAGCTTTCAGTTCCTGAGCCGTTTGTCACAGTTGGGCCATCCCTTCGTGAGGTTTCAGATCCTGGGACGGCATCATATTATGGAGTCTTTCCGGGCGGCCCGAGTGAGAACCCGCTCAGTTATTATTTCTCCAACCAGGTAATGGCATGGATGGATCATGACTATTACAATTTCAGCCAGCAGGTCACGGAGGTTAGAATAACATATGAATAACCGGCTTTCGGCAGTCTTTATAATTGCATCAGTGGCCCTATCATTCATCATTCTGATCTTTATCCCTCTTCCTTACCTGGCGGCAGTGGCTGCCATTCCGCTCTTCTTTCTAAGCTGGAAAAGAGCATTATCAGTTGGCTTTCTCATAGGCCTTGCCTCAGCGCTTTCGCTGTACATGATTTACCCGGTGGCTAACGTGATTAAGCTTTCCTCAATTGTTTCAGGCATTGTTTCCCTGCCTTCTGCAGTTGTGCTGCTGGGATTTCCGCTTTTCTTCGGCCTAATCTTTGCTTTCTCTGGGATGCTCTGGTCGGAGGTGGCCTCCAACATTGCTTCCGGCAGATCACCCAGAGGAAAGAACGGCAGCGGCGTCAGATAAGATTCCAGTTGAGCCACCTTGCAGCCAGCACCGATGCCTTTTTCTTTAATTCGTCGCGAATCTGTTTTATCTTTTCTGTGGGCATTTCAGGATTGAGTAGGTATCTTCCTTCCATCTCCTGGACTATCCCCAATTCTATAAGGCGGGAAATGTATTCCTGCTTGGGATAGGGGCGCCGGAGTTCCTCTGCATGCCTTCTTTCCCTGTTGAATATTATCTGGTTCAGTATCCTGCTCATCTCGAAGTCTCCGTAATCTGTGCATTCCTGCAGTTTCCTGAAAGAATCGGCAAGCTTCTTCCTCATCTCCTCCCTTGTAAGCGGAATGATAAAATTAGTGGCCGCATAGAGCATTGCCAGTGTTCCTGCCCTTTGGCTGCTGTGCTCAAAAAAGCAGAAAATCGCGGCCACATCATTGAACGGCTGGATTTCCCTGGCTATCTCGCATGGTTCAACCTGCGTTGCTGAGCCCTCTATATTTCCCATCAGGTATACCGGCATGAAATCATCCGGAAGCATAACACCGTTCTTTAAGTCGAAAAGTGCCTCCTCCAGCTTAACTGGTTTATCAGTGATTTTCTGCCTGTCCTGAATATAGGAGAGGATGTGCAGATTCATAATCCCACTTACAGTTCTCTTCATGTCTGCAGATATTGAATCACTGAAGTTCACTGAGCCCAGTTTTGGATTGCGGATCATTTGCACCGGCTCACCATCCGCCATTAGCTGATGCAATTCCAGAAGGCCGTCAGCTTCCATCCTGCGGATTTCCTCGCTAACATTAGGGCAGAGGTTTTGTTTCAAGGCTTCCACCGACCAGGGAGCAAGAATCCATGATGGAATTCCTGAGGACGGGTCTCTTGCAGGCAGCTTCTCCACCATACCCCCTATGTTTTCTGTCAACTTCAGATAGTCCAGAACCTTCGCTCTCAGTTCCAAGCAAATCGCATTGCCATCTAACAGTGGTTCATAAAACCTCCTGCACACGAACGCAAACCAATTTCAAAACCAGACCTTCTGATATTTAACCTTTTAATGAGGTAAGGATGCCATGGGAAACATGCCATCACACCTACCAGCTAACTATTTATACGGAAGTTAGTTATGTTTTTTAAGGAAAGAGGAAAGGGGGATGGCGGGAGATCGTTTTAACTATTACCTGAAGGTAATAATGAATTCCAGAATAGAAGAGCTTGCCCAGATATCGGAGCAGTTTGAGAATGATTCTTCAATATCTGCTGCAGAGGCGCAAGAGCTGGAAAGGGTCGTTGACAAGCACCTGTCCCTTTACAACAGGTTTGGCATAAGGGTTGTCAACTCCAGCACGGGCGCGGAGGAGGCCCCTCCCAGGACCGACATTGACAACTTCGGCAACACCTCCCAGCAGACCGGAGTCGAGACTGCTTTTGGCCTTGAATGGAAGGTCTACATTCCCAATCCGGGATTTGCTAACAGCCCGGTCAAAAGGTGGTATTACAATAAGCGTGTATCATCCATACTCAATGAAGTGCTTGGTGAAGCCGTTCCAGGAAGAGTCAAGGATTATTTCGACCTTCCCCCGTGGCTGTTGGGAACAGTCCATGCCCCAAGCACACTTTATATGCCTGTCAACGAGATCATAAACCTGGCAATAGCCAGGGGAATTATCCCGGACTGGGATTATCTAGTTGCAAAGGGCCTTCCCAAAACCCTGGTGGAGAGCCTCAGGACCGAGAACGTTGGTTACAATATGGGTAATCAATAGTTTTTATCCTATTAATCACTTCCAGATCATGAAGATCAGAGGCATTATAACCCCAATGCTGACCCCTTTCAGGCCAGACGGCGAGATCGACTATGATTCCACAGGAAAGCTTCTATCCTACCTGAAAAGTATAGGCGTAACCGGTGTTTTCCCAAACGGGAGCACTGGACTTTTCCCCTTCCTCAGCATGGAAGAGAGGATGAGATTCCTTGAGTTCGTTATTGAGAATAGCAGGGGAATGAAGGTACTGGCCGGAATAGGATCGTCTTCAACACAGGAATCCATAAGGCTGGGGAAACACGCAAAGGATGCTGGTGCTGATGCCCTGGTGTTAATGCCCACTTACTATATTACTCCGGGCCAGGAAGAGATTCGAAGGCACTTTGATGATGTAATAAGCAGCGTCAGGAAGGAAACGTTCATTTACAACATCCCTCAACTCTGCGGTGCAAGAATTGAACCGTCAACTGTAGAAAGGCTCATTTCTGGACATTCTGAGATAATAGGCCTGAAGGAGAGTTCGGCCGATATGAGGTATTTCTCCGAGATAATGCAGTTCTCTGGCCCAGACTTTTCAATATTCCAAGGACAGGACGACCTCCTTATACCGTCCATGGCTATTGGAGCAGACGGCGGTGTCTGTGGACTCACGAATTTCTCAGACCACGTTGTGATGGCGTTCAAGGCTTTCTCTGCGGGAAAATTCCAGGAGGCCAGCAGAATACAGGTTGAAAAGATCAATCCCCTGCTGCGCTCCCTTCTTGTATCAAGATTCCCATCCGCCTATTATTACGCATTCTACAGAAAATTTAGCATAAAGGGCGGTTTCCGTTCCCCAATGGTAGAGCTATCAGCCGACGGGAAATCTGCCGTAGACAAGCTTTTGAGCCAGTAATTGCCTCCATTGCCAAGGGGAAACTGCCATAAACATCCTGTTTCTTTGGCAGCCATATTTGACCCAGGAACTGCGAAATAGGCGTAAATTCTGTCCCTGACAAAGTATAAATACGGTCTACGGCTTACCTTCTGCCTTAGTGAAGGAGGTTCCTGAATGGATAAAAACAGCTATGTGAAATTTGAAACTCCCGAGTCAGTAGAGAAGAAACTGCTTGATCTTGTAGAAAATTCTTTCAGAAGCGGAAAGATAAAGAAGGGTACCAACGAAGTGATAAAGTCAATTGAAAGAGGGGAGAGCAAGATTGTCGTAATTGCCGAAGACGTATCCCCCCCTGAAGTTGTCTATTACCTTCCAATGCTCTGTGAGGAGAGAAAGGTCCCGTATGGCTTCGTAAAGAAGAAGAGCGATCTGGGAGCCAAGGTCGGAATTGCCTCGGCTGCGTCAATATCTGTTGTTGACGTCGGAGGAAAGGGTGAGGAGACCCTGAAACAGGTCATTTCCGAGCTATCGGAAATAAAGAAGTAAGGTGAACCGCAATGGCAGATGAAGGTACGCCTGCAGAGGTGGTTGAGCTCATGGGAAGAACCGGTATGAGCGGGGAAGCCACCACAGTTAAGGTGAGGGTTCTTGCCGGGAGAGACCAGGGAAGGATCATTGCTAGGAATGTCATGGGGCCCGTAAGGGTTGGTGATATCCTGATGCTAAGAGAGACTGCAAGAGAGGCCAGGAAGCTCTCGATACGGTGATGAAAATGGCGGCAAAGAGTTGCAGTTTCTGTGGATCACAGATCGAGCCTGGAACCGGATTCATGTATGTCAGAAAGGACGGGAATGTTCTTAATTTCTGCAGCCGGAAGTGCCAGGTTAACATGATAGAGATGAAGCGCGTTCCCAGGAGAACCAAGTGGACCAAGGAATACCATACTATCAAGGAAATGAGGAAGCAGAGTTCCAAGAGCTGATAAATGATGCCACTTGAAAAAACTCTGATCTTGATCAAGCCGGATGGGGTAAAGAGAAGGCTTATTGGAAAGATTATTTCCAGGTTTGAAGACAGGGGCATGAAGATTGTTGCCATGAAAATGCTTGTCCTGAGCAGGGAGAAGGCAGAGCGGCATTACGATGTCCATAAGTCAAAGCCATTCTTCAAGGACCTTGTCGGCTACATCACGTCTGGACCAATAGTTGCAGCTGTCATAGAGGGACCAAGCGCAATTTCTGTCACCAGAACAATGGCAGGTTCCACTGACGGTTCAAAGGCACAGCCTGGCACAATCAGGGGAGACTACTCAACTGGCATAGAAAAGAATATTATTCATGCCTCCGACTCTCCCGAGTCATTTGCTCACGAACTTCCGGTATTCTTTTCAAGCGATGAGATCCATGACTTCCAGTTCGGGGATGAACAAAACATCTACTGAGGTGGTTATGGATACCAGGCAATTCAGGCAACCCATAGTTTGTGTTCTTGGCCATGTCGATCATGGCAAAACCTCAATACTTGATGCCATAAGGGGAACCTCAGTTGCAAAGAAGGAAGCTGGCGGGATAACACAGAGAATCGGCGCAACAAATATTGATTCCTCAGAAATAGAGGAGAAAGCCAGGGGGCTCCTTGGAAAAGGAAAATTGAAGATACCTGGGCTGCTGTTCATTGATACACCAGGGCATGTGGCATTCTCTAACATGAGGGCCAGGGGAGGTGCCCTGTCTGACATAGCAATACTTGTGGTGGACATTAATGAAGGGTTCAAGCCGCAAACCATAGAGTCCCTTAACATACTGAAGAAATTCAAGACTCCATTTGTTGTGGCCGCAAACAAGATTGACCTGATACCGCTTTTTACCCCTGTTAAAAATTCCACTTTCCAGCAGGCCATGAAACAGCAGCGCCCGGAATACATTGAGGAGCTGGAGAAGAGGATCTACGACCTTGTAAACAGATTCTATGAATTTGGGATAGCAAGCGACAGGTATGACAGGATAACAGATTTCTCGCGGACAGTTGCAATCGTCCCCATGAGCGCCAAGGCCGGCATCGGGATAGCAGAGATACTCATGGTGATAGCGGGGCTTGCCCAGAGATATCTTGAGGGAAACATAAAGTTCAATGCTGCACAGGGAAGGGGGACGATCATAGAACTCAAGAAGGAGGAATCCATCGGTACAATACTGGATACAGTTCTCTACCAGGGTGTGCTTCATCGCGGGGATACTATTGCCGTAAATACGAGGGCGGGGCCAGCCGTGACAAAGATCAAGGCGATGCTGGTCAACTCCAAGGGCAGGAGCAAGAAACTGGTAGAGAAGGAAATTGTGGAATCGGCGGCTGGTGTCAGGATACTCATATCAGACAAGCTTGAGGTAGTGTCAGGTTCACCGCTCATAGTCGTGAACGGGGACCCGTCGCAGGCATTCAAGGAAATTCTTGAGGAATCACAGGTGAATATTGATATCTCGGAACATGGAGTAACTGTGAAGGCTGATGCTCTTGGCTCCCTGGAAGCCATAGCCTACGAACTACGGGAAAAGAACATTCCAATAAGGTCTGCGCAGATTGGCGACATAAACAAGAGGGACATCACTGACGTTGCTACGCTCAACGATCCTCTTGACCGCATAATAATAGGATTCAATGTGGAATTTCTTGCGGAGGCCAGGGAGGCTGCAATGGCATCCGATGTGGGTGTCCATGTGGGTGACGTCATTTATTCACTGATCCAGGAGACTGAGGAATGGCTCAGCAGGAGGAAGCAGCAGCTTGATGAGGGCAGGAAGCAGCGGCTGCCCATGCCTGCAAAAATAACAATACTCCCACAGTACATATTCCGGGCTGCAAAACCTGTCATAGTCGGTGTGAAGGTGCATGCGGGAAGGATAAAGGTGGGCGATTCCCTCATAAGGCAGGATGGACGATTTGCGGGCACCATCAGGAGCATAAGGGAGGGGGAAATTTCAAAGCAGTTCGCTGATGCACCATCAGAGGTGGCAGTTTCAATAGACGGCGTTACCCTGAACAGGCAGATATTTCCCGAGGAACCGCTTTATGTGGACATAACTGAGGCTGTGGTCAAGGAGCTGCGGAACAATCCTCTTGATGCAGATACCATGGCGGTACTGGATGAAATCATAAAGATAAAGCGCAAGGAAAATATCTTCTGGGGAACCCGTTCCTAGAAGAATAACTGCCAGATAATAACCGCAACCACTGCCATTGCTGGCAGCAGTGTATAGGCTTTTCTCTGCCTGACAAAGGAAAGCAGCAGGAATATCAGTATTAGCAATATCATTAGGTAAATGGACCACAGGCCGGATACAAGCACCACGTCCCCAAAAAGGATGGCGATGCCGAGAATCAACGAGGCCTTGTATATCACAGTGCCGCTTACTATGCCCATAGTGGAATCATGATCACTTCTTGGTATGCTCAGGACAAACATGACAATTTCAGGCAGCGATCCTGCAATACCAGTAACAACGAAGCCGGAAAAAAATGAGGAGATATGGGCAGAAACGGCTACATTCATCGTGTACTCCACTATTGCCTCAGAGGTCACCGCAAGCAGGAACAGCGATACTGCAAGGGATGCATAACTTATGCCTGCGGGGGACTCTCTGCTTGCCGGAACTGGCCCCCTTTTCCTGTTGGCAAGAACATATGCAGCATAGGCAGCTACAAGGGATGCGCCGGCATACCAAGGCTGGTGAGTAAAGGCAAGCGCAAACACCAGGGTCAAGGCCGTCATACCAAGCATGAAGAAACCGTCCGCCCTGAATTTTCTGAAGTTCTGCCTGAATGCAATTGGAAGAGCTGCAAGAAAAATAACCATTGTGATTATGTTTGATCCCTGTATGGTTCCGAAGCTGATGCCGCCATATCCCCTTGCAGACGATGCCAGGACCACTGCAAATTCATCTATTACTGCGCCAAATGAGATGAAGTATGTGCCTGTAGCCTTACTTGACAATCCAATCCTGGATCCGACGGCCAAGGCCTGATCAAGGAAGACATCACCTGACATGTATAGGGCGTATATGCCAAGCGCTATGCCGGCTGCACTTATCCAGATAGGAAAAGTCCTTACTATTATTGAAAAATATATGAAAAATGCACTTAATGCTGCTGATACGGCAATAAAACGCCGTGTCAATTTTTCACTGTATTATGAGGTGCTGTGGCTTCTCCACAGTCAGCTCCTCTGTAACAGAGGTGCCTCTTCTGAGCCTCTTGCAGTCCATAGTGTCAGGCCTGAGCTGATCAACAATGTAGTCAAAGGCGACTTCAGCCCCCTTCGGATCACCACAGGTGTATATATCAAGAGTCACAAGCCCATGCTCCGGCCAGGTGTGAAAGGACAGATGCGACTCTGCCAGAAGAACAACGCCACTGGCACCCTGGGGCTGAAACTGATAATAATCAGACGATATCTTTGTAAGGCTGCCTGCCCTCACGGCATCCTCAATGACAGGATACAAGCTATCGACTTTTGAGATCAGATCCGGGTCCACACCATACAAATCTGCCAGAATTTGAAAACCTACTGCCACTACCATCTTCCTCCATATATGTCACCCTTCAGGTTGATGTTCCATCGTATTAATATGTTATATTTAAATATTTATTATGGCAGTGAATTTTTATAAATATCTCAATGCATTTATAAAATAAGGATTTACAATAGGGATTGATAAATATCTTTCATTATATGTAATATTAATTATATTAATTGTATCACAAATATTTGATTCTGACATTTACTTCCCTGTATCTGGCCTGAAGGTCCTTAATGTCGGATAAAAGATAGTGAAACCGTCTATTTGAGACAAAAATCTGGGAATCTACCCCCCGTACAGCTGCCTCAAAGGCAGAATGGAGTGACGCATACTGAAGATCAGGATTAATATGCGATTTCCTGCACATAACGTATGCTTCCTCGCCAACTACACCTATGAGCTTCTTCCTGCCTGCTGCTTCTACCTCGATGCTGGCTGAAATGTCAGTCCTGTCACCAATATGTTCCACGTCGGGCAGAACCGTTACGAGCACAGACCCCATGGGGAATCCGATTATTCCCTGTATGGAACTTACGGCAACAATGTCATCGGCGCCGGCGCTGTTGTGGGACTTACCCCTTGCACTGCTGCCGGCAGCTGCAGGGTTTGCGTAAAGATAGCCATCCCTCATTTCCAGGGAAACTTCCTGACCCCGCGAAATTGGGGCCAAAGCGATTGCTTCCCAGGTCACTACGTCATCCAGCCTGGACATGCTCTGGGATACGAAGTCCCTGAGGTTTGAAAGGCCGGTTTCCAGGAAATTGAATCCTTCCTTTGTTATGTTCTCGTCTTCATCGATGAAACCTTTTCCCAGCATTATCTTCATGTGGTACTGAACTCCCTGGATTGTTATGCCAATATTCCTGGCAATGGCAGAGGGCTTCCTCTCGCCGTCGAAAATGTTGAGCAGTATCATTATCTGGGTCATTGTCCCCTGGTCTGGAATCATGAATCGTAATGCCTTTGCCAGCTATTAAATGATGATTATCCCAAAAGAAATATTCCCGGTGGGGTGCCCTCTCCCCATATGCCTGCTTGCCATGTCGGCATTTTGCGATCATTAATATCGAATTAACCAATTCGTCTGTATTGAGCAGCTACAGTGGGATTGTTGCAGATCTGCCTCAGGTGGAATACGGAAGGATGCTAGCTATTCAGAGGAGGCTTAATGCCCTGAGGAATGATGGTTTAATCCCGGACACGCTCATAATGCTGACACACCCCCATGTTTATACCACAGGAATTCACAGGAATCAAGATGAGATTCTGGATTCTTCAATAGAGGTGTTCCAGGTTGAGAGGGGAGGGTCCGCCACATACCATGGACCTGGACAGCTTGTTTCATATTTCATGGTGAACCTGAAGGATAGGGGCATCAATATCAGGGACCTGATCATTGCTGTCGAGGATGCCATTGTGTCGCTGCTCAATGATTACGGAATTACTGCGGAGGGGAGGTTGCATGGCGAAACTGGAGTATGGGTCGGCAACAGGAAGATATGTTCAGTCGGCCTTGCTGTCAGGGGGTTCTCCACACTGCATGGAATAGCGCTGAATGTTTCCACCGATCTGTCAAGATTTTCTGCCATAATGCCATGCGGGATGCCATCCCAGATCATGACCAGCATGGAGCAGGAATTAGGCAGAAGCCAGGATATTGGGAAAGTGAGAAGCGGAATGATTGAAAAATTAGTTGCTTCCCTGGGGCTGTCCAATCCAAGGATTATAAGAAATATTGAGGAGATTGAGGAATTGTCAGTGGGCAATGGTCTGTGACTGTTCCCTCAAGAACTGTGGAAGATAGTAATATGACCCCGTACCTTTTCCGCTGCTCCCGCTCAGCTTCCATCCAACAAATGGCTGTGACCCCACCATTGCACCTGTGCTGGCCCCACGTGTCCTGTTTGCATATATAACCCCTACTTCCACATTGTTAAAGTAATACTGTATCTCGTCATAGTCCTCAGTGAAGATGCCGCCGGTCAGGCCGTATTCTGATTTGTTTATCTCAGCAACTGCCTCCTTGAGGTCCTTGACCTTTATTATGCCGAGGACAGGGAGAAAGAGCTCATTCTGTGCCAGGTAGGAGTCCCTCTTGACGTTTGCAATTATAGTTGCCTCGACGTAATATCCCGGCCTATCCAGGGACTTTCCACCAACTATGACATCCCCATATTCCTTGAATTTTGGCTCCAGGCTCTTGAATTTGTCAAATGCTGATCTGTTTACGACCGGGTTCACAAAGGTTTCCTTCTTTCTGGGATCATCCGGCTGCACGCCCTTTGACCTTTCCTTCAGCCTCCTGATAAATTCATCGTATATATTTTCCTCAACATATACAAGTGATGTTGCGCTGCATTTTTGGCCTGAGAAGCCAAAGGCTCCCCTAAAGACGCCCTCAACGGCCTTTGACAGGTCAGCCTTTGCCGTGACGATGACCGCATCCTTGCCACCCATTTCCGTAATGACAGGCTTTGGCTTTTTTGCCTGAGCCCTGTGGTATATGTCCATACCCACCTCCCTTGATCCAGTGAAAACTATGCCTGAAACCCTATCGCTCTCAACCACGTATTTTCCCACGGTGCTGCCCGATCCAGTTATGAATGCCAGTGCCTCCTTTGGAACGCCGCATTCATGCAGTATCTTAACAGTGAGATAGGTTGATATGGGAATATCGCTGGAAGATTTCAGGAGAACAGAGTTTCCAACAGTCAACGGCCCTGCAGTCATGCCAACTGTTATGGCGTAGAAGTTGAAAGGCGGTATAACTGCAAAAACGCCATACGGCTTCATTATGCTGAAGCTTTCCTCATTGTCATAGCCCTTGCCAGTCAGCTTTGCGAAGCCCTGGTTCTCAATCATGTTAAGTGCATAATACCTCAGGAAATCTATGCCCTCGTCCACGTCGGCCATTGCTTCCGTGCGGTTCTTCCCATTTTCGTACGCAAGCAGGGCAGAGATGAGGTATTTCTCCTCTGCAATCCTGTCCGCGGCATCCAGCATTATCCTGGCCCTCTCCACGTAACCTTTCTCGTACCAGCCTTTCCACCCGGAATGGAGAATGTCCAGTGCCCTGTTGATGCTTTCCGGTGAAGCCATCTGGAATTTAGCTATTTCAGAGCCGTCAATAGGGCTTATGTCGCTTATCTTTTCCTTTTCCGTGATCTCGTTGCCTACAATTATTGGATACTCCTTGTGCAGATACTTTTCTGCCGCCTTGAGTGCCTCCTCATACAGCCTGTGAAACTCTGATTCCTTGCCGGCTTTCTGCATTCTGACAAATGTCTTCTCGTTTTCGAACATGACATGGTGATGCTTTCAAAATACTTTAAAAATTACCAGCATGCCCTAATGGAACCAGGGAAGCATGGATGATAGGCGAAACTTAGTTGCATAATGACTGAATGTAAGGGCCGTTATGGAGCCAAAAGAAAAAGACCTTGTTAAGGAACAGTTTGGAAGGAATGCTGAAGCGTACGTGAAGAGCAGGTCGCACTCTCAGGGAAGTGATCTTGGGAAAATTCTTGACTGGGCAAGGCCTTCAGATTCATGGAAATGCCTTGACATTGCCACTGGAGGAGGGCATGTGGCCAGGACCTTATCACCACATGTTAGCCTCGTGGTTGCTGCAGACATTACAATGGAAATGCTTCAGGCAGCCAGAAGATCACTTGAGGAGGCAGGTGCGGAAAATGTCATTTATGTTATTGCAGATGCGGAAAATCTTCCATTCCTCAGTGAGGCTTTCCACCTTGTCACATGCAGGATTGCTCCCCATCATTTCAAGGAAAAGGCCCAGTTTCTGCAACAGGCCAGCAGGGTCCTTATGCATGGAGGCACATTTGTCATGATCGATAATGTTGCCCCAGAAGATCCGGTTCTGGACAATGACATGAATACGTTTGAGAAGCTGAGAGACCAAAGCCACGTGAGATGCAGCACCATCAGCCAGTGGAAAAAGATGCTCAATGGTGCAGGCTTCTCAATAATAAGAGAGGAAACTGTGAGAAAAACCTATGAATTCAAGGAATGGGCTGCTAGGACTGCAAGGAACGGCGAACAGATTGAGCAGGTTAAAGAATACATCCTATCCATGGATGAGAAATCCCGGAGATATTTCAGCGTCAAGATTTCTGGAGGTGATCTCATTTCCCTTGAGGTCGACCAGTGGATGGTCATGGCTGTGAAGCCATGAATCCTTAGTAAGTATTCAACCCGTGATCAACGTTTATGCACTGCCCGTTGATGCCAAGCGACATCTCACTTGCCAGGAAGGTGGAGACCATAGCCACCTCGATTGGCTCCAGTTCCCTTCTCTCGGAGAACTTTGTGAAGTTGAAAGGGAAAACTTTGTAGTACGTGTCCTCCTTACCCACGCTTCCCGGCATTACGGCATTTACCCGTATATTTGACTGTCTTAGAATTTCAGCTGACTTCCTTGTCAGCTCCTCTATGCCAGATTTTGAAACATTGTAGGCAAGGTCATTTCCCCTGAATATGTGCTTTGACGCACCTACAAGCACAAAGGATCCGCCCTTGGCTTTCATTGGCTTTGAAAATATCCTGAGGACAGAGAGGTGAGATGAGAGGTTAATCCGGATCATGCGCTCGAAATCCTTGATCTCGGGAAATTCGCCGGGTAATTTTTCCCATGTGCCGACATTTGATATGACAAAGTCCAGGGAACCGTAGTCGGCAAGGATTCTGTCCCTAACTGCCAGGAGTTGCGATTCATCTGTGGCATCTGCCTTGTATGCCTTGATCGTTGACGATTCAACAAGGCCAAATGTATTCCCGCTCCTTGATACAATGGCAACCTTTGCGCCAAAGTTTATTAGCATTCTCACTGTTGAAATACCCTGCCCCGGGCCAACTCCAATAACTGCTGCGGCTTTTCCGGCCATGGATTCTCTTATAAGATCTACCATGCACTGTTATTGCCGGATAATATAAATAGTAACCAGGAACGATCAGGATAATTTATATATTTGGCAAAAAAGGGGATATTATCCCATCAGACTGATACTTTCCCTGGAACCTTTGGGAAGGGATGCACGTCCTCAATCCTCTGGAACCCGCAGATGTAACGTACAAATCTCTCTATGCCTATTCCGAATCCGCAGGAGAGTTCAAGCCCTCCCTTGGCGAACTCCAAAAACCACTTGAACTGCTCAAAAGTCTGCCCCTTCTTAAGGATGCGTTCCTTTATCCTCTCAAGATCATATTCCCTCTCCCCTCCCGACAGGGCTTCACAGTATCCTTCGGGGTATATCAGGTCCATGTCCCTAAGGATGCCTGGCTCGTCGTCCTTTTCCCTGTCGTAGAACTCCCTCTGCTTCAGTGGAATATCAATTATCCAGAACGGGTCTGTTGATTTCTCTGAGAGGATTGACTCAAATTCAGGGCCGTACCTGGCCTCTGCCTCAGTGTATTTGTAGGCCTTGAACGGCTTTGCCGGGACATGCAGTTTTCGGCCCAGCATTGCCAGTTCTTCACTGTGTTTTTCCATGACTTTGCTTACTGTGTGGATGAACAGTTCTTCACCAAGCTGCATAAGCTCTTCCCTTGTGGCTCCCTTTACCTCCAGATCAAGCTGGGTGAACTCGAGGAGATGCCTGCCTGTCTTGGCCTTCTCTGGCATCTCAAGCCTCACGTTGGGGGAGAAGGTAAATATCTTTGGTATCTTCTGCACGATTATCTGCTTATGGAATATCATGCTCTTGGTGAGCGCGTACCTGGTGCCTTCGTATTCGAATGATGGGTCATAGACCGGATGGTTCAATGGATCGGTAACGGTGGAGAAAATGACTGGAGGTATCTCGACGAAGCCTCTATCTCTGAGGAATGCTCCCATTTCAGCCCTTACCGTTGTGTTGATCTTCAGTGCAATTTCCAGTTTCTTTTCCGATATATGGTCCATGAGCTCAGAAACAGTTTCCGTTTCCATGCATTAGTTATTTTCCATGCCTATAATAATGCTTGTCAACAAAGTTGAACATTTTGATTTACTGCGTCGTATCTAACCTGTTTGAATAGACACTATGTCTAAATTTATATATGACTTTTGAATGACATTATATGGATGCAAAGGATCAGAAGATCTTCAATTATCTGGTGGACCACGGGCGGGACAAGATTTCAGACATTTCCAAGGAACTTGATATTCCCCGGGTAACAGTCTATGAAAGGATCCAGGGAATGGTGCGTGACGGAGTTATAAAGAAATTTACAATAGTGCCCGACTACAAGGCCATTGGACTTCCAGTGGTGTCTTTCATCTTCGTTTCGTACAGCCCGGACGGAAAGGTAACACAGAGGCAACTGGCTGAAAAGATCGCCAAGTTCCCTGAGGTAGAGGAGGTTTACATAATAGCGGGGCAGTGGGACATGATGGTGAAGGTGAGGTCAGGAACCATAGAGGAGGTGGGCGATTTTGTACTGGACAAGCTTCGCGCCACAGGTGGAGTTGAAAAGACGGAGACCGTGTCTGTATTCTCAGTAGTAAAATGATTCCCTTGCGCCTTCTGGAATCGATATATCCTCCTTTTTTACCAGGGGCGGAAGGATCACCGATATGATTACGGTAGCAAATACTGCAGCGGAATAGAGGTTTTTGCTAATTATGCCGGAACTGAGTGCAACTGTTGCGATAATGACACCAACAGCCCCCCTTCCACCCAGAATTCCTGTGCCGGTTTTCGCCCTGATGTGCTGGAATATGGCTCTCCCATAGAAGAAGTCCAGTGGAACTGCAATCACTATGTCCACTGCAATCAGCCCAATCATCAGGTAAATCGTACCGCTAGGAGGCAAAACGCTGTTTAGCCCGGCTATTGCAAAGAATATTGGGATAAAGAAGCTGTCGTTTATGCGGGAAAGTGTTCTTGTTAGGATTCCCTGCAGTTCCTCACCCACAACAACGTCGCTGATTATTATGCCCGCGAAGAATGCACCAAGTACATATGTGATTCCGATTATTTCAAATATACTTGAAATAATGAGGCCAGACAGTATTATTGACCCAAATATGATCTTCTCGCCCCTTTCTGTTGCGTGGAGTTTCTTGAAGAGTTCCACGACAGCACTGGAGTGCTTTCTTATCTCCATGTCAAGCAGAAAGAAGAGAATTAGGAATACGGCAATTCCCGGAACCTCATAATAGATGGCCTTAGGGTCCGAGACTATTGATGCTATTGCGAAAGCAAGGATGTCGGTTATCACAACACTGGCCAGTATTAGGTGCCCAGCCCGGATCTTCATCATTCCGAAATTTTTCAGGATGACCGATATGATTGATATGGAAGGTACCCCAATCGAAACTGAAATGACAATGGACTGGATGTTATCCAGCCCGAAGATCATTGTTGATACAAAATACATGGCAGCAACAGGAATCATGAAGCTCGTCGCAGACAGGACGAGTGCCTGTTTGTAGTTCTTCCTGAGCGAATCCGTTGTTGCCTCTACCCCTATGAGGAGAACTATGAAGAATAGCGCGACCTCCGATATGCCGCTGTAAACTTGATTGGGTTTCACTATCCCAAGTATGGCTGGCCCAAGAACGAGGCCAGTGAGGAGCTCGCCTACAACAGACGGGACCCCAAACCTGTTCAAAAGTTCCCCTACAACGAGGGCAACGAAAAGGAGAATGAATATTGATGAGATAAGAGTCATAATCCTTTTCTCTAACCTGCATTTGCTAATATATGTTTTCCATGCGTACTGGCACTCATATTCCTTCAGAAGAAGATAATTAGCGATACTGCAATGCCGATGATAATGATTGCAGCCCCTATTATGTAAAATATTCTGCTTGAGTTCTTCCTCCTTGGAATACCGAACTCATCATAATCGTATTTGTTTGAGGCGGTAAATATCTCGCCGTGATGCTTGCCTGAATCGTCGACTGGCTGTGGAGAATTTTGGCCACCTCCGCTGGTTCTCCTCCTTCCGCCTATCCAGAAAAAGGGGAAAAAGAAGAAGAATGGGAGAAAATCAGTGTCCCCAGCATACCTTGGCAGAAAATATGGTATTAAGAAGTCTAATAGTATGAATATGACAATATACACTGACCATATTATCCACATAATCTGTCTTCTTGCCATGATCTATTTACCCAATGGAATTGCCCCTAATTATCGTGACGGATTCACCACATCCTTTCTATACCATATATCTCCTCTACGTTTATAATTAAACAGAGGCCGTTTTCCGTCCTCACACGCAGTGCAACGTCATTGTATGCCTCAACCCTTGCCTCAAATGGCTCTGTGACCTCATAGATCTCTCCTGAACCTGCCTTGCAAGGATATGCCCTTGTTCTAAGGCCCATCTTGTTGTCTTGGGAAAGAGGGTATATCCTGATCATATCACCCTTCTGCGTACGGCGCATGAGATCAAGGAAAATGCCCTCGTTCATATCTGTACAAGAAAAGTCAGATGTTTCATTTAAATTTTATAGCTCTTCTGTGCGAAATCATGAATAAAAATGCCATGTCCCTCATAGAATACAGACACACTGCCACCTACGATAGCATAGGATACTACTCATAATTTTATTACACTGAAGCTAATTAGAGATTTATAAAAGGCCACTTTAAAGCCATACTATGGCGAAGTTGGGATCCCGCTCTTTTAATTGAATGGAATGGCAGAACCTTATGTATGCTTCTGTATTCAATCCGGACCGCACAATTTATCAAGAACTACCTTAAAGAATAATTGTGTCCTTAAGCTAATGTTGGAACCTTACCTTTAGTCACATCAAATGTATTTGTGACTGTCATACGTAGAAGGAGTAATGTCGCCGCATTCGCGGTGCCAGATCTTCTTTTCGAGGAGGGACGAATGTATCAATACATTGGCGTTCCTTGGGAATGATCGGAAATTAAGTTTGCCTTATGGCTGCTGTGGAATGCCGGATTAAACGCTTCCTGCAATGGAAAAGCGGCAACATTCGAGTGATGCCATCTTTCTCATCAGGCTGATCCCGGGAAATCTGTGGATCTTGAATGGATCTGGGCAATATTGAGAAAGATCATTAGGGGCCAAGCGCTACAGAGTTTGAAAAAATTGGGAAGGTGTATGATGTTTACACTTACTGCGCCTTAGCAGTTTCGGATGCTGAAACAGATGAAGTATATTTCCTATTTTGACTGAGATACAAGGCAGTAAGCAGGAGCACGGAAATAACGAGCAGGGAAAGGCCCACAGCTTCAGGAAGCCAGTACAGGTTTATGGTGTATACCAGCACACCAAACCCACCTATAGCTGTACCTGCGTATATTAGGTATAGGAACAGCCTTTTTCCAGCATCTATTCCCGGAGAATACTTCAGGAATATAAGGAGGAGACCGGCAACAAGAGGCATCATGAAAAAGGCAAAGAGCAGATGCCCGTTTGTGAATGCCATGTCGTATAGGTAACCTGGCCCTCCATTGGGAGGAGTTCCAGGCGAACCAAATCCGTAGTAAGACTCATTGAATTCCATGCTGTACCCCACTCCAATCATGACGGCCATTGTGGCAATCCAGGTAAAAAATTCTGCCAGCTGTGCAAGTTTTTCAATGCGGTTTGATGAAGAAAGGTAATACAAACCTAATATGGCAATTAGCGCCCCCCACCCAATAATTCCAGTCTGGCTATCATCCAGTGCCAGACCGTTCATTCCGCCCGGGCCGAAAGGCGCGATTGCAGGTATCACATATGTTCCGAACGAAGATATCAGGTATAGGTAAGTCATTGATATGGTTCCCGCCACTGCAATAAGCATTCCGGCATTTATGATGTGCCTTCGCCATCCGGTGAGCCTTTCATATTTCATTGTTACGGCAGCAACTGCAACTATGCCGCCCATTACTGCAGGCAACATCTCATGCGAGTGTGAAGTGACAAGGTTCCCCAGAAATGTCTGCAGCCCTCCCAGGGAGGCCACGTAATTGCTGAAGGCTGGAATTGATGAATAGCCGAAGAGAGTGCCATATTCGTATACCATACCCATTACCGAAGCTATCCCTGCGGACAGTGTAGATATGGCTATGAGGAAATATGCGCCCCATATTGCCTTGAATCTTTCATATTCCCTGAAGGGCATTATTATAAGTGAGACAAAGAATAGTAGTGCTATCACTATCATCCATACATCCCTTATGGCCTGAAGAACATAGTCAGCATTCTGTGCTGAAACCGGGTAAAAGAGAGCCATTCCTAGAACCGTTAACAGCAGCACTGGAACTGTGCTGATATTGATTATTTTCCTGACTAATGTCCCCAAATTAAGTAGTTCCGCAGTGTATAGTATGAGGAGAAAAGCAAAGGGTATCATGACTGTATGGTAGAAATTCACCATGTCGAGTGTAAAATCCCCCAACTTGAACCAATTAACACCAGGAACTACAGGACTGATTGCAAGAAAAATCGCAATGAATGCCAGGAGTAGCCCGATGTTCATTTTCGGATTTAGCAATAGTTCCTTTACATCCCCATGTGCGACTTGCCGATTCATGATAGTATTATTATCACACAATATAATAACGGGATGCCTAATCTGGAAGGTATGATAATAAAATAGTGTTATATTGTGAATGATTGCGTTATATGAAAACGAGAATCACTATTTGATATAACTAAATGAAAATGGATTAAAGAATATTAACAACATATTTTATAATTAGATCTCTTATCAGTACCATTCCTGAGTTCAGAAATCAAACTCTATTCCTTTGGTGAGACTTTGCCTCTCCTTCTACCCTTGCCTCATTTCCATAAATATTTTACTGGTAAGGTTTCTATTTTATTAACGCAGGTAATATTCTATCCTATGAGCAGGTTAAAGAGAGTCATAGTATACTTTAGATTCACAAAACCTAGGGTTTGGGCGCTCCTAGTTTTCATTGGTGTTATTCCGGCGATAATTGCCATTCCTTCTTTTAATTTGCAGTATTCTTTGCGATTGATTTTTGTCGCTTTAGCCCTCGCAGCTGGGTCTGCAGGTGCCGAAGCAGTGACTAATTATCTGGATAGGGACATAGATGCAAGAATGACAAGGACGAAAATGAGGCCCATGGTCACCGGGGAGGTTAATCCTACATTTGCTGTTTCCTCAGGTATCCTGCTGATATCAATAGCAATAGCAATACCTCTGAGCATGGGAAGGTTTCTAGCGGGTGCCTTTATGGCTACAGGCATTATCGACAATGTGATTGTTTACAGTTATCTGCTAAAGAGGAGAACCCCATGGAGCGTCATATTCGGCGGGTTTTCAGGAGGGGCACCAGTACTAGTTGGTTGGTACATGATCTCAAGCATTTCTTCATTAATTCCATGGTTTCTTTTCATTCTTGTAATAGTGTGGATACCAATCCACATTTGGAGCCTGGCATTCATCTATCGCGATGACTATGCCAGGGCTGGAGTGCCAATGCTGCCAGTGATTTGTTCCAAGAACACTTCTGCTAAGTTCATTTCCCTTTCTGCGCTTTTGCTAGCGTTCTTCTCGTTTATTCCAGTGTTCCTTGGGTATGAAAGGCTTATTTATATGGTCCTGGTAACTATACTGGCTGTTCCTCTCTTGTTTACCACCTGGAGATTTTTACGGAAACGTGATGGGGGGGCATCATTCTCATTGTTCAAGTATTCCAACCCATATCTGGCGGGGTTGTTCCTGGCATTCACTTTAATGCACCTTCTTTCATGATTCAATTGTCCAGATAAAAATCACTTGAGGGGAACTTTAAAAATTCAGAAAAAATAATGGAGGGATCAGCTGCTAACCCATGTTACATAGAAACTGTCGTTTCCTTGCAAACTGGAAGTTTCTGCCTTAAGTGAGCCATTTCTCTGAACCATGTTGATCTGGTAAACAGAGGCAAATTGCCCAATTTCCCCAGACTGGCCATTCACGGTTGCATAATTGCTAGGGTTATCTTTTGCATAAGCCGGTCCAAAGTAGGCGGTTCCGAAATCTGCTAGCGGCAGGATCCTATTATCCGATGCTGGAGCTTCGGTAATCCATTCCGCGGATGTCCTTGCTGCCCCACTCACCGATGTATATGGTGAGACATATTTAAGGCCAAGAGTGGTATCCATTACCGTGGCAACGAAGGTATTGTTGCTTGATGTATAGTTCACATAAACGGTTATGTTGTCTCCCGGATTAGGTGCCCAGTTTGCGTAAACCGGTGCCGCGGGATAAAATTCATACCATACACTGTAAACTGCTACACCATTCTGATCTTCCATAAGGACTCCCGCCTGCTCTACTGTATTGCTATTATAGCCATCAATGCCGACCCAGAAAGCTGCATAGGAAGTGGTGGAACCTCCCCCGGAGGAACCGTGCGCATTGGAATTCTTGAATTCTCCTGAGATTATGCCAGGAGTGGCCACGGATACCGAATTCATATTTGATACATCATTTGGTCCGGCCGAAGACGATAATGTTGTGGCTAGAGCTGGAACAACGAATGAACCTGAAACGTTTGTTATATTTGTACCTGTTACAGCATATCCAGCCCAGTTGAGGCTTTCGCTGGAGCTTACTCCAAACAACAGAGCGCCGGCTTCACTCATAGCATTTCCCTGATATTGTGTGTTGGCAACAAGGCCAACAGCTACAGTTGTTACTGACACGATAAAAATCAAGCTAAATAAAAACGCAAGTATTCTTTTCATCAAATATATATGATGCAGGCGGTATATGAATATTCTGTTATATCACCCAACGGAAAATTGTTATAGAACATTTAATATGGGCACAACGGCAGTTTTGCATCTGTTGGAAATTGCCAGAAAACATAGCCCTGGCAGGGTAAATGGACTCATGGAAGAGATGGAAGGGCTCAGTGATAAACCCATTGAGGAACTTGTCAGTGAGAACTCCAATCTGTCCGGAGGAGGTGTTACACATGTCTAGGCACAGGAAAAGTTTATGACATTTCACAGACCGCCCCAATACCCGGAAAATCAAAGCCAGTAGAAGAGGACATTAAGGCCGCATCTCTGTACAACACACTGAAGAAGATTGCAAGAGAGCATTATACGGTGGAGGAATCCACCATTGACAATGGGGCAAGAGGATACACGGCACACTCTGGTGAAGGGCAGAAAATTGTTGTTATGAAGATACCTGGAGAGGATGTTAATGTTCTTCACACCCTGATACATGAAATGTCCCATGCAAGGCTGGAACATCTTTACAGAAATGATCTTTCACGGGGTCTGGCAGAATCTGAAGCGGAACTGTCAACTTACCTGGTTGGAGCTCACTTCGGCTTTGACTTCAGGGAGGATTCCGCTGCATACATCAAAGGATGGATTGATGATGCAAAGAAGAATGGAAAGGGCTTAGGGAAGGAGAATCTTGATCGTGTGATGAATAATGCCAGGTGGCTAATAAATGAGATAATCTCTAATATGACTTGAGTAAGACACGAAATAAGTGTCATTCCATTAATGTTTTAAAAGGGGGGAGATATAAAGGATTTCGAGGAGATAATCTCCTTCATTACAATTTCATATGCAAATTAAAAATGAATAGAAAATATGGATCTCTTTAACTCTTCGGGGGTAAGTTATAAACCCTCGTTCATTTACATTATGTGAAATCTGAGGAACTTTTCAGGAAACTTCTAGGTCTCGAAGGTCCATGGGTCATCAAGGAAATAAAGTTCGACCACCAGGGAAAGAGGGTTGATATCTTCATGGATTTCCCAAGGGGATCAAAATTCCCGTGTCCAGTATGTGGCATACCTTATGGTGTATACGACACAGAAGAACGCACATGGAGACATCTCAATATATTCCAGTATCCAACATATGTGCATGCAAGGGAACCAAGGATAAAATGCAACGAACATGGAAAGAAGACCGTCGATCTTCCATGGGCTCGAAAAGGATCGGGCTTCTCACTGCACTTTGAGGCAATGGTTGTTGAGATGTGCAGGGAGATGCCGGTATCTGCTGTTTCAAGGATCGTGGAAATCAATGAGGATTCTGTGTGGAGAATCCTCAAACATTATGTGGATGTACTGGATCCGATTAGATTCAGACAGCATGAGCATGGAGAAATGCTTATATAGGGAAAGAGTCAAGGGAGGGGGAGTTTTTAATCTCCTGCCGGTTCAAGAGGTGACTGTATGGTAGGGAAGGGCACATACCGGACAAAGGAGGAGAAGGCAAGGATCGTCATGGAGGTGCTTTCCAACTCCTCCACCATATCGGAGATCTGCAGGAAGTACAACGTTGCCTCATCCATATACAGGGGAGGGACGAGTTCATTGCCGGAGGTACAGCCGCAATGGAACATGGCAAGTCCACGGTGGAACAGTCGCTTATGAAGGAAATAGACGAACTGAAGGGCATAATTGGTGAATTGACCATTGCAAACGAAACCTTAAAAAAATTCAACGTACGAGGAGAGGTGGGAAGCCATGACTGAGCTTATTGCAAATGGCCTCTCAAGATCCAGATCATCTTCCCTGACAGGGGTTTCCAGGTCCATGATATATTACAGGCACAGGGAGAGGAAACCAGAATACGATGCTGATCTGGAAAGACGCATTTCCAGCATTGTGGAAGAAAGACCATCATACGGCACAAGGAGGGTGACGGCAATGATCCGCCGATCCGGTTTCAGGATCGGCAGGAACCGTGTAAGAAGACATATGCGTCACATGAACCTCATTTCCACAAATAAGAAGATCCGCAGGAAACATGCCCCCAGGGCAATGGTCGTTGCCAGACCAAACATCATGTGGGAGACGGATTTCACAAAGATACACATAGAAGGTGAGGGATGGATATATCTCACGGCATACCTGGATCTCTGCTCAAGGAAGATAAAGGGATACCTCGTATCCTGTATGCTAGGAACTGCCGAGATGATCGAGGCCCATGACAATGCAATCCTTGGTACGTTCCCTGATATGAATGTGAGCGGTCTCAGGATCAGATCAGACAATGGATCACAGCTCACATCATCCGGATACGAGAGGCACCTCAGATCACTGGGAATAAAGCATGAGACCATACACGCACACACTCCGGAAGAGGATGGCCATATCGAAACATACTTTGGCAGATTCAAGGACGACTACATATATACAAGGGAATTCGTCAGCCTTGAGGACTTCCGAAAGCACATGGAATGGGCTGTATCCGATTACAATACAAAGAGACCACATTCCTCATTGAATTATATGACACCGGAAGAGTTTGAATCCGCAATATTGAATGAAGATTTCAGGAAGAGATGGATCGAAAAGGAAACTGGGAGGTACAAACATGTTGAATTACTTGAATGAACCTGGAAAACTGTCTGATGGAAGTGGATCCAGATCATCAAGCGTTCATATGGTTTCAAGGCCCAGGAATACAGAGATACGATCATATATCTGGTGGCAGGAGGATTGAGGTTACCCCCAGAATGTTAAAGAGATCCGAAAATATTAATAAAGAAAGTGCATTGTAAATCTGTGTTTTCCAAAGTCATGGCATTGTTAGTCGTCTTGGCAGTTGCCTATCATAACGTGCTCTTCGACAAACACTCAATTCTATGAGGGAACAAATAACTTATATTTCAATATGGGTGAATCGACGTAGGTGGAATAATGAGGTCCAAAAAAGGTTTAGCAGGAATAGCAGTAATTGCGGTAGTCATCATTTCGATTGCCGCATTCTCAATCTCACAGACAGTATCACATCCAGCAGATGTCTCTGTCATAAAACGGGAAAGCCAGCAATATTACCTGGTAAAAGGAACTCCATACTTTACTAGGAATTTAACAATAAATAATATCAATCTGACCCTTTACATGCAGCTCATAACGCCTGGTGGCAACCTGCCCAGCGATACGCCATTTCTAATAGCAGTCAATGCGTTTGTGGTCTCCAATGGTGATACATCAAATCACATCATGATCAATGTCGTAGTCAACCACGCCTATATCAATCAAACATCTATTCCAACAGAAAACAGTCACCATTCTGTTATAAACGGAACAATATATCAAACTACTTACTATTCAGTGTCAACAAATGAGCCGATCACTAATTCAACCCAGTTTTCTGCTAAAGTCACGGTATCATTCTTTGATGGTTTTGGTCCATACTATTATTCTGTCAATACCATCAATTGGCTCATTTAATAATTCAAAGGATAGGGCGTCTCACAATTTAACAACTGACGATTTTCATTATCTCCCTCGGCTTATTTCCCATTTTGATGTTTGACACAATCATGAGATTGTATGCAATTGCCTTAAGGCCAATTGCAGCATCATATGA
>JAJZZX010000002.1 GCA_021797355.1 Thermoplasmata archaeon | reverse complement strand
CGATCATGGACATATGTGTTAGTGCATGTGTTAATACTATTTACATGTTTCCACTGAAAATGGCTGTAATAAAGGGTTGGAATAATAAGGATGGATTGAAATGAAAAATGACAACATGCTATCTGATTCCATAAATCACTGGTTCAGCTGATTGAAAAATATGGGTTAATGTGAAAGAGTTCAGGTCAAGTAATACTTTGGACAATCTTTGAGAAGATAGGTTCACACCTCTTTTGGAGAGCTTATTAGACAGAGTCGAAGAATGAAAGAAAAACCTTGGGTAACTCCTTAAATAATCAAGGATATAAATCCATTCCTTTGGGAATTTTTGTTCTATCTTAATTCTATCCCATCTCCAGACTGCCGGAATTTCAGAATATCTAATACTGTGGCCCTGACTTCATGCCTGATGATCTCCAGTTCATCACTGGTAAAATCTCCCTTAACTATTATTGAAAGATCTGATTTTTCATATAATGTTAAGGTAGTCAATTACCCACCCTTTTCCCGATATATTCAGTAAGGTTCACCGCACCTTGACACCGAGAAATTTCAAGCATTCCAATTATCATGGCTATTCTTGCCTGTTCCCTGTATGTTCGGCCGGTTTCCTTTTCTCTCTTCCTGATTGCCATTGATAAAATTCTCGGAATCAGTAAAAATAGCAGCCTCATTGAGAAATCACCTTCTCCTTCAGCCTGCCCGATTCGATGGCTTTCAGAATATTTGCTATCCTCAATGGTGAATAAGGCCTGACAATCCACTCACCTGGTTTAATTGGGCACCCTTTCCTGGAGAATGACTTATCAGCTCTATGGCCCTCTTTTGTTGCTTTGATAAAAAGTCTCCAATTTCTATCAATAAGATAACGCCTTTCTACTTCTTTGATGAACTCTTCAGGATATCGCTGGGCAAGATCCATCCAGTTGACTGAAAATGAAAAAAGAGAGAGCATATCAGTCCCCTCCCCGGTACGGTTTCTCTATCTTAGTTTTAGCTTCATCAACAGTAATCTCAGGAGGGTTCTGATAGAAGGGCATCATTTTCTGTTTAGTCTCTCTTTTTACACTTTCTGTAAGAATCCTTGGTGAAAATTGTTTAAAGAAATCTGTTGGGGCTTCTGATATATTCTGATTGTACAGGAATTCCTTCTTGAATGCTTCATAGTCTATCCTTAAGAAATATCGCTCCACAAGGTCATTTGAAGAGGGCACAAGCCATAATTCAGGTTCACTTGGGATTAGTAAATTATCCTTTCCAATGTGCCTTCTGAGTATTCTAAACGTGCTATTTGTTGCCTTTTCCGTTAACCTGAAACCATTATCAGTCTGTTCTATCTCGTAGGAATGGATTCTCTTCTCACCCAGGAACTGTCTTACAATGGGAATTGGATCGATGGGATCTCTTTTCATTACCCGGAAAATGCCTGATTGAATCAATGACTTAAGATACCAGGCATGGCAGTCTGTTTCCAGACTGATATCTAATCTGATCCTTGCTTTGTCCTCCACTCTGGCCTTAACTGACTTCCATTCACTTTCCAGTATAGAGAGCTTTTGTCTTGTTTCAAAGATATCGTTATCAAGCTGTCTTAGCCTGGCTTCATCTGATGTTTGACTTTTTAGAGCCCATAAGGATCTGTTGACATAAGCTGAAACATTGAAATGTGGTCCCAGTCCATCAATGAAATCCTCCACTTCAGAATCGATTGTTATCTGCAGCCTTCCCTTCCTCTTGATTCCTTCAGGCGGTCTTCCCGGTTTGGAATTCTTTTTGCTCATTTCAGGGAGACCTCCATTTCTCTTCTAGTACTAGAGAAGAGAGAAGAAAGAAAAGAAAATGAATAATTAAATAAGTACAATAAGTACGTATTTAATTGTCTGAAAAGTGCTGTAATGCTGAATTTCTGAACGTGCTCCATTTGCAATTTAGTGTGTATAGAATTCGACAGGATAATCTCTGACTGACTCTGCTTATAATTTGAATATGATGGAATTATGTGTGTATTGAATTCAGGAGTTGCAGGAGATGTGAAAATCATTGCCTAAACCTCCTGTATTTCTGGTTTCCTGAATGATTGGCATTCTTCAAACGCTTTCTCTGAACGTACTTTTCTCTCTGGATCTTCTGTTCAGGATCTGGGAAAAATGTCGTCTTGATATCTATGGTTAAAGGATTCCTCCCAACGATGATGCAATCATCCTGGTGCCTTGACTGCCATAATGAAAGCTGCCTTTCCGCTTCAGGGAGATCATAGTCAACTATTCCCATAACTTCTGGGCTGTTAGCCGAAAGTGAATACATCCTTCCAACCAGGATTACGCCTGTGATCTCCTGCTGAATTCTGTTATCTGAAAGGGAGATCATTCAAGGACCTCCAGGACTTCTCCATATACTAATGGAAATCTACCAAATTCTAGCCTGAATTCCTGGGCAAGTTCCTCGGCTGTGTCAATACTGATGCCTTTTCTGACACAACTATTTAGGAAAGAGTCCGGAATCACTAAAGATAGCATGGAACTGCTACCTCCAGGTTCATATTGTTAGGGTAAAAAGTCTCTGAAAAACCCCTAATCTCAACGGCCCCATACAGTTGAAGGCATGAGTTCTTCTTCCCTTGATGGCATTATCCTGCTGGCTCCTGAGCGAAACGCCCAATACTGAATATTTCATTATTCTGCAGAGTTTCCTTGAGCTGCTTATTGTGGATTCAGATTGCCAGTGCCCTTTGTAGCAGGGGATGAAATCTTGTTCCAAGTTTGCTGGAATCTCTAATTCTAGGCTGTTGGTGAATTCCGCTATCTTTCGCTTGCGCTTGGAATTTGGCTGTCTTCTTTCCTTCGTTTAGAAAACCCGAAGGCGTAGAACAATACTGAGATCAGGAGAAGTGCTGCGGAAATTTCAAAGACGAGGTGAACAGATCTGATGAAAGATAGCTCGGAGAAGCCAGATCCGGTTACCAATAGGCCTGAGAATATTTTGTCAAGGGTTGATCTGGAAGTCTGTGTGCTCATAATTAGGAATGCAATCCCTATACTGACCGTATTTCCCACATTGACAAGCGTGGTGCTTATTCCCGAAGCAACTCCACGCCTGTGGGGGTTGACAGAATTCATTATGGATGCCCTGTTGGGGGAAGCAAATATCCCCATGCCTCCTCCAATGAGGATTAGCGGCAGCAGGACTGACATTTCAGTAACATGTGGACCAATGTTTGTCAGAAGGATGAAGCCTGCTGCTGAGGTGAGAAGCCCAATAATTACGAATGTCCTTGAACCAAATCTATCCGAAAGCAGGCCGCTTATTGGCCCCATTATGGACAGTGAAGCAGACATTGGCACTAGAAAAATCCCTGCCTCCAGCGGAGATAGCCCTACCACAGGGCCCTGCAGGAAGAATACCATCACGAGGATAAATGAACCCCTGGCCAGTGCATTCAGGAATATGGTGATGTTCCCTGCGTCAAATTCCCTGTTCCTGAACAAGGAAAGATCAAACATTGGATCATTGATCCTGGATTCGATATAAACAAAGAAAAAGAGCGTAATGAAGGAAAATGCGAGCATGGCAGCTGTAAGTTCTTTTGGAAGCCCCGAGATGGCTTCCAGCGTTATTGTGAGGAGCAATATGACCAGCGAAAGGGCAAATGATATGTTCCCTGCCATATCCACACGTTTCCTTGTTTCTGGCGCAGAAAGCTCCCTTAGTTTCATGTACGCCCAGATAGTTGCAAAAATTCCGATAGGAATGTTCACCCAGAATACAGAACGCCATCCCAGAACTGTTGTGAGGATCCCCCCAAGGATAAGGCCTGTTACTGATCCTGCGACAATTGAAATCTGGTTGATGCCCAGTGCCATTCCTCTTTCTGATGGAGGAAAGGCATCAGTTATTATTGCAGCGCTGTTTGAAAACAGGAATCCAGCCCCAATACCCTGAACCAGGCGGAAACCAATGAGCTCTTCGGGTGATAGGGAAATACTGCAAAGTGCAGAACCGGCGGTGAATATGGCAAACCCCATGTTGTACAGGCGTACCCTCCCGAACATGTCAGCAAGCCTTCCGAAATTCACAAGAACCGAGGCAACAACCAGCTGGTATCCAAGTATGACCCAGAGCACATCAAATGTTGTCATCCCACGCAGCTGGGTGGCTATTGTCGGAAGAGCAATAAGCACAATATTGCTGTCAAGCGAAGACATCAGCGTGCCAAGGGTAGTATTGTTCAGAACCGTCCATTTGTATTCCATTTTTAATTACCGGTATCCCTGCCGATGGTAAACAGGACTGGTCAGGGCGATGACGTGGAATGAGAAAAACTTATTCAAGAATCAATGTCTGTGAAGGGCTGGACTTTACTGTATAAATGGTTATGTTGCCAGATATTTCAGCCAGTCTGATGTTGCTGCTTAAGTGCCAGTGCAAATACATTCCTATCGCCAATCAGGTAAGCAATTGCGAGTATGACAATTGGGAGTGCAGTGTTTGGGTCAGTACCGTACCCACCCAGTACTCCAAAGTCCTGTCCGGCAAACCATACAAACAAGCTGAAAACCGCGGTATAAATTGCTCCGATCCTGGGGCGGAGCACCCACAGCACTGATGATGCCGCCATGGAACCGACGAGAAAGACATTCCATTCAATGTAGTAATAATAGAAGCTTAGCGAAAGCGAATGAAGCCAGAGAGATAATATGAAGGGTTGCTGATTGATCATGACAGAGGATGGAATGGCAAAGAGATTCTCCGCATTCCAGAATCCGTGTGACGGCAACGCCTGGATTAAGGATGAGATTGCCATGATCGCTGCCATGAATAGCGCTATCTGCAGCCTCATTTTCCCGGTGTCCATGTACATTAGGAGTAATATGGAAACAGCAGCATAAACAATGGCAGATCCAGGGAAACCTGTTAAATAACTGGAATCCGCAGTGAATATTCCACCAAATGCCTCCCCGAATATCCAGAGAAAAATGGCCCATGCAAATGAAAGTAAAAGGAAAATTTTCAGACTGGATCTCGACCAGAAGATTATTATCCCAATGCCAATTAAAAGCTGCAAGACCCCCGACAGTGCGTCCAGCAGGATAGGAAAATGGCTCCATAATGCTTCCGCAGGCGACAGCAGCCTTATGACAAAGACTGGAGAGGCTTGAATTGCTGGACTGGCCACGAAGGAAACAAAGCCGAACGACATTTCTGGCTGAAGCTGCATTACCCCGTCAATGATCCACAAAAAGCCAAAACTGCAGGCAAGGAATTTGAATGCAGAGTTTCCCACAAGCCTTGTGTCGCCTTCATATCGGCTCAAGCCAATGATCACTGCTGCTGCGGCGATCATTCCCAGGGCAGCATAAACATAGAGCTTCAGGGCATAGCCAGGTGGAATAGCGAAGAACCTGAAGTCCTCGATGTAGACCAGAGCCAGTATTATGGAAGCAGAGAGTGCTGCGAGCACCCATGCCATTACTTCCTTCAGTGATACCATTTGCGACTGCCCATTATATGATTATATGAGTTAATCCTTATCACCCAGCACCATAATCGCATCCATTATTCCATGAATGCAATGGCAATTGCAGCCACAATTACTGTAAGGATTACCCATGAAAGGATATTTCCCAGGTTTATGGTGTATCCTAAGCCAAACCTCTTAGGCACCATCATGGCCGGGTCTTCCCTGTTGTAATATATAAAACCCATCTTCCAGAAACGGTCATCGTCCCTGTTCATGATCTTTGGGAGATTTTCAGCAGCACCTGTTTCATAAGAGTAGTTCTGCTTGATCTTTTTGACACCTTCGCTGATCACGTAAACCATAGCTATTAGGCCGAAGATTGTCGGAAGGATGGATAGCTCCGAGAAAATACCGGGGATCATTTCCCAATCCGCCATTCCTGACATGAGGATGCCAAAATCCATGAAAGTTATGAAGACCGAGATTGAAAAATACAGCCTTGACCTGAGTTCCAGCTGCCTCATGGCTGAGCTGACGAGGTCAGGATATTCTGGTTCAATTCTAACCCTCCGGTAAATGAGGAAAGTAAAAGCAGTGGCTGCAAGAATAAACAGCTGGTAGTAAACAGGTATCATCACTGTTGCCAAAGACTTTATGACAAACTTCACCGGTTTTGTTCCTGAAAATGCCACCACTATTTGGGAAGGCATAAGGGGGTAGAATACAATGGCTGCAAGGGCTGTTAAGGCAATTGCCATGGCAGGAGGTATTATCAGGTATATCTTCAAGTGTGATTTGTAATTGATTCTAGAAGCCGGGGCAGGAATCTTCTGCACATAGCCTCTGGTCCAACCCATCTTTATCTTGATTGATCTGAGCTTTCTCCTTGTAAAGTAGTAAGATGACCATACGGCTATCAACTCAGCCAGGATTGAATATCCAAGCGGAGCATCTGTTCCGAGGTTGAATGCCAGAATTAGCGCTGCGATCATGATTAGTGCAGTCACCATGACAATCTCAATCCGGAAGTTTCTGGTAAGCCTTGCAATAGAGCTGTCTCTTATCCTGTCTGGAGGTATCCTAACACCGAATTGCACCGATCTGGGTGTCAGTGAAGGCATGATGTAATTTGTGTATCCTATGAGGGCCATTACCGTAAGGTCAGAGAAAGCAAAAACAAAAAAGCCCAGCAAATCCTCCACCTATCCTGGATCAGTTCTTTACGGAGTCAATAACGTGCCTCACTATGTCCATGATTGTACTTGAGGGTATTCCTCTGGCCATGGCTTCATCGATCAGATTCCTTTCCAGATCTTCCCACTGCCTAAGGTACTTCTTCTCTTCCCTGGGATTCCAGCCGCTGACAATTGTCCTTTTTTTCTTGTCCCTGAATAAAAACCCCTCCCTTATCAAAATGTCATATGCCTTGTTAACGGTGTGATAATTTATGCCAAGGGATTTTGCCAGCTCCCTGGACGGCATCAGTATATCCCCTCTCCTCAATTCTCCTGACCTTATTCCGCTGATTATGGATAACCTTATCTGGGCATATATTGGCGTTTCCAGGGAATCATCTATCTCTACCATGAAAGTCATGATCTGCACCTTAAAGCTGATGTTGCATGCCGTGTTATAATATAATTATTGCCCTGTAACTATGCTACAGATGCCGTCCGCGGCCTGAGGACAGCCCCTAGCCCAGTGAGGACAATGCCTGCCAGGATCAAGACAAGCCCTATCACGAACAGCGTGCCTAGGAAGGAAACCAGGGAATAGTCGGAAATTACTGTGTATGATAAGCCGGATATACCGGTGGCGAATGATACAACCGTGTAGTTGCCTGTGCCAACTACAAAGGAATGTGTGACCTCACCGTTGACAGTCAGATTCAGTGCCATTGGAAGGCTGTAGGCCGATATGTCTGAGGGTGTTACATTCATGAGCTCAGAGGACTTTACAAGATATGATTCCGATCCCAGTACCGATATCTCAGCCTCCCCGGAAACATGAATGGGGGGTGAAACATATTCACCCAGGCTGTATCCTGTGAAAGTACTGTAAGTCTTTATGTATGGCTTCTCCAGCCCCGGTGAAACTGCGGCCATGACAAGACCTCCAACGAGAACTACGAGCCCGATGATTAGTAAGCCTCTTCTCAATTTACCCCCACATCAATCACTGGATTAAAACCTGTGCGGTTTCTAGCCTAAAGGCCTATTCCGCCATCTACAACAAGAGTTGTCCCTGTTATGAACGAGTTCTTCCTTTCCATAAGAAATCTTACGGCTGAAACTACATCGGAGGTTTCCCCCCATCTTCCCATTGGTGTCATCTTCTCGATTCTTGCCCTGAACCTGTCATTTGACCAGGCGTCCTCATTCATGGTTGTCCTTATAAAGCCAGGGGCAACTGCGTTAACCCTCAGCCGCGGTGCAAGCTCCTTGGCCAGCCCCCTTGTCAGGTGAATTAATGCAGCCTTGGAAGCCTGGTATGGATATGCCCATGGATCAGATTTAAAGCCATATACTGAAGCTATGTTGACAATCGATCCGCCGTCTATCACAGATTTTGAAAGATCCCTTGAAAGCATGAACGGTGCAGTCAGGTTAAGCGCGATGACACTCTCCCACTCAGAATCCGAAGTCTCGTATAACCTGCTACCTCTGTATATGCCTGCGTTGTTCACAACTGCCTCCAGCTTGATCGACCGCTCTCTGACTGCGTTGACAACCTCAGCCCTTCCTTCGCTATTGGCCAGGTCTGCCCTGACAGTTATGCAGGATCGGCCTGCATCTTCTATTTCCCTCCGGGCCTGTTCGGCCTCCACATTGCTGCTGTTGTAAACCATGACGATGTCATATCCAGATTCTGCCAGCTCCTGTGAAAGCTTTCTGCCGATACCCCTGCTAGCTCCCGTCACCAGAACGTAAGCTCCCGCTGCGCCATTGTCCATGGCAGCACATGAGATATCAAGATATTAAAATCTCGAATGTTCCCACAGGCATGGTTTATTTACCATAAGCGTTTATCATGCAGAGAAAAATGTCACGACTTGTATTGCACGAAAGAAACAGGCCATATGTTGTGAAAGTTGGCGAACAGGAGATACATCTATGTGCTTGCGGCCTTTCGCAGAACAAGCCATACTGCGATGGCACGCATAAGAAAACCCTTGATGAGAAAGGAGACCTCTTCTTTTATGATGACAAGGGAAACAGAGTTAAAATGACCTCATTCTACAAAATGGAATGAGTTATTTTACAAATTTTTGAATGGCTTTCTTTGCCTCCGCCACGTGGTTTGTTGCATTCATCTGGGAATTGTAAACATGAACGACCTTGCCACCTACTATGACAAACGAAATTCTTGGCGGTATCAGGAATCCTTTGGCTCCGTACATTGCCCTTATCTTCTGGTCCGGATCGCTGACTAAGGTGAATGGAAGCTTCCGGTGTTCCTTGAATTTTCGGTGTGAATCCACGCTGTCAGAACTCACGCCTACGACAGCAGCCCCCAGTTTCTTGAAATCATCCCATTCATCCCTGAAGGCGCAGGCTTCCGCTGTGCACCCAGGCGTTTCATCCTTTGGGTAAAAATATAGCACAACCGGGCCCTTGCTGGTAAAATCTGAAAGCTTCACGGTTTTTCCATCATCAGCAGTGGCCTCAAAATCTGGAGCCTCGGAACCAACTGTTAATACCATGCTCATACATTTTGGCGATATATATAAATTAGACTGCACAAGATTATTTGTCCTTCTTTTCCTCCAGCTCAGCCCACTTCTTCTCGAGGGCAGTCTTCAGGTTTGTTACCTTCCTGTTCCTGTCCTCATTCTTCCTGAGCTCCTCAGGGATCCTGAGACCTTCCTCTTCCACGTCATATTTAAAGTTTATAATTTGCGACTTAGTTATCTTGTATTTGTTGGAAAGTTCTGCTATTCGTCCATCAATTGTGCTCAGCATCTGCTTCATTACACCATATTCAAGTGAATCCTGCAACGCTCGCTTAATCACATCAACAATGGACTCCCCATCCTGCCTGAGAAGGTTAATTGATGATATTTCCTCCTTGCCCAGCTTTATTGTTATTTCGGATAAGTTTTCCGAATCATTGTCCTCGCTGCTGAGTTTCTTCTTGCCGGCCATGTTCTCATCCTTTCATCTTGGAAGGATGGTACGCATACTTAATTGCTATAAGAAAATTAGTGGTATGGAGACAGCACAAGCAAATCACTGTGCGGATCTGCTTGCAGCATCCCTGTAGCCCAGTGCATTTGCGAACTGGATATCCTCCGCTGGAATCTTTATCATTGTTCCCGGAGCCAAGGCTTCCAGCCTGTGACCAATTAGAGATGAACCTCCTCCAACTGGAATAAGGGCAGTTATACGGTCAAGTTCCTCCCTGAGATTCTCCCTCAGCTTGTCAAGGATCTTGGCAGCAAGTGCATTCATGAGAGGTTCTGATACCTTTGGCCCGCCGACCTCACGCTGTTTGAAAACTACAGTCTGTGAGATTGCCTCCCTTGCAATATCCGTTGGCACTATGAAACCAGTCTCTTTAGCAATCGCCTTGCTTATTCCTGAAACAAGGTCACCAACTCCAGCCTGTATACTGAATGACATCTCAACTACCGGTTCCATGTTCTTCAGATTGACAGTAAGGACATCAGTTGTTCTTGAGCCAATATCAACAACCACACCGTAACCATATTGAGTCTTTATGAGACCCTGGTCCAGCAGGTACAGTGCAGCACCTACACCCTGAGGGCGCATTACAAGCTTTGAAATCTTGAACTTCCTTTCCTCTCCGGAGACAGATTTGATATCGAACTCCTTGCCCTGCAGAAACTCCCTGGCAGCATTCAGTTCATGCTCGAACGTTCCCAGAGGCGTTCCGCTTCCCAGGACAATTTCCGCAGTGTTTCCGTCTGTACCGGCACCGCTCATCCACAATGCACCAGCCAGGAGCGGAAGAGAATCTGGATCGGAAAGCCTCCCGTCACCCTGTGGTTCCCTTACACTTGCGCCTGTGGCATTGTCCCCAAAGAAGAACGGCTCGCCGTCATTCACTGTCAAAATTGTTGTAGAACCGCCTATTCCCCACTGCTTTGCTTCAGTAGGGGCCCATCTTGAGGGGAACTTCTCCCTCTTTCCATCTACTCCGACTACCTTTGTATCTCCATATCCGAGGTCGATACCAATTGTTATCAAATTTCCCTCACCTTTTATCCACAGCTTCCACACTGGTGTCCTCACCAAATGGGTGGTCATATCCACTCTATCTGGTTGATCATACCACTGTGCTGGTACTGTTTCAACTTAACAACAATTGTCAAACTCGCATTTAAATGTTTGCCTCGATCTCATGGTTTTTCGTGCTCGTGGAATCTGGTAAATCTGTCTGCAGAAAAAAATATAGATTATTGGTCTATATTTACACTTTTGTCACATGCTGGATTACCACAGAATTTCTGTTATATAGTTTGCAGAGATTATCTACCATGGACCCTGTTGTACAGGAAATCGTGAATCACTCTGGCGAAATTCTCTCCAGAGGACTTGAGAAAAATGTTGAAGATGAGCTGAAGAAAAGGATTGCTGATTCCATAATAACGTCGTTCGGCGCCCGTGACGCCCCTCCAGTTGCCATAGAAAGGAATGCATTCCTGCCCATGTCCGGAAAGCTGAGATCGAGGGTCTACTTCGGATACGGCGAGGCGACCCCAGACATTGCCGCATTCATTAACGGCTCAATGACAAGATACCTGGATTATAACGACACATACCTCTCAAAGGAGGCTCTGCACCCTTCCGATAACATACCACCCCTCATTTCCGTGGCAGATGCTTTCGACCTTGACGGGGATTCAGTGCTTAAGGCCGCTGCTCTTTCATACGATGTTGTTGGCGCCCTTGCCGATGCAGTCTCCATCAGGGACAGGGGCTGGGATCATGTTACATATATTTCCATATCGGCATCTGCTGGCCTGGCACAGCTGATGGGCCTTGATGGCAGGAAATTTGAAAATGCCATAAGTCTTGGACTCAACAATAGCATAAGCATGAGGCAGACCAGGGCTGGGGAACTTAGCATGTGGAAAGGATGCACTGCAGCAGATGCGTCCAGGAATTCTGTATTTGCAGCCATTCTTGCTTCAGGTGGCTTTACCGGGCCTTCACCAATTTTCACCGGCGAAATGGGCTTCTTCAAACAGGTCTCCGGGAAATTTGACCTGAAGCTTACGCATGGAAAGGTGCTTAGAACCATGATAAAGAATTTCCCCGTTGAATACCATGCAATGAGTGCTGCTGAAGTTGCTCTTAACATTAGGGAGAAGATAAAGGGCAGGATACGGAAGATAGAGGTGGAAACCTTTGAGGTGGCCCACAGCATAATCATAAAGGACCCGGAAAAGTTGAGGCCGAAGACAAGAGAAACAGCAGACCACAGCATGCCCTACATTGTTGCATATACGCTTCTTTATGGCGCCCCAAATCCATCTTCCTATGATGATTCCCACCTGTCTGACCCCAAGATACTCGAACTCATAGACCGGTCCACGTACACCGTCACTGAAAGATTCAACCGTATGTATCCTGAATACCTTCCAGTGAAAATAACAATCACAACCGATTCAGGCCTCTTTTCTGAAGAGATGGATGTCCCTAAGGGACACCACAGAAAGCCGTACACCTGGGATGATCTGCAGTCGAAAGGGAACAGGGTAATGGGCCCGGAAAACTCACGCTCGCTGATAAATTTCATGAAGGATTTCCAGCGGCACTCCGTGCGGGAATTTATGGAGGTGATAATGAATGTCAATTTTAAGGGATAATGTGAATTTGGGGCCTGCTGAACTCCGAAGAATCCTCAGAGACGGATTCTGCATTGCCCCTGGCGTATTCAACGGAATGAGCGCTGTCCTTGCAACCAGGGCAGGCTTCAATGCACTTTATCTTTCCGGATCAGGCGTCGCTGGCGCCATGGGGCTTCCAGACCTATCAGTCACCACGCTTACAGAGGTAGCCGAGGAAGTCCGGAGAATCGTTGCTGTATCCCCTCTACCATTGATTGTGGATGTTGATACAGGTTTCGGTGAAGCCATTAATGTAATCAGGACAACCAGGGTTATTGAACAAGCTGGCGCAAGCGCGATGCACCTTGAGGATCAGGAGCTGCCGAAAAGATGCGGGCATCTTAACGGCAAGAAAATTGTTCCAGAGGATGACATGGTTCTGAAGATAAAGGCAGCAGCATCTGCCAGGAAAAACAGGGATTTTGTAATAATAGCCAGAACAGATGCCAGATCAATATATGGCGTTGACGATGCAATAGAGAGGGCAAGAAGGTATGCCAGGGCTGGCGCAGACATGATATTCACCGAAGCTCTTGAGAGCAGGGAGGAATTCGAAAGATTTGCGTCGGAGGTCAAGGTGCCTCTGCTGGCAAACATGACTGAATTCGGCAAAAGCCCGCTGCTTTCGGCCGGCGAACTGCGGGAAATGGGATACAGGGCAGTTATCTTTCCTCTTACCGCCTTCAGAGCGTCCCTGAAGACCATTATGTCAGTATACGAGGATCTGAAGATCGCAGGCACACAGAGGGGCTTCATTGATCGCCTCATGACAAGGTCGCAGTTCTACGATGTCATAGGGTACTCAGATTATGAGGAGGATGACAGGACCCTTGCCTCGGGAAAAAGCCCTTGAAAGCCTCATATTACTCTGAGGTCAATTCTCTGCCCTGACCTGTTGTAGGCAGTAAAGTTTTCCATTCCGAACGGGTAGCCCACTATTATGTGGATCTGGCCCGTATTGGAAAACATGCCCAGATCTGCGTCGCTCGGGATAGTAATTCCAGAGGGGTGGGAATGAACACTGCCCACAAGGGAGAAATCTATTGGCTTGTTGTATAGCATGAATATTGTATGATGATCCCCTTGAATTGTGCCAGGCAGGATGGCTATCTCGTAAATGACCTCCTTCTCTGCCCTCAAGAATGCCCCGAATTCCTTCGGATAGGAGTCCCTTGAAGCCTCCATTATCATTTTGAGGGTTCTTGACCTAATAGACCACATTCTTGATCAGCTTCTCCCTGATCCTGTCATAGAAGGAATCCCGGAAGGTCACAAATCTGGCCTTGTTTTCAGACACCCTTATTACAATCTCGTCTCTTTCATCCACGGCGTACTCTGTCTGTCCATCGAGAATGACTACTGAACTCTGGTCCTTTCCTGCAAATCTGACCATTATATCTTTGTCTGGAGGAATCACCACCGGCCTGATCCTTGATCTGAATGGGGCAATATAGGATATTACTGCTGCATCTAGTGTTGGATATATTATTGGCCCTCCGGCACTGTATGAATATGATGTTGACCCAATTGGAGTGGCAACTATGATACCGTCGGCGGTAGTGGTATCAAAGAAGCTGTCTCCGATATAGAGCTTGAACTTTCTTATCTTGGCTATCCTGCTTGTGTGAATCACTGCTTCATTGGCACATTCAAGGGTTTCTGCCCCGTTGATGAAGACCTTGAGCTTGAGGGTGCTTTCGATCCTGTATTCTCCACGCATTATCCTGTACATGGAGCGTTCCACTTCCCCTATTTCAACCTCCGAAAGAAAGCCAAGGCCACCCATGTTTATTCCAAGGACTGGCGTGCCTGCCAGCTGTATGGCCCTTAGCACCGTGCCGTCACCGCCAACTGCTATTATCATGTCAACCTTCATGCTGCCGATGTCAGTTCCCCTTCTGTTTAGGAATCTGGCAGTTTCCCTGTCGAAATACAGTTCCCAGTCTGGAGGCATTATCTCAGCAATCCTACGGACTATCCTTGCACAGCGGTCGCATCCCTTTCTTATTGAAAATCCAATCTTCAGAGTATCATCTCCAGAGGTTCCCTGCTCCTGGCAGCAATAACGTGTGATCTCTTGGATACGTCAAGGCCGAGATTAAGGTCCTTGCCATGATCATCCGTAACTATCCCACCTGCTTCCCTCACAATTATTGTGCCAGCTGCGATATCAATGTTCCTTATATAATTGCCAATCCCAGCATATGCCATGAGATCGGCAGATCCGGCTGCCACAAGGCACATTTCCAGTGAGGCACAGCCAAATCTCCTGTGCTTGCCTTTCTGGTCCATGATCCTTCTGGATATGCCATCTGCACACCTTCCGGCCTTTGAAATCCAGCAACCCACCTGCTTATCAGAAACATGTATCCTTTCGCCATTGAAGAACGACCCGCTTCCCTTTGCTGCGTAATATACATCACCCGTATACAGGTTACGGACATACCCTGCTGACAGTGATTCAAAATCATCCTCCATTACTGCCATTGAAACGGAATAGAACGGGATGCCATGAACTGCATTGAATGTGCCATCCAGGGGATCTATCACAAGATTCTGCTGCTGTCCTCTGTCAATGAAGCCAGCCTCCTCGCTAACAATGTTCAGCTGCAACTTCATTTCTTCAACCCCAAGTATGATGGAATCTTCGCAGACCTTATCCAGGAAATGTGTTGCAGTTCCATCTGCGCCCATTCCAACAAGGTTGCTTGCTGATATGCCCCTTGAATTTGCCCTGAAAGCATTCTGGACCCTTTTACCTATGGCATCCAGAGCAGCGAGAATATCATTCATGTTTAAAGAACGAATACAACAAATGAAAATAATATTATGCTCAGTCCGGGGTAACCAGACTGTCAAGAAGTATGTTTAAGCGCTGGGGCATCCTCTTCACTGCGTATTGCAGGACATCAATTGCCTTGTATGAGCCGTCTGTCTCAAACTGAAAGATGAATTTTGTGTCATCCTCAATTACCTTGACCTCCGGCCTGTCCAGCAGCTGTTCTATCCATGGGCAATGAATATCATCAGTAAACCTTATCTGGCTGCTGTCCTCTGAAACAACATTGGAAGGGCACTTCCTCTTGAAATATTCCCAGTCTTCAGTGGCATCCTTCCTCACCACAAACTCCCTGTGGTATTTGTATGAGACCCCTGATGTAGCCTGCCATTTTGTATGGTCCTTGCCCCTCCCCATGACTGCCTCCGCTGTTACGAGTATTGCCTGTTTCGGGCCAAGCTTCACTATGGGGATCTCCTTGTCAGCTGGAACCAGCTCAGGATTCCCGATGGGCTGAAGGTCACCGGAAGTTACTAGGCCCGGGCCAATCCTGTTAATTGAATATGACATTGTGCAGAGCGGGCATCCGCTTCCGCCACAGCTGCATTGGTCACGGAAATTCATCTTTGGATCTGTGATAAGCGGTACAAGGCCCAGCCTGTGAGCCACAATTTCGTCGAAAAGCGGAAGTGAGCTGTCGTACACATTCCCTTCACCGTCTCTTATCTGGCCATGGTGGAATGTTACCTTGTCAATTGCCAGCTTTGGAATATCGTTAATAAGGGTCCGCCTTATGGAATTGGCTATTCCAGAATCGATGCCATCGATTGAAAACTTGATGTACCTGTCCTGCAACTCAAGAATCTTGAGAGACATGCGGTTAGACTCTCCTTCCCCTCTTTCCACCCTTCTTCTTGGTACCATCGTGCGGGATTGGGGTAACTTCCTCTATCCTCAGGATCTTGAACCCAGCCCTGGAAAGTGCCCTTATTGCTGACTGTGCTCCTGGGCCGGGAATCTTTGATTTGCTCCCTCCAGGAGCCCTAACCTTGATTATAAGATCTGAAATTTCCTTCTCCTTGAGCTTTTCCGCAATCAGATCAGCTGCTTTCATTGCCGCGTACGGGCTCGACTCATCCCTGTCATTCTTGACGACCATCCCGCCTGTTGCCTTTGCAAGTGTTTCAGCGCCTGTTGTATCGGTAACAAGGATGATCGTATTATTCTGGGAAGCAAAAATATGTGCAATGCCTGTCTTGTTCACTGTTCCTCATCTCCTTCAGCCTGATCTTCATCCGCACCCTCTGGCTTCTCCTTGGCCTCCCCTTCCTCCTGTGCTTGTGGACCATTTAGAATTACCTGCCTGAGAGGGTGAAGTTCATCACTTAGTGGTGAAGATTCAGTATATGATATCAGGCCGTCTTTGCTGCCCTCAACTATTATGCCTGGAACCGTGACACGCCTTCCGTCAAGCGTGATGTGGCCATGAGTGATAAGTTGCCTGGCCTGCTTTGGTGTCCTGGCGAGATTTTTTCTGTAAACAATTGTCTGAAGCCTCCTGTTGAGGATATCTTCAATACTCAGGGAAAGCACGTCGTCCAGTGTGGCGTTTTCCCCTATTATGTTGTACCTGTTGAGCCTCTTTATAAGGAGCTGAAATTGCCTGACCGCATTTTCATCGTTAGACCTCATTCTTGCCTGCAAATCCCTTGCCTGGCTCCTGAAGTCCTTCAGCAGTTCCATGTTCTTCCAGAGTTCTCTCTTGTTCTTTAGGCCAAATTTATTGAGTATCTCCCTTTCGGAATCAATCCTCTCCTTTTCCCACGGGTGCCTTGGTGTTGAATATGTCTTCTTTGGAAATTTAGGATCTCCCATTTTATTTTACCTCCTCACTCCTTCTTCCTCTGAACTCCGACGGTAAGTCCCTTTCTCCCGTTGGAACGCGTTCTCTGCCCTCTAACCTTTTTGCCCTTTTCATGACGTACCCCGCGATACGTCTTGATTTTCTTCATTAGATTTATGTCATCATTGACTGCCTGATCCAGATCATTGGAGACAACGTTTATGTCTTCGCCAGAGACAAGTTCGCTTCTGTGGTTCAGTGCCCAAGATGGTATGCCGTCAAACTCCCTTGATTCTATGAATTCTCTCAGCCTGTCCAAATCCTCTTCCTTGAGCTCGCCGATTTTCCTATCTGCAGGCAAGTCGAGTTTTTTCACAATTATCTGTGACAGCCTGTCACCAACACCCTTGAGATCGGCAAGAGCCAACCTGACACTTCTCTCACCGTCGAGGTCTCTGTTTGCCATTCTCACTATGTACTGGAAGTCCTCTTTCTTCTCTTCTTTCTTTTCAGTTTTCTTTTCCTTTGGGGCTTCCTTTGGGGTTTCTTTCTTATTGTTCTTCTGATCCTGAGCCATTGAACCATCCTTCGATTAAATGTGTCATCCCACATCGCTTCGTATATTAAGATACTTTCAGTGTGGAATGGCTCCCTTATCCCGTATGATTATAAATATGTTAGCGGGTTGAAAAAACAGCAGAACATGTGCAGTGGTTTAGCCCCGGATTATCTGTAGAGCGTGAAAAGCCTGTCATCGCCCTTTCCGTCCAGCACCCCGAGCCTTACGAGGCTATCTATCCAGCCGTATGAATAATTAAGGGCTGCAAAGGAGTTAACCAGATCCCCCTTTTCCTTGAAGTGGATGGCATCGCTGAAGTATGCCCTGATCATGGTCAGGGCGCTGGATGCAAACTCCATCAGGAGAGAATTTTCAGGCACAGCTATTCTTATTGTGGAAAGGGCCTTTTCCTCTATCTCAATGTATTTGGCCACCTTGGCTTGAAGGACTTCATGGAGGGTTCCGTCGGGCATGACTGCACATTGGCCCTCTCTTTATGAACTTTGTTCCCCCATTGATTCATACTCAATTCCAGCAGATTCAGAGCTTTGTGGGATATTTTATTAACTAACCCGGATAACCGACAGGCGATGATAGTAACAGAGCAGCTTTCCAAACGTTATTCGGGCGGAAATTACGCCCTGAGAGAACTTACAATAACGGCATCCAGGAAGGTGACTTCCATAATAGGACGCAATGGAGCCGGTAAGACCACCCTTATTAGAATATTGTCCACACAGCTTCTTCCTTCAGGGGGGAGGGCCACCGTTGAAGGCTTCGACGTTGTCAGTGAGGCACATGAGATCAGGAAGAGGATTGTAAGCATTCCCCAGGAGGCTGCACCGATAGGCATATTAACTGCCTTTGAGCAGGTCAAGATGTATCTTGTGGGAAGGGGGTATTCATTCAAGGAAGCCGGTGAATCCGCCAACAAGGCACTTGATCAACTTGAGCTAAGGGAATCGAAAAATGAGCCAACTGATACCCTTTCTGGCGGGATGAAGAGAAAAATGTTCGTCGCAATGGCGCTGGCTGCCAATGCAGATGTTGTTTTCCTGGATGAACCGACAACAGGGCTTGATCCACTGTCCCGCCTTGAGGTGTGGTCAGCCATAAGGCAGATAGATTCCAGAGTAATACTTACAACCCATTACATGGAAGAGGCAGAGCAGCTTTCCGATGAGGTTATCCTTATTGAAAGAGGGCAGTCACTGGAACAGGGTACGCCATCCGAACTGGTATCCCGCTTTTCTGGAAAAGTCAGGGTTGAAACAGCAGAGAGGTGTGACGGCTGCATCCACGTTGGCAATATATCCATAATGTACGTTGACAGAACTAGGGCCGATGAATATATTGACAGAGGATACACGGTTAGGCCTGCAACACTGGAAGATATATTTATCAGCAGAGGTGTTGAGATTGAATCTTAAGTTTACGTTCCTGCTTGCCTGGTATTACGGCCTCAGAACAGTTGCCAGAGGCCCATCATATATTATAGCCTCACTGAGTTCCCCACTAACTCTGCTATTCATTGTTTTCATAATTTCCCGCGGCTCACTTGTAAAATATGCGGTGGTCGGGGGATTCATAGGACTTGTTGCATCTGTGGCTCTGTCAAGCGCTGGCGATGCTGCCTTTATGAGGCTTCAGCTTAGGATGCAGGATCTTTATGTAGCAAGCCAGGTGAATCCGTCAGACTATATGCTGGGGCTGACACTCAGCTACCTCATGTTTTCGCTTCCGGGTATTGTCCTGTATTCCGCCATCGGCTACCTTGAACACATATTTTCTCTCGATTCTACACTGGCACTTGCCGGAATCCTGGCCCTCCTCGTTGTGTCAACCTCATCAATCTCGTTCATAGTTTCAAGCAGCATCAAGCATGTCAGGAACGTTTGGGGGATAGCTGCCATAATGTCCGTGGTTATGACCGTGCTTCCGCCAACATTCTACCCATATTTCTACATTCCAAAGATTGCGCTGTATGTGCTCTCAGTTTCTCCGGTTACTCCAGCTGCAGTGCTGACACAGGGGGTATTCGGGCTGGCTCCCGTGCTTTTTCAGGAAATACCCATTATGATCGCAGAAACAGTGGTTTATTTCAGCCTTGCAAGATACCTGACCAGGTGGAGGGAAAACTGATCAGCGAACCCTGCTGTAGTCCCCAAGCAGATCAAGGAGTTTACGCTGCATCCCCTCATCAATAAGGCCGTCGTCTTTTATTTTCAGAATGTAATCCCTTGCCTCCTTAGTGCCCTTTTTTGAAGCAATTGAGTAGAGGCTTCCCTTTATGGCGCCCCTAACGCTGTCAGGAAGTTCCTCAACAATCTTTCCGAGCATAAAGTTGAATTCCTCTGTCTTCCTCATGTCAAGCCTTCTGGACTTCTTCGGACCACTTTCCTTTGGCATATTGGAACGCTTCTGCATGCCGTTCCTTGAGTTATAGTTCGGTTTATGATAGTTCCTTCTCATTATCCTTGATATAGTAGGCAGTAAGGTTATTTATGGGTTTTGCTGTTTCCACGCTTGATTCGCACGTGAATATATCACTTGGCGAATGTGACTTCACCTCTAGCTCATTGCATAAACATTGCTTCTGATATTTTGATGGCCTTCTGCGTCGATGCCTCTATGGCCTTCATTATGGCTGTTCTTACACGGCCTTCCTCCAGCTCAAATATTCCGTCTATTGTAGTCCCTCCTGGAGTTATGACCTTTTCCTTGAGTGCTGAAGGATGCTCACCGCTCTCAGCAAGCAGTTTTGCTGCACCCATTACTGTCTGGTAAGACGCCCTCAGAGCAAGGTCCCTTGGAAGACCGACTTTCAAGCCACCATACATCATTGCCTCTATGATTGTGAGAATATAGGCAGGGCCGCTCCCGCTAAGTGCAGTAAGGGCATCCATGTACCTTTCCTCCACCCTCTCCGCCCTTCCAAGAGCGCCCAGCACCTTTTCTGTCAGTTTTATCTTTTCAGCGTCCTCAGAAATTAAAGAGTATGGGGTGAAGCCTGAACCCACACGGGAGGCAATGTTCGTCATTGCCCTGACAACATATGCACTGCCGACTGATCTCGATATCGCAGACATTGGAACTGCTGCCGCCATTGATATCACAATCTTTCCCTGAAGGTGTTCCCTGATCTTGCTGATCTGTGGAATAAGGTCCACTGGCTTGAGCGCAAAAATAACGATCTCCGCCCAGCCAGCGGAAGTCGCGTTGTCAGTTGATACCTCTATGCCATATTCCTCAAGTTCTCTCAGGCTCGATGTGTTTCTCCTTGTCACCCTCACTCTGAAACCTGCTTTCCTGATTGGAATTGCCATTGAGGAGCCTATTGTTCCTCCACCTATGATTGAAACATTCATGGGATTCATTATGGCTTATGCTCCCATTAAAGGTGGCGGCATTAAAACAGAATATCTGTCAGAGACATCTCTGTGGATACATGCCAGAGATGCGGAGCATAACTCTTTACTACTCTCTGCCCCTTGAAGTCAAGGATGTACCCCATGGACCTTGCTGTCTGAACCAGCCCTATCCAGTGATCCGACATCCTCTCTGACGGCACAAGCAGGTGCATATCAATAATAGTGCCTACGTGTGACCTGAGCAGTGCGGCCCAAAGGAATTTAGGGCTGTCAAAGTGCCCCATGATGATGTAGTCTGCCTTGATCTGCGGAATGACGTTTCTGCAGTCTCCCAGCAAGGCATTAATTTTTCCGCCAAGGCCGTTTAACCGTATGTTCTGGGATAGAAATTCATAGGATTCTGGATTTATTTCCGCAGCGTAAATTGTCCTAGCCTGGGAATACCGTGCCAGTGGGAGTGAAAAATAGCCTATCCCGGCGAACATGTCAATCACGATGGAATCCTTCAGAAGCATTCTGCCCTGCCGGATTCGCTCGTTGACGTTTCCAGGAGAAAACATTAGCTTTGCAGGGTCCATCCTGTACCTTATCCCGTTTTCAGTGTGCGTTATGGGGCCTGGTGTACCATAGAGAAGCTTGATCATAGGTTTCCTAGTTGTGCCCACTATTTTGCCTGAATCAAGATAGACAGACTTTGCCCCAGTATACCTAGCCAAGGCGGCAACCGCTTCCTTACTGTATCTGTATCCATGGTCCTTCAGAATGAGTGCCTCTCCCAGCCTGATCCACTTCCTGGGAAAATGCTTAATGAAACTTGGTCCAAGAGACCTGGCTGCCATAATCGCTGGTGCCTCCTGCATGGAACGTGGATCAAATTCCAAGAGTGAGACTGTATAGCCTGGAATCTCAGCGGGTTGCCTCAACGGTATGATGACTGTATTGCCATCCTGCCGGATCTTCAGATCCTTTCTGATAAGGTCTTGCTTGAGAAGCATGTTTATGATTCTTCCTGATTCCAGCTTATTGACGCTTATCCCAGGATTTAGCATTGGACATCGATCCCACTGGCTATGATTTTAACTGTGAAGACAATACAGTAGTGATGCCAGATATAAAAATTGGCACAAGGCCCAGCGGACTTGCCATAAAGCAGGCGGACATGGTTTTCCGCAGAATTGCAGAGGCCGGCCTGGATGCATCAATAATTCCTGTAAATTCATCAGGCGATGTGGACAAAGACACTCCACTTTATAAGAGCCAGGGTACGGGCATCTTCAGCAAAGAGATCAACAGCATGGTAATGGATAGAAAGCTGGATGTTGCTGTCCATAGCGCAAAAGACATCCCCACGGAGCTGCCGGACGGTATGGAGGTTCTTGTAATCCTGCCCAGGGGCAGCTTTTATGATGCCTTCATATCATCTTCGAGCATAGAGAAAATAAGGCCAGGGTCAAGCATTGGAACCTCCAGTATGCGGAGGATCAGGGAACTCGGCGTCCTGCGACCTGACGTCAAAGCAAAGAACATAAGGGGAAATATCGACACAAGGATAAGGAAGCTCCAGGAGGGGAACTACGATGGCATAATCCTGGCCGAGGCAGGGCTGCTCAGGATGAATGCCGGTATCTCTTACCAGCGGCTTCCAGTGAAGAGCTTCATGCCTGCACCGAACCAGGGGATTATCGCAGTGACCATGAGAAGGGACAGCCCTGTTTTCAGCCAGATTGAGAAGCTTGTGGACTGGGATGGCCAGATATCTCTGGAAATTGAGAGATCCATAATGAAGACGCTCAGGCTGGGTTGTTCCATGCCTGCCGGCATACTTGCACGCAAAACTGCAGAAACATGGACTGCGGATATCAGGCTACATTCCCTGTCAGGCGGCGAGTTCATGGATTTCTCGGCCCGGGTTTCAGGAGCCCAGGAGGCGGTTGAACTTGCAAAGCAGATCATGGATGAGGTTCCTTCTACCTTTGGTTATTGGTTTGGAGGGGATTAGCCTGCCTGGAGCGTTTGTTGTAACAACACGGCCCGAGGAAAAGAACGGCCCAGTTTCCTGCGGCGACCTTGATGTGATAAATTATCCTGTCACTGAACTTGTCAGGCTTCCAGTTGACTGGGATGCAATACGGAACTTTCATCCTGATGTGCTCATCTTCACCAGCGAATACTCCGCCTCAATTGCATGCCCTCTTGTAAAGAAATTCAGTAATGCTGAAATAATTTCCATAGGCAATGCTACTGCCAAGTCCCTCCTCAAATGCGGTATCAGGAGCCAAGTGCCTGAAGTTAGAGCTTCAGCGGGAGTTGTCTCACTCATAAAGCAGAGAAGTTGGGGCGGGAAGAGGTTCGCCCTTTTCTCCAGCGCAAAATCCAATATGATCATAAGGGATTTCCTCATCTCCGGCGGTTATGATTTCAGGTTTTTTCCCCTATACGATGCCATTGCGAAAGACCTTTCCGGACTTCCAGGATTGCTTGCAAGGGCGGGTTGCCTTGGCATTGTTTTTACATCGTCACAGGAAGCGGAAATAGTCCTTGGAAATAGTTACATTGCCGAGCTCTTAAAAACAAGAGGTCTGAAGACCTATGCCATAGGAACAGTCACTGCCAGGACCATGGAAGCATTTGGATTTGCCGCCACAGAGCCCAGGGGAAATTCCAACCTGAAAGAACTGATATGCAAGATAGCAGAAAATAATGCCTAGATAGCGGGGAATGGATTTGAACCATTGATCTACGGGTTATGAGCCCGTCGGGATCTCCTAACTACCCTACCCCGCTTCACTGGGTTATTGTATATGCCAATATAATGTTTGCCCGTTTGTTCAGTGGGTTTCCAGCGTTGGCAGCATAGATGGGGTCCTCATTACAACGCCTTTTGGCTTGAATCTGCACACAGTACAGATATTGATCACCCGAAAGTTTCCTCAATTCTCCGGAAGCGCAGATTCTTTGCGTTCTTTTCCAGATAGGTGTATACGGTCCTCTGCCTGCTTCCATTTATCAGCATCATCAGCGCTTCACGTGCATATTCAACTGAAACATAGTCCCCTATTATGGAAACAGTGTCACCATAGACTGATATGCTTGTAGTGGTCAGTTCCTCGATGACTCTCCTGGTCTTTCCCCCAGTTCCTATGACCCGCCCCTTTATTTCTGAAATTCTGTGGGAGCCCGGCCTGGCAAATTCTCTAAGCGATATGACAACAAGCAGGAAATTCTCCTCGTAGAGGAGAGCCGCTTTCTGGGGGTTAAAGCCACGGCCAATGGCCTGCACCACACTGAGTGTGAGATTTGCCTTAAGCGGGTCTCCTCTCTGCATCACAGTTATATCTCCTTCCCGGGAATCTATCTCCAGAACCACCTCACCAAGTGATTCAATCTCCCTCTTGGTATCTCCGTTTGTTCCAATAAGTACTGCAAGCCGATCCTTGGGTATTTTGACCTCCCATATTCCTCCTGTCCCTGTTTCGTTCATCCTGCAGACCTCATTCTCTATTGAAATATACTATAAAACCTATCCAGTTGAGCTAACCTGCCTCACAAATCTGCTCAGGCTTTCAAAATCCGTGGATATACCCCTCTTTGCAAAGAAAGCCACAATATTCCGTATGTCGCGGTCCAGGAAGTAGTCTGCCGCCGGATGCTCTCGAGAGACAGACTGCCCGACGTCAAGAATATATGGTTTCCTTCTGTGGTAAAGGATGTTATATTCGCTTAGATCTGCATGCACAAGCCTGGCGTCCCGGTACATCCTGAGCATTGCGCTCCTGATTTCTTCGTAAACGGCCTGGGCATCAAAATCTGCATCCTTGAGCCTTGGGGCTGGAGAAGCGCTTGTCCCGATGTAGGACATCATGAGAAGATTCTTGTGGAAATCCATGGGCTTTGGGCAGAGGATGCCATGCCTCCTCAACTCCCCAAGGTTGGTAAATTCCTTCTTTGCCCAGATGTAAACAATATTTGACCTGTCGATCCTCTCCCTGGAAAACCTGTAGTCGCCCTCAATATATTTCCAGATGGAGGAAAACCTCAGTGTGGAAAGCTTGTATATTTTGATGACAACAGGCTTCCTTTCCCGGATTGCCTTGAAAACGACCGATTCCTTGCCTGCAGATATTGGAAAATCTATGTAATCGATTGACACATGCTTCATGAACTCGTAAAGTGCCCTTATTGTTCTCCTGTCAAATACCAGATCTGCGGTTTTCCTGTCAATGTCCAGGTGATGGAGAAATTCCCCTGACTTCAGTAACTGTTCAAGTGCTGATTCCTCTGGCATATTTATTACTTGAAAATATTAATAACATCAGGTAGCAGGCGACTCCTGCTGAGGTAATTGGCCTGCGTCTGTGTGTATCTGTAAACAACGTCAGCCTTCTCATTCTGAAAAGGCCATGGTTTTACAATTACAAGATCGCCTTCCCGGATCCACATCCGCTTTTTCATCTTGCCGGGTATCCTGGCGCTTCTAGTGAATCCATCCTCGCACATGACATTCAGCCTGGAGGCACCTGACAGTTTTTCCACTATCCCAAACATTTCGCCTTTCTTCTTGTTAGGGAGGATTGTTCTCGTAGTGAAATCTGATTCGTCCAGGTTCTCCTGATTTTGATCATTATCCATATGGGATTAACTATATGCTACACACTCTTATAAATATGCCACAGCCCCAAGGATCGAAAAATTTGCCTGATCCTGCGCCGGAAACAGTCCCAGGCCATACTGTGAATTAAATCAGACATGAAAGTACCTGCACAGAACGTCATAGCTGGGGGGAAACTGATCGATCCGGCAGAAAGTTCTTTACCGCTAGTGCGACAAACAGCTGCATTGATTGATTCCTTCACCACAGTTGGTGGCGCCAATAGCCAGGCTTAATGCGCTCGCATGAAGGTCCGCCGTTAGCGTCTCTCCCACGGCTAGAAAAAGTCATTGCTTGATGTTAAGGCTCCTGACGTTGAAAGCCCTCTGTACTGCATCCCTGAAGAGTTTGATATTTCTTCCTTCCTTGCCGATAGCCTTCCCAACTTCGCTCTGATCCACGGATACCAGTACGTCGGTCTGTCCTTCTTTCCAGTCGATGATAATCTCCTTGACCTTAAATCTGTAGAATAGGTTCTTGACATAGGTAACAAGGTCCCTTGAGGATTCCGCCACAAGGATATGCTTGTTGATTTTTTCCCTCAACTGTGTTATTACATCCGGATTGCGCTTGAAAAGATCCGCGAGTTTTCTCTCTCCCACAACGAAGAGAACCATATCTTCATTCTCTATGCATTCTCTGAGCTCAACCCTGCCTATCTTTTCAAAAAGGGCAATATAGCCCATGATCTTGTTGTCTATTGTGACCTCTTTCATCTTAACACATTTCCAGATTCAGCCAAATATTGATAGAATAAGGGAAGGATACCAGTTTAAAAATTATTTCCTTCACTGACCCTTAGATGCTGGCTTGTACACAAGATTGACTGCGCCTGTACCAAGGGTTATTGGCTGGCCCACTATGATGTTCTCCGCAACGCCAGTCAGCGGATCGACCTCGCCAAGCAGCCCTGCCCTTAACAGGTGTTTTGTTGTTATTTCGAATGCTGCTCTGGCAAGCACACTGCTCTTTCTGCCAGATATTCCCTGCCTTCCCACAGCCCTGATGGAACCTCCAAATGACATCATGTCCGCGACAAGCATTAGGTGGCGCTGGTCAACCTCGAGACCCTGCTCGCTCAGTGTCCTCAAGGCTTCGTTAAATATCGCGTTTCTCGCAGCTTCTATGCCAAGTATTGACGATATTTCAATGATGTCATTGGTGTATGTCCTGTTGGCGTCAACCTCATCCACTTCCAGAACATCACGAAGGTTTGAACCCTGTGTATAAATTATCCATTTCTTTGTGGACGGTTCAACCCTTGCAATTGCCCTCTTTATTCCCGGAATACCCTTTATGGTGGTTGTTTTAAGCTGTTCCTGTACCTGGTAGAGCCTCTTGTAGGATTCCTGCTGAGGTTTCACGGTGATCTCTGAATTTTCCTGGCTCATCAGGGTGATTCCCTTCATCTTTGAAAGCGCATCTATCAGGTCCTGCTGGTTGACTAGCCTCTCCTTCATCCTTGCAGGCTCGGGCCTTATGGTCAGGGTCATCTGCTGGATATCTGTTACTATGGAGGCTACATCAAGTATGGTTGTATTCTCCAGCTCCTTGACAACTTTCATAACAGCTTCTTCGTCCTCCTCAAATTCCGGCTTGAGGTAAACGGTCATGCTTGGTGTGCTTGGTATACGCCTGGCATCAACTATCTCAATAAGCCTGGGGAGCCCAAGCGTTACATTCATCTCCCTGACTCCCGCAAAGTGGAAAGTCCTCATTGTCATCTGCGTTCCCGGTTCGCCTATACTCTGTGCAGCGATAATCCCTACTGCTTCATGAGGATCTATAAACTTCTTTTTCAGGTCCTCCCCAATCCTGTTCATTAATTCATCAAACTTTGCTGGGGTCATTTCCTTCTTGTACCTGATAAGCTTTTCAGCAATGGAGACAGGCAGATCGAGCTTCTTCTTTGCAGCCAGTTCAATTATATCCTTGACATCCTGTGATAGGCTGTCAACATAAGTTGGCTTCTCAACCATCTTTACCGTTGGTAGTTCTGCTATAATGAAGTCAGCAAATTCGCTGATCCTCTTTCCCTTCTTCCTGAACTGTGAAAGAGGCACCGGATCGATTGAATCGCAGCTCTCAACCACTAGGATTGACTTCATGTCACCCTTGTTTTTCCTTATGACATCAGGGGTATCCTTAAAGTCCTCCACGCCAGACAGCCGGATGCGGTAAATGAAGTTCTTCTTATCAGATGTGACATATGCCTCCTTAACACTTTCAGTTATCTGGTCATCCACAGCATATTTGCATGGGGCTTTCTTTTTCAGGACCTCCATATTTTTCTTCGTGTCCTTGAAAAGCAGAATGGGCATCATTTTACCTCCTGTTCTACGTCAAAGGCATGGTAGTCCACATCAATGGTCTCTCCCCTGTCACTTCTTGTTGGATCGACACCGTCTTCTCCATACTTGAACTGTATAACTGCCCCTACTGTGTCCTGCACACGTAGGTCCTCATCAACCTTGAGATCCTCAAAGGCATTGATAAGCCTCCTCTGCATGTATCCGCTTCTTGACGTTCTCACTGCAATATCCACGAGGCCTTCCCTGCCTCCAATGCTGTGCATAAAGTACTCGAGCGGGTTCAGGCCCTCCTTGTATGACGATTTAACGAAACCCCTTGCCATTGCTCCAATATCGTTGACCTTGAAATGAGGGAGAGTTCTTCCGTAATAGCCTCTGTTAAGCCTACCTCCTCTCACTGACTGCTGGCCAACCATTCCCGCAACTTCAGAAATGTTAAGCATCTTTGCACGGGCTCCTGATCTTGCCATTATCACCGATGGGTTGTTCAGCCCCAGGAATGTGCTGGCAATCTTGCCTGATTCATCCCTTACCATACCGGTGGTTGAAAGTATTTCAATTTCAAGTGTATCTTCCACAGACCTTCCGGGAGATGGTTGAAGGAGCCCGTTCCTGTATGTTTCTATCAGTTTCTCTGTTCTCTCAATTGCCTGGGCCGATATCTCTTCTATCCTTGCTATGGCGCTCTCAGGTATATCGTAATCGGCAATGCCCGTGGAGAAACCCCTGATGCTTATGAACCCAACGCCCAACCTTGTCATCCTGTCTATGAATTTTGAAGTTTCTTCTGATCCGTACTTCCTGAATATCTTGTCGATAATTTCGCCTGAAAATGATCCAATTGCAGCCTCGTCTATGGTACCATGTAGCATCTTTCCGTCAACTATGTAGACAAATTTGTCAGCGGGATCGTCTTCGTATTCACACTTTTCCTTAGAACCGGAACAAAGCTTGCTGGTGAACTTTAGATTAAGGCCCTCTGGCAGTATAAGGGAGAATATGTCCCTTCCGTGGTAGAATTTCTTCCCGTTTTTCACAACAGGTTCTGGCATTCTGTCAATATCAAGGTAACTCAGCATGTGGACTGTCTCGTCCTCCGGGAAAAGAGGATTATTGTGGGTCAGAAGGAACATGGCTGTAATATGGTCATGAATTCCACCGATAATTGGCCCGCCGAATCTTGGGGACATTATCTGCTCTTGAACCTTCATTATGATCCGTGCTTCAGCCCTGGCTTCTTCTTTCTGTATAATATGGAGATTCATCTCATCTCCATCAAAATCTGCATTATAGGGGGTGCATACCGCAAGGTTGAACCTGAACGTCTGCCCGTCAAGTATCCTGACAGTGTGCCCCATCATTGACATCCTGTGCAGTGATGGCTGCCTGTTGAAGAGTACTATGTCACCTTCAGTGAGTTGCCTTTCAACTATCCAGCCAGGCTCTATTCTCTTACTGTTTTCATCGGCATTCTGTGAAGTTATCTTGATTCTTCTCCCATCTGGCCTTATGATGTAGTTGACGCCTGCAAGATACTTGCCGAACTCATCCCTCGGATCCGGTCCCCTCTTCACGAATTCCCTTATGCTTTCAACGTTGAACACGTTGACAGTAACTGGGACAGTAAGCTCCCTGGCTGCCTTTTCAGGTACACCGACTTCATTCACAGAAAGGAAAGGTTCAGGTGAAATAACTGTCCTGGCAGAGAAATTGACCCTCTTACCAGATAGATTGGACCTGAATCTGCCCTCCTTTCCCTTGAGTCGCTGCACAAGAGTCTTCAAAGCCCTGCCTGACCTGTGCCTGGCTGGCGGTATGCCAGCTGTCTGGTTGTCAAAATACGTGGTAACATGGAATTGAAGCAGATCCCAGAGGTCCTCAATAATCAGCTGTGGTGATCCATTATCCCTGCTTTCCCTGAGCCTCTGGCTGATTCTTATGATATCAACAAGTTTGTGTGTGAGATCATCTTCGCTTCTCTCTCCGGTTTCCAGCGTGATTGAGGGCCTTACATTGATTGGTGGAACGGGGAGCACTGTTAGTACCATCCATTCCGGCCTTGCAACTTCCGGGTTCAGTCCGAAGAAGACCAGATGCTCATCTGGAACCCTCTCAAGCCTTTCCCTGATTTCCTTGGGCGTTACCTTGATTCCCTCTTCCCTGAAGGTCGTTGGCTTGTCCAGGATTACCTTGTTCTGCTGGGCCCCACAATGGGGGCATACCATCCTCTGTGATGCCTCATCCGTGACCTTCTTAGACATAAGGCTGATAACTTCAGGGTCTGAATTTGAGAGTGAGAGCTGGCTGAATCTCTCCCTGTAGCTAGATATCTCATCCTCAGTGAGCTTGATCTTGCCGCATGATTTGCAAGTTGCGTCCAGGAAAGTTTTGATCTCCTTTATGAAACCTATGTGAACTACCGGCATGGCAAGCTCAATGTGCCCAAAGTGCCCAGGGCACTCGTCAACCTTTCCGCCGCACGTTGCGCATTTAAGCCCTGGTTCTATTACGCCCATATGTAGATCCATGAGGCCTCTCTCTATTGGATATCCGTCATCGTCATAGGTGTCGGCAGTGATAACCTTCACCTGAGACATCTTTCTAATTTCATCTGGCGACAGCAGCGCAAACTGAATCTTATAAATCCTCTTGGAAATTCCCGTGGTCATTTTAAATCACCCAGTATCAATCTCATCATAACACCCATGGAGCTCAACTCATCCCTCATCAGCTTAAATGCATAGCTGGTCTCAACAGGATGGATGTTTCCGGTATTTCCGCACACAGGGCATCTAAGTGTACCTTTCCTGCGGTCCAGGATTGCAATGTGACCGCACTTGGGGTTGCCGCAGACATACAGAATGGTCCCGTCACTCTGGTCAAGAAGCCTGTCCTTGATTACCATTGCGGCCCCGTGTGCAATTAGCGTGTCTCTCTCCATTTCTCCGAATCTTAGGCCTCCCTGCCTTGACCTTCCTTCTGTAGGCTGCCTGGTAAGTATCTGCACAGGCCCTCTCGATCTTGCATGGAATTTGCCTGCTACCATGTGGTGCAACTTCTGGTAATATATGACTCCTGTGAAAATGTCAGCCTCGAATTTTCTGCCTGTTATTCCATCATACATTACCTCATTGGACGACTGCCTGAAACCATACTTCACAAGCCCGTCCCTAAGGCTTCTTTCTGGCTCCCCGCTGAATATGGTTCCATCAATGATGTCACCTTTCATGGAGGCTATCTTTCCTCCGATCATCTCAAGTATGTGGCCCACAGTCATTCTTGAAGGGATCGCGTGTGGGTTGATTATAAGGTCTGGAATAATACCGTCCTCAGTGAATGGCATATCCTCCTGAGGGACCACGGCACCTATTACTCCCTTCTGCCCATGCCTGGATGCAAACTTGTCGCCAAGCTCTGGAATCCTCTCGCTCCTAACCCTGATCTTGACGACCCTGCTGTTACTCTCAGAAACAGTAAGGATAACATTGTCAACAAAACCTTTCTCGTTTGGCCTCATGGTTATTGAGGATTCTCGCCGTCTTTGTGGGCCAAGCTTATCCCCTCCCTCCTCGAGAAACCTCGGCGGAGATGTTTTTCCAACTAGAACCTCTGAGCCTTCCACATAGGATTCTGGATATATTATGCCATTTTCATCCAGATTCCTGTAAAATTCCTCTGCCCTTGCACCAAGCACATCGTGGGTTGGAATTTCAAACCTGTCTTCCTGTCCGCCAGGATATCTTCTCTCCTCAGCGCTGTATGTCCTGAAGAAAGTGCTTCTTCCTAGTCCTCTTTCAACAGCCGCCTTATTGAATACAAGTGCATCCTGAATGTTGTATCCCTGGTAGGAAAGTATGGCAACGACGAAGTTCTGTCCCGCTGGCCTCTTGTCATACTTTATGAAATCCATGATCTTTGTCTTGACTAGAGGTATCTGCGGGTAATGCAACATGTGTCCCCTTGTATCAGTTCTGATCCTAAAGTTTGTGGAGGAAAGCCCAATGGACTGCTTTGTCATTGCAGCTGCCATTGTGATCCTTGGTGATGAGTTATGCTCAGGATATGGTGTAACAGATGCAACAACCCCGAGTATGAGGGATGGATCAATTTCAAGGTGTGTGTGTTCCTCCGTCAGGATCTTCTGGGATTCAAATGTATTTCCGCACTGATCGCACCTCAGTATAATATGCGCATCTGGAGCTGATCCGTCACCTGGATTAACCCATGAGATTTTGCTCCTGTAAAGGTATGCATTACAGTTGGGGCATCTTTCAGGGAAATTGTAGGCGTAAACTGCGATATACAGATTTTCCTCTTCCTCTGCGTCCACAAATTCCAGGGCGCCATGCTTTACCAGATCTTCAACGGAATATTCTCCATTGTTAAGCTTTGCAAGCATCTCAGTGTTAACCACTGTGTTTCCATTCTTAAGTATCAGAAGAGGCCTTCTAATTCGGCCACGATCGCAGTTGATGATGACCTCCCTAGTTGATCCGTCGTACCTAACGTTTACCTCGTTAGATATCTTGCCCCTTCTTCTTTCGTCCCGAATCCTCTGTGTTAGTGACACAGGGTCGGGATGGTATCCTATGAGATCACCGTTAAGGTACACCCTGCCGGTATCAGGATTCTCACCCTCAACTTCCTGCACCTCCATCCCCCTTAGTGTCTCCAGAACAATTTCCGGATCAATACCTTCTGTCACGTTAATAATGAGAGCTGCATTTTTGACAAGGCCACAGTTCTGGCCCTCCGGTGTCTCATTGGGACAGATCCTGCCCCACTGGGTAGGATGAAGGTCCCTTGCTTCGAAATGAGGCTGGGATCTTGTGAGAGGTGATATGATTCGCCTAAGGTGGCTTATTGTGCTGACATTTGAAACCCTATCCAGAAGCTGTGATACTCCTGTCCTTCCACCTATCCAGTTTCCGGTTGCCATGGCATGAAGTATTTTCTGTGTCATAAGGTCCTGCCTGACTGCCGGTTTGAGGCGGATTCCCTTCTTTCTGTTGTAGGTTCTCTCAAGCTGGTACTTCAGATCTTTCATTACAGCCTGGAAGGCGTTCCTGAAGAGTTCGTCCAGCAGATCTCCAGCCAGCTTTACTCTCTTGTTGGCCAGATGATCTTTGTCATCCTCTTTCCTTATGCCAAGATGAAGCTCCAGAAGAGACCTTGCCATTCTCCCCAGATAAATTGCCTTCTTCAGCCTGTCATCAGGTGAGTCGCCAAGATGAGGAAGAAGTGACCTGTCCAGCATCTGTGATACCTTCTTTTCCCTGAATTCCTTTGCCTGACCTGCAGCGAATCTCTTTTCAAGGTATGCGATTGCATCCTCGTTGTTGTTAACCCCGTTTGGCGGGAATATCTTGGGGTTCCTCGCTTCCTCCAGATTTGCATATATTATGGGCTCCATGGCTTGGGCCGAAGCTATGGAATTGTGCACGTCAACATCCTTTTCCATTCCTAGTGCCTTCATCAGTATTACCAGGGGTATTGATCCAGCAACACTTGGGATTGTAACACTGATTATTCCATCGTTTCCGCGCTCCATTGATGTCAGGGCCCTGAACCCGGACTTCTGGGAGAACACTTTCGCAACCTCTACCTTGGTCTCATATTTTTCTTCGTACTCTACAAGTATTTTGTTGGGTGCCAAATCCTCCAGTGAGACTATTACCCTTTCTGAACCACCGATTATGAAATAACCTCCTGAATCATCAGGGTCTTCCCCAACGTACTGGAGCTTTTCCCTTCTTGTCGCATCAACTGGGCCGTTGTTCTTTTCTATGTACTGGTCCAGGTTGCTTCCGGTAAGTGTACAGACCCGCGATCTTACCATAACTGGCATGTCGCCTATCTTTATGTTCTCTGGTTCTCTCTCGACGCCGTCTTCAACTACCCTAACGCGAAGGGTTATCGGTGCCATGTAATTTAAGTCCCTGAGCCTAGCCTCAGTGGGAGTTATCTGGTTAGATGCTCCGGATGCCTCCTTAATTTCTGGCTTGTCTACCCAGATCGTGGGCTCGCCAACGTATCTGCCCTTTTCCCTCAGCCTTCCAAAATATACTTTAATCTCTCTTCCGCCTGTTTTGCTTTGATCAAGAACCATTACGCCAGGTTCGTCATCATCTGATACCTTAGTTTCATCCACGATCTGTTGCATTATGCTATCGGGATTTCCTATGGTGGCTACAAAATTGTTGTAGGATTCTATGAGATGGCTAACAACGCTCTCATTCTTGAAAAAGTATTCAACAAGCTCCTTCATTTAAAAACCTCACTGGTAATGACCCTATAATAAACAGAGTATCCCATCGTAGGACTCTTTCGCACAATCTTAATGATAGTGCCGTTTTCAAGTGGCCCATGAATTTCTTCCAGTGCCTTAATTGCGGGATCACTCCTGCTTATTTTTGGTAATAGGTCCTTAGCTATGTCTAACTCCTTTAAAACCTTATCCTCTTCGCTCTTTGGAACAACATGGTGTTCCGGTACCAGTTCGTGCTGCAGCACATTGAATTTTGCCATTTTTCCACCCCAGCAGCGGGCCCGGGGGGATTCGAACCCCCGACCACCTGGTTAAAAGCCAGATGCTCTACCTAGCTGAGCTACGGGCCCATTGGCATCGATGCCTACTGGAATATGACCACGGCTTATAAATATTAGCAGATTTTCGACCGCAATGAATCTGCTGGCAAGAAATTATTTTACAGCAATTTTCTGCGCAATTTAAAGCAATCCTTCAACAGAGCAGGCAATGTAAAATTGTGGCAACGCAGTATCGTGATTAAGAGTAGGAAAGAACAATTTAAAATTATAATATAAAAACTAGTCCCTGCTTCTTGCCAGGAAAAATGAAGCCAGGGAGGGTACCACTACCCAGACTATGCCTATAATTGCAACTGACACCAGCGTGATTCCAACACTTGCTGCCGTTACGTTAGAGCCCACCAATCCAAGCAAAGAGAAAAGGTAGCCTGTGTGGTATGTGAGCACGAGTGTAGGATAATAACTGGGCGATATTGAATCGAGGATTATGCTTTCGACTAGCCCGCTCCTTGCAGCAAGGTTTGCGTGTAATTCAAATAGGATCACATCCATAAGGTCTGCCCAGAATAGGGACATCAAGAAAAACAGGGCAATCCCGATTCCCAGTATACCTCCCTGAGATTTAACAAATTGAGATACAAGGTAAATGATCCCTGAAAACCCGATTGCCTCCACCGTGTAACCAACCAGTATGCTGAAAAATGATGAAGTGGAGAGTGCAGAGCCTGTGTACTTCAGGACGATGAGATCTGCAAGCGCAAGAGCTATTAGGATGCCAGCAAGGAAGCTCACAGCTCCGCCCGTGAACCTGGATGCCATGACCCTGCCCTTCGTAACAGGCCTTGTTATTATGGATTCCAGAACTCCAGAAGCCTTATCCTTTCCATAGTAAAAATAGGCAGAAAAGATCCCAAGTATTGGAATTAGAAATTCGTAAGGAATCTGCAGGAAACCTTCAATGAATGATGAAGCAGATACTGTTGAGTAAAAATGTCCTACTGTTCCCACTACATAAACCCCTGTTGAATTAAAGAGCTCGACTACTACAAACCTATTGTTATCTGACCTGTTTAGAGGCAGTGTAATTAACGCATTATTCATTCCGGAAATAGTTTTGAAGTAAGTCATATTTGTAGTGCTTGAAATAGGAAAGGAAAAACCTCCCGGGTTCGTCACATTATAGTATACGCCCATGGTAGGGAGCGTTGAATTGGAATAGGGGACGTAGTGCAAGACTATGTTCTGCTCAGCCCTGTTGGACTGGTTATCTACAGGATAAAGCCAGATGGCATAGTTGCTTCCTTCTGAAAATCCTTCTGATCGAAGAGTAAAGTATGAATTTTGAGCAGACGATACATTTACGATTGATATAAGGGATGAACTAGCATTGATCCCATCTATGTATTCGTTATTGTAGGAATAATCCTGGAAGGAAGCTGAACTTGTAAATGAATAGTTAAAATAACCATTGGCATCCGTTGTGCCGTTCACGTATCTCTGGACTTCCCCGGAAGAACTTCCAGTTCCGCTGTATGCATATGTCATGTATGACACTATTTTCAGATTCGGGACCGGGTGGCCGTAGCCATCAATGGCATAATCAACAACCTTGTAAGTGCCATTGTTATCGAATACGGCCGGGAGCAGGTAAGCAGTGCTGCTTGGAGATGCTCCAGAGGATGAGCTAGTACTCGCTGCCGCGAACGCTATGGCAACAGTGAACAGGACAATTAGTGCAATCATTGTGATTGTGAATTTTCCAGAAAGGGTGCGCCTGAGATCGTAAAGAAAGTCTCTCATTTCCCCTCACCAACCAGCTGCAGGAAATACTCCTCAAGGCCTTCGCTCTCAGTTGTTATGGAGATTACCCTGTATCCCGCCCCGAAGAGAGCTTCTGTAATCCTGTAGTTCTCTGCCTGGGGTATGTTTAAATCCCGGATATATACCACATTCCCATTTATTTCCACAGACCCAAACTCTTCCAGTATCCCACTTACCTTGGAATCAGAGTTATGGAGCGTGATCTTAACTGATGATTTTCCTAGACTCCCAAGCTCAGAACGATCTATGACCTTAATCAGTTCGCCCCTTCTTATAATGGCAATTCTATCAGCCACGTTCTCCAATTCAGACAGTATGTGTGATGAGAGAAACACTGCCTTCCCATCCTTCTTCAGAGAGAGCATAAAATCCCGCATGTTCTTCACACCCTCTGGGTCAAGGCCATTAAGAGTCTCATCAAAAAGAAAATTATCAGGGTCTCCTATCATTGCTGCTGCTATTGAAAAGCGCTTCTTCATTCCCTGTGAATAATCTTTAAGAGGTCTTTTTCGCGCCTCCCAAACGTTGAATTTCTTTAGCAGCATTTCCGCCTTCTCTTCTGCTTCTCTTGGGCCGATGCCGTAAAAGCCGGCATAGTATTTCAAAAGTGGAATGGCTTTGCCGTTGGGCTCAAAATTGGGCAACTCAGGTACCCAGCCTATGTGCTTGGATGCTTCAACTTTTTCCCTTACTATATCGTGGCCATTCACCAGGACCTTTCCTGAAGTTGGGAATATAATGCCGCTAACAATACGTATTGTTGTCGACTTTCCAGCACCGTTCAGCCCGGCAAACCCCATGATCTCACCCTGATTTATTTCCAGAGTCACGTTTTTAACTGCCGGGGGCTGACTTTTTCTGTAGATTTTTGTCAAGCCCTGAATCTGGATCATTCGCAAAGGATACGGTAAAGGTATATATAGATTGACATAAAATATAACACAGACATAATATCATGAAACAGCAATTCCCCATCATGGAAGCTTCCCTGATCATACCGATGATAACGCCATTCCGGGACAATCACCTAGATCGCAGCGCACTTGACATGTTTTTGGAATACGCTCGCAGAAACAGATTCGATGGCCTCTTTGCCGGAGGCTCAACTGGCGGATTTGCATCTCTTTCTTTTGAGCAGCACCAGAAATTACTAGAATGGGTCATTGAGGATTCACAAGGAATAGATCTTTACGCTGGAATAACTAGAAGCAGCCTGATTGAGACCCTTCACATGGGGAAAATTGCCAGCGATCTTGGATACGGCAACCTTGTTGCAATTAACCCTTTCTATCACAAATACAGCCAGGAATCCATTTACCGTTTCTTTGATTCTATCCTCGATGCATTTGACACTAACGTATTTGCCTATAACAATCCGGGACTCAGTGGGACTGAGATACAGCCTGACACCATCATGAAACTTCGTGATAGCCATGAAAATCTTGCAGGCCTCAAGGACAGTGGAGCCGACATGAAAAAGTTCAGGGAATTCTTGAAAATAAAGGGGCTAAAGGTATTTCAGGGAAAGGATGCCCTGTTGCTTGATTCCATCAGGGAGGGGGCAGCGGGTGGAGTATGCATGTCGTCCAATTTCTGTCTCAACACACTGCGGATAGCAAAAGGATCACCAGAATCTGAAAGAATTTGCCAGATGACTAAGGAGATTGTGGATCTTGTCACTTCTTATGAGACACCAACTATACACAACTATCTGTTCAGGAAATATATAGCTGGAGAAAAGGAGCCAAGGAACTACATGAATATGCCATTTGCAGATTTGAAGGAAACGCCACCTGAAAAAAAGTTGCGGGAACTGATGATCCTGGAGTGATGAAAAATCAATTTATTTCAGAAAGCAATGGAGTTGCACTATGAAAGTAAATATTGACGGGGAACTTAGGCATCTCTTTGCTGTATGGTATGAAAATGATGTGGTAAAACTCATTGACCAGAGAAAGCTCCCTGAAAGGATAGAAGTTTTTGAAGCCAGAAACAGTGATGAGATTGCATTTGCCATAAAGGATATGGTTGTCAGAGGTGCCCCTGCCATCGGTGTCACAGCAGCTTATGGCCTTGCCATGGCAAAGAAGAACGGCGAAAATATGGATGAAGCTGTACAGAAAATCTGGAGAACGCGCCCTACTGCTTTCGATCTCTTCAAGGCCATAAACTACATTAAGGCAAACAATTTCGATATGGGTTCTGCCAGGCGCTATGCTAACGAGATCAGCGGAAGAAGCAAGAAGATAGGTGAATTTGGCAATGAACTCATAGGCAAAAACAGCAGGATACTTACCCATTGCAATGCCGGTGCACTTGCTGTTGTAGACTGGGGAACCGCCCTTGCTCCAATGAGGATAGCTCACGATCAGGGAAAGAATATATTTGTCTTCGTCGATGAAACGAGGCCCAGGCTCCAGGGTGCTAAGCTGACAGCATGGGAACTTGGCCAGGAGGGCATTGAACACGCCATAATAGCGGATAATGCAGCTGGCTATTACATGAGGAGGAAGGAAGTTGATCTGGTGATTGTTGGGGCCGACAGGATAACTGCTAACGGTGATTTTGCCAACAAGATTGGCACTTATGAGAAGGCTGTGGTTGCCCACGAAAATGGAATACCATTCTACGTTGCAGCGCCGGGCAGCACATTCGACTTCTCAATTCCTGACGGAGATAGGATACCTATAGAGGAAAGGTCGGAAGATGAGGTGCTTACAGTTAACGGAAGCAGACTTGGACCGGAAAGGAGCCACGCCAAGAATCCCGCCTTCGATGTAACGCCACACAAGTATGTTACAGCGTTCATTACAGAATATGGCGTATTCAGGCCTGAAGACCTCGGCCGGATGAAGAGCTTGATGGATAGGGATCTCTTCATGAAAGATGTCCCCATTAGCACGGTCTGATCAATAATGGCAAGGAAGTGCTGAATTGGTTGATGATGTTTCCATAACTCCCTGGGAAGTCTCAGGAAGCCTGGGTGATACTGACTATTCAAGGATAGCAACTGAATTTGGGGCCAAAGTAATCGACGCTGGCCTCAAGAAGAGAATTTCTGAATTCACCGGAGACCTGCACCCATTTCTCCTTTATGATGTATTCTATGCTCATAGGGATCTTGATCTGCTTCTTGACGCATACTCCCGTGGAGAAAGTTTCTATCTTTATACAGGGAGGGGGCCTTCTGGAAAGATGCACCTGGGGCATCTTCTGCCCTTCATGTTCACAAGGTGGCTACAGGAAAAATTCAATGTTGATTTGATTATTCAGATAACAGACGACGAGAAATTTCTCTTCAGGGATCTTGGCAGGGATGATCTTGAGAAATACACCAATGAAAACGTTCTCGACATACTTAGCCTAGGATTTATTCCGGAGAAGACACACATTCTCATAGACAGTAGAAATTCAGGGCTGCTTTACAACAACGCCATAAAGGTTGCCCGGCATATCAACGTTAGCCTGGCCAAGGCGGTTTTTGGCTTCAGTGATAGCGATAATGTGGGCAAATACTTTTTTACAAGCATACAGGCGGTGCCATCATTCATTCTTTCAGAAATAAAGGGAAAAAGCGTCCGCTGCCTCATACCATATGCCATAGACCAAGATCCTCACTTCAAGGTCGCAAGGGACGTTATCCCTAAAATCGGTTGGCAAAAGCCTTCGTCCATCATATCCAAGTTCATTCCATCCCTTAAGGGCACTGGAAAAATGTCTTCATCTGATGAGAACAGCGGCATATATCTGGACGATGACAGGAGAACAGTCAGGAGGAAGCTTATGAAATATGCATTTTCCGGTGGAAGGGATACCGCAGAGGAGCAGAGAAAATTCGGGGCGAATCCGGATATTGACTTTGCCTTCAATGTATTCCGCCTTCTTGAGCAAAACCCTTCGGTCGTCGGGAAAGTGTATGAGGAATACAAGACAGGGAAGATTCTGAGCGGTGAGATGAAAGCAATGACTGCTGACCGAATAAGCGATCTGCTGGAGGAACTCATGGCAAGAAGAGACGATGTGAGGAATCACATTGGCGAGTACATGTTCGATCCTGAGAAATTCTGAAGGCGCTTCCCCAAAGGAATGGAAGCAAATAATACCACATAGTTATTCAGCACTAATTTGAAGAATGTTGAGATCATCGCCGCAGCTTCCACACTGAGGGGGCTGGCCTATTCATCAATCTGGGTTTACAGTTCAATATTTATGCACGTTTCACTCCATATTCCACTTCTTCTGGTCGGAGTTGTTTTTGCGGCAGGAGGTGCAGTCTCAGGCGTCATGCAGATCTATGGCGGAATTATCAGTGATCGAATAGGATACAGGATCACCATACTATTCTCGCTATCCCTGCTCTGTACACTTTATGCTCTTCCGGTTCTGGATCATGATCTGCTGCGTTCCCCACTGTTCTTTCCGCCAATGCTGGTCTTGCTCATGCTTGGAAATTCAATCCAGTCTCCAGCATCCAATGCCCTGGTATCACTATCCAGTGATGTCAAGCTGAAGGGGTTTTCAATCCTGAGAATTGGAAACAACATAGGCTGGGGGATAGGCCCGGCCGTTGGAGGATTCATTCTTTCCTACTATCCCTTCTCGTCCCTCTTTGTCCTTGGTCTCTCAATGAGCATTATTGCACTTTCTATCTCACATTTCCTAAGGGAGAGTGAAAGAAAAGCTGGGCGAACCTTCTCATTACACACAGACAACAGGATGTTGATAATGCTGTCTGTCGTTGCATTGATGCTATTCATGGTCCAGGCTCAGGAAACAGTTACCCTGTCCAATTATGCGAAGATCATCAGGGACATACCTTATTATCAGCTTGGAATTATTTACCTTACAAACGGCTTAACAGTGGTTGCCTCACAGCCGTTCTTGTTCAGGGTGTCTAAAAGACTGGGGAATTTTGTCTCGTATTCTCTTGGCACGTTACTTTATTCAGCAGGATACCTCAGTTATGCCCTCGACACTAGCCTATTGGGTTTCATCATCTCCACTGTCATGCTGACCTTTGGGGAAGATCTTGCCTTCCCAACGAGCATAACAATGGTGTCGAATGCATCCAAACCTGAGAATATCGGAAGAAACATGGGCATATACAATGCGTTCTTATCCATTGGAAGATCAATTGGCCCCATTATTGGTGGCTCCGCGTTTACTGTGACAAGTTCTCCCTTGGTTATCTGGGCACTCTCAACGCTGTCTGGATTCACAAGCCTGCCCCTATTCCTGGCATATTTCTCAAGAAAAAGAGGGATTCTTGATGGCGATGCACACATTACATGACAATGGTAAGGCGTCAGCCATAGTGCCATCAGTCTGAAAAGTATTATATAATTCTCCATAATGCAGTGTACGTGACGGCCATAGTGGCAGGGTCACACCCGGTCTCATTCCGAACCCGACGGTAAAGCCTGCTACGTTTCGCACGTGTACTATCTTCCGCGAGGGGATGGGAAATGCGAATCGCTGTCATATTTCGTTCTTATAAGCTTTTTCAGGTAAGTGTTTATCATTGTTGGTAGTTATGCAGGGCCATAAATCATAAGGATGTGCGGTTCATGCAGTTAGTTCTTGGTCTATTTGCTGCAATGATTTCCGTTTTTCCATTTTCGCAGCCGATTTCAACTTCAGATCTGCCGGGTGATAAGAGAATAATTCCTGTTCCCAGCTTCCGCAAGGCTTCTACAGTTTCTTATGGATTAGCTTCTGCGGCTTCATCTCCGCTTTCTGCAAACCTTGCTAGGTATACGAACAGAAGAATGGCAAGGGCAATTATTACACCTAAAGATACTGGGAATGAGAATGTTGCAAGATCCAGGAACTGGCCAAAGAGAAGAACGTTTAGGACTATGATGAAAAGACTTGCATATGTAGATGAACCGGAATAAAGAGATGAAATGCCAAGGAGTGCTATTGCCAGAGTTGCAAAGGAAAGCAGTATTCCGTAGCCAGTTTGCCCGATGCCAAATATTATGATAAAGCCATTAATTACACCCAGCAGTGCCCCATCTATTAGAAACTGGACTTCTATTTTCCTCGTGGAATTTTCATCCTCAACAGACGACAATAAACCGTTGCCAGCAAGTGCTCTTGAAAATATACTAGCAGCATAGAGTAATGTTGGAAAGACGAATATTATCCTGTCCAGGATCGTTCTTATCAATTTTATTATGCAAAATTAATACTTAATTCCTCTCACCGCTCCCTAAATTGACACGAAATTTCGCCTCAAGTTTAATTTGGTTAGTTATCATTAACCTTTATGTATTACTAATTAATTACTGGTTATGGTTTCAGATAGCATGACTGAACTCAGTGCCATAATACAACGCACCACTGACAAGATGATCATGCTTAAGCTTCATATGATAAGGGCGCGAGGCCTTATGGCCTACCAGTATGGCATCCTCAGATATCTTGATATGCATGGCAAGCAGAAGATATCAGATCTTGCTCTTTTCATAAATGTCAAGAAGCCAACTATAACCGGCATAGTAGACACCCTGGAGGAAATGGGGCTTGTGGCGAGAACTCATATCTCAGGAGACAGGCGCGTTGCGCTTGTTGACGTTACGGATACGGGTCACAAATTCTTATCCTCCCTGGAAGATGAAATGAGCAATACAATTCTGGCCGGTTTGCAGGAAGTTGAACCTGCCTGCCGGTCTGAACTTATCCAGCTCCTGGATGCAATTGGGTTAAGAGCAACAGAATTTCTTAAAAGAGATCTTGTGAAAACGGTGAAAAAATGACGGTTGAAATTGATTTTTCAAAGAGAGAGGTTAGCGAGAACAGGGAATTTGATCCAAAATATGCCAGCAGGGTCATGATGATCTTGGCCGGCCTTGTCCTTGTTGTTATGTATATAGAAGGCATGCTTACCCCTTCCCTGCACACCATAGCCGATGATTTTGGGGTCACGTCTGCTCAGGTTAGCCTGCTTCTTTCAGCCTATCTGGTTGGAGGGGTGGCCTTCACACCAATAATGGGAAAGCTTGGTGATATCTATGGGAAGAAGAAGATCCTTGCCTTGGTTCTCCTCATTTATGCTGCTGCAGTATCAGTCACAGGGTTTTCTCCAACCTTCTCGTTCATGGTCATATCAAGGGCAATCCAGGGAATAGGGCTAACCATTATGCCCCTGGGGATGAGTCTTGTCAGGGAGGAGTTTCCAAGGGAGATGGTCCCAAGGGCCCAGGCTTTCATAAGCGCAATGTTTGGAGCCGGGTTTGCTGTTAGTCTTCCGCTCGGATCTCTTGTCTCCAATGACTTTGGCTGGAGGATGACCTATCATACGGCAATCCCTGCAGTCATACTGCTTGCCATTCTCACAATTGCAACAGTGAGGGAATCCAGATACAGGAGGCCTGACGTCAAGATAGACTATTTTGGTGCAGGCCTTCTTGCCAGTATGCTTGCCATATTTGTCTTTGCCCTTTCTGAAGCTCCTACGTGGGGATGGGAAGCCGCAGGAACAATGGAACTGTTCCTTGCCGGTGCAATCCTTGCAGTCCCTCTTGCAGTATATGAGAGGTACTACTCCCGCCGCGGCGGAGATGCCATAATTGATGGGCGGCTGCTCTCAGAAAGGAATGTTCTTGTTGCCAATGTTGTGTTGTCCATTTCAGGAATGGGTATGTTTCTTGCAATGCAGGCTTTGACATACAGGTTTGAGCTGCCGGTACCCGCTGGCTACGGAAAGTCCATTCTTATCACAGGTCTTTCCCTCGTTCCCTTTGCCATAGGCACCCTTGTATTCGCACCCATCACAGGAAACCTTGTCGGAAAGTTAGGTGTCAAGCCGCTTGCCGTTGTTGGTTCTGTAATGGCTGCCATTGGATTTATGCTTGAGGCTTTCTTTCACTCATATACCCAGATGCTGGTGTTTGAATTCATCACAGGAGGAGGCCTGTCAATAATGAATGCGTCACTCATCAACCTCATAGTCCTTACGGTGGATCCTAAAAACATGGGTATTGCTACTGCCATGAACGGTACCTTCAGGAATGTTGGAAGCAGCATTGGGGCTCCTGTGGCTGGCTCCATTATGTCGTCAGTCACTGCAGTTTTTGTAGTCGGCGAAATTGGAACCTCACCTGTATATGCAAGAATGGCTTCCTCACTGGCGTTTTCATATATATTTCTCATAGCAGCTGTGTCATTCATAGCAGCAGGTATTCTTGTGTTCTTGGCCCGGGAAGTCCTGGGCAGAAATGGCCCCAAGGAGATGGTTGAGGAGCCGTAATATAACATTATTAATATCATGACCTAATTTTGAAGCATGAAACTGGTAGTTGTCACAAGCAGATGCCCTATCAGCCATGAGAAAGTTGCCGGAAGGGAAACTGTCAGGGTGAATGTTGGCGGGGTGGCAACTGCTCTCCATCAGGCACTGAAAAATCATGGAGGATCATGGATATGCTGGGGAGACGGAAATTCAGACAGAGACCATGAAGAGGAGGAATATGAGGGATACCGGATTGTCCGTGTATTTTTGGACAGAGCAGAGAAACATGGATTCTATGATGAATATTCCAATGGGACACTTTGGCCGCTTTTCCACTATTTCAGGGAAAGAATAAGGTACGCGGAGGGATCCTTTCAGCAATACAGCAGAGTGAACCAGAAGTTTGCTGAAACTATCATCCGAAAGTCTGATCCGGAATCACTGGTATGGGTTCATGACTACCAGCTGACACTTGTACCCGGGATGTTGAGAAAGAGTGGATTCAGCAACTTCATAATATTTACCTGGCACATTCCATGGGTATCATCTGAATTCTTCAACATATTGCCGCAGGCAAGGGAAATTGCTGGTAGCCTCCTTCAAAGCAACATGATCACATTCCACACGGAACTTTACAGGAAGAATTTCCGGGAATCCTGTGAAAGGGTTGCCGATCCTGAGATGAGTGTCGACGACATGACATTTGCCTACTCGCTTGGAATAGACTACAAGCATTATTCTGATGATACGCATATAAAGCAGGCCAGGTTCGCTCCAGCAGAAAGGAAGATAATATTCTCCATAGACAGGCTAGATTACACCAAAGGCCTCATCAACCGGCTACTGGCGGTGGAGCGGTATACCAAGCTCTATCCACAGTCACGCGGAAAATTCCTCTACATAATGATAGTGACGCCAAGCAGGACAGCAGTATTCGAGTACCAGAAAATGAGGCGGGACATTGAGATGGAAGTTGGAAGGATAAACGGCATTCTGGGCGACATAAACTGGCAGCCGGTGATCTACATGTACCGGAAGGTAGCTGAAAGAGCACTCCTGTCCTACTACAGGAATGCAGATGTTGCCCTGATTACCCCCGTCATGGATGGACTGAATCTTGTGAGCAAGGAATTTGTTGCTGCCACGCAAAAGGGCGTCCTTATACTGTCCGAATTTGCAGGATCAGCTTTCAACCTTCCTCAGGCAATACTTGTAAACCCAAACGATATAGATGCCATGGCCCATGCACTTGCCCGGGCACTTTCAATGGGGCCTGAAGAGGCATTACAGAGGCTTAAGGCAATGAAGACCAGCATAAGAAGAAGGGACATCAACTGGTGGATCAATGCAATAGAGAAAAAAGCTGATGAGCTGATGCATAAGGGAAGGCCAGATTATGTCTCTGGGAACTGATGTTGAAACTGCAATCAGGTCGCTTCCTCGAGATTCCATGGTATTTCTAGACTACGACGGCACCCTGGTTGAGCTGTCTCCAGACCCAGAAACAACCTATCCAGATTCTGAGCTTGTTTCGCTCCTGGATGCAGTGTCAGCAAGGTATGAGACTTACATTGCCACTGGCAGGTCACTTCTGGAAATAACTGAATTTCTAGGAAATAGATACAATATCATAGCACTCCATGGTGCTGTGCTGATGAAGAGGGGCCAGGAACCGCGCTATCTTGTAGATGCCACTAAATACATTGAATACTGCAATTCAGCATTTTCAAGAAGGAATGATTTCATTTCTAGGTATCCCGGATTGAAGATCACGAATAAGCAGGGCGGGATTGTCTTCATACTATGGCGCCTATCGCCCCGTGATTCTGGAAGCCTTGTTTCTGAGCTCCGGAACATGGCAGCAGAGTCTGGAATGGATCTCTATCTGGGAAAGAGGATAGCAGAACTGCGCATACCCGGCATAAACAAGGGGACAGCAATAAGGATGCTGCGTGAAAGCAGGCCTGCCCTCATTGCTGGTGATGACATCACTGACGAGGATTCATTCATCCTCAACCAGGATGCGCTGACCATCAAAGTTGGAGATGGCCCCACAGCAGCCAGGTACAGGGTGGGGGATGTGAAGGAGTTCAGGGGAATACTGAGGATGCTCTCAGTACCCTGATATATCGTAGATGTCCTTTCTCCGCTGCCTCATTAGCGGAACATCCCTGGAATACTTTTCAATAAGTGACATATCCAGATCAACTGAAAGGACACCTGGCTGGGTATCAAGCTCACCGATTATGTCTCCATAGGGGTTCACCGCAAGAGAGTGCCCCGTGAATTTTGAACCACACTGGGCGGAGGCGATCACATAGGCTCCGTTTTCAATGGCCCTTGACCTGAGCAAGGTTCTCCATGTTTCCAGCTTCCTCTCGCCGGCAAACCAGCCTGCCTGATAGGAGATCACCTTTGCACCCATAATGCGGAGAAGCCGGGCTGGCTCCGGGAACCGGAGATCGTAGCAGATCTGGATGCCCATGGACAGGGCAGGGGTCTCTGCTGGTGCAAGGGGCATCCTCCCCTGCTGATATACTGTGCTCTCCCTCATGCTGTATGCATCAAAAAGATGCAATTTCCTGTATTTTGCAGCTATCACGCCAATATCATCGATAAGCAGAGAAGAATTGAATGGCTTTAAACCGGGCTTTTCAAGTTCGGCAATGTTCAGAAGAATCATCAACTTTTCGCGCCTTGCCTTTTCCAGGAAGGCTGCTACGAATTCACCGTTTGCCGGTTCAGCCGCTGCCAGGGTCAGTTCTGGCTTCTCGAAATCGGGAAGATGCATCTGGTATTCAGGGAAGACCACAACTTCTGGCCTATACTTCAGGGCCTCCTCCATATACATGAGAGAGGCCTCAAGGTTATGTTGCTTGTCCTGGGAAGATTCCATCTGAATGAGTGCTATGCGCATCTTTACCACCTGTAACCAGTGAGATTGGAAAGCTTTTCCGGCAGATATGTGGACGTGACATAATTAAGGCCATACTTTGCTAGGGCCTGCTGTTCAGCCTTCTTTCCAATTCTAAGCATGGTCTCGATCTCATCCCGCCATATTTCAGAATTGAACCTTGGGTCCTTTAGTTCAGCGTTCAGAGCGGCAATGTCCTTATCATTAAGCCTGTCAGTGGGAAGATCGTAATTCAGTATGTCTGAGGCAGTTATGCCAATAAACTCAGCCGTAGGAACGGCGAGGTAATGTGATATGTGTGCAGTCTTTATGGCTCCGTACGCGATTGATGCATATATCCTGAAAGACCATGGATCCCCGTCCGTAAACACCACCACAGGGAGTCCCTTCTCCTCGTTTATGCGTTTCAACAGCCTCCTGGTGCTTCTTGCAGGTTGGCCCTTCAGGTGCACCAGAAGGCATCTGTTGCTCTCGTCAAATCCATTCTCAACCAGCCTGTCAAACATACCTCCCGTCTCGATAGCTAGGACAAAATCAGCATCCAAGTCCACTATCCGGAGCTTTTCTTCCTCAACAGTGTAAGGGATTGAGTAACCGCTGTCGCCTACGTCATCCTTGCAGTTTATCCTCTTGAATTCACCTTTCCTTGTCTTCTCCTCCACAGTTATGTTGCCCATTATGCTGGCTCCGTTCTCCTCAGGGCGCAGCTTGAAATCCTCCCTAAGGAGCTCACTTATGACCTCAAGGTCTTCAGCCAGTAGGTTGGATTCATCCTGGGTGTGGAACTTGGCTAGATTCCATCCTTCTGATATGTAGTACATCTCCCTAAGGGTGGATGACTTGTTCTCCCTGATCATCTCCCGTATAAAGTCTATGATGTAGAGCAGCTTCACCAGGTACTCAGCACCTTCCACTGTCTTTCCAGACCTTGTCACAAGAGAATCCCCATACTTCCAGACTGAGAGGAGCTGATCGAGCACTATGTTATCCTTGTTCCTGGAAGGCATTGATATCTCCGGAACCTCGCCGTGTGAAATAAAATCGTATATTCTTCCAACTAGCCCCTCAAGTGATTTGCCAACATCCCTCTGCATCATTCATCCTCTCCTGCGCCTTCGTCTTCCTCAATGACGGTTAGGCCGCCGATGCCATAGTCAGCTGGCAGCGGTTCAGCCCCCTGCACCCTGACCGGGTCAATACCTGTGAAATAGAAAGTTGTTCCCGGATATTCCGCGTTAACGTTCACCAGGCTGAACTGGAAAGTAGCCTCCATTGAAGGCTGCAGATCTGATATTTCCCACGAAAGCTCCGGCCCATCATAATTTCCAAGGGGAGGCTCGGCATAAAGTTTAAGTGAGACAGGCGCCCTTGTGAAATTTACAGCATGAACCACTGATTTTGTGCTTCCTTCATTTCTCTGTATCTCCTCTGTTATAAACACAACATTGGCTATCTTTGATATGACGGGATGAAGGTCCGGCATTTCTTTGCCAAGTATGGCGGCTGACTTCTTTCCTATCTCCGGGATAAGCTGATTCACAAGCCTGAATTTCTCATATACCTTTTTCCGCTTTTCCCTTTTGCCCAGAAAGGACTTGACGCTTCTTCCAAGAGACTTCAGCGCCATTGTTATCTCCGCCGAGATTGCATCAACTGATGCAATGGCCTCCTTGGATTCTGACGTAAAAGGTATCCTGATGCCATAAACATGCACGAAAATTATGGCAGGACCGTACGGCATTCCCTGTCCGCTCTTCTGATCCAGTCCATAAGGCCGCCAGTCCATCTCCTGTATGGCCCTGGTTATGGCGCAGGCTCCGGCCTGATAGAGGAGCGGCACCTTGTTGGCAAACCTCACGACCCTTACCGGATCATCAGACTTTAGGTCCCCGCCGTAGACTAGCCCCGCCTCCACCGCAAACGGCTGGCCATTATGCACCGCAATGGGCCTTACAACCGGCTTTGAGTAATGCGACGGCCTGCTGTCGCCATATACGTTCTTCAGCCCCTTTATAATGAAATCATGCCCAAGGGGGGAAAGGCAGTCTGTGGGAGGAGGCATCAGCTTTACCTCTCCAAATGCGCGCTTAAGCTCCTTTATCTGCTGCAGGGTAAGCGTCCTTGGATCCAAATCTGCCGGGATTCCTGATTTCTCTGCTATTTCCAAGGCTATCCTGTCGCTTATCCTGTTGAAGTCATTCCTGAGAAAATCAAGCAGGCTTTCCGCTTGGGTTAATCTACTCATTGAGCTTATGTCGCCGAGTTCAAGTCCGAGCGGATGTGGTTTAATGGCAATTCCAGGTTTAGATGGTACTTCAATGGCACGCCTTATCTCAATTGTTTTTCCCTCTGGATCGGTGAATTTGAAGTTTGCATTGGGGTTGGCAACAGCGCTTTCCATTATGTACTCCATAATTGACTGTTTTCCAGTCTGGTACTTGCCTTTGGCCGGTATCTTCACCAGAGTACCGCTCTTGACATTCCAGATGACAGGCCTTTCATAATGTATGTCTGCACGGTTTTCCTTGACATTTATTCCCAGCTCGAACTCATATGCTACATCGTCATCAAGCCGCTTTGTCCTGACATACGATGGCCTTGCAGTTGTAATCTGCCCATAAAGGATGGCGGCAGTTATTCCTATGCCCTGCTGGCCGCGTGACTGCTTGAAGGAGTGGAATCTTGAGCCATAAAGAAGTTTCCCAAATACAGCCGGGACTTGCTTCCTGTCGATTCCAGGGCCGTTATCCTCCACTGTGATTATGAACTCGTCGTCGGTGTGCCTTTCTACGCTCACCTGTATATCCGGAAGTATCTGGTACTCCTCACATGCATCAAGGGAGTTGTCCATTGCCTCCTTCACAATCATGTAAAGAGATTTCTGCGGAGAGTCAAAGCCAAGAATGTGGCGGTTCTTCTCAAAAAATTCAGAAATTGATGCTTCCCTGAAATCAGATATTGCCGTCTTCTTGGAAACCATTGCCAGAAGATAATCCCATGGCTTAAATTACTTTGTTGATTGCTTGGCTGGCGTTGCTGATAAACCGCCGGCAAAGAGCAGACTAAAAAAATTGTGGGTGGAAGATGGTTATCCGAAATATCCCAGGTCTTCCTTCTGCTGGGTCTTGCCCTGTACGTCCTCCTGCATCTTTTCTGTAATCTGTTCTATCTGCCTGCTTCTCTCCTCAAGATCTGAAAGATCAACCTTTAGCCCAAGCAGGCTCACCAATATCCTGACTACTTCCTTTGCCCCCTTTGGGTCTGCAAAATACCCGGAGGTTTCGCCCATCAGGCAGGCCCCAGGCAAGTCAAAGAGCTCCTTGCCAAGCCCCAGCATCACTCCTGCTGATCCAACGATCCCACCCCCAGGCTCCCCCTTTGGAAATACAACTCCACTATCCTGGAGCGATTTCAGGAGATTTTCACTTGTCACGGCTCCAAGCACCCTTGGAGTATCAACTATCTTGCCGGTGCTATAGCCGCCAAGTGTGTAAATCATGGAAACGTTAAGTTTCCTGGCAAGCTCTAGAATATGGTACGACATTTCATACTGGCCTTCCTGCGTTGTCCCCTGAAAATCTCCGACCAGTATAAGCAGATCGCTTTTCCCTGCAATTTTCTTATAATAGATTGTGTTCCTGACAAGCCTGACTACTCCTGCATCATCTATGAACACCTGTGGCGGCAGGTACTGGGAAAACACATCTGCAAACTTTTCCATCTTCAGCTTTTCTACGAGATATTCAGCCGCTATCTTCCCGATATTCCCGATTCCTGGAAGACCCCCCACCAGAACAGGGCTGGTCAGCCTAGGGCGCTTATATTGGTTTATCACTATCTTTTCCATTCTTTTCCTCCTCCAACTTTAATCTGAAACGCTGGAATCTGTCAACTGGCGAATATTTTGGTGGAAGTGCAACCTGCGTTTTTCCGCCGCATCTAGGGCAGTTTTCAGCCAAGGTATAATTCCCGCATGCAATGCATTTCCTGATAAGAGAGTGCATATTAATGAGTTATTTCCTGTTAAATTCGGCATATACGCCGTTCTTCTTCGCATTGTCAGTAATTCGCTGCACTACGCGCTTAAGCGTATCCTCAGCAGACTTGTAATCCTTGTCTGTTACCGATATCCTGTACCTTGGGGCACCTGCGTATTGAATATTGACTGATGCTTCCTGGCCAGTGTCCAGTGTCTCCCTAATAAGTTCAATGCCGTTGGGAGCTAGGGAATAAGCTTCCAGTGTTCCTCCTATCTTAACGTAAGGCAGTACAACGTTTTCCTTCGCAATCTTAACGAAGATAGATTTCCATTTCCCCTTCACATCAGGCAACCAGTCTTCACTTGCAGAAGCGTCTTCGAAAGCACTGTAGAGGTTTCCATATCTCTCCCTCAGTGAATCGGCGAACTCTGCTTCACATTCATCAACGGATTTCTTTAGCTGGTGTGCAACAAGTTCAAGAAGCTTCTGTGCCTTCTGCTCGTTCTTCCATTCTGATATCTTTTCCCTCTTCTGGTGTTCGTTGACCCTTTTTAGCGATAATTCTACGTTTCCACGATTAGGGTCCACACTGAGTACCTTGCATACTGTCTTCTGGTTCTCCCTCAGATAGTCCCTGATATATTTTACCCAGCCTGTCGCCACTTCCGCAATATGAATGAACCCTTCCTTCCCAGGATATTCCTCAAGCTTTGCCGTGGCTCCAAAGTTCTTGACTTCCTTGATCGTAACGACAACAAGCTCTCCTACATCAGGAAGGTCTTTCTTCATTATTGGTCTCCGATTATATCTGCTGCAAGTTCAAGAGTGCCGCCTGTTGGCCTTGCAAGTGTGGCATTGCATATATTGCAGACCACCACAGAAGAAATCTTAGTGTATGTTACCTGTTCATTCCCACAGTCCTTGCACTTAATACGAATGAACTTGTTTCCAATGCTCTTGGGTTTTGAGAATCTGCTCTGTTCCATATCACTGGACCTCCACGATCTCGAATTTCTTTGCCCTGAAGCTTGGAGGGGTCACAGCCTTCTTGCAGGTCTGGCATCTGAACCTTAGTGCAAGCCTCTTTGTTGGCTTTTCGCGCCCTTCATATTTAGGCCTTGGGAAACCTCCATATCCTGACGTTGCCCTTCTGAATCTCCTCTGTCCAGCTTTGAACTCGCTGGCCTTCTTCTTTCTCACCCTTTCCACGTCGTGAGGAGTGTGTTTCTTGCAGGAAGGACAATACATGCTGATTACTTTAGGCATCTTCAATATCTTCACCCTTTACTGAACAAGATCGGAAAGCATTTGCTCTTTTTACGTTCTGTACGATCTTGATACGCTCTCGCTGAATTAGATAGGGGGATATAAGTTTTCTTGAGAACTGTGGAAAATGATTTCAGGCAATTCTTCAGGCAGGAAACCAGTCATTCAGGAAGTCCTTTCAGGAAATCCTGGTACCTCCTTCGGAGACCAAGACCCGTCTTCATTCCTGTAATAACCTTTTTCATAACTTTTCATCGTATCCTCTGCCGAATGAATGGCGGATAGTGGTATCGTATTGTACCATCCTGACCCGAACATGCATAGCTCTCCATGATCAGGATACGCCACGACATCCTTGTCTGCCCTTGTAGGGTCGTTCCATATTTCCATATCTAGTATGCGCATCCCATTCTCCCCCGCAATGAACTGTGTGGCCAGATCAGGCCCGGTTGGCTTGAAGATAATGTCACCCTGTTTTACCTCCTCACTTCTGCCTGCTATCCTGGCAATCCCTGTTCCTTCGAGCACCAGGTAATGCTCTTCCCGTGCTGTATGGCTGTGGTACCGTGAATACGTGTGGCCAGGATTTATGGTGTAAACCCTGAAAAAGGCATGAGAAAGTCCTGTGAGAGGAGAAATAAAATGGCAGGTCCCAGCGTCGTCTGATTCAACAAGGGCTGATTGCACAGGGTCCTTCGTCGCATCCGGGGCTAGATTGTAGACTGGTGGCATCCAGGCATTTTGAGCAGGAACCTCAATATCTGCCATTACCTCTGGATTCCTGTATAGATAGATATCAGTGTCCCAGAATGAGATTATTCTCTTAATGAAGGCTTTCCCCGCATCGGTCATTTCAGGGGCGATTATGTATACTGTACTGTTCTTCCTTCTGTTGAGGAAACCGGCCTGGTTTGAAAGCTCCCACCACAGCCACTGGGTGAACCTTGACATCCTGTTCAGAGAGTTGCGGGTCACATCTCCAATATTAAGAGGGTCGAAGAGCTTCCATGCGACGTCTGCCCTAATGGCTCCTTCTGGCCTTAACTGCTTTCCCGGGTTTTCCAATATTTTTATTGCCATGATTGCAAATTGCACCTGATATAGAAAAATGCTTGGAAGCGCTTAACTTTACAAATCTGCCATATCCTGCTTCCAATGTGGGAATGAACTGATGCAGCAGAATATTTTTCAGTAAGGATAACGTGTTAGTCCACCATCAATTGGAATGTTGGCACCGTTGATGTAGGAAGCCTCCTCGCTGCAGAGGAACCTGACCAGATATCCTATCTCTTCCGGCCTGCCTATCCTACCAGACGGGATATCTTCCACCAACTTTCTTCTTTCTTCTTCAGTGCTAGTTCCGTTGAGTGCTGAATTTCTCGTGATGACAGCCTGCAGCCTTTCAGTAAGAAAATAGCCCTGCGAGATTGAATTCACTGTAATTCCCAGCTTCCCCAGTTCAAGAGACAGTGTCTTTCCAAGATTTACAACTGCTGCCCGCAATGAGCCAGATATTGAAAATCCAGGATACGATTCCCTTGTGGTCATAGAAGTAATGAATACAATTCTACCCCACCCATTGGTTTGAGGGACAAATTCCCTTACAAGTGAAGTTGTGGCTCTGATGAACATGCGGTAATACATATCCCATTCTTCGCCAGTGATTTCCATGAATGGCGACAGTTTCGGGTCGCCGTAGTTCATTATGAGTATGTCCGATCCTCCCATTCTATCTGATGCCTTAGAAATTAATGAGCCGGCATCCGATTCCGATAGATCGAAAACCACTGGATAAGCCTTCAGTCCATTTTTCTTCAGATTGTTGGCCGCTTGCTTTATCTTTTGGGAGTCGTGCGATGACATGAGGACGCTGGCACCTGATTCCGCAAGCACAGATGCCACTGCATATCCTATTCCACTGCTGGCAGCCGTAATTATGGCTCTCTTGCCGTCCACTTCATACATGAAACAAATAGTCCTAGGAAGGACATATTACTATGCTTTCCCTGCCATGCGGACACATAATGTGAATAGCGAATTTTTTAAATGAACTCCGCATCATTGGGCGTGAGGGTCCTAATCTTCTCAGATATCCATGCCAATCTGGATGCCCTGAAATCAATTCTCCAACTTGAAAGATTTGATGAGGCCATATTTCTCGGGGATATTGTTGACTATGGGCCTTCGCCCGCTGAAACACTTGACCTGCTGATGGAAAATGTCAATATTGGAGTGATGGGGAATCATGATTATGCCGCCATCACCGGTGAAGACTGCCGCTGTTCACCTGAGATGCATGATTTGAGCGAATACTCGAGGAGAGAGATTACCCTGAAACAGCTTTCAGGAAATGATCTGAAGCTCCTTGGATCTTTCCCGGAATCCAAAGAGGTAAATATTGAGGGTAGAAATCTTCTCCTTGCCCACGCGTCCCCAAACAATCACCTCTTCGGCTATCTCTTTGCCACTGAAGCTGAGATGGTATGGAAGGATCAGCGCTTCAAGAAATACGATTACATTCTCGTTGGGCACACGCATTTTCCAATGCTTTACAGAGGGAAGATAATAAACCCCGGAAGTGCAGGGCAGCCTCGTGACGGAAACTGGATGCCTATGTACACATTGTGGGATACCGAATCTGGTGATTTCATTTACAAGAGATTCAGGTATAACAACGAGCAGACCTGGGAAAAACTGAAGCAACTTATACCACAAGATTCGCCATATCTTCAGCAGTTAAGGCGTTTCTATTTTTAGATCAGTACAGGGTTCTGTAGTCCATCCTTCTCTCCTCCAGCCATTCCTGATCTTGATTATTGCATTTTACAGAATACCTGTCTGATAGCCTCTGCACGTCAGATATGACCTTTTCTTTCCACTTGATGTCATATCTGCTCTGCCCAGCCATGTCTGAACTGCCAATTCTTTCAGCCATCAACCTAGTGGCCCCCTTATAATTTGAAAATGTATCGTATATTACCCTGGACCCTGTATCTGCTGCCAGCTGGAAGATCTGCTCCATGTCACTAGGCGAGTCGTTGATGCCATTGATTATGGGGCCAAGGAATATCCAGGTCCTTATCCCGCTGGATGAAAGTGATGACAGCGCCCTGCCTCTGGCCAGCGGCGAAGGAGATTGTGGTTCCAGAAGAAGTGCCTTCTTCTGGTTCATGGTGGTAATGGTAATACCGACATCGCACAAATTCCTGTGATCCTGCAAGATATCTCTATCCCTTAAGACAAGAGGGGATTTTGTCTGGACAGTAACCCTGAATCCGGCCCTCAGCAGTATTTCAATGGCAGAACCGGAAAGATGATAAACTGCTTCTGCAGGCTGATACGGGTCAGTTATGGTTGAAACGCCCACAATGCCCCTTTTCATTGTCTTGATTTCAGAACGCAGGAGGTGAAGAAGATTTTTCTTTACATAAACAACCTGTCCCCAGTGCTGTGCAGCATCCTGTATTCTCGTAAAATCCATGGCATAGCAGTATATGCAGCCATGAAAGCATCCTGAGTATGCATTCAGAGCGTAATCAAGCTCTGCCATTGATGATCTTGAAATTGCGCTCACTGCATTATATTCCACTATCCTCATTTCAAATCCTGAAGAACCTGTCCAGGTTATTATACCTGATTGCAGGGTACACCTTCGACCCAGAGAGCCACCTTGAAGGGTCCACCTCCATGAATCCGGAAAGATAATTCACGGCCTCATCCAGAGTGTCGAATATCTCTGGCTTTCCGGAGAACATCAGCCTCATGTTCTCCCTCACGTACCAGACACCAACCGGGAGGTTAAATGACGGATATATTTCCCTCCAAGTTATGGCCCCCCCTGATCTTCTCATTCCAACGAATTTTTCCGCAACCGCAAGCCTGGCCGAATAGTAGCATCCACCAATACCTGGATAGTCCTTTCTCCCGTAATATCCCTCATCATCTATCTCGACAAACGCCTCTTTTCCCCACTGGTTCCATGTGCTACCTGGAAACCATGATTCACCCCATTCGTATATCCAGTTGGATGGTGTGAGTATGCCCATGAAGAGGTTTCCAGGGGTCGGCCTCACAAATGCCATGAATTTGTCTATCTGCTGATAGTCCTTCACCCTTTCCACAAGCGTATCAGATATGTTCTTGTCAACTGCGGTTATTGACCACCTTGTAGGCACAACGCGCCTGGCCTTCCCCTCACCAACTGCCCCAATGCTTAGTATCTTGGAAATTCTTGAGACATCTATTCCGCTTGAGTACAGATATCTCATAGCTTCGCCAGCCTTCAGGTCGGTATCACCATAAACTTTCTCAACGTCTTTCCCTGGAGAAGCCGTGTCCACCTGAATTCTCCTTATTGGAGCTGATGGACCCATGGGAGGCAGGTGATCGTCCAGAACCACGTCTGATGCTGAAAGATTCTTCTCAAACACCATATCAACTTCCACTGGCTTCTGGGATAATGCCATTAGCTGTATTTCCTGCAAAAGCCTGTCGGGAGATGCCGCATCTCCAACACGGATATCCATTCCGCCCCTCACCAAGGAGAGCCTCATGGAGAGGAAGTCTTCCATCGGCATATTCATCCATTCTCTTGTGCTTTCATAAATTCCAGTATCGCCATGCTCAGGGGGAGTGGAAGGGTATATCCTGATCTTTGGATATCCGTATCTCCCAACGAATACACTTGGAGGAGAGGAACCTGAAAGGGAGTTGCCCTGCACATTCTTCATCTTTGGGACAACAATCCGGTTAACCGAGATGGGGCAGAAGGTTAGACCACATAGCATTTTAGCACCCCTACAGCTAAGGCAGAGGGAAGGCGGGATTCTCATTGTGGCCCTTACCTGCATATGAACATATCTGCATCTCCTATTTAACCTGTTTTTCTTCGCAGTCAATATAACAGTGCATAAAATTTATTGCTGCTTTGTTCATCTTGTAAAGTTAAATTACATAAATGCATTAAGGGTCCTATTATGACGCTGAAACTGGATGCCAGGCTGCTGTATGAAATAATGTCTGAATTCCATACCCTCGGTGATGAGGAGTATGGAGGGCAAGGGACATTTCAGGAAGCAATACTGGTTGGATACATCTACGGCCTTCTCACGGAGAATGCCGAGAGCATTATGACACTTGATTCAGGTACGCATAAGGTTTTCAGTTTCGGCGGATTCAGTTATATCATCTGGTTTGATGAGATATACGCCTATGCTGATGACCATAGCGAAGAAAAGCCTGCAGATAGCGACAAAGAAGATACTTTTGAAGTCAGCATAGAAAATGTATCTGAAGATCTTCCTGATGATGAAATGGAGGATGAGCCCGTCCTGCTTCCGGTAGCGGTGGAAGGCCCGTATACACAGGATGACATAAAGGACTTCCTTTCCAACGGCGACCTCTGATCCGGAAAATATTTTACAGCTACTGACCTGATCCATGGTTGAAAAGAGAAGAATTTGCCGGAATATTATGGCAGGTCTTGGAAAATGGGTCTACATTTTATTTAAGAATCTTATATGCATCTTCGGACTTGAACAGTCTTAAATTGGAGAGCCCGCTTAGCGGCACATTCATTATCCCATTCGATTCAAATCTGCGCCTTGCGATCAATACAGACAGGGTCCCGGAGCCGGCACCAAGAGCAGGCTGGGACATAATCCTGATTCAGAGACTGTTCAGGTCTATCCCTGACATAATGAACCACTTCGGATATGGGTTGCAGTCCATGAAAGGAGAGAGCCAGGGCAGGAATGCACTGGATGTCCCTGATCCAGACACGGCCAGCAAACTCTGGAAACTTCTAAATCAAGATTCTGAGATCAGTTTTAGGGAGTTTGCCTTCAGCAAGGGAGATACTGTTTTCAGCATAGGAAATGACGCCGTCATGAAGATTTCGAGGCCCAGGCAGGGATCGGCCGAATTCCTGCTGGCAATACTGGATCTAGCTGAGGGTGAGAAGGGACTCTGCGACGCAGCAGTCCGCTCCATTGGGGAAAAGAGAAGGGATGGCGATGTTTTGCTCCAGACACCTATATTACTAAGAGACAGCTACGACGAAATCATTTCTGCGGTTAAATTGAGAAAACAATTTCACGTTACCACACACTCCAGCGGCTCCTGCTCCGTAAGCTTCCGGAAGGGGGTGTTCCAGGTGATAAAAATTCAGGAAGGATCAGCCCTGGTCCCTGATCCTGCATTCAGCGTTGCTGAAGTGATGTCATTCCTGGATGGCCCCTGGGAGGTGCTGAATGGTGTCTGAAGTTTTTGCCAGTGCAATTGAATTCAAACAGCAAAACAGCGCATATGAAAACATATCTTTTATCCTTGACGCATTCAGGATTAATTGGAAATCAACCAAGCTTGTGCCAGTTATGTTCTTCAGGGCTGCCGGGGCCTGGATTGGGGTTCTGGGAAGAAGATCTCTTGACACTTTTGTGCCAGATGTAATGGCTATCTCCCCAGTGACTGATGATTACAAGATTCAGAGGATAGTTTCCCAGGCTGCGGAGCATCTGGCATCGCTCGGGCTGAAGCTCCCAGTCCCCGCCCTCGTTTCAAGGGGTTCTCCGCGCGGTGATGCTGGCATAATGGAAATGGTCATAAAGGATGATTTTTCCGCCATTGAGTACCTGCAAGGCAATTCTGGATTCCATGAACCTCACTTGGCAGAAATCCTGGCTGTGATGCCAGCATATCCTGTCCCCTTCTATCACGAATATATGGGTGCCTACCTGAAGAGCCTTTTGATTACTAGAAATCTAAGCCTCAGGCCTCCGGTATCTGAAGAAGATTTGCTGATCTCAGGAACAGAATTTGGGTACGCTCGTTCAATCCAGAGAAGCAGGGATTTCATAAGGAGAGACCTATCAGATGTCCTTTCTGACCTAATAAGGTCTGGCACTTTCCTGCGGAGAGGTAGTTACCTGTATTATCCCTATACGGAAGGTGAATACAGGAGAAGGTTCCTGAAAAGGTTCGTAAGGTACAAGGAACTCCAGAGCAAGCGAACAATTTTCGACTTCTCGTGATTCAGAGTATAAGACCGAACAAAATTCCAAGGAGCGGTGAGACTACCCATGTCGCAACTGTTATGAGGAATGGCTTTGATGCCATTGCCCTGCTTTTATAAGATAATCCGGTACCGAAGACGCTTGAAGTCAAAGTCTGTGTGTTGCTGAGGGGCAATCCAATTATGGTGGCTGCTTCCACGAGGACCGACGAGACAACAAGCGAGACGAACGCGTTTGTATACCTCATCATGTACATCTCCTGGCCCACCCTCTTTATGACCCCACTGCTGAGGAAGAACGATCCAAATGCTATTCCTAGTATCAGTAAAAGAACGTAATATCCGTGAATATCCGCCACCTGCTCTATGAAGCCCAGTGTGTTGGCCCCAAGTGTAAAGGCAGTTAGGAATGAAACAGCAATGAGAGCTAACTTCAGGGAGAGTGCGAAGTTCCATACGTTCCCTGGCCTCAGCCCAGAGAGTTTTTTGTTCAGCAGATATGCTGACAATATGGAAAGTACAGGTGCCAGCACCCATGTGAATATTATGATGGATATGAGCCCTTTATCAAGTGCAAAACCGTTCCTTTCAGAAATACCAATGGAGATTCCAACTAGAGCCATTGTTAATGATAGTGGTACCCTTAGATAGGCGGCAAGCAGGAATATTCCCAAGGCTATGCCAAGTGAATAAGCGATTATTGTGTTCTCCCTTGGTATAAGCCGGACGGCTGTGGAGCTGAGGTTATGGCCCTGTATGAGGAGCCCAGCGATAAAACCAAGCATGCCGATGATGACTCCTCCGGTTCTGGAAAGTATCCTTGAGCCTATAAGGGTGCCCACCGCCGCAGACATGTTGTTTCCCGCAACAAGAGCGGTGAGGATAGTTGCCAGTACTACTATGATAGCAAAAAATATCATGTTACCGCGTGATTGAGACGCTTATGGTGTGCACAAGGTCACCAATATCCTCGCAGTCGTCAAGCATGTCATCAAGCTTGTGAACAAGTTCAGTCAGATGGATGAATACAATGTAGGGTATGCTTTCGCTTGAGTTGTAGAGCTCATCGATAAGGTTGTCCTTCAGGTCATCAACCTTCTCCTCAAATGCCTGGATTTTTGCTCTGGAATTAGCCATTTCTGCAAAGTCACTTGCAGAAAGCAGTTTCTTCACTTCCGCGAGGGCGGATATGTTATAGTCAAGAATTCGTGTGCAGATTTCATAGCCTCTCCTCATGAAATCCTTTGTCCAGTCGTCAAACCTGTGGGCGTTATCATGTACCCTGCGTATCTCCCTGCTCACGAAATATGACTTATCCAGAAGATCGTCGCATGTTTCCACAAGCGTTATGAGATTATCCATCAAATTGGAGGAAATTGCTCCGCTCGTGATCTGATCCTTTAGGCTAAGTGTGAGATCGTCTCCCTGGCGCTCGATCTCCCTTATCCTTCCATTGAGCTCATTCTTCTTGCCGTCATCTATAACAAGCATCTCCTTGAGAATGGAAGAAGCATTCCCGGCAAGTTCCATATACCTTGACATGTTATGGAGCTGATTTTTCTCGCCAAGAACCATGAATTTTCTCAGAAAATTGGCGTTCACCATCCAGCGGGGATATTTTGCTTGTATTAATATAATACTATCATTCAGCCCCGTAATCTCTATCCGGCCTCTATGAAAAAGGCTATATTCAGCTGGAACTTTGCACTGACAAGTGTACGCAGCATTATTCTTCTATCTTACTGTGGTAGCCACGATGTTCGCAATACTGAACCCCATAGGGGCGGTTCCCACCCTTATGATTCTTACCGAAAATTTCACAAAAAGGGAGAAGAACCGTGTCATAGCAAAGAGCATCGGGGTTGCAGCAGGGATGATCATTGGATTTATGCTTGTGGGAACCTACATCTTTCTGGTCCTCGGCATAGACATTTCAGATTTCAAGGTTGCAGGAGGGATTTTGTTATTCAAGGTTGCCTTTGATATGCTCCAGGGACGGACATCTAACACCAAACTGACACAGCAGGAGGCTGACGAGAGCCTTGAGAGGGAGGCGGTGGGCATTGTCCCCCTGGGAACTCCGCTTCTTGCCGGGCCTGGGACAATAACAACAGCAATGATTTACTTCAATTCACCCCAATATGGCATTGAGTTCAGGCTCATTATATTCATTGCCATAATTACTGTGCTCGTGGTATCCTATATTCTGCTAAGGCTCTCAACTCCACTCTTCAACAGGCTCGGAAAAACAGGATCGCTACTCATTTCAAGAATTATGGGCCTTCTTCTGGCTTCCATAGCAATAGAATTCATTACCTCTGGACTCATATCAATTGTCCACTCGATTGTCTGATATGCTTCAGTCCAAGGTATAAATTTATAAATCAACTACATTTGGAGTGGCGTTAGAATGTTTAAGATGACCGTAGTTTCAACACCCACAAGGGTTCTGGATAGCGACATTGACAGGAATATTGCTTACTTCCTATCAGACATAGGCTACATACCGAGGCTCAAGCCCAGCACAGATTTTCAGGTTATATCAAAGTCCGCATACTTCAGGCTTTTCAAGGAATGCTTCCTGATGAATCCAGATAGGTACTGGACTGGTGATGAGCTGCTTACTTACCTTAAGACAAGCCGCACCACCCTTTACAGACACCTTAACAAGCTAAAATCTATGGACATACTTGAGGAGATACAGGAAGGGAAGACCAAGAAGTACAGACTCAGGTCCGGCGATATCATGAAGGCATGGAACTGGGTTGAAGTCAACGTGAAAATGGCCCTTGAGAATTACAGGAAGACTGTTGAACACATCTGGAGACTTTCAAGAATTGAACAGGGCCGCGAAAGACCATAAGATTTTTAATAAGCGTGCAAATCAGTCGGCGAGGGGAATCTGACGAAGATTGATCTTTCCCGGATTTCAGAGTTGTTGATGAATATGGACATGATCGAGATTAAGAAGGGCGGAAAGTACAGGGTCATCTCTAATAGCGGCAAGGACGAGCCTATGGAAACAATGGGTGAGTTTGTGGGGTATACACTGCTTGGCGAGGAGGCTGCGGTTTGCTTCAGAATAGAGGCAGATAACGGAAAGAACATTCTCCGGCTAATACCTGTTTCCGGACTCATTGCAATAGAGTTTGGAGACGAGGAGCTCCTTCTGGACAAGAAGAAGCCTGACGATTCCGACAAGACGACCTATTTCAGCTGAAACTCTGCAATGGGTCTGTAAATGGGCCCATCAGGTGTAAGTCTGCTGCTGAATATTCCTACTTTCCGAATTTCCTGGTCTGATTTGATCCAGGAGTATTTGTCCCTAATGCTTGCTAGTTTTACCGGGCTCCGAAACCTGCCAATTGTGATATGAGGTATGAATGGCTCCCTGCTCCCAAGTCCTGGTCCGACAGATTTGTGGATGAGGTGGTAATTCTCTTCAATCTCAGGATTGCTGGCCACGTTGAGAAACACAACTCTTGCTCTTTGTTCCCCTGGGAAGCAGCCAATGCCCCTGATCTCTACCGAAAATCTCCTCATCTGCACGCTGGATAGGGATAAAACTATTCTATTGATGCCTGCGGAATCTACTTCCCCCAGGAATACGAATGTCATATGAAGAGCTTCAGTCCTCACTGGTTTTGATCCGGGTATCCTCCCTATTTCCTCAAAAAGGGGTTCCAGATCAGAAAATCTAGAAACTTCTACAGCTATGAATGCCCTCATTTCAGTTGAACCGAAAGTACTGGCAGGGTCAAGAAGATTTTGTGTGGCCAGGATTCTTGCCACGCCTGTCGTGGAAATGGAGGTAGATGCTGTTCGAAATTATCCCAGCATAGTAACCGAAGAATATCATGAAAAACGCGTATACCAGGCTGAGCCTGAAATACCTCATTATGAAAAAGACTGCTGCATAATAGATTGCCATTCCAGCCAGCATTGATATTATTGAGTTACGGCTCAGCTTTATCTTCTGCTGTATCTCTGGATTGTTTTCCGATGTGGCGTCTATGTAGCCAAGGCCCCAGCATTTATCGCAGACATCGAGATTCCCATCCTCAAGCCTGATCCATCCCGATCCGTTGCACTTGTCGCAAAGAAACCTCAATGCTGCCACCTCTTAAATAATAATCAATAAAAAGTATATACGCTTTACCATTAATGTGGCTGGCCTATTTCTGTATGCTGGCAGATACAAATATACCATTGGATATGGCCTATCCCTATTGCATGATTGAGAATGATGGCAACTTTCAGTGCCGTAGCTCAGCAGGAATTATATATTGTCGCCCGATCATGTTTCATGACGAAAATTCCGGAGAATCTAAGGTACACGAAAACTCACGAGTGGTTTGCTGAGGAAAGCGGCGTCGTGACAGTCGGGATCAGTGATTATGCCCAGAGCCAGCTTACAGACATCGTGTATATTGACCTTCCCGCGGTGGGTTCTAAGAAGAAGGCTGGGGAGACACTACTTACAATTGAATCCGTAAAGTCAGCTGAAGATGTCTTTTCCCCTGTTGACGGCGAGGTTATACAGGTTAATTCAAAGCTCTCAGATTCACCGGAAGAGGTAAACAAGGACTGCTATGCAAACTGGATGGTGAAGATCAGGAAAACCGGCAAATTCGTTGATTCCATGGACGCAGCCCAGTACAGGAAATTCATAGGGGAATAAGCAGGCAGATGCCAGATCGCAGGGATCGATACTATTATCTTGCCAAGAAGGACAACTACAGGAGCCGTGCTGCATTCAAGCTCATGGAGCTGCAGACAAAGTACAGCCTCTTCCACCCCGGCCAGTACATTCTGGAAGTGGGGGCGTCACCGGGAGGATGGACACAGATCATAACCAGCATCACTGGCTCCACAGTCATAGCTGTAGACGTTAATCAAATGGAGCCCATGGAGAATGTAATATTCATAAGGGGGCGCATTGAGGACCCAAGAACAGCCGAAGCAATAAGGAGCACCATGCAGGAAATGGGAATAAGCAGCCTGCAGGGGATAGCGTCTGATGCAATGACACACACCAGCGGAAAGCATGACATAGATCATGCGTCTTCGTACCTTATATGCGATAGTGTCATGAAAACTGGCACCCCGCTTCTTGACGAGGGGGCTTTCGTAATCCTGAAGCAGTTTTATGGCGACCTGACGGCTCAGTTCATCAACAAGTGGAAAAACCTTTTCAGGTCAGTTCACACGACTAAGGTTGCTGCCTCCAGGGATGCCAGCAGCGAGGTCTATATCATATTTACTGGTTACCTGTCTCGATCTTCCACGTAGCCAACAAAACCGTGTTCAGACAATGAAGCCTTTAACCCGCTGAAGAATTCATGATCGCAGACTATGATGTGATTCTCAACGTACCGATGTTCTGCGAAATCTATGACCCTGGCGTTAATGTTTGACTGCCTGGCCTCCTCCAGACGCCTTCGTCCTCGAATTGATTTCTGTTTTTCAGCCCAGGCCTCAGCAAACTCATATTCATTTGTGTCATGGTAGTCTGCGTTCAGAACCCTCTTCTTTCTAAGAGAGTCCCTGAGGAGATCCAGCGATCCAATGTTCTCGGTATATGCCCTGTTGAATGATTCATCGTCCATATCTATTCCAATCACCTGGCAGGTGCTGCTTTCAGAATATTTCATGACTTCTATGTAAATGGGCGGCGGCGTCATGACTTCTCCGTACCTTCTCAGCCTTATGCCGTATATGATCTCATAATCGGACAGGTTCATCTCGAACGGGTCTTTGAGAAATGCCCTAAGGCCTTCAACCTCGGCTTGAGATATTGTTACAAGAATAACCTCGGGATTCATTGAGGAAAGCTGCCGTGAAAGATCAGCCCCATGGGAGACTAGACCCTTGACCCCAGAATATACCCTGATATTCCGCCCATCCTCATTTCTCCTGAATTCGGCATACATTAGTCCATTTTCCTTTTCTCTATCAGGTTAAGCAGAGTATCCCTGTCTCCGATCCGCCTTAGTTCAGAAACGCTAATTACAGGGCAGCCCACAATGTTCTCCTTCTCTGTCTGCATCCTGCTTACTAGAAACGCATCGTTCTCGAAGATCCTGCTTATGTTTCTGAGGGCATCAATCTTTTCCCTTCTGCCGTTCAGGGTTTCTATGAGGCCCACAAGAAGGAAGTCCTCAACAGATTCCCTTGCAATTGCGTCAAAGGGAGCCCTTTTCATGGCATGAAAATCGAACCCGTTGCTGATCATTATCTCAAAGACCTCCCTCAGGAACTCATTGGCAATATTCTCCTCATCCTGTGGCATTTCAAGATTTGAGGCAACCTCTGTCAGGTCTATCCCTTTTCTGAGGTCCTCACCAAGAATCCTTTCCAGTTTTAGAAATATATCAATTGTAATTGAGCTTCCGCTTTCATACAGTGAAATGGATCTTCTTGATACTCCGATCTTGTTTGACAGGTAACCAATTGAGTAGCCCAGCTCTTCCCGTTTTCTATGAAGCGTTTCGCTATCTATGGATACATAAAAGCCACCTGGCCCAGAAGATATGCATGGCTGCTCCCCTTCTATGTAATCCTGGAAACTCTCAGCCGAAAGCATGGGTATGCTGTGTCTGTAATACACAACTCCCCTTTCAAGCAGACCGTTGCCTGCCTTCTCGCCCACCACAAGGGGAGTTCCCCTGGTTAATTTTGAAATGCGGATCATCTCCAGTGCATTTGAGCCCCTGAAGGTATCAATATTCTGGAGTATCTTTATTATGAGGCGAAGTCTTTCGCGCCTTGCGATAAGATCAAAGCTGAGCAGGTTGCCTAACGTCGGATCAGAAACGTTGAAACCGCTTCTTACAAGAGACCGAAAAACCTTGTTAAGTACTGCAACCCTTCGATCTTCCACGGCAACAACTATTAAATTCTGTATTTAAACATTGCGAATCTGAGTGCTCTGTTGAACAATTAATCTCCAATCAGCTTTACTGCCAGCTATTCTCTTGATTTCCTGCCGCTTTTCCCTTAATTCAGGGATTTCACATCCATCTTTGCTCTGTAATTTACATAGTCATATACCCCGCCTCTGGTATCCCTCAGCTTCCAGACCCTTGGCTGATCGGCTTACACAGTTCTCCCAGAATTTCCTCTTGACTGCGGAGAATATTCCTTCAGTACCGGGCCATCTCATGCCATAGTTATTCTCTTTCGCCCACTGTCTGTATCCCTTTTCCCGGTATTCCCTTATGGCTTTCCCGCAGTATTTCGTTCCTCTGCTGTGATCAGTGGAGGCATTCTTCCTTATCTTTATCACGGGCATGGCGCCCATATGATGCATCAGATCAAAGAGATCATTTGCGTCGAATGCGCCATCACCATATAATTTGCTGATTCTTATCCCCCTCATCTTGGTATCCCAGATATGCTTCTGTGCAGCTTCAGGTTCAGATGGACCTGTCCCCTCCACATGGGATTCAATTCCCATGATCCTTTTCGTTTTCACCTCAGCAGTGATTATGACAACAAGATGCTTCCTCCTCATGGCATCAGCATCCCAATATTTCGTCATCCTGTAGGATCAGGCATTGTTTGTCTTCAGTCCGGTGCCATCGGTGCCGATCTCTGCATATCCCGTGCCTGATATGTTCAGAACAGGTCATGTCATGTATCCTGTTCCAAACTGTTGTGTAATCACCATAATACGGTATTATGCCAAGATTAACCAGGGATCTTGCAATGCCCTCCAGTCCCCTGTAATCAAGATACTGGTACCAGATCATCGTGAGGTTCATGAACGATTCAGGAAAGAGGTATGGGGATCCCCTCTTTCCCATGTTCATTGTTTTTAGTTCTGATTCCCACTGATCCCTGAAATCCAGATCGAAGATCATCTTCTCCCTTATGACAAGTTCATCGTTGTATTCGATCCAGTTCCTCTCATCACTGTGATGTTTGCCCTATCTCCTTGCACTCTGCCTTTGGTTCCCATGGTCTTCGGTGTCAATACTGTGCAAATACATAGTATTATTGCCAAATGATATTTACATGTTTGTGCATTCAAGATCGTTGGATACGGCAATACTTGTGCATGTGTGGATACCATTCAGGCACAATGGAATGGAGAGAAAGGAACAGGCAAGGATATACAGGAAGCTTTACGGTTACAGATCCTCATCCAATTATGGCAAATATCATTATGATGTGAAGGGTATACTGGATTCCGTGCCATCCATCAGGTATGAAGATGGCAATTTCATTGTAAGAGAGGAGGATTTTCCTGTCATAAAGAAATTCCTGGAAGAGAACGGATCAAGTTACAGGACATGGAAAGTCATACCAGATGAAGATGAGGTTAAGAAGCTCAAGCTACATTCAGGTTAAATATTTGTTCAACACAGCAGAATCTGAGTCATTACTCGGCTTCGTCAGCATACAGACTTGAAGAAAGCTTTGTTGTGCACACTCTGACTTCACACTTGGAGCAGATGGGTTCAAGGTCCAGATCCTCCGCGGTCTCCACGGTTACCTTCTTGACGCCGTCTATTTCGGAGAAGGCAACGAATGTCTTCTTCGGCACAGTCCTGTAGAAAATCGCCCTGATCACAGTGTCCTCTTTCTCAAAGTTTCTTCCCATTATTTCCTTGATATAGCACCCATACTTCCTGGCTACATCAAGAAATGCCGGAAGTGCAGAGGCAAAATAACCTGGAGCAAGTTGCACTAAAACTGTCTGGTGTCCCATGAGCGGTGCTATTGTACCCATGTCAGGTATGGGGGATATTCGTTCCATTAGGCCCTTTATTTCTGGCCTTGATTCTATAATCCTTATTGTCTCATAAACTGTCCGCCTGTTCACTCCCAAGGTCTTGGCTACTTCGCTGATTGATATCTCTATGCCATTAACATAAAACCTGCCCTCTTTTATGGAGATTCCGCGGTTAAAAATTCCTTCGACGACTTTTCTTTTGATTGGGTGGTCCTTGAAATACTCTTCCAGGATGAGCAGCATTTTCATAGTTATTTCCAACCCGTATAAAAAGTGTGTAGATATATTTATCCGGTGAAGAATTTAGACCTTAAAGGTTCATAACCCTGAACCGGTGATGGATCTTCAACTATCTCGTACAGCTCGTAAGGAGCTGCTGCCAGAGTGGCGCTAATCTGGTGCATTATTCCGCGCCTGAAAAGTGTGACACTAACTTCCTGGCCCGGCTTGAATGTCGAGAGGTTGTCAAGCTTAAGGCGCTTGACTTCCTCCTTTGCGTCCTTGAGGAATACGTCACCGAACCTGAAGCTGTCAAGTGCCACTATCTCATCCTTGGGATTTATGCCTGCCTCAAATGCAGGGGATCCTTCAACCACTGAATCCACAACGTACCTGCCGCCATTTGTCCTAACGATGATTCCCAGGTATGCTTTTTCCATTGGTTCAATGCCATCAACTTTCCTGTAGCCCTTCTTCAAGGTAAAGCCAATGGATTTCATTTCCCTGGAAAAGTCCAGGATTCCGGGTTTCCGCACGTAGTTTGCAAAAAAGTCAGAAAAATCCCTGCCACTTACATCCTTCAGTGCAGCCATTACATCCTTTTCTGTGTAACCTTTTCCGTCCCTATTGTACTTATCCATTAGGAGGCGGTAAAAATCATCAAGTGATTTTGCACCTTTTGTGGCATCGATTATCATGAGGTCCATCACAAAGCCCAGAAGTTCACCCTTCAGGTAATATGAAATGTAGCTGTTTATATTGTTCGGGGTCGGCCTGTATAGTTTTATCCAGGCATCGAATGAGGATTCTGAAGCAGATGTGTTCCTTGACCCTGGAAGAAAGTCGTGATACCGCATGTTTTCTGCAAGGTACCTGAAATATTCCTTCTGGTCAATGAGCCCGGCCCTCAGCAGAACATGATACCCGTAGAAGTTTGTAAAACCCTCTGCCATCCAGAGCATGGTAGTGTAGTTCTCCTCCTTGTAGTTGAATGGGCCAAGTTCCACAGGCCTTATCCTCTTGACATTCCACAGGTGGAAGAACTCATGTGAGGTTACTGACAGGAAGTGCTTATATTTTTCAAATGGAGAAAATGTGAATCTGTCTATGTCAATCGTAGTGGAATTAAGATGTTCCAGTCCGCCGGACTGGTCATCGTCCGATACCAGATGATAGATGAACACATATCTCTTATAAGGCAGATGCCCGAATATCTTCGCATACTGTTCCACTATCTTCTTCACATCTTCCCTGATGATTTCCTCGTTCTCATTTCCGTGGCCGTAAAGAACTATTTCATGTTCCTTGCCGTCAACTGAAAAGTACAGGCTTCTGTGGTTCCCTACTTCTATGGGAGAATCAACAAGAATGTCATAATTTACTGCCCTGTACCTGTTATCGGATAGTTTTTCAAGCCCGGTTGAAACTCTCCAGTTGCCGTAAGGCCTTATGATAAGCTCCAGGGATTGGTCCTTGTATCCCTCAACATATAGGAAGACACTTGTACCGTTCAGAAAACCATGGGTTGAATCAACATGGCTTGTGTGAACGCTGAGTTCATTTGCATATACCTCGTATGAAACATTGATTGAGTTGTAGCCCTTTGTGTTAACTTTCCACGTGGACTTGTCTTTTTTCTGAATCTCAAGCTCCGTATCTCCTGACTTTGCCACCAATCCCCTAACGAATCTCGCAAAGTCATATATTTCATACGAACCAGGTGCCCATGCAGGCATGGTGAGAAGCATGCTATCTTCTGTGAAGTCCTCAATATTCATGGTGACATTGTAAAAGTGAGTTTGAGGCTTCTTCATTTCCAAAATGTACTGAAGCTTCATCTGTGCAATCAGGGATTGCAACATTACTCATTAGTTAAATTTTTGCGTGATTCGAGTTCATTGGCGACTATTTTCGCTCATCATCCTCAAAGTCGTACTGACCCAGATTAAGGCCGCCAGCCCTGTATGACGATCTCATGGCGGAGAGCCTGTTGTTGATTCTGCGGTACCCATCGGAGTTTTCCCTTCTTAAATCTGCCCTGATTCTCCTAATCTCGCTTCTGATTTCTGAAATTTCGCTGTTAACCTGGGCACCATAATCAGATGGATGCAGCCTTTTCTCAAGCTTGGACCTTTTGATTTGGGCCTTCAACTCCCTTATCCTGGACCTTTTGGGATTCACTGTTAATAATTCCCATTAAATATATCATCTTTGGTAAGGGAGGAGGAATTACCTCAGTCATATGACCTGTCGTCACGGTAGTTGTGGTAGTTCATGAGATATTCTTCGCCCCTCTGGGAGATCGTGGATTCAGAAGATACAGCTGATCCCATGGTTCCGTAGAATTTCTTGATTTTCTCCTCAACCGGCAGGTAAAGCTTGAGTGCCTCCAGGACATCTCCTTTTTCTATCAGCCTCTGTTCCTTGGCCACAGCAATATCTCCTGCAGCCCTTATCAATCCGCCCAGTTCCCTCAGCCGTAGGGTGAGGGAGTGATCCTTTCTGTCTATCTCCATGGCACGTCGCTTACCTTCCTCGATTATGACAGCGGCTGCGTCTAGTGTCATATGAGGGATCTTCCCATCCATGATTATTTCCTGGGCAATGAACTGCAGATACTTCATCCTGTTGATAGGGTTATCTGGCATGGCTATTTCCATCAGTATTTCATACCCGTTTCCTACAATCCTTGACCTCAGCGGACTTAGTATATACTGTAAATCCTGTATATTGCATGCCGCGACAAGAATGAAATCTGCAGGCACACGATCCACCCTCACGCTTGCTCCAGCACTTTGAGGATTTCTTCCGGTTATTGGGAAGCTTTTCTCCTGCATGGCTGTCAGTATGAATCTCTGAAGATTGCCAAGATGCGTTATTTCGTCTATGAAAAGGACCCCTTCATGGGATTCGTGCACAGAACCCGGAATTACCCTCTCGTATGGGAGTGTTCCAAGCTGCGGATGTCCCCCGTAAGGATCATGCCTCACGTCCCCAAGAAGTTCAGTCTCACTCGCCCCAGTGGCAAGAACAAAAGGGTTCCTGTCTATTGGGACTATTACCTTGCTTGGGCTCTTCTTCTCAATTTTTCTCCTTCTCTCAAGCGTCTTCTCGTCCAGAACCCTTATCCTATCCCCGAAGCGTTCGTAGACGATGACCTCTTCCCTATCTCCAACTCTTCTGGTTGAAGTTACCTTTTCAGTATTGTTCTGGACACCAAAAGCTGCTCCGATTACATTGAAAACGTCGCCAAATGGCCCTTGTGTCTGGGCTTGAACCTTGGGATTATTGCAGTTTGGGCAGACTGTATCTGCTGGAGCAGAATAAAAGCCACATCTTGGGCACCTATATCCCAGCCTTTCAGCCACGCTTGTGGGGGCATCCCTGGGGTCGATGATCTCACCCTCAACCATGTTCATCTCATCTTTTTCCTGCTTTATTTGCTGCCAGCTCTTGACCTCAATAAAGGGCCTCTCGGGATATTGGGGGTTGTGGACTACCCTTATCTCCTCTCTGGGCCTCGGAAGATAAAACGAGATTGCCTGTGCGACCATGGATTTCCCAACGCCTGGCGGACCGACGAGCAGCAGATGGCGGCGCTGCTTGGCGGCAATCTGTGCCATCTTGACCGCCTCATCCTGACCTATGACCCTGTCAAGTGGATTTGATGGGATTGGCACCTGTGAGGTATCACTGTACTCTGAAAAGTCCGGGTTTACATACGACGTTCCCATGAGACTACCCTGACCTCCATGGGTTTTTTGGTTATGTGCCCCAGCTTGGCACCATAAATATTCTTGACACCTTTCTGGAACGCAACATCAATGAGCCTTTGTGATATTACACCACCTGTTATTATTGTATCAGCCTCAGGTATCTCCTCCATCTTGTCAACCGCTTCTGAGACTGGGTAAGTGGCAACAAGCTTGCCAGACTTGTCATAAATTTCGGTCAGCTTATCCCTTGTCAGGTCATTTCCGTGTTTTTCAATTGTTCTTGGATTTGAAAGGCTGAACTCCTCCTCCTTGGCCGGCTCTTCCTGAGCCGGTTCTGGTTCGGAAGCCTCTTGGGGAGGCTCAACGACAGTTTCCGGAGCCTGCCTTGGCGCCTTTCTTTCCCTTTGGATACGATCCTCCGACCTCTCCTTCTGAGGCTTCTCCTCCTTTACCTCTTCCAACTCAACCTTTGCGTTTTTAATTTCAGATACTGTTCTGGCTTCCTCATAGCCACGCTTCTGCTGTGGTTTGACATGGTTTTCAGCGGCATTTCTTTCATTGAGTTCCTTAAGCTCCTCAGACATGCCTCTCATTGAAAGGTACTGCTCAATTGGCGTCTTATAGCGAAGTGCTTTCACTATCTGCTTGTAGGTCAACTCTTCGACTTCTGTCCCTGGCGGCGCCCTTGCAACAAAGTCCACTTCAGCAACCTGAAGCATCTCTTTAAGGATGAGGTCTCCGCCACGATCGCCATCGAGAAACACAGTTACCGTGCGTTCCTTTGAAAGTTTCTGGACAGTCTTTGGGATATTTGTTCCCTGTACAGCGATTGTATTCTTTATGCCGTATCTGAGCAGATTCAGGACGTCACTTCTGCCCTCCACGACAATTATGGAATCGGAATCCTTAATCGCAGGGCCAGCAGGAAGGTGATCCTCGCCATAGGTTATTATCTCACCTTTTTCCACTTCCTCCCTGACTGACGCAACAATGCTTTCGCTGACGCTCTTCCCACTCTCGCTCATCTTCTTGTAGAGCTCTTCTGCGCGCTCAACGATCTTCTGCCTCTTCTGGATTCTGACATCCTCTATGCTCTCTATCTCAACCTTGGCCTTGCATGGACCTATCCGGTCTATTGTCTCTAGGGACGCTGCTAGTATTGAGCTTTCAACCTGGTCTAGTCCAGAGGGAATGAGGGCATAGCCTTCGGTTCTGCCTTTCTTGCTATCTATCTCTACTTCAATTCTTCCGATCTTGCCACTTTTCTGCAAGTCTCTTAAATCCAGCTCATCGCCAAGCAAACCTTCGGTCTGGCCGAATATGGCACCGACAACGTCGGGCTTTTCAACCACCCCATCCGTAAAAATCTTGGCTTTGATCAGATATTTTGTTAAATTTGGATCTACATTCATTATGATCACCTGAATAACGTTTAATGGAGATAATTTTGGAAACGTCCCTTTTCCTATTAATCACCATCGCATTCAGATTATTTGATAATATTTAACACATTCGATAGGAGACGGGTTCTGAATTTCATAGTTAATGACAGGGACCGGGACGATGTTGATAAACTTAAATACGGTTTACTTATTGTGTTGACGCATTATGATCAGGTTTGGAATAGCTGGAATCCCTCTGACCAGCAAGGGCAGGACTTTTATAGAATCAGTTGAAGACGCACATAACCTCGGCCTGAATGCACTGGAAGTACAGCTTCTTCGTGTCAATGTTGAGGAGAGACCTGCCCTTGATTATGCGGGCATGAAACCCAGAGACATTGATTCGTCCATAATCGTAGATGTACTCCGGCAGGATGAGAACGGTAACTATGTGGGGGTGGGCATAGATACTGTCATAGAGGAAGATGACATTGTACAGGAACTCTTCTGGAACATGGCCCGGAATTATGATGACCTGGATGATGGCGGGAATCTTGCAAGGGAACTGGACGTGCGCCTCTCAATGCATGCACCGTATTACATGGATTTGCTGAACCAGGATGAGATGGGGGACCGTTCATATAACCACCTGAAGTGGACCCTAATGATTGGCAAAGCCATGAAGGCAAGAAGAGTAATAACGCATACTGGCTTTTATCGAGGTTCAAAGAAAGACAGCCTCAAGAGGGCAGTTGAGGTCTACCAGGATATCAGCACCAGATACTCCCCAGAAAACGGCTACCCATTCATAGGGGTTGAGACTTCGGGTAAGACTGAGATATTTGGTACTGTACCTGATCTCATGGGTCTGGCGAAGAAGATCAAGAACATTGAACCGATTTTGAATTTTCCACATGTACATTCTCTCACCGGTGGATCACTCATTGAGATCAAGGATTTTGATGCTGTCATTAGCGAATTTCGCAAATACAGCAAGATCGATCTTTATACTGAATTCGCTGGCGTTGAATACGAAGGCAACAACGAGACAAAACTTACAGCCATAAAGCACGGAGACCTTAAGTTTGAGACGCTCGCTGAAACTATAATCGACTACGACGGTGACATGACAATTATATCCTGCTCCCCCCTACTGGAGCATGATGCCCAGTACATGCAACTCATATACCTACGGGCGCTCTCCAAGAAATACCAGAAACGCACTACCGTTAAGAAAGCCACAGCTTAGGTGAAATTACATGGCAAGAGAATATCCAGTAAAGAAAGGAATCAAAATTTCGACTGAGTACATAGCTGAGAAAGCAAGGGAATTAGCAGGAAATGTCAGTATCAATGGGGAAAGTGTGATCTGCTCAATTCCCGGTATAAGGAAAATATCCATGAGGACAGATGGAAAGAACCTTTTTGTCGAAACTGAGAATGAGGAAAAGCCAGAAAACCCAATGTTGGCAGTATCGCTCTTCAACAAACTTATAGAGGAAATAACGGGATTCTCTGCAAAAGAACGAAAAAAGAAAATGTCAAAATTATAAATTTTTAATATTCTTTAGCAAGATTACTTATACTTTATCTTGCTAGATGCTCTGAAGACAAACTTCTTCTTGGACGGAACCTCAATTATTTTTCTGGTCTGAGGGTTCCTAGCCTTTCTTGCCTGCTGAGTCTTTCTCTCGAATATACCGAATCCAGCCAGGTTTATCTTTGTGTTTGGCCTGTCGGCTTCAGATACCACTGTGTCCAGGAAGGTCTTGATCACGTTTCTCGCAACCTTCTGCGTTGTGTTCGTCTTCTTGGCTACCGTCTTAGAGAGTTCGCTTATTCCTACCATTTAGTCCCTCCAAGATGATAATATATTTGGTTGTATTAAAATATTTGTATCGTGTTTTTTCTGGAAATCTGAAATAATGGGCTTTTGGGTAATTTTAATATTTAAATAAAAAATATAGAATTTAATATTACTTATTTAATGTATTAAAGCTTTTCTCTGAACCAGTTTTCCACGGGCTTTTTCACGTCACGATTTATTCCGTCTGACCAGTGGCATACGAGAAAAATAATCAAGAATCAATGCTTAAAAAATTCATAAAATGCATAACTTATGACAGTGATGCCGTTTTCATGACTTATTGCCAGACGTTTTGTAATGACAGCTGGATGGATTGACCCAGAATAGGCGAAAATGGAGAAATGTTGCTGAAATATTTTCCTCTTCTTTCTGATGGCACCAATCATGATACGAAGTCAATATTGAATCGACAGACATTTTTTGTCCCTGGGAAGATGTTGCTTCTGCGGAAAGAGGCCTGAGTATTATAAGGCAATTCTGCAGTTCTTGCATTCCTGGTTTACTGATAATCGTTTGCAATCCTTCTGCAAGAAAAAGAATGCAGGCCAAGTTCCTAACGTCCCTAAGCTTTCTTGAAAATGTTAAATATTGACGTGAGATTGAAGTGACTGTGAAATTAATAGAAAACTGGTTCTCAGAGCGTTATTCCGATAATCTCCAGCTCTCGTTCAGGGTAATGGATCAGCTGCTCTCTGTTAAGACTGATTACCAGAGAATTGATGTCTTCGAGACCTATGATTTTGGAAAACTTCTAGCAATAGACGGTACTGTACAGCTGACAGAAAAAGATGAATTTGTTTATCACGAAATGATCACCATGGTTCCATATTATCTGGCATCAAGGAAGCCAAGATCTGCGCTGGTCATTGGCGGAGGTGATGGTGGAACTGCAGGCCAGCTACTCAAGATAGGTATCCAGGATATAGTCAATGTGGAAATAGATACCCAGGTTGTCGAGGTATCCAAGAAATATTTCCCCAATCTTTATAGATCTCTTACCGACAGCATGGTTAAGCTACTTATTGAGGATGGGGTGAAATATATACAGAAGACCGACAGGAAATTCGATCTTGTAATAATTGACTCCACGGACCCAGTTGGTCCGGCAGAGGGGCTCTTCATGAAAGATTTTTATGCTGCAATCAAGAGGGTATTGACTGATAATGGCATTGTGGTTACCCAATCCGGTTCGCCATTTTATCAGCCTAAAGCATTGCAAATGGCATTTTCCGGCATGAAAGAAGTATTTCCCTTTGTCAGCACATATACTGCCTTCATTCCGACCTATCCCAGCGGCTTCTGGTCATTCACCATGGCGTCGGCATACGAGACCAAGGGCAGGCTCGAGGAGATATCCACTGGAAAATACTTCAATGCTGATATACTCAGGGGTGCCTTCAAGCTTCCAGAATTTGTCAGGGAGCTGATTAGGTAAAGCTCACTTCACCTTCCATTTCTCCATTGCCTTGTTTAGCTGATCTCCATACCTGGGCCCAAGCTCATTGGCAAGTTTCTGCAAATCCCTGATATTCTTTACGAATGTGTATTTGCTTTCGCCATTTACAAGCAATTCAAATTTGCGTGTATCAGCCGCAATCTTTACGGTAAGATAGAGGAAAGTGGCGGCAACCACCAGGCTCACTGCAAAGATCCAGTATTCCCAATCGCCTGTTGTTGAAAGGGTGAGCCCCGCCTTGATTATGGCGCTGTTCCTGGTGACCAGATCGTTGACTGTTATTATGAGGAATACAATTCCTACTGCAAATAGCACAACGTAAATGTAAAATTGATAGTTTTTCCATGAGCTGTCCATGTGAGTTATCAAATAGGACATTCTTATTTAATTTCATGCTCCAACCATATTAAGGGCAGGCTGTCAAATACCATGGTTCGCAAGAAGGTAATCGACGAGTGCCTGCAGTGCCTTGGATCGGTGCGAAATTCTGTTCTTAGACTCCAGTTCCATTTCACCAAGGGTGATATCAAAGCCGTCCGGGATAAAAATTGGATCATATCCAAATCCTAAATTCCCCCGTTCGCTTTGGGCAATAGTTCCGTTCAGTTTTCCACTGAACTGGTGGAACAGCCTTCCGTCGAAATAGGTTATTACTGTAAGAAAATAGGCTGATCTGTTTCGCCCTTCAATGAGACGCAGTATTCCGGAGTTGCCAATTTTGGACTGCACATACGATGAATAGGGGCCGGGAAATCCTCCGAGGGAATCCAAGAATATGCCGGTATCCTCAAGGAAAAATGGTTCGCCAATTGACGCTGAGAGCTTCCTGGCGCTGTCAAGGGATATCTCCTCTGTTGTGTCAGCCTGAATCTCCTCGTACTTCATCCTTTTCCATTCCACTGTTATGCCCTTATTTTCCATCATCCGGCTGATTTCCAGGAATTTGTGCTTGTTGCTAGACACAAATATCATACATACCTTCTCCGTTTCTCAATATCCCCGAGGGATTCCAGAACTTCATTAATGTTTCCGGCTGTATCCGAATATCCCTTGAGAAAAATTCCGAACAGATCGTCAGCATCGGTCCTATAGACCCTTAGGCTTTCCTTGAATAGGTAGAGGTCTGCTGCCTTGTCATCCGGCCTGGAGTCAATCTTTCCGAGGCTGGGATCTATGAAGTATATCTTGTTCTCACTGCTTATTATTATATTCCCGGCAGCAAGGTCCCCGTGAGTTATGCCTGCTGCATGCATCTTACCAGCCATTAATCCGATTGAATCAATAACTTCTTCTGTCTTGATATTGCTGAAAAGATGCTCCCTGAAAAGGTTGCCTTTGATGAATTCATAGATTATGAGGAACTCCTCAGGAATTATGTCATAAATAAGCGGGACTCCAACTCCAGCATCCTTCATGTGCAGTATTAGAGATGCTTCGTTCTTCAGCCTCTGGAACCTTATCTTTTCGTCAAAGCCCTGATCGCGGTATGCCTTGGGAATTCGCTGCTTGAATATCGCCTGCCTTCCGTGGTAAATGCCTCTCTCGATCCTGGATTCAGCACCCATGTCCCTCCTGAATCCCTTTACAGATCCGGCTATCCATGGAACTTCTACCTCGTCAATTCTGAACCTCTGGTCTATGGTTGATGTTTCAATGTTCGTCTTGAAGCCGCTGCGGTACATCAGCAGGCCGGCCTGCGCTATCATAGCGCCGTTGTCCATGCAGTATTCGCTTGCTGTAAGATAAGGAGTGGCGCCGATTTCCTCGGACAGGGAGGAGATCATGCCACGCAGCCTTTCGTTTCTTGCCACCCCGCCTGCAAGCAAGATTTCGTCCTTTTCTGTCTGGTAAAATCCTCTCTCCAGAACTTCGACCAGCATTGAGAATGCAGTTTCCTGCACACTGAAGGATATGTCTTCCGGACTCTTGCCATCCTGAAGGTAGCGCTTGGCGGAAGTGTACATCCCTGAAAATGAAGTGTCCATTCCCTTGACTGAGTATGGAAGGTCAAGCAAACGCTTCCCTTCCCTTGCCAGCCCCTCGATGGCAGGCCCTCCTGGGAATGGATATCCCATATCCCTAGCCAGCTTGTCAAGCATGTTACCTAGCCCGATGTCCATGGTCTCTCCCATTACTCTGTAGCGGCCGTTGACGTGTGCTATTATCTGCGTGTTCCCACCGGAGACGTAAAGCATCATCGGGTCCCTGGCACCTGTTATTTTTCTGCCGATCTCAACATGGCCAAGTGGGTGATTTACACCCACAAGCGGCTTTCCGTAACGGATAGCTATGGTTCTGGCTGCAGTGGCAGCTATCCTTAGACATGGCCCAAGGCCAGGCCCACGAGAGAAGGCAACCAGATCGATTTCATCCATTCGAACCTTGCTCTTTTCCAGGGCTAGGCGGATCACTTTTGAAACATTGTCCGCATGATGTATGGCAGCCTCCCTTGGATGAATGCCACCATTGGGATTCTCATAGGTGCTGGATGCGTTTCCGAGAATCCGGTTATCGTCAACGATGCCACAGCTTATTGTATGTGCTGTGCCTTCAATCCCGAGAGCAATCATCTGATGTGCCGGGATGTTTTGATAAATAATTAGCTTTGGCAAAGTCATTCTGATAAACAATCCCAAAACCCCAGTGTTACTATGAAGAAGTCTGCCCTCTTCCCTTATTTATGCTTCCATCCTGAAATGTCAGGTTCAGTTTTTAAATACTGATTAAGGGTGTGATCATAATGACTGCTAATTCTTCCCTAGTATCAGGGGAAATTGATTCTTTTTATTCTCTTGTTCAAGGACTTCCTGAGGATGGGTTCTGCTCCGGAACTACCTGCTTCATTGCATCGGGCGGGCAGAGCCGAGGTGCCGCAAATCGTGGAAGCAGAAAGATATACTGCCTGGGCAAGTGCTATGCAGCACCAGCCGATGTTATTCATGAAGGTGAATTCCGCATTGGGATCCACGCTTCTGAATCAGTAGTAATTTCAAAGATACAGGGTGGTCCTGTCAAAAACCTTGAGGCTTACCTAGAAAGCGGAGGATTCAATGGCTTCAGGAGTGCAGTTAAACTTGGTAGGAAGAAAATCGTTGATTACCTTGAGGAATCTGGCCTTAGGGGGCGTGGGGGAGCAGGATTCCCAACGGGGAGAAAATGGCGTTCAGTTCAGCAGCAGAATTCCTCTGAAAAATATGTTGTGATGAACGGAGACGAGGGAGATCCAGGCTCATACATTGATCGGGTGCTCATGGAATACAACCCATACCTCCTAATAGAGGCAATGGAAATTGCCGGTTATGCCGTTGGATCAGGAGCTGGCTTTGCCTACATCAGGACAGAATATCCACATTCCATTGAAAGATTTGCCAGGGCCATTGAGGAAATGAAGGCAGCAAATCTTCTGGGGGAGAACGTGGAAGAGAGCAAGTTTAGTTTCAATATCACTTTGAAAAGGGGCTTGGGCAGCTATGTATGCGGTGAGGAAACAGCGCTTATGCGTTCCATAGAAGGGAAGCGGCCGGAAGTTTCCGTACGCCCCCCGTATCCAACTGAGAGGGGATTGTTTGGCAAGCCTACCCTCATTAACAATGTTGAGACATTTGCAAGCGTTCCTTGGATTATGCAAAATGGCCCCCAGAGATATGCGTCAATGGGATATGCCAAAAGCAGGGGTACCAAGCTAATTTCCCTGAATTCTGTTTTCAGGACCCCAGGGCTCTACGAGGTTGAGTTTGGCACCCCAATCAGGTATATAGTTGAGAATCTTGGCGGCGGCCTCAAGAAGGGCAGCGTCAAGGGGCTAATGCTTGGCGGTCCCCTGTCAGGAATACTCACTCCTGAAAAATTGGATATACCACTAGATTACGAAAGTCTTAGACAAAACGGAACCTCACTTGGCCACGGAGGTATTATAGCTTTCGGCGATGATGTTGGCATTCCGGAGTTGATGGAGCATGTGGCTTCATTTGCTTCTGATGAGTCGTGCGGCAAATGTACTCCATGCAGGTCAGGAAGCCGCTATCTCCGTAACTTTTTCCATGATATGAATACAGGACAATCGCCAAAGCCAGAATCTCCTGATTTTTTCAGGCGGACTGTAAAATCCCTCAGGGATGCCAGTCTTTGCGGGCTTGGTACAGGGCTGGCCGAGTTTGCTGATAGTGCCATAAAGGGCTATCCAGAGGAGGTGGTGAAATGGTTCAGGTGAATATTGACGGTGTGGACATGGAGCTTCCGAGAGGGATATCCGTACTGGAAGCTGCCAGATCAGCCGGCAGGGATATACCGACACTGTGCTATGATCCAAGGCTGGAGCCATATGGCGGCTGCAGGCTCTGCATAGTCAAAATAGACGGCCATGGGAGGCCTGAAACTTCCTGCAACACCAGAGTATCTGACGGGATGAAGATAACAACAGAAGACGAGGAGCTTAAGGATATGAGGCGGAATATCCTTGAACTCCTGCTTGATGAGAAGGGCATTTCACCTGATAAGATTGACAGCAGGAAGGAATTTTACAGTTATCTTAAGAGATACGGACTTGCTGAAACTGGTGTGAACATTTCTGGCGGAGATGCCGCTATGCGCCATTATCATCGCGAGGATAACCACCCCTTCATTACAGTTGACATGTCAAAGTGCATCAACTGCTACAGATGTGTTCGCATATGTGATGAAGTCCAGGGACAGTTTGTATGGCGAAAATGGAACCGTGGATCAGAAATTGAAATTCTGCCTTACAATGCTGAGGATTTGCTGGAAAGCAATTGCGTCAGCTGCGGAGCATGTGCGGACACCTGCCCTACAGGTGCAATAGAGGATGCTTCAGTCCTGCACCTTGGCTATCCTGAGGAATTCACAAGAAGTGTTTGCCCATACTGCGGAACAGGTTGTGAAATAAACATAGGAACCAGGAATGACAGGATTGTTGAGATTTTGCCCGTTCTCGATTCGCCAGTGAACAAGGGCCACCTCTGTATTAAAGGACGCTATTCTTATGGGTTCGCCGACGCGGAAGACCGCATAACCGATCCCATGATAAAAGATGGTGGCGTTTGGAGAAAGGCAACGTGGCAGGAGGCTTACGGTAAAATTGCCTGTGAGTTTAGGAGCCTGATTGAGAAACATGGAGGCGACAGTATAGGTATCCTTGGATCCTCAAGGGCCACCAATGAAGAGAACTATCTCACACAGAAGTTTGCAAGGATCGTACTGGGAACAAACAATGTTGACGGCTGTGCCCGAGTGTGCCATGCCCCAACCGCAGGAGGAATGGGGTCGACACTTGGAACAGGTGCGGCAACAAACTCATTCAATGATATAGAACGTGCTGATACCTTTCTTGTAATTGGGGCAAATCCCACAGAGAATCATCCAGTCGTTGGAGCGAGGATTAAGCAGAGAGTTCTGCACGGATCCAAACTGATTGTTGTTGATCCAAGAAAAACGGAGCTGGCCAAGCTGGCAACAATCCATCTTCAGATACTTCCAGGTACTGATGTACCGCTCATTAATGCAATGGCTGAGACCATAATTGAGGAGGGCCTAATGGACCAAGAATTCCTGGATTCCAGGGTTGATGATTTCCATCAGTACAGGGAATTCCTGAAAACGTGGTCTGCAGAGAAGGCCGCGGACATATGCGGCGTCACGGCAGAGGAGATAAAGGAGGCGGCGAGACTTTATGCGACAGCAAAACCCGCCATGATGTTTCATGGCCTTGGTGTTACCGAGCACATCCAGGGTACACAAACCGTCATGGACCTGGTGAATCTTGCTTTGATCACAGGCAATATCGGCAAGCCGGGATCAGGGGTAAACCCTCTACGGGGTCAGAACAATGTCCAGGGATCAGCCCATATGGGAGTCGAACCTTCTAAGCTTACCGGCTACGTACCTATTGAAAAGGGGCGTGCCCTATTTGAAGATGTTTGGGGGGCAAGGATTCCGGCCCAGAAAGGCCTTGATGGGATGCAGATGATTGATGCAGCCCTTCAGGGCAAACTCCATGCTCTTTGGGTAATAGGATGGGACATCCACATGACAAACCCTGACCGATCTGTAACAGACATGGCACTATCAAAACTTGGCTTTATTGTGATACAGGACCTTTTTATGAATGAAACTGCAAAGATGTACGGCAACGTTTTCCTCCCGGTGGTGTCATCATATGAGAAGGATGGTACCTTCATGAACTCAGAAAGGAGAATACAGCGCATCAGGAAAGCGATAACTCCAAGGGGCAATTCCAAAGCTGACTGGCAGATAATTTCAGAACTGGCAGCAATGATGGGCAAATCTGAATATTTCCAGTACACAGGGCCAGAAGACATATGGAACGAGATAAGAAGAGTCTGGGAGGGGGGCAGAGGGATAACTTACGAAAGGATCAGCCATGCCGGATTGCAGTGGCCCTGCAAAGACGAGAATGACCCGGGAACGGAAATACTGCACAGGGACTCTTTCACCATAGGCCTTCGAGCTTCCTTGACCGCAGTAGGTTTCCATCCAACTCCAGAAGAAACTGATGAAGATTACCCCATTTTGCTGACCACCGGCAGATCCCTTTTCCAGTTCAATGCTTCTACAATGACAGGAAGATCAGGGAATAATGCTCTTAGGCCCTCAGATCTGCTGCAGATATCACATCAGGATGCCGAACGCCTTGGCATATCGGATGGAGAGGTTGCAAGGATAGCCAGCCGGTATGGAACCACACTCATAAGGTGCAGTGTCGGTGATGATGTGAAGCAAGGCGTCGCCTTTGCTACATTCAACAGTCCACTGACGCAGCTAAATCTAGTGACGGGGCCAAACAGGGACAATCTACAGAATACTCCGGAATACAAGGTTACCGCCATAAGGATTGAAAAGATAGGTCAGGAAGCAGGCAACAGCCATAATACCATACAACCCCTGCAAACCCATCCGGAATGAATTAATTGGCTTGATTCGTCCACCTGAGCTAGGTGTCGCAAAGAATGTGCTATACGATTAGAAGGTTCAGGAAAATATATTAACGGTCTTGGCATCCAAGCTAACTGCGCAAGTCTTTGCGCCTGCACCAGAACCATGGTTCTGCGGTATGCATATCAGATGGAATATCAAGAGAGGTAGAAAATGGCAAACTCGGTTGCGATAATAGCTGATTCAAAAACAGGCAAAACATACAAGAAAGAGGTCAGCCCTGAGAACATAAGTTCACTGACCGGAAGGAAGATTGGTGATGAGGTTGATGGCGTCTTCTTTGAACTTCCTGGCTACCGCCTCAAAATTACCGGTGGCAGCACAAATGATGGGTTCCCCATGAAGCACGACTTGCACATCTCGGGGAAAAAAAGAATCCTTAGAACATACAGCCTTGGCAAGAGGGCCAAGAATGGCTACAGGAAAAGGGTGACCTTCAGGGGAGGAATAATAGGACCCGACATTGCCCAGCTTAACCTTAAGATTGTACAATACGGGCCAAATCCTCTTGATGGGGGATCTGAATCGTCAGGCAAGAAGGAGTGAAATGGCGTCTCTTCCGCAACCATCAGTCAACATTGGAATGGTAGGCCATGTTGACCATGGAAAAAGCACTCTGACAAGGGCACTCACCGGTATCAAGACCGACATCCACTCAGAGGAGATTAAGAGAGGAATATCAATCAAGCTTGGATATGCGGATACGCCTGTATACACTTGTTCCAATGAGAATGGGGAGATCTACTACACTAGGGAGCCTTCATGCAGCGATGCAAAGCTCGTCAAGGTAATATCATTTGTTGACGCCCCCGGCCATGAAACACTGATGGCCACCATGCTTTCAGGATCCTCAATAATGAATGGGGCGCTTCTTGTCATTGCAGCCAACGAAAAATGCCCTCAGCCCCAGACACGGGAGCACCTGACGGCCCTGGACATCATGGGGATTAAAAACATAATTGTGGTGCAGAACAAGATAGACCTTGTTACAAAGGAGAGGGCCGTGGAAAGTTACCGCGAGATTAAGAATTTTCTTCGCGGGAGTGTTGCCGAAAGTGCCCCCGTCATTCCTGTCAGCGCCTACCATAACACAAATATTGATGTCCTCCTCAAGGCAATAGTTGAATACATACCTGATCCCAAGTTTTCTGAGACAGACGATCCCAGGATGTATGTGGCAAGATCATTTGATGTCAACAAGCCAGGGACGAAGCCTGCAGACCTCAAGGGAGGGGTGCTCGGCGGATCGCTCGTCCAGGGGAGGCTATCTGTAGGAGATGAGATAGAGATTGTCCCTGGAATCCAGATGAGCAGAGGGGGGCGCCAGGTGTGGGAAAATGTGACCACAATGATAACCACTCTGATGGCGGGAAAGAACTCTTATGAAAGCATAAAACCTGGTGGCTTGGCGGCAGTGGGAACAAAGCTTGATCCATTCCTTACCAAGGGAGACTCCTTCACTGGAAGGGTTGTTGGCAGAACAGGGCACGTACCTCCTGTGGTGTTCGGAATGGTACTTGATTCATACCTGTTAAAGAGGGTTGTGGGATTTCAGGAGGAGCAAAAGGTTGATCCCATAAGGTCCAAGGAGAACCTAATGCTGACCGTGGGAACGGCAAATACAGTAGGTTCTGTTACTGGTGCAAAGGATTCCAAGATAGAAATAGCCCTTAAATATCCAGTCGCGGCATATGAGGGAGAAAGGGTGGCCCTTGGAAGAAGGATATCAAACCGCTGGCGCCTTATAGGTTACGGCAACATCATATCACTCAGCTGATCTTTCATTTAAGCTATGGCCATACTGGCAGTTTTCGAGCAGAGGGCATCCTGAGCATTTCGGTTTTGTACGGCAATGATCCTTGCCCAGATAGACAATCATTCCGTGGAGATTTTTTAGTGCATCTGGATCGCGTATGCCACTTGACGCCACCGCCTCCTTTACAGACTCAATTGTCGGTTCCTGCTCAATTCCGGTTCTGCTGAATATCCGGAGTGTATATTTATCCACGACAAACTCCGGGAAATCTAGGGCATAAAGCAGGATCGAGTCGAGCGTTTCTCTCCCTACGCCCTTCTGCGATGAGAGGAATTTCTCCACCTCTTCCCTCGGTTCCGTTATCATTTTTTCCAGGCCTCCGTACCTGCTGACAATGGAACAAGACAGATTCCTGAGCCTCTCAGCCTTCTGTCTGAAGAACCCTGCACTCCTGATCAGGGTTTCCAGTTTTCCGGATTCAAGGGTGCAAATACATTTCAGCGAGAGGCACCCAGCAAGCCTCAATTGATCTATGGCTTTCTCTACGTTGGACCATGACGTGTTCTGCGTCAGGATTGTGCCAATTACAACTTCATCCCTAGTTTCCGCGGGCCACCACCTGGTGTTGCCATACCTCTCGTAAAGACGTTTGTCCATTTCTCTGACAGTTAGCAATATTATACGCCATAGAAAGGTAGTCTTAAACCTAATGGGTATTTTGTCGAAATTCGTCAGCTGGTATCTCAATTGAGATATGACATATTCCATATTGGAAAAGCATTATTAGGCGATTTCCGATTTGGATGCAATGAGTGAATTTGATGCCATCGTTGTAGGGGCAGGGCCTGCCGGTTCATCGTCTGCCATTAAAATGGCCTCAGGAGGCCTTAACGTTCTTCTTGTTGAAAGAGGAGACCCGCCTGGAAGCAAGAACGTCTCAGGCGGCATACTCTGGGGAAAAGATCTCTCTTCGATCATACCTGACTGGGAGAAGAGTGCGCCCCTGGAAAGATACGTTGAGAGGAAGGTAACATCATTCCTGACCCACGATTCCGAGATAGCAATCGATTTCAAGACAAAGAAATTCCAGCAGGATAAGACAGGTTATTCTGTGTTGCGCACAAGGCTTGATGGCTACCTGGCCAGGAAAGCACAGCAGGCCGGAGCAATGCTTGTCACCGGAGTTACAGTGGATAGCCTGGCAATGAAAGATGGGAAGGTTGTAGGTGTGATCAACGAGGGCGAGACGATCACCTCTGATGTGGTTATCCTTGCCGAGGGACCAAATCCGCGAGTAGCAATATCCGCTGGCCTGCGTGAAAAGCCTAACGACAAGACCGTTGCAGTCGGCGTGAAGCAGGTCTACAAGCTCCCTGAGAATGTCATAAACGACAGGTTTAACCTAAGAGGAAATGCTGGATTCGCTGGCGAGTATGTCATCAGCTTCCTCCCAAATAATGTATTCGCAGGAGGTTTTCTGTATACCAACAAGGATACCATATCGGTGGGAGTTGTCATAAATCTGGAAACCCTCAGAAAGGATGGCAAGACGCATTCTTTTGACATAATGGAGCAGTTCGTTCAGCACCCCTATATTGCTCCTTTCCTGGAAGGCGGGCAACTTCAGGAGTACAGTGCCCATTTTGTCTATGAGGGCGGATACGAAAGCCTTCCAAAGCCATATGGTAATGGATACATGATGGTTGGAGACACGGCAGGCTTCTCGTTCAGCAACGGAATGATCCTTCAGGGGATGAACTATGCCATCAGTTCCGGAATCCTTGCAGGCGAGAGTGCCATAGAGGCTAAGAAGGACAATGATTTCAGTGAAGTTTCACTTTCACGATACTGGAAGAAGCTGGAAGTTTCACCGGCAATTCTTGACAAGAAGAATTTCCGGGGAATAAATTCCGTTGTTTGGAGCGGCCTTGTCCACAGGACTATACCTGCACTTCTGGAGACGTCACTCCAGAATATGCTTTACGAAACGGGAGCGCCAAAGAAGCACCTGAGCCAGATCCTGCTCAAAAGCATGTCTTCCACGGGTGTTTCAAGCAAAGATATGATGATACAGGGATACAGACTTATGAGGAGGATGTAAATGGAAATAGAAGAAAAGCTGGCACTTTTGAATTACAAGACAGATCCAGAGTATGCACACATAACAGTAAACCCGAGCATATGCGAGACTTGCCCAGACCATTTTTGCACATTTGCCTGCCCTGCAAAATGCTACACCTTAATTGAGGGAAAACTCAACTTCAAGTACGAGGACTGTGTGGAATGTGGAACGTGTGACGTAGCCTGCTCGCATGGAAGCGTGAAATGGACCAATCCCAAGGACGGCCATGGGATAAAATACAAGTTCGGGTGATCAAGTGGTTCTGGAAATAATCGTTATGGTAAAACAGGTGCCTGACAGCCAGGAAGTTGTAATCGATCCGGTTACCATGAATCTTAACAGGAGCCTCACGAGGAATGTCACAAACAGGGCTGATGAGAACGCACTCGAGGCTGCCCTAAGGCTTAAGGATAGTGTGGGGGCCAATGTCACGGTGGTTTCAATGGGGCCGCCCCAGGCAGAAACCACAATGATTGAGTGCCTGGCCAGAGGAGCGGACAGGGCAATTCTGGCATCAGACAGATTCTTTGGGGGCGCCGATACTTACCCCACGGGACTGACCCTTGCAGCTACAATCTCAAAGATTGGCAAATTCGACATAATAATTGCAGGAGAGGAGACTTCAGATTCCAGCACTGGGCATGTAGGTCCCGGAGTGGCAGAGTTCCTGGACATAGACCAGGTGACTTATACCAGCAAAGTCGAGTATAAGGACGGATATGTCATTGCCGAACGGGAGCTTGAAGATGGGACAGAGGTTGTGAAGGTTCCGACACCGGTCCTTGTTACAGTGCTGTTAAACTCCAATGTTCCCAGGAGGCAGACACTCAGAAGGAAGATTGATGCCATAAGGAAGGGATTCGAAGTCTGGGATCATGACAGGATAGGACTCCAGCCGGAATGGGTTGGAGTGAGGGGATCTCCAACCATAGTGAGGCGGATGCGGCCAATAAAGGAGAGGGAGAGGGCTGCGAAGAAGATTGAACTTTCTGCCGTAGGGGATCTCGTCAAGGAGCTCTATGAGAAGAATGTGCTGAAACTGGAGGTGGATTCATAATGGCAGGGATAAAACCAGCAACTCCAGCGTCAAAGCCCGAGGAATACAAGAACGTTTTTGTATATCTTGAGACCCGGGATGACAGGCTCCTCAGGCCAGCTCTTGAAATGATTGGAGTAGGAAAGAAGATAGCTGAAAAGGTTAATGAAAAGCTATACTGCATACTTCTCGGAGGCAATATTAGGGATCAGGCCAAGGAAGCAGTTTCCTATGGTTGTGATGTTGTTCTTGGCGCCGAATCTCCAGCTCTAGCGACATACAGGACCCTCCCGTATTCCCATATCATCGCTGACTTCGTCAAGGAAGAGAAGCCAAACATATTCCTTATACCAGCCACGAGGAATGGAAGGGATCTGGCTTCGAGGATTGCAGTCAGATGCGAGGCGGGCGTCACTGCGGACTGCACAGAGATAGATGTTGAGCAGGACACCAGGATCCTGCTTGCCAACAGGCCGACATATGGGGAAAGCATGCTTGCAGAGATACTTTGCAAGAGGCACAGGCCACAAATGGCTACCGCAAGGCCAGGCATTTTTCCAGTACCGGAGAAGGTTAAGTCGGCAAAGGGAGAGATTAGAATAAGGGAGATCAGCCCTGATAAAGCAATATTGAAGAAAGAAATACTGGAATACAGGAAGAAGAATGTGGTTGATCTGACTGCAGCTAAGGTGGTTGTCTCCGGCGGGATGGGACTTGGCAAACCGGACGGTTTCAAGCTTATCCAGGAACTGGCGGATGAACTTGGAGGTGTAGTTGGTGCATCCAGGCCTGCAGTTGACATGGGGTGGATAAGCAGGGATCACCAGGTCGGCCAGACTGGGCAGACTGTCAGGCCAAGACTGTATGTTGCAGTGGGGATATCTGGAAAAATACAGCATATAATGGGAATGAAGAACAGCGAGACCATACTTTCAATAAATACAGATCCCAATGCTGAGATCTTCAAGTATTCCGACTACGTCATAGTAGATGATCTATACAAAGCAGTTCCAGCACTGATCCAGGAAGTCAGGAAATATAAGAGTGAAAAACAGGTGGCTCCCACAGAGCCCTCCTGATTTTTCGCCATTCCTCCATTCATGGTCGATTGCTGGAATGCTAGTTCATTTCTGGCAATAGAACCGGTCAGCTTTTCATTGCCTGTCCATCCCGGAATGCCATATTCCGCACCTCAGCTGGCTTTCATTAAGTTATGATCCCAGAGTACATTGCAGGTGTGCGCCCTCTAATTAAACCATAGGTGCTTATGAGTCCTGCAATAGCCGCCGCCTTTCCTGTGCATTGTCTTACGAGCCCAACAGAATTACCAAAACTTCATGTCTCTGCCCCCACCCGCAGCCTTCTGGCAGTGCCGGATGGGGAACTGCGGACCGCATGAAAGTGGTGGGATAATGCCCCTTGAAGAAAGGACCTGCACAATTACACCGGGCAGACATATTCGTCCAACGAAAAGAATATTTATCTATATCACAATAATTTGATCCAGGTGGCCCGTACCGTTATTGTTCACAGGTTTGGCAGGGATTCAAGCCTAACTCTGCACCAAGTCATGAACTATATGGAGGAATACCGGTCTGATCACCCAAACAGGGATGTTTTCTTTGATGGTGACAAATATGCGATCTGCTACGTTAAGAAATGATCAGATAGACTGATCTACGCTGTATTCACTTATCTCCTTTTCCATTGCAGCGATGAAATCCTTGATCTTCATTGTTCTCGTCCTGTCTGACCTGTTTCTAACTGAAACAGAACCTTCCTGCAGTTCTCTTTCACCGACAACGAGTATGTAGGAAGGCCTCATTGGCCTTATTGTCTTGATCTTCTTGTTCATGGTCTCTGTCCCTAGGTCCGCAACTGCCCTGATGCCTCTATCTTTAAGGCTCTTTTCAACTTCCAGTGCATAATCGTTGAACTTTTCGCTGACCGGGACAATATATGCCTGCATGGGCGAAAGCCATGTTGGGAACTTCCCTGCAAAGTGCTCTATGAGTATGGCCATGAACCTCTCATAAGAGCCAAAGATTGCACGATGTATCATCACTATTCTGTCATGCTTGCTCTCACTGTTAATGTAGTAGAGTCCGAAATTCGTTGGCATGAAGAAATCAACCTGGATCGTGGATAGCTGCCACATTCTTCCCAAGGCGTCTTTAACATGGATGTCGATCTTGGGTCCGTAGAATGCTGCTTCCCCAGGATTTTCTACGTAACTTATGCCGTTCTCGTCAAGAGCCTCTCTAAGTTGGTTCGTAGCCGTGTCCCAAGTTGAGAAATCAGGGACAAGGTCCCTCGATCCACAGCTCGGGCAAACCAGGTCCTCCTCCATTGCGGCCTTCCTGGCCTCAACGTCGTTGCCACAACTCCTGCAGTGATACAGGATCAAATAATTCTCGGGATGATCCTTGTCTATTACACTGAGATCGAAGGAAAGGACAGCATTCCCAAGAATGCTGTTAAATGTGATCTTTACCATTTCCATTATGGACTTGACTTCATCAACTATCTGGTCGAACCTGAGGAATGCATGGCCATCGTCTATTGTGAACATCCTTGGCCTTGTCAGGCCTCCTACCTCTCCTGATTTCTCATACCTGTAGACTGTTCCCGGCTCGCAGTATTTCACAGGTAGTTCTCGGTAACTTTTAGGCGTCCTCTCAAAGATAGTAATGTGCCCAGGACAGTTCATAGGCTTTACGCCGTAGCTATCTCCATCACTCAGTGTAAACAGGTACATGTTTGGCTTATACTTGGCATAATGACCAGATTGCTTCCATATGACGTCGCGGTATATGTGGGGTGTTGCGACCTCCTCCCAGCCATATTTCCGGTTCAGCCTGCTCATGAAACTGACAAGCTCTCCCCTGATGACCATTCCATTCGGGGTGTAAAATGGGAAACCTGGGGCCCGCTCCGAATTAAATACCAGAAGATCCATCTCCTGTGCTATCTTCCTGTGATCGCGCTTCAATGCCTCCTCCCTGTTCTTCAGATATTCCTTCAGTGATTTCTCATCAGGAAATGCGGTTCCGTATATTCTGACTAGCATGGGCCTGCTCTCATCTGCCTTATAATGGGTGCTGGCTATGCTGACAAGCTTGAATGCCTTCAAGTATCCTGTTGAAGGCACATGTGGGCCACGGCAGAAATCGACGAATTCACCCTGCCTGTAGACCGTGGAAGAACCGTTCTCAGGCACGTTCTCAATGATCTTGTCCATTTTGTATGGGTTTCCGGAAAATATCTTCATCAGCTCTGATCGGGAATATTCCTCTCTCCGTATGGGTATGTTTTCCGAGACAAGCTGCCTCATTCTGTCCTCTATCCTCTGGAGATCGTCCTGGCTGATGGGCTTCATGTCGATATCGTAGTAGAAGCCGTCATCCGTTGGGGGACCCGCATTTGGCCGTGCTTCTGGATAAAGCTGCGTAACTGCCTGGGCTAGAAGATGGGCAGCCGAATGCCTCAGTATCCTTAGTCCCTTCGGGCTCTCGGGAAAAATGGGATCTATTACCATGTCGCGGGTTGCCACTGTGGACAGATCATAATCTACGCCATCAGCTGTGGCAGCTATGGCATTCTTCACTCCAGCCCCCTTGAGGGCTTCTCCGAATGAGATCCCTTTCCTTGCCTTTACGCCTGCGGAATTCCCCTGAGACATCGATGGGTTAAATTTAATTCATATAAGAATGTTCCAGATCAGGCATAGATTTCATCGGCCATAGATCTGAGCTCGCCGCTTCTCATGATCTCTATTATCTTTTCAATGTCAGCATATGGGGGGCGATCCTCCATTAGGGGCTGGACCGCCGATCTTATGATCTTCCAGGCTTTCTCAACCTTGGAGGAAAACCTTTCCTGGACAAACTCAAGAGCCTGGGCTCCGAGCAGAAACTCTATTGCCACAATGCCCTCTAAGTTCCTGACTATTTCCCATACCTTTATGGCACCGTTGGCACCCATGCTTACATGATCCTCCTGGTTGGCAGAAGTTGGTATGCTATCTGCAGAAGAAGGATTTGCCAGCGTCTTATTCCTGTTGCAGAGAGCTGCGGCTGTATACTGCGGAATCATGTATCCGGAGTTCAGGCCGCTGTTCCTGACAAGAAATGGGGGCAGGCCGCTAAGGTTTGTATCTGTCAGCCTGGCGATCCTCCTCTCAATCATGTTGCCCAGATCTGTCATTGCTATGGCAAGAAAATCTGCAGCAAAAGCCACTGGCTCACCGTGGAAGTTTCCGACAGACACATACTCATCCTCGTAAACCAGAGGGTTGTCAGTGACCGAGTTTATTTCCCTGGTTAGTACCTCGTTCACGTAGTTCAATGTGTCCAGAACGGCACCATACACCTGTGGTATGCACCTCAGGGTGTAAGGGTCCTGAACCTTTTCCCTGTCTGATTTTATAACGTTCATGCTCCCCTCTATCAGGTTCCTCATGGCTTCTGCCACGAACTGCTGCCCAGGGTGTGGGCGTGTTGCTATTGCCCATTTAGTGAATGCCTTTGATGTCCCCCTGAGAGCCTCGAAACTGATTGCCGATGAAAGAAGAGCACTGCGGAAGACACTGTATGATCTATGAAGCTCAACGGCCAGTATACCTGAAATTGTAGATGTCCCGTTTATGAAAGCCACTCCTTCCTTTTCCTGAAAGTGATACGGGCGGACTCTTATCATTTCCAGAAAATCAGAGGAGGGGCGCCTTAATCCTCCCTCGTCAAGAACCTCTCCCTCTCCCATCATTGCCAGGGCTACATGCGCTAGAGGTGCAAGATCACCGCTTGCCCCAACCGATCCGAATGTTGGGACGTACGGGTAAAAACCGTTGTTTATGAGGCGAACCAGTGTCACAACAAGCTCTTTTCTTACCCCGGAAAATCCCTTAATGAGGCTGTTTGCCCTGACAAGCATCATTGCACGCACATGAGTTTCCGGCATTGGGTCGCCAAAACCTGCCGAATGGCTCCTGATTAGGTTGGACTGCAGCTTTTTCATGTCCTTTTCGGAGACACTGACATTCAGAAGGCTTCCAAATCCCGTATTCACCCCGTAAATCTTTCTTCCGCCACTTGCAAGCTCCATCAGATCGTCATGAGACTTTTCCACGGCGCGTAAGGCATCAGATGCAATGGTAACTTGCTCTCTCTTCTCCGCCACCCTGAATACTTCCTCTACTGTCAATGACGAACCATCTATCGTTATCATGAATTGCAGAGAGTCTGCCTTCTGGAAAAAGTTTGCTCTCTTCAGTTACGGAGTGTGTTGGTGCAAACCCTGCTACCGTTACTAAAATATTCCTTTGAGCCTCATAAAAGCATGTGTTATGCAGGTGCCGGGATTTGGACCCGGGTCGAAAGCTTGGAAGGCTCTCGTGCTAGACCAGACTACACTACACCTGCTTCCCTGGGAGATGAGTATGGGGTTTAATTTTTTTTCTAAGTGCGAGAACACTATGGCGGCCGTATTATGAACTCGACTGGGGTATGAACAGCCACGCTGGGTGATGTCCAGTCTATAATGAAATAATACTCCCCGTTAGCCTCCACAACTGTCTGATTGAAATACAGGCTGTTGCCAACCTGATGGAAATTTGCAACAGATGCTTCAGTTTGCGTTCCGTAATAATACTGCACTCCTGTCACGGTGAAATTGTACCTGTAGCTCATGTGTACAAGGTAAGAGGATGAGGATACGCTTGCATTGATCAGGAATATGTTGCTTCCGCTGTCTGAAATCTGTGTGTAGTGGCCATCGTACATAACTTCAACCGACTGCAGCTGTGGTGACGAGACTGTGTGAACTGGAGGATTCAGGAATATTATCCAGAACAGCAGGAAAACTGCAAAGAAGAGCAGGTAATTGATGGCCCTGTGCGATGCCCTCTTTGAAAGCTTGAATCCCATTGAAGTTAATATCTTTGAGAGAAAGATTGCGATGACAAAGAAGAGTAGCACCGAAAGATATGTGTAGCCTATTAGCTGCAGGTAGCCCGCAAGAAAACCTGATAGGGCACCAATGGCAAATATGACTAGTATTACCGCCGCCCTGTTCCTTTCCGATCTTATATAATCGATCTCATCGAATTCCGGTTCTTCAAATAACGGAGCGCTCTCCTTAGGCTTGGCCATGAATACCCTGCCTCATTGATTCTCAATTAATGAACTTAACGACTTTGCCGGATTCTCGGCAAGGACTATTCCAGATGCCACCAGTATGCCTGATGCTCCAAGCCTGAGGCTTGTCCTGTAGTCGCTTCCCGTCTTTACTCCCGCCCCCACCAATACCGGCACGCCATATTCACTGCACACCCTTACCACGTCAGAAATCACGGATGGCTTTGCTGTTGTTACAGAGACGTTTCCCCCTATGAGTTCCGGAGGCTCGTACGCTATGAAGGCAGGCTTCAAAGGCGCAAAAGACTGTGCTTCCTCTACAGATTCGCAGCACAAAGCTATCTCAAGGCCAGATCTCTTGGCCATCGATACTGTCCTCTCCACCGTTTCATGGCTGATGCGCCTCTCAGAATGGTTTAGCAGGGACCCCGTGATGCCGAGGTCCAGGAGCGACTGAGGAGAGAATTGCCCCGTGTGGGCGCCGTACTCTACAGGGTCAACATGCTGGCTGAAGAATTCCATCTCGGGAAATGATGATGCCAGCCTGATGTCTATAGGATTCAGGGCGAAGATGATTCTTGCCTCTGACATGCCCTGAGATCCGATGAATTTTTCAAGGAAACGTTCTGCTGATGCCGAAGAAGATTGCCTGTAATGCTTAAGGTTCACAATCACAGTAGAATTTTGATGGTCCATTGCCAGGAATCAACAACCATATACTTAAAGATCAATAGGGATTAGGCTCTGCAAACCGATTAGTTAAGTCTTTATCTGGTTGTTCTATGTGGCTTGGATGGATATAGAGAGGGAGATCTCAGAAGCGGAAACTGTGGCCAAAAGGGAACTAACCCAGGTGGTAGAACTAAGGGAAGTTAACGAGGCGAAGGTCCTTTCACCACAGATTGTTCTGATCCTTGTCAGAGACATATCAGCGACAGATAATGACAGCGTAGTGTACAAATCCGGGAGCGTAACCTACGAGGTTTCCTTTGGATTTGCAGAAGTCAAGCTCCCCGATGGAAAACTAGGCATGTTTGAGGAAATCCCAGACGATGACCTTGTTAGAAAGGCGGAAACACTTGCCTTCACTGTAAGTGGTCTTCACCCAAAGAAAGAGGTGGAAATGGATTTCAGGGGAGATTCGGTGAGTATCATGCCCGGTACCGAACTGCGGAAGATATACGATTTCCAGCTCGCTGTCCTCAGGAGTGCCAGGAAATAGCACCCGCTGGCAGATGATCCCGTGAAGGATGGGCAGGATTCTGGAGGTGGAGCATGAACAAAGCTGTTGCAGTGCTGTTTGCCGTTCTTCTCATAGGCGGCCTTTTCATGATTGTGTATGGAACACACGAGGCTTCGTCCCTCACAAAGGGTAGCGAATATTTCCACTACAATGGAAATGGGGAGTATGTTTCCTCCCCCCTACAGATGAACACAACATACGTTCTTTCCGTTCTTGGTGCCGGAGCATACCTTGTCAGTGCATCCAACCTGGGCAGCGTTAATGCCAGCAATGCCTATGGAATGAGTCTACTTCCCTCAACCACGCTTAACTTGACCAACAACACTGAATCCATTTACAGGGACGTCCCCTCCGGCTCGTATTATCTGGTTTATTTCGGCAACAGCCAGCCTTACATACTTTACAGCATACAGACAGCCCCCGGACTGGCCAATGTCCTTAGCACGCTCATAGTTGTGGGCATCGCCATTGTGGTTGGTGATCTCATATTCCTTGCACTTTCATTCATGATCGGTAAGAAGGGCTAGGCTATGGCCCCATTCAGCAGATGAAACTTGGAAGAAGTTCTGTTCTTGATTCCCCTGTCCTGCCCGTAGCGGCCCACTCTATTGCACCGTTTGCACATTGGTGAAAATATAGAAACTCCTGACAGCGGTTTCTCCATTTTCCTTGCTTCCATTCTGGTTCCGGTACTCTCTAACGAAGGATGGTTTCCCAAACATTTCAGATATATAGCTGTCAGCTCCGCTCAGAGTAAGCAGGTATGAACCTTTCAGGGACCTAAGGCTTGCAGCGAGCATCCTGTAATCATCAAGATTGAAATTGTACCTGTACCAGTCCTTACCCGGGTATGGAGGATCTAGGTAAAGGAATGCATCTGGAGAATCGTACCTGGAGATGAGCTCCCTGAAATCCATGCGCTCTATTTTCCAACGTCCTACCCTGTCGGCGATCTCGCCAAACGACTGGGCCATTTTCAGGAAATAGCTGAATGCTGCTTTCTCCTTTCCAGTAGCATATGTTTCGCCAACCCCCCCGAAGCTGATGATTGACCGGTATAGGGTCCGGTACGCATTCGCCAGTGCGCGGTCAATCTGTACCGCATTGCCTGCTGAGGACTTCATTACGTAATGCAGTTTTCTTATCCTTTCATTCTTCCACGACTTATTTCCGGATGCCAGCCCTTCACGTTGCTCATGATAGCGGGGATGGTGCCCGTTTATGGTAGCAGGAAGATCTTCCCTGAAACTCAATGGAAGCGTATTCAGTATCATGGTGTACATGTCTTCCGGGCGGTTCTTTATTATCCTGAACAGGTTTACAAGTTCGCCGTCCAGATCGTTATAAATCACGTACTCTGCGCCGAGGTTAAGCGAAACAAGCCCCGAACCGCCAAATACGTCAACCAGTATCCTGGATCGTGACTTTCTGAACACGGAATTTATGTCGGGAAGCAGTGACATTTTTGATCCAGGGTACTTTATCAGCCTGATAATTTTCATTTCTGCTCTGGTGGAGGATTTTCGGGGATATTATTATTGCATGTGCCATAAGGACAAATGCCTTATTAACAGCTGGGTTATGGCAATCCATGGAAGAAAATGAAGCTTTCCCAACTTTTGAATGCGCAATTTCCGGCACGGTGGAAAACTATGATTCCGATGTGGAACTGTATTTCATAAATTCGGGCTTGCTGATGTCAAAGCTTGCCCAGCTGAAGCTGGCAGATCCGGGCTTCCAGAGAAATTATGGCGCCATGATTGACTATATCCACGAACTGAACACTTCTATCATCGAAAAGAAAAACGCTCCCAGGCATCAGTTTCTCATCGATCTGTGCATGGGTCCAGAAGAGGAGAAAAGCTCCTTTGATCTTCTTTCAAAAGCGGGAGGGCAGGCAGTGCCCCTCCTTACGGAAGCAGTTTCATATGTCCGCCTCTGCATGTTCTGGTACATCCGAATGGCAGGGGTAGAGAGGTTTGCTTCCGGCTTTACAAAGCAAAGATTTGCTGGCCTTCCCTTTTTGAGGCTTGCCCTTGCATACAGGGCCGCAGCTTTAACGAACTGAGGCTGCCATTGCATCAGGCCACCCATGAGGCCTGATGCCAGGGGTAAATCAGTGAAGATCGAGCCTGTATGAACGCTCTTCCACGTCCGAGAGAAAGGCAGCGTTAACAATCCTTACAACTGCTTCCCCATCCCTCCCGGTTGCAATTATGCTTTCCTTGCCATCTGCAAGATCCACAAATGCCCTTACTTCTTCTGCATACATGTTGCCAGTGTCAAAGCCCTTGACAGAACCATCCGGCAATTCCATTCTTGCCTTTACCGAGGTTGAGAACATGTCATGGACAATGATAGTGCCCCTGCTTCCAGATATTTCAAGATCGTTGCGGGGACTTCCGAGCGACCTGGAAGATAAGGCTATTGCTACTGTTCCAGGATATTCCATGGTGATACACTCGGTTGTGTCAATTACTCTCCCATGGGGAAACCTCAAGGCAGAAACTCTCTCCGGCCTGGAATCCAGTATATGGTTAATGGTGTCAATAACATGCACTCCTGTTCCCATAACGGAGCCTCCGCCAACCTTGTCCTCCTCGCTCCACCACTGCCTTTCCGGATTTCCAGATGAGGGTTGGGAGAGACCAGCCCACACACCCCTGATGTATGTTATTTTGCCCAACTCCTGCGACCTGACCATCTTCCTAACTTCAGCGACCGCTGGGTGGAAGCGCATATGGAAGCCTACTGCAAGCGCAAGACCTCTCCTTTCGGCAGTAGACACAAGATCCGCCGCATCCTCGTTCCTTAGAGTCATCTGCTTCTCAAGCAGAACGTTTTTTCCGCTTTCCAGGGATTTCATTGCCTGTGAATAATGAAGAAAATTAGGGGAAGCAATGTAAACGCTCTCAAAATCACCTTTCTCAAAGAACGCATCTAGGTCATCAAATGGCTCTGAACCGTATGGGATGCTTTCCTTGCGTGCCTTTTCCAGATTTCTGCTGTAGACTGCCGCAATCTGGTTGCCGGATGTCACGATTGCAGGCATAACTCTGTTTATCGCATGATTTCCTAAGCCAATAATTCCAAAGCGCATGAACAGAAAACCGCTATTCGTTAAAAATATTAATGCCGGATTGCTTTTGCCATGGCAGACTGCATTCATGTGAATTTCCATGGTAAACTACCCAGCCTGCCACAATTGCGCAGTAGCCGCAATTTCCAGCGTAGTTCAATAACATTATATATGAACTACCAATTCAGCGCAGAATAAACATGCCAAAGCCGCAGACCAGTGCAGTAAAGCCAATGGATGTCCTCAGAAATTCCATAGACAGGAATGTCCTTGTAGACGTAAAGGGAAACAGAGGGTACTCTGGCATTCTGGAGGGCTACGACGTCTATATGAACCTGGTGATAAAGAATGCCGGGGAGACAATAGGCGGGGAAACCAAAGGAGTGTATGACAGGATTCTGGTTCGTGGAGACAACGTTATATTTGTCTCTCCTTCAAAGGGTGATAATCAATGAGCAATGGAACAGCCGTAATGGGAAAAATGAACAATAAGAAAGTTCATATAACCTGCCGCAGGTGTGGTCACCACACGTACCACATCAGGCAAAAGAGGTGCTCTCACTGTGGATTCCCAGCCCCAAGACTCAGATCATATAGATGGGCTAAAGCCAAGTGATCACTGTGCCGTGGTTGGTTACCGCGGAAATGATCCAGGCTTTGGAATTTTGCTTACCGCCCTGAAGACTCTCCAGCACAGGGGGCAGGAAAGCGCTGGCATAGCCACTTTCTCCAACTCAACAATCAATGTGAGGAAGGGAATGGGATTGGTGGCGGAAGTTTTCAATGACCGCTACACCGATTCATATCTCACAGGCAACGTAGGCATAGGCCATACAAGATACTCCACCGCAGGAACCAAATCCATGGAAAATGCGGGCCCGTTTCTTGTAACAAACAGCCTTGGCCATATAGCAATATCGCATAATGGTGAGATTACAAACGCAGACCCGCTTAGGGAAGAGATGATGAAGCTGGGGCTTACCTTCCTGACAACCTCTGATACCGAGGTTCTGCTCATGGAACTTGCCAGGGACATAACAAATTATGGTGTTGCTGGTGGCATTAAGATGGCCATGGATCGGTTGAAGGGGTCCTATGCTGTTACACTGATGATAAACGACCGGCTCTTTGCTATTCGGGATCCTCTTGGAATAAGGCCACTTGTGCTCGGAAAATCTGATGCAGGATACATTGTGGCTTCTGAAACCTGCGCACTTGACATACTTGGAGCGAGGAAGATAAGGGATATTAAGCCCGGCGAGGCTGTTGAAATTACAGACAGCGGTCCGCAGGTACTATTCCAGAAGCCCTCGCCCCGGACTGCACACTGCATGTTCGAATATGTATACTTTGCCAGGCCTGACAGCGTTATAGACAACGTGGAGGTTTTTAAGTCCAGGATAAACCTTGGCCACCATCTTGCCAGGGAGTACCCTGTTGAAGCCGATGTTGTCATACCCGTTCCTGACTCTGGAAGGGCTCAGGCCCTTGGCTACTCCCAGGAGTCCGGCATTCCGTACAGTGAGGGGCTAATTAAGAACAGATTTTCTGACAGAACCTTCATAATGCCCACACAGGAAGCCAGGAAGAAGGCGGTTGCGCTCAAGCTTAACACTATAAAGTCAGAGATCGAGGGGAAGCGGGTCATCCTGGTTGATGACAGCATAGTGAGGGGCAATACCATGAAGCACATTGTTTCACTTCTTCGTTCCTCTGGAGCGGCAGAGGTTCATGTCAGGATTGGCTCCCCGCCAATAGTTGCACCCTGCTACTTCGGTGTGGACATGAAAACTAAGGATCAGTTTGTGGCAACTGGAAGGACAATTGAGGAGATCAGAGAGGAGATAGGCGCAGATTCACTAGGGTACGTTTCCATCACCGGACTGGTGGAGAGCATAGGCAAACCCGAAAATTCACTTTGCCTCGGATGCCTGACAGGGATGTATCCCACCCAGGTGCCGTCACAGGCAAAGACGGTGAGGCAGAAGGAACTGGAAAGCTTCACCGAATGATAACATGTCTATTTCTTTCCCATTGCCATTCTCAGTGCTGCGACCATTGATTCTGTGTCAATCCTTGTGCCGGCAAGATCGGCCCTTGCCGCAATGGCTATTTTTCCTGAAAGCATCCTGGCTATTTTCCCTCTCATCCTGGGCTTAAGTGATGAGATCCCCTTGTAGTGGAATAGCACCCCATGCTTTGGAGGGGGCGATCCGCTGACGAGATGCCTGAAAAGAGCCTTTTCCGCACCAAGTACCTGGATACTGCTGGCTGGCATCATAGCCAGGTTCTGCAGGCTTCCGGCATGATAGAGAAGCTCCGCAGCAAGTTCTGCACCTGCAACAGCGCTAGTATTTGGCATTATCTTCACTATGCGCTGGTTCAGGAAGGCTGTCAGGTCCTTCCTCATGGAACAGAGGCTTGAAGCGCTGGACGAAATTGATTCCACAATTCTTTCAATATCGTCAGGAAGATCCAGGCCTTTAAGCGATTCAAGATATCTGCAGGGGTCATCTGAGTTGTAGTTCCTCTCTGTAAAGAGGCCAAAATTCATGACCTTCTCCAGAATAAGATTCAGGGATTTGTCTATCTCAGGAACGAGCGAGTAGAACTTTCTTATGTACTGGTCCTGGGTGAATTCCCTCTTCACCCTGTATTTTGCGTATTTAAGCATTAGCTCCCGAAGATCGGGGAGTGAAGTCCTCTTCACCAGAGCCGCAACAGGATCGATGCCCTGCCGCAGAGAATCAAATATTTCATTGAAATTGCCTTCAATACCGGAATAAACCAGGAATCCGGATGCCATTGGCTTGCCATACCACAGTTTCCGGTCAGCGGACTTTTTTTCTCCCGCCATAATTCTTTCCCCCGTGTTCCCTATAGTTCTGGCCCTTTTCCCGCCACTTCTTGCCGGAGTCCCTGTTTCTGCTTCCACTGGCATTCCTGTCAGGCTTATGCCTGAAGGGCATCCTTCCGGTTATCTGCTGGGGCATCTCCCGAATTACAGAGGCTTGATTCCTCTGGTCAGGGTTGTCAAGGAGTATCCTGTCGAAATCAACCACTTTCAGATCAAGGATATCGTCATGATTAACAAGCATGTGCCCGGTGCCTATGAGCTGGTTATCTTCAGTTACAACAGCAACGCGGTCGCCCTTCATTGGCTTCCCTATGACTGCCCTGATGCCTCCTGGAAACAGATCCGATCCATGAGCAATGTTCGTGATTGCAGTTCTTTTAACAACAATTTTCGGATCGTTACGGAAAAGCTGTATCATTGGAATTACCATTTGGCCAAGTTTTGATGTGTTGCCGCTTGCTGCCATCTGGACAGCGTCTGAAAGGTCTTGGAGCGTATGCATCATGGACTCGTCAAAGGGCCCTGTTACTGTTCTCCTTAATTCTGCCATCTGGGCGCCAAATCCAAGCGCATAGCCCATGTCCGTGCAAAGTGTCCTGATGTAGGTGCCAGATTCGCATTTTACGTTGAAAAGGACCAGTCGGTTTTCCCTTTCCATCAGCTTAAGGTCGTATATCTTCCTAATCCTTAAGGTGCGGGCGACCGCCGATTTCATTGGGGGAAGCTGGTATATCTCGCCCGTAAATTCCCTGAAGAGCGAAAGCAGGTTGTCATCCCCAGTGTCACCGTAGAGCCGCATGACTGTGAGGTATTCCTTCGGATACTCATGTGCGATGTCAATGAGCTTGACGGCCCTTCCGAGTGCCATCACCAGGAGCCCAGATGCATTGGGATCGAGAGTACCCACATGGCCAACCTTGTCCACGCCGGTAATCTGCCTCACCCAGTAGTCCACCTGATGGCTAGTGGGCCCTTTCGGCTTGTCAATGGCTATGAAGCAATCCTTCAGCAAATCAGAGGTATTTAGCCCTGACACTGTCATAAATCACCCCTGCCACCTCTTCCGCACCCATGTTGTCAGAATTTATAACCATGTCATAGATGCTTGTGTCTGAATAATCAATTCCGTAATATTGCATGTAACGCTTTATCTCTGAGTTTTCCCTCTCTATCATCTTCTCCCTTAGACCGGAGTTGACGCCTTCCCGTTTCGCAATTCTGATGTACCTGACATCAAGGGAGGCTGAAAGGAATATCTTGAACGCCTCTATGCCAGCCCTATGGCATATCCACCCTGAAAGCCTCGACTCAACCACTACATTATCATGTGTTCTGAGAAACTCCTTGATCATCTCATCGAGATTTCTGTCAACATCGTCATGGGCTTCTGCGTAGATATTGAATTCCTCGACTGTCATTCCCTTGGCTTCAGCCTGTTGCCTGAAGAAGTAGCCACCAGAAAAAAAACCAATTCCAAGCCGCTGCGAAAGAATGCGGCCAACGGTTGATTTTCCACTGCCAATCGGGCCGCTAATGGTCAATCTCATTTGATCCTGACTGCTCTGCTTTCTTCAGCTTGTGGCTGAAGTCAAAAATCTTGATAATGCTCGTTGCCAGATAGCCAAAGGCAGAAGTTGCAAGTATGTCAGCGATGAACCAGTACGGGAATGTCCAGAGATGTGCCGTAGCTATGTTGACATTGAAATTCCAGGGGAATGCTATTATCTGGTAAGGGACCCTCGTAACGAAGTAGTATATCCAGGCAAACAGAAGCAGTGTGAATATGGTCAGTACCATGAGCGGCTTCATCTGGTTCATGCTGAGCTGGGACTGCTCTATGGACATCTCCATCCTCATCTTCTGAAGCTTCTGCAGCTTGTCCCTCTGCTGTGATCTCATGGCTTCAGAATAGACCTTGTTGAATGCCCTCATCCTGTTCTGTATCCTACCCATCTGAATCCAGTCGGTGAAGAAATATCTTGGAATGGACGTTATCAGGCCAATTATGATTGCAACAAGAATGATGGTGAATATTGGGAAGCTATAGTTGAACCCGACTATGGGCAGCAGTATGTAACCCATTCCCAGCCCTATATCATTCCTTATTGTTCCATTGAAGATCACTATGAGCATCAGGATGCTGATCATCATGTAGATCATCTGGAAGCGCATCATCTTGCCCATGGCTGCCTGCTGGTTCTTTTCCAGTGCGGGCCTGTTCATTGTTGTCTTCTGCTGCTCAGTCATGGGGCATCAATCTCCTTACTATATTCTCTGCTGCTATGTCAGGTTTTCCATCCACATTGAGGATGAATCTTATTGTCGCACCGGTATAAACAGAATAAGAAGACGCATAATACCTGTTGACCTCCTGGTGCTCCTTTATATCTTCCGCAGTATCGCTGTCCCTCCTCCTGGAGGAGTCAAGGTTGCGCCTCTTCAGTATCTGCTCGGGGTCTGCCTCTATCAGATAGTATGCTGACACTTTCAGTTCCCTGATAACCCATTCCGGAAGGCCGGGCAGATAGCCGTCAGGCGTCTTTATTGTCATATGTGTGTCAATTATAACGTTGTTCATTTTTCCAATGGCAGCTGAAGCTTTCTTCTGGAGGTTTATCTGAGTGTCGACTGGTAGCTTTCGCAGTTCATCCCTGTCCTTGACAAGATCAATGTTTCGTGCCATTTCGAACATTAGTGTACCGAAATTTATGATATCGTAATTGGTCTTCTTCCTGACTAGTTCAAGCACCGTGGACTTGCCTACCCCCGCCACTCCAGAAATGACGACTCTCAATTAACCACCAACGAAAAACTGCCTGATGACTGGGTGCATCTCCATGAGCTGCTCCCTTCCCATGGCTTCGTAGAACTGTATAACTATGCCTACAGCCAGCAATAGGCCCGTACCGCTTGTGTCGCCCACGGTGCCAATAAGGTTTGCGCCCGCAGCGAGAAGCCCAACAACGGCACCGCTGAAAACTGTTATGGCAGGGATGTACTTCTTCAGTACCCTCTCTATGACCTTAGGATCTCTCCTGAAACCAGGAATCTGCATTCCGCTTGACATGATCTGCCGAGCAACCGACGACGGACCCATGTTGGTTGTCTCAATCCAGAATTTGGCAAATATGACGCTGGCTATGATCATAAATCCAAGGAATACTATCACATGTATTCCCTCCTGCCAGGCGGTGTGGCCAAAGAGGACGCTCTGGGCAGTTGAAGGCTGCAGAATTGGAAACAGCCAGTCCGAAAGTCCGTTTGGAGAGAAGAGATAGAATGCCAATCCTCCTGTGGGTGTGGTCTGGGATATATTCAGTGCTGTAACCTGAGCAGCGGTTGGATATGAGCCAAGAAGCGGATTGTGGCCGAGGATTGGCACATGGCTGAGTACAGGGCTGCTCCAGAAGAGCAGTGTCCACATGGATACGTTAGCAAGGAGAGCAGTCGCCAGGATTACTGGAATATTGGATGCATACAGCAACTGAAGCGGATACCTGCCCCTGGCCCCCCTAACGCGCTCATGGGCTATTGGAAGCTCTATCTTGCTGCTCTGGAAGTATGCAACAATGAAGAATATGAGAATTGTGCCAAGCAGGGCTACAATTGGGTTTGGTGGCTCAAACATTATCTGCGGTATGCCAGTGGATATGAGATAACCAGAACTGGCGTGAGTTATAATGTAGAGGAGCTTCGGAATTGCACCTGCCGGTGGATTGGTAAGCGACATGGTGGTAGTAAGCGATGATGGAAGCCAGTTTATTGTCCCAGTAACCAGTTGCTGCGAAACTCCTGCAGCTATGAAAAGTGAAATACCAGATCCAATGCCATACTTGGAAACAACCTCGTCCATAAGGAAAACAAGATATGATCCAAAGAACAGCTGCGCAACAATTATTGTCTGCGCCAAGAAATGTCCATAACCCGGGGCTATGGCTGCTAGTGAATTGACAAGGGCGGTATCGGGGACCAGATATCCGAACGCCTGAGGAATGGCCTCCACGAATATCATTATAATAACCAGAAGTTTCTGTACGCCTTGGTAAATTGCCTTGTCTGAAGAATCGGTAAGGTCTATATTGAATATCTTTGCTCCTGCAAATAGCTGCATGACGATGCTCGCAGTTACTATAGGGCCTATTCCCAGATCCATTAGTGAGCCTTCAGCCCCGGCAAATATTGCCCTGAATGATGCAAAAACATCAATGGACTGTGTTCTGTTTAGGCCATAAACATAAATATTTGTCAGGGCAAAGTAGAGCAGAACAACCAGAGCTGTCCACATCAGCTTATACTTGAATTGCACGTGCCCCTTTGCCTTCTTTACGGCAGGCAACTTAGAAGTAAGATATTCCAGGCCGTAAAGCTTGCTCTGCTTTGGGCCCTTGTAGCTGAAAACTAGATACGAGATGAAGAAAATGGGTGAGAGCAGGAGGGCAACTACGAACAGTTTCAGAGGGCCGTAATGGTCAATTTCAGCAAATGAAGCCACAACGATTGCAAATACCAGAAGTACTGGTATGGCAACCCCCTTATTCCTCTGAACGTCCACCATCAGTCTCTACCGTAATGCCCTGAGAGGAAAGCTTACTTAATGCTTTTTCGGTTGCCTTGCCCACCTTTATGGTAGCCTTCGTCCGGAAATCGCCTGAACCCAGAAGCTTTGTGTATCCTGCAGCGGCAAGGTCAACCATAAGGCCACCCTTCCCTTCCTTGACAAACCCCTGTGCCCTGAGGCTGTCCATGCTAGCCTCAAGCTGTGAGAGGGTAATTGGAATGTCGGGTCTGCCCTGATGGTGGCTTGTAAAGCCGTGCCCGCCAAAATGATCCCGATCATACTTCAGAAGCCAGACCCATCTATGCTTTCCAAGGCCGGACATGCCGGATCCACCCCTCTTGCCCTTTCCTCTTCCTGCCTTCATGCCTCTGCCGTAGTGGCCGCCCCTCAGCTTTTTTGTCCTAGTTCTTACCATTTAAATCAACTCCTGATTTCAGCATTCTAAGTATGAGGTTGTTAATGTCCTTCCCCCTGTAGCCCGCTGAACCTTTCTGCTTGAAGGGCTTTCGAATGGCTTCGTATCCTCCCCTTGGCGGGTTGAGTCTGATTACCGGAACAATGTCCCTGATATCCCTGAACTTGATCTTTCCCGTATTTATTGCAGAAGCAAGCTCCTTGAAGGTCTGGTACCCGCTGATTTCCTTTAGCTCCTCCTCGGAGAGCGGGTTGTGCCCCTTTAGCTGTGCCCGGTATTTTAGTATCATTTCTATGGTTTCCTCGTCCACTTCGCCCCATGTCACATAATCCTTGACCGTCTGAAGCATTCCCCTTGTGGTCTCGTTGTCCTCAACGAAAACAAGGTGGTTTATCCTGTTCAGCCTAAGCAGCTCGGCTGTCTTTGCAGCCTGCGGCCTTATGCCTGTTGTTCCCCTAATTCGTATTACTGCCAGCATTGGAAACACTTCCTGTATATATTGGAGTACTTATCTTCAATGAAGAATTGACCTTCATTTTTGCTGTCTGTCTCATTGCATCGAAGGCTGCAAGGGCATAGTTTACTGTTGTCTTTGTGTGTCCCTCAGCAAAGCCCCAGGCATCCTCTATTCCTGCCATCCTGAGAATAATCTTGGCTATATCGCCAACTGCCCTCCCAACACCCTGCGGGGCAGGTTTCAATATGACCTCGACTGACCCGGATTTTCCCTTTACGAGGAATGGAAGAGTGTGTGCCCTTCCGCATCCGCACTCCCAAGACCCGCATCCGCGCCTTATCTCGAGAATGTTGAGCTTTGCATTGTTAATGGCTTTCCTTATTGCAGGAGCTGCTTCCTTGGCTTTGCCGCGGCCAACCCCTATGAAACCATCCTCATTTCCGACTACGGCCGTTACTGAGTAGTTCATCCTTCTGCCGGAGTCGGTCATTCTCTGTGCCCGCTCAATGTCTATTACCTCGTCCTTGAGATTGGGTAGCAGGTAATCGACAATCTGATATTCCTTAAGCGGCAATTTTGTTCTCAGGGCTTCAGACATGGTCTTGATCTGGCCCGAGGCTACCATTTTGCCTAACTGGGTAACCGGTATCCATGTTTCTTCCGTCATATCTTCTCCTCCAGCATTTTCTTCATCTCATCAAGATTAATTGACGCACCGTTCTTCAGGTGCTTTCCGGCAAGCCTGTCTTTTTTCGGGAAAATTGATGATTCATGTGGAACCTTTACGCCTGCATCGGTAAATCCTTTCAGAACTGCAGATATCCTTCCTCCTTTGATAATATTGTATCTACCAGAATCCAGGATAGCATTCTTCACTTTCTTCTTCTTGCATTTGAGGCCCAGTGCGAAACCTACAAGATAGGACACTGGCACACTGTTCCCGTCAACATTGAGGCCCAGTTTCTTGAGGGATCTCTCTGTCACCGTGCATACCACAAGGTCCCCACTCTGTGCGTAATTTACCACTTGAGCCAGAATCCCCTTGTTCGAAGGCCTGACCACAAGCCTGGGAAGGCCAGATTTCAGTAGTTTGAGCCTCTTGTGGTAGTTGGTTACACCCTCCCTTCTCCTCTTCATAACGCTGTACTGCATCATTTCTGCTCACCCAGATATCCCATTGATTTCATGTGCTGGACAAGCTGTGCCCTGGATCTGATGCTTCCGCCCTTAACCTGCACATAGAACTTCCTGAATGTTTTTGCATCGATTCTGTTCTCTCTCTTCATTGTCCGGAGCTCGTCTCTAAGCGCCCTTATGGTCTTGATCCATCTGTCCTTCCTTGGAAATCTTGCATATTTTGTTCCCCGGATTGAACCTGGACCTCTTCTCCTCTCCTTCGACCTTTGTGTTATTCTTTTCTTCAGCCGAGCATTGGAGTTACCTTTCTTGGGCTTTACCTGTATTACGTTTCTCCTAATTAGTTCCCTTACATCCTGCCGCGAAGCGGCCTCCATCACCTGATCAAGGCTGTTTGTGTCAACCCATACTCTGGAAATACCAGATTTAAATTCATCGGCTGCTATCCGTTTAGCGGTATTGAGCTTCATCCTAGTCCACCTCCGGGTTTAGCACCCTGATGTTCAGTTCAGCGGCCTTCTCCATGATTTGTTCCCTCTTTCTGGAACCCACAGTAGAGCCTATCCTTGCTGCTTCCCTCTGTGGATCGATCTTCTCAAGGTCTGAAGGATTAAAGACCATGGCCTCCTTAAACCCTGACGGATGGAGGCCCCTAACTGATCTCGGACCCCTGAAGCCAGCGTCAACTACTGGGGGCCTCCTTGCCTGGTGCTCCCTCTGCTTTGAGTGTTTTCCTCTGGGCTTCCTCCAGGAGTCTCCAAGCTTCTTGTATCTGAACCATTCCTGACGCCTGAACTCAACCCGGCGCCTGGCGTCACTGTTCTTTCTCTTGAGAAGTTTCTTCTCAGCTTCTGTAAGTTTTGGTTTGATATTGTTCATGATTTATCATCCTTTCAACAGATAGATTCCATCCTGGAATACCCTCAAATCGAATCCCTTGATCATTGTTGCCTTCTCTATATTTGCAGCTGTGTGGCCAAGATCTCTCTTGTCTATACCGTTAAGGAATACCCTGTCGCCCTTCACGCTTACCTTTGTGCTACCCCTGATCTCGGCTGTCCTTGGTGATCTCTCTCCCAGAAAATTTTCTATTAGCACCGAGTTGCCTCTTACCGAAACCCTCATGGGAAAGTGTGTGTAGTCTATTTTCATCTCATATTCAAATCCTGTTGTAACACCGGTTACCATATTCTTAATCTCCGATGCCCATGTTCCTGAAATTCCCTTGTTTCTGCGATTATCCTTGCTGATGGAAATTTTGACTCTCTTGCCGTCCCCTTCAACCCTAACATAGTTGTCCCGCAGGACGCGGCTGGTCTCTCCAAGCTTTCCCTTGACTTTTACCTCGCCATCCTTAACGGAAAGGGTAACGCCGGCAGGAATGTCGTAACTCCACGTTTCCTTCCATTCTATCATCTTATCTTCACCTCAATAGACATATGCAAGTAGTTTTCCACCAAGACCCTGTTCTCTTGCTTCGATGTGGCTCATCACACCCTTGGTTGTTGTGAGGATCAAAATGCCGAAATCCTGTGCAGGAAGATATCTGGCCTCATATCTGTCCAGATTGGCCTTCTTCACCGGTAGCCTTGGCTTGATAACACCACAGTTGTTAATGGTGTTGCTAAGTACAATCTTGAATTTGCCACCCCTGTTTTCGTCAACAACCTCGAAACTTTTCAGATAGTTGTAGTCCTGCATTACTTTGAGCACTCTTCCTATGAGATTTGCTGCCGGTTCGGCCTCAATCTCTCTCTTGCCTGTCCTAGATGCATTCTTGATGCTGTTTATAATATCATTAAGCGGATCATGTCTCATTTGCTCACCTCAACTGTATTTCCTGAATCCAAGGGATGGTGCAGTTTCCCTGAAACACTGCCTGCACAGCCTCAGCCCGTACCTTCTTACCATTCCCCTCTTCCTTCCGCACCTAACGCAACCTTCCTTGTGACCGAATTTTCTCTTTGGTTCAAGTTTTACCTGCGACATTAATTCACCTGATTATTTTTACATTGAAATTCTCGGTTAGGAACTTCTCTGACTCTTCCTTCGCGATACCCATGCTTGATGGCAGTCTCCTGGAACCTATCCTTCTCCTGGTCAGCCTGTATCCGCCCTTCCTCTTCAGTACTACAGCTACATCCAGGCCGAATATGCCTATTTCCGGATCGTACTTCATTCCCTGAAAGTCTGTGTAATCCGCGATTCCAAAATAGGCATTACCCTGTCTGTCAAATGAATAATCCTGAATCTTGTAGTCCCTTGCAAAAAGTGCCTTCCTTAGGAATTCCTCTGCGTCCTTCTTTCTCAGCGTGACCTTGGCGCCTATTTGCAGACCCTTTCTTATATTAAAATCCCTCACTGTCCTTTTTGCTGTGGTAAACACAGGCTTATGGTCAGTGAGCATTTCGATTACTCTTGCTGCTTTGTTAAGCCTTTCGCCGGCCTGCCCGGCTCCGATATTGACTACAACCTTGTCCAGCACTATGGCTCTCATGTCATTCTCAACCTGGGTAGTCTTCTCTGCCTGTTTTTTTCTTGGCATTACTGCTCACCCCCTGGAATTGTGAACGTATACTTTGGGCTGCCTACGACAAAGGCGTAATCTGAAACTGTGGAGAAGCCTTCCTCAAAGTGGACTAGATTCTTTCCAGAGGACTCCTTGACCTCTACCTTTTTGATTGTTCCGGTTGATCCGACGTGCTCGCCTCCAGTCAGGAAAGCCTTGTTGCCGGGCTGCATCTTCAGGACCTGGGTAATCTTGTTTTCCGGTACTGATAGAACCACAACATCCCCGGTAGATACGCTGTTATCATCTGTAAGTATGTTTTCTCCATCGTGGAAGACAAGCTGGGTCTTTCCGCCTTTAATGGTAATCTTGTCGACAACCTTCTTTGGCTTCAGAGAGCTATTTTTCTCGTCCTCCTTCGCAACTATCAAACGTCCTTTGTTGTCATAGACTATTCTGTAGTATAATTTCAGAGATTCGACTGATATGACATCCATAAAGCCAAGTGCGGTTTTCCTCTCCTTGGCTATCTTACCGTCCACCTTTACGAGACCGTTATTCAGCATCCTGGTAACTTCTCTTTCCTTGTCTCCTAGCCCAAGGTAATCTCTGATAACCGTCAAGAGCGCAACAGAATTTTCCTTGTTATGCCTTCCCGTCATTGGTGTTGCCGCCCAGAAATACTCCTTTCTGGCTATTTTAACTGCTCTGGAGATAACTAGTCTTTTGGTCTTATTGATCATTCTCTTCCTCCTCTTCGCTTTCTTCGGAATTTTCCTCTTCTGGCTCTTTTTCCTGGGTTTCAGCTGACGTTTCTTCGGAAACTACCTCTGACTGCACAGGTTCTGCCTCTGTTTCAGGCTCAGTCTCTGACTCTGGAGGAGCCAGTTCTTCTGGCGTCGGTTCTGAAATCGTTATCTTCTTTAATGCTGCAATTTCCCTGATTCTGGCTAGGCGTTCCTGCCTTGATAGATCTAGCCTGGTTATTACCAGGCTGCTGGGCTCAAGGAAAAATTCCTTCTGTTTTCCGTCAGCCTTCGCAATTGTCAAGCCCTCAACTGAAACCTTGCCCGTAACATGATCGACCTTAACGACCTTTCCTCCCTCACCCTTCCTGGAGCCGGACCTCACCTTTACGATATCGCCCTCAGAAATGGCAAATGAGCGAAGGCCAAATCTTTTCCTGAGGTCACTGTTCAATGATACCTTGATTTTGCTGTACATCCAGATCCCTCATACTATAGTGGAAGCTATTGCAGCTATCCTGGGCCATCTTTCCGCTGCTTCCCTGGCGACTGGTCCCTTTATTTCTGATCCCCTAACTTCACCTTCAGGTGTGACCAGTACAGCAGCATTTTCATCGAACTGTACCATCGTACCGTCAGGCCTTCTGTAAGGACGTCTCTGCCTTATGACCACTGCGTATACCACTTTGCTTCTCATTTCAGGTGTGCCTTTCTTCACACTGGCGATAAACATATCCCCAACGCCAGCTGCTGGTATCCTGCTGGCAACCCCATGGTATGCCTTAACATCAATGAGGCTGATTACCTTTGCACCACTGTTATCAGAGCATGGCATCACCGCACCAAGTGGTAAACCTCTGTGCTGTCTTCCCGCTATACCCTTCATCAACTCACCTTTTCAACTACCACGAACGAAACTGTTTTTGCCAGTTTCCTGCACTCGGCTATCTTGACCCTGTCTCCTGGCTGCAGCTTGATGCAGTCTGGAACATGAGCATGATACCTGGAGAACCTTGTCTCCTTCCTCTCAAATTTTCTGACATAGCGCTTGTATTCCTTGACTATAGTCGCGCTCTTTATCATTGTTGCCGATTCCACTACACCGGTTATTACCTGCCCCCTGACTTTGAGGTCACCGTGGAACGGGCATTTCCTGTCATGGCATTCTTCCTTTGGCGGAACAACGTCCAAACCTATGTTGTTAGTAATGTTAATCACCTTCCCTCTGCTGTAACTTTTTTGCGATCTTCCTATAATTTTTCAGCCTTTCCTCGGGCTTCATGGCAATCAGATCCCCCACAATACGGAGATTCCTTTGCCCGTCAGTTAAATTGAATTCACCAGTCTCCTTGGGAATTACCAGCCTTCTTCCATTGCTGAGGATCACCAGCGTTCTCGCAGTTTCAAAGGCCACCGTGCCCTCCTTTCCTATGTTGTTTGGATTTGAATGTTTCATAATCTTCATGTTGAGGCCGAGAAACTCAGAGACGTAGTCACCAATCATCATACCACCTCTGTTTTGAAACCCATATCTTCTAGATACTTCTTCACTGAATCCCTGTGGTCGCCCTGAAGCTCAATGGTCTTCCCATCCTTCACAGTGCCACCTGACGCTACCTTCTTCTTGAGTTCCTTGGCAATGTCCCAGATATTCTCTGATTTTGGATCAATGCCGTCAACTATTGTCACAAACTTACCGTATCTTCTCTTGTCCACTGTTATCTTAACGGTCTGGTTGTCTCTTGTGAAACCCTCCCAAGGCTGCAATTCCTTTGGCAATCCGGTGAAATTCTTGTCCTTCATTCCTTGGTAGCCTCCGATTCCAGGAAAGATTTAATCCTGGCTATCTGTCTCCTTATTGACCTGATTTTCCCCGGATTCGTAGGTGCACCACCCATGGCCACCGATGCTCTTTCCTTCAGCAGGGAATCCTTAAGAGATTTCAGCCTCTCCTCAACTTCTGCCCTACTCATTTGCCTTATCTGTTTCGATCTTAGCTCCATTTGCTGGTTCCTCCAATTCTTTCTTCTGAACTCCCTTCAGTTCCACGTGAATGTCATCAGGAAGCCTGTAGTCCTTTCTTAGCATCCTGACTGAAACCCCTATAATCCCCAGTTTAAGTTTTGCGGCAGAGAATCCCACATCCATTCCAGCTCTTGCAGGTTCCCCGGAATATTTGATGGAACCGTACATGAATTTCTGTGATCTTGCCCTTTCACCGGAAATTTTGCCTCCGATCCTTATCATAACGCCCCTGGCCCCGCTGTCTATTATTCTTCTCAGAGAGGTGTTTCCAGCCTTCCTGTAGGACCAGCCCTTTTCTAGGGAAAGGGCAATCTTCTTGGATACAACCTGAGGGTTGAGATCGGGATTGTCAATTTCCTTCACTTCGATCTGAGGTGATTCAACCTTGTATTTCTTCTCTAGGGTATCGGTAATTTCCTGGACCTTGCTGCCCCTGCGCCCAATGACAAGACCGGGCTTATTTACGTAAAGCGTTATGTTGGTTCCGAACGGGGTTCTCTTCATTTCCATACCGCCAAAGCCAGCGCTTTCAGTCTCTCTTCTTATGTACTCCGTAACAAGAAGCTTGTTAACCGTGTTCTGAACAAATTTTCTCTCCTTCATTCTGTGGCCTCCTCTGCAAGAACCTCCAGATTTACAAGGTCCTTGAAATTAGCACCGGCTCTGCCGTATGCCTTTGGGGTGTATTTCTTTATCATCCGTCCCTTTGATGCTGCTATGTGCTTCAGAACCAATGAATCTGTATTGAGGCTTTTGAACTCAGCATTGGCCTCGACGCTGTTAAGAAGCTCCATAAATGACTTTGCCGCCTTTACCGGATATCTCCCTGGTCCCATCCCCTTTCTGTGGGAAACTGAATCAAGATACCTGAAGTATGGAACAGGTTCTTTCTTGTCCATTACCCTCTCAAGGGTCTCCTTAGCCCTGCTAAGGGTCATTCCTCTGAGAAAGTGGGCTATGTTGACTGCGTCTTTGAGTGAAATATCCGCTTCCCTGACTCGGGCAATTGCCGATCTTTCCGGAAACTCTGTTATTGAATATCCTTTCATATCTCATCACTTCAGTGGCATGAATTTTGATGATCTGGTTGCTCCAACACCTGGACCAGAGTGTTTAACCTCTTTTCTGGTAAGGGCGAATTCACCCAAGTAATGTCCTACCATTTCTGGCCTTATTTCGAACTTCACGTAACTGTTGCCGTTGTATACTTCCACGACTTTACCAATGAAAGCTGGAATTATGATTGCGTCGCGGATGTGTGTCTTGTATTCCGTTATTTCTGGAGAAGACAGTTTCTCATAGAGTACAGCCTGGTCATGGTTCTTTTCTCTCTTGAGGGACCTTCTAGCCCTTGCTGGAAGGATTTCTATCAGCTTTTCCATTGGTAGAGCCTTAAGTTCATCAAGGGATAGGCCTTTGTATGTGAACTCTTTCGCCCGTCCCATGACTACTTTCTGAGACTTCCGTGCCCTTCTTTTGATTGATTTTACAGATGCTTGTCTGTTCTGCGCCATTATGATTTCCTCCTCTTAGGAGACAGCCTGCCAACCTTTCTTCCCGGAGGTGTTCCCCTGCCTACTGTGCTTGGCCTTCCTACATGCTGATGGTTACCTCCTCCGTGGGGGTGATTAACAGCGTTCATCGCAACCCCTCTGACAGTGTAAGGTCTCTTAGCCTTGCTTTGCAGATAATGTACATTCCTTCCAGCCTTAAGAACTGGTATGTCCTTGCTTCCTGAACCAGCCACGAAACCGACAGTTGCCCTACATTGGGGATGGAACTGCTTTATTTTCCCTGATGGTAGCCGCACGGCAACCTTTTCGCCATGGCTAACTAGTAGGGCACTAGAACCAGCTGTCCTGCAGAATTTACCACCATCGCCGGGTTTGCTTTCTATGTTGTGAATATAGCTGCCATCTGGTATGGAACCCAGAGTTAGTGTGTTTCCAATATCTGCCGGAGCAGAATCAGAGCTTTCTATGGCTTGTCCCTTAAAAGCTCCATTGAAAGCAATTTGATTTATTTTCTTCCCGTTTTGGCCCTCAAGTATGAGAACCGGGGAGTTCCTGCCCGGAGCGTGAACTATATCCTCGACCTTGTAAGTCCCAGGGGGAACCAGTTTCATCTCGCCCAAATGTCTATGGCTTGGGCTTCTATAGACAAGCCCTCCCTTTCCTCTTCTTTGCGGTATTATTAATTTCCCCATATTTCACCTCAGAATATTCCGATCCTACCGGCTATTTCATCCGCGGAAAATTCCTTTGAGAGTGTGACCACGGCTTTCTTTCCATTCTTCGTTATGATGATGTTCACATCTGTGACTTTGACCGAGAATTTCTCTTCAACTTCCTTCTTGATATCTCCTTTTCTGCTCTTTTTGTTCACTATGAATGATAGTTTGTTCTCCTTTTCGAGCTGGAGCATTGTCTTTTCTGTTGCAATGGGTTTTATTATGATATCTTCCATCACTCGATCGCCTCCAGGGCCTTAACAGCCGATTCAGTAAATAATGTGAGACGCCCCGCATCTCCTCCTGGAGCTAACTTTCTCAGGCTAAGGCTTCTCGTGGTTGCAACATCGACGCCAGGTAACCTTGAAAAGGCCCTGAGCTTCTCGCTTGATGAACCTACAATGAGTATACTCCTCGGTTCCCTGTATCTCCTTCCCCTCATCTTTCCTCTTCCAGCCCTGATTTTTGTCCCGTTCCTCGCCCTGATTACGTCATCATAGAGACCGAGATTCTTCAATACCTCGGCAGCCTCCTTTGTCTTCGTAATTTTTTCTATGTCATTCTGTACTATGACTGGCAATGTTATGTCTTCTGATATTTCATGCCCTCTTTTTTTAACCGCCTCCTTTGATGCGGTAAGGGCAATGGCACTCATTCTTGCTAACTTTCTTTCCTTCTTGTTTATGCCCTTGAAAAGAACCTTTGTTGTCCTTGGTGAGTGTGCACTTTTTCCTCCGACGAAATTTCCCAGAAGGACTGCCCTTGATGATCCTGATGTCCTGGGTATCCTCGCTGTTCCGTGGCCAGGACCAGCATTGTGACCCACTCTCCTCATTCCGGCCAACGGATATGAACCATATGGCTGACGCATTGACAGGGTTATGGCACGGAATGCCTTCCTAATTATGTCCTGCCTGGCTGGTGTTTCGAAGACAGAGGGCAGGGAGATCTCTCCTTTGACTTCTCCATCCTTAGTGTATAAATTTGCTTTCAACTTAATCACCTTGCTTGGATTCCTTTGATACGTACGATATGGTCAGGTTATCAACAGAAGGCGCAGTCTGCCTGGCTGGGTCCCTGAACTTGATGAGTCTTTTTGCTGCTCCAGGAACTGATCCATGAATCAAGACATATTCAGTCCTTACCAATCCATAGTTAGTAAAACCGCCTTTTACGTTGATATCCTGATCCCCTTCATTTTTAGAATATTTCAATATCCTGATGTTGTGGGCGGTTCTCTGGTGAGTACCGACCTGACCAGCCTGTGGGACTGTGTTTCTTACCCAGTCAGGGTGCCACGGCCCAAGTGTACCTATCATCCTCCTGTGTTTCCTGTTCTTTGTTGGGAGCAGTTTAACTCCAAATCTCTTTACATGTCCCTGGAAACCTTTACCCTTTGTTACTCCAATAACATCGGCAAAATTTCCTACCTTTGAAAAATCAGAAAAATGCAACTGCTTACCTAGATGTTCCTGTGCATAAGCCATTTTTGCCTTCACGTCCCCGCCTGCAACCCTTATCTCGAATATATCTGGCACCTTGGAGGGTACCCCACTCACCATCTTTGGATTGGTATGGACTATAAGCCTAACTTCTGAAACTTCAGTAACCATTGGAGGTTCTTTTCTTTTCGCAATACTGTTGATCCTCCTGAAGATTTCCTTGTCAAGATTTTCTGCCCATTTCTCAAATACTATGGCCAGCCCAGTTTCAGTTTCATCGTAATATCTAATGCCTGCAACAGTTAGTGGCGGAACCTCGACTACAGTGACCGGCGCTGCAATTGTCTGACCGGCTGTGACACTGAATTTTCTATAGTCGGTCATCTCGACATGCGTCATGCCGACTTTGTATCCAGCGAAAGCCTGTATCCTCACGTTGCCATCGGCTTCAGGCCAGCTCCTAATATCGCCTTGCATTCTCTTGGTACGTACCCTAGGGTAGTACCCCATAGACCCCCGTCTGGGGTGATGCGGTGTTGCCATTCTTTATCACCTAAGACCGTTACACATCAGAATCAGGCAGAATTTTGCCGGTTCTACTGGGATGCCATATTGCATTGCCCATTGTGTATGGTTAAAGTACCCGGTTAACCTAAAATGCTATTTAAATGTTTATTGGAATAATTAATTGCTGCACACGATAAGATATAAATCCTGTTAAATTATCCGCCATGGCTGGGTCCGTAGCTTAGCTAGGTAGAGCGATGGACTCTTAATCCATAGGTCGGGGGTTCGAACCCCCTCGGACCCGCTAAAACGGGTTCGGACGCGTTTGGACCCGTATTTATTTTAGAGTTGAGGAAAAATTTGTTCATCCTTTCCCTGACCATGTCAGCATTCAATTTTGGATCCACGTGTGTATAGACCTGAGTGCTCGCCAGACTCGCATGGCGCAGGTGGGTTTGCACAAATCTGATGTCCATGGGTTCCATTCCTGTATCCTCCCTTCCCGCCAGGATGGCTGTGGCAACCCAGTGCCTGGCAGCATGGGGGTGGAACTGCGGGACCACCTTCTTTCTCAGGACTGAGATGTGCTGCCTGAGATATTCGGCATCCATCCTGCCGCCGGGACCTGTGAAAAATGCCCTTGGGTGAGTGGGCATCCTGTCCAGTTCAATGTAATGCTTTATGGGGAAAAAGCATCATTTGGCAGAGCCGCAACTGTATCAGCCTCCCCCTTCTTTAATCTGAGATCGACCTCTTACTATGTAAGTCCGTTCTAAGGGTCTACCCCGAGGCGTTTTAGGGTATCGCCCAGATCGGCAGCCGTTCCGTAAAGTCCATTGTCCACATACATGTAACGTGCTTATGATAATAGCTTTAACCAGGCAATTTTTTGCAGGCAAAATTACGGCATAGCTGCTTCAGCATGACAGAATTCCATACTACAGTTGAAAGGTAGAATCCGAGGTCGTAGAATATGCCTCTTCTTGTATAAGTAATCCCACATGCTTGTAATGCAGTCATTATCGTGGCCCCTCACAAGTAAACGCGCTGAACGCAAAAGCCATCCTTTCTTGTAATTCCAGTCATTAACGTTACATATTCCAGAGGCTTAATAGGAGAATGCAGAAGTTAAAAAGCCCAACTTAAATTGATCTGGGCTTGAAGAATATACTGAAAATTAGCTCCGGTAATAAAGGGATGGAAATTTGCCTATCCTGAGATATCAATCACCTGAAAGATTTGAGGAATGCCTTTGTATGCTCTATTGCAAGAAAGTAATTCTCTACGGCAATGCTTTCATCAGGAACGTGTGCCCTTGAGTTCTGGTCCCCCACTCCAATGGCGCTTACTGCTTCCTCAATTCCAAGATTTCTGGTGAAGAGAGCCATCGGCTGAGTTCCGGGGCTATTTATCATTATTATGGGTTCCTTTCCGTAAACGCTCCTTGCACTCTCAGTCATGGCTACTGCGAGCTTGGATACAGGCGAAGTTCTGACTGGATACTCCATCCCAAGGGGTTTGATCTTGCCTTTGAAACCCCTGGATCTTAGTTGATTCTCCAGCAGGGCAAAGATCTTGCGGGGATCCTGGTCTGGAACAAGCCTGAAGTCCAGTTTTGCCATTGCTTTTCGTGGAGTAATCGTCTTTGAACCTTCTTGTACATATCCGGAAAGGAAACCATCAATATTCATTGTTGGCTTAGTAAACAACCATCTAACCAGATCACTCTTCCCCTTGTGTTTCAAATATTTAAGCCCAAATGGCCTTGAAAATGAATCCGGATCGAACGGATAGCTTTCCAATATTTTCTCCTCGTCTTCTGTAAGCTCTCGTACGGATTCGTAGAAGCCTGGCATTGTCACCTCTTGACCATTGTAGAGGTTTGAGAGAGGAAGTATGATGTTCCAGGCAGGGTTAGGGACTATGGCTGAATATGAAGAGTGCATATCTGATTTAGCTACTTCATCTTCAATTTCCACATACAGGAGCCCCTTGACGCCAAGTGATATTATGGGCCTGCCTCCTTCCCCTAAGGTGCTGCCCTCCATAATAACGGCGTCACTCTTGAGAATGCCTCTGTTCTTTTCAATAAATTTTTCAAGGGATGGGCTGCCAATCTCCTCCTCCCCCTCGTACAGAAACTTGATGTTGACTCCGATCTCGTTTGCATCCAGAGCCCGTTTAATGCCAAAGTATCTTGCCATCAATGTTCCCTTGTTGTCAGATGATCCTCTGGCATAGATCCTGCCGCCTTCCATTTCTGCAGAAAATGGATCATGATTCCATTCATCCAGTGGATCAACAGGCTGGACGTCATAATGGTTATACACAAGCAGGGTCCTTTCCTTTCCAAGGTTCAGGTTCCCATACACAACCGGGTGACCATCCGTCTCCATAAGGGAAGATTCAGCCCCTAGGTTTCTCAGGAGATCTCTCAGGTATTCTGCTGTTTCCCTGATGTTGGCATGCTTCGCTGATATGGACTGAAACTTCAGAAAATTAACATATTCTTCAAGCTCATGGTCCCTGCCTGATGAGGTATTTCCATCTTTTTTCATAGGATTCCACTTCCGAACCTATGATTTCATTGGTATATTTTGTTTGCGGGATTATCTGGCAGATGTCGTACCGGAAAAAGGTATAACATGTTCTGCTATCTTAAGGCGCAAACTTACCCATGGTATTCCTGTTTAGTTACTTTTTCCAATAATTACGGTTTAGTTACATTGCTCCCTGATCTCCCTCATTTCATAGCATCAAGTACTCCTACTGGTTGCAAATACAGCCGCCTTTATGCATAATAAGAGAGGCCAGTTTTTCCCATTTTTTGCAAATATGCCAAATCTTAAGAACTAATGGGATTATAAGGAGGATCAGATGGCTCAGCGATCTAGGTATTCGATTTTCAAAGGTACCTCTGCCTCAACCTCTGGAAACCGTGGCACGCTTGTTCTTTCTGCCAACGGGATCCTCTTCACTCCGGACAATGGCGACAAGCAGCTGTTCTTACCTCTTGAGAAAATATCAGCAGTGTCCATTGAGGGGAAACTGCTCAAGAGACTCTGCATCGTTGACAATTCCGGAAGGAGAATCCTCTTCTCCGTCCCTGATCTTGAGGACTGGAGGCAGACCACGGAGATGGCAATAAGGATATATGAGGCACTCTCCGGAAACATGCCCCAGAATTCTGCCACCAACAACATTCCAATCCAGCCACAGGCAAAACATAATCCCGTTTCTCAATCCCTGACTACCAGTCCGGCTGGCTCCACAGGGAATCCCATTGCAATGGCCAGTGGAAGGGCCGGGACGGGAGTTTCCACACCCAATTTACAAGCAACTGCCAGGAAGAGCCACCCGATCAACAGGACTCCTCCCCCAGTATACAATGGCCAGTGGCCATCAGGGCAGGATTATGAACAGTCTTTCCAGACACTGAAACTTAGCCTTAACCAGTCACTTGGCCAGGTTGATCGGTGGGAAGCCATCCGGAACCAGAAAAACCCCTCCTGGTACGTTTATGCATCGGGCAATTATGGTTCAATATACAAGGTCAAAGCTGACGACGGCAAGTATTACGCAATTAAGTGCTTTACGAAGAAATCCCTCACAATAAACCAGCGCTACAGCCTCATAAGCGACTTTCTCCTCAATCTTGGAAGCAGTATCCCATACCTCATACATTTCTCATATTTTCCTGAAGGTATAAAAACTCGCAAGATTCCGGATGTTTATTTTCCTGTTCTGAAGATGGAGTGGATAGACGGAGTGACCCTAAATCAGTACATATCAACCCACATTGACGATTCCAGAGCCATAAGGAGCCTTGGCAACAGAATCGCTGATGCTGTGGCTAAACTTCAGGCAGTGGGCATAGCACACGGAGACCTGTCTGGAGATAATATTATAATTGACAATAAGGGTAATGTGAGGTTTGTCGATTATGACGGAATGTATATTCCTGATTTTAAGGGCCAGAAAGCCACGGAGCTTGGTCACGCAGATTTCCAGCATCCTGCGAGGAATGCTGATACTTACTCGGAAAGGCTTGATTCCTTTTCGGCACTGGTGATTCAGCTCTCCCTTCAGAGCATAGGGCTCAAGCCAGATCTGTGGAAAAAGTTCAATGGAAACGATCCAGACTGCCTAATACTCAGGAAGTCTGATTTCCTAAGGCCAAATGAATCTGAAGCCATTGACGCCATTGGTAAGATTCGCAGCAAACACACCAGAAAACTTCTGGATCTCCTTATTCAATCGCTGTCCAGGGGCCCGTTGTGGGACGGAATCGATCCCGCCTCCCTAGTTATATGATTTCTATGGTTGCCAATGCTACGTCATCGTTCCGCATCCGCTTGGAATTTATTTCGCCAGCTAGGAATTTGTTCATTTCATGTGGATGGTCAATTCTGTGTAAAAGATCGTCAATCCTTCCTGTTTCAAGCAGCCACCTGGAAAGAGCATCCGTTGCTAGGAGCAGAATCTCCCCGGGTTCGATTATTCCAGCCTGGCTCTGAAATTTTGGCACTTGGACCCTGATGTCACCAGGCAGCGGGCTGCCCTTGCCGCTCCATACCAGCTTCGGAGATATGCCAAACTGCTCCGGCGAGGACAGTGGAAAACTTCCTGTTATCTTCTTTCTCCTTATCATGAATAGGCATGTGTCACCTACAGCATATGCTGAATACCTGAAGGATGAGGCAAGGGGTGCAATCTGCAAAAGCAGCAGTGTCGAATATGATCCTGAGACGGCCTTATTGCGCAAGAACCATGGAAGAGTTGCCCACTGTATTGATTTGTACCAGGCGATTCTTGCACTTCTGATTATGCCTTCAGCTGGGCTGTCAATTCCGTCCATTATGCTTTCCTCGGCGTCTACTGAAACCCTGGTAAGCTCCCTGGCCCATATGTCAGAAAAAATGGACGTGCTGGCCCCATCTGCCATTGCGAACTTCATCCTGGAAGCATTCCAGGCAAAATAATCCTCACAGTCCTGAGGTTTATTGCCCAGCTTGCTCATGGTGAAGCTGCGGACCCGCATATTCTTCATTGGAGATTTTCTGATGGAGCCCTTGTTCCTATGTCGAGGAGCTCAAGAAGTTCGTCCAGGCCTGCGTTGAACACGTATGCCCTCGAACCAGGATGTACATCCAGCGATCGTTCCTGTGCAATTGACAGGAAACCATCAGGAAGGACGCTTGACATGTCGAAAAGCTGGAGCGCAAATTTATCGTCCCGCGGAAGCGCACTGGCATCCGATGGGAAAGCTAAGGGCTTTGCCCCCTTCAGTTCGGACAGATGGCAGTTCCATAGAAGCACATTTCCGTCAGATGTTGACATTCCCATTAATTCTCGGGCGACCTTCATGGGATCGCCGTCTGTAGCTGCCCCATCTGAAATGTTTATGATCACTGGCGGATAGGAGTCTTTGTGCTCAGCTACCCAGTCGTCTATCCATTCTCTGGCAAGCTGGAACGCTTTCACCATAGGCGTGTTTGAGTTTGCAACCGGTTCGAACCACACAGGGAATTCAAATTCTGTCTCCACCTCATTTCCGTCCGGGTCAGTGACCTTCTCCACCCTTTTCTCCATCCTAAGTGGATTCTCAGCTAGCTTTGATATTGGCACGATATCTGCGTCCTTAAGGAGGGATGATGCCGTGTCAGCAATCGCCCCATAACCTATGATTCCAATGTCGAAGTAATCCCTAACACCATCTGTTTTGGTGCATCTGTATATGAGTTCGTATATCTGCCTGTTTATGGCATCAGCCGCTTCCTGGGCCTTTGATCTGTGGGTGCCGCCCAACTTATGACTCATTGACCGGGACTGATCCACCATGAAAATGAACAGCCCCGGGTTCCTTCTGCTTATCTCAGAGTTGTATGACATGATCAGACGAATGCTTGCAACTAATAAATTTTCTCATGGGGAAAATATAGTGTCTGGAAGCGCCATCCGACTTAAGGAATCGCTCCAAATGCCCTGTTTTGGTCCATGATGTGCACTTTATTGCAAACATGAAGGTGTGTGTTGATGGTGATTAGTCCACTGCCGATCCCGAGAGAAGAGATGGCATGCCTATGATGGCAAATGTATTGTTGCCGTCTTCATCCGCAGATTCCTTAAGCATGCTTTCAATTTTCCCATACATATCCACAAGTCTCCCGTATGTACGGTCTGATACCCTGCCATAGCTGAGCATTATCTTGCCGCTTTCAAGCAAGTCTCCAATAGCCCTGGCAGCACCATCATCCGCCATTTCAACCTCGCTGGCCATTATCTGAAGGCGCAGGGACTGTGCAAGGAGGAATGACGATATTAGGCTCTTTCCCTGGCTTGGGTTCATCAGTTTGAGCCTCTCCTTCCATTTTTCAGTGTCTAGGACTGAAAACATGGCTTCATTTAGAGTGTAATACTTCTCTACATAATTCTTCCTCACCACTGATTCCGGGCCAAGAATTATTCCACTTTCCAGAAGGTCCGATATGGTCTGGTAGAGATTCGATCGCGTTGTGGAGAGGTACCTCGACATCTGGGTGACTGTCAGCCTCCTCCTGTGGATCAGTAGAGTAATTATTGCCAGTTTCGTCCTGTTAAGGAAAGCGGTGATGAGTTTCTCCATGATTTCGTCTGTTTCCATTCTATGGGAAGTTTTATTTATAAAATTAATATTACGTATAATTGAATTTACATGTCTAATCATTCTGATATGATAAAATCAAAAGCACTGTTCTTTAGATACCTTGCGGCTCGAAATGTGGCAAAGGGATCAACTTACCTCTTCTATGTTTTCTTTATCTGGGAGCTCGTCTACAGGTACCATTCCGTTTTCCTAGCCGGCCTAATTCCTGCCTTTTCCCTGCTTGGGTACCTTGTCATCGTTATACCGGAAGGACACCTCATAGACCGCAGAAACAGATCGGCAGTGCTCTTCATATCTTCTATCCTTCTTGCCGGAACTTATGGATTCCTCTTCCTGAGAAGCTCCATTCCCCTAATTCTGGGTGTGGATCTGATAGCCTCCCTGCTGGGCTGGGTATCCTCCGATTCGTTCCAGGGAATCATAAAGAGCATAGTCAGGGAAGAGGACTACGGGCTTGCTGTATCACTTAACCAGACAGGTTCCGCAGTATCAGAGATAGCGGGTATATTGCTTGGAGGTGCAATGATATACCTAGGCATTGACTTCCTCAGGATAGTCCTAATAGGGATGTCGGCTGTTTCAGCCTTTATGGCCCTACCTGCCCAGATACAACGTGCTGATGTTGCGGGCAGGCATTACATCGATGCGCTTTCCTACATCAGGAAAATGCTTTTCCTTATGGTCATAAGTATGCTTCTTAACGGACTCTTCATATCGCTTGACGTCTACGGGTCAGGCCTGATACGCCTTGTCTTGCATTCAACTGCCTTTTACTATACTCTTTTCTTAGCGGGTTTTCCCGTTGGGATTGTAATTGGCGGCATGCTGATTTCAGGCAGATTCGTGTCAACCGATTTGTCATTGACGCTTGTGACTTTGGAGGTTACGCTTATCGGCATACTTATCCTGGCTATTTCTTTTGTGAGAACAGCCTGGCTTGAACCTCTCCTTACTGTCTTAATGGGTGTTGATGTTATGATGATAAATGTGCAGCTGCAATCCTTTACCCTGAAAGTTGTGCCAAACGAACTGATGGGGAGATATAACTCAATATCTATCCTGTTCTCTGCTGGAGGCTCGCCAGTCATGGCGATCATCTTCTCTGTACTTTCCAGGTTTTTCTACTTCCCGTATGTAATGGCAGGGGCCGGTGTGCTTGCCATAGCAATTTCCCCCTTTACGTATCCGGCATTGAAATCCATGATGAAAAAATTTCAGGCTCCCGTTTCAAACTAGCTTTTGCATGGTTTTAAGCAGTATACATTATTTAGAAATGAATTGCTATTTCCTAATGAAAACCATAATATGGCCCAAGCCATGATTCAGGCATGAAAATCAGGGAAATCATAGACCTGTCTGTGACAATTGAGCCTGGAATGGCTACCTGGCCTACAAATCCTGAAATTGTGCTTCAGGATATCCAGACATTTGATAAAGACGGATACAAAGAGGAATTATACAGTTCCTCAACACACACAGGAACTCATATCGATGCACCTGTCCATATGCATCCGCCGGGAAAGCCAGTTGATATGATCGAACTGGGGATGGTTCCAGTGAGAATTCTCTTTAGACTGAAGAAGTTTCTCTCCTTACTCTACCGGTCGATGCTGCCGCAAATGAGAGAATTGATGCCAGCACCAGAATGACAACAAATACCATGGCAGACGTAATGCCGTATGCCTCGTCCAGTATGGTGAAAATAAACACGCCGGTAATTCCGGCTACAGCTTTTCCGGAATAAAGTATTCCGTTATTGGATGTTGAATACTTTGATCCATAAAGATCACTGACGTAGGAAGAGTAAAGTGTAAAAAGCGATCCACCGAAGAGCGAAATGAGTGCGGCTGCAAGCAGGATGCTAATCTCTGTCCTCACTGCAGCCAGAATTGATCCAATAAGTATTGCCGATACTATGAACAGAATTGTGTTTGTCCTTCCAATCCTGTCAGATATCCTGCCTATGAAAGGTCGGCCTATTCCACTTATCAGCGGGAAAATGATTGTTACAAGGACGAGATAGGAAATGCCGAACCTAACCGAGAGAAAGATAAGGAAGAATGAGAAAAGCTGGAGCGGAGAACCAGCAAACGAATAGGAGGTGAATACGAGCCACCACTTTGCTTCCCTGATGACCTGCGCTGGAGACCTGCCTCCCTGGGTGGTCGGATATTCCACAAACTTCGCCAGGAAAAGAAGCACCATCAGCATGGCTATACCCAGCAGCATCATGGGCATCCTGAAATTCTTGAAGAGGAAAATAAAGGGATTGGCAAACACGGCCCCAATGCCAAAACCCATTCCTACGAAGCCAGCAGAAAATCCCCTGTTATTTTCATTCCATTTTAGCGCTAGATTCACTGAAATTCCGTAAAGCGAACCCTCTCCTATGGAACCCATAATCCAGAACACAGAGAACTGGAGAACTGTTCTTGATAAGCTTGACAGTATGAGCCCAAGCGCTGCAAGAAAGAGTGAAAATATATAGACACTTCTTGGATTCAAGGAATCGGCAAGGTATCCTGACAGTATCTGCGATATAGAAGAAACTATTATGAAAAGTGTGAAAATAAGGCTGAGGCTATACTGATTCATTCCCGATATTAGCGGTAGCGTCAGCTCGAATGCATTCCATGAGTACTGGAAAATTGACGAAAACATCATGGTAATGAGACCGACTGTCAGGTACCTGTTCATCTGCATTCCAGGTATGCCCTCAATATATAATAATAAAACAATGGCCCAATATGTCCTGGAGGCCTGCGTTAATCAATAGATAATTTAGATTGTTACCAACCTAAGAATTAAATATTGATGGAATATTCTAACAGATGGAAACTGACGATTTTGCACAATTTGCTACCGAATTGAATTTTTCAGCACTTCCCTCGAGGCTCAAAGAGAAGACGAAGCTGGCAGTGATAAATCTCATTGCTGTGGGAATAGGTGCCAACGCCTACGAGGAGACAAAAAACATTGTAAATGCCTGCAAAACCATACAGGATGGGGGGTGCTGCCTGTCTATGGGTCCGGTAAGTCAGCCGGCACAATAGGTTCTGCATGGGCTAACTCCGCACTTGGCCATTATCTCGACTTTGATGACACCCATCTTGAGACCATAGTTCACCCCCAGCGCTCCTGTCATACCTGCAGCCCTATCCCTTGGCCAGGCTTTCAGCAGCAGCGGCAAGGATGCTTTGGCAGCATCGGCAATTGGCATGGAAGCTGCTATCAGGCTGGCCCAGGCTTTGGGGCTGGACGAGAGATACTCTGACTGGCATAACACTTCACTTTATGGTACATCGGCCTCGGCAGTAACATCCTCCCTTATTATGCATGAAGGCGCTGAGAAAGTTTCAGCCTCCATGCTGGAAGGCCTTACCGTCGCGACCGGTTTCCTTTCAAACAGAGGCACTACCTCAAAGAGCTTCCAGGTCGGAAGATCTGCTGCTGAAGGAATAATTAGCGCCTTTGCAATATCAAATGGCATCACTGTTTCCAAAAATATCCTGAATACATTCTCAGCATCGCTATCCACAAACCGCGACTTAAGCAATCTAACTAAGGAACTGGGAAAGAAATGGGTAGCGCTGGACAATTTCCTCAAGCCATACCCATGCGGCGTTGTCCTTCATCCTAGCATAGATGCTGCTATCCAGCTAAAGGAAAGGAATGTTATCTCTGATGACATAGAATCCATAGAAGTCTATGTCAATCCGGTTGTAATGGTCCTAACCGCTATTCTGGATCCAAAGTCAGGACTGCAGTCTAAGTTCAGCATAACCCACGCTGTAGCAGCTGCCATTGTTTACGGTCCCCTTTATCCAGAGCACTTCTCAGATGAGGCTGTTAATGACAGGAAGATAGCAGCTCTGAGAAAGAAGATCAAGGTTCATGAGAAAGGTGAAGTAAACAGGGGCCAGACAATAATAGAGGTCAGGCTGAAGGGAGGAAGGAGAGAGGCATCTGAGATAAACAGGGGCCCTGAAGTTCCTTCCAGGGAACTCAATGAAGCTGATGTCAAGAGAAAGTTTCACCACCTCTCTGACCCTGTCTTAGGAAAGGAACAGTCCAAGATTGTCTGGGACTATTTCGACGCACTGGAAAATAAAACGAACCTTTCTGAGATATCTGAACTTTTTTGATTCTTTTTCCCTAAAATTTCTCCTTATGGGATGAATTCAGGCATGAAGCCGTCACCAGAGCAGCGAATTTAGAATCTGATAAGCTACTGTACTTAACTAGTAACAAATAAGGTATTGTAGCAGACATTGAATTTTGTTAATTAAAAAAGAAGTTAAGATATGCTTGGGAAAAATTATAAAAATAGGTTATCTGGAAATGAGTTCCAGAACCTTTCCCGTTGTTTTTGGCCCCAGGAAAAATACTGCCAGTGCGATAATGACCCCGAAAAGGAAGTTTATGGAAAAGACCGGCACTGCCCCGTATGCGTCAACTATTGCAACAAATGTGGAGAGGAATATGAATGTCCCAATCCTGCTAAGGGAGAATGCTGCTCCAGTTCCGGTTGTCCTTGCCCTAGTAGGATATATTTCTGCCTGGTAGATGTGCCATGAATTGTTGAAGAAATTATCCAGGAATGTATATGCTGTTCCGAAGAACAGTATGAGCCCAACTATGTGGATGAGAGAGAAGGCAAAGCCGTCTATTCCAAGTAGGATCGCAAAGAGTATGATCTCGGCTTTCCTGTCATACCTGTCAAGTACGAATGCTGCTGCGAGAGATCCGAGGACATATCCTGTATCTATAACAACAGTAAATAGAAGGCTGTGAATTATAGAGAACCCAGCTGCCACAAGAACTAGCGGTGCCAGCGTTCCAATTATGAAGCTCATGCCACCCTGGAGGAACTGGAGTATCCATATCATTACTGTCCTGGCCTTGTATTCTCCCTTGAACAGGTCCTTTAGAGGCATCTTGTCCTCTGTGGTAGAGTACGGAACAAACTGAGGCGGCGGTAATGAAGAAGCTTTGTTCATCTTCATAACACGCTCCTCTATCTTATCCATGGTCTCATCAGCTTCTTTGATGCGACCGTGGCTCTCCAGCCATCTTGGCGATTCGTATAGCCTGAACCTGTAGAGCCATGCAGCGATGCCACCAATTCCGCTTATGAGTAGAACCCATCTCCAGCCTGGGATAATGTAATTTGTGGGCTCAAAGAGATAAACCAGAAGAGCGCCTACCGGGGATGAGGTCCATGCCAGGGTATACATCCAAGAAAGCCAGTTTCCCCTGCGGTTAACGGAGATAAACTCACTGACATAGGTATCGACAATGGCAATTTCGCCCCCTACGCTGAGATAAGCCAGAAATCTCAAAATGCCAAAGTTCAATAATGTTCGTTGAAAAAGGACTAATTATGGAGAATACTCCAAAACCAAGAAGGCTGGTTAGGAAAGTAATCCTCCTGCCGTAACGGTCACCAAGCACTCCATACATTATTGATCCAAGGAATGCTCCAATAAAGGGGAATGCTGCAACGTAGAATGTGGCCGTAGCTTTGCTTACATGCAAAGTTGATGCTATGGGAAGCGCAAGAGTGCCACCTGTGAATAGAATAAACAGATCGAACCAGACCCCTATTCCCAGCTGGCTTATGAATAACCTTTGCAAATTGCTTGTTGGCAGGCGATCTAACCTTGCGCCAACGCCCATCCTTTGTGTATTGGAAGAGTTTTCCATACCTGTGCTATGATCTATCAATATAAGAATTTTCCGTAAACAGCATATCGATTGAAATCTTCGATTATCTTCTCAATTGACGCTCCTTAATACAGTTCTAAGAAATATATCCCCTCAAAACTTTGAAAATACTCCCCTCAATGTATCAGTGGACAGTGGGTGCATCCGCGAGGGTGCAGTGTTGAAGTTAAGGCGTTCAGAACGAGGTTTTAAAGGTGTCAACATAGTATTTTATGAAGTTCTTGAAGGCGTTTACTACCTGGTTTGTGCCTTTCCAGTGATCAAGCAGGTTTAGATAGGACATCACTCCAGTCTTTAATGGTACAAAGCCCACAAGCCCAGCTTCCACGTACTTGGCTGCCTGTATTTTGTTTACTATGGATACACCAAGACCTTCCGAAACCGCATTGATCACTGATGATGAATTATCAAATCTCCAGACGACGTTCAGATCAGATTCCTTCAATCCCTTCTCCGCGAATATTTTCAGAATTTCCCTGTGAGATCCAGAATTCTCATCCCTCGATATGTATGGCAGCCCCACAAGGTCTGTAACCTCGATAAAATTTTTCTGGGTCAACGGGTGGCCCCTTGGGGCAATAAGCCCATAGGTGAGCCGTACAATCTTTGTAACCTCTAAGTTCCTGACGTAGGGATTTGGCTGGAAATCCACACTGGCCGTAACTCCCAGATCACATTCTGCTTCGCTTAGCTTCCTGAGCGTCTTCAGGGAGTTGCTTATTTCGATCTGGACCCTTATCTTGCTGAACTTGCTCTCAAATGCCCTAATTATCGGGGGGAGGAGATAGACGCCGCCTATTTCACCCGCTGAAACCTTTATGGTGCCTATAAGCTCTCCTTCCCGCACATTATCCTTGTATTTGCCAACTATGGCAAGTATCGTCTGGGCCTCGGGAAAAAAAGCATTCCCAAACTCAGTGCATTCCACTGTCTTGTTTGAACGCCTGTTGAATAGACTCTTCTCAAAGAATTTCTCAAGTTCCCTTATCCTATAGCTTACTGTGGATTCAGTTATGCCGAGATTCTCAGCTGTCTTGGTAAAATTCTTGGTTACGCAAACGTCACAGAAAGTCCTCAGCTGGTCAGTGTCTAGGGCACCTTTACCCTTTTTATTGCTATTCAAACTATCGATTGAATAACAAAGGTTATTAAATGATTTACTGAAGCCTCCAGAAAATAGGAGTGACATGACCTCTGAATATTCTTGATATTGGTGATAGCCATAGTGCTCCGGTAGTTATTTATCCGTAAATAATGCAGGAACATTTTCCTTTTCACGTTTTGGCATTCATAATGCCCCCAATTTTCTCGAAGGACACTTCTCGTTGATTTCAACAACCTTCCAAAAGTGATGATCATCATGTCATTTTAATTGAACCTAAACGTACATTAAAAACAACGGCCTTAGGATAACCCAGATTCTTTTGTGGCATACCCATGTTGAAACCATAACCATCTATGAGATGCTGATGTCAAGAGAAGCCGCTGAGAAGGGAAAATCCGCTGTGGAAAGACTTTTTCAGTATGATGGGAATTCGATCATGAAGATACAAATTCCTGGAGCACATGCCCCCAGTAACGCCGATTCCGGTGAAAAATCCCTGAAAGGCAGACCTATTGCAAATGCTGAATTATGCACGCTGAAATCACAAAATGATGGTGGTTCAAAGAAAACCGTTCGGGTACAAATTCCGGCGGGAGGCGGTCAAAACAAATGGGAGCACTGGGATTTGAACCCAGATCTACGGGTCTCTTCCTGGTTCATAGTTCCAGTCACTCATCATCAAATCAGGTGACCCATAGTTAATCATAACCTGACTGGAGCCCGCTAGGATAGCCTGATTACCCCATGCTCCCCTTACTCTCTGTTCGCCTTTCTTTCTCTCTTCAGTCTTCGGATTCTCTTCTTTCTCCATTTCCAGCGCATTTTACCGCGCTTTTTCCAGTCCCTTGAACTTCTCTTCAATGTTACACCTCTGATATTCTCCAATTCAGATTTCACTGTACCTAGATTGAAAGGCAGTGAGTTCTTCCATATCCGATTGTTTTATTTATCTTTAATTGTCACTGCCAATCTCATCTATATTGTTATGCGTTCCGCTTTTTGCATATTTTTGGCACCATAACAGCCAGTTTTCTCCAAAAATGATCAAACAACAGGGTTTATCTATTATTGATGACTGATCATTCGTGCCAGAAGATATTGAAAGATACCTGAAAAATTTCCTTAGAGCAATGCCGTCTGAAGACTTATATTTCGAAGCTCTCCATGATATTATCAAGGACCTTGTGAAGGAGTACATAAAAAAGAAGATCAATCAGAACGATGAAATAAAAGCTGAAATCATGGGCATACTTGAGAAATTCCTCGAGAGCAAGTTCAAGGAATACGATGCCATGGCAAGGATGGCAAAAGTCACGGCCGAGGTTGGGCTCATAACTGCGCCTTCATCAATAAAGGATGAGGCAGTGTCTGAATTTGTCAGCACTTTCAGGAAGGAGATCGAGGAGATAATAAGGAAGACTTTCTGAATGTCATGACTCAAAGTTCTTGATTATTGTTGTCCTGGAATGCAGATCGAACATCGTCATAATTGATGGATTTGGCGAGAAGTTCATCATTTTCTGGTATTCAGTCTGAGACTGCCAGGTTGACGAATTCACATACCTGACACCCCGATAGTTGCCCAGATAGTGGGAATGGATGTGCCCGGTGATGAAAATGTCAGGAACCTCCTCAATGACGTGATAGTCATTTGCGGATGGCATCAGCGGGGTCTTTCCCCCATACTTTGGCGCAAGATGCCTCCTCCTGAGTATTTCCTCTATTGCCTTGCCAATTGAGCTGTAGTTCGCGCCCGGGACAAGCTCTATCATATCGTTCAGTGACATCCCGTGGTAAAGAAGTACATTCCTGCCTTCGAGCCTCAGATTGTAGGGATTTGGAAGCATAATGGCATTCTCGGGAAAAATCTCCTTCAGCTTCCCGTTGAAGTATGGCTGCGGCTCAGCCAGCCTGACAACATCGTGATTCCCAGGCATTATGAAGGTAGTAATGTCTTCCGGAATTTCTCTCAAATACTCTCCGAGCCTGGCGTACTGCTCCATGGGGTTTACTAGCTCAAGATCATCTTCCTGCCCGGGGTAGACTCCTATCCCATCCACAACGTCACCGCTCAGAATTAGATATTTGAGTTTTTCCGCTTCACCGTCGGATGATTTAATCCAGTTAATCATTCGCCGGAAGTCGTCTTTCCTGAATGTCTTTGATCCAACGTGAATGTCCGAAAGCGATGCCACGAATACAGGATCCTTGCTTGTTTCGTCAATAGTCCTGTAAGGTATGTCGGGCCTGACAATCTCGTTAGGGAATATCACGGGTTCACCTGGACCCCTGCTTACTGATCCAACAATTCCTATGACCTCATCCTGCAGAATTAGTTCGCCTGAGAGCCCCTTATCCTTCATCAGTATGGCCTGGATGCTGTCCTCCATGTCCTCAAGTACTATGCGCTTGTGTCCATTCCTCGTCACGTCAACAGATGATACCATGCCAATGATCTTAACCTCTCCATACGTCTTCTTTGCAGTCCTTATGTCCATGGACCCCCTCATTGATCCGGAGAGCGCTATGATCTTCCTGAGCTTCTCATATCTGCTCACAAACATTTTTCTGAAGTCCTCTACTGAACTATTCACCTTTATGTCTGGAAGATACACCTCAAAATTCATCTTCTCAGTCTTTTTCTCGCCACGAAGCAGCATCCGCACAGTTTTTTCATCAACGTAACCAGATGCCGCAATCTGTTCGGATACGAGCCTTGGTATGAGGTTTCCCATGCTCCTTTCCAGTATCATGTTCAGAGCCTTCGGTGATATGAGAATGCCATGGGAATGGAAATATTCAAGGATGGAAACCCTGTCCCTGAAAAGAGGCTCTGGCATACTTCTCTGCATGCTCAGAATTTACTTAATGCTTTAGTCATAATCGTTCAGAACATAATTACAACAAGGATTTATGCTCTTTTTGAATGGACCCCTTGTGTCACGTTTTGCGGATGCGGTCTCCTTCATACTGATGGCATCATTCTGGGCTCTGAACTACCCTCTGGTAAAATTTGCCTACGCATACGAGACTCCCATGGCTCTTCTTTTTTTCAGGATACTGTTTGCTGCGGTATCATCTTTGATAATATTCAACCGGGGGATACACATTCCCCGTGACCTTCTAACAAACCTCAAGATACTGGTTTTCGCTCTCCTTAATCTCGTCCTCTTCATGGGATTCTGGTTTGCTGGTGAAGCAACTGAGAGTTCTGCCCTATCCTCCATAATAATCTACTCCTATCCGGTAATCACCATTGCACTGTCATCTGCCTTCCTTAAGGAGAAGCTTTCAGGCCTTCGCATTGCCGGAACTGCAGTTGGCTTCGTAGGGCTCCTGTTTATATTCATCCAGCAGCTAATTATAAGGCCTGGCATTGGTCTCGTATTCCTTGTTCTTGCAGCAGTCAGCTGGTCTGTTGCAACAGTGTACTTCAGGAAATATCTCGTCCATGTGGGGAGCATGACGGTAAATACTCTCCAGTTCATCTACGCCCTTCCATTCATTGTTGCTTTTGTTGTCCCATTCCACATGATCAGCATTTCTGGCCTGACCCCTAAATTTTTGGCCATTATGGTATACATGGGTGCGCTAAGCACTGCAGTGGCCTATTGGATTTACATGAGATTATACACCAAGTATTCAGTGTCTGAGATATCTGCTCTTTTCTTTGCAGTGCCAGCCATTTCCATAGTTTTCAGCTACTTCCTCCTGGGAGAAAAAAACACAATCTTCACATATTTTGGTTTTGCGCTCATAGCAGCTGGGATATTCCTCAGCTCCCGCAAAATGAATTCCACAGTATCCAAGAGCGATGCTGTTACATCTGATAATTCCTGATCAGTTCTTTTTTAAACATTTCCTGTCGCCCGAGGCAAATGAACTATTTTATACCCGCAGTGCCATGGTGATAGCGCAAATGCAGACGCTCCAGGAACTGTGTTCTGAAATAATCAACTGCAAGAAATGCGATCTTTACATGTCTAGAAAAAACCCTGTTTGCGGCTTTGGAAACCCCTCTCCCGAAATAATGATAATTGGGGAAGCTCCAGGCGCGAGAGAGGATGAGGTTGGAAAGCCATTTGTGGGAAGGAGTGGCAAATTGCTGAACAGAGCTCTTGAATATGCCGGAATCCATCCACATGAACTCTACATCAGCAATTCAGTCAGGTGCAGGCCAAGAATCGGAAAATCACCGAAGATGCCGGAAATAAAGAAGTGCTCCGATTACCTGAGGGTAGAAATAGAAATACTCAAGCCTAAAATAGTGGTTCCAATGGGCAATTCCGCTCTGAAATCAATTTCCATAATCCTTGGTCGAAAAACAGGCAAGGTCTCCGAGGTTGAGGGAAGATTCCTCTATGTTTCAGGCATTATTCTGGCACCGCAGTACCATCCTGCCGCCATTCTCAGGAACCCAAAGAGGCTTGAGAGATTCAAGGACAATTTTGCCAGGATATCCAGGCTGAAAGATGATCTGCAGGGTGGGGTTGACAAGCAGTTCCTTGAAGTTCACGCCGTAAAGATGTTTTAGCGCCTGCGCCTTGACAGATAGAATGATGCCATAGCCCCAGTGATAAAGACAACAGCTATTGCATAGTATATGGCAGTATCATGAACGGGTGGAGCTTCCAAGTAAATTGAATTATTCGATGCCACTGCATATCCCGGTGTCGAAATTTCAAACGACGGGTCAATCTTGAGGCTGAGGTTTACCGTTCGGCTGTTTGAGCTCCAGGTATAATTCTGGATTGTGCCGGCATTGAAGGTGAATGTTGTGGTGTTTGCAGAAGAATCATAGACCCTTGACCATTTTGCAAGGGAAACCTGGAATGCAGTTAAATTGACCAGCGAAACCATAGTTCCGTTTACGTCTACCACACCTACTTCATTTGATTGTATTGTGATGCCGCCGCTTATGTCCATTGCCCTCCAGGACATGTTTGCAGTTCTGTTGCTGAATATTCCGGATAGTGTGAATTCCAGTTGCAGGGAACTGTTTGCATATAGAGTTTCAGCTGCTGCGGATGTCCTGTTTTCTATGGTGTTGGAATAGATTACGTTGAAGCTTTCAAGTCTTGCGCCAGCATCCTTTGAAGCTATGGTATTGTTGGGTACAGTAAAGGACGGGTCTGCAGGTGAATATGATGCCCTCAATGTTGTGTTTCCATCCATAATGCTGGAAATTCCGGCCAGCAGATGAGACAGGTACTGGTCTGATCTTGGAACGCTGATTGCAACTGTGGAATTAATATAGGCATCGACATCCGCTAAGTTGCTTGCGGGATTGAGGCGCACATTGACTGAGGCGGCACTTGAGACAGGCACAATCAGCATGGCGGCTACCATAACGACCATCATTGAAGCTGCTGCCAGATGCATTCTATTCCCACTCACACGTAACCCTCCTGCTGTGAAAAATAATAACAACTCATAGTAAATTGTTCCTTATCTACTTATCTTGGGAGCTGGAACTTGGCCTTTTTTCCAGTGTTCCAACCGGGATAGGCAGCATTTTGCCCTTGCAGGTCAGACCTGATAGATCTGGTAGTTTGGAGGTTCGCTCACTATTCTAATGTCATGTGGATGGCTTTCCCTGAGGCCACTTGATGTTATCTTGACGAATCTTGAATTCTTCTGCAGCTCTTCAATATTCTTTGCACCGACATATCCCATGCCAGACTTCATGCCGCCTGTGAGCTGAAAAAGTACCTCCTCTACTTTTCCCTTGAATGGAACCGCTCCCTCAACGCCTTCGGCAACAAACTTGTTTGCGCCTATCTTGCCGTACCTGTCCGAGAGGCCTGTCTGTATTGCCCCGAGTGAGCCCATACCCCTGTAGGCCTTGTATTTCCTTCCGTTCATTATGAGTTCCGCGCCGGGGCTCTCCTCCGTACCGGCAAATATGGACCCCAGCATGACTGAGCTAGCTCCTGCTGCAATTGCCTTGACTATGTCTCCAGAGAATCTTATACCTCCGTCTGCAATGACAGGCACCCCATGTTTGGCGGCAACTTCCGCCACGTCTGATACGGCAGTGATCTGGGGGACGCCTATCCCTGCTATGATCCTAGTTGTGCAAATTGAGCCTGGGCCTATTCCCACCCTCAAGCCGTCAACGTCAAGGGATATGAGGTCTTCCGCTGCCTGGGCGGTTGCAATGTTTCCAGCCACTATGTCCACTGATACCAGCTTTCTCATTTTCCTTATGGAGTTCATGACATTCTCGTTATGTGCATGTGCAGTGTCTACAACGATTACGTCAACACCCTCCTTCTCAAGCATCTGCGCCCTTTCAAGGTCGAATGGTCCCACAGCAGCACCGACAAGAAGCTGCCCGTCATCGTCCCTGCTGGCGTCTGGAAAATTCTGCCGCTTCATTATGTCCTTGGCTGTGATCAGGCCCACAACCCGCCCTGTCCTGTCAATGAGGGGAAGTTTCTCTATCCTGTTTTTGTAGAGAATGTCAATTGCGTCTTCGATGCTTACATTATCTGGAGCGGAAATGACCTTCTTCACCATTATGTCCTCAACTGTTTTCTTGTCCTTGCCAGCGAAGTCGAGGTCCCTCCTTGTGACAATGCCAATCAGCTTTTCACCTGACACAACGGGCAGGCCCCCAATATTCTTGGTCCGCATGATATTTCTCAGCTCGTTGATTGGCGTTTCTGGAGAAACTGTGTGGACATTTCTGATAATTATTGTCTCCTCCCTCTTCACCCTCCGGACAAAGCCTGCCTGCTGGTTCATTGTCACATTCCTGTGAAGAATTCCAAGGGCCCCCTGTTTAGCCATGGCTATTGCCATGTCGCTTTCCGTAACAGTATCCATGGGAGAGCTCACTATGGGAACACGAAGGTTGATATGCCTGGAGAATTTTGATGAAATGCTTACTTCCCTTGGCTCAACCGAAGTCCTTGAAGGCACAAGAAGAACATCGTCATATGTGAGGGCCTCCCTAATCTGCTGAAACTTATCTGTGAACATGTTGACGTAAGGGAAAGCCAATAAATAAACCTGTTTAATATGAAATTATGGAATCAGGGATTCAACGAAACCAACGGTGCGCGCTGCCTCTTCAGTGTAGTCATACTTGATTGTCCTGTAATATTTTTCAAGTATGTCCTGCCTTATTCCGGTTTTCCGGGCCGCCATGGAAACAGCTTCAGGAACTTTTGCCCTGCTTCCGGAAAGCGCTTCCTTCAGATTTCCAGCCTCATGCGTGCACTCGGCATCCTTTCTCTTCACTGTTACTGCGAAAACTGGCGACATGGATGTAAGAAGATTAAACTGGTAACCTATATCCCATATAATCCTGTGCCCTGACTGGAAGACCTTAAGCGCTTCATCACCAATGACCAGGGCATATTCCGCCTCGTCCAGAAGATCATCTGCATCAGTGTGCCCGCTGCTGATGATTTCATACTGTATCCCCATTCTCCTCATTATGTATTCCATGTAGAGTTGCGTGGTTCTTGTGTGCTCCGTAACGGCAATACGCATCCCCTGCCTTATTGCAGAACCGTCCGACACAAGAAGCGTTGACATGGTCTGCCTGGCCGACCTGATCACGGCCAGAGGCTCCAGGATGTACCGGTCTCTGTTGCGCAAATATTCAAGAAGTGAAATCATGCCGCAGCCAACTTCGCCATTCTCCAGGAACTTAAGAATCCCCTTTGGGGTTTCTAGCTTGACAGAGTCCTTATCCGGATATGCTAGATAGAGTGGTATGCTGTGAGTGAAATTAATTAGGCCAATCATTCTGTCAGTTCCTGAAGCATTTCTAGGCCTTTATGTTTCCCCTGGTGCATCATGCAAAGGATCGAGGCCCGCATCTTTGTACCATAAAGCTTTATTTTAAACCCTTTATGAAGAATAATGATGAGCCCCTTAGCAGCTAAGATAGTACTAACAGCAGGAAGCTCCGTTGCCGCCGCTGCTGGCGTTGCAGCGGGTTTTCATCATGGAATTCTGACAGCACTGCAGAATGTGCCCGCCTGGACGCACGCACATGGAGTCCTTTCTGGACTCATGTCCGGAAAGAGACCATGACTGTGTTGCTGGAATGCTGATTAGAAATAGTTTTTTATCCTGTAGAATGTATCTCTCTGGGCCGGGATCTTGCCTATCTGACGCACCAGTTCGTTGAGTTCCTCTGTGCTCGTGACCTCCTTCCTGTCCGTGGCCCCGAAAATTTTCTCGCTGAAAGCTGTGCCCACCAGATCGCTTCCCCCTCCATTGAGTGCCACCTGGGCGATTTCCTTTCCGAGTGATACCCAGTAGACGCTTATGTTTGGGATGTCCGATCCAGCCAGGATCCTCGCAAGGGCTATAACCCTGAGGTCAAGATCTCCTGATGCGGGCATCCTTACCTTGCCGCTTTTCTGGAGTGGCGTATTATCAGGGCTGAATTTCAGGGGGATGAAAGAGAGGAATCCTGGAACTTCACGCTGGTTATCCCTTATTCGAATTATGTGATCAATTATGTCCTCGATCTGCTCAACGTGGCCGTAAGTCATTGTAGAGTTTCCGGGAATGCCCATGGAGTGTATGATCTTGGCATCCTCCAGCCACTTCTCGCCGGAAATCTTCTGTGGCGTGGTGATCTGCTTCCTGACCTCGGCATTAAATATCTCTGCTCCTCCTCCAGTATGCGCATCCATTCCAGCTGAACGGAACCTCTCCACCACTTCACGTAGTGAATTTCCTGTGGTCCTCGCTATGAAGTCGATCTCTGGAATTGTCAGGGCCTTAAGCGTCACGCCTGGAAGTTCATTCTTGACCGTTCTGAAAACTTGCTCATAGTATTCAAGAGGCAGATCACTGTTGAACCCGCCTACAATGTGTATTTCAGTGGCTCCTGCACTGCGAGCCTTCGCCATTTCTGCCCTGACCTGATCCAGCGACAGTTCATAGCCACGATCTGTCCTTCCCTTCATCTTCATTGGGACGTAAAATGCGCAAATTGGGCAGCTGGCAGTGCAGTAGTTGGAATAGTTGATATTATATGATACGGCATATGATACGACATTACCAACCTGCCTGGATGCAAGGTTGTTCGCTATCCTCATTAGCTGGTGCAGGGATAGCTCCCTGTTCATATTGACTGCTTCGTTTAAGCCCAGAGGATATCCGGCTTCCACCTGTTCTGCCCAGTAATCCCCGGGATACTGCGAGAAACCTTCCATTTGTCAACATTACCAGATGATAATTAACTGTTTCTAAACGGAATTTGGCGAACTTTCCATGTCATTTTCTCCCCCTTCGGTGGGTTAAGGCTTCTCCACGGTTTCGCATCAAGGCGATCAATACAGCATTGCAACAAGGAAAATTTGAAACTCTTCCTGACAAAGGGTTATTATTCATAAATTAATGGAGGGGTATGCTCAAGCAGCCAGACCAGTTGGAGGATATCTTCCTCAAGGTCAGGGAGGGGGAAACGCCCAGCCGTGATGAGATCATATTTATGTACGAGGAAGCTGACCTGAATGTCCTTGGGGAAATGGCCAGAAAGCTGGCTGACCAGAAATCTGGCAACAATGTGTCGTTCGTCTCAAACATGATATTGAATTACACAAACATCTGCAATGTCAGGTGCAATTTCTGTGCTTTTTACAGGACTGGCAAGGAATCTGACTCCTATCTTCTCAGCAGTGATCAGGTACTGGCAGAGATTGAACCATACTACAGGAACTTTCATATAACGCAGCTCCTCATACAGGGAGGCGTTAACCCGGATCTTCCGCTTGAGTATTATACAACACTTTTCCGCTCGATACATGAGAGATATCCAGACCTTGGAATCCATGGCCTTTCCACATCAGAGATTTCATTCATTGCCAGGAAGGAGCACACCAGTGTGCCAGACATAATCAGGGAACTTGTTGATTCTGGCCTTCAGACTATTCCCGGCGCTGGCGCTGAGATATTTTCTGACGATGTCCGGAAGGTGCTTGGAAGGCCAAAGGGAAGCGGCCAGCAGTGGCTTGACGTAATGGAAGCTGCCCACAGGCTTGGCGTTAAGACTTCAGCGACAATGATGTTCGGACATGTTGAGGAGGCTTACCACAAGGCTGACCATCTTCTTTCGCTGGTCCGCCTGCAGCAGAAGCACCATGGATTCGTCAGCTTCACCCCATGGAACTTTGAGCCTGGCAATACGCAGCTTCAGAGATCTGGGTTGGTCAAATACCGGGCAGGCGGTGCAGATGTGCTGAGAAACATTGCAATATCGAGGATTGTACTCAACAATTCAATCCCTGTAATACAGAGCTCATGGCTTACCAATGGAATTCAGATGGGGCAGATGTCTGTCCTTTTCGGAGCTAACGACTGGGGCGGAACCATCTACGATGAGAAGGTCATACCCGCAACGGGCAAACAGGTGGGAAACCTCCGCAAGGATGCAATAATACAGGGACTGCACCAGATTGGCTTCAATGCCCTTGAGAGAGACAACCTGTACAGAGTGATAGAAAATTACCCTGCCTGAAGCTACGCCAGAGGAAAAGAGTGTAGGGATTCTGCACTATGCCACCAGCACTCCTGCGGTAGATGGCGTCCTTAAACAGTCTCCTGATGACTTCATTGTTGAGGAAATCCCAATATCTGTTGAGAGGAAAGAGAACGGGAAATACACGGTTCTTCGGATCAGGCTAAGGGACTGGGATACCAACAGGTTCCTGGTGAGGCTCTCTAGGGAGCTGCATATCAGCAACAAAAGAATCACGTACTGCGGGACAAAGGACAAGAGGGCCGTGACCACGCAGTATTTCTGCATAAACAGCGATTTCGATCCGGCCCAGATAAAACTGGGCGGAGCTGAAGTGCTTGAAGCGTTCCGTACTGACAGGATGTTATCGCTGGGTGATTTGCTGGGGAACAGGTTCACAATTGACCTGCATCTGAAGAACGATGCCATTGCCGCATTGCAGGAAACCGCTAACCAGCTGAAGGAAAGGGGGGGCTTTCCAAATTACTTTGGCTTGCAGAGGTTCGGCAGCATAAGGACCAATACGCATATGGTCGGCAAGCTTATGGTACAGGGTAAAGATGAGGAGGCAGCCATGGAATACATTTGTGATCCATCCATGGATCGGGATCAGTACAGGATTGATTTCTACAATAGCCAGGATCCAAGGAGCGCACTCAGGGATTTCCCAGAGCACCTGAACTTTGAGAGATCTCTTCTTGGGTATATGGTCGAACATGGGACACTAAGAGGCGCCCTTTCAGTTTTCCCTAAGAACCTGAGAATGATCTTTGTCCATGCCTATCAGTCATACCTTTACAATCTCATACTCTCAAGAAGGATGGAGCAGATCGGGCTGAATGAGGTTTATGACGGAGACGTCTTGGTTGAGGTTGACGGATACTTCAACCAGTCAAGAGGAAAGATGATTACTGCTAACTCCTTGAATATAACTATGCTCAGGCAGATGGTTAGCCAGAACAGGTTGAGGCCAACTGTGCCCCTCATAGGCTTTGATACGCGCCTCACGGGTGGCAGGCAGGGAGAAATTGAAAGATCGATAATGGAAGGCGAAGGCATCACTGAAAGCATGTTCAGGCTGAGAAATTATCCTGATCTTTCATCATCCGGGGAAAGAAGGATCACCTCTGCGCTGCCTTCTGATTTCGCCATACTTGACAATATGGCACTTTCATTTATTTTGGGGAGAGGAACTTACGCTACCTCCCTGATCAGGGAGTTCCTTAAGGAGAAAATGAACTACTGATCAGATCAGGCCGACTTTCTGCAGCTCCTTCTTTACCTTGATTACCGCCTGCTCGATCTCGCTCTCTTCCTTTGCACCGGTGCATACAACCTTTCCGGATCCGAAGAGAAGCAGGACCACTTTTGGCTCCTCTACCCTGTATACCAGTCCTGGAAACTGTTCCGGCTCGTACTCGACATTCTCAAGGCCCAGAGACATAGCTATGTCAGTGAGGTTGAGCTCCGCCTCAAGATCATAGACAGCCACTATGTTCTGGACAACAATTTCAGGGTTGTCATATACCTCAATGCCAGCCCTCTTAAGCTTCTGGATTATGGTGTCAATTGTGAGCTTCACATTCGCCAGGTTCTTTGCTCCAGTGCAGTTCACCTTCCCGCTCCTGAAAATTAGAACTGCGGTCTTTGGCTCATGCAGCCTGTATATGAGGCCTGGAAACTGTTCCGGCTCATACTCTGATCCTTCTAGAGCCAGGGCAATCCTGCTAAGGTCAAGGTGTTCCGCAAGCGATGTTGACGCGACAATGTTTTCTATTGCTATCTTTTCTCTCTCGCTCATAAATAACCCTTTCGTTCACTATATAAAAAGGGTATTTAAAGGTGTGTTGGCCCGATAGGAAATTGGTCATTGCAACATGAACTTCCAGAATTCCTGATAGCCACATCTATCCCATATTCAGGGCTTCCTTGGCCTCATCCGTCATCATGCTTGGATTCCATGGCGGATCCCAGACCAGCTCTATATCCGCTGCCTCAACACCCTCCATGTTCTCCACGATCCGCTGGGCTTCCGAGAGTATCCATGGGGTCACTGGACAGGTTGGTGCAGTCATGGTCATCTTTATATAGACCCTGTCGCCATTAATCTCTACATCATAGACAAGGCCAAGGTTAACTACGTCCATGCCTATTTCAGGATCTGAAACTTGCTTTAGCTGTTCCAGTATCTCTTCCTTAGTTACCATATATCCCTATTTCTATGGCTAACCCATACTTAACCGTTATGGAGATGTGCAGGAAAATTTTTATTAAATAATATGCCTTAAAATTGTCCAAGAATAACGTCACAGCTTCTGGTCCAGGCCATAGTATGAAGGCCCAAGGCGTGGTATAAAGGCATTGCGCACGCATTCATATACAAGATCCATGCGGGTGACCTTGCCTGAAGACAATATGCCAACAATCCCGGATTCCTGGCTTGGATCATGGGAAGAAAAAGCATTGGCGTATGCCTGTGATTCAGTCATGCCAATCTTTACTCCATTCACAATCTGTTCCGGCACCTGGAAACCGCTGCTCTGCCCTATTGTGAGCCTCGAGTACCTGTCCACCACAACGCATACATGTATGTCCAATACAGTGCCGGTCACATGGTCCCTGAAAAGCCCTGATTCTACGCCTATGCCATAATCCCTGGAGCCCAGGGCTGACAAGGAACGCTTCACGGCGTAAGACACCGTGTCTTCTGAGAATGGCTGGAACGATGCAAGGCTGTAGTCCTCATTCCGTACAATTCTGTAGTTCTTCATTATTCTGGACACAAATTTCTCAAGGCCCATTACCTTAAGCGGATTCATGGTTGAGATGCCTATGCTCACGGGATTCACCCTGGAACCGGAAGGCCTGATTTCACCGGCCATAATTCTGCTTGAACTTATTGGAAATAGATCCTCGGCCAGAACCATGGGCACTGTTATTATCTGAAGTTCTTTAAGCCCCCTTAATGTTCTGGCAGCATTGATTCGCTCCGCCTGCCGCCTTGTTTCCGGAGATACAACAATGCAGCCATACTCCGGGTTTGTCTCCGCATTCCCGTTTCCGCTTTCCAGAGGCTGTATCTCAAAATCCTGAGTCTTTCTAGAGAGGTATTCTGATATCCTCCTTTTCCTGGCATTGTAGCCAGGAGCCCCATATGCCTTGTGGCTTTTCAGGTAATCGTCTGTGGTGAGGCCAACAATAATATGGTTGCCGGTTGCAACAGCTGCGTCAAGCATTCTCTGGTGGCCCTTGTGAAACCTTGTGAAAGAGCCACCAAGTATGGTTATCATGCAGTGTTATTGCGTTTCCAGTATTTCCATCTTCTTGCTGATGAGGGTGCCAAGGCGCCTTATGCCTTCCCTGATCTGATCATCCTCTGAGAATGTGAAGTTGAGCCTCATGCTTGAACCCTGCATTCTCGCTGGAGAAAAGGCATTGCCGCTGACATATGCCACACCTGCCTGTATTGCTTCTGGCAGAAGGTCTGTCGTGTTGATCCTGGAATCAACTGTTGCCCACAGGAACATGCCCCCGTCCGGCCTGGACCACGAGGAACCTTCTGGGAATTCCTCCTCAAGAGCCTTGAGCATTATGTCCCTCTTCTTCCTGTACAGTTCCACAGTCTTTGGAATCTGCTTGCTTACCATGTTCCTGGCAAGGTATTGCCAGGCAACGAACTGGCTGAATGTGCTGGATGAAAGATCAAGAGCCTGCTTGAGAAGATTTACCTTGCCAATGAACGCCTCTGGCCCGATTGTGAAGCCCATTCTCAATCCGGGGCACATTATCTTGGAGAAGGTGCCCAGATAGATGACATCCCTGTCGAGCGACTTCATGGCTGGGATTCTCTGCCCCGAATACCTGAGCTCACCGTATGGATTGTCTTCCACAAGGGGAATCTGGTACTCCTGTGATATCTCGATGAGGTGCTTTCTCCTGTCCAGGCTCATTGTTATGCCCGTTGGATTCTGAAAGGTCGGTATTGTGTAGATGAATTTCGGCTTCCTGCCTGCTGCGACAAGTTTCCTTACTTCTTCCTCCACCAGATCTGTCCTTATGCCGTTGCTGTCCATTGGTATTGAATGCATTTCGGCTTTGTTCGCATCGAAGGCAGATATGGCCCCAACGTAGGTGGGTTCCTCTGTAATGATGACGTCGCCAGGATTTACAAAAATCTTGGCCAGTTCGTAAAGGCCCTGCTGTGATCCAGATGTTACCAGAATCTCAGATTCGGAAGATGCTATTTTTTCGGTTTCGTTCACAAGCCTCTTAATCTCAGTCTTGAGCTCGTTCATTCCACCCGTGTTCCCGTACTGGAGTGCGAGTGCACCGTAATTGTCCATGACATCGTCCATTATGCCCTTCAGCTCTGCCATTGGAAAGGTGAGCGGGTTTGGCATGCCTCCACCAAATGATATGAGATTCTTGTTTGAAGCATATTTCAGAAGTTCTCTTATCTCAGATGGCTTCATATTCTTCAGATTGTCAGAAAATCTGAACTCCATAATTATCAGCTGAGAATGCCCAAAAAGCTAATAAACCTAATCTGTGCAAATCATTGTCACAGGCAATATTTTCTAATCTCTGCAAAAAATTGTGGAATCTGCTTACGCAGTGTTGGCTCTCATGAAAAAGCAATCCCGCAGCAATATTAAACTGCTGGATCGAGTAGTTTTGCAGAGCTTTCAAAATGGCGCATTTTCTGAATACAGTTGCCAGCCCTTTCCAGTGGCCTTCACAAGAAAAATGTTCTAAGGGCTGCAGTAATTTCGCAGATAATATTTTCAAGGATATTTCCTACAGCGTATCCGATTCCTGCCAGGGACTATTAATTGCTTGTTACTTACTTGATGCTGTGGAGACGAATTTTTAGCCCAACAGCAAAAACTATAAGAAAAGCTTACTAATCAAATGCCAATGGTTATGGATCGTGTCGCCTGGAAGATCAGCGTCTCCGGATCGAAGGGTTCCGGAAAAAGCTCGCTTATTTCCAGGATAGTTTATGATTCAGGCGGCACGAGTTCCGCTTCAAAGCTCCTCTCACGAAAGAGGATCACCGTAGAGCGAGATGGGGTGAGAATTCCCGCTGATCTCCTTCTCCAGGAGATATCTGACGAGCCTGAGGCAGAGAGATTGCTGCCTGGCTCCAATATAATACTCATCCTGGCTGATGTCACATCTGCAGAATCACTGGCCACTGCGGTTAATATGATCAAGTATGCCAGATCTTTCGAGAAGAGGCCCCCACTGGTCCTCGTTGGAACGAAATCTGACATGAAATACGAGGCGGAAATCTGGATTGAGGATTTTGACAGGGTGAAACAAAAAACTGGCGTTGATTACTTTATGGTTTCTGCCAGGACCGGTGATGGTGTCAGGGAACTTATGGAGGGTGTAACAGCTACGCTCCTGGAGAGATTCTATGCAAAAAGGCAGCGGGCCCCATAGGGCTCTTTGCGACGGTGTTTCTTTCATCATAGAGGATGGAAAGGGTCCCTCACATATTCAGAGCAGGTACAGGGTCGGCCGGATAATCTCCGGCACGCTGCATTTAAATCCCTACGAGGCAGTTTACCTCCTGGAGAAGAAAAGAATCAGTGCCGAGAACCCATTGCTAAACAGGCTAGAGAATCTTCTTCCGGCTATGAAGACTGATGATGGATTTATCGACCGGTTTTACCTTTTTCAACAGTTAAAATCCCGTGGTTTTGTGGTCAAGATGGAGGGTGGTGACATGTTCTACCGCAAGGATTCCAAGGAGGCTTTCCAAGGGCCCGTAAGGTTGGTCAGGGAGGATGTGAAGGTATCATTCTCCAAGCTCTTTGGAAATCCCAGATGCATATACGCGGCAATAGATGACGATCATGACCTCACTTATTTTATGGTTGAAAGCGCAGATCCGCATGGCACCATAGGAACAGGTATTCTGCCAAAAGTCCGCATAATAGATCTGCAGGGGCAAGCTGCCACAACTGATCAGGAAGTGCCTGGATGGATGGGGACACAACTTTCCGGGATAAGGCTGCTCAATGTTTTCGAGGCTGCCCTGCTTTCCGGCAAAGTCAGTGATGGTAATCCAGTTATGCAGGCTTTCGTCGACCTTGTCTCCAGGGGCTTCATTGTTAGGACTGGTTTCAAGTACGGAGCAAATTTCAGGATATACGGGAAAAGTATCTCACAGCATGCCGAATTCCTTGTCCACGTTATTGACGGAACCGAGGAGTGGTACAAGATAAGCAGAGCAGTAAGGGTGGCGCAGGGTGTCAGGAAGGAGATGATCTTCGCCGGATACTCATGCGAAGGAAAAATTGGGTACGTGAGGATAATAAGGGTAAGGGACCCTTTCCTGCACCAGGATCATATCTGGGATTCGAAGTCGTCTATCGTATACGAGAACTCTGAATAGTCTTTAATGGTGCCACGGTTCTTCAGTATCTCCCTGGCGAGAAGCCAGTATATGACGGCCAGCGACCTTCTCCCCTTGTTGTTTGTCGGTATGATCAGGTCAACGAAATCGGTTTTGTTGTTTGCGTCGCAAAGTGCAACAATGGGAACGCCAACACTCTTGGCTTCCTTCATTACCTGAGTATCGGCAAGTGGGTCTGTTATGATAACAACCTTTGCCTCCCTGTAACCTGAGAGCTGCGGATTTGTGAGCGTACCTGGAATGAACCTTCCAACAATGGATTCCGCTCCCACAACTTCCGAGAATTTTGTCACAGGCTTGAAGGCGTACTGTCTCTGAGCAACAACAAGTATCTCAGAAGGCTTGAATCTTGCAAGCATTTTTCCGGCTGTTATCAGCTTGCTGTTGGTCTTCTTTATGTCTAGGATGTACAGCCCGTCATTTCTTATCTTGAAAATGTATTCCTGCATATCCTTGGACTTTACCTGTGTCCCTATGTGAATGCCGGATTTCTGGTATTCCTCTTCCGAAAGCAATAGTTCCTCTTCTGTCATGATATCCCTTTACTGATAACTACCCTCAATGCTTCGCCGTATATTTAAATTACCTGAACCATTCACTCCCACTCTATTGTTGCTGGAGGTTTATTGGTAATGTCGTAAACCACTCGATTCACGCCTCTCACCTCGTTGGTTATCTCTGTAGAGAGGCTGTCCATGAAATCCCAGTCGGGCCGCGTGAATGTGCCGCTCATCGCATCGCTTGTATCTATCATCCTGACCGCCACCGTTGATCCGTACGTCCTCTTGTCTCCATGGATTCCCGTACTGCTGACGGGGAGCAGTACGGCAAAGTATTGCCAAGGCCTTCCTTTCTCGTCTGGATACCGTTCCAGCACCCTTCGTTCAACGATCTCTGTTACGTCGCGCAGTAGATCAGCCTTTTCACGGGTTATCTCCCCTATTATCCTTACAGCAAGCCCAGGCCCAGGAAAAGGCTGTATGCCCGTGTCAAGGCCTAGATACTTTGACACTGCCCTCACCTCATCCTTGTACAGGTCCCTAAGGGGTTCTATCAGCTTCAGATTCATCTTTTCCGGAAGCCCGCCAACATTGTGGTGGCTCTTTATTACCTCCCTCACGCTGCCGCCACTTTCGATCCAATCGGGAGCGATTGTCCCCTGCAGCAGGAATTCTGCCCCAAATTCCCTGGCTATCTCCTCGAAGACATCGATAAAAGTTTTCCCTATGATTTTGCGCTTTTGCTCTGGATCAGTGATCCCCTTGAGTTCAGCCATGAACCTGTCTGATGCGTCCACGATCCTGTAATTAAGCGAAAACCGCCTGAATACGCCTTCAACCCTTTCCTTTTCACCCTTTCGGAGAAGCCCTGTGTCTACAAACACTGTCAGAACGCGGTCTCCAGCCGCCCTGCTGGCTATGACAGCAAGCAGTGTGCTGTCCTGGCCACCCGAACAGGCAAGCACTCCCTTTCCAGTTAGCTTGGACTTTATCTCATTTGTCGCCTCTTCCAGGAAGGTCTTCTCGTTAACCATTTCCTATCATGATTGTGCCTGTGCTAATTAAAATAATGTGACCACCAGCTTCAGCTGATGCTACGGCCCGTGTCAGGCCATTATGGCTGGCCCCACCCAGGGATTATAAATAATCCGGCGATACTCAGGCATGTCCTCAGAATCGCTGTTCAGGGATGCTTCAACACTCTTTCCGGGTGGTGTCAACTCTCCAGTGCGGTATTACGAGCCATACCCCAGGTTCATGGCATCTGCGTCAGGGGCCAGGATTAGGGACGTTGACGGGAAGGCCTATATCGACCATTGCCTTGCATTCGGGCCAATGATACTGGGCCACGGAAATGAGAAAGTCAGAGCTGCATTGCATAGCCAAATCGATGCCGGCATTCTTTATGGAGCCCCATCGCAGGCAGAGATTTCCCTTGGTCGCCTCATAAGGGAGGGCATTCCGTCAATTGAAATGATGAGATTCACAAACTCAGGAACTGAGGCAACAATGCACGCCCTGAGGCTGGCAAGGCACTTCACGGGTAGAGACCTCATACTGAAGGTAAGTGGCGGGTTTCATGGGTCTCACCAGATGGCCCTGGAAGCCCAGGCATACAGGGAGGGGTCTGAACCGCCCAGGTTTTCAACAGTCGAAGTTGAGTATAACAACACCGATGAAATCCAAAGTGCATTCAGGACTCTGGGAAAGAGAATTGCTGCCTTCATAACAGAGCCTGTGCTCGGAAACGTTGGAGTGGTGCCACCCGATATTCAGTTCCTCAAGGCTGCAAGAGAGTTGACAACCGAGTATGATTCACTTCTGATTTTCGATGAGGTCATTACTGGGTTCAGATCGTCTTACGGGGGATTCCAGGATTCAGTGGGCATCAGGCCCGACCTTACTACCCTAGGCAAGATAATAGGCGGCGGTCTTCCGGTTGGGCTTTTCGGCGGAAGAAGAGACATAATGGAAGAAGTCGCTCCCCGGGGTAAGTTCTACCAGCAGGGTACATTTTCTGGAAACCCTGTTTCCATGGCCGCTGGACAGGCTACACTCTCACTGCTGCGGGAAATGGACTATTCGGTACCTTCTGGATATGTGAAAAAGCTTGCGGCAGGCGTACAGGAAATAATGGGCGACGCAGGGATTGATATTCACCTAAACAGCTGGGGAACCATGTTCACCATATTCTTTTCACCCCATCCTGTAACTGATGGCAGGTCTGCTGAGATGGCAAGCCAGTCCACCTATGGAAAATTCTTCAGGGCCCTTCTCGACCTGGGAGTGTTCATTCCAAAATCGCAGATGGAGGCCTGCTTTGCCAGTTTTGCACACACAAAGGAGGATTTAGAAGAAGTGCTTGGAGCCGTCAGCAGGGCTTCTTCAAGACTAGTCGCCTGATTGACCGCTGAAAGCTTCCCATATGGCCTTCATCCTTTCGGTGTCATTGTTGAGGGCGGCTCTCCTAAGAGCCGTGCCATACTGGTTCAGTATCTTCTTGGTTAGAGAGTTGACCATCCTTGATCTTAGCTCCTCAGGGTTCTTTCCTTTTCTGAGCTCGAGCAAGAATTTCTCAATTTCCTTGGAAGCTATACCCTCAACATAGGAAAATGAGCTTGATATATATTCCTCAGCCTGCAGCTCCAGGAGTTTTTTTGAGAACTTGCCAACCTCTTCCTCTATTATCTTCTCAGCCCTTGGTATCTCCTGTGCCTTCTGGGTTCTGTTTACTGCTACTACGTGCTCAATGGCGGCGAGATTTACAATGGTTTTACCCTGCATAGTGGCTATGGCTGGATCTATGTTGCCAGGGTTTGAAATGTCTATGAAGACCTGGCGACTGCCGTTACTTACCATTGATGCGTTGACCAGTATGCTGTGGGAAGATGTTGCAGCCATAACAATTTCGTGGCCTGCAACTAGTGATGGGAGCAAGTCCACATGCTGGAAAGAACCTCCAGCTTCTCGGGCAAGAGCTTCTCCTGCTACCGCATTTCTCCCGGCAACAGTTATTCTGCCAGGGTTCATCTTAGAGATATACCGTATGAAGGTTCCGGCCATGTTGCCTGTGCCAATTACAAGTATGCTGGATCCTGGAATTTTCACGTGCCTTGATGCTATGTCGATTGCTATGACCGGAATGGAGGTTTTTCCCCTGGATATTGAGGTTCTTTCTCTGACTGTCTTTCCTGTGCTGATGGCCTTCCTGAAGATGAGGGAGATTGTCCCGTCCGCACTCCCCCTGGAGCGGGCTGATTCATAGGCATCCTTCAGCTGTGCAAGTATCTCATTTTCTCCCACAGACATGGATTCGAGGCCGGAGGCAACCCTGAAGAGGTGCCTTATTGCATCCTCTTCATCAAGTCTGATGCCGCCCAAGGGAAGGCTATCCCTGCGGGGCTCATTTGAAGTGAAATAGATTTCCACCCTGTTGCAGGTGGACAGCACAACATTGTGGACTGAGATTGAATCCGCCATAGATTGGATTTCTGTGGGCGACACCATTACGACTTTCCGGAAATCAGGATCGTTCAGGTTGTAGCTCCAGACGATTGCACCGAAGAACACCATAGCAAACACTTGAAGCCCGTGGTTCTGCCACAGGGTAAATCTGATCCCAGATTGCCTGACAATATTTAAACTAGGTTTTTATTCCCGCAGAAAAAAATTTCTCTACAGAATTAATTATATGAAGATCCTGCTTAAAACTTTTCCAACGTGTACGAAGAATGCTTCCACAGAAAGCATCGTTGCCCAGATGTACATTGCAATCACCATAATGAGGATGCGGACCCTAATCTGGCCGCTTGCCATCACAAGCGACACCAGGATCATGCCGATCAACAACAGGATGATGTTTGTGCGCCTCAGATCAACCTTGTGGCTGCTTCCGGTGCTGACCTCATAGAACCTTCCCACACCCATGCATGATGGGCAGATGTCGGGATGTTCGGTATCCATGTATCCCGATCCATGGCAATCAGCACAGGTTCTTATCAAGGGCAACATAACCCTATGTGAACTGAGTCCTATATACTTTCCCCTACCAGTATTTTTTCATTTATTGTTCAGCGTTCCAGCGCCACAGAAAGAACAGAATGAAATAGGCTGCGGGGAATATGTAGAAACCCAGTACCATTGTAATATCGGCAGCTGTTAGCGCCGGTGCTGATCCAAACCTCTCAAGGGCAGCAATGTGTGAAGGGTTTGTTGATGCAATAATGGCTGCAATTCCCAGGACAACCCCTATCCAGGCGGCTGTTTTGCTGTTCCTGCGTACAAACACAGCATCTGCAATAATTATGATGGCTGCCAGCACCGTCAGGTACGTAAGGTACATTGGCACAAGACCAGCAGCCCTCAGTATGGCTGCCCCGATCAGTATGGTAAGTGCAGCAACCAGAAGAAGGTTTGAAAGAATTTTGGATTTTGAAAGCATGATTCCATATGAAAAAATTGATCTTAAGGCCTGATCATATCAGGTCTTCATTATGGCACCGAGGAATATGAGCAACCCTATTACAACGCCAATCACGGCAGCTAAAATGTAAAATACAGCTCCCAGGATGACGTTCTGCAACAGGTGTATTTGTGGCATACTGTAATGTCCCACATAGACAACTACTATGCCAATAACTATGCCAGCCACAAGAAGCAGAGAGCCCACCGTCCTGCTCTTTCCGCTACCGAAATATGCAGTTAACACACCTAGCACAAAGAGCGATAGGGCCAAGAGCCCAAGAATAACAAACAAAAACACTTCCCAGTCCCACGGTACGAATACTATCATTAAGCCATGCACCTCATAGTTTTATGCCAGTAAGGGTTTTGGTGTCAATAACCCCGTCAATTGTCCTGATCTGTTCAATTACTATTTTTCCCAGTTCGCTGTAATCCTTAGCATCTATCTTCACAATAAGATCGTATTCACCGAACAGCGGATGAATTTCCACCACGTACTGAATCTTGGAAATCTTGTTGTAGACTTCATGCTCCTTTCCCGGAACTGTGCTGATCAGAACAAACGCTAAGGACACAATCTCACCCTCAACCACTAAACTTGCCGGCTCTTATAAATTTTTTCTGACAGGGCAGCATAAATTTCCAGATTCCGACCTGCATTGCCTTAGCATGCCATCACGGCAGATGTGTTGAACATTCTGCTACTTCTTGATGGAGGAGAGGAATTCTTCAATACTTATGGCCTCCTGCCTGCCATCTGACATGTTCCTGATGGTTATGCTCCCTGTGCTAACCTCTTTCGTACCCAGAATTATGGCATAACTGCATCCATTTACTGATGCTGACCTGAGCTGGGCAGAGAGACTCCTTTTCCCCATATCCCTGATGACATCCGCCCCCTTCTTCCTGAGGTCGATGGAAAGTTTGAGGGAAAAAGATGCTGCGTCGTCAGAAACTGTGCAAACATAATACCTGTTTCCGGAAATGTCCTTATGCCACAAGTTTGTTCTCTTTAGAAGAAGCTCGAGGACAACATCGCCCATGCCAAATCCTATGGCCGGAATATCCTGGTCAGAGATTAGTGACGATAGGCCGTTGTACCTTCCACCTCCGAGAATGGCTCTCAGCTCGCCTCTGATGTCAAAAGCCTCAAAGACGAGGCCAGTATAGTAAGATAGGCCCCTTACGGTGGAAAAGTCCATGACAATTTCCGATGAAGTGTAATAGGAAATCATCCGGATTGTTGATACAACCCTCTCGAGCGATTCCCTCAGATCATTGTTCATTTCCATGAGGCTCTGGATTAACCCAGCAGAATCATCAGCCTTAACCCTGCTTGATGCTAGCTTTTCTATGATCCTGGCGGAATCCTGAGAAACCCCAGCTTCCCCAAGAGAGTTCATGAATTCCTGGCGATCAATCTTCCTGAACCTGTCTATGATGCCAAAGACCCTAGGAATGTCCACAACGCCCAGTGCACGCAGAATTTCATCCATCAGTTTCCGGTGGTTGATCCTTATCTCATAGTTGCCAGCTAGCCCCAGCGAATCAAGAATTGTGCAGGCCAGGCCTACTATCTCGGCATCCGCCTCTGGAGTGTCCAGGCCGAATATATCGGCATTGAACTGCACATGCTCCCTCAGCCTTCCGGATTGGGGTTCTTCATATCTCCATATTTTTGGAAGGCTGAACCACCTGACCGGCTTGGGAAGATCCTTTTTCGACGTCAGCATCCTTACTACGGATGGTGTGGCCTCTGGTATAAGCGTTACTTCCCTCCCTCCCTTGTCGGTAAACGAAAATGTCTGGCTTACGAGCTCTTCGCCAGACTTGATCCTGTACAGGTCAAGCGGCTCTACGCTGGGAAAATCTATTATCTGGTAGCCGAAGGATCTTGCCACCTTTTTGATTTCCGACAGCATTCTGTCTCTTGGCTCAGCATCCTCCGGATAAATGTCCCTGAAGCCCCTCAGGCTCTCGAACTTCATCAATGCCCTATGTAGTTGTCATATAAAGCTGATTACCTGGGGCCATGGATATTCTGACAAATTTTTACCAATGCTGACAACATGTTTAAATACAATCATGTTAATATTTTTGCAATTGGATAGTGCGAGGGCGGATCAGGTATATGGCATGCTCAGGGATGCCAAGTTCACGCGAAACCAGGCTAAGATACTGGCTATGCTGGACCAGATCAGCGACGTTGGGCTCACCGAGATTACCCTTTATCTTGGAATGAGTTCATCCCGTGCTTCAGAAAGCCTGAAATCTCTTGTCAGAGATGGTTACCTGATCTCAATGGATGTGAAATATGTCATTGGTAAAGGGAGGAGCAGGAAAATTTACAGGCTCAGGATGCCGGTCAACGAGATTGCTGAAGATTACAGGAGTAGGATTGCGGTCATGATATCCTTTGACCATATGATAGAGCCCTAAATATCCAGCGCCTTTCGCAGCCTTCTTGAATACCGGCTAAGTGAGAAGTGCGAGTACGATCCGAAGGTGTTCCTGAGAACCAGCCCATCATCGCCGTCGATTCCCTTGCCGATTATGTTGTGCAGTGCCTTTTTCCCTTGATCCTCTATTGTGCTGTAATGGAACTCATGCCCCATGGCAATTTCTCCCTTCCTGAATAGTAAGGTGTCCTCCCTGGCTTGGAGCTTGGTATAGCCAAGGGTTAGCCTGCTGTTTTTCCTTACTCTTCCCTGAAATATTCCAGCCATGGGAAAGACCCCCTGATCGGTTTCCATATCTTTTTCCAGGTACATCAGCCCACCGCATTCTGCAATTATATTCCCGTGGGATTCGGAAAAGTCAGCAATGATTCTGCGCAGCTTGTCGTTTCTGGAAAGCTCGCCGGGATACAGCTCTGGATAACCCCCTCCAAAATACACCAAATCAGGGTCTTCCGGATACTCCCCTGCAATTGGTGAAAAATAGTTCAGGGTACCCATTCCCTCCAGGGATGTTAGGGAATCGGCGTAGTAGAAATTGAATGCCTTATCCTGGGCCACCCATATGCTTTTGCCCGTTGATTTGGGTTGATGGTAACTGGGAATAATAAACTGCCTGTCGGGCAATTCGTCAAGGAAGCCCATATCTATGTGGATTGACATTGCTGCTGCTTTCTCCCTCAGGCCAGTCATTTCAGAGGCTGTGTGGAGACCAAGGTGACGTTCGGGGATTGCGAACTCCTTGTTTCCAGGAACCGCCCCTAATATTCTTATCCCGTGTTCCCTGAAAGGCCTAGAAACCATTTCCAGATGCCTCTCTGAACCATACTTGTTAAGTATCACGCCCAGAGAGAGGGGGCCGAGGAATCCTCTGGCAAGGTAGTACGCAGATTCTGCCATCCGGGATACATCCACCACTAGAATATACGGAATCCTGAATTTCCTGAAGTAGAAATAAGTGCTTAGATCAACTGGCGATCCTGAATCTCTAAGACCCATAACCCCTTCGACAACACCGAAGTCATATTTCTGGGAAGCCGCTGGTATCACCTGGGAATAAGCCTTTCCCTGTATCCACCTGTCAATGTTCCATGTCATGTTCCCAGTTATGGCAGATGACAGGCCTCCGTCTATATAGTCTGGGCCTATCTTGAAGGCGGTTGCATTTCTGAGCCTGGAAAGGATTGCAAGAGTGATGCTTGTCTTCCCCGATCCGGTTGTGGGGGCCGCAACCCCGAAAAGTTTCATGACACCTGATTGTGCAGCCGTTGATATATGTGATACCTTTTGAGGTACAGATCTCATAGAAATTATAAATAAATCTTAACTACTAATTGGAAATACGGAATTATGGTTGAACGTGAGTACTACATCAATTCCCTGAAACGATCCAACTACAAAATAACCCCGCAGAGGATCACTGTCATAGATTACGTCAAGGGTCACAGCCCAGGCCATTTCACAGCTGAGGCAATCTATAACGCAATAAAGAGCGAAGAGCCTACAATAACGCTGGCAACGGTATACAACATCCTCAAGGCTCTGCAGTCAGCCGGAACAATCCATTCCCTGGAGGTTAACGGTACCACATGGTTTGAAACCAATACAAAGTTCCATGGAAATTTTGTCTGCGATGTCTGCGGCAATATTTACGATCTGGACATAGACGAGGCATCTCTACTTGAGGATGTTGACAGGGATGGCAATGAGATCAAGCAGGCTAGCCTTATACTTAGGGGGGTTTGCAGGAGTTGCCGAAAGAAAGAGGCGGACCGCTGATTTCCTAGTCCGCTTCTTCCATGGCCATCATCATAAGCATTGCATCCCTGTTTTGTGCTGGATCGTGAACTCTTACTATATCTGCACCATGCTGGGCAAGATATGCAGAAACTGAAAGTGTCCCAGCCAGCCTTTCCTCAACTGGCCTGCCAGTGACAGCACCTATGAAACCCTTTCTTGAATGTCCCACGAGGATCGGATAACCGAATCTCAGGGAATCGACATTCTTCAGAAGGGATAGATTGCCTTTGAAGTCCTTGGAAAATCCAATGCCAGGGTCCACGATAATTCTCTCCCTGCTGACTCCTGCGTTAACAAGTGCAGCCACCTGGCTCTGCAGGAAATATGATACCTCGGCAACCACATCGTCATATTGCGTGAATTTCTGCATGTCTGCAGGGGTTCCCCGCATATGCATTACAATGCAGTCCTTTCCGTATTCCAAGCAGATCTTCACCATTTCAGGATTTGTGAATCCCCCTATGTCGTTAATGATTGATATGCTGTCAATGAAATGAAGAGCCACCTGCGGATGCCTTGTGTCAAGGGAAATCGGGATACTGCAGTTGGAGGTAACATGATCCATTATGGGCGTTATCCTACCGATCTCCTCGCTTTCAGCCACGGGAATGCTTCCCGGCCTCGTGCTTTCTCCCCCAATGTCAATTATGTCAGGCAGGCTCTTCATTATTTCATCAAGCTTCTCGCTGGCATTCTTGTGCCTCGAACCTGGATAGAATGAATCCGGAGTTGAGTTCACAATTGCCATTATGCGGGGAATTTTCTGTTTCCTTATCTTGCTGAACCTGAAGTTTTGAAGGTATTCCTCTGGAAGTGTGCTCTCAAGGTACCCCCTTTCCACAATGTAGCGCCTGAACACACGGTTCCCTATTGATATGGCCCCCTCACCTCTCACTTCTGTTGAGTCCATATTCCTTATGGAATAAAGCTCAAAGAGTTCTTCGCCATTGCCCTTGAGGTAAGCTGATCTTGCAGGGATTGCAAATGTGTCAATAGCCATGCCGAAAGTATTGCAAAGCAGCATTTAATTCATGATAAAATTCGCTTTCAATCATGCCTGCATTCACATGGCGCATCTGTACTTGAATTATTGAAAAATAATACAATTTTATGCCATATTATATGGCATAATGCTGATTTTTCAATCTCCAGATAATCTTATTAATAAAATTACAATTAGGATTACTTACTTGATTAAAGGGAACGAAATCAACATGGCAAACAGTGAGGACGGTCCCATTGGGGGCAATGATGAACATAGGAATTACACTACAGTTGAGGAGCTCACAATTGCCATCAGCAAGGGCTTGAGCCTCCAGAACAGGAGCATGAGCCCGGAAGAGGCTTTTGAGGCTGCAGAGCATCTCATAAATTTTTTTGGGTACAACGACAGGGTAATTGACAACATGCTGGAGCCTGAGGATAGGGACGCTTTCTATACAATGGAGGACATAGGCATACTACAGACTGAAAGAGAGGAAACCACCCTCTATGATGGAAGGGAGTGGAGGATACATTACTGGATACTCAACGTGCACCGCATAATTGAGCTCTCAAGGATGAAATCTGTCGCTCCAAAAGTTGTAAAGAACCAGGACTTCCAGATATATGATGAGATTCCGGATGAGTACTGGAAGATGAATTAGGTGTTTCAGCCTTGCATATTGCAGTTCTTGACCGTGAGAGGTGCCATCCAAAGAGATGCCACCATGAATGCCAGTATTTCTGTCCGCCTGTGCGAAGCGGGACTCCAACCATAGAGTTTCCGGTCAATGATGAGCAGCCCGTAATTAACGAACCACTCTGCATAGGTTGTGGAATCTGTGTGCACAGGTGCCCATTCGGTGCAATAAAGATAGTTAGCCTGCCGGATGAGCTGAATTCTGACATAACGCACCAGTACGGGCTTAATTCATTCAGGCTTTATTCTCTCCCTGTTCTGGAGAAGGGAAAAGTAACTGCCATTCTTGGCCAGAACGGGATGGGAAAGAGCACAACACTTAAGATTCTTTCCGGCCTCCTTATTCCAAATTTTGGAAAGTACAATGAACCTGCCACAAGAGAGGGAGTTGTGCAGCATTTTGCGACCTCTGTCATGGGTGATTATTTCAGGGACCTGTATGACCAGAAGAAGAAAGCCGTACTCAAGGATCAGAATGTAGATCTCATCCCCAAGGTTGTCAGCGGCACCATAGGCGAAGTACTAAGGAGGAGTGATCCACAGGGAAAACTGGACAGCATTGTGTCAAGACTATCACTATCCGGGTCCATGGACAAGGACGTGAAGTCCTGCTCCGGAGGTGAGCTCCAGAAGTTTGCCATAGCCATGACACTGCTTAAGGATGCTGATATATACCTCTTTGACGAGATGTCTTCATACCTTGACGTGGCTGAAAGGATAAAGATAGCTGGAATCATACAGGAACTTTCCAAGACAAGGACAGTAATGATAGTGGAGCATGATCTGGCACTCATGGACTGGCTGGCCGACAGCGTACACATAGTATATGGGCAGAGCGGGACATATGGCATTATAAGCGAGCCAAGAACCAGCAACAAGGCAGTAAACTCTTTCCTCGAGGGTTACCTCAGGGAGGAAAATGTCAGGATCAGGAATTATTCCATTGATTTCCAGGAAAAATCCGCAAGAAGAACTTCCTCAGGTGCGGAAGTTGCATCATGGAACCAGCTTTCCGTTGAACTGGAAGGTTTCACTCTTCGTGTCCATGATGGCGTAATTCGTTCAGGAGAAGTAATCGGAGTCTTAGGGAGGAATGCCCTTGGAAAATCTACCTTTGCCAAGATCCTTGCGGGGCAGCTCACTCCTACAACCGGTTCAGTTTCAAGAACTCTGAAGATTTCATACAAGCCCCAGTACATATCGTCCGATTTTCAGGGAACCGTATCTGAACTTCTCATTCAGGGGCTGGGCGAAAGGTGGGACAGCCCAATGGTCAAGAACGAGATACTTAAGCCACTGGAGATAGATTCCCTTATGGATGGCCATGTGCAGGACCTGTCCGGTGGGGAGCTGCAGAGAGTTTCAATAGCGCTCACGCTTGCCCGCGAAGCTGACCTGTACATACTTGACGAGCCATCCGCTCACCTTGACAGTGCATACAGGATGTCTGCGGCCAGGATAATAAGGAGAGTTATGGAGAACAACAAGAAGAGCGCTTTCGTCATAGACCATGATGTGTACCTGATCGACCTAATATCGGATGCCCTTATTGTTTTCAGCGGCGAACCTGGCAAATCTGGAGTTTCAATGGGACCGCTGCCCATGAAGGATGGCATGAACCTTTTCCTAAAGGAGGCTGGAGTCACCTTCAGGCGGGACGCAGTGACAAAGAGGCCTCGAATCAACAAACTGGATAGCAGGCTTGACAAGAGCCAGAGAGAGACTGGAAACTACTATTATTCAGGCTGACATCAACCAGTCGTGGATGGATTTGAATTATTGCACAGGGATGGCCTGGCCAGGATAGGCAGGTTCAGCACAAAGCACGGAGTCATCGATACTCCCACCATAATGCCTGTTGTTAACCCGAACCTGCCGACGTTGGCCATCAGGGAGATGGTTGATCTTGGGGCCAGGACCTTCATAACCAACAGCTACATAATAAGGAGGAATCAGGCCCTGCGCGAGAAAGCAGAGAAGCATGGGGTTCACTCGCTTCTGGGGTTCGACGGCCCCATAATGACAGACAGTGGGACTTTCCAGAGCCATGTGTATTCTGACATTGAGTTCGACAATCTGGAAATCGTAGAGTTCCAAAGAAAGATAGGCAGCGACATTGGGACCATCCTTGACATATTTTCTGAGCCTGAATTCTCCTATGATAAGGCAAAGGAGGCCGTCATGGAGACGCACAGGCGGATAGCTAGCCTTCCACCGGTTGAAGACATGATACTTGCAGGGCCTATACAGGGGTCCCTTCATAAGGATCTCAGAAAACTTTCAGCAGAGTTAATGAGCTCGACACAGGCAGGATACCTCCCAATAGGAGGAGTTGTCCCCCTGCTTGAGAATTACCGGTATGACGATCTTGTTGACGTTATCATGGCATCAAGGACAAATGCCGATTTTTCCAAGCCCGTTCACCTTTTTGGCGGTGGACACCCCATGTTCATGGGAATGGCTGTCCTCATGGGCGTTGACGTGTTTGATTCTGCATCCTATGTGAAGTACGCCAGGGATGGGAGGATGCTCTTTCCAGATGGATCGAGGGACCTCTCAAGGATAAGCAGCTTCCCCAGATGGAGCCCCGCCTACGGAAAATACACGGTACAGGAGGTAAGGAACCTGCCAAAGGAGGAAAGGTTCAGGGTCCTGGCCATGCATAACCTTGCAGCGGTGTTCAATGAACTGTCGGAGATAAGGGAGCAGATATTCCAGCAGAGGCTTTGGCAGTATGTTGAGGCAAGGGCCAGATCGCATCCGTATCTCTTCAGGGCATTCCTGCGGCTGCTGGATTACTCAGGCACCCTGGAACGCTTTGAGGATCTTTCCAAGAAGAGCACCTTCTTCTACTTCGACCACTACACGGAGAAAAGCCCGTATTTCTGCAGGATGGACCGAAACATTCCGAGAATTATGGAAAGCTTGGGAGGCTGCACCCGCGTGCTATCAAGGGAAAACTGGCATCCTGGCAGGCCCCATGGGCCGGAATTCATTGCCGAATATGAGGCTTCGTCCCATCGTTTCCTGATCCCTTGGAACAACCGCCTTATACCTGTTGAGCTCGACGAGACCTACCCATTCCAGCAGATGATAACATCGGGCCTTGAATCCTCTGAGTTCACCAGATACCTGGAGAGTGCCGTAGGCGCAGGCTCTCCACCTCATCACGATGCGGTGAGGGAATTCAGGCTGGAGAAGGTCAGGAGGGTGGCAGACTACCAGTTTGGCCCCGGAATGGGGGATGGTCTTTTTCCTGACAGCACTGAGGTGCGCGTATCGCGTTCAACCGGCAGGATCAGGAGTGTAATTCTGCATGGCAGCCTTCTTGCAACCCTGAGGTCGCACGACGGCTTCTTCACCCTTGGCATTGAGGGGGCAAGGCGCCTCCATTCCATTTCTCCCGGCATGCTTAACAGGGTAAAGGTCACCAGGGACAGTGCAGAGTTCAACGCAAAGGGATATAATGTGTTCTTCAAGTTCATAACAGCATGTGATCCTGACATAATAGCGGGCAACGAAGTTCTTGTCGTGGGTCCGGATGATGATCTGGTTGCAGTTGGCAAGGCTTCAGTTTCAGGCAGGGAAATGAGGGATTATCGGACTGGAGTCGCCGTCAAGATCCATCGCGGATCATCCGAGGGGGAGGCCAAAGGTGGTGATCAAGACTGATCTGCCCTGTCGCGCTTCCGCTGCAGGTGCTTGTCAAGCGAGGTGACAAGCATTGCTAATACCATGACTGTGCCGCCGATGATTACAGGAACCCCCAGAATCTCGTGTGATATCACAACTGCCGAGATGGCGGCAAACACAGGCTCCCCCACATATATTATGCCCGCTGTAGTTGGTTCAACATATATCAGGGCAATTGTCGAGACGTAGTATGCAAAAATGCTTCCGAACACTGCAGTAAAGACCATGGCGAATATTACATACCCGTTGATGGTCCCAATCCCGCCAGGAGATATGGGAATGGCAATAAACGAGAATATTGTGACGCCAACTATCTGGTAAAAGGTGAAACCGTACGAATCAAGGTTCCTGGTGTGCTTGGATACGTACGCTATCTGCACAGCGTATGCAACCCCACAGACAAGGGTCAGTGCATCCCCAAGCCTGCTACCGCTTCCAGCTCCTGAGGTGGCTGACATTATTATCAGGCCGGAAAAAGCCATTACTGAAGCGACAATATCCATCCTTGAGACCCTCTGCCTCAGATAGAGGAAAGAGATCAGCGGCAGTATGACCACATATATGCCTGTAATTATCCCGGATGCAGCTGCACTTGTATATTCCAGGCCAACTGTCTGGAAGTAGTATCCCAGAAAGAGGAGGAAACCTGCAATCAGACCTGTAATGATTGTATTCTTTTTAGCCAGCAAGCCTCCCTTCCTGGCCATTACCGCCATGATGCCGGATGCAATTAGGAATCTGAATGCCAGGAAAGCGTCCGGGCTCACATAAACAAGGGCATCCTTAATAATGGGAAATGTCACCCCCCAGAAGAATGTGACAACAAGAAGCATAATCATGTAGAAGGTGCGCTTGTCCATATGCCTCCGCAGCCATATCCAGGACGGATTTAACAGTTCCGGGAACTTCCTGGAGCTTTCTTCATTCAGAATTGGGGCTTCTCCTGAAAAAATTGGCAAGAATCCATGGATGCCTTAGAATGAGAGTGATCACAAGCTTTGATGGATAGTCAATATCCCCGACACTGTTTATCAGGGAGACAGCTTTTGGGGAGGATATCATCCTGTAAATGCCATCAAGCGCCCTGTCGCCAAGTCCAGCGAATACCCGCTGGATTATGCCGTCCATCCATAGTTCTCTCCCTAGCTGGCCCTTCCAGTATTTCTGGTATCTGGCCAGGAATGATTCTGAGTAGTCCTCCTGATCAAGCGCCTCTGATATTGCCCTCGCGGCATGGTGGGCGGAGACGACGCCAGTGTAAATTCCGCCACCTGTGAGGGGCTTGACAATGCCGGCCGCATCGCCTACAAGTATGCTCCTGTTTCCGTATGTCCTGGGGACATAGGCAATTGGGATCGGGCCGCCGGTAATGCCCAGGATCCTGTTAGGAGGGAATCGTTTCTCCAGGTTTGCGAAAAGGTTTCTGGCACCTTTCCCCGTTGTGCCCAGGCCTATCCGCGTTATGTCACCTGTGGGCACTGCCCAGGCAAAGAAGCCGTGTGATGTCCCGCTGCCCAGGTATACCGAAACACTGTCCTGATCATCAAGCCTTACAGCGGCGTCAACCTGATAGGTCGATACCATCCTAGACGGCCTTATGCCGTATAGGTCTTTCCTGACTATGCTGTTGGCCCCATCTGCTCCCACAACGATCCTTGCCCTCTCCTCACGAATGTTTCCGCCGCTCCTGAATCTTACAGTTGCGCCATCTTCCGAAGCCGCCACGGACAATACGCGGCTGCTGAGCCGGACATCTGCGCCTGATGCCACAGCCATTGCGGCAACATCCCTGTCGAATGAATCCCTGTAAATGACAATGGTCTCCTCGGATTTTCCTATGCTTATCTCGCCGCCACCGGGAAAATACACATGAGCTCCCCGCACCCTGTTGGCGATGGAGCTGCTCTTTACATATGAGAACACCCGGGATGTGACAACTCCTGTGCATTCCACAGGCCTTCCTATTTCCCCATGCTCCTCAAGGTTGACAACATCATAGCCTTCTGATGCAAGCACATGCGACAGATATGACCCTGCCGGGCCGGAACCGCAGACTATGACATCATGCACATAGGGCCATGCCTGCAGGTATTAAAAACCCTGACCAAGGTGAAGACAAATGCCTTTTATACGCTATTAAATTGATCGATCTCGATCATGAAGCGAGTCAGATCAGGTGAACTGAGGGAAATAATAGTGGAGGTTGCTGTCAAGGGAAGGCTGCCTATCATGATCTGGGGAGCACCCGGCATAGGAAAATCCCATATAGTAAGGGAAGCGGCATCCTCACTCGGAATGCCTTTGCTGGACATGAGGCTCAATTACTATGAGGAGAGTGATTTTCTCGGAATTCCAATGCGTACTGAGAGGGGCATGGAATTCGTAAAGTATGCCAAGCTTCCACGGGAAGGTTCAGGAATCTGGTTCCTGGACGAGCTTACCCATGCCAGGACGTCCATACAGGGTCTTATCTTCCAGCTTATAAACGACGGAGCCATTGAAGATTACAAAGTGCCTGATGGATGGATGCATTTTGTAGCGGCGTCAAACCTTCCCTCCCACAGGAGCATTTCCAACCAGATGCCAGCGGGCCTTTACAGCAGGTTCACTGGCGGCCACTATGAGCTTGTGCCGGATATTGACGACTGGGCCTCTTGGGCCATAACTGCCGGGGTGGACAACAGGATAATATCATTCCTCCAGTATATGGAGAAGAACGACCAGAACAGGTGGCTGTACAGGGATCAGGGTGACATTCTGATCACGCCGCGGCTCTGGGCTACAGGTGTGAATCACGCAATAACATCACTTACAGGAAAGACCCTGGAGAATGCCATAATGGGAATGATTGGAGAGGATGCAGGCGCGGAATTCATTCATTTCATAAGGCTGGCAGGCAGACTCCCTGACATTGAGGCAATTGCTGCCGGGGACACTGGAAGGCTGTCTGAAAGCATGGACGCATCTGAAAAATACCTTATAGTGAGTGGACTCGCCAAGCTTGCTTCCAGAAAGCCTGAAATGCTCACAGGATGCCTCAGGGCACTTTTCAGCATGAACGATGAGTATGCTGCACTCGGAGTTGGCATGCTCATGCGTACGGTGGGGAGGCAGGCGCTCATGCAGAATTATTTTCTTATCAGCAACGTGGAGAGGTTCCACGCCATAATGGGTGTTGCAGATGAGGAACGGTGACCGGACCCTTGCATACATCAAGGCAAGGCTGCTCCTTGAGCATCCTTTCTTCGGGTCTGTAGCCTCTTCCATACGTATGGAGCCTGATTCAACTGTGCAAGGCTTTTCATTCTCCCACGGGGTTCTTCGATACGACCCCCTATTTGTTGCCCAATCGCCGCTGAATCAATGCACCTATGAACTTGCGAGGGAGATACTCAGGTCTGCGCTTGCCCACTGGAACAGGCGCGGTTCCAGGGACAGGCGTCTCTGGAGCCTGGCCAGCGAGATAGTTACCGGGGTTATCCTCCAGGAGAGCGGGCTTGCCTCTGGGATTCCATCTGTCCCCTATTCAAGAATATATTCAGGAATGTCTGTGGAGGAGGTTTACTCTGAACTCTGGAAGATGTCTGGTAATGCAGGAACTGGGTTCCGCTGTTCTGGAGAGGATAATCTATCAATCATTGAGTCTGCTGATAGGATCAGCGCCTCGACTGGAATTCGGAAAGAAATTATCCTTGAAGCAATGAATAGCACGAGGGAGAGCGATTCGCAGGGGCTTTATTCGCCTAAAATGAGGGAAATACTGGCATCTGCAAGGCTTGTTGAAACAATGGCAGGGAAGCGTTCGTTACCAGCCAGCCTCTTCATTGGAGGTGGCCGGATGCCCATCATACCATGGGAGAGGCTCCTTGATCCATTCCTGGTTCCTGCTCCAGGAATCCCATCATTGAGGAGATTTAACCGTAAATACCTTGATTCCGGCTTATACCTGCCCTACAAGCGGAACATGGTAGCACGGGCTGTTGTTGTGATGGATGTCTCAGCATCCATATCCCCAGAGACAGCCGGGCAGTTCTGGGAGGAAATTGCTTCCCTCGGATCCGGGCTCAATCCGGGGGACGAAGTGGAATACATACAGGCTGATGCTGACGCTGTGCACCGGGAGATGCTTTCCTGCCAGAACAGGGTTCCGGAGAAGATCAGGCATGGGAACGGAGGGACCGATTTCACCACCCTTTTCAGGGCACTTTCTGCTGATGTGGATGGGAGGCCTGTTTTTATCCTGACAGACGGGAGGGCCATCTTCCCTGACAAGGAACCTGCTTTCCCGCTAATATGCATCTCAACCGACCTTCCGGCACCCTACGGCATCAATTACAGCTATGGTGATTTTGCTTGAATGCTAACGAAGCTTGCAATGTCCTGCTAACATATCTCACAGGAGAAGGCAGGAGTGATGTGTTGTCAGTGGGGGGCTTCCTGCCCTCCTCTGATCCATCATACCATGCAATTTCAGAGAAAGGAAAGGCAAGCTATGTTTATTCTGCCATGCCGCTGGTGTCGGCGGAGCTGGGATGGCCGGCAACAGTCAGAATCAGGATTGGGGAGCCATTAATCTGCCTGGCTGTAACGTCGATCAGGATAGGGCATGCATCAGTGGCATTCAGCAGCCCTGCTGACGGTAACGTCGTGCATGAGTTCCAGCTTTCCATTATCAGGGAGCTTGAATTAAGGCGGGCTTCCGACAAGGAGAGCAGAATGTCGCAGCTTGGCAAGCTGCTGGACTTGGTTGGCGACCCTGGAACGCGGTAGGGCAATCATTTTACCTGTTCCGAATATCATGGATCATGAAGGCGACAATACTCCTTGACATTCCGGAAGAGACTGCTTCAAGATGCTCTGAAATAGCTGGAATACCTGTTACTGTAAACAGACCTGATGACGCTGATATACAGATAGGAATGCGCGGATTTGTCCCCACTACCCGGCTCAAGGCTGTCCAGACCATCTCAGCGGGCGTTGACCACATAGATTTCGCCAAGTTTCCACCTGGCGTTGAGTTCTTCAGCAACGCCGGTGCTTTCTCGGATTCTGTAGCTCAGCATGCTTTCGCCCTCATACTGGAGCATTCCAACAGGATCTGCCATTTCAATTCCATGATCAGGAATGGGACCTACAGAAAAGAGCCCGTTTATTCCCTTTTTGGCCGCACTCTTGGAGTCCTGGGGTACGGCGGCATCGGCAGAAGTTGCGGGCGCATAGCGAAAGGGTTGGGAATGAAAGTGCTGGCATACACCAGATCGCCGAAAGAGGATGGCATAGCGGACAGCTTCGAGTCCAGCCCTGAAATTCTGATGGAAAAATCGGATGTCATAATAATAGGACTGCCCCTGACTGCAAGCACCAGGAACATGGTGGGCAGGGAGCTTCTCTCCCGTTTCCACGGTACCATGATAGTGAACGTTGCCCGGGCAGACATTGTGCATGAGCAGAGCATGAGGGACTACTTGTCTTCCCACAGGGAAGTTGCCTATCTGACCGATGTCTGGTGGAATGAGCCTGAAGTCAAACTTCCGCTGCCTGAAAATGCAGTACTGACGCCTCATGTGGCCGGCATATCCCAGGATTCAATGGAATCGGCACTGATGAGGGCATGCGCCAATGTCAAGCTCTATCTGCAGGGTAAGGCTGAACACAGGGTTGACGTAAGTGAGTACACCAAATAGGCTCAGAATTCGAAAAGGCTAGACTGCTTATTCTTCCCCTCCTTCGAGCCTTCACTGGCTCCATTGATCCCTTTTCCATCATTGCCATGGAAATCCAGGAGGTTTACCTGGCTCTCCGATGATACGTAATCCTCCGCTATGCCCTCAAGCACCCTGTCCAGGGTCTCCTCAACACGGCGGGCGTAATATTCCCAGTCAGGTTTCCCCTGGAACTGCACGCCGTCGATGTATGGCTCCACCTCCTGGGGTGTCTTTCTGCTGTTGGTGACAATCCATGAGACCTTCATCCCTGGAATGAACGTTTCCCCCCTCTCCATGAGCATCTTTGCCACACGGACGTTTGCCAGGGACTTCTCCTCCTTGTAGGACTTAAAATCCTTGACTGTCCTGGAAATTACAAGCTTTTCAATGTCAATTGAAGGATCGCCCCGCCTGATCCTCTCCACAATATCCCGCTTGAACTCCACTGCTCCCTCTATGTTCCTGCCAAGCACCAGGTCGAATACCTTTGAAAGAGCCTCACTCTGCAGGTCAAAAGAGTCCGTCCTCCTCACTTCGTATCCCCTCACAAGGATCTCACCCTTCTGGGATTCCGGATAGACGATCCTCCCTGCATATCGCTTCTTGGCTCCATGAGAAAATAATGGATCCATGACCTTCTCAAACTCAACGGTGACGCCCTCCTCGCGTGATATCCTTTCACTGAGGCCTGCACCGAACTTGACTGCCTCCGAATCTGACTTTGCCCCTGATTCAATGAATATGCTGTCAGTATCGCCATAGATTACCCGATAATTTTCCTTCTTCAGCTTTTCTATCAGTGAGGTGATGGTTTTCCGGGCAAAGGCCGTAACAGCGCTGCCTATCTCAAGATTGGTGAACCGGTAGAATGATGATGCCAGGACACCGTAGAATGTGTTCATGAGTATCTTGATGGCGCCCTGCACCCCGTCAAGGTACTCTGCCTCTTCTCCAGTTGCGGACTTCATCTGCCTCTTTACTGCATCCCTCTGTTCCATGAGGTCGCGCAGCAGCCGTGGCACCAGCCCTTCCCTCTTCTCCCGGGACAGAAACCTTACCCCGTTGGGGGCAACTATTTCGCCGTTTGGGCTATATGTGGTGAAGCATATGTTGTATTTCATGATCATTGAGGGATACATGCTCTTGAAATCCAGTACCACTACGTAATCGTAAATTCCTGCGCCTATGCTGTGTACATAGCCTCCCTCAATTGGGGCCTCCTTGTAGTTGTGCTTCGTCATGGGCACGCCTATGCCCTCCCTGTCTGCCTTCCTTATGAGGAGGGAATCCACGTAGTTGCTTGTGCCTCCGTTAGTAACATCGTCCAGCGGAAGTTTGGCAACAGTGCTTATGTACATATTTCTATCGACAAGCCTGATCTTCTGGAAGATTCTCAGTGTAAGATCGGCGTCCTTGATACAGTACCTGATCACCTCATCAGGCCTTGTAGCCCACTCCTCCTCTATCTTGAGCCTGTTTATGTTGTCCTTTCCCTCGCCAAGAAGCTCCCTTGCCACATAATTCAGGGTTTCGCTCTTTGGATGAAGTATCTTCTTCACTCCCCACCAGGTGTCGGATATTATCCTGCCATGCAGGCGCCAGTACTGCCCCTGAATCCGGTGTGGCTGCTCGAAGTCACGGCCGATGCTGAACCTAACGCCATTGCGGTCCATCCTGTACTTCAGCACCGGAAGATCGTAGCCGTCAATGTTGTATCCGGTGATCAGGTCTGGATCCTTTTCATTTACAATTCGCACAAAGTCCCTAAGCAAGTCCTTTTCCTTGCCAGTTACGTGGCCAGTCTCCTTGCTCTGGCCGTCGGATATTGAGTAACCTATGACAAATATCTGCCCATACTCCTCGTCCTGCCCTTTCTGGATTGCATTTTCTATGTCAAAGCTCATTATCTTAAGGGGCGGATTGAACTCCGGGATGTTTGATATTGAGGATATCCTGATAACGTATTCTGTAGTGTAGTTCTTCTTTTCCTCTGGTATTTCATCACCATCTATCTCAACGCAAGATCCAAGGTCCATATCGTATATGAACCTGTGATGGAACGGTATATCTGCTGCAAGCACCTGCACACCTGGACACTTCTCCCTTAACTGGGGGACAAGCCATGGCGATTTGACATAAATTCTGGTAACCTCCCTGTCGACACCATCCACCCAGAGCCTCCTGTTCTCCTCCCGCACATACTGCTCGTCCCTGCGATATGACATGAGGCAGGCGTTTCCAGGCTCTACGAGATCAAAGTAAGGTAGGAAGCCGAAATACAGGGCCGTGACTGATTTCCCCTGATCCGTGCGGCCGTACAGCTCTACTGCTATATCTGACCGTCTGTATGAGGCAACCAGTATTCGCATCCTGATCTTCATTTCATGTGATAATGCGCATTAAGAGATATATGTGTTCCTTTGACCTTGCTGTGGCTTATCTGCACATTTCAACAGGTTAAAGTGAACCTTAAATACGGCATTATGTATTGTTTGGAGCATTCTGCACAATTTTGCAGGAGGAAGATGGTTTGGGCAAGATTATAGATATTGTAAGGAAGCACAATGAATACAGGTCCAGTGTCCTGAATCTCCAGGCTTCAGAGAACATAATGAGCCCCATGGCAAGGGAGGCGCTCTCCTCAGACCTGGCATCAAGGTACTCCCTTGTGCTTGACCCCAGGGACGGGGATGCATATGGCGGATCAAGGTACGCTGACGAGATACTGCATGAAACTGAGAGGCTTGCAGCCGAAGTCTACGGAGCAAAATTTGCCGAGGTCAGGCCAATTGGAGGACATATAGCTGCCGAAATGGTGATGCTCTCAATACTGAAGAAAAGGGAGAACATGATGTCCTTATCCGAGAAAGACGGGGGCTACACTGGATACCAGAACGGATATCTACCGCAGATGCTTGGCTACCAGAATTATGACATACCCTATAACCAGGATAGGCAGGAAATAGATCTTTCTGCCTTGGAGAAATCTATGAAAGGGACAAATCCCTCTCTTGTTGTCCTTGGGCAGTCGTTCTTCCTGAAACACTATGAACTGAAGCCTATTCGTGAACTGTGTGATGCTTACAACTCATACCTCGCCTATGACGGATCTCATGTAATGGGACTCATAGCCGGCGAAGCATTCCAGGCGGATGCAATGAAGTACTGCGATGTCCTCTACGGATCTACCCATAAATCATTCTTTGGTCCGCAGGGCGGAATCATTTTGACCAACAACGAGGATATCTTCAGGAGGATCAGGAAGAATGTTACCTGGAGAACCATGGATAACTACCACCCTTCCAGGGTTGCCGCTTTGGGAGTCGCCCTTGAGGAGATGAAGAAACATGGCAGGGAATACGCATCCATGGTTGTGAAAAATTCAAGGGATCTTGGAAAGGAACTGCTTGATGCAGGCGTCTGGGTTAGATTTTCGCCCTGGTTCTCCGAGACGCACCAGGTTGCCCTTGACGCCCAAAGATACAGGAACATGGGGCTGACTCCTGCCGAAATCTCAAGAAAGCTCGAAGCTTCCGGAATAATCATTGACCGGGAAGGAAGAATTGGCACCTCCGAGATATCAAGGATGGGATATTCCAATATGGGCGCTGTCGCCAGGCTCATATCCCGGTCGATTGCAGGTGAAGATGTCAGGAGTGAAGTCAGTGAACTAATTAAGGGATTATCAATACACTATACAGGTGCCTAAGATGAAGGTCAGTGACGTGATGGTCTCCAGGGACCTTGTGACTGTAAGCAGCAGCGAAACTGTGGCGGAAGCCCTTTCAAGGATGAGGGATACCGGCATACACCAGGTTCCTGTTCTGTCAGGCAAGAGATATCTTGGCATGATCAGCTATCGGGAGATACTCCGGAGAAGGAGCATATTTCCTGGATCAAAGGTTGACAGCGTGATGGTCAGAACGCCTAAGCTAACTCCCGGGGAAAACCTGAACACTGCCATAAGGCTGTTCAAGGAGACCGGCCTGCCAGCCCTGCCAGTTGTACAGAAAGGGCTCCTGATTGGCCTTGTTTCGAGAACTGATGTGCTGAAGAATATCTCCTCCATCGTCCCTCCCAGGGCAGTAAAGGTATCAGAGATAATGAGTGATGACCCTATTGTTGCGCTGGAAGATGAAACGCTTGAAAAAGCCTTGGAAAAGGTGAGGGGGCTGGATGAATCCGAGATACCGGTAACGGACGGAAACGGGAAGCTGACCGGCGTTCTGAGGGTGGACGATCTGACTGGGGATGCCATACTCTCTGGCAAGGAGAAGCATGGACGGCGTGATTTTGCGGGAAACCCTGAAAAGCTTGAGGTGAAGGTCAAATCGCTTATGTCTGAGCCGTTCAGCATCAAGCCGGTGGCCTATATTGAGGATGCGGCGGCAATGCTAATACAGAACAGGAGCCATGTACTTCCCGTCACTGATGACTCTGGAATGGTCGTTGGTGTCCTGGATGTTTATGACATTATCAACACTATTGAGGCTGGCAGGAAGAGGGAGGGTGTTCTCATACAGGTGTCAGGCCTAGGGCCCTATGATGATGACCTGTATGATATAATATACTTTGAGGCTGAAAAATTCTTGGCCAGGATTGCCAAGCTTGCCGGCATAAAGTCCGGAACATTCAACGTCCATGTTGCAAAATATCATTCAGAGGGGAGAATCAAGTATTCTGTGCGGACGAAACTTTTCGGTGGAAGCGTAAATATGTCTATAAGCGACTATGACTGGAACTTCGGAAAGTGCATTGCGCGCATCTTCGAGACTTACGAGAACCGCCTGAGGAAGGAGAAGGAGAGGCAGCAATGAGTGGAGAGCTTCTAGACAAGGCAATGGAGTATGCCTCGTCAAAATCAAGGTATGCCGAGGCAAGGTTCATGGAGATCAGCACAAATGACCTTGCCTACAGGAATTCACAGTTCGAGGGGCTCAACTTCGATACAGAAAGCGGCTATGCGGTCAGAGTCATCAACAGCAGCATAGCCATGGCCTATTCCGACAGGGAAGATTGGGGCCGCCTTAAAGAAGCAATTGATATCGCCCTGAAACATTCCCAGAGGCCGGGAAAAGCCGGCATATGGGAAGGCAAACCCATCAAGGACACATGGTCCGTGAAGCAGAGAAAGAAGATAGAGGACACCTCAATAGAGGACAGGGTGGCCATGGTCAGGGAATTTGACAGGATCATGGCAGGCGCCGGAGCCACGGTAAGGGTAAATGCAGTCCAGGACAAGAGAATAAGGCAGCGCTATATCAACTCACTGGGAAGTGATGTCCGTGGCGACATTTCAAGGGTTTTCTATTTCTACATGATAGGCGTTGTGGATAATGGCGAATTTGAGCAGTCAACCAAGGAATTCGGATCATCGTCTGGATATGAGTACCTTGAGACCCTTAACCTTGAGGACAGGATTACAGCGGATGTAAGGGATCTCCATGAAAGCGCATCAGCACCGCGCCCCAACCCGGGGAAGTTCGACATAATTGTGGGGCCGGAAATATCAGGAATTGTGGCGCATGAATCCTGCGGCCACCCTACAGAGTATGACAGAATAGTGGGGCGGGAGGGTGCCCTGGCCGGGGAATCGTTTCTTACCGGCAAGACCTTCCCCTACAAGATTGGCTCTGATGCTGTTAGCGTCATCGATGATCCCTCAATGGAGGGGAGCTTCGGATATTACAGGTATGATGACGAAGGTGTCCCATCCAGGAAGAGGTACCTGTACAGAAATGGCTACACAGACGAATTCATCCTAAACAGGGAAAGCGCATCCATGATTGGAAAGGGTTCCAATGCCGGTGGCAGGTCATCATCGTGGGACATGGAGCCGCTTGCCAGGATGAGCACCACTTACATTAAACCTGGTGATTACAAGTTTGATGAACTCTTTGAAGGTATACGCAGGGGTATCTACATAAAATCCTTCACGGAATGGAACATTGACGATATGAGGTTCAATGAGAAATACGTGGGGAAGGAGGCCTACCTCATAACAAATGGTGACATATCAGGAAGGGTTCGAAGGCCGGTCATAGAGACAAATACAATAAAATTCTACAGCGCTGTAGACGCAGTGGGCCGTGATCTAGAATTCAGCGCCGGCATGTGCGGTAAGGGTGATCCGGAGCAGGGAGTGGACGTGTGGATGGGGGGCCCACACATGAGGCTTAGGGGGGTGTACATACAGTGACGGATGATATCCTTGACCAGCTCTTCAGGAGACTTCACGCGGAAGGCTTCAGGCAGGTGGCTCTGGAACTGGTTCAGGAAAATGTTGACCAGGTTCGATTCTCCTCAAATACCAAGGACCTGCACAACCACTGGAACGAAGAATCCATTTCAGTTTTCGCCGAAACAAACGGCAGGACCGTTTCCACGGTAATAAAGGATGCTTCAGCGCTTGATTCAGCAGTGGCAAGGCTGAAGGAGATTGCCGCAAGGACTCCTGAAAACCCATCATTCAGCTCCCTGAACCCAGAGCCACAGAGCTATAGTGGCATGCCCCGTGCCAGGAGCTCTGATGTTGATATCGAGGATCTTGCCAGTGCCATGATCAACGGTTCGCTGGCCTCAGGTTCAGAGAGGGTGGCAGGCCTCGTTTACAACAGGCGTTCCGCTGTTACCGTTATGACCGACCACAACAGGTGCAGCTATGAGACGGGGGGCATTGAGGCAGTGATCAGGGCATTCCGCGGAAACTTCACCGGGCAGGAAGCGCAGCATTTCGGCATTGAGGCGAATGTTGACAGCAGTACCATGGAGAGGCTTGGCGCTGAAGCAGCAGAAACCGCTTCTCTTGCTCAACAGAAGGCTGACGTGGAACCTGGCAGGCATAGAGTTCTCCTTTCCCCATACGTTATGGGAAACATCCTGACGTACAGCTCAGGATTCCTCTCGTACTATTCTGTTGAAACAGGGCTCAGCTGCTTTTCAGATCTCCTGGGAAAGGAGGTGTCCTTCCCTGGATTCAATCTTCATGACAGCCCTCTTGACTTCAACGGCGTTGGCGCCAGGCTGTGCGACGAAGAAGGTACAGCAACTGCGAGGATCGACATCATATCCGGAGGGGTCCTGAAAAGTTATCTGCATTCTTATTCAACTGCTTCACGCGCTGGGGTGAAGACCACTGCCAATGCAGGAATAATATCACCCCGATCATGGCAGCTGCAGCTGGACGCTGGCAGGAGGGGATACAAAAAGATTCTTGAGGATATGGGGGATGGTCTCCTGATTGGAAATTCCTGGTACACAAGGTTCCAGGATTACAGGAACGGAGTCTTTTCTACTGTTCCCAGGGATGGTGTTTTCCTTGTGAAAAATGGTGAGATTTCGGGCAGCGTGTCAGGCATAAGGATCAGTGATTCCGTCACAAGCATACTTTCCGGGGTGCGTGAGATCTCCAGGGAGGCAAAGAACGTGAAATGGTGGGAGGAAATAGCACCGTCAAGTATGCCCTACGTGCTTGTTGATAATGTCAACATAAGCAGGGCATTCTGATTCACCTCAACATTTTTTTTATCCTGAGGTTTATTGAAAGAAGCTCCAGTGCTTTCCTGATCCCGGTCTGGATATCAGTTCCTGTGTAGCCCCTTAGAATCTGCCTGATCTCGCCCTCTCTCTCGAGTCCCAGGAAAGGAACTGTGGCCTCTATTGTCCTGGAAGGGGTTCGTGAGCCGGTAAACACCTCCCTAAGCTGCTTTATCATGAAGTCAAAGTTCTGCGTCATGAACTCCCTAGACTCCGGGCAGGCTGCCGCTGCAGTATAGAACCTTGCTGTGTCCTGCCTCTTTATGCCTCCAATGCGTATGAGTTCAAGGGCTGCATTTAAGCTCCCAGTCCTGCCTGCCCACCCCATTGCAGAGATTATCTTCGTCCTGTCTTCGTCGGTATTGCACCTGTCAAGTACATTCTTCATTGCGGGAAAGTCTCCATGAATCCTTGCAAATGATATGGCAATAGCAGACCTCATGTCAGGGTCCTGGGAGAAATAGTCCTGGAAACTCGAGGCAAGCGATGCAGCATACTCCCTGTCAACAAGTGAACGAGTGAATTGCACCGCTGCCCTTGCAATTGATACATTTATCTCCTCATTGGGTTTCTTTTCCCCCAGGTAAGGAATCTGGATGCCTGTGAAGGCATTTATTGCTTCCCTTACTCGGCTGCTGTCCGGGCTGATGAGGAGCAGGTACTGGAGCTGGCTGTTTATCTCCTGTATCACAAGTGGATGCCTGGTTTCCCATATGCTTCTCATCCTGGAAATGTATGTTTGAAAATCCATCCTGCCGGACTGGAGCATTGCCATGAGATCGTTTGCGATGCCCCATAGGTCATAGCTGCTCAGCGAGGCAGCCCTTTCTGCAATTGTTGAAAAGAGGGGCTGGTCGTAGGCTGCCCTGTAGAATCCGGAAAAATCCCTGTTAAGTTTCAAGAAGCCTTCGGAATTTATCTGGAAAGATTTCGATTCCATCAGCCTGGATTCGATCTCCCCCTCCCTCACTATTGTGAGCGGGATTGGCCACGTCTCTTCGGTCTTGCCTGGTTCTAGCAGGAACTGTTCCTGTGCAAGGCTGATTTTGTCCCCCTCTTTGCCAGCAGTGACGACTGGATACCCCTTCTTCCTTATCCACGCCTCCATTATCCTTGATACTGGAAGGCCTGATGCCTGCTCTATGGCATTCCATAAATCTGATCCCTTTGCGTTTCCATATGCATGATCATTGAGGTATTTTCTTATGCCGTTCCTGAAGTTCTCCTGGCCCACGTAACCCTCGATCATCCTCAGTATGCTGGCACCCTTGCCGTAGCTTATCTCGTCGAAGATCTGTGCTATTTCCTCCGGGTCCCTGACCTTGGCATCTATGGGATGGGAATGCCTGAGGGCATCATTTTTAAGTGCCCCTTCGGTACGCAGGTTGATTAGATCGCCAATGGCATCCCACTGGGGCTTTATTGTGTTTATCATTTTATATGACATGAATGTGGCAAAGCTCTCGTTGAGCCAGAGATCGTTCCACCACTCCATTGTGACAAGATCCCCAAACCACTGGTGCGCAATTTCATGGGCTATTACCTCAGCGATGCTCTTGTAGTTAGAAGACCCTGTAGATTCGTCAATGGAGAGGTAAATTTCCCTGAACGTGATGGCCCCCCAGTTCTCCATTGCGCCTGCCCCGAATTCCGGGACAGATATGAGGTGGAGCTTCGGCAGCATGTATGGAATGCCGAAATATTCCTCATAAAGGTCCAGCACCCCTGCAGCAATCTCGAAGGGAAAATCAGAGCTGGTCAGCTGCCCACGGGGCGCAGTCAGTATTATGTCCACGTTCCCATGCCTGAATGTCCTTGAATCGAATTTTCCGACGCCGATGTAAAGAAGATAGGTGGACATTCTTGGCGTCCTCTGGAACGAGACTGTCTTTCTACCCTCTGATTCTGTGAGAGACCTAACGGGCATGTTGGATATTGCGTCCAGGTCCCTGTCAATTTCCAGCGTAAGGTCGAATGTTGCCTTGTATGCAGGATTGTCCAGGCACGGGAAAGCCCTCCTGGCTCCGTTTGATTCAAACTGTGTGGTGAACACATCCCCGGACTGCGACCTTGCATGGTATAGGCCAGTAAGCAGCTTTGGAATAGCGCCATTGAATTCAAGCCTCAGCAGGGACTGCTTCCCAGGAGTGCACCGCACCATGATAGACTGTGTTTCCCTGAGGTCCACCATATCAGCCTTCCTTCCGTCAAGGAATGCAGCCGTGACTGAAAGATCAACTGAATCAAGCTTCAGGTTCCCATCTGCCGATGTGAAGAGTATCTCTTCCGTTCCTGTGTATGCAAGCCTGCTGCTGTCAATGTTGAGCTTTATTGAGTAGTTCTCAATATTCACATCCTTTGGAGGCGAGGCCTGTTTCTGGGCTGCCATTCAGTTCCCAGCTCCCTTCAGCAGCCTGGAGTAAACTTCCAAATTCTCGAGGCTCTTTCTGACACCCTTGCTGAATGATGGCTTCTCAAGGGACTTAAGGCGTGACGATATGGCATCTTCCCTGCCCAGCCCCACATAAGGCACAACATTCTCAAGCATCATGCCGGTGTAGCCTGTGCCTTCAAAATACTTCTCCATGATGGATATGGCCTCTTCCAGGGCATTGAAGACGTCTTCCCTTGCATCGGGATTCATTGCCATGTAACCATAAACTCTCAGGACATCCTGCTTCTTCACTGTCCCGTCCTTTGCCATGTCAAGGTATCTCCTGTGGTTTTCCTTTCCACTGAGGAATGCCAGACCCATCATTATCTTGAGGCTGTCCTCATCGGATTCTGAAGATTTCAGTGCATCCACAAGTTTTTCAATGTTGTTGGTTGATCTTGCAAACCCTATTGCCACTGCAGCCTTAAGGTCCGAATCCACGTCGCTGAAGCTAGTGAATTCACGCCCCATCTCCTGAGCATATGCATCGTCCAGGATCGAAAGTGCCATGCTGACTGCCTCCCTGAGTACGGATGTTGATTCGGGCTCATCCTTCCTGCGCCGTCCCAGCTCCGACAGCCTTTTCCTGAGGTACTGGACAGCCGTATCCTTGAGTTTCGCTCTTCCTGGCATGACAAGATTTAGTGTCAGCAGCTCCCCGCTTATCTCCTGAACCACCGATGGGTGCACATTCATCATATAGGTGGAAAGATCTGACAGGTACCTGTCAAGGGTTATTATGCCTGCCTTCAGCAGGGCGAATCCGTCCGTCAAGAGACCAAGAACGTCCATGTAATCTAGTTTTTTGAAGTGCTTCCTTATTACATCCATGCTCTCCTCATCATATAATGTCCTGTAGAATCCTGAACTCCTTGAATTGAGCTTTACGAATCTTGCTGACTCAATCTGCATGGAGGCCGATTCCATCAGGGCGGATTCTATTCCGTTCTCCCTGACCACAGTGAGGGGGACAGGCCATGTTTCACCGGAAGGCTTCCCCAGAAGAAGGAATCTCTCCTGTTTGAGCTCAAGCTTATCGCCGTTCCTCCTGACCTTTATTACGGGGTAGCCCATCCTCTTGACCCACGACTCCATTATCCTTGATACTGGAAGGCCTGATGCCTGCTCTATGGCATTCCATAAATCTGATCCCTTTGCGTTTCCATATGCATGATCACTGAGGTATTTTCTTATGCCGTTCCTGAAGTTCTCCTGGCCCACGTAACCCTCGATCATCCTCAGTATGCTGGCACCCTTGCCGTAGCTTATCTCGTCGAAGATCTGAGCCACGTCGTCGGGAGTCCTTACCTCGGCCTCAATTGGATGTGAATTCTCCAGCGAGTCTCCACTCAGTGCTCCTGCTGTTTCCGTCATGAAGAAATTTGCCCACATGTACCAGTCGGGGTGCAGCTCGTCCACCATCTTGAAAGACATGAATGTGGCAAAGCTCTCATTGAGCCAGAGATCGTTCCACCACTCCATTGTGACAAGATCCCCAAACCACTGGTGCGCAATCTCGTGCGCGACGACTTCTGATACCCTCTGCTTTACGGAAGCGCTTGTCTTCTCGCTGACAAGGATTACAATCTCCCTGAACGTGATGGCCCCCCAGTTCTCCATTGCCCCTGCCCCGAATTCCGGGACAGATATGAGGTGGAGCTTGGGAAGTGCATATTTTATGGCGTAGTAGTCCTCAAACTTTGCAATGACGTGATCCGCCTCCACAAGAGGGAAATCAGTGGTTCTGAGCCTGCCCTGTGGTGCCGTCAGGTACCCATCAATGTTCCTGATTTTCCTTGACATGCTTTCAAATTTACCCACCCCTATGTAAAGAAGGTACGTTGACATCCTTGGAGTATCGCTGAATACCACCACCTTCCTGCCTCCCTTCTCATCAGTCCTCGCTGGAGGCATGTTGGATATGGCATCAAGGCCGGAATCAATCTCGAGGGAGACTGAAAAAACCGCCTTGTGAAGCGGATCATCCACGCATGGGAATGCCTGCCTCGCCCCAGTGGACTCAAACTGTGTAGTCAGCATGTGTTCTTTTCCGTACCTAGCAACATAGAGGCCCATCAGCGACTCGCTAACCTTTGCCCTGAATTTTACCTCAACGGTCTCTGTACCATTGAGGATGTGGTCTGTCTTTACGGCCTCTTCCTTTTCATCAATGGAGAAGTCTATCTTCTTTCCAGCCGATGAAATTTCCTGGATTTCAATATTAACTGAATTCAGGAAGAATTTCTCCCCTTGACCGCTGACCGTGATGCTCTCTTGGCCGCTGTATTCAAGCTTCTGAAAATCTATGTTCAAATAAATACTATATTTCTCAATCCTCATGCAAATGTGCAGAGTGTCTAACAATTAATAAATGATTCGGGATTTATTGTAATGTTCCGTTCATATTGATCCCAGTTTTTCCCTAAGTATGGATGTTACATATCCCTTTGCCTGCTCGAAAGTAAGTTTTGGAGGCATTGGTTTCTCGTCAGGGTCAACGAAGGCGTTGAGGACAGCCGGCCCATCACAGTTCAAGAATGACTTGACTGTTGCATCAAGATCCTTCGCATTTTCCACGGAGAAGCCCTGGATGCCCATGCTCTGGGCAATTTTCTGGAAATCTGGATTCAGAAGGTCTACACCAAATTCAGGGTAACCCATGACCTCTTCCTCGAATTTTATCATGCCAAGCTTTGAGTTGTTGAATACTGCTATCTTTACGGGCCTATCATACTTCTTTGCTGTTATTAGTTCCATCATGGTCATTGCGAAGCTGCCGTCTCCAACTACTGCCAGCACTGGCATTCCAGATGCAAAGGAGACACCAACGGAGCCAGGGATCCCTGCACCCATTGTTCCCAGCCAGGAAGAGAACAGGAACCTGTGCTCAGTCTCCATCCTCATGTTTCTTGCAACCCAGACTGTCACATTGCCCGTATCTCCAAGAACTATTGTGCCAGGAGGAAGGTTAACTGCAAGGGACGCTGCCACCGCCTCAGGCCTTAGCTTTCCGGGACCGGCCTTCTCGTCGTCCTGCATTTGTGCAACCCATTTCTTCTTGGAATCCGAGAGCTGCAGGTAATATTTATCCCTCTTTTCTTTTACAGCGATACTCTTGAGGAAATATTCCGCACTACAGACGCAGTATGCATCAGGACTGACTCTCTTCCCTATGTTTAGGGGGTTCCTGTCCACCTGAATGAATCTTACATGCTCGGGCATGAACTGGACGTATGGGAATGATGTCCCAATGAGGATTACTAGATCGGCATTCTTAAGGGCATCCACTGAGGCCTTTGTCCCTAGAAGGCCCAGGCCGCCCATGACACGTGGATCTGAATCCGGGATTATCCCCTTGCCATTCAGTGCATATATTAGAGGTGCACCTATTCTCTCAGATAGATCGGAGAGTTGCCGGGAGAGTCCTGTGCATCCCCGGCCATACATTATGACTGGCTTCTGGCTTCCGTCTATCATTTCCTGGACTGCAGAGAGGCTGGGCCTCTCATCCCTTTCTGGGGGCTCGGTCATGCCAAGGTTCGCAGGAATTCTTGCCGGCATCCTCAGCACATCAACCGGCAGATCCAGGTGGGCAACACCGGTATGCGTCCTTGCCTCGAAGATAGCACGCCTCAGTATGGCATGGGCTGATTCCGGGTTTGTTATTCTCTGCTGGTAAACAGAGACATCGCTATAGAGATGCATCATGTCCACCTCCTGGAAGTAGTCAGTCCCAAGGAGGTCTGTCTCAATCTGGCCTGTGAGTGCAAGCACCGGCATGGACTCCATCTTTGCGTCATACAGGCCGTTCAGGAGATGGATGGAACCGGGGCCTGAAGTTCCCATGCAAACAGAGAGTTCACCGGTATATTTTGACTGGAAAGATGCTGCCAGTGCTGCACCCTCCTCGTGCCTTACCTGTATGAACTCAATTCTCCTGTCGCGCCTCAGGGCGTCCATCAGAGGGTTCAGCGAATCGCCTGGGAGCCCAAATATTCTCTTAACGCCTGATGATGCAAGTCCGCCGATTATTAGGTCTGCGACAGTTTCCGACATAGTGTAGCATGTCGGTGATCATTCATTAACTTTATGAGATGGGCTTCGCTTATTTCATTGTGGCACCAATAGGGGATGCTTGTTCTGGCCTGAGCACTAAGATAATAGTGAAGTTAAGCATTAGGCAGGCATCAAATGTATACAAGAATAGTCAGGGCTGACCAGGACAATCCTGACAGGGAGGCGGTCATGGCAGGAGCCTCCATAATAAGGGCCGGAGGCACGGTCATCTTCCCCACGGAGACAGTTTATGGCCTTGGGGCGGATGGCCTGAATGGGGAAGCCTGCTTGAAGATATTCATGGCAAAGAACCGCCCTGCTGACAATCCTCTCATATTGCACATCTCCTCCCCGGATATGCTGGACAGGGTTGCGGTGGTTGACAGCAGCGACCTGAGATCAAAGATAATGAGCTTCTGGCCCGGCCCACTGACAGTGCTCTTGAGAAAGCAGCCTACAGTCCCTGATTCCGTGACCGCTGGCCTGGATACTGTGGCTGTAAGGATGCCTGACAATCCCCTGGCACTTGCACTTATTGATTCTGCTGGGGTCCCAATAGCTGCACCAAGCGCCAACCTTTCCACCAGGCCAAGCATTACGGATTCAGCCGATGCCATAGCTGAAATGTCTGGAAGGGTGGACCTCATATATGATTCCGGCCGGACAGCATATGGAATAGAATCTACCATAATTGATCTGACAGCCAGGCCTTACCGTATCCTGCGGTCAGGTTCTGCCAGGATCGAAGACCTTGAAGCGGTGTTCGGCCATATTGAGATAACGGATGCTGCCAGGGGAACAGCTGAAAGCGAAGTGGCACTAACTCCGGGCATGAAATACAGGCACTATGCTCCCACCAGGCCACTTTTCCTCATGAGAAATGTTGAGGAGTTCGTTTCCCTTCTCCGGAGCAGCCCAGACAAGCATAATGTGCTTTTCATTGGATGCAGCGAGCTGCTGGATGGCAGCACTAAGGAGAGGTATGATCTTGGCCCATTCAGCGATCTAAGGCAGGTCGGATCCAGGATATTTTCCTCATTTCGTTATCTGGACAGCGGCAGTTATGAGCTTGGAGTGATACATCCCTTCCCTGAGACCGGGTATGGCCTTGGCATAATGAACAGGATAAGAAAGGCTTCAGGCCACAGGACGGCTTCTGCCATTGAAATTATGGAAGCTATGGGCAGTGGCAGGATTGAATGATGGTACTCTGACTCCTTTTATACGAATTACAAATTTCATGCCATGGCAAAAGTGGGAGTTATAATGGGCAGCAGCAGTGATTATGAACATATGGCGGAGGCCATCTCGGCGCTGAGGGAGTTCGGCATTGAAGTGGAATACCGAATTGTGTCGGCCCACCGGACTCCGGACCTGATGTATGAATATGCAAGAAATGCCGAGAAGAACGGAATTGAAGTAATAATTGCCGGTGCCGGTGGAGCTGCACATCTACCTGGAATGACCGCAGCTCTCACATCTCTGCCCGTCATCGGTGTGCCTGTCCCAACACGAAACCTGAATGGCTTGGACTCCCTGCTGTCAATTGTCCAGATGCCAGCCGGGGTTCCTGTGGCAACGGTTGCCATAGGCAATGCCAGAAATGCTGGGCTTCTTGCAGCAAGGATACTGGCAGTGAAGTATCCAGAAATAGCGCGGAAGATGAAAGAATACATGGAAAGGCAGACTTCAAAGGTTCTCGGGGAGAAACTGGAATGAAAATAGGGATAGCCGGAGGTGGGCAACTTGGCTGGATGATGATAAACCAGGGAAGAAAGCTGGGTTACCACTTCAACGCCATTGACCGTGATCTTGACTATCCGGGCCTCCGGGATGCAGATCGGGGATTCCGCTATGACCAGTACAGGGAATTCGTGGATGAAAGCGATGTTGTGACCTATGAATTCGAGCACGTTGACGACAGGGTCCTTGAATATGCTGATAGGCAGGGAAAACTCCTGCCCGGAATGGAACCTGTGATGCTGAAGAGGGATCGCTCAAAGGAAAAGATATTCCTGCAGAGGAATGGATTTCCCGTGGCCAGGTTCTTCGTGGCAGATTCGATCGATCATATTGCCGGTGAGATAGACAGGTTTCACAAGGCTGTGGCAAAGTCGACCACTGGCGGCTATGACGGGAAGGGCCAATATATAATCACTGACGGCAAGATTCCTCCAGGGATGCCTGAGGACAGGTATGTTGTGGAAGAATTTGTTGCATATGATACAGAGGCTTCCGTAATCGCCTCCAGGGATGTTGATGGCAGAAAGGCTTTCCACTTGGCCTCCAAGAATGTAAACTCCAAGGGCATGCTGCTCTACAATGTAGCGCCCATGGATGATTTTGGGATGAGGGAGATAGTCTCATCGCTGCTTGACAGGCTCCATTATGTTGGAACGATTGGCGTTGAATTCTTCATAAAGAATGGAAGGCCACTTGTAAATGAGTTTTCTCCCAGGGTTCACAATTCAGGACACCACACACTCCTTGGCTCCTCAATATCGCAGTTTGAGCAGCATGTGCGGGCCATAAGTGGCCTGCCTGTTCCAGAGCCGCAGCTCTTCGTTCCTTCTGGAATACTGAATATCATTGGGAGAGAAATAGACCATGATATGATGTCCAGGATTCTTGCCGTCCAAGGTACCCAGGTATACTGGTACGGAAAAGCAGGGATAAGGCCTAGAAGGAAAGTGGGCCACGTTAACGTGGTTTCAGGAACAGCTGAAGGTGTCGAGGAAAAGATTCGATCCCTAATGGAAATACTGTATGGAGAGAGGCTGGAGGATTTCCTCATATACTAGAGGATCACCACGGCCTCCACACCACTTATCTTCTTTAGATCTGAAAGCAGATGCCCTGGAATGGGGCTGTCAGTGACAATTGTTGCTTTGGGGTTGTCCACAAGCTCAGGATCGTCAACGATCACCTGCCTTATGCTTATGTTCTCCCTGGCAATAATTTGTGAAACTCCTGCGATAATTCCAGGCTGGGACGCAGCCGTTGGCACAATCTGTATAACGCCCATCCCCAGCCTCGAACTAACGACACCGAAGTCCGGAACGGGCCGCAGGTCTGAATAGAACCTGGCAAGCTGAGGATCCTCCACTATCTTCCTGAGTATCTCAAGAACAGCACGCCTGTCAACGTCAAGAGCCTGTGCCACTGCTGACGCCTTTACCTCAACGTCATCGCAGTATATCCTTGGCACATCCTCGTGATCCTTCCTGACTGAGAGCCCCAGGGATATGAGCTTCCTCAGCACCTTTATCTGTGATGGATACTTCCCAAAGTTGTCATTAATATATTTCCACATCGCCCTTTCTCATTAAACGCCGTCTAAGACTCCGTCTTCTGTTATCTGAATCACCGTTTCTCCCTCCGGAAGATACGGAGAGTCTATTAGCCGTGCAATCCTCTTTCCACCTTTGCTCTTCCTCAAATAGATCCTGAAAGTGGCTGTATGGCCCACTATGTTTCCGCCAATAGGGGCAGTTGGGTCGCCGAAGAACACGTCCGGCCTGGCCGATACCTGGTTTGTAACGGCTATGACTGCATTGTTTATTGTGCCGAATTTCAGGAGCTCATGCATGTGCCGGTTAAGCAACTGCTGTCTCTCTGACAGTGAACCCCTGCCCATGTACTCAGACCTGAAGTGCGAGGTCAGCGAATCAACGATGAGGAGCCTTATGGGAAACTCTTTTGCCAGCTCTGATGCCCTTTCTGCCAGAAGGATCTGGTGGTGGGAGTTGTATGCCCTGGCTACATGGATTCGCTTTAGTACCCTGTCCGGATCAAGATTCCTGAATTTGGCCATCTGTATTATCCTTTCAGGGCGAAAAGTGTTTTCCGTGTCAATTATGAGGACATCAGAATCAAAACCACCATCCTCTACGGGCATTGTGGCATTCACAGCGGCCTGGTGCATTATCTGTGTCTTCCCGGAACCGAATTCCCCGAAGAACTCAGTAATGGACTGCGTCTCGAAGCCCCCTCCCAGAAGGTTGTCCAGGTTCTTGCTTCCAGTTGTGAGCCTGGAGACCTCCTTCCTTCTTTCCAGTATCTCCTCACCAGTCTCAAAATTCCCTACATCCGCATATTTCCTTGCGGCCGCAATGATCTTAGAGGCACTGCCTTCGGCGATTCCTGCAACGTCAGAAAGGTCCTTTGGCGATGCCACGGCAATTGTCATGATGTCGTCATATCCATTCTCCCTGAGCTTCTCAGCGGTGGCTTCTCCAACACCAGGTAGATCCTCTATTGTGAATTTCTTCTGCTCTTTGCTTTCGACCATTATTACACCTTATTTCCAATGTTTAGCGTCTTATCAGTTTCAGAGATGGATTTGTCCCTGTCCATGGTCTGGAACATTGCCCTAATTGCGTCCACATTTTCGGGCACCACATCACTTTCCTGATGAACAGCCTGTATGTAATTGAGTTTCTGTCCCTTTAAGTTTACGCTTTCTTTCCAGACAGCTATCTCATAAAGGTCAGATCTGTCCCTGCCCCTCTCCCTCGCCATGTCCATGATCTGGGCAGTGGACTGCATGCCGGCTTTACCTGAGACGAGGAGTATTCTTGAATATTTGCCCATAGCCTCAATAACTTTAGCTGAATCTGCCGGCTTTTCCAGTTCAAGCTGCACTACATGGACGTGCATCAGCGTTGTGGGCGCCTTAACTGCCACAGTCTCTACGTCAACGTTGCCAATAACTGTCTTCAGGTCTGGAGCGTGGTGCGATGGGAACTTAAGGCTTGGCTCCAAAGCGTTGATTGGCCCTTTGGAGCTGTCATTTGGGTCTGTAGCCCTCCTTATGAGTGTTGCGCTTACATGCCTTACGCCAAAATCCTTCCTTACAGATGTCACTGTCCTGGCCAGCGCAGTGGTGTTGCAGGATACAACCCTCACATAGTCCTTTCCCCAGGATTCGCTGAAATTGGAATATGCGTTGAATGATGCCTGAACCATTTCATGTTCCTCGCCGCCCTGGAAAAGCGCCTTAATTCGGTGCTTGCGGTAAAGCTCCAGGTTAATGGCCCCCATGCCTTCAGGGGTAGCATCGACAATTATGTCGGAATCATCAATGAGGTTTTCAAGCGTACCAGCCACTGGAACGCCTGCCTTGCTGAAGGCATCAGCGGCCTTTCCATCAGGAGTGAAAATCCTGAAGTCCCTTGCGGCTGCCTGTGCCACGTAGTCCGGCTTTGTTTTCACTATTCCGGTGACAACCATGTCCTTCTGCTGCCTCACTGCATATGCTACTCGGCGCCCGATTGTTCCGTATCCGTTGATGCCTACCTTGATCATGATGATACACCATTGCCTCTGTGGATATAAGCATTAAACTGTACCTCATGATGGATATTTTTTATATGATCCTGCTCTCTAGTGCATTTCATTAAACTATGCAAAAACATATATTAATTATAATTATACTAATTATACCATTTCTGGTATTTTTACCACAAGGATCGAGCGGAAACCAGATATTGGCTGTTCAGGAATCTCACAGTTATAACTTCACAGCATTGCCGTATGGAACATATCCCTCAAACGCATCATGGATTGGTTTTTCCAGCTCAAAGACAAACAGCTACTCTTCCTTCGCAGTAGAGCCAAGCACCCCTGCGCCTGGAATGAATGTATCAGTGGAGACTGTGACACCACAATCTCCGGAATACTTCAACATGACAATAAATGCAACATCCAATTCCAGCATTAAGCTTACATTTTCATGGAATGATAACTTCAATACTGTCAGCACAGAGGATAACTTCATAATCTGGCAGCAGGGAATAGAGCTGATGCATTACTCAATTGGGCCACACGGCGGTGGAGATCAGTATCTCCAGGGAAAAGACAGCACTAAGATTGGAAGCGATCCTTTACAGTCATCATACTATACTGCAGAGTTCTCGTGGAATCAACAGAATCCAGGGAAAGGTTTCTTCTCCATAGAAAATGGCTACAATGCGTCAGGCAGCTTCCCTTATGTTGTGCAGCTGAATGACAACTTCACAGCAGGCCCATTAACGCTTTCCGTTGGAGGCTACGAAGCAAACGTCACGCTCTATAGCATCAGTTTCAGTAGCTCGAATTCTGGATTCACCAGTGCAAACATGTCGAGCCTGTCATACTTCACGATAGATTCCGGCGACCTAACCGGGAATGCCGGCATAATCACAAATCCATTCCTCAGCATTGCTGACAACGACGTTTTCTTCCTTGGATCAGGCCAAAATTCTTCCATAGGCTATTGGAATTACGAGAACAGCACAGTCAGCATGTATCCGGCAATGCCCGTCATGGAAAATGCAAGGTTCGTTGCATTTTACAATTCAACTTCATACGGAATCATTGAGCACAACCAGTCATCCTCCTTCATTGAAGTTGTGAATTTTACCACACTCTCCCTAGAGAAAATAAATGTAGGCACACTTCCATATGATATCGTATCGGCATATTCCATTGGAGGCCAGTTGGCCGTGGTATCTGGACCTGATCTTCTTTCTGTAAACCTAACTTCAGGAGCTGTTGAAAAGATATACTGCGGGGGATCATACGTATCAATCGTGGAAGCCAGGCTCAACGTCAGCAGCCTAACCGGCACAATAATGAACAGCAGCAGTGGCCGCTTCTATTATTTCAGCTACAGCGCTGTACATGGGTTTTCCCTGTCTGATACCGGCATCTATCCCACAGCTGGATTATCCGTAGAGAGTAACATCACTGGCGATGAATCAATGCAGTCAGTTATTTCAATGAGTTCTTCCCCGGAAGCGTCTTTTTTCATAAATTATAACGGTAGAGTCATGGTTACTGATCCGCAGAACTGGAATGGAAGCGGTATCGTTTCGTACGCCGTATCCGGTAGTGGTCTCATATACCTGATGGGAAACCGGACTGTCCAGACGGACATTTCGGTCAGCAATGTCACGGGAATATGGATGGGACAGAATTTTTCAAACATGGCCCTGGCGGCCAATGGAACCATCTATATCTTATATACCAAGAATGTTCCCCTCTCGCCTTATGGCATCTCTGTTTCACTTTCTGATGTACACGTTGAAACGGCCAATTTCTCCGTGCCATACAATGTGTCGACTTCCTTGGAATACTCAGTATATGCGTATCTCAATGGCACTCATGTATTGGCTAATGATGGAAATGTTGATGTTAATGTGACAGGCCTGACATCTGGAACTTACGAACTCAGCCTGTTAGCTAAAAATGCTGCTGGATACAGCCAGAGCGCTTCTGAATATATAGAAATAGACACCTTGCATCCTGCTGTTTCAGTGACTCCCGGCAATGGCTCTTACGTCTCCACTAACCAGACCTTTGAGTTCGTTATCAGCGGAGTTCCGGCAGGGGGATACACAAACCTGTCTGCCGGAGGATCATGGGAAACATTCCATGCCGACTCTTTCAGCTTCCAGCTTACCGGTGAGATTGGTAATTTCACAATAAACCTGAATTATAGTGATCCTTTTGGAATCTTACACACCTACAGGTTCAGGTTTGACGCCATAGAAGGGGGAATCGGCACTGGGACGGTGAGCATTTCCAACGGAACGTTCCTTCCCTCAGGAACGTTCAGGCTTTCCTGGCCTAAGGTGAGCAACGCATCAGGTTATGTAATAATCTTGCAGACAGGAAACATCTCTCAGTCTCATATTACGACAGGAAACAGCACGGAACTGGATGCCGGGAACGGCAATCATACGGTCATTATTCTTGCTGAACTCCTGGACGGCACCAATGTTACGGTAGCAGAGAGGCATTTTACCGTGGAAGCCTATTCCCCTAGACTTTCAGTGTCACTTCCAGCTAATAGCTATCTCTCTTTCTACACCGATTCTCCTTATCATAATCTTAACCTCCTTGCAACAACGAACGTATCCGCTCTTATCTCATTCTCATTGATATTTGACGGTAACACCATTGGATCTTGGCATTTTACGGGAATATTTGCCAACCTTGACCTGGGGAGATCATCGGGGTTGTTTCATGGAAACGGCAGCTATACCCTTGATGTGAATGCTACTGGGATGAGTGGCCTGAGCTCATCCAAGGTAATGGAGTTCAGCGTGAATAACAGCATGCCCTACATGGGCTCCCTGCCCAGTGGGATAATTTACCTCAATACGACATTGATCGGCATAAATGCACATTCCACTGCCAATGTGACATATTCCTATTCTGCTGCATGGAAGAATGGTTCCCTATCCGGAAATATTACCGAGGTGCCAATCCAGCTTCCCAACCCAGATACGACGTACTCCCTCGCAATCAGAGGACGCAGCATTTGGGGGGCAGTTGCATACAGCAATTCCACCATATATTCCTGGGAGTCAAGGCCAGAGATTGCCATCGGTTCAGCTGAAAATGTCCTTGTGAGTACAGATACTCTGCGTTTTTCTTACAGTATCATTGATCCGCTGAATGTATCTGTCTCGGTAGTGCTCTCAAATGGAACATCTGTTTTCCATTCGACTCTGCATGAGTCCACAGTCTCTGTAACTTTCCACTCTGATGGAATTTACAATCTGAGTCTCCTTGCTGCAGACTGGGCAGGAAACCAGAATGAGAGCCAGATATCAAACATCTCTGTTGAGTATTACCCGGAGATAACTTCCCTGAAAATTGGCGACTCCATGTTCATGGGGTTCGGTTACCTATATCCCATTGATAACGGCAAATATCTGCAAAATATGCAGTTCAGTTGGTACGTTGACGGAAAATACCTTGCCGGCTCAGGCGTTCACGTCTTCCTCATGCCAGGATTTCATCACATCACGCTGTCTGCCACATTCCAGGGACACATATATACTGCCAGTGAGACCATTTTTGTCCCCGGCTTCTTGCCCGAGTTGATTGCTCTAGGGACTCTTGCAGCCGTATCCGTTGTGTACAGATACACATTCAGATACGACGAGGCATCGGCTGAAGGCATAGTACTTTCTATGAAGGGATCAAGCATGAGAAGCATCTTGCGGGAAATAAGGCGCAGCAGGATCAGGAAATCAGCTGCCAGAAAGGCAATTGAAAGGCTTCTCAGCTCAGGGGTGCTTCAGATTTCAATGGATCCAGATGGAAATGAGTACCTGATGCCTCCAAAAATGAAAGGTTGACAGTTGAAAGCCTCACACTGTTATCTTCTGGTAATAATGTTTCCATCCCTTTGGCACTTATTGTTGAAGATACGGAACTTGGGCCAGCGAAATGGATGCCTCATCCATGTTTAAGAGAAATGCCAGTCTTGTGCAAAATTCTGCCACAATTATGGATAAATCCCGCCTGCTGATGACTGTAAAATAGGCAATTGAATTGCCATGTGCGAAGTGCACTTAATATGCTTGCAAGGCAGTGTACATGCTAGCCATGCCTTACGCCCCTGCTCATGAATGCTGAATCACGTACTAATATGGAAATGATAATCTCATTAACATATTTCCCTGGCATTTTCATGGAATGCAACCTGCAAGGAAGATTCAGATATTCAGTGGTTATCTGGCGTTTCTTTCACGCAAAAAACAGCCCATGTGAAAACATTAGCGCCAATGGGCTTCATCCCCAGAATTTTATATCTTTGCCTGGATGTGGCTCATACAAGCCCCTAATCATTTTTTCTGCGTCCCATTCCATGAGCTACACACCTTGAACCTGGCTAGCTCCAGCGAAGCATGTCGGTGTGCATTCCTATTTATTAATTGGACAAGTGAAAAACTTATTTAGCAAATTTCCTATTGGGCTCGGATAGGTTCTCATGTTCAGTGACAGAACAACATCTTTCCTTGCAATTGCACTGGTGGCTGTGCTTGCTCTTGCCCCGTTCGTCTCGAGCGCCAGCATTCCCACGCTCAATCCTCCACCTTCCAGCCTGCCGTCAATGACATACTACATCAATGGGACTACCACCTACTATACCATAGACAATACGGAATGGCAGAGCTTCTTCTCAGACATAATAGACAACAAATCCTTCGTTTCTTACAACTGGAGTTCCAACACAACGCAGGACCTAATAGTATTTGATCTGTCATACTCCGGCCTGAATCCTTACGGAATGCAGCTTGTACTTGCCCTTTCAACCCTAGGATTCCCAAGCGTACAGAATTTCACGAAGGCCTTCTGGATGGTTGCCAATGAAACCTCACAGGTAACAAGCGGCGGAACACATCTCACGAACCTAAAGGCCCTGGATAGTGGAGCTTATCCTGGCTTTACCTGGTCAAAGCCACGTGTTGCCTCCATTCTTACAGACTACAGGGATGCGGCAATAATTGTTGCGATCTTCGCTGGAATGTTTGTACTGTACTTCTACTTCAACCGTAAGCGCTGATTGCGCAACAGTTTTTCCCTGCCGTTGGCAGGATTATATACCTTCTCACCATATTTCATGGAAATAACTTGAACTGGGACAAAAGGGTTTTAGTAGGGGTCACCGGAGCATCAGGAACTGTGCTGGCAATGCGCCTTTTGACAGCCCTTGAAGGGTATGACCGCCATCTGATAGTCTCTGACGGTGCTAAAAGGGTTATGAAGGCTGAGACTGAGTTCAGCATGGATGATTTCAGGAAGGTTTCTGAGCATCTTTACGATGATTCTGACCTTGCTGCTCCTATTAGCTCAGGCTCTTTCAGATTCAGGAGTTTTGCCATCATTCCTTGCTCAAACACAACACTGGCTAGAATGGCATCAGGCATGGCTGACACCCTGATCACGAGAGTTGCAGCAGTATCTCTCAAGGAACGCAGAAGAATGGTGCTGGTGCCAAGAGAAATGCCTCTGAGCACCATATACATAGAGAATATGCTGAAGATTTCGCAAGCGGGGGCCATTGTTGCTCCTGCCATGCCTGGATATTATACCAAGCCGAAAACTGTTGATGACATGATCAATTTTGTCGTGTCCCGGGTACTCGATCTAATGGGTATAGACAATGACGTTTCAGGCAGATGGATGGACAAATAAAGTGAGGTTCTACGCAGACAGCATGCTGGGAAAGTTCTGCAGATGGCTCAGACTCATGGGATATGATGTACAGTATGCCACATCAGACATGAATGACAATGACATAATTGAAATCTGCCAGAGGGAAAATCTCGTCCTCATAACTAGAGATGATGAACTTTCCCACAGATACAGTCCGTCCGTCTTTATCCGGAATGATGACTATCATAGCCAGCTTCGGGAATTCATATCATTATACCCTCCTGACAGGAGCAGGTACTTCTCAAGATGCCCCCTCTGCAATGGTCCGCTGGAGAAAACAAGCGATAGCAACATTATGGAAAGCTTGCCCGAGGGTGTGAAAAAGCTTCATGACCATGTTTATGTATGCAGGAACTGTGGCAAAATTTACTGGGAGGGTTCGCATTATTTTTCCATAATGGATAGGTTGAATGAAATCACAGGACACCATGGTGAGAAGCCGTGAAGTTATTAGGCGATCATGAAGGCGACTGGGTTTCAGTGCATGTAGATTCAGATGATGATCTTTGGTACCTGCGTAATATCATATCGCCGGATGACATGGTAAGGATGACAGTCCTGAGAAGGGTGGAAAAGCAGCAGGACATCAACAGATCAAAAGAGACCCAGAGAAAGCCTGTAACAGTAACTGTCAAAGTTGAATCTGTAGATTTCCAGGACTTCTCTAGCACCCTCAGGATTCTTGGTACTATCGTGGCAGGCCCGGATGAGACCCTAGGACTGCACCAGTCTTTTAACATTTCCCCAGGAGACAGTTTCGATCTTGTGAAGCAGAATTGGTCTGAGACCCAAAGAAAGCTCCTTGCAGAAGCCACAGATAACACATACTCCCAAAAATTTTACTTTATAACCATTGATGATGAGGCCGCACAGCTCGTTATGTTGAAATCTTATGGGCTTCAGAGCCTTGGCAAAATTGACTCCCACAGGCCGGGTAAGGATTATGAGAGCGACTTCAGTGAAACCCAGTATCTCAGGGAGGTCATAGATTCTGCCAGGAAAATGTTCCCGGAGGGTAGTACAATAGTAATTCTTGGGGCTGGCTTCACTAGGGAGAAGCTGATTAAAGCATTTAGGTCCTATGGCTCCCTGAAATTCCAAGTTCTTACGTTTCCAACCACCAGATCAGATGCAGGGGCGGTATGGGAGTTCCTGAACAGCCAGGAATCTGATGCCCTCTTCAGGAATCTCAGAATATCTGATGAGAGCAGGCTTGTTGAATCATTTCTGAAACACCTGAAGACAGACGGACTTGCGGCTTACGGCATATCTGAGGTGCAAAGGAGCCTGCAAGCTGGAGCCGTTGAGACACTGCTCATATCTGAGGTAAAATTCCGAACCGAGGAGGGGGGGGCAATGGTAGACCTCGCCCACAATTATTCTACAAACGTCCATATTGTGAGCGTGGGCACTGATCCGGGAAAAATTGTGTCAAGTTTTGGCGGATACTGCGCCATACTGAGATACAGGATTTCATGAATCCCAAGGTTAGCTGGCAACAAAATACATATAACTATGTGGCTTTACGGAGTGTTCTGCTCCGATGGTGTAGTCCGGCCAAGCATATCGGCCTTTCGAGCCGACGACCCGGGTCCAAATCCCGGTCGGAGCATCATGTCCAGATCTGCTGGAATTTGCCTTAGAAAAAAGCTCAACTTCTTCGCCTCCTGAATCCCACCATTCTGCCTGCAAACTTCCTGAGTTTAGATATACCTATGATGCCTTCCTGCCTCAATTGTTGCCTGCCGCAATGGCACCCAAGTTCAGCGAGATGTCATCCACAGATATCTCCATGAATGCAGATACTAACAGCAGGATTACACCGATAAACCGGTGATGTATACAACTGAGCTCTCATCCTACAGCACATGCGAGCTATCATGCCCCGCAACAGACAGACCACCGAGGCCTGATCCCATAGGCACAATCAGGATTGCAACAATGAATATGATCAGCATCCCATCGAGTTTTCCGTTGAATGCTGGTTCAACCACGAACTTCCCGAAGTTGAACATGTATCCAAGGAAACCCCTATGAATGCCCCTATGATGAATGCCGGTATGATGCGGATTAGAAGGTCTTCAATACTCCTTCCAGAGGGAGTGGAGAAATCCACCATCGCCCATACTATTGCTCCCATGAGTATTGCAGGCGCAACAATTCCCTGGGTCAGCACTACTGTGTAATGCATTATGACGAACTACGGCTTAGACCGCTGTGACGCCAGAAGGAGGAATGTGCCATGAGACCAGTTGGGGTTGTTACATTTCCTCTTTTCAGGATTCTTTCCCTTTGTTCGGAACATGAGGTTTCCTCCGCCATCGGGGAAATGGAAAGCCCAGCTTACTGGGCAAGAATATGGCTTACGCTTCCCGATAAGTTCAGTATGATGATGAGGGGGAGATGTTTAAATATTCCTTAGATCTGGTTTGGCTAATTGCCTTCTGAATTGGGAAATTAATCTAATTTATGCAATGCAGGTGAAAATAAATACCATTAATTGCATAACTGGTTGCAACAGTGCAAGAAAATGCAAGATTTAGTTTTAAGTCAAAGGTGAATTTATGAACACTGTAAAACAGTGGATTAAAATCGAAGGGCTTGAAAAGCAGGAAATACTCGCTGGAATGGGTTTCAGAATTACTGCCGACGGTTATCTCAAAATTGATGGTAAAAACGCAACTTCCATTGACGGAACAACAGGTATTAAAGTCAGCGATGTAAAGGGTATTGTACCCGGTTCTCTAGCTCTTATAACGGATATTTCAGAGGTAGAAATGAATGAAGAGTAGCCGTTCCAATGACGCTCGCTTTAATTCAAACGCTTTTAAAATTAATAAAGAGGGGCGTTTCTTGGCTGAAGGTAGAACCGGAAACAAAAGATATCAACTTTAATTCACCTAATGAAAAATTAGCATAAATAATCGAAATATAGGCAATTTGACCATAAACATTAACAAAGGGGCACAGGATTTTAAACAGGAGGATCTTGACACTGTTTTGGCCAGTGCTGCTGATGATATCAAAAGCAAGAGAGGTATTGGCAAGCACAAGTTGGCGAGAGACCGGATCAGCCAATATGACCGCCGTTCTATGAATACCAGGGAAGGTGATTAATCATTGTGTATATTTTGCCGTAAAGAATTCACCTTTCAGCAGCTCCCTCTGGCACCACCGATGATATTCCTCCCCTGAGCCTTGATAGGAATATTCCCAGGAACATTACCGCAACGCCTGCGGTTGAGAATATTTCCGGTACCTTCCCGGTCATTACCGCCTCGAGCACTACGGTAAATATTGGGACGCTGAATGCCAGTACCGTAATCCTGTTTACGCGGCTCATCCTTATCATGTAGTTCCATAGCAGGAACTGCAGTGCCCCTCCAAGTGTTGCCATCCATATGAGGTCCTCAAGGAACGGCACTGTTATGTGTATCTTGAAATCCAGCGGACTGAGAGCGAACATTATTGCCGCCCCGATGAGAAACTGCGTGGCGTTCACAGCTATGGGATCATGGTCCCTAAGCTTCCTGTAGAACACTGTGAAAGTCCCCCAGAAGAATGCATTGACGATTGTAAGTATCATCCCCACAAGGGTGAATCCTGCAAGCAGAGGTATTCCATATATGAACACACCGGCAAAACCGACGATTATGCCGGCTATCTCCATGCGGGAAGGTTTTTCCGAAACAAGCAAGAAGGCTATGGGCAAGGAGAATAGGGGCATTGAATAGCTCAGTACTGCCGATTCCGAAGGCGATACATATAACAAGCCGTATGCCCAGAAGACTGTGCTGGTTACAGTTACGGCCGATAGGAAAAGTAGCTGCCTGGAAATAATGATCCGTTTTGACATGCCAAGCAGTATTGCACCTGCAATCAGGTACCTAAGTGCCATGAAAACAAGTGGAGATGCGTACAGAAACCCATTCTTGGCAAAGAAATATGAAAAGGCCGTGAATACAACATAAGGTATGAGAAACTTGATTTCCCTCAACTGGAAAGGTGATTCTGGCCGTGGATATAAGACCGATGATCCTGTAAGCATCCGAATCCGCCATTCCAGCCGCTCTTGGTGTTAAAGTGCAGTATCTTCAGCATGAGTGGTGAAATTCATAAACATGGTAATTATTACATATATATGACTAAAATAAACGATGCTGTGAAACTCGTTGTGCAGGAAAATCCCCTGTATGCAACGATGATCAAGAGCGGGCTGGTCAACTATGCCAACCTTGCCAGGAAGATACAGCCCACCGTGGAAAGCATGACAGAAAAGAGCGTCAAGATCAACACACTTGTCAAGAGCCTCACTCAGATAAAGCCTGAGATGACGTGGGGGAAGCAGATAGATCTTCTGAAGAATTCCAAGCTGTCTCTGGATTACAAATACAAGGAAAAGCTGGTATCATCTCCCCGTGAGATCGATGATAATGCAATAGTGGCAGTACGGACCCCTAAAGGGTTCAAGTGCTTGATGGGCCAGATGGACGATGGTGATCTAGCGCTCATAAGGATAGAGCTCCCAGACGAGGCTTCAAGAAGCCCAGGTCTTACTCTCTTTGTTGTGGAATACCTTATGCTGCAGAAGGTCAACATAGAAAAGATATACAGGTTTGACACGGAGATTATCCTTACTGCAAAACAGGAATATGCAGTCAAGATACTTGAGCACCTCAGCAACCTCATATACAATTCCAGGGCCTGATCCCCTGCATTTCCCCTAACTTACCAATCAGGCATATCCTTTTTATCTGCTTCTCCCATAGTCACCAGATCACAATGCGTCCGGAGCTCTCGCTTGAAGGGGATACAGGCTATCTTGAAGAGGTGCATGACGGTCATGTTCTTGGAGTGTCAGGCTTCAATCTCGCGACTACGCCTGAATACCTTATTCTCGAGCTTTACCGGAAATACAGGGCCACGGGCCATCCCAGGTCACTATTTATTGAAACTGATGCTTTGCCCGCATCTCCCGGCAGAGCGCTTGACATAGTCCTCAAGGACATGCACGAGACGGGCGACTACAGCTTCATACGGGGAATGCTCGTTCCGTTCATGGGCTTTTCGCCATACCTGCAGAAGATGACCCTTGAGGATAAATTCCCTGTATACGGCTGGCCAATTGGTGTCACTGCATACTGGTTCAGGGAGATTGCCTCAGGGAGGCCGGGTCTGCTGACAAAAATAGGGATCGGCACCTTCCTGGACCCTGATCAGGATTCCGGCGCACTCAACGAAAGCGCCAGGAAAGAGAGCGTCTGCAGTGTTACCAAGATCGATTTTTCGAGTGAAAATTTCCTCATCTACCGGGCACCTAAACCACAGGTTGCACTCATCAGGGTAACATCCACTGACCGTCTCGGCAACCTCAGCATGGAGGATGAGCCCATAAGAGGTACTGTCATGAGCATTGCACAGGCAACCAAGGCACGGCCTGGTCCGGGCATTGTGATTGCCCAGGTTAAGAGGGTTGTCCAGGGAAGCACTTTTTCCCCAAGGCAGGTTGAGGTCCCCTATCCACTTGTTGATTATGTTGTCCAGTCTCCTGCCAAGTACCACTGGCAGGCTAGCTCGTTTGAGTACGATCCCAGGGCATGCTTCAGGGTGAATCCCGAGAACACCGACCACATACTTTCTGAAATTGGGAATAGGCCAAAATCACCAATACACGATATAATTGCCAGGCGTGTTGCACTGGATCTTATCGACCTGCTGAACCAGGAGGGGGCGCCCATACTCATAAACCTGGGGGTGGGAGTTCCGGCCATACTTTCCGGCATCATTTCTGACGAGGGCCTGTCAAGGGATATCGTTAGCGTTGTGGAATCCGGCCCCTGGGGAGGAATCGCACTCACCGGGGCAGATTTTGGCATCTCCATGGGCGCATTTGCCCTTTCAACAATCCCTGACATGTTCTCCAACTATGAGGGTGGCATAATAGACACTGCCTCGCTTGGATTCCTGCAAGTCGACAGAAGCGGAAATGTCAACCCCTCCTATCTTCCGTCAATGCTCACCGGACCTGGTGGATTTCCCGTCATCGCTGAGGGGACGCCCAGGGTGTTCTTCGCCGGAACGTTCACAGCCGGGAAGAGTGATATTTCCGTTGAAAACGGAAAGCTGCGCATACTCAAGGATGGCGATACGATGAAATTCGTGGATAATGTTTACAAGATATTCTTCAGCGGAAGCCAGGCCGTGAAGTATTCCAAGGTTGTCAGGTACTTCACTGAAAGATGCGTCTTCACACTGACTCCAAGCGGGCTGAGGCTTGACGAGGTTGCACCCGGAATAGATATTGACAGGGATATACTGGAAAGGATGGAATTCAAGCCCAATATAGCGCCTGATTTGAAGGAGACGCCCCCGCTGATCTACTCGGGAACAAGAATGAATCTCAGATACATGGTCAGGCGCCACTGATAATCGTCAAACATTCCGTTGGAAATGAGAGCCGTCATTTAGAAATTCATCATTGCAATCCCATATTATGGCTGGAGAAATTGCTGAAGGCTTTGTTGAAGTTTCCGGTTCCAGGGTTTTCCATAGATACTCAATAATGAAAGGCAACACCAGGAATATTGTACTCCTGCACGGCTGGTCGTTCACGTCAAAGGACTGGCAGAATGTGGGTGCATTCTCAAGGCTGCCACACCTGGGATACAACGTCTACTCCCCGGACTATCCTGGATTTGGCATGTCGCCGATTTCGGAAAGATATGCAATACAGAGGGGGATCATAGGCAATGGAGCCCTCTTCATTCATGACTATGCTGAGGCTGTTGGCCTCGGCAGGCTAAGTGTTCTTGGGGCATCGATGGGCGGAGGGATGGCAATTTCCTTTGCCATCGAGACCCCGGAAATGGTGGACAAAGTCATAGCCGTGGCACCTGCATGGATAGAGGGCAGAAAGGACGACCTAAGGAAGATTTTGAGGCCGGTGCTCTTTGTCTGGGGTTCACAAGATTCAGTGGTGCCAGTATCTCTTGGACCCGAATATTCAGCATTGGTAAAAGGATCAAGGCTAAGGATCATAGAGGGCGCGAGGCATCCCGCTTATATTGACAGGCCTGATGAGTTCTTTGACGCAGTTGAGGATTTCCTTGAATCCAGTGCATAATGGCAATATTTGGCCAGTTTCAGTGAAGCGGCAAGCCGGATGGATAATTTTTAAGCCACCAGGTGCTTAATCCTCCTGATGATTATTGAAGAGATCAACAACAGGCTTGACAGGCTGGTCGTGTTTTCATTCTCTGTGGATTCTCCGGTTCTGGATTTTTCACTGAAGCATAATGTTCCAATGGTTGTGAGGGTAAGAGTTACAAGGGATGGCGGATATGCCATTGTCAACTTGGATAAGCAGTACCCCTTTGATCAGGATGATCTCAGAGACCTTGAAAAATTCGACATAAGGCAGACGAGGGATGCGGTGATGTTCAGGATAGAGCTTACCGGCACAAAATTCCTTGAAGGCTTCAAGGGGCTCAATGGTGTACCTTCTGTTGTTGTGGATGGGGTTGTCATCCAAGATGGGTACTGTTATGTATACTTCAGGTTCCATTCCAATGATGAGACCAAGGTTACCCATGCGCTGAGATCCGGGTTCATGGACTTCGACCGCTACGCTATCCAGTATATAGGGCCAAGCGGGGGGGCCATCCAGTCATTCATGGAGCTGTCGCAGATCACTCCTCTGAAGTATGTGGAGATCACAAGCTCCGTTCCACCATCATTCATGAACATAACCAATGACCCCGTCATCTTGAATCTCGGCGTCAGCTGGACAAGGGAGATGAAGTATCTGCTCGGAGACGAGATAAGGGCGGTATACTATGATGAGCACACCCTACTCACTGACAAGAATTCCTTTGTTACAGAGATATCACAGAAGGATCGGATTTATGAGACATCATTCTCCAATCCAATCATCGAGTTCTTCGTGAAGCAGGCGTCCGAGAACTTCACAATAACACTGGGGATGCCGCAGAAGCTTCATGGAAAGACGTTCTACTTCTCCACTGTCGTTCCGAGGGTTGTCCTTCCGGATTTCTTCAATACCATGAAGGAGGCCATAAAGAAATTCCCTGACTGGGAACTTGACATCCACTATGTCATGGATGTGGAATCCCTGGATCAGGATGCCCAGCCGCAATAAAAACTACCATACATCCGGCATCCTAGCCGTAGAACTGGGGGCTCATGCTTAATGGACAGTGCCATGTTTATTCCTGGGGCTTTTTCCATCCACACCCTTCCTGCTTGGTGCCTTATCAGGTTAAAATACCTCCTGTCCGGGGCTGTGGCATGAGCGATAGTATCCGGATGAGCTTGTCAACACTGCAAGATCTGTGGCGGTCATTCCTATTACGGCCTATAGGATAATGCCAGCGATATTGCAATGGCACATAGCACAGCGTATCCCAGGTTCCTTGTCTTCACTGCAATCGCCACTGCAGCTGCAAGCGAAAGGATGGATGAAAAGCTGATTGCAGTCACGTTATAGACGGCCAGTGTGGCAAATGCGGACACAGCAAAGAGGTTGAAGAGTTCCTGTGCCCCCTTCCGTCCGTGCAGTCTTGACATGAGGATCCACGGCAGAAGCCTCTGAAGGAGGCTCAGTGCTGCAAGCAGAGCTATAATGGCAATTATAATCATGGCTTTCGCCTCCTACTTATGGCAAAGAAGCCTGCTGCAGCTCCGACAGCTATTGGGAGTATTATGAAATATGACTGGAGCCCCATAAGCCTGATAGCCACAGCAATTGCACCGGATGATGCTGCCGCGATGGCTGTTGAGCGGTCAGCCACCTTGGGCACGAGCAGGGCCAGGAAGAGTGCCGGGAGAGCGATTGCCATGGCAAGGTCAACTCTTGCGGGGAGTGCTATTGCCGCCAAGGAACCAATTGCGGATGAACCAACCCAGTTGATGTAGGCGTAAATGCTGAGTGCACGCACAGAGCCTGCCGGGATGGGGGGTTCGCTCACCGACAGAGCATATACCTCATCGGTTAGCAGCGGAGATATGGCAAGTATGTCTTTCAACCGCAGGTCTCCCCTGATGCTTCCAATATGGGGGCCGTAAAAGGTATGGCGAAGATTGAGAAGAAATGCCGTGAGAAGAAGTGCGCCTGGATCAAGCCCTATGGTCCAGAAGCCTAGAAATGCAGACTGGACAGCGCCGGAATACACCAGCGCAGACAGGGCCAAGGTAACATAAACTGGCACATGAAGTGTGGTGGCTATGGCACCATATGCTATTCCTGACGGCACATAGCCTGCGGATATGGCCATCATTGCAGAAGGCCTTATGCCAGCATGTGCTCTCATGGAATTGCCGCCAGCTCCTGGAAACAATTGACCAATGGCATACGGCCTGGCTTCACTGGTTTATCACAAACCGCTCATTTTCGTCTTCCATCTGGGGCTTGAAGGCTTTCCTGCCCTCTATGAGATGTATGGCCTCCCCCACGATAAGCCCGGCAGTTATTGCTAGGACTGCATCCACAGCGAATGCTATTTCCAGGTTTGTTGGATACAGGAAGAGCAGTATTAGGCGCGCAATATACGAGACCAGCCAGAATACCATTATATATGGGGATCTCTTGTAATAGACCTCACCATTTTTCAGGAAGAAGCTGGCCCCGCCGCCAACCCTGAGGCCTGCTACTAGGCCAGCTGGTATTAGCAGCAGGATGTAGTAGAAGTATTGGTTTCCAGAGTCAAGGAAGAGCACGAATGCAAGTGTGAGCACGATGTAGAAAACTGGCAGGAACAGAACCCTTCCCGTACTGTACCGCCTTCCGTAGATTCCCCTTATTATTCTCCTTACAACAATGAGTGCAATTATGGCCAGGAAAATGGCCAAATCCCCGTATGATCCAGGGATGGGGCTTCCCTGTGTGGCAGTGAATGCACCGGCGCTTGAGGGTATCACTAACATACCAGATGTTAATATGACATTTGTTATTATATTTAGCAGTTTAACAGGATTAAGCCCATGGGATGGCCAGGTGCCCTTCAATTCGATGGAAGGGATTCCCTGCCATTTAATGCCTGCTGGAAGCAAGCTATTTGCTGCATCTTTCCGCAGTGATCATCTAGGCATGCTGGCCAATGAAACGTTCCAGAATCCTGTTGTAGCCTTCCCTGTCCTCCCACATTGTAAGATGAGAGCAGTTCTTGAATATGACCATCTCGGAGCCCTTTATCTTGGTATGGATCAGGTTTGCTACGTTTGGAGTTACCTCGTCAAATTCCCCCACTGTTATAAGCGTCGGAATCCTTATCTCTGAAATCCTGTCCGAGATGTCCCAGTCCTTTATGGTACCAGTGATGGTGAACTCGTTCGGGCCGTTCATTATGCGATATACGTTTCTCTTCTCGCCGAATTCAAGTGAAGCCATCACCTCAGGCGGATATGTATCCATCCTTAGAAGATGTTTTCTGTAGAACTCCTGGACCGCCTTAACGTATGCTGGGTCCGATGAATCGCCAGCCTCCTCGTACTCCCTGATTGCCTCCCGGGATTCCGGTGAGAGGTTGTCTATGAGCCGGTACATTTCCGCCACCGTCAGAGGTACACTTGAAAGCCCGCCTGACACGATGAGGCCTTTGATGTTTTCCTGATATTTGAGTGCGTAAGCCAGGGCCAGGGCCCCTCCATATGAGGAGCCCATCAGAAATGCCTTCCCGTCCCCTGCGAGAGCCTGCCTCACAAGCTCTGCCTCCTCAACGCCGTAGTCTATCGTGAATTTAGATCTGTCAGGCTCTTCGGACCTTCCGCAACCGAACTGGTCATAGAAGATTACGGTTATGCCCTTGCTTGATAGATCGGAGAGCGGCAAGAGATAGTCATGCGACATGCCAGGCCCGCCGTGAAGAGTGAGCAGTTTGGCCCTCTCGTTCTTTGCCCTGAATACTCTGTAAAAAATCCTTATGCTGTTTATCTCCACGAAGCCTTCCTCAAATCCCTTTTCCATTCCTTTCCCCAAACAATGATGCCATTCCATGGGAATAATCTTTACCATTCATTCCCTCATCGATGATCTGATTAACCGGGCCGGGACCGAAGGTGCCAACCGGAAATTTCGGCCTACCAATGTTAAGGCAAATCTTCATCACAATCCCTTAGGAACATTCATTGTGGCACTCCTATTAATGCCAGGCCTTCAGCCTGAGCTTCGTTCGCGGAATTCAGGGAAGAGGTGCCAAAACGTGGAAGCAATTGCAATAATAATCTCATGCTGCGGCCCATGGGCGGATGCGGATCGGAATATGGTGGAAATAATGTCAGACAAACAGCTTATATAAATTACTTTTGCCAGATTTTCATTTAGATAGAAAAGTATTTTCCATAGTAAAATACAGGATTTTGACCCAAATGTGTAGGCAAAATATTTATCAATAATGTACATCTAGCTTTTCAATAGGAGTATCAGAATATGACCAAGTTCGTACTGGTATCAGATTCCACGTTAAGTTATGAATACAGAAATTTTCCGCTTCTTGATTTCCTGCCCTGTGCCCCAGGGCAGGCCGTGCCTGGGCCAGTATACAGATTCCTCAAGGGGCCGGCCCCTCCGGCGCATCCCAATGGCGAGGCAGTATTTGCCCCATATGCCCTGAGGAAGATCGAGGCAGCTCTGCTCAGAAAGTTTCCCAAGAAAGATGTTGCAGTGGCCCATGAGGACTATCTTGAGCGCTTCATCACGGATGATACGAAGGTCATAGGCGTCTCCACCATGGACCCTCTTGGAATTGGCCCGACCACAATGTCATACTACGCCCTCTTTGGCGGGGAGATGATGGCGTGGGTCAGGAAGGAGTGGGACGCACTCATAGCCAGAATTAATGCAGTTAGGGCCGGCAAGAAGGCAAAGCTTGTGGTTGGTGGCCCCGGGGTATGGGAATTCACGATACTAAGGGATGAGATAGAAAAATATCATTTTGACTACATAGTGCAGGGAGAGATAGACGATATTGCGGAGACGCTATTTGATCAGATCGCTGAGGACAGCATTGACAGCACCCTCTTCCACAGGGGATACATGACGTATGATGACAATTTCAGGAAGGTAGTCAAGAAGGATGACCTTTTCATAGCCAGGGGAATAACTAAATCTGCATATCCCAGGCTTGAGGATATACCTGAGATAGTGAACCCATCCATGAAGGGGATGGTTGAAGTCATGAGGGGATGCGGAGTAGGGTGCGACTTCTGCGAGGTTACCCTCAGGCCCCTGAGGTACAATTCAGTGGAACGCATAGTAAATGAGATAAAGGTAAACCAGCGCGGTGGAATAGACAACGCCTGGCTCCACTCTGATGAGATATTCGGATACAAGCATGGAGCAATGTTCGCTCCAAACGAGGAGGCGCTGTCTGAACTCTTTTCAGCCGCCATAAGCGTTCCCGGCATAAAGACATCCAATCCCACCCACGGGAGGATCTCCATTCCTGCCGGATACCCTGAGATGATGGAAAAACTTTCCAAGATACTCAGGACCGGCCCAAGGAACTGGATAGGCATCCAGACTGGCGTAGAGACAGGGAGCGATGAACTGGCGAAGAAGCACATGCCTAACAAGACGCTTCCCCTGAGGATTGGTCCGGATGGCACGTGGCAGGAGATCGTCTGGCAGGGAGTGTTTGTTGAGACCACTAACTACTGGAGGCCTGCATTCACCATACAGGTTGGCCAGGAGGGCGAAACTGTGGAGGACATGTGGGACACCATAGCAATGGTCAACAGGCTGAGCAATTCCTATGCTCATGGTAGGCCTTTCGAGTTCACCGTTACCCCGCTTGTCAACGTTCCGCTGGGAAGGATCAAGTCCAGGGAGCTGAACACCGATGTGCTTACGGCGGACCAGCTGGCAGTATACTATGCTTCATACAGGCATCTTGCCAAGATGGCCTCCAGGGACGGCTTCAGGGATGCCCACGGAAATATATTTGCCAGGCTTGGAACCGGCTCAATCATATCCGGGGGTGGGCTCCTGATGATGAAGTTCGTTGAATCCATGGCAAAGAAGAAGGGTGTGGACATAGAGAAGGTCAAGAGGTGGGGTCTTGACCAGAAGAATGAATTCCACTCGCTTGCTGCCATGAGCGGTGCTTAGGCACTCCAAACTTTTTTTATTGGTACCCAATTCTCTCACTGTTGATAGTAAGGAATCCTGATGCCCTTGATTTTTCGTATGTTCCGCAGAGGCTGCGGTTCAGGGATACCCAGATTGACACCATAAGGAAGGTTATGCTGGAGCCTCTGAGATCAGGCATTTCCGCAAACCTGGTTGCCTTCGGCGATTCTGGCACCGGAAAGACCTCAACAATGAAATACTTGGCACGGGAGGAAAAATCATTCACCATTGCCTATGAGAATGCCCTCTCCTTCACCAACCTCAGGGCACTCCTGCTGGATGTCATGTACAGGGTCGGGAAAGTCTCCGCAGCCAGGAACCTTTCATACAGTGACATATTCAGGTTCCTCAACAGGGCCATAGACAAGAGCGGAAAAAATATGGTTGTAATAATAGACGAGGCTACCAACCTGATAAAGTTTGAGAGGGATGGGCTGTACAACCTTCTTAGGGCAAGGGAGATCTATTCCACTCCAGTCTCCACCATTCTTGTGTCCATGGAGGACCCGTCCATATACATGACCGAGAGGGACAGGAAATCCCTGGGGGTGTTTTCGAGCATACTTTTCAACAGGTACTCTGAGGAGGAACTCACCACAATAATAGAGGAAAGGGCCAGACTGGCTCTTGTCCAGGGGTCCGTTGACAGCGACGTGAAGAGATACATAGGCCATGTGGCACAGCCATTCGGGAGCGCAAGGGTGGCCATTGAGCTTCTGCAGAAGTCAGCCTACGTTTGTGAGTACAGGAACGGCACTGAACTGTCCATTGAGGATGTAAGGGCTGCCCAGTCCATGATTAATCCTTACGTTACGGAGAGCAAGCTCAATGAGCTTGATCCGCTTGATCTTGCAGTTCTTCTCTCCATCTGCCACTGCCTTGTGGATGAGCCGAGCACCAGCATGTCATGTGTCCTTGACGGAATGAGGGTAATCTCGGAACAGTATGGCATACCTGTAAGGGAGAACACAGCCATATACAGGGCAGTGAAGAGGCTTGAGAATCTTGGGATAGTGGAGGGAAGAGTCATTGGGAGGGGGGACCGTCAGGGCGTCTCCAAGCTCATAGGCATTAATGACATTCCTATATCTGTATTGCAGGAAAAGGTAGAGGCCCTGATCAGGAGAAACTGAACAGATCCATGTGCCTGCCACGGGGCCGACTTATGTTGACCACATATTCAATTGGCTCAAATGACATCCTCAGAATCCTTCTGTAGAATTCCCTGTCGATGCCATTGTGCGATCCGTCAAGATCGACCACACCTCTGGAGTGATCAACGACGACAGCACCTATGCGCGATCCTGGGTTTATGGCATACCCCTGTGATTCCGCCGACCTCAGAATCATCCTCTGCAGATTTTCAACCGAATAATCCTCAATGTGCCTTGTAATGTGTACTGGCACGACAAGATCAGATCTTGAGACGCTTCCAAGTGATGAAAGATACACGGATTCCAGTTTCCTGATGCGATCCCTGGCGTTCCATATGTCATCTGGTGTGCGGCATTCCCTGAGTATGTCTATTGCATCTGACTGGAATTTCCTAACCACAGGGGGCATGTCCCTTCTCCTTATATGAAGGCCCCTGACCTTCATGGTCCCGTCATGCCTGAGGCCCATGTACCTGTTCAGTGCACCCATGCCAGACCTGGCCGGCATGAACACAATCCACCTGTAGTATCCATCCTCCACTATCCCTATGCCTGTCTCTGCCTCAATATCTTTCAGTGCTGAGCCCATGTCGCCAGATCCGGAGAGCCAGAGGGAATCCACTATGCCATGCACAGGAGTGAACCCATGCAGCCTTGCTATCCGGATTGATGCTGCCAGTGCCCACCTACCCATGGCAGTTATTGATTCATGTATCTCGATTTTCCCGAATTTTGCATTCTTGTAGCCTGTGTAGCCGAATGATGTCAGTAGCATCCATTTCAGGGCCGCATCCCTCCTTGCGAATATCTCTGACCTTCCCTTCACGGACTTGTAGAAAAGCCTCCTTTCAAGAAGATGCCTCAGGGCTGATGCCAGGAAGCCTGGCCTGCTCATGGATATCCTGTATGGCGTGCCGTGAACAGCCAGGTCGCCATATCTGCCAATGGTCTCCGGCGACATGTTGTACCGTACCATTATACTGGGGTACATTGAGGAGAAATCAACCTCATGAACATTGGTATATATGCCAGGCTCAGGCTGCAGAACAAGGCCTCCACTGTCGGTGCTTATTAGTGTGTCCACGTCCTTCTCCCCCTCATGGTCGTCCTTCCGCAGCGGGATCAGTATATTCCTGGACACTGCAAAGGATTCTTCCATTGCGGACACAGCTGTGCCTGTGGTTACCATTGATGCTGTTTCAATTGGCAGGCCAGATGTCCTTGATATCTCAATGAGTCCTTCCAGGCCTGTTTCAGCATACGAGAAAGATCCTGATTCTATGCATATCTTCCCTTCCATTGTTATGCGCGGGTTGCTGTAATGGCTCTGCCCGTAAGACTGGTAAGTTGATCCCCCATGTGTGGATATGCGCGGAAGCCTGTACCCAGAGTCCAGCATCATGCCAAGTATCCTGCTGAAGAAATTGTCCCTGTTGTCGTATATTATTACAATGTTATCTGTTATTGCCCTGTATGCCTCATATAAGGCATCGGAATCTATCCTGCCAAAATGCCTCCTCCCCACCTGCAGGCTGCATGGAATGCCCAGGCATGATCTTCCGCCTATGAATGCCCACTCAATATGGGGATCGCTGTCCAGTGGATCAGCCAGCGAAAAGAACTGCAGGTTCCTCTCTGCCATAAAGCGCAGAACAGGATCAATGTCAGCGTTGAATATTGAATATTTCCTTCCTGATCCAATGTCCATGATCATGGCTGACAGGTCACGCATTGAGCTGGGATATGCGATGACCCTGATTCCGTCCAGCCGGCCATAGATGCTGGCCCTTGTATCCCATTCATACATGAATGATGAGGAGGCATCAAGTTGTTTTGCGAGGAAATCCAGATCATAGGAATCCCCTGAGACAAATATCCAGCTCCTGTTGGTGTATGGCTTCCTGTAAATCCTGTTCCCATGAAGCTGCCAGATCCATATCCTGTCTGATCCAGTTGCGTTGATAATTGATCCAGCCATGGATCACCCCTCCTGGCATGATTTGCGGCATACCTCCAAGAGAATTGACAGGACAAAGCCAAGGTACGGATCAATGCCGGAATAGGAGATCTCTGCCGAGTGTTTCTTTCCAAGCATTATGATCTGCTTAAGAATGTCTGCGTCCCCTGACTGCATGAGATCGGCCATCCTCATAATGTCCCTGGAGAGGTTCTCCATGACCTGGCGTGCTGTGGGGATGCTCCGTCCCATGTCAGTACGCCTCCAGCCCTATCTTCCTGGCGCCCAGATACCTTGCCATTACGCCGGGATCGCCGATTATGTTAAGGTGGATGGGGCAGCCATGATAATATGATTTTATCCTCATTATGTCATATATGCCGGAAACAACCGATGCGTACCATGAATTGATGACTTCCGATGCCAGCGCGATATAGTGTGGGCTGTTGTCTGAATCCATCAGTATCTTCTGGAGTTGGTATGACGTCAGCACCCTCTGTACAATTATGGACTTCCTGGCGACAGGGGGAAAGGCGTGCCTGAAATCCACCATTATGCCGTCAGATATGAGGAGGTGAACCCTGGCGGCATCGTACTGGTCAATCATGCTTGTTACGTTCTCTGCCATGAATCTGTCGGTGGAAAATACCTTCAATGGGCCGTGCATGTTGATGATTATGTGGCCCGGTATATAAATGGGGGAGATATGCCCGTGCAAAATGAGAAAATGAGCTCAAAACGGCTATTTCTGGTACTGGCGGCGCTTTATTGAATTCTGCCTCTCCTTGAAGGCGTTGTTCAGGTGCACAGCTACGCTTATGACGCCGAGGTGCGTGATCGCCTGGGGGAAATTGCCCAGCTGATCGCCAGTCCTGAAGTCTATCTCCTCAGAGAAAAGTCCCACATGGTTACCCCTGTCCAGTATTGACTCGAAGATCAATTTCGCCTCATCAATCCTTCCCATCTGTATCAGGACATCAACATACCAGAATGACAGGAGGAGGAAGGCATTGTCCTCCCCCCTCAGGCCATCGTCAAGCCTGTAGCGCCTGAAAAGGTGGTCAGTGACCCTCAGATCATGCTCGATCCTGCTGACAGTGCCAATAATCCTTGGATCATCTGGCGGAAGGAATCCAAGCAGTGGCATACGCAGGAGAGATGCATCTGTCTCCGTTGATCCGTAATACTGGGAGAAGCTGTTGATGTCCTCATTGAAACCGTTGGCCAGGATATCCTCCTTTATCTCGTCAGCCACTGCCCTCCATCTCCTGTAAGGCCCTGAGAGTCCCTGGAATTTGCCCATTTCTATGGCATTGTTGAACGCAGCCCATGAGACAACCTTGGAGTATACGTAGTGTCTTGGCTCATTCCTGAATTCCCATATGCTGGAATCCGGGGACCTCCACAGATGAGAAAGTTTCTCAAGTGTGTCGCCGACGAAGTTCCACAGATAAGAATTTATGACACCGCCGGCGTCACTGAGTGCACATATTGCATTGATGATTGAACCCATCTGGTCAATCTGGAGCTGATCTGCAGCCTTGTTCCCTATCCTCACGGGCCTTGACCCCATATAGCCTTCGTAATCGAGCTCCATCTCCTCCAGGCTGGCATCCTGATTTATCTGGTATATTGTCCTGATCCTGCCGTCATGTTCTATCTTCTCCATCATATCGTAGAGGAACTTTGTTGCCTCCCGCGTATATCCAATCAAGGAGAGCGATTCGATGACATAGGCCGTATCCCTGATCCATGCGAAACGGTAGTCCCAGTTCCTCTCGCCGCCAATGCACTCCGGAAGGCTTGTGGTTGGTGCGGCGACCATGAGTCCTGTTGGCTCGAAGAACAGGCCCTTTAGTGTAAGTGCAGACCTGTTCACATCATTGTTGTATAACCCCCTGTATGTTGTGGAGTTGCTCCACTTCTGCCAGTAGTCAATGGTGTCCTCAAGCCGCTGGTATGACTTGTAGTCTGAAATTGAATCAAGATGTGACATGCCGTACAGTGCAACGATCCAGCGTGATGTCCTTCTTGGTATCTTCTGGGAACCGGAAACATGATCCGAATCCCTGGCGAGGGGGATTTCGCTAACGATTCCAACCTTTGTGTTACGGTACCTGAAGATGAAGCCGTTCTTGCGCTGCTCTATGATGGGCTTGCGTCTGCCATAATCTATTGTGGCCCTGAAGCCCACGTCGACCTCAACGTCGTCAGACATGGTCTCAACCAGCCTGTGTATTTCCGGGAAGCTTATTGTTGAATAATCCGAGGTCGGTATAAAGTCAGTTAACCTTAGAATTATCCTGCCATCCCTGATGAATTCTGTTAGAAGAACATTGGTGAGTTCCTTGTAGGATTGAATCACCTCAAGGTTGTCCGTATCATGGGGATGGATGGAAAAATAACCTCCGCGGTTCTTGTCAAGGATTGAATCGAATACAGGTGGAGAATCAAAATTTGGAAGGCATGCCCAGTCGATTGTTCCGTTGAGGCCCACCAAAGCTGCTGTCCTGTTGCTTGCTATCATTCCATGGCTTGATATTCTGAGATAACCGTCCCTTCCAAGATCCTTGAACTTGCGTGCACCCTGAAATGCCATCTAAGTTGCCTCAGGAATTTGTGGCGCGTATTAAAAAGTTCTTGATGAGTGAATGGCATGGGCTTCACCTGATCAGGTGAAAAATCAGAATATCTTTATATTGAAGATAAGACATACATTATCGGTGACCGGAGATAGTGAAACCTCCTGAGAGGATAACAGTTTCCATAAATTCGCAGGATGTTCCGGTGATTATAGGAGAAGACACCACTGACCGTATCCTTGATGCCGCAAGGCAGTATGACAGTGTTGTCTTGGTTACAGGCAGCTCCGCTGCTGACCGGTTCGCATCGCATATTCCTGATCTGGATGGAATAAGGGGGGAACTAACCAAGATAACTCTAAATGAGGGGGACAACCTGAAGAACGTCAGGAACTACCAGAAGATTGTAAAGGTACTCATAGACAGGAACGCTTCCCAGGATTCTCTCATAATTGCTGTGGGTTGCGGCGAGGTACTTGATCTTTCAGGATTCGTTGCAGCCACATACAGGGGAGGCACGGATTACGTCCCTGTGCCCACCACCCTTCTTGCGCAGGTTAGCAACTCTGTTTCAGGCCTGGCCGGGATCAACTTCTCCAGCCATGATGATGTAATATGCAGCAGGGCCACGCCCACCGAGGTAATAGAGGATTCATTCTATTCAAAGTCAGGCACAAACGATGAGATGAAGGATGGGATTGCCGAGATGATACGATATGGCATTGTTGCTGACCACTCCATAATAAGCATGATGCAGTCGCTGGAGGATCTAAAGGCCTTCAGGCAGAGTGATGCCATGTGCCGCCTCATAAGCAAGAGCCTCAGGCTGCGCACTGAATTTGTTTCGACCCAGAAAAGGAATGGGAGGGGGCTCATGAATTTCGGGCTCACCATGGGCAACATACTGGGAGAGATATTCCATGACAGGGTGCCCTATGGGAGCTATATTGCAACAGGAATGTTTCTGGAGCTTTTCCTTGCTGAAAGGTCAGGGATATCGGTCAAGGATCAGAGGGAGAGAATATCAGAGCCCATGGAGAAATTTGGCATTCGCCGGTCCCTGGTGAAGGAGGCTGGACTGGATAATGTCCTGAAGAAGATTAACGAGCATTTTCCCGGCGACAACGCCGTCATAAAGCTGCATATTCCCCTTGAAGTGGGTGTAGGGCAGGAGATAGACATAAGCAAGGACCGCATGTTTTCCCTGCTTCGCTCTTATACAGAACTTTACGAGTTCAACCCGTCCTGAGCTCACCGGCATGATGGCACCAGTGATCAATATATTTATCACCAACCAATACTGGCGTGTATGCTTCTTTTCAATGATTACAGGAAGATGATTCTTGACGGCATTGCCGCAATATACAGTGATGTCAGGGAGACAGACCTGACCCTGGACAGGAGTGGCCATGGCGACCTGACACTTCGCGCCTTCAGCCTTATGAAATCGCATAGTGTAGAGGCGGGAAAACTGGCTGAAGATATCAAGAAAGAGCTTCTTCCTGGGGGCTATATAGAATCAATTGAGGTGTTGGGAGGATATATCAATTTCCGCCTCAGCACTGCGATGCTCATGAAAGCCATCAGCGCAGAGTTGGATGGCACAGGGCGATATCCAGACGTGTTCCAGGACCCAGAGAGGGTCTCTGTGGAGCATACCAGCACCAACCCCACCGGGCCGATACATATTGGCAGGATCAGAAACTCCATAATAGGGGATGCCCTTGCAAAGCTCCTGCAGAGATATGGGTATCGTGTTACCACCCAGTACTTCATCAATGATTCCGGAAGGCAGGTGGCCTCCCTCTATGCCGGATACAGAAGATTTGCCGGCAACAAGCCATTGACCACTGAGAACCTGCTGAAGGCATACCAGGAGATGCACCAGGAGACAGAGCGCAACCCAGATGCAGAGAAAGATGTTGATCAGGTATTGCGGGAATACGAAAGTGGGAATCCACAGATAATGGACAGCATAAGGAACATATGCTCCGTAATTCTTGGCAGCATAAACAGCACCCTGGAGAAACTTGGCATAAGGATCGACGATTATACTTGGGAATCAGATTTCATACGCAATGGTGACGTGAAGAAGGTCCTTGAGCAGCTTTCTGAACACATCCGTGAAGAGGATGGTGCCCTCTATGTGCAGAGCGGCGACAGAAAGATGTTCCTGACAAGAAACGATGGGACCTCGCTCTACTTCTCAAGAGACATTGCATATCACCTTTACAAGATGGAAAATTTCGACTGGATTATCGATGTTCTTGGAGAGAACCACAAGGAGCACGCCAGGCACATAAAATACGTAATGAAGAATCTCCTTGAAAAGGAGGCCAGGATGGATTTCGTCTTCTACTCATATGTCTCTCTTGAAACTGGCAAGATGACCACAAGGGGGGGAAACATAGTCACAGCAGACGAGCTCATTGACCGGGCTCGGGAGGAAGCCCTCAGTGTGGTGAAGGCAAAAAGGCCAGACCTCCCTGAGGACAGGCTGCAGGAAATAGCCAACGCCGTTGCCGTCTCTGCGGTAAGGTTCCACATAGGCAAGCTCAACGCAAACAAGCAGATGGTCTTTAAGTGGTCAGAAGCACTCAGCCTGGAGGGGGATTCGGCTCCGTTCATTATGTATTCCTACGCCAGGGCTGCAAGCATACTTCGGAAGGCCCAGGAATCCAGAGGGGACTTATCCAGCCATTATGATGAGTGCGAAAGCAGGCTCATAAAGAAGATGTACCTCTACCCCTATGCGCTGCAAGAGGCTGTATTCGGGCTCAAGCCTGAGGTCCTGGCAAACTACCTTCTGGAACTTACCAGGACATTCAATGATTTCTATTCCACCTGCCCGGTAATATCTGCCCCAGATGAAGAGAGGAACAGGAGAATATACATCCTGAGGGCATACACTGCAATAGTGAAGGATGCAGGCACAATACTTGGAATCAGGATGCTTGAGGAAATGTAGCGCAAGCCAATAGATCATACATGCCTGTGCTAAAGTGCCCCGTGCATGAAAGCACCAAGGCCTGGATGCAGAAGGTATAAGATTATGGCGATACCGGCATATCCATAGTGTCTTAAACTGGGAATGAAAAGCCGATCCCGTCTATAGCAGTACCATGACGTCAAGGATATCTAGGAATCAAATGGCCTTGTACTCTTTGTGGAATAAGAAACCGAAATAGTTTCAGGTAGATTAAAGAAATTCAAATTAAAAAATCAAGATGAAGTAGATGTAGACTACTTCTTTTTCTCATCCTTCTTTGGAGCTTGCTGCTTCTGTGCCGGTGGCTGGGATTCCTTTGGCTTCCTTGATCCTCTTGATGTGATCCTGTAGTATGCCACCGATATCACTATTATGACAACTATCACACCTACTATTATGAGCGGCGTCTTATATGCGGGCGGGTTCACGCTGTGAGTGAATGTGTAGGCGCTTGCGTCAGCAAAGAATGATGGTTCACTGCTGTTGTAAGCCTTGAAAACAAATGTTACGCTTCCAGAGGCGGGGGATGAGAAGTTAAACTCAACCTTCTTGGTTGTCCCCACAGGCAGGTTGGTATAGGTATGTGTTATGACAGGCTTGCTGTTTATGTAGAGAGTTATGCTATAAGAAGCTGCATTGACTGTTCCATTGTTGCTTACATTGACGTAGGCCGTAACTGTTGACCCCTGGTCGGGAGTTGTTGACAGGTAGGCACTGTCCACCACGATCTTCGGGGTGGCCACTATCATTGTAAGAGTCCTGTTTGAATATGCAGAGACATTGGATGGGTTGGTGGCTTTCAGCGACATTATAAGGCTGTTAAGAGTGTTGAACTGAACCTTGACGTAGCTGGATCCGTTCATGGAGCCTCCAACAACGGTGAAAGTGCTGTTTCCAGGAGCAACTTTTGTTCCGTTGGCATAAACAACTGACCAGTTGTACGTAAGCTGAGACTGTGAATAGTACGGATCTGTGGATGAGTTAGCAGAGAAGGTTGTCACCTGGCCCGCTACAGGGTTTGATTCTGTGGCCATTGTGGCATTGTAAAGTGCAATGGATGGGCTTGGCGGTGTTGTGTCATTCACTGTAATAATGAGAGTTATGTTTGAATAGGAACCTGTAACGCCGGTAACGTTGAGATATCCTGTGATTGGGCCCTTCAGGCTATTTAGTGTTGTGGATGAGGGCGTGGTGAATGTCTGCGTTATGTTCTGGCCCAAGCTCTTATAGCCGGTGTAAGTACGGGTTGGCTCAAAATACCATGTATACTGAACTGGCACGCTGTAAGAATCAGCAGAAAACTTTGTTCCATATCCGCTAAACTTAACTGTTGCAGACTGGGGAACATAGAACTTCTCAACTGATCCAGAGGATATGGCCGAACGGACAAAGTTAACCTTTCCGGATGAACTGACATTGAGGCTCACAGACGGCAGCTCAGAATGAGAAACTGCCAGAACAGTGAAGTTTGTTGTGTTGTAAACCCCGGATGCACTTGTATAGTTCACCATAAGCTTGTAGAGCCCTGAGGAATTGAACTGATTAATTGAAACATTGTAGCCAGTGCCAACGAACTTGGGGCTGGCCCCTGTAACGTTATACCACCTGAAAGATGTGCCCGAAGCACTGTAATCGTTCGCGCCAGTGACAGGGTTGAAGTATGCCTGCGAAACGTTGAAGCTGACAGCCGTTGAGGTGGGTACAGCAACCACTGTGTTGTTAAGTGAACTGTTCACAACATAGCTCGACGTTACCATGTTGGCCCAGAAAAGCCTCAATTCTGAAGCAACGAGGGTTGGCTTCACAGCCGGCGTAAACTTAAGGCTCAAATACCCGTTTGATGGCTGTGGAGTTATATTCACGGGGCTCTTGAACGAGGTTGCCACGCTTGCAGGTGATGCAAGGGCTACTCCTGGGAGATCATAACTGATCTGGTAGCTGTACTGGAATGTTCCCATTGTGTATTGAGTGCCAAGAGCGTACAGGCTTATGGTAAAGCCAGAGGTAAGGTCTGTGGACTTAATTGTGGAATTCATGTAGTGAAGCGTAGCATTGAATACTGCAGAAGATGCATCTCGGCTTATGGCACTATTAACAGCATAGGTGCTGGTTAGATAATAGTTGTACCCATCTACTGTGATCGTGTAGTTTGTTGAGTGCACGGATATATTCTGCAGGTAAGAATCAACTGCCGATGCTGTGAAACCGCCGTCAAGGACAGACTGCCAGTACAGTGAGCCAACAGATGAATTCCCCTCGAAGGGAAGGGCGGTTCCGTTTTGTACGACGTATTTGAGTGATAGGTTAAGGTACGCTGGGTTTGATCCCAGTGAATAATTATAGTATACATTGCTGGATGAGGCGTTGAGGTCTACTGTGAGAGGTAGCGGCACTGAAAGCGGGAGGGAATACTGGTATCCTTCATACCCGTTTGCATCAACAACCAGGTAATTGTATCCAGATGTGTTTGCAACCTGGAATGACCCTCCTGTAAAGTTAAGAACGCTGTATGTTTTTGTGTTACTATTTATGAGGATAACGCTGAAATCCTTTATGGGGTTTCCAGTGGAGGAGCTGAAAACGTAGCCGGCTGCTGTCACTGAGCCAAGCTTTATTGGTACAGGGGCTGTGGAATTGGAATAAGTCTCAGTGAATGTATATTGCTGGCCTCCATATGTGACTATTATGCTGAAGGTACCAGATGTTGGCACCTGAGCAGTCACGGACCCATTTGTCTTGTTGGTCTGGAATGTGAAGCCCTGTGGCGTAACAAAACTGACCTGTGCATAAGTGCCGGACGTTATTGTCTCAAAGGTAAATTTCTCCTGACCCGTTATATAGACAGAATCCTTCAAAGCTACTGAACCGCTGCCTGATACCTGTACCTCTGTCTTTGTCCCGTTGGCAATAACGTAGCTGCTTCCCACCTGCAGAGCTTTGGGTTTTATTATGAAGTAGTAATTCCCGCTAGGAAGGGTGACTTTTCCTGTCGGTCCAGATAATGTGGTGACATGTATTCCGGAGAGTGTCGTCACATCTATTGACTGGTTCCCTGAACCTAGAAAATTGCCATTCTGGTAATATCCTTCAGTATAGGATACGGTGCCAGACTGGAATCCAGTAGCTGAGCTATTTCCAATGAGAGCAAATGCGCTCCCCAACATCAACAGTGTTACGATGGCTGCTATAATTGCTGTTCTCTGCAACAGTATCTTCCTCGTGTGGAATGGCTAAAGGAACTGAGTCTTATAAATATTATCTCGATTCACGCACCAGCTGATTCAGTGTATAATTTTATAGCTGAAATAGCGCCCCCGTGTTACTATGTCATATGGACTAAGAAAGACACCGGGGTAGAAAATGTAGCGCATTGAGAGCCTGACGCCATGAGACGACAGAAATTGGAAAGGAATCTCCGTGGCCGCTGAAATAACAGCTTCAGGTGATACAGGATTTATTCCGCGCTGGTAGGTGAATAGGAAGCTCATCTCAGAAAACATGTCAGGCGGTGTTATCATACCGTTGTCTGTGCCTATCATAATCTTCATGCCTGATTTAAAGAATCTGGAATAATCTGGCCTCTTTCCATAGTAGATATTAGACCTCGGTGTTACTGCCACTGGGATGCCGTGTTTCCTTAGAACTGCAAGATCATCATCCGAAGCCTCTATTGCGTGAACAATGAAGTCAGGCCTTGCCCTCATCAGATCGTCCAGGTTTTCCCTGAGGTTTTCGCTGAAATGTATCCCAAACATCTTGCCTGCCTTGTGTGAAGACTTGCTCATTGCCTCCAGAAGATAGCGATCAACGTCGCTTATTGCGCTGGGGGCAATTCCATCGGACATGCCAATTACTTCATCCAGGTCAAGCATGCCATTTGCTGGCCTGCCCAGGATCACTGGCAGAGGTTCCCCTGAAGCTGCCTTCCTTAACAATTGGACACCACGGCTTCCCGATTCCCTGAAGTCCATGAAGGCGTATGTGCCGGATGAGCCCATGGTATTAAGTGCCCACTTCATGCCGGAGATTATAGATGCATCATCTGCTGTGTCAAGCATTCTCTGCTTGAAACCACCGGGGCCAACAATTGACGGTATGTCGCCGGCAGGAACGTTGCTTATGAATGAATCCCCTATGTGGGTGTGGGCATTTATGAATGCCGGAATTAATGTTCCCCTGAGATCTGAATGCTCTTCTTTTTCTGAGAATTCGGGCCTAGGCCCCAGTGTCATGGTGCCCTTCCTCATCCGGCCACCTGTGAAGATATTACCGGAAATCTTCTCGGTGATGCTTTTCATCCCTTTACTACCCCAAGAGGAACCAGCTTCGCAACCGGTTCAGTCAGGCCGGCACCAGTCACTGCTTCGACAACCTCGTCGATATTCTTGTAGCTTCCGGGTGCTTCCTCCGAAATGACTGCTTTGCTCTGGGCCTTGAGATAAATGCCCTTAGCCTTAAGCTCCTCTGTCACTGAACTGCTGTTGAATGCCTGGAGAGACTTTGTTCTGCTAAGCTTCCTACCAGCCCCGTGGCAACTTGAGCCGAATGATAGGCTCTCGTTTCCCCTAACTCCGACAAGCACGTAGGATGCTGATCCCATGTCCCCGGGGACAAGCACGGGGTGGCCTGTCGTGGCAAAAATGCCAGAAAGATTCTTGTTGCCTGCAGCAAAAGCCCTCGTTGCACCTTTCCTGTGTACGATGAGCTTCCTCGTCTTTCCAGCGACCTCATGGCTTTCCACTTTTGCAATATTGTGGGCGAGACTGTATATTATCCTGAGATTTGATTCTGGAAATAGTTTCCCAAATACCTCCCTGAGCCGAGACACTATTATTTGCCTGTTCACAAAACCAAAGTTCGCAGCAGCATTCATTGCGGATATGTAACGGGAGGCAAGTGCAGAATCTGCCTTTGCTGAATTAAGCTGCCTGTCAACCGGATGAATGAAAACGTCTTGCGAATCCCTGTTGAGCTCCCTGATGAAGTCGGATGCAACCTGATGGCCCAGCCCTCTTGATCCAGTATGGATCATCACAGTTATGCGACCCTCCTTTCCTATCCCGAACTTCATAGCCATATCTTCATGGAATACGGTGTCTACCCTCTGTATCTCTAGGAAATGATTTCCTGCACCAAGCGTACCAAGCTGCTTCAATCCTCTTGACAATGCCTCACTGCTCACCTTGCTGGCATCTGCAAGAGGCATCCTGCCCCCCTCCTCTGTTCTTTCCAGATCCTCATGAAGAGCTCTTCCATTTTCCAGAGCCCATAAAAGGCCGTTATCCAGGATTTCTGAAATCTGGCGCTGAGATATCCTCTCTGATGTGCTTCCTACCCCAGAAGGCACAGCCTTGAAAATCATGTCAGTTAATTCCTTCATCCTGTTCCTGATATTGGAATATTCCAATCCTGTATCAACAAGCGTAACCCCACAGTTGATGTCATAGCCAACCCCTCCTGGTGATATAACCCCCTCCTCCCAGTCAAAAGCAGCCACACCGCCAATTGGGAAACCGTAACCCCAGTGTATATCAGGCATGGCCAGGGATGCCTCAACTATGCCAGGCAGCATTGCAACGTTGACAACCTGGTTCAGTGACTGATCCTGGCTCAAATTTTCCATGATTCCCTGCGAGGCAAAAATCCTGCCTGGAACTTTCATTCTGCTGTCTGTTACCTCTGGAATTTCGTAGACATAATTGCCAATTTTCCTCAGCTGCAATTCGGGCATTGCCGGAATATTACATGCAGCCTTTTACTGTTTTGCAGCATCCCGTTACCTTAATACCGGGGTATATCCTTCATATGTCATTGAGGAGAGAGATCAGGATAGACGATCTGGATCAGAAGCTGCAGTTCGACATCAGGCTGCAGATAGCGCTGAGGAGCAACGCCATAAGGATCATGGAGAATTCCCAGACTCCAGAAAGGTTCAAGCAGTACATATCTGACAGGGAGCTGAAGCTTAAAACGCTCCTTAACACCCTTGATCTGGAAAACGTGGATGTAATATACCGTGGGAAGAGAATTTTTCCTTGAACTGAATAACTTTAGCAGTATCTGCTGTCATTTCTCATTCATCCATTATGAGCTATTGTGAACATTATGTCTGCTGTTCATAACTATTTATTATTATTCGACATACAGTGTCATGGTGAATTCAACTTCGCTGTTCAGGGAGATCAGGAATGATCTGGAAACTGTAAAAAGGCATATTTCAATAGTGCAAACACTGATGAATGAGCAACCCGTAGGAATTATCAAGATCTCCCACGAGACGGGAATCCCGGAGCACAAGATCAGGTATTCACTGAGAGTTCTGGAGAAGGAAGGTCTCATACTTCCATCGAGGGAGGGTGCGATTTTAACCCCGGAATTCCTGGAAAGCAAGGAAAGCATAATTCATGAAGCCCAGAAGCTGGCAGAGGAAATGCAGGAGATATACCACAACCTAAGGGCATCGCTGATCAAGAAATAACAGGAAAAGGTTATTTTAGAATAACTGTTCCGTGTCAGGTCTGCTCATGCTTTGGAAAGAGAAAAGCGAAGCCCAGAAATCTGCGTCTGATTACATAATAAGAAAGGCTGATCCAAGGGATGCCAAGGGCATAATTAACTGCATGCAGAGCGTCATGGATGAGCGGATCTACCTTGTCAGCGAATATTACCTTCTCACAGAGCGTGGAGAGCAGGAAAGGATTCGCAGTCCTGATGATCTCACCCTTGTCTGCGAAAGGGGATCAGAGATTGTTGGGGTCCTGACAATACAGAGGGGCATGTACAGGAAGAATCGGCATACCGCCAACCTGGGAATTGCCATCAAGTCCGGGCACAGGCATTCCGGCATTGGAACGAAACTCATAACGCAGGGTATAGACTGGTGCAGTGAAAATGGCATAAAGAAGCTGAATCTGGAGGTGTTCTCCAGCAACACTAATGCAATATCATTGTACGAAAAGATCGGCTTTGTGCATGAGGGTTCTAGAAAGAGGCAATTCATAATTGACGGGGAATATGTTGACGATGTGCTCATGACTTACTGGATTGGCGATTGACACAGCAGCCCATAACAAAAGTAATAAATCCAGATTCTTACTAAAGTCTCAATATGAAGACCATGATCTGGAACATAGATTTCTTCTGCAACTTGCGATGCAAAAGCTGTAATGCCTGGCAGGGCCAGATTTTCTTTCCAGAGGATCTCATAGACAAGCACATCGAGGAGATGAAGAAAAACAAGATCAAGATAGTCTCACTAACTGGCGGTGAACCTACACTTAACAAGTCCGTGGTCAACATAATACAGAAGCTCAAGGAGAACAAATTCATAACCCACATTGCAACGAACGGGACCAATCCTTATGTGCTCAGGAAGCTCTACCCTTACCTGGACGGCATAACAATCTCTCTTGACTCCAACATCCCGGAGGAGCACAATGAATACCGGGGCCTGAAGATTTTTGACACTGTTGTCAAGACCATAAAGGAAGCGAAGGGCCAGGTAAAGATACTGACCGCAAATGCTCTGGTTACCAACTTCAACTACTTCAAGGTCAAGGACATGGTGGAGTATGCAAACAACGAGCTGGGGGTGCCTCTTTCAATGTGCTTCCCTGACCAGGAGTCTTACTACTTCCAGGACTTCCATGTTTCAAACGATATGATCAGGCAGGCGTTTTCATACGCCTATGAGAACTACGACAGGCATGTGTTCGGGAATACCCGATCATATTACAGGGAGGCTGTGGATTATGTTGACAAAAAGCCTGTGTCAGCATGCAAGGCCGGGCAAACCACATTCTACACCGATTACAAGGGAAAGGTGCATCCATGCTTCACCCACATGGAGACTGTCCTGAACAAGAAACCGCAATGGGAGATCTTTGACAATGACTGCAATGACTGCTTCACGCAATGTTTCAGGGAGCCTTCAATAGAGAACCCCTTTGAGGATGCCAGGCTAGTGTCAAAGATATGGTGGTTCAATCATGTCAAGGCAAGGAAGACTGTGTCGCCATTCAGGCCGACGCTGCCTCCAAGCCCGTCATAGGTCTTCCCATATCTCCATATTTTTGGCTAATCAGAATTAATCGGTTTTCTTGGCCATATTATCCTGAATAATCTGGCTTGGTAATAAATACAGAGAATTTCGCTGAACGCAATTAATGTCCCGGTATAGTATATTAGGAGGTTGCCGTGCGGAAAAAGTGTAGAGAAGAGTGATATGCCGCTCTGGAAACCTGGTATAAAGTAGAAAAACTGCGCTATTATTATTACGTCAATAAATAGCATAAGGACAATATAAGAAGCACGGAAGAAATCATCGAAGATGTATCTGAAAAGTTGCTTTCTTGTCAGATCCTTTGCAGATACATCCTGGTACTGGCTTTTATCCTTGTAGTATACTCTGGGTTGCTCCCTCATCCAACTCCTCCAGCCCGGTCTGCTCCTCGTAAAGAAGGCAGGAGACATAGTGGTCCGGCTTAATCTCAGTTAGCTTAGGTTTTGAAGGCTCGATCATTTCCATAACAACTGAAGATCCGTCCATACCTGCTTCAATTTTGCTGATGGCCAGAAATCTTACGCCATTCTTCTGCAGGCTTTCCTTCTCAACGAGGCCTCTTATTGTATCCATATGTTCAGCAGATATTGGTGAATCAAAAGAGATTGTTATTCTGCGTTCTTCCTCGTCCAGTTCTATGTCGTCAACCCTGGGTAGGGCAAGAACCTCTGGGTTCCTGTACTGGTCAAACATTTTTCTCAGCGGTTCTCCCATATCTCTGGGAGTCCATCCGCAGGTCCTCATGGCTGAGGGGCACCGCGTATGGAAATAACAACCTGCCGGAGGATTTGCTGGGCTTGGGATATCGCCTTCCAGAATTGTCCGTTCTCTCTTTATGTTTGGATCAGGGAGTGGAATGGCTGAGAGAAGTGCCTTGGTGTATGGATGAAACATCCGGGAGAAAAGTTCCTCGGTGTCGGCAATCTCAACTATCTGGCCGAGGTACATTACAGCCACCTTGTCTGACATCATCCTGATCACGTGTAGATGGTGGGAAATAAACAGGTATGACAGATCCCTCTTCTGCTGGATATCCCTGAGAATGTTGAGAATCTGTGCCTGAACAGATACGTCAAGGGCAGATGTTGGCTCATCCAGAACAAGCATTAGGGGTTCTATGGCTATGGCTCTAAGTATCCCAGTCCTATTTCCTCAACAAGGGCCTTCTCCTTTTCAAGGATTTCATCGTCTGAATAATCTGTCAGTAGCTTCATTGGCTCAGCTATAATATCCTTGATGAGTTTTCTGGGGTCAAGTGAGCTGAATGGATCCTGGAATACCGGCTGCATCTTCTTTCTGTATTCCTTCAGCTTTCTTTGGGACTTCCTCGTTAACGAATATTCCGACCTGAATCTGTCTATCTTACGCCTAAGTTCTTGGAATTCGTTTTCCTCCTCCTGGCTTCTGGAGGGTTGTGATGCAAGATCATGGAATCTTCTATCTGTTGCGATGATCTCCTCCATAAGTTCCTGTGGCAGATCGAAATATACGTCGCCATCCGTAGGGTTTGTAAGGTGCAGTATTGTCCTCCCAAGTGTTGTTTTGCCGCACCCTGTCTCGCCAACTATTCCCAGTGTTTCCCCCCTCCTGAGGGTGAATGTGACATCATCTACTGCCTTGACTGTGCCAGTCTTCCTGAGCCCATTATTTATGTCAAAATACTTCTTGAGATGGGAAACGTAAAGGATTATGTTTCCGTCTTCTGCCATCAGTTCCCCTCCGTTTCACTTGAATAAAGAAAACAAGCTACCTTGTGACCGCCTTCAATCTCTATAAGCTTCGGTTTCTTTTCACTGCATACCTCCATGGCAAACTTGCACCTGGGATGGAACCTGCAGCCTGACGGGGGAGTTATGAGATTTGGCACGCTTCCTGGAATTGTGTTCAATTTCATATTCCGCCGTTCCTTTCCAAATTCTCTCGGAATGGAAGCTAGCAAGCCCGTCGTATATGGATGTTTTGGGTTGAAGAATATATGAGGATTTCCAAAAACTCCCACCGAAACCCTTTTTCATGACCTCATGATCTAATATCATGAACCTTTACCACACAGGATTGTCTGAACTCTACAAGGAGATCGAAGCCCTTGGTGATCCCTTAACCGGCATATCTGACCGCATTGACTTCGAGAGGATCAGGCCCATTCTTGCTGATCTTTTCAGCAACGACACAGAGAAGGGCGGAAGACCCAATTATGATCCAATTCTAATGGTCAAAATTCTACTATTGCAACAGTGGTATAACCTCTCGGATCCCCAAATAGAAAGAGAAATCCGAGACAGGATATCGTTCATGAACTTCCTTGGATATCCTGAGAAGTTGCCTGATCGAAATACAATATGGTACTTCAGGGAACGATTATCAAAAACAGGAAAGGATCGTCTTGTTTTCAATGAAATAACAGAGCAGATCATGGCTAAGCGAATAAGAATCAAGAAAGGAACAATGCAGGACGCATCATTCATAGAGGCTGACAGGGGAGAGTATGGCAAACCCAGGGGAGAGGATGCCAAAACCAGGAGATCAAGTGATGGTGCATCCGCCACAAAGAATCATGAGCAACACTTCGGGTATAAAGCACATACTCTTGTGAACGAGATTAAGATCATAGAGAGACTGTCAGTTACACCTGCAAATGTGCATGATTCGCAGATCGACCTTTCCTTACCGGGAATCATATGCTATCGTGATAAGGGTTATTTCGGATCTGAATGCAAAGGCATCAATGGAACCATGGATCGTGCAGTGAGAGGGCATTCACTTCCAGTGAAGAGTATACGCAGGAATCTCAGAATATCCAGGATCAGATCGGCGGTGGAACATCCCTTCGCCTTCATGAAGAGTGTGTTCCATTTCTTCCATGTGATGGTCACGACAGTGCAGAGGGTGAGAGTGAAGACATACTTCACTGCCATGTGCTACAACCTTGTAAGGGCAAGATTTCTTGACAGGATAGCGTAAGCCATCGACAATCAGGAAAATACGGGGAAAAACATGGTGAAATTCACCATGCTTCCATATATTTCAGGCATGATTGGTTGATTTTACAATGTTCAGGAAAGGCATTGTACTATTTCGAATGGTTTTGGGAAATCCTCTTAATCTAAATTATCCTTACAACTTAAATAACATGGATTTAAAACAGTTAATCGATACGATAATGGATGTGAACAAGGAACTCGTCGAAAAATACAAGCTATTGACCGGTGAATTTTATGATAATTTTATAAAGCCAATTTTCGAAGGAAGAGCGTCATTATACTGTGGGGGATTCGAAGGACAGATCGTAATGCACCCAAATAATAATATATCCCCATGCATAGCACTTTCTGAGCCACCTTATGCTGTATCAATCGAAAATGTAGATTCTCTTAAAGCGTTGTATCAATCTTCTGTTTTTTTAGATTGGAGAAATCTCGTTACCAAGTATAAAAACGGACCCTGCTTGAACTGTTCATATTTGAATGTCTGCAGCTTAGGTTGCCCATATACATCAATCTTGTCTGGAGACCGAACGAGTCCAGATACACTTATTTGCCATCTCACTAAAAGAGTGATGAAAGAAACAGGTAGAGGAAATGGATAAAGAGAACCATGATTTTTACTCATTGTTTCTGTCATCTTCCGTTTCAACCATTGGCGATGGCATAAGAACGTTAATTATTCCACTTGTTATCCTGTATATAACTAAGTCCACTTTCCTGTTTGGATTGATTTTTTCCGCAGAATTTCTCGTATGGATAATATCTACTGGTGTAAGTGGATATTTAATAGATCGAACAAATAGAGTGAAGAACCTTTTCTTTTCCGATTTTATCATGTTCTTCTTGATGTTGTCTGTTTCCCTGTCATATTTTTTTGCTTATACTTACTTTATACTGTTCATTGTGCTTGCAGTAATAGGAACAAGTATAGGCGAAACTTTCTACAACCCTGCAAGTTTCTCGCTACTCCCAGACATAGTACACAAAGATCTTGACAAGCGCAATGCACTTCTGTCAATGGGCATAAATGCTTCGATGATCGGAGGTTATGTAATAGCTGGGCTAGGATTTTCTTCTATTTCCTGGGGCATGTTGTTGCTTGTAGACGCAACTTCATTTTTGCTCTCTGCTATAATCATATATATCGGCTTGAGAAAATTCGGCCGTTCTGAAAAGATAGAAAAGATACACATTTGGAAAGAGACGAAAGAAACATTCGTATTCCTGAAAACTCAAAAGATGATTCTTTATACGATTATTTTTGGATTTCTATTCAATTTCTTGACATCTGGCATGGCAATTATTATACCAACAATAGCCGTAGAAAACACATCTATAGGATCGATTTCTTTGAGCGTATTTTATATTTGTGAACTTGTGGGAATGCTCCTTGGTGGATCCATAATAATTGGAAAGAGAAATAGAAAATTGCTAACTTATTTACTTGTTGGTTCTGGTGGAGAAGGTCTAGTCATGTCAATAATGGGCCTTTCTCTTTTCGCTGAAGGCATAATAGTTATCGTAATGGCTATGATTTTACTTGTTAACGGTATTTTTTCTGAATTGTTGAATATACCTTTGAGAGTATGGTATCAGAAACTTGTCCCTAAAGATAAGAGAGCTAAAGTAATAAATATAAAAGATCTCGTTCTTACAATTCCGATGGTTATTGCATTTCCTTTGATTGGATATCTGTTGGCTCACTATAGTGAATGGTTAACAATTTTCATTTTTGGTTTTTCCGCGGTAATAGTTTCTATCTTTGAATTTGTTTTCCTTAAATCTATTTCGTTCCAGTCAGACATGGAACTTCAAAGAGAGGCTTAATAATCATAACTCTCAGAATTTTACGATAACAATTATGTCGGAGAATCACGTGTTACGGAGATAGTGTACATGATTTGCTGTAATTTCGAAAAGATCCTGTACATTCCCTAATTCTCCTCCATGTTCATATATCTTCTCCCTGTTATCCACTCTTCATTTATGTCCATCATTATTGTCACAACAAGTCTCAGAAGAGACTGTTCTGATGGAAATGCTCCTATCTTTTTCGTTCTCCTCTTGAATTCCAGGTTAGGCCTCTCCAGCACATTTGTTGTTCTCAGCCTCCTCTGGCATGATTCACTGTACGCCTTGTAATTGTACAGTGACGGGTACCATCTCTCGAACATCTCGGATACTTTATGGAGACCCTCTTTAACAAGTGTGTCCTGTGCCTCTGACACAAGTGATTCATTCTCAAGTGCCTGCTTTATTATCTGCATGACAGACGACTGCTTCTTCTTCGGAATCAGCTTCATCAGATTGCGCATGAAATGGACATGGCAGTACTGCCATGCTGCGCCAGGGAAGGATTTTGTCACGGATTCCTGTATCCCCTTATGCCCGTCAGATATCACAAGCTCCACACCTGTGAGACCCCTGCTCTTCAGATCATCAAAGAATGATTCCCATTCAATCTCTGTCTCGGAATCATAGAGCCTGGCTGAAAGTATCTCCCTCCTCCCCTCCGGGTTGATGCCTATGCACACATAGAGTGCCCTACTCCTGTACTTTCCATTTTCACGCACCTTGAAGTATGTTGCATCTATGTAGATGAATTTCATTGGTGATTCAATGGGCCTCTCAAGGAATTCCCTCACTCTTGAATCAAGTTCAGAGGCCAGGGTTGACACGTATGATGCGGATACGTTCTCCATATCCAGGCTCTCAACTATGCTCTTGACATTCCTTGTGGACACACCCTGGATGTATGATTCCAGTATAACTGAATCAAGAGCCTTCTCAACCCTGGAATAGCGGTCAAAGACGGCGGTCCTGAAGGGAAACTCCCTTATCTGTGGTTTCTTCAGTTCCAGTGCACCGTCGACTGTCTTCAGTTTCCTTGTTCTCGTTCCGTTCCTGTGTCCTTTCCTTTCTTCTGTTCTCTCGTATGGCATGGATGCGAGCTGCACTCTTGCCTCCTCATCCATGACGTCATTGAGAAACCATTCTATTAGCTGCCTCTTTCCTTCCTTCCGGTCTTTCAGGAAAATACTTATTACCTCTTTCACTACAACTAACTGGTCCTGCATATTTTCGCCTCTTCAAATCCGAATTGTGCAGGACCTTTTCAATTTTACAGCAGATTCAATACACTATCTACTGTACAGGAAGATCTATACAATAAATCGGGTTGTTTTGGGGAATCCTCAACCTAAAATTCTTTGTGATGAAGTGAAGGCAATCTGGAACGCACATACAATGTTTCGGCGCTTCTGATCTTACTAAACCTAGATCAGATAAATGACTACTGCAGAAGCTATGTAAATCAGGCCTATTAGAATATAAAGAACTGTTAGAATGAACTGCTGCTTCTGAATGTATGCCATATCTGCATCTGTGGGTGTCTTGTGGTAGAGATCTTTCAAATCCTTAAGGTATGCATTAGCACCAAAATCATACCAAGCTCCAAAGAATATCACCACTATTGCCGCTATGAATACTATATCTGGCATGTATGTCAGGTAAGGCCCAAATCCGTATGCTATTGCGGAAAGAAGTGGCAATGCCAGAAGCAAAAGCAACGCTATGAGCGGAGGTTTGATATACTTTATCCTAGCCTCTGCTACAGCCCTCCTTACTGCCTGTTCCGGCTCATTATCGTTATTCTCCCACATTATCTTGACAGCGGCAATATTACTGGTTAAAGCTCCTGAAGGTGTTCAATTCATCCTGAGTAAAGTGGCACAAATACCAGTGATCCTTCTCCGGTTCCTTCCTTGGAGGAGGTGTTGTCTCGCATATCTCCCTTGCGTATGGGCACCTCCTGAAGAAGCGGCAACCTTTGGGGACATCTATTGCATTGCCTATCTCCCCCTTGATATCTATCCTGGATGGATCCCAATTTGGATTCGGTTTGGGTACTGCCCGTATTAGGGCTTTCGTGTAAGGATGAAGTGGATTCCTCATTACCTGCTCTGATTCTCCGCTCTCCACACTAACACCCAGATACATAACCATTATTCTGTCGCACAGGTAACGGGCAGATGCAAGATCATGTGTGATGAACATTACAGTAATTCCGAATCTGTTGCGCAGATCGAGAATCAGATTCATGAAGCCTGCCCTAAGAGAGACGTCGAGCATTGAAATGGGTTCGTCTGCGACAAGAAATTCAGGGCGGAGTACCAGTGCCCTGGCAGCAGCCACCCTCTGCCTTTCCCCACCAGAGAGTTCATGGGGATACCTGTCTGTGTAACTTTCTGGAGGATTGAGGCGCACCACCCCTAGCACTTCATTTACCATGTCAGATATCTTCAGTGGATCATTTGTTACCCTGTGCGCAATAATAGGTTCCTCAACTATGCTAAACACCGTCTGCTTTGGATCGATGGAATCGTAAGGGTCCTGGAAAATAAGCTGAGTCTGCCGCCTGAAGATTTTCATTTCTTCTGAACGTTCGTGGACCCCAGAAACATCTATTTCCATATATTCCTTTGAATCGACGGGTTCCGGCAGATCATGGGTATCTGTATCTCTATTATAACTGAGCTTGTTCCCCACCGCATAAAATAAGACCTTTCCAGAAGTTGGCTCCAGGAGCTTGAGGATTACTCTTCCCAGTGTGGTCTTGCCAGAACCGCTTTCACCCACGACGCCAAATATCTCGCCCCTTCTTATTTCCATATCAATATGATCAACAGCCCTGACAATTCTTGTAGCCTCTTCCTTTCCATAGAGCTGGCCATAGGTTTTTGTCCTTAGGCTGAAGTACTCTGTTAGTTGATCAGCCTTTATTATGGGCTCCCTAGGCCTGTAACCAAGTTTCTCTGATGAATGCGGTTTCGATTCCTCAACAAATTCACCATCGAGAAATTTTTCTGAATAATGGCATCTGCTGAACCTGCCTGGCGCAACTTCCTTCAGTTCAGGCACTACAGTGCTGCAAAGGTTGTCAGCATACTTACATCTTGGGGCAAAATAACATCCTGGCCTCTCTGAAAGAGGATCGGGCAGTGCCCCTGGAATGCCTTCTATGTGCGATTTAGTGCTGTCTATTGAAGGGTAGCTGCTGAGTAATGCTCTAGTATATGGATTGAGAGATTTTTTATAGACATCCCATGTTGGCCCAATTTCCATTATCCGCCCGGAATAAAGCACAACAACCCTGTCAGCGAGCTGCGATACTACACCCACATCGTGCGATATCACTATCATGGAGTTTATGGCTGTCCCTCTTAGCCTTTTCAGTTCGGATATTATCTTTGCCTGAGTGATGACGTCAAGGCCTGTTGTTGGTTCATCCGCAATCACGAGTTTCGGGGAAAGTGCCAGTGCCATTGCTATGACTGCCCTCTGCTTCATTCCTCCGCTCAGCTCATGAGGATAGGCTTTTAAAGCTGATCTGTTAAGCCCTGCCGATTGAATGACCTCGATTGAACGCTGCTCAATCTCCTTATCATTAAGATTGGTGTGAATGCGGAAAACCTCACCTATCTGCTTTTCTATGGTATAAGCCGGATTGAATGCATTCATGGAGCCCTGGAAGACCATTGAGATGTCTTTCCATCTCATTGAAATCAGCTTTTCTGAAAGTATCTTTCTCTCCTTTCGCTTAAGTTTCCTGTAGGCTTTTCCGAAATGTTCACTGTCTATTATGACATCTCCATTGAACTGAATGTTGCCTCCTATTTCGGCATTGTCAGAAATAAGGCCCATAATGGCAGTAGCCAGAGTTGTCTTTCCTGATCCGCTCTCGCCTATTATTCCGAGGGATTCTCCATTGTTCAGGCTCAGGTTAACGTCTTCAAGTGCCTTGAGCCTCCCTTCATAGGTATCAAATGTGACTGAAAAGTCATTTACACTCAGTAGGGTTCCTGCCTTCTTAATTTCCTGCTTTTCCTGTACCTCGATCATCTTATCTTCTCCTGATTCTTGGGTTGACGACCTCGTCCACGCCTCTGGAGAGGAATATGAATGCCATTATGAAAAGGGTCAGGGCAACTGTTGGCGGAATAACCCACCACGGGGCAGAAGCTGCCAGATAGAAGTTATTTTCCAGGGGATTCAGCATAGCCCCCCATGTAAGAATTGTCAGGGGAGCAACCCCAAGGAACTGCAGAGTCGCAATTCCTCCTACAGCTCCGCTAACATTGAGTGCGGTGAGGTAGATTAGCAAAGGAGTTATGTTTGGGAGCATGTGCCTTCTGAGTATCTGCATTGTTCCGGCTCCTGAGACCTTTGCAGCTTCAACAAAAGCCCTCTGTTTGATACTTCTGATTATCCCAAGGATTGTGAATGTTGTGAAAGGCCAGCTTAGAAAACTAAGTATCCATATTATGTTGAAAAATGAGGGGCTAAGAACCGATGTCAGTGCTATAAGGAGCGCCAAACCGGGAATAAGGTATATGACAAGCGTCACTGTATCCAGAGCTACTGACACGAAACCTCTGTAATAACCTATTATCATTCCAAGAACAAGTGCTATTGCTATTCCAATGAGACCAACACTGATCCCGACTATCCAATCTGGCGGGAAGCTTGCGATGAACTGGCTCCACACGTCGTTACCCTCGGTGTTTGTGCCAAGGAGGAGCATTGTGCCGGATGGTGTGTGAAGTTCAGGAGGCATTGGATTCCTGGTCACCCCATTTGCAGAATATACCATAACGTTGCCGTTGGATGCTGCAAAAGATATTGCTTCCTCCCCACTGGAGGCATCCAGAAGAAGCACGGGAGCTGAAATATTGCCATTGCTGCCTGGATTGTAATATGTAGCCCATGTGAATGGATTTTTTCCCAATGATGCTGAAAGGGAATATATCATTCCTTTCTGTGAGGTTATTATATACGTCCCCAGACTGGGTATGAAAACAGGTGCAGATTTATAATCGCCATATGAACTGCTGAGGGTTACTGTGCCTGCTATAACTCCTGGTGCACTGATAACATACCCAGTGTAATTACTTATGACAAGTAGTGATGATGGCAGGCCACTACCACCCTGTGAAGCTGAGATTGTCGTTATCATATTTGGGCTGTTGAAGACTTCAAAATCTGTTCCATTCGCTTGGTAAAATCCATAAACATAATACGCTGATCCGTCGCTCATCACTTCAAAGATGGAATTGTAGGAACTAAATGAAGACTGATAGGCAGAGGGTATAGTGTACTGACCAGTAAAGGTGTATGGCATAGTCTTTGACCAGGCTAAAGTCCCGTTGGATGCATAGTACTCCTGAATTGTATTTCCAGCCGTAATTATCAGGGATTGGTGTATTGCGCTTTGATCCTGATAATAGGATCCCAGATATGAAACAGAGTTTATTGCTGAAGAGTTCGTTAACTTCTCAGACCACAGGAGAGCAAGAGGCTCGTCTGAAAGTTTTACCAGATATGTTCCTGTTGTGTTATATCCAAGCGCAAATATGCTTCCATAATCACCCGGTATTCCCGAAAGCTCAGAATTTTGGTAAGGAATACTGGGAATAACTGATGTGTCAACGGGAAAAGAGCTCGATATAGGCAAACTTGCCAGGCTAAGACCAGTATCATATGTCTGTGGCTGGGATGCAACAAGACTGCCAACACCGGAAGATCCGCCAGTCCAGCTGAGTCCTGCCACAGTTATTAAGCCACCCGATGTTGCAACCATGACGTAATTGGTCATTTGAATCTGCCCGGAAAAAGATATGCCCTCAAGCGGAAATACCCTTATGCCCAGCACAGACTGCCCGGGCGGCACAGTAATATTGAAAAGGTTGACCCTATGGTTAAGGGGGATCGACCTTGCCGAACCAAGAGAGATGCCGTAGACAGCGCCTGAAGATGTAACGGTGTAAACCATGTTGGAGCCAACATCATCTGTGGTTGAAGCGGCAACAGATGATGACATGTCTTTGTTAATGGCTAGATTTCCCACATTAGAGTGCGTTAATATGGTTGGCGCGGTTGTATCGATGGATGGAGCAACGTATGAGAGGGCATCATGGTGAACTTCAAGTACGGGGGACAAGAGAGCTATGATAGCAAAGATCACGATTATATAGAATCCTATTTTTCCATAGCCGGATCTGTAAAATATGCTCCACTGTTTCCTGAACTGATATATCCTGAATTGAATCCTCTTTTTTCTCAGTTCCCTAAGATCTCCAGTTTTCCTGTTTTCTGCAACCATCTGTTCACCTACAGTTTAATCCTTGGGTCCAGCCATGCATGGATGAAGTCCACGAAGGAGTAAGTTATGATCGTGACAAGCGAGATTACAAAAAGAGCTCCCTCAGCCAGTGGGTAATCAAGTTCAAGGGTAGCTTCATACAAAAGGTGCCCCATTCCTGGCCATGAGAATATGATTTCAACTATGACTGCACCACTCATCAATAGCGCAAATTCCAGTGCCATTCTAGTGCTTATGGGTATCATTGCATTTCTTGCGGCATGGTGAAACATTATGTTGCCTTCACTGACCCCTTTTGCACGGGCAGTTGTTATGAAATCCTCGCCAAGGGTACCGACCATTGCTGCCCTAGTAGTAAGCAGATGCCCTGCAGCTTCTATTATTACAAGTGCTGCAGTTGGCAAAAACATATAATACAGGACGCCACCCCAGTGCGAAGGTTGACCTATCCAGCCTATGGGAAAATCAGCTCTGACGGGAAAAACAGGGTACTTTGCTGTAAGGTATATGATCAGAACTATTGCAAGAACAAAGAACGGTATGGCGTTCAGTATGTTTGATGTTGATACCAGAGCACTTTCTTTTTTGGTACCCCTGAACCATGTTGTGATTATACCAAGCGGTATGCCAATCAGGAAGGATACAACGGCGGCAGTTCCAAAAAGCAGAAGGGTGTATGGTAGAGCCTGCTTAATAATGTCCCATACTGAAAGACCTTCGAAATAATCAAATCCGAAATGAAAGGTGAACATGTCCCTCATGTATATCAGAAAGTTGGCGAAGTTCCATTTCCCTCCTGCGAGCCCCAGTTGTGCCTCAACGGCCTGCAGTTTACCAGAGGAAAGGCCAGCTTTCTTTGCACCGAATAAGAGAAGCTGTGCAGGATTTCCAGGCATTAGCCTGTACACGACAAAGATGACAACCGCCATCAGAACAACTAAAATGACATCCTGCACTATCTTCCTTGCAATGAGATAAGGATTCATGCCTTTCCCTATAAGAAAATATTGTATATAATGATAACTCAGATTTTAGATTACCTGCTTAACAAATATAGGTTGGAAAATATTATATTACCACAATGTAGGATAAAAAAAATAATTGTTGGTTTTTAAAAATTTCAGTTTCCTGTTTTTGGTGGTTCATTTCCTCCTGGTGGCGGCGGCAACACCTTTCTTCTTCCCATGGCATATAGGGCCGCAAACACCACGAACAGAGCTGCGAACACTCCTATGAGTGCGTAGTACAGAGTATTGTTAGGTGCTGGCACTGACGGGGTAATATAGACGTGTTCCACATAAGTCACACCACCTGCAGACACAGTTATTGTCACCTCAGTTACCGTTGAAACCGTTGGGGCCGTGTATGTCAGTTTATAGGTGCCATTTGAATTCGTTGTGTTTGAAGTTGTCGAGAGGGTACCATAGGTAGCTGATATGGTGAACGGCACATTTGCTGCTGATGTACCGGCAGGACTGTTGTATGTCGAATTGACGTACACTGTATATGATGATCCACTGGACAGAACCACAGTGCCATCAACTGAAGGCACACTCTGGAAATATGCTGCAGCCATTGGAGACGGGGCTACATTGTTAACGGCCTGGGATGAATTCAATGAAAGCTGTGTAACTGCCATTCCTGTTACGCCTACAGCACTTATCTCAAAGTCGTCAGCTGGCTGCAGGTATGGATCAGTGAACGACATTGGACTGTATCCTATGAAGTTCCCATTGCTTGTATCAACAGTGTAGAGACCTGCATTGAAAGTGGCCGTAGCCTGTCCAAACATATTCGTAGTCAGCTGTATGCCAGGCAATTCCAGACTTCCAAACAGCGAGTTCGGATCAGTGACCTGTATCACGGGACCGTTACCGCTGAAATAGCCTCTGTTTGCACCAAGTGCGTTCTGACTCACCAGATCCAGCTGGAAATTGGGTACTGGAGACCCAGTGGCATTCAGGACTGTCACATTAACCTGTGCGGTTCCATCCGGTGACGATATGAAGTTCTTATAAACTGTCATCTCGATTGTATACGGTGCTGTCCCAACTGATACCTGCATTGGGAGCTCAACCGGCTGCAATGTGCCAAATCCGTTGGGGTTTGTAGCCGATGTTATCTGGCCCAGAGTCATGTACGGGGCAGCGCCTGATACAGGAGCGCCAGCCGCATAGTTGCCCAGGAACACATAGCTTTCCAGATCATTGCCCATAAGTGCAGTGTCTGTCCTCAGCATCGCCGGGTCGAACTTCAGGTTAACAGTCAATGTTCCATTTGAAGCTGTGGTTCCACTTACTTGCCAGAGGCTGTAGTTCTGATATATGACGGACCCTGTTCCATTTACTATGCTAACATAGCCGGAGTGATCCGCCACAAGTGTTGTTCCCGAGAGGGAGAACATGCCCATTGGGCTGGCTGCAGTGCTGATGTTGGCGACAACCGTATTCATGGTGTAATAGGTGTAATATGAACTTATATCTGCCATGTCTATTGCAGAAAGCATGCTGCTTCCCGTATCAGAGACAAGAAGGAATGCACCTGATCCTGCAAGGGAAAGCTGTGTGGGGTCCTTACCCACGGATATATTGGTGTACCAGCTGTAGTTGACGTATCCCGATGCCGCAAGTGAGTTGTTATGTGACAGATTGACCAGCTGCAGTACAGATACATTGCTTGTGCCTGAATCTGCAACATATAGGTCTGAACCTACGAGCTGCATGCCATATGGACCTTTTTGTGAGCCAAGTGAGATGTAGCCATTAGACTTTATGGTATTTGATGACAGTCTCGTCAGATTAAGCACTGTTATGTTGTCACTTACATAGTTAGATACCAGTGCATAATTGCCGTAAAGCGTGAACGACACAGGATCTGAACCTACCTTGACGTTTATGTTTTTACCACTAGACAACGATGCATTAACGTATGTGGTGAGGTTGATAACCGTAAGGTTACCTGATCCACCGTTTGTCACGAAAGCGAAGCTATCGTTTACGCCGTTCATCATCAGGTAAACATCAGTAGGATGCACTCCAACCGCAAAGTTTAATGTTTTGCCGGATGTCAGGTTCACAGCGGTTACATTTTCAGACCCATAATTGGCTACGAACGCCCATACAGACGTTTTATTTGAGGTCATTTGTGCCACTGCCACTGAATCAGGCCCGGTGCCAACTGCGAAAGTTTTGCCTAGTTTCATGTCCGTGAGGTTCATTAGCTGTACAGTGTCAGTTGCATTATTCGCCACAACTGCGAATGTTCCGTTAGGAGTCACAGCAACTGCCTCAGGAGCGTTACGAGTTGAGGTCTTGTTGGAGGTCATGTAACCATAGTTTATAGGTGTGTATAGCTGGTTCAGAGGATTTCCCGATATCATGGAAACGGAAGCTGGACTGTATGATGCGTTAGTCATATTCAGAAGACCAGCTGCTGCCTGCAGCGTCAGGCTGTATCCGGAAATAGCCTTTCCATTAAGTGGATTATACACCTCTATCTGCATCGGCTGCCATTTATTTGTTGAATTGAGTGCAGGCATCTTCAGTACTTTGTAGGCCACAGGCTCAGGCTGGACATCTATGAATGTATAGCCAAGCCCCGGCACCACGGTACCTGCTGGAGCCAGCGACATGGATGCTGCGGCCGATATGTTAATTTCCCCAAGGTAGTCGGAAGTATAAACGAGCGGCTGGTTTTCCAGAACCCTGAACTCAAGTGTGTAAATACCGGCAGAGTTTGTGACACCATTTAGGCTTGTTATATTAAGAAGGGCTCCTGACGGGTTAACGCCCAATGTAACATTGGCACCAGAAACGGGTGCACCATACTGGTTCCTAACCTGTACAGTTATGTTTCCATACTCGCCATTTGTGTATACCTGCTTGGGGCTTATGACACCAACCTGGAGCTGTTCTGGCGTTTTTGAAGGTGGAGTTACTGTAACAGCCTTTCTCAGGTGAACGGACATGAAGTTCCAGTATTCAAAGCCGGTCTGGCTCAGGGTGTCATGTGTGGTATTTACGAATGTGGAGTTGTCAATTGGGAACAGGTCAATTCCGTAACCCACATTTATCATTGTTGATTCGTAGGCAGCTATTCCCTGTATCTCGTTTCCAGCTGCTATCCTCACAGATAGGGTTGTATTTGTATTCATTGTATTGTACAACTGTGTCATCAGGTTGTCATAGTAAGTACCATTGTGCGTTGTTGTAAGACCAGGGAATGTTGTTCCGTTCATGGGGGTAAAGGGACCGAGATAGAACCCGGTGCCATATCCAGCTGGAGTGTAGAATGTTACAAAATCGCCCGTTGGGTCTCCAACTATTCCAGAAATCCCAAGTTCAATTGCGCTGTATCCGTAGTCAAGAAGATTAGACACTATTGTGCTGAAAGCCTCCTGTGTCACAGTTGTGTGGACGCCTATGGAATCCCACCACTTCTGTATAAGAAGGGCTCCCTCCACACCCAGAGGATTAGAGGCTGCAGATGTTATCTGGATGTCCATGGTGAATTGGGATCTATGGTAGTAATACTCCCCATTGATATATTTCATTCCTGGAGTATCATTGAGCAGCTGCATGGCTTTGGCGGGATTATACGAATATGCCGGAAGGCTGTGGTTCTGCCATACGCTGTCAGAATCAGGAACAACAGATGTGCCAGGAATTCCATAACCCTCGTCCACCACTGAGTTTAGGTAGACCTTATTAACTGCGTAATTGAGAGCTTGCCTGACTGAGGTTATGTTCAGTGGAGGAGCAATTTTTGCTGGTGTAAACGGCCCACTCATGCCAGGATACAGACCAGCAGATGCGTTTGCTTCCGATCTCGGTCCAAAGGAGTTAAGCTGTATGTATCCGTATCCAGTGGTTGGTTTCTTGTATATGTAGGTGTGAGGAATTGTGGCTATGGTCGGAATGAATGTTGGAGTAACTCCGCCTTCAATCTGGTATACCTGATTGAGAGACAGTGCTATGACAGCTGCAGACAGTGAAAGATATTCTGGAACATAAAGCTCAAAGAATTTAGGCGTCCACTGTCTCAGAGACTTGGTATACTGAACGAAATAGTGCGGATTAACATACAGCTTCCAGTACTGGTCAAAGATCCACTGACCCTTTGGCATTCCATATCCACCGTTCATCATGAATGGGCCAGTGCCTACTAGCTGGGGAGCATATCCCGTAGCAGGATTGTAACTTACATTCCAGTTGTTATATCCTCCGGTTGGATTGGGGGGTGTCGCTGTGTAGTTCCAGACCCCAGGAACCGTGGAGTAGTCATGATTCACCCATATATGGTATGGAAGTATGGGTGTCTCCAGAGTGTAAGTTACAAAGGTAGCAGACTGGCTTGACAGGTAAAAATCAACTGTAGTATTATTCACTGGAACGACATTTACTATATTTGCGAATGAACCGCTATAGTCTTGAGAAGACTGCAAAATCTTCCACGAGAGTATGAAATCTGCTGCCTGAACATAATATGTCTTCATTGTCATTGGGCTAAATCTGTACTTTATGGTATGAGGATTTCCGTTTGGTCCGTTGAATGTGGTGACATTGCTGTATGTGTATGTTGATCCGGCATTTGCAGAAGTCCAGTCTGTCCACTGAACTCCTGGTCTTATGTTAACTGTATAGACATAGCTGACAGGCATAAGTTTGCCGTTTAATGGATCATAGGTCTTGGCCGTAGTAGAATTTACCATGCCCAGAAAACTGCCTACGTTTGAGGATGTGACTGGAGTTTCATACCAGCTCGTTGCCAGCCACGGGCTGATTGTTTCATTAGGCAGGAGATTTGTAGCTGAATCATAAATCTCATCAAGCAGGTAAAAACTGTACACATCTGTAGCAAGATACACATTGAGGTGCTCAACGTTGTTCGTTGCTGCCATTATATAAGTACCATTTGTGTATCCCGGCTCCTGCATAGTGCTGGTTGGATACGTCCATGGAGTGGCGGATGATGCTCCGCTTACCACTGATGATCCCATAGAGCTCTGAACGGCTGGAACTGCGCCAACAGCGTTTGAGTCAGCGACTGCCAATCCAACCATTGCGAAAACCACAACTATGGCCATTATTGCCACAAGTTTTACATTCAATCTTTTTCCCGGTTCCTTACCTTCATTTAATATAGCATATCACCCTTGAGAATAGTATGCATATGAGAATAATGATATAAATAATTATCGCTGAATCCTGTTTTGTACTGCTAGAATGATTTAAGTATTAACAAAATGTCTCATTATCTCATTAGGAAGGTATAAGAAGGGATGTATTTTTGCCTGAAATCACTATTTTTTGACTTTCTGCGAATCTTAATGCAGTGGCGCCAATCTTTTGTCAGGGACTGCTGAAATCTACCCTTCTTTCTCCTGTATTCGTAATTTCCAGTATTTTCCTTACGGCATATTCGAGCTGCGGATCCTTACCTTGCCTGTAGCTGCTGGGCGGGTATTCCACGACGTCGGTGGGATCGGTTCCGTAGTTTTCTATACCGAACTTTACATCCTTGAACCACAGAGCAAACTCAGGCTGCGTTACTGTTGTTCCGTCAGCAAGCTTTCTTCTGGGATTTATTCCTACTACCCCTCCCCAAGTCCTCGTTCCCACCAGTGGGCCAAGCCCAAGTAGTTTGAAGGCATGGCTGAAGATATCACCGTCAGATCCGGCATTTTCGTTTGTAATGGCAAGCAGGGGGCCATTTACTGAATCAGCTGGATATGAATGGACGCCGCCATGCCTCGGCTGATCATAGCCTAGCCTTATTCGGGAGAGTTTTTCCAATATTATCTGTGAAACTGATCCCCCGCCATTGTATCTAACATCAACTATCAGCCCGTCATATGTTGATTCACGGCCGTAAAGTCTTGAAAATTCATTGAATCCGTTTACCCCCATGTCTGGAATGTGCACATAACCGATCCTTCCCTTGCTAATCCTGTGCACCGTTTCCCGGTTTTTTTCAACCCAGGCCCTGTATCTGAGGAATCTGTCATCCTTCATTGCCCTGACTGGCAGACCTTTAACCTCTCCCTGCCTGCCCAACTCAATGTTAACTATTCTTCCCTGCATGTTCAGCAGGGCCTTCCAGGGTGGTGTGGTTTTGTCAACAGTCACCCCGTTGATTCGCAGAACTTCGTCCCCAATATTTGCAAATCCTGCCATGAGAAGGGGTGATTTTTCGTTTTCGTTTGACGGATCACCCATGTATAATTCAGATACGAGGAATTTTCCATCCCTGTATTCAAAATCCGCTCCAAGCTTCGCTGAGGCAACAAATTCTGCATCCGTTAGGTCTCCTCCCATTTCGTAGGAGTGGGATGTCCTGAATTCTCCCTGCATCTCCCGGATTAACTGGGAAAGTTCATATCTTGATGTTACGAGGTTGAGAAGAGGCAAATACCTCTTGAGTATGCTATCCGCAAGATTCGCCGCTTTTTCGGCATTCCAGAAGTTGTCTCTGGCCAGGCGCCACGCTTCAAGAAACATCTGTTTCCATTCCTTCACCGGATCTATTGTGCAGCTTATCCTTCCTGTATCAATTGAAATATCACGCAGTATCTTGATCTTCCGGACATCCTGGCTTAGTGTGATTTCAAACTTGCGAAGGCTGTTATCCTTTGCCCTGACAAGTATATGAACCTTGTTTCCGATTTCCGAAAGCCTGTAATCAATTGTATCCCTGCATAATTCAGTGTCCTCGCCGCTGTCTATGTTGTGTGCTACCAAAGTGGCTGATGGCACCTCCCCGGTGTTGTAGTATTTCAGACCTCCTTCTACCTCATATCTGAGATAAATCAGTGCACCCGTAACAGCGCGCAGTTTGAAGAGGTTGCCTGACCTCACCTGTGTTGGTGTGCTAGTCAGCTTAAGATCGTTTCCCTTTACCGGCCTGTATGTCTCCGGAAGCAATTCTTCTGGAATTTTTTCCAGATAGGGTGGCACAAATGTATCAAGATAAACAGCAAATGGCTTGGTTATCATCTGGAAACCAAAATCAAACACGAACCTGTCTGAAACAGGATCGAGGATCCTGTCTGAAAGATAGTAGAGAATCTTGCCGTCCGGGCTGAAGGACGGAGAATGATCCCTGGAGTTGTCAGTAGTTATCTCGGCAAACTGTTTTGCCTTTAGATCGTAAATCTTGACTGTTGAGAATTCATGCCCCCCAAGAAACTGCCGTATTTTTGGATAAACATAGGCAATCTTTGTGGAGTCGGGAGACCAAGAAATGTCGTAAATCTGGCCCTGGGTGTTTTGATCGATGTCTTTTATCTCCCAAGTACGCAGATCTAAGATGAAAAGATGGAAATCTCCATTTGTCAGCGCAGCTAGCTGGCCATCTGGAGAAGGCACAATATTCTCTATGCTGCCCACATGCGGATCAAATCTCTGAAGCTTCTGGGACACGTAGGAAAATTTGAAAATCTCCTCCCTGTTTTCTGGATCGCCCGTAAACAGCACAGATTCGTTTCCAAGAAATCTAGCAAGCCTTACTCGGCCACATGATGCCGGTATCTTGATAATTGGGGAATCATCTATGCCAGTAATCGTTCCTGATCCCCTGTATACCTCTATGAATGACGAACCGCTCCTTGACAGATCAATATCTTCTTCGAATTTACTATCTTTGACAAGCTTCTCCATAGTGCTCTGGAATGCCATACCGAATGACGGGGTAAGATCACTACATTCTCCTGTATCGGCATTCAGCATGTACAGCCTCCCGCCCCTTGTGAAAACTATTCTCTTTCCGTCTGATGAGAGATTTCTGGGGTAGAGCTCACTGAAAGATGTGTGAACCTTCATGTCTCCGCCAGCGGTGCTCACCGAGTATATCTGTCCCGTCCCATCCCTGTCGGTAATGAAAAATATGCGATCGCCACATTTTGCGGGACTGGATATGTGGGTCTCTAGCTCAACGAATTTGCTGAACTCCCCGTCAAGTGAGCCTTTCCATATCTTGCCCCTTGTTCCGCCTCGGTATCCTTTCCAGTGAAGCATGTCCCAGGTGTTTCTGCCCAGATATACTGAGTTTCCATCAAAAATTATGTGCGCAGCTGGTCCGAGCTTCATTGGTGCATATATGCCAATGTCTATGGAGATAGAGTAAAGTTCTGTCATTGCCATGAATGGAGAGAGGGCATCAGTGGAGGCTATTACCGTAGTGCTGTCAAGCCACCCTGCTATGTCTGTGTACATCCTCCGGCTTGTGCTTTTGCCACCAAAATACGTAAGCCTCCTAACTTCTGAACCTGAGGTTGAGGCTAGAAAGAGGTCAGCGATGCCAGCATCATTCCCTGACATGGCTCTGAAAACTATCCATTTGCCGTCCGGAGAGAATCTGCCATTGGTAATAATTCCCATTCCTGATGCGATGATCCTTGGCTTCCTCTCTTCCAAGTCCATTATCCACAAAGAATCATTTGCAACGAAGCTGATTTTTCCATTCCTTATATCTGGTGCTGATATGTAGGCGTCCATTTGCCAGAATGTATCTCATGATGTATATTGTTTTCCCTTACAGCAGCATTGGCGAACAGTGGTAATCATAGAATTCATATCTGAAGACACATTGGAGTATTCATGAAACCTTATATTTTATACCCTGACGTAAACAAGGAAAGGATCGCCTTTATCACCGACGACGAAGTTTGGACGCATGACCTTAAGACCGGCGATAATAAAAGAATACTTTCCAATATGGGGTCACTGACTAACCTCAGGCTTTCTCCGGACGGGAAAACAGTTTTCATAAGAGTTCTCAGAGGGACAGAAACGCCCTCCAATGAAATATTCAGTGTACCAGTGGAAGGAGGATACCCCACGCAGATAACATTCTTTGGAACACGTTCACTTGATTTGGCAGGTTTTTCAGCGGAAGGGAATGTTATAATATCTACTGACGCACTTGGGCCATTCGGAAGAGCATCGGAACTCTATGAATTTGATCCGTCTACCGGAAACTGGAATCCGCTTAAGCTTGGCCCTGCAACAACAATTCTGTACGGAAACAATCTTGCTATTATTGGAAGAAATACATTCGACATCCCGAACTGGAAGAACTACAGAGGTGGCCTTAGAGGCAAAGTCTGGGCCAGTGAGGGAAATCAGAAGTTCAGGAAGATACTGGATCTTGATGGCAACATAACTTCCGTGGCCCTTTCTGGTGGGCGGTTGTTTTTCACGTCAGATTTCAATGGCATTGGCCAACTCTATTCCTGCCACATTTCAGGCAATGACATCAAGGCCCATACAAAGCTGGAAGAATATTATGCGAGAAACGTGAGATCGGATGGAAAATCCTTAGTATTCCATGCCGGAGGGGACCTTTATTATCTCAAGGATTCCCGTGCGGAACCTGAAAAAATGGAAATTGATCTTAACCTTTCAGGCCTCCAGACCAACAAACGGTTTGTTGATCCGTCCCATTTCATGACTGATTTCAATCTTTCAAGCAATGGCGACCTCTTGTTGTTCATATCAAGAGGCCATGCTTTTTCGGTGGTGGCGGAGAAGGGTCCTGTTATTGAACTTGGAGCTAGAACAGGAGGACGCATAAGATCAGCTGCGTTCATACCTGGATCGGGAACCATTGCGGGAATCAGTGACGCCACAGGCGAGGATGCCATATACCTGTACAATGATGCCGGAATGCCATTAAAGAGGATAGACTTAGATGCTGGCATCATCAGGAAAATTCAGCCAAGCCCAGATGGAAAATACCTTGCTGTTTCAAACGGCAGATATGAACTCATTGCTGTGGAGATCGAAACCGGAACAAAAATTACGCTGGCAAAATCTGAATTCGGTCATATAGATGATTTCTCCTGGCACCATACATCCAGATATCTGGCATACAGTTTCCCGGAGAACAGGAGCAAAGCTGCCATCTTCATATTTGACATGAAGGATAAGCAGGCACACAGGGTTACAACCCATGGATACAGGGATTTCAGCCCCTCTTTCGACCCGAGTGGACGCTATCTCTACTACCTGTCCCAGAGAGAACTGGATCCTGTTTATGACAAGATTGTTTTCGAGCTTGGCTATCCCATGGCTGCAAAGCCTTACTGTCTTACCTTGAGTGATAGGATTCCAGCACCTGCAACAGGACAGATGGCCAGCGGCGAGTACGCTGAGATATCATTTGATGACATTCTGGGAAGGTCTTCCTCGTTCCCAATGGATGTGGCAGACTACCAGTACTTAAGGGCTGGGAAGGATGGATTCTTCACCCTCAAGTTCCCGGTTGAAGGAAGTATGAAGTATTATCTCTGGTCCTCAGCTGAAAGAAGCTCTGGAATCTTTGAATCATACGATCTGAAAAAAAGAAAGAACTCTACTGTTGCAACAGGAGTGTCGGATATTCGCCTCTCCATGGATATGAACAGGATACTGGTCAAGTCCCAGGGCAGCTTCTACCTTGTTAACTTGCCGCAGACTGATCTGGTATTTCCTGCATCGGCTGATGGAAATAAGGCTTTACGCATTGACATACAGAGAATTAAGCTACAGGTGAATCCAACTGAGGAATGGAGGCAGATGTTCAGGGAAACGTGGGTAAGGATGCGCGAATCCTATTGGAATCCAGAGAAACTTGGAAAATTCTGGGAGGGCATCTACAGGAAGTATGAAAGGCTCCTCCCCAGGATAACAACCAGATTCGCCCTTTCCGACCTCATAAGGGAGATGCAGGGAGAACTTGGAACCTCCCATGCCTATGAAATTGGAGGGGAAACAACCACTGCACAGGGATATAGTGTTGGGAGGCTGGGTGCTGACTTCACTTGGAATGGAAAAGCATTCGTGATTGCGCGGCTGTACCAGGGCGACAGGTCAAGCCCTGCTGAGAGATCGCCACTTCTGCTTCCGGGAACAGATGTACGCGAGGGGGATGAAATAATTGCCATCAACGGCATTCCAGTTGACCGAATGTCTCCCCCGAATTCGGCCCTCATGAATCATGCAGGTGAGGATGTGAGGATTGATCTGGCCAGGAATGGTGAGAAATTCAGCATAACTGTTCCCGTTCTGCTTGATGACAGGAACATCAGGTATAGGAACTGGGTCGAGGATCGCCGCGCGTATGTCCACGACCGAACCGGTGGAAGGGTTGGCTACATACACATACCAGACATGGGGCCAAATGGCTTCAACGAATTCCACAGACTTCTCGAAGAAGAAACTGGTTACGACGGCCTCATAGTTGATGTTAGATTTAACGGCGGAGGCCATGTTTCGCAACTTCTGCTTGAAAAACTGTCGAGGAAAAGGATTGGTTTTGATCAGCCGAGAAGGGGCCCCAAGGTACCTTATCCCGAATATTCTGTTGAGGGGCCCATGGTGGCCGTGACCAACGAATTCGCAGGATCGGACGGTGACATTTTCAGCCATTCATGGAAACTTTTCGGGCTGGGGCCTCTTATAGGAACAAGGACCTGGGGCGGCGTTGTGGGAATCAATACAGATTCCACACTCGTTGACGGTACCATTGTAACTCAGCCTGAATTCTCATTCAGCTTCAAGGATGTTGGATTCGGGGTTGAGAATTATGGCACAGATCCTACAATAGAAGTGGACCCAACGCCGGAGGATTATGTTGAGGGAAGAGATCCACAGCTGGACAGAGCCATAGAAGAAATTATGAAGTCTTTGAAGACCAAAAAATGAGGTCTTCAGAGAAATTCAGCAAGGTGCTCAGGCTTGAGCTGGACAATGGGCTGGTCAATGAGGGGCTTTGACGCAATTATGGGGCTCATGTCCTCATAGCTCTTGTCCTGCACGTCATAGAAAATTCCGATTGGTATCCTGTCTCCCCATTCCTGGGCAAGGGCATAAGCCTTCGTGAAGTCTTTAGTATCTGTCTCAGGCTTGTAAACCCTCTTTCTGAAGAAATCATATGTGTTTATCTTGTTGTATGTCACACACGGGCTGAATACATCAATAAAGGAGAAACCCTTGTGCTGGATACCCTTCTTTATGACTTCCTTGAGGTGCAGTGCATCTCCAGAGAAAGCCCTTGCAACGAAAGTTGCTCCTGCAGTAAGAGCAAATGTCAGTGGGTTCAACGGCTTCTCGATGTTACCATCCGGAGTGGATTTAGTAACCATCCCAAGCTGTGATGTAGGAGATGCCTGCCCTGTTGTCAGGCCGAATATCTGGTTATCAGAAACGATGTAAGTGATGTCAACATTCCTTTTAGCCGTGTGGAAAAAGTGCTGTGTTCCCTCGAAGAAACCGTCGCCGTCTCCGCCGTAGCAGATGACGTTTAGTTTTGGGTTTGCCCACTTTATTGCCGAGGCAACCGGTAGCGATCTTCCGTGAATTCCGTGGAATCCGTATAGGTTTATGAACTCAGGCAGGTTGCTTGAGCAGCCTATTCCAGATACAACAACCGCGTCCTTTGGCTCTATCTTCAGGTCAGCCAGGGCTCCACTGATGGCGGAAAGCTGTGCAAAATTACCGCAGCCCGGGCACCAGTCTGGCTTGACCTTACCCCTATAATCTGCTATTGTAACCATTCCATTCACCTCTTTAATACTGCTTCAATCTCATCAGCAAGAGCTCCCGGATAGAAGCTCTCGCCGTCATACTTTGTTATGAGCTCCGTCTTTACAAGGAACTCTGACCGCAGGACCCTGTTCATCTGCCCGGTATAGTTCGCTTCAACAACGACAATCTTCTTCTTCCCCTGGAGAAGCTTTCCTATGTCGGGATTCAGCGGGTGCGGCCTGTTTATCTCAACGACGCCGACCTTGATTCCTTTGTCCCTCAGCATGTCAACTGCCTCCTCAACTACGCCCTGTGTTCCTCCCCACTGTACCACAGCATATTCAGCGTCTTCGTACCGGTACGTTGGTGTCGGTGGCATGGACTTGACATAAGCGTCCAGTTTTCTCATTCTCTTCCTCATGGATTCAGCCCTCAGCGTAGGATCTGTTACCGCATCGCTCACGACATCACCGTATTCGTTGTGTTCATCCGAATCCTCATTGTGCGTTAGGCCGGGAGTTCCGGGGAAAGCCCTGAATGATATTCCGTCCTTCGTATACTCGTATCTCTTGTAGTCCTTAATATTGGGCTGGGCTATCTTTCCTCTCTCTATCTTGAAGTTCAGGTCGAATTTCTCAACCGTTTCATAGTGTTCCGCTATGTACAGATCTGACATTATTATGACCGGGGTCTGGTATATTTCTGCCAGGTTAAGGGCCTCCCTTGTTAGATAGAAGACATCCTCAACATTCCTGGGTGCGAGGACTATCCTCTGGAAATCCCCCTGGGATGCGCCCAGTACCAGATTAAGATCGCCCTGCTCTGTCTTTGTTGGAAGGCCTGTAGAAGGACCTGCCCTCTGAGACTCGTAGACAACAAGGGGAACCTCCATCATTCCCGCCATGCCGAGCGCCTCGACCATAAGTGAGAAGCCACCTCCTGACGAACCTGTCATTGCTCTTACTCCAGCATAGTTGGCTCCAATTGCCATATTTATGGCAGATATTTCGTCCTCAGGTATCTTGACAAAGATGCCGAAATCCTTCTCGTGGTTTGCAAGATAGTGCAGCGCAGAAGATGCCGGGGTCATTGGATAGCCGATGTACATCTTGAGCCCTGCATTGACTGCCCCGAGGCCAAGGCTTTCACCTCCGCTGATAAGGTAGAACTTCTTGTTTGAAGTCTTCAGCTTTATGTTAAGTTTCTTGAAGTTTGAGATATAATAATCATATCCCTCCTTGGCTGCCTTTACGTTTTCTTCGGCAACCTCGCCCTTGTTTCCGAACTGGTCTCTGATGACCTCAGCCAGGGTGTCAAAGTTCATGCTGATGGCAGCCATGGCGGCACCGATGGCAACAGTGTTCTTCATAAGTGCATTTTTGCTGTGTTTTGACGCAATGTCGCCCAAGGGCATTGACAGGTACTGTACGTCTTCCTTTTTATAATCAGTCATCGAGGAGTCAAATATGGCAATGCCATCCTTGCCCAGAGGAGATGCCCCTCCCTCATTTATCATGGGATTTGTGTGCCTCTCCAGTGCATCCTTGTTAAGGGCAATGAGTATGTCCAGTCCGTCTCCCTGCGATTTAACCCTTCTGTCGCTTGCCCTTACCTGATACCAGCTCTGCCCGCCTCTTATAATGCTCTGATAATAATTGTAAGTGTTCACGTGAAGGCCGCTTCTGGAAAAAGTCTTTGCAATGATAAGTCCAGCAGACTGGACACCATCGCCAGCAGCCCCCCCGACTCTAATTACTACCTCGTCGGTTTTCATTTAAATCTTCTCTGTATTTCTAGATTGTATTAATTCTTATTGCAGTTATGGGGCAACTCCCTGCAAACAGTTATAATTTTTCCTGCGATTATGATCCATGGCAAGAATTGAGAAGGACGTTATTGGAGAGGTAAAGATTGAGGATTCCGAATATTACGGAATTAACACCTACAGGGCCATGCAGAACTTCCAGATAACAGGATTGACTGCAGATTCCGATCACATCAGATCCATGGTTGCCATTAAACGCAGCGCTGCCCTGGCAAACAATCTGGGCGGCAAGCTTCCTGATGAGAAGAAGGATGCCATAGTCAGGGCTTGTGACCAGATATATTCCGGCAAGCTTCATGACCAGTTCAGGATTGACCTGTTCCAGGCTGGGGCCGGCACTTCCTACAACATGAATGCCAATGAGGTCATTGCAAATCTTGCCCTGGAAATTTCGGGAAGGAAGAAAGGTGAATATGAGTACATCCATCCCAATGATCATGTGAACATGAGCCAGTCCACCAATGATGTTTATCCCACAATGATAAGGGTGGTTTCATACGAAAAGGCCGATCGGCTGGTGCAGGAGCTCGGAAAGCTCATTGATTCCATAAGAGCAAAGGCAGGGGAATTCAAAAACGTAGTTAAGCCGGGAAGGACGCACCTGCAGGATGCAGCCCCAGTCACGTTTGGCATTGAGCTTTCTGCCTGGGCATACGCACTTGAGAAAGATATGAAGGAGATACAGAGTGCTATGGACTGGATACTTGAACTCAATATTGGCGGGACGGCCGTTGGAACTGGAATAAACACTGCCCCCGGTTATCAGGAGAATGTTGTCAGGGAGCTGGGGAAATTCATGAAGCGGAACTACAGGAAGAGCAGCAACCTGCCCGGAATAATGGAATTCATGAGCGATTTCAGCAGGCTGATGAACTCAGTTGCTAACACTGCCCTGGATATTACCAAGATTTCAAACGATATCAGGCTCCTCTATTCCGGTCCGGGGGCAGGGATACATGAGATTAAGATTCCGGCAGTGCAGCAGGGATCATCAATAATGCCAGGCAAGATAAACCCCTCCATAGCCGAAGCCATGAATATGATCTGCCATTCCGTAATAGGCTCACAGCAGGCACTCAACATATCAGTTCAGGCAGGGCAGCTAGAGCTGAACGTTATGATGCCGCATATAGACTATGAGCTCACCAGATCCGAGGACATTCTGGCAAACGGAGTGAGGATGTTCAGGACAAAGCTCATAGACGGGCTTGACGTAAACAGGGATGCATGCAGGGAACATATGAGCAAGAGTTTTGGTTCAGCTGCCCTGCTCAACCCTTACCTGGGGTACGACACTGTGGCTAGAATAGTCAGGGAATCCCTGGAATCAGGAAAATCCATAAAAGAACTTGCGCTCAGGACAGGAAAGATCACGGAGAAACAATTCCATGAAATAATGGATAGCGGGGTCCCTGCAAACTAGATCCCTACCCAGGGATTCTTTCTGTAAGCCTTTGATATGATCATGGTTTCATACCCTTCAATGCCAGGTATCTTCCCCAGGTAATCCTCAAAGTCCTGTATGGCCTCCATGTTAAGGAACAGGGTCTCTGCCAGCATCTCGTTCTCTCCGCGTCTCCTGTACAGGCTCAGGACATTCATATTATCCTGAAGCCTTTCACTGATCTGGTCCAACTTTGCCGGATCTACCCTGATCTTCAGGTAAGCCTTTATGCTGTTTTCCACAGCCTGCAGATCAACCAGTGCGGAGAAGCCTATTATTATTTTCTTGCTGATGAGCCTGGCTATCCTGCGTCTAACTGTCGCTTCGCTTGTCCCGACCGCCTTGGCAATCTCGGAATTCGACATTCTTGCGTTGAACCGGAGGAAACAGATTATCTGCTTGTCAAGTTCGTCAACAGGCAGAAGAGAAGGATCTATCTTTGACCATCTAACAGCAACATCACAGCTGTATCCTTCAAGATATTGCTCATTTACGCCATTGGGTGACATGAGTCGTCATGCCATCTCATTACTTAACCATTCATAGGGATATGCGGCAGACAAAAATGCAAAATATCCAAAATGGATGCTCGAAGGCTCTTTAATGAAGATCTACGTGGAATCTTACGGATGTACCCTGAACAAGGCCGAAACTGGGCTTTACGCTAACCGCATTCTTGGTGAGGGGAATTCTCTTGTATCAGCTCCAGAAGAAGCTGATTTGAGCATAATAGGCACATGCGTTGTCATAAGGCATACCGAGGAAAGGATGATCAGCAGGATTCAGGAACTCAGCAGCATATCCAGAGTAAGAGTTATTGGCTGCCTCCCTCCCGTTTCAGGAGGTTCCCTGGATTCTCCTATGATTGAGATGCTTAAACCAAGGGAGTTCAGAGAGTTTTACAGCGGCCTTCTGGACAACGTAGAAATCAGGGAGCCGTCAATCTTTGACGGCATACCCATAAACCAGGGATGCACAGGAAGCTGCAACTACTGCATATCACATATATCGAGAGGCAAACTACTTTCACGCCCTGTTGACAAGATAGCAGGGCAGGTGATGATGCAGCTAAGGCGCGGCATAAGGGAAGTCAGAATCTCATCGCTGGACACTGCTGCATATGGCAAGGACACTGGAAACAGGCTTCCCCAGCTGGTAAGGGCAATAACAGGACTTGATGAGGATTTCATGCTGAGGATAGGGATGATGGAGCCAAAGAATGCGTCAGAGATCCTGCATGAATTGCTTGCCTCCATGGAATCCCCCAAGGTTTACCGTTTTCTCCACATTCCTGTCCAGAGCGGCGACGACAGGATTCTGGAGCTGATGAACCGTGAGTACAAGATCGAAGACTTCACGGCAATTGTAAGGGAATTCAGGAAAAAGTTTCCAGATTCAACACTGTCAACCGACGTAATTGTGGGGTACCACAACGAGGATGATGAAGCTCATGAAATGACCCTCAGGATGCTTGATGAGGTCAGGCCGGACATTGTCAACATTACCAGGTTTTCGCCAAGGCCTTACACGCCTGACTTCAATGCTCCACTGCCCCCGTCCAATGCAGTCAAGAAGAGATCTCGCGAACTCAGCGACCTGCACAAGGACATAATACGCGAAAAACTATGGTCCATGGTTGGGAAAACCATTGACGCAATGGTTGTGGAGAAGGGCAAGCCGGGAACGGTGGTTGCCAGGGACGCAGCATATCGGCCAGTAGCAGTCTTCGGCGACTTTCCGCTTTACACAAGGATCAAGGTGGAGATCGTTGATGCTGGGCCCACATACCTTGTGGGAAAGATTCAATCCTGACGATCCACTGCCACTATTTCATCCATTACGTACCTCCCGCCCCTCTTTATTCCAAAAAGACTCTGGAACTCTGGAGGAGTGAGGATCGGCATGGGAAATCTGTCCGCCTCGTCTATTGGGACCCGTGGGCACCCGGTGAATATCACTGCGTCGCATTTCATGTTCTCATAATCAGATGGCCTTGCATCATTTGCCGTAAGGAGAACGCTCTGCATTCCCATATCCATTATCTGCTTCATAATCGTCCTGGCAAGCTTCTCACGATACTGCCCAATCTTTGTGTCAACTACCACGCAAAATTTCTTTGCGTCCCTGGCCCCAGATATCCTTGCATATCTTCTTCTCAGGAATTTCTCGGTCTCCTCCGCCATAGGGACAAGCTTCCTTTCGTTTAGATCGAGAATAAAGACAGGCTTGTCGGAGGCCAGCTGTGCCCCGATTCCGTGAAAGCGCCCCGTGCTAACGACAACGTAGCAGTCAGCCCATGCGGAGAGGGAGTGGGCCGCACTGAAGTTGCATCCCAGGACCTGGCCGGGGTAAGCCATCCTGCTGTCCTGCTCTCCCACGCGCACCTCAAAGCCGCTTCCCCTGAGTGCATCCTTGACCTGCTGCATCTGTTCCATATACTGGATGGATGCCAGCAGCCCGACCCTGTTGAATTTCGCCTCCCTGAGTGGATCGAAAGTCTCGCTGTCCAGCTTCACAATAGCATTATTTCTGTATTCTACAAATATCACCGGAAGTGGGTAGTCTATATTTGGTATGACAGAGTGGCCAAGCTGAACAATGGCGTCAACCTTTCCATAGACTTCCCTGTTTCCTATGTCACAGGCGCCATAGAAAGGTTCAGAGCTGACAATGACTGAAAACTCAGCTGACAGCGCGGAAAAGTAATCGAATACAGCAGGCTTCAGCCCATCTGGGAGCTGCAGCAGTATCCTTCTTGCTCCCAGATTGCGTAATTCCCTTATGGCATCGTCTATTGCCAGCAACACCTGCCCCTATCCGGAACCCATATTTAGCCATTTAAATCCACTGAATATGGTGCTGCTAGTCAGAGCTGCATGATGCCGTTCCGCATAACAGGCTCTCCAGCAGTTATAACTGTGTCAACAAGCCTTGATCCGTATTCATAAGGAATCTTCCGATAATCATCCACGTTCAATATTATTATGTCTGCCCTCTTTCCTGGCTCTATGGACCCTGAAACCTCGTGTATTCCAAGGGAGTGGGCAGGATTGATTGTTACCGCATTCAGCGCCTCCTCTATTGATATGTTGCAATATCTCACGGCAAGGTAGAGTGCGAAGAATAGATTTGAGTTGTATGAAACAGGGGATGAATCTGTAGCAATGGAGACAGGTATGCCCTTTGAAATGAATTTCCCAATATCAGGGTACTTTCCGTCTGCTATGTTGAATGCAGTTATGGGCAGAAATGTGGCCATGGTGCCTGACTTCACAATATGCTCCATGCCATCTTCCCCTGTGCAGAGAAGATGGTCGACACTGTCAACCTTCAGCCTGTCAAGTATGGAAAGGCACCCTATGTCTCCAAGCTCATCGGCATGCATTCTCAGCTTCATTCCCGATTCCATCGCTGCCCTTAAGAATGTTTCAGTGGCACCCGGCGAAAAGGCGCCAAGGTCGCAGAAGGCGTCTGCATAGGCTGTCTTTCCCTTGAACCTCGGCAACATCCTGTCTACGACATAATTGAGATATTCGTCCTCCCTTGATCCTTTTGGGATTGCATGCAAGGGCAGGAAAGTTGGTATAACATTTATGATGCCTAGCCCAGAAAGCCTGCTGATAACGCTAAGCATCCTCAATTCGGTCTCTATGTCCAGCCCATATCCCGTCTTAATCTCCATTGTTGTGGTTCCTGAAGATATGGCGTCATAAACACGGGATAGGCTCTGCGAAAATATCTGGTCTTCACTGGAATTCCTGGTTTGCTCCACTGTCCTGTATATTCCGTTGCCGGAGTTCAGAATTTCAAGGTAGGTCTTTCCCTTGATTTTCATGTAGAACTCTTCTTCCCTGGTACCCCCGTAGACTATGTGAGTATGTGAATCCACGAGGCCCGGCATTACAACATGCCCCCGCGCATCAATGGTCTCGGCCCCGTATTTCTCCTTGAGGGAGTGCGATTTATCCTGATCGAAAACACCGATAATTCGCCTGTCGTCAATGATTATGGCTGAGTTCTCCTTTATTCTCAGGCGCCTCATCTTCTGCCCCTTAAGCGGCTCCCATCCTGTACCAGACATTGTGAGCACCTGTGAGGCGTTTTCTATGATATATGAGGGCATGTGCTGCAATACGCTAAATGTGGTAAAAAATCTTTGTTGCAAACCTGAGGATATACAGATTAACTTTCACTCAAAGATTCTTCTCAAGGAAGGCTGCCCACCATAAGATATACTATAAACCCAACAAATATTGGCAGCATAAATGGAATCCTGTAAAGCATGTATCTTGTTCCGTCCCTTTCCCTTACCTGGAAAGCTGCCGGTTTCCTGCTGATAGCTTCTTCATCATAAGCCAGCGAGAATGGTATTCCATTATGCGATCCTGAACGTACGGACAGATATATCCCGTAGGATGCCCACACCACCGATGACAGGCTAATCACTATTATCATAACGAGGGCACCTGGAATAGTGCCGATCCTGATGGAAAAGCTGTATCCATGAAAGGCAACAAGATACGGGAATGCGTAAATGGCCGAAAGGATGGCCTTGATGTCACCTATGCCGAAGAACCTCTCGCCGTAGCCAAGGGCGTATACCACAGATGATATGATCATTGTAAAGCCGAAATAGAAATCAACATAAATTGTGAAGTATAATGCATAAGCCAGGAAAGAAGCTGCGGCAACAGCGTAAAATGGTCCTGTTGTCCTGAGGTATGCCATTGCAAATATTAACACCCCGAATGCTATGAACGCTTCAGGAAGTCCGGATATAACATCCCCGGCAAAGCCTGCCAGAACCAAAGGAAGAAATAGAAAGCTGTTGACACGCCTTCTCCTTACATCAGTGTATGAGCCGTATCCCATGGTTGCAACTGCAATCAGGACCTCTACCCACAATGCTGCAGTGATAAGAAGATTGCCCCCCATTTTCAGCTCTTCCCCGAGAGAAACCTGAAAGACCTGAGCACAGAGGAATAGTCCAGCCTACCGAGCCCTATTGAAAGCGCTGCAAGATAGTACTGGAAAGCTGCAGATTCAAGCGGCATGGGAGTACCTGTCTTTTCTGCCATATCCATTCCATAGTGGAGGTTTCTCATCATACTGGCCAGTTCTATTCCCGGAATGAACTGTTCATCTGAAAGTGATTTTCGTTTCATCTCAAGTACCCTGCTGTGCGCATTGCCAAGAAGCATGACTTTCATTGCAGTTTCCTTGGAAATCCCGGCGTTCTCAGCTGCAACTATTGCCTCTGATGCGACAGCGAGATTGGTTGCGGACACCAGGTTATTAATCAGGACCATCTTGACAGCGTTACCGGTCACGCCTAGGTATATGACATCGCTTGAAAATGATTTAAGGACTGGTTCCACCCTGCTGAATGATTCCCTGTCACCAGATACCAGAGTGATGAGCTTCCCTTCAAGGGCCAGGTCCACAGACCCTATGACAGGGGCATCCAGATATATTCCTCCCCTCTGGGCAATTCTCCTGCTGGCTGACTGGGCGAATCCCAGGGAAACAGTTCCAAGGTTTACCACGACTGTTCCTGGCACAAGGGTCTTGTCAAGCCCTTTTCCGCCAAACATAACCGACTCGCAGGCATCATCCCCGCCAAGGGATAGTAGGATCACGTCACAGGCAGAACCCATCTGGAAAGGCTCATCATATGATCTTATGGAAGGAAACAAAGAAGCCTTTGCCCTTGTCCTGTTGTATATCCCAAATACTCCAGATGAAGAATGTACCCTGCTTAGAATTGGAATGCCCATTCTGCCTAGGCCAATGAAACCTATCCTTGGCATGCCTGGTTATCCGCATCATGGTATAAATCAATCATCATCAATGGTATGGAGTGTAGAACCTGACTCCTGGTAGGCACATTCAAGCGATGCGAATTTTACCGCCCTGTTCTCCAGATATGACCTAACAGTGCCATACGCAACATCGGGAGTATTGTTTTCCTGGCTCAGGTGTGTGAGGATAATTCTTGTGTTGCTTTCTGAAATTCTAGATATGGCCTCTGCCGACTGTTCGTTGGATAGATGGCCGCGATTGCCCAGTATCCTTTTTTGCAGATACTCGGGATACTTTCCAGTGCGTAGCATGTCCACATCGTGGTTTGCCTCGAATGCAAGAATGTCCGAACCTCTTGCTTCAGCCACTAGTTCATCCGATACAAAGCCCAGATCAGATACCACAGTAATTTTTCGCTTGCCCCACCTGATAACAAAACCAACCGGATCCGCAGCATCATGCGATACCGATATGGCAGAAATGCGGAAATTGCCTATCACAGTATTGCTGGCTATATTGTAGCCGTCCCTGATTCTGAGGGCATCAAGCGTGAGTTCCCTAGAATATATGTCAACCATGCCCAGCCTCCTAACATACTGTATTCCCTTTGCATGATCACTGTGCTCATGGCTGACGAAGAGGCTGATATTATCTCTGTTTATGCCGAGTTCAGCAACGCGGGACATGAATTTCTTAAGTGTTATTCCAAAGTCAATTATTATGAGGTCGCTCTGGTCCCAGATGACTGTTGAATTTCCCCTGCTACCGGAAGAAATCATATTGAACCCGAGGCCGGCCATTGCCGAGGAATAGCTGTTTTATTTAAAATCCTTGTGAAAATCTATTGGGAGGATGATGAATTTTTCTCATTTCAGTTTTATTTTGATCTATTGAATAATTTTTAAGTCCTTTATGAATCCGACATCGAGAACCAGACATTCTATCCAGTCAGTTGTAACCCTTATCATGTCCTGGTTAAAATCCTGGAAAATTGCCTCCAGCGGTTCCTTCAGCTCAATAGGAATTTCAGGTCCAATCCCTGGACAGGGGAATGCAACTGAATTGTAATAATCGCCATCAATTCTTGAATATGGATACAACATGATTTTGTTTCCTCTCTTCAGCAGGTGGAGCTTTTCCTTGACGCTTTCTTCCACTGCATACGGTTATGATAGGCTTATAAATTCTTTTACCGTGTGCGAACTGCACGAGCATTAATTATTTATGTGTGTTACAATGCCGGGAACCGGTATAAACTCAAAGGTTTAATGCCATACAGAATTTAATATACTTCCAGATCATGAACATTCATGGATCAGGAAGACCTGAACAATGAATTCTCAAGGCTTGACAGAAGCGACCTGAGCGCAGAAGTAAAGAGCAGAATAAAGGAATTTGTTGATGATATTCGCTTAGCTGGGCTCTCTGTAAACAGGCAGTACTTCTACGCCATAAGGCTAAGGCAGATTGCTTCCCTGATTCCGGAAAGTTTTCTTAACCCGTCTGAGGCAGATATGAAGAAGGTTCTCTCCCGGCTGCTCTCAGGCAAGATCGGAAGGAGAGTGAAGGGCCATAACCACAGTGGCACATACTCGGAATGGGAGATAGAGAACTACAAGTCAACGCTCAAGAAATTCTATCCATGGCACCTCAAGGAACAGACTCCGTCATGCATCGCATGGATCAAGACAAATAACCATCCCAACAGGAACGTGAAGCCCGACAACATGATCACTGAGGAAGAGGTGCAGAAGCTTGCACGTGTCCTCAATAACGCCCGTGATAAGGCTTTCATCTATACCCTCTACGATTCCGGATGCAGGATCGGCGAACTTTTAACGCTGAGAAACAAGGACATTGTGTTTGATGAATACGGCGCAATTCTCTCAGTCACTGGCAAAACTGGCTATCGGAAGATCAGGGTTGTCGGCAACTCGATCGCATATCTGAGGGAGTGGCAGAATTCACATCCTTTGAGGGATGATCCAAATGCATGGTTCTTCTGCGGCATTGAATCGGAAAACAGGGGAAAGAAGCTTGAGCATGCCAATGTATACAAGTTTCTCAGGAAGGGATTAAAGGAGGCAAAGATAGAGAGACGCATATATCCACATCTGTTCAGGCATACAAGGGCAACAATCCTGGCCTCACGTGTCACTGAAGCTCCGCTGGAGGCCCAGATGGGCTGGGTTCACGGATCAAGGATGACCCAAACGTATGTGCACCTTTCCGGAAGGGATCAGGATATTGCAATACTGAAGGCATACGGCATTGCTGTGAAAGAGGAGAAGCCCATAGAATCCCAGAAGCCGTCGCTGTGCCCGAGGTGCAGGGAGCCAAACGATCCCAAGGCAAGGTTCTGCTGGAAGTGCGGCATGATACTTGACAGATCGCTGACGGAGAAGAAGCTCAAGGATGAGGCGAAGGAGATCGAATCAGCGATCATGAAGTCGGAAGTAGTGGATGCACCAACAAAGAGGATAGTAGAATCATTCCCAGAGGATTTCAAAGACCTGATCATTGAGACGGTGCTGAAGCAGATTGTTGAGAACCCGGAGCTGAAGGAGAGGTTTCAGAGGGAACTTAAGAAGGAATAGAAACAGCGTTAAAAGTTTTGCAGTTGAATACCTGCACGTCTTCACAACGAAGCTGTCAATTACAGCATTCTCCTAATTGGATTCAATAAGATCAATGATGCGGGCATTGATCTCATGCCAGTCAATTCTAACTTCCCTGTTTGAAAGTGTGCGAAAGTCTTGAATCTCGCTTATTCCAACCAGATCCATGAGTTCCTGTTGATATCCCAATGATCTTTACGACAATGCCTTTGGAGAACTTCCTCGATCTATCTTCAGAAACAACCTCGTCCAACCTGTCCATGATCAATGGAATAGGGTTCGCTTCCGTATCCCATAAATATTATTGGATTAATAATGTCGGACAATCTTCGAACATCATCATATGGATCTTTGGACGCCCTATGTAAATATAATTAGAGAGACTACAAAACATTATTATACAGTCATGAAAATATTCACATATGAGACATTTCCTCATAATTCTCACAAGTCTCGCTCTTGCCATTATTATGCTTGTTCCAGGAGCATCATTTGCCTTGACTCCTACTGTCCCCCCCTGTGACATATGATTATGGTGGTCAGCAGGTGACATTCACTGGCGATCATGTTACAATAACAATGGGAGATCATACCTACCATGTATCCTGGACTATTTACATGGTAACCAATTCAGGCCTCAGGGAAATGCACCTGAAAAATGCATCATACAGCAGGATAGACACACAATACCAGAACTCTGCCATACTGACAGCAAACGATTCATACATCAGGATAGCAGAGATATTCACCTTCGGCACTGCAATGGACGCAAGCATTGCAGTGAAGAATCCCATGAAAGAAAATGAGAAATACGAAATAATGTTTAAAATGGTATCGGCAAACCATCACTCTATGTTTTACATGAACGGTTTTGATCCCTTTTCAGGCTCACTGACACATGACACATCATTTCCGGGAACAGGATATGCAATGATTCCATCAGATGACTGGTCCTTAACAATGGGTCATGTTAATGTAAACTGGCAGAACGAGATGTCCATATTCCATTTGGGAACTGTGGCGACTGATCCGGATTCAAGCTCCGTAACTCTCCCGTTCCGTCCTTTAACCCTGATGGGAAATGAGACATATTCGGTTGATCCTGTAATAAGACCAGCAGTTGTGCACATATGTGCATGCACAGGTGGAGGCGGGGGCGGCGGATCCGGTGGTGGAGGATCAGGGGGAGGAGGTTCTCCCCCATCCGGAGTGAATATTCCAACATCATCGTACACAGATCATGCATATCCCGGACAGACAATATATGTAAACTCAACTCTTGAAAGTGCAGGTTCAGGTGGCAACACATGGTATCTGGAGGCTTACAACTATACCAGCTCCATATGGGAGACCCTTGAAACATCTGATCTCGGTTCAGCCACATCACATGAATTCCAATTCACACTACCATACGCCGCAACTTCAACATGCATGAACCTGAATGAACTTCGCGTACAGGTAAGGAACGGCTATGGAGGTGCCACAAGCAATTCAGTTAAGTTCTACAGTGTGTCACACTACCCTGTATCCAAAGTTAATCCCATCTATTACAAGGTTGATGGCAAGTCTGTCGGTGCAGTTGCCGCCACTGTAGGTGGCACAGTTACTGCGCAAGGGCAAGGTGATCCGTTCCTGTTAAGCGTGAATCCAATGTACATTCCAGACGATTCCTCAAAGAATTACAGTGTGAACTGTGTAAATCAGAGCGTAACTTATGACAGCACCAGTGCAAATGTAAACCCAACTCTATTCTGGGGAAAATCCGCATCAGAGGATATCTTCTTCTACCAGAACTACAGTTCAACCAATTCCTCTTATATCTCAGATCTCGCCGGCCCATTTGCTGCACTGCTCTCCATTGCGGATCCTGTAGCTGGGGCACTGGCAGGAGCGACTCTTTCTGCTGTCATAGGTTATGAAGCCCTTTTGAACAAGCAAACACAGGATCTTCATGTACTTGATAATAATAATTTCATTTATCTCAACTACAGTGCAGGTTACAGGCCTTACAACGGATACATGTGCTCAAGATTCGGTGAGGACTGCTATAACTATTATTACTCTCTGGGAACCAACTACGGGCCATGGTATGCACCAGAATTCTCAAACAGCTATACATTCCCTATATACTTCACAGATTTTTCAGCAAGTGGAAGTGATAGCATCCCTCATACCGATCCTGCAATAATGGAAATGACATACTCAGTTCAGATGGGAATAACATTAAACCATGTTGGTCTATTTTCTGGACCCGCCATGAATCTGCCATTCTACTTGGCTTACTACAGCCTATCTTATACTTAGGGAGCAAACTATGAAGAAAAATCTTAAAATAATACTGGCAAGCATCATAACAGTGATCATAATATTTTCCGGTTTTACCCTTTACGAGATAGAGACGGAGCCAGCATACCCGTCCCTTAGGGTAACTCCGGCAAAGGATCTTTATAATGCGGATTACTATGATTCACTTGCTTCTACTCTACCTCCACCAAATAACATTACCAGTTCCAATAGTTCCTATTACGCCAATACCACCAGTACAATTAATGCTTCATACGGTGGAAGCAATGTTTCATTTCTATTTTATTCAGTTGGAAGTCCGGTTTCACTAGTCAAGGGTTCATTATTTGTTTATTATGTTTCCCTTGTTAAAACTGGCCAGAATTTGTCATTTCCCGTAACGGGGTTCTCTTTTTCAATTAAAAACCTCATTGTGACATTCAACAACACAGTGATAATTAATGAATCAGATAATGTGTCCACATATGCAGGGTTATGGAATAATGGGAGTTCCTATGAGAATATTCAAGGAGGTAATTTAATTATTATCGACAATTCTCCTATTATAATGCCGTTCTCTTTCACAATTGGAAATTTTTCGGCCATAAACCGCTATTATTATGTAAACTACTCATTTGAATTCACACCAATAGTGGAGATTGGATTCATACACTTTGCCCTTAAGCCTATATACGTCAAGAACTACTATCTGGCACCATGGGGCTTCAAGACACCACAGAAACCATGGTGGGAAAAATGACGGCCATATCACATCAGATAAATCCATTCTGGTAATCATCGAGACATCATTAAATGAAATGGAGATAATTAATAGAATAATACAAATGGATTAACCAGGGAAGGATTTCGAATAAGTTCCTCAATCCCCGCTCAATTCCAATAAGGGCCAGAATATTCCTTCAAATATTGCTTTTATTCCTGGATTTTCCCCGTATCTTTTAGGGAAATCCATGGCTCACGCTATCCCTCCATTATTGACTTCAAAAGTCCTTACTGCTAAAAGAATAAGTGCAGATCTACTAACGTTCAAAGCTCTTCCTTTCTGATTGAGCAACTGCAAAAATTCTGGTTTATTCCGAATTTGTATTGTTTTTGTGTTCTTAACGTAGTGATTGCAATGCTTGTATAGTAATATTCATTTATATATATGTTAATAAAAACATACATATATTACATAGATAACATAACCAGTACTCTCTGAACTAGCAGACAAAGTTAAGAGATTTATAAGTCAGAATTTGCTCGCAGAGGCACAAGCCACGGAAATCTTACCTTTACAAACTGGTCTGCATTTCCACCCCTGGCAGATCACTGATCAGCTTTGCCCGAAATGCACATAGGATGTAGTTAGGTAGTATTACTTCCATAAAAATAAAAGGATATTAACCGCAAAAGCGGTAGGGCATTGAACCATTGAGGGCATGCCGTGAGCCGGGATTGAACCAGCGACCTCCAGATCTTCAGTCTGGCGCTCTCCCTACTGAGCTATCACGGCTTAGCGGTTTATAGTCTCAGTTTATTTAAGACTTTACAGTAATTATGGCTCTCCATCATGTAAAATATGCAAATTACCAGCAGTTATTCCCCTCCGTCTTTAAAGGGTTCTTATCCACGACTATTCTGCATTACTCCAGTTTATGCTGAAGTCTTCCCGACTCCGACATTGTATTTCCGGGAAGAAACATTTTCTGAAAGAAATTTGCATTCATTTTTCCGCTGATCAGATGCCCCTGTGACTTTGCGCAACACATTCTTCCAATTTTCCCCGTGCATATCCGTAAACCATCGGAAATTTCGTGACCTGCAGAGAGAAATATAAATAGTTTATTCAGGATTATAGCACTGGAATCATAATGGCTGATGAGCAGATTACAGAACTATTCAAAGCATTAAAAATTGATGACATCATACGCCATGGCACTTCATTTCTTATTTCCGGTTTTTTGTCCTTTGTCTGGATATCTCTCCCATTCTTTCTCGTTGCAAACCATATTCCACTGCTGTTCCTTGGAGTAATATATTCCATAGCGGTGCTTACGGCTGTCCTCATCCGCCTCCCGCTCAGATTCTATGTTGAACGGTCAAGAACCGATCTTCTTCCAACAGTGGGACTGCTGCTTTCCGGAATAGCAATGAGCCTGTTATTCACGGTTACTAGCCTAATCGGAATAATACTTTCATTCATCGTTTTCTCTGTATCCATTTCATTTTATCGGGCATCAAAGAGCTCATCAAAGCCAAAAGGGATAAGGAACATGGAGCCAATGCGAAACTTGTACAGCCAGGACATCGTTCCCAACACGGGCATCTTCATACTGCTCATATTTGCCGCACTATTTGTCAATGGCTCTATCAGGGAACTTTACGGGGTAATGTCGGTTATTGGGCTTCTGCTTGGTTTCATAGCCCTCCTGTACAGGGTAACAAGAGGCGGGAAAACGCAGCAGGTTATTTCTCCAACACCGTTCAAACAGATGATTAGGCAATCCTTTGAACCGATTGCGTCTTTTGACAGGATAACTTCCCGCAGAATATTGATCCCTTACATTGCCATACAATCCCTGCTTTATCTGTCAATATGCATTGTTGCTGTTTTTCTCCCAGCAATGGGCCTGCATGACGGAGTTCCAAGGCAGGAGATCTTCCTCGTTTTTGCAGCTTTTTCAGTCATAGCTTTCCTGCTGGACAGGAGTGCAGCCCTTATACCGATGAAATTCGTAAGAGATACATTTTATGTATTCAGGCCCATATTCTTGATTATTCCGCTTCTCCTGCTATCTCTTCTTTCCAGCAGCATAATTTTCATAATAGGATATTTCACCCTGCTGCTCTGGATATTTGCTGATTCCTTGTCATCGGACGTTGTGACTTCCCTGATGCCGGAGGGGGACAGAATAAGGGCACCCATACTGATGGGTTTTCTTTCAACCCCCATAGCTGTGGCGGGGCCGGCTATCGGATCTCTTCTATGGATGGCTTCACCCAGGCTCCTTTACGGCTTTGCCATACTTCCGGCTGCAATATCACTTCTTCTTGCCATGATGGCTTTCCAGGGCATTTCAAGGAAAGTTGGCAATGAAACTGAAAAGGTCGGAAAAGAATTATAACTGGATTATACATCATTACGGAGCAGAAGTGGGAAATCCAGGAGGATTTGCCGCGGCAGGGATCATGCGTTCCATTCCTGCCGATAGTTTTGCTGCAAGCTTACGCTGGAGAAATGATTAAAATGATGCCTGGAAGAATGAACTCGAGAGAGATGAAGAGAATGATGGCACAGATGGGAATAAAGTCAACTGATATGCCTGATGTTAGAACCGTGATACTAAAGGGATCCACCAAGGATTACATAATAAGCGATGCACAGGTAATGATGATAGAGGCCCAGGGGCAGAAGACTTTCCAGATTATGGGAAACATGAAAGAGGTTCCGAAGACAGATACAGCACCTGCACCAGCACCTCAGTTCCCAGAGGAGGACATTAAGCTCGTTATGGAGCAGTCAGGCGTGTCAAGGGAAGCTGCTCTAGAAGCATTGAAAAAATCTGGCGGAGAGCCTGCAAAGGCAATTATGGATCTGCTTCAGAAATGATTGACGTCCAGTCTGTTTTGTCCAGATACGCCCCCGATCCTGAGGAGAAGAATAATATTGAAAGGCTCGTGCACAACCTGGAAAGTCGTATCCGATCCATAACTGCTAGGGACGGAATAGATGCCGAACCTGTTTTGGTGGGATCAGTTGCAAAGCACACGAACCTGAAGAATGCGGACATTGATATATTCATAGTCTTCAGCAGGAAATACAGAACTACAGAGATGGAGAAACTAGGGCTGAAAATAGGGCATGAGGTGCTTCCAGAAGGGGTTGAAAGATATGCTGAGCATCCTTACGTATCTGGTGCTATTGAGGGGAGAAAGATAGATCTTGTGCCATGCTTCAGGATAGATAAGGGTTCCGGCATCGTAAGCTCTGTAGACAGGACGCCTCTTCACACTGAATATGTTTTGTCACATCTGGACAGAGAAGGACAGGATCAAGTTCGCCTCCTGAAACTTTTCATGAAGGCCATAGGAGTATATGGATCTGAAGTTAGAACTCGCGGTTTTTCTGGATATGTCTGCGAGCTTCTTATCATCAATAAGAAAAACTTTCAGGAAGTCCTGAGGTTTTTTTCAGAATCAAAGGGCAGGATTATAATTCCCTCCGATTCCGATCTGGCAAAGAAATATAATGCACCCTTTATTCTTCAGGACCCAACAGATGCCTCAAGAAACGCCGGGGCAGCAGTCAGCATGGAAAATCTTTCCAGAATGAAACTGGAATCCCGCCTCTACCTGCTTGAACCATCTGAGAACTTTTTCACGCCCAAAATGGAACCTGCTCCTGCACTTGCCAGGAATAATGGTACGGCCCTCAGAATAATACGGCTTCCAAGGCCTGATCTAGTTGATGATATAATCTTCAGCCAGGGTGAGCGTTTGAGAAAGATAGTTGTTGAACATCTCCAGGAACGCGGATTCCATGTCATGGATTCTGATCTTTACGTTGGTGAGACTGTGGATGTTCTTGTTGAGGCTGAAATTGGCATTCTCCCGGCATTTGTGAGACATTATGGCCCACCGGTTGATTCTGAAAATTCAGTTGATTTTGTCAGAAAATGGGGATCCAGATCTTTCCGTGGCCCATACGTCCATGAGGACAGGGTCTGTGCTGACATTCATCAGGAAATGAGGGGAATTGATGAATCAATACTGTCAATACTGGAAAGGTCCAATATAGGAAAGAATCTGCAGGCCGTCAAACCGCTTGCCAAGGTAATAGATCCACTTGCAACAGGGGAAGCTTTTAAAGTGATTGGTAAGTACTATTCCAGGAATATCGTTTCCTAATATCCTCCGGAAAATATCTCCATGAATGTAACATCATCATCCGGTGAGATGATGTCCCTGCTTGTTATGGGCACGCCATTTCTGAGGCAGATGTGGCTCTCCTGCCTAAGCCCAAGCATCTGCATGGCCTCAGCTACGGTCTTGCTGCCTTCAATATCCCTCTGGTAGCTGTTCCTTCCGATTACCTTTATCATTATCTGCACCATAGCCCCGGGCAGATTCGAACTGCCGTCTACGGATCCAAAGTCCGGAATGCTTGGCCACTACACCACGGGGCTTTGCATGGAGAAGAATTCTGAGCCTAATCTATTTTTTGTGCAATAATTCTTTGGACCGGTGATGAAGTCAGGATTTAAACATTCCCGTCACAGTTTTCCTTACCCTTCTCCAGGTATTGTTTGTATACCTCTCGCTGGAAGCGACAAGGCCGCGTTCATGATACCCATACTGTTCCCAGTACCCGTCCTTGTAATCTTCCATTACCTCAACCTCAGTCAGCCACTTGGCGCTCTTCCAGCCATAGAGGTCTGGCAGAAATGGCCGTGCAGGAAATCCCTGTTCAATTCTCAATGGCCTATCGTTCATCCTCAGTGCAATGACGGCATCGTCCTTCAAAGCGAATTCTATGGGCACGGGGGTCGAATAACCGTCTGCACACTTGAACATCACCCATTTAGAATCCTCCATGGGCTCGGCCTCCTTTAAGAGGCCGCTCAAGCTCGGGCCACTCCACTTGACATTGGGTATGCTCCATGCGGTGACGCAGTTGAAATCGCTGATGTATTCCACCACAGGCATCCTTGCAATATCTTCGTAGGAATACTCTTTCGGATTTCTAACTCGGCCTGATATCTTTAGCTTCCAGTGGTCAGGGCTAATGTTGGGCTCGCCCAGAGCGGAATAAATTATCCAGTTTGAAATATAGCGCTGCCCAGGATTCTCTATCTCAATCTTCTTGAGATCCATAAGACGGTGTATCTAATTCCGTAAATAAGGTCATGCAAAAATTTTGTCAAAACTTATATCATCTTTCCTGCCATCACTTTACCGGGATGAATATATTATGACCAGCAGTCTTCTTGACATAGGCACGGTTGCATCCAAAATAGGAATTTCTGAGGCGGATCTTGAGAGGTACGGGAACAACATGGCAAAAGTTAGCCTGTCCGTCATTGAACGATCGAGAAAGAACAGGAGAGGGAAACTTATACTTGTTACTGCCATGAATCCTACCAAGGAGGGTGAGGGCAAGACTACTACCACAATAGGCCTTGGGCAGGCATTAGACCAATTGGGAAAGAAGGTGGCAATTGCAATAAGGGAGCCTTCACTTGGACCCTGTTTTGGCATCAAGGGAGGGGCCACAGGCGGAGGCAAGTCAACAGTGGAGCCCAGCGACAGGATCAATCTCATATTCACAGGGGACTTCCCTGCCGTATCCGCAGCACATAACCTACTCTCTGCAATGATAAACAACCATATCTACCATGGGAACAAGCTTAGAATTGATCCAAGAAAAGTGACATTTCCAAGGACCATCGACATGAATGACCGATCCCTGAGAGATATTATTGTTGGTTCAGGTGGCAGTGAGTCCGGAGTGCTGATGAAAGACAAATTTGTAATTACACCCGCTTCAGAGATCATGGCAATCCTAGGGCTTTCCATGAGTTATTCGGACCTTAAGGATAGGCTTTCAAAGATACTGGTTGGCTACAGCTACGATGGGAAGCCTGTCTTTGCTGGGGATCTGAAGGCACATGGGGCCATGGCTGCTCTCCTGAGGGATGCCCTCAAACCAAACCTTGTGCAGACAGCAGAAGGGGTTCCTGCATTTGTGCACATTGGTCCATTTGGAAATATAGCTCACGGTACCTCTTCATTAGTTGCAGACCAGATGGCACTGGGGCTTGTGGATTATCTTGTGACAGAGGCTGGGTTTGGCTCTGAACTTGGGGCTGAAAAATTCTTTGATCTTGTCTCGAGAATCGGACAGCTTCCAATTGATGCCGTGGTAATTGTTGCCACCATAAGGTCCATCAAACTTAACGCCGGAGTCGCCGACTCGTCTGCCGAAAATGTGGAAGCGGTTGAGGCTGGTGTACAGAATGTGCTGAAGCATGTCAGCATAATCCGGAACTTTGGCATCGAACCTGTTGTTGCAATCAACAGATTCCCGACTGACACTGAAGCGGAGATAAAGAAGCTGGAAGAGATACTGAAAGAGGATAACATAAGCTGGGCGCTCTCAGAGGTGTATGCAAAGGGCGGAAAGGGTGGAATTGGCCTTGCAGAAAAGGTGCTTAAATCACTTGAAACACCTCATGGGGAGATAAAGAGGACCTATTCTGAAGATGATTCTGTAAAAGACAAGATTGAAGCTATTGCCCGCAAGGTTTACGGAGCGTCCCAAGTTGTATTTGAAAAGAGGGCCCTCTCTGATCTAAAGCAGATTGATAAGCTAAATTTGGGAAAATCCTATGTTTGCATGGCAAAAACACAATATTCAGTTACAGATAACCCGGCCCTGCTGGGATGGCCCAAAAACTTCAGGATCTCCGTGAAATCCATAAGCATTTCGGCTGGTGCAGGATTTGTTGTTCCCATGCTAGGTGATATAATGACCATGCCTGGCCTTCCAACTGAACCCGCAGCTGTGAATGTTGACCTTACAGATGATGGAAAAATAGTAGGCCTTTTCTGAGGCCTCCGCACACGGTACCTGAATTTTTAACACCAAATTTTTCAAGAGAAAATTAAGGCAAATAGAGAAGAGTTTCTTTTCTGCTACGGACTGACAATATTAAGTGAAGCAAAATAAGGGAAAATTTGGATTCTTAACCATATTTGCTGCATGGGAGCCGGACATTACTGGACTGTAATTGTTCCGGTCATCCAGCCAACAGTTGCCATTGCTCCAGCCCATCCTGTAGGACCCGCTCCACAAGGTGCCTCACACTGCCAAGTATATGTGTTCTCTCCCCCAGTGTGGAAAGAAAATTCTTCCACTGATGATGGGACAACAGGTACATTAAGCCCAAGACCATTGACTGTAAAGGTGTGTGCAACATCTGCAGGATTCACACTTGAGGTTGTCCAGGCACCGGATATGGCTATTCCGTTGTTTTTATAGGTGGAGTTAACGAGGGTATTGTTAATGATGGTAACCTGATTATTGACAGTACCTGTTACGGTTGCATATTGCTGTGAAACATTAGCCGTCCCGTTATCATAGTTAATTATTGTTACCTCAATCAGAGAGTTTGAGGGTAGCACTATATTGCCTGAACTCTGCAGTGTACCGTTGTTAAGGACATAATATGCTGGCTGGTATCCGTCAATGCTGTTGTAGTAATTGTTTGTGGTGATCACCAAGGTAAGGTGGTATACGCCATTGTTCTCTCCAGCCACTGGCGGAGCGTAATTGGTCATGTTCGGATGGCTTACCACCAGCCCAATGCCAACGCCGGCGACTATCACAACCACAGTAAGTACAGAGAACAGTGTTTTGTCACTCATTTCCATAGTTATCGATTCGAAGGATTTTACCACTGTACTTAAAAATAATAACTCTTATTTGAGGAAAAAAATTTAAATATTAATGAAAAAGGGAATTTTTATCTTCCACCTGTTGGCTCTGAGGAGGCTTCTACATATTGCGATCCGCTTTCTATTATTTCGGTGATCTCAGCGGTCTTGTAGCCGCTCTTAACTGACCAGAAGTAGAATCCTATGGATACTAAGATAACAACCAAGAAATCCCAGGGGAATGGCAGTGTTCCAGTACCACCGTAGGATGATTCGCCAATGTATGAAAGCAGGGTTAACACTCCAAGATAGGCAAGAAGCCAAGCTCCGCCAAAGAAGTGTTCCTTTGCGAATATGTTTATGCTACTCTTGCCGGCTGCTTTGAAGACGAAATATACTACGAATCCAAGCAGGATAGCTATGACCAGATATGGCACAAGGGGCCATCCAGTCCAGTATACTATCAGGGTGGCGCCGACAAAGGCTATTGGACTCAAAATAGATGCACCCTTAAGGGTGAAAGGCCTGTGGAGATCCTTTGCCTCCCTTCTGAACACTTGAAGCGCTGATCCTCCAACTATGTAGGTGAAGACCGTTGACGATGTTATGAAACCTACAAGTTCGTACCAGCTCGGGAAAGGCGCAAAGAAAATGTACCCAACAACCAGTGTAGCTATTAATGGAAGGACTGGCACTCTGTGTTTTTCATTAAGCTGCACTATTCCCTTTCCCAGGTATCCAAGCGTTCCAAGACCATAAAGTGTCCTTTGCGAGGTACCCAGATAAACGTTAAGCGTGCCTGACGGTGAAACGTAGGCATCGGCAAACAGCACGTATGTCAGAAACACGAGACCGGCAGATGTTGCCACGGTAGCGAAAGGAGCTGTATAGGCATTTGAAGTTGTTGTTAGGGTCTTGAAGTCTATGTGTCCCAAGAATGCAATCTGTAGCAAAGTATAGATGAGGATGCCGATCAGAACGGAAAGTATTGTTGCAACTGGAATTGATTTCTGTGGAGTCTTTGCTTCTCCGCCATAATCCAATGCTTGCCTGAAACCAAGGAACGAAAATACTATTCCGGACAGTGATATTGTTGAAAACACTGCAGACCAGCCGTTTGGAACAAAGTCGTTGAAGAATAAATATGTTGGGTTAAAGTGAACAGCCAGTAGCAAAACAATGGTAATGACCGGCAGGATGAACTTCCACCATGTCATCCCGGTATTTGTCTTACCCATGATTCTAACGCCAAAGTAGTTCAGGAAGAAGAAACCCAGCATCAGAAGAGCGGCAAGGAATATTCCAAGTGGGTATAGTATAGCCCCAGTCGCCCCATCGGGTAGAGTGGTTGTGTATGCCAGACCCTTCACATAACTGGCAGCATATGTTATGACGGCTTCTGCTTCAATTGCTGGCACAGATACTGCGGAAAGGAAATAAGCCCATCCAAACAGGAATCCAGCCAATCCGCCATGTGAATACTGTCCATACCTTACTATGGCCCCAGATCTAGGGATCATTGCTCCCAGTTCAGCATAAACCAGTGCTATGACCAGGACTATTACTCCGCCAATGACCCACGACAAAATGGCCGATGGGCCAGTGTCAACAGCAGCTGCTGCTGCGGCGAACAGCCATCCTGATCCTATAATGCCCCCTAAACTGAGAAACAGGAGATCCCATGTATTCAAGGCCCTACGCAATTTCTGATCTGAACTCGAGGCTGTAGCCTCTGCGACATGTTCTGTCATTTCAAGGTTATACAACCTTTACATATTTTAATATTTCTAAATGGAAAACATGCAAAATGAAGGCAACATAGCGGCCGTAAAGCATGAAGGTCAGCCGTATTAGCAGATTTGAACAATATAGTTTAGCAACGGTGGTGGTGGCCTGGCATTGCAAATTGTGCAGAGCTTAAATTAATGCCGCCTCTCATTCACCAGTAAACCCATAGGTTTGTAACACATCAACATAGAATCCCATTGAAATTAAAAGAATTGAGAGGCACTTGAATGATTTAAACGTTAATTTTAAACCCTGCTATCCAAGCTGAAAGGAAAATTATGGTGTGGGAATGTGGAAAATTGCTCTCGGGTAAAAATTAGGTAATTACGGTGTGATTTTAATGGCTCTTGTCGGGCAAACACTCTCGCATGCCATACAGAAGATGCATTCGCTTTCCCTAACAGGGTCGCATTTGTCCGTTCTGTATTTATCCCATTCCGGAGAGCCCTTTTCTACTTTCTTGTCATTACCGGTACCCATCTGTCCCGGGTTAAGCTGCCATTCGTAAAGCGTAACAGGGCATACATCCATGCAGGCACCGTCCGCAATACATGTCTCCCAGTCAACAGCCACATGGGTTCCATGTATTCCCAACTTAGTGGGGTATGGTTTCCCTGCAGCGTCAGTTCTCTGCTTTCCTTCTGCCCTTACATCATGGTCATGATGCTTGCCTGTCACTGGGTAATTAGCTGTATCCTCAAGAAAATTCTCATCGATAGGCTTTGGCTTGTAGTCTAAAGTTTCCAGTTTGACCAAACGATCACCTAATTCGATATCATCAGATTCCTATATAAATTATCTGTTGCAATAACCAAATACTATGCAAAATAGCGCATATGATGACGAATTATGACGCCTCATCTAAAATGAACTTTACAGTTTCTCGAGGTCAATACTGTTCAAATTGTCAAAAAACAAGAATAAATTCAATTAAAGTTCCGAATAGTCGCGGAACCTGATAAAAATTTATGTCATGGTGTCATATCCCATCTATGCCAGGGAACGAGCCTCAGATCATAAATAGGAAAGCAGTAGGCGATTTTGTCAGTTCATTCATTAGGCAACTTAAGTTTAAGAGAGAGGATTTCAGAACAATCGGAACTTTTGGAGGCTTTACCGCACTGATCGATCTGGGGAATTTTGCTGTTGCACTTAACAATGACGGGGTAGGCACCAAGACCATCATAGCAGAACAGGCTCAGCGCTTTGATACGCTTGGCATAGACTGCATTGCAATGAACGTTAATGACGCCATCACCGCCGGAGCTGAGCCAATTGCAATGGTGGATTACATAGCGCTCAGGGAACCCGACCCGGATATGGCAAAAAGCCTTGGAACTGGATTTAATGTTGGTGCGCAGATGTCAAATATTACTATAGTCGGAGGTGAAACCGCGATTGTGCCGGACCTCATAAATCATATTGATGTGTCGGGAACCTCGCTAAGCATTGTGCAGAAATCTCAGATTATAAATGGAGAAAAAATTAGAGATGGTGATCTCATATTTTCCCTTCAGAGCAGTGGACTTCATTCAAACGGATTTACCACGGTAAGAAAGATCATTTCAGATAATGAGATCGATCTCTTTGAAAAATTCCCTGGCGACAATAAGAAGGCTGTCGATGTTCTGCTGGAGCCAACAAGGATATATGTAAGGGAAATTCTTGACATTCTCAACATAGTAAACATAAAGGGCATGGCAAATATCACGGGAGGCGGAATAAAAAATCTCACCCGAATGAAGGATATGAAGTATGTCATAACAGACCCAGTCGAACCGCAAAATGTATTCAAACAGCTTCAGGAAATGGGAAACCTCAGCAATGAGGCCATGTATGAGATATTTAACATGGGTATGGGTTTCGTGGTCGTAATAGATCCGGACAGCAAGCTTGATTTCATCAGCACTCTCAGGAACAGGATACCGATCAAGGAGATCGGGCATGTTGAAAACGGCAATGGGATTGTCATACCGTCGCTAGAGTTATCTTATACTGGTTATTACTGATGAATTAGTATAAGAATATTTGTATCAGGATAAGTTACCGTTAACTTAAATTACCATTTTTGATACGTGTTATTATGAAAATAGTTGCAGTAGTTGATGAGGACAATTTTGTGACGCCCTTGGAATATGGCAATTCGATAATGCTAATTGATGATGAGACGAAGCAGATAAAGGAATATGAAAATCCAGGATTCGGATCTCCCTATGGCGGAAAAGAGCGTTGCATGCAGGGAATACTTTCTCTCAAGCCCGATGCTATTGTCGTGAAAGAGGGTGTTCTGTGCCCTGGATCCTACCACATGTCACTGGGAAGAATGAAATACATACCAGTAGAAGAAGAGAAACTCGATGAAATAATGGCCAAGCTTCCAGAACTTAAGAAAAACGCTGTGGACGAGCTAGCATTTGAGATGTTCAGAGAGTAGATGCATATTATATCTTATTTTCAAGATAATACTTAATTATTTTCTTGACTCCTCTTCTTAAAACATCGGATAATGAGGCCGGTGATACTTTCATAAGCTTGGCTATTTCTGTCAAGGACATTTTCCTGTCTGGATCGAAATATCCTTTTTCATAGGCTTCCCGTATAATTTCCTTTTCCCTGTCAGTAAGTATCTCTGAACTTTCCAGCTGTGTCTGAAGTATAACTGGATTGAGTCCCGCCTCCTGAAGATCTTTCTCTAATATCTTGAGCTTGGCAGGGTTCTGTATTAGGACTCTATACAGTATCTTGTTGTTCTTCAGGGCTTTGCTGCTGATTATCACAAGCTGCGATGATGCAAAAAACCTGCATGCAGAGCAACTCCTGGTTTCTGCCCAAAAACCGTTTTTTCCAACTCTTATTATGTTTGTAGAAATCTTTCTCAGATCGGACCCAATCATTTCCGGGTCAGATTCCACGGTCACATGGTGAAGTGTGAGGCTTTCTCCGATCCTCAGTCTCTCGACGTTCGCTTTTGCACCTATGGTATTTACATAATTAGTGATCAGGCAGTCCGAACGGGTTACCTCGATCAAAGCCTCAACAGCCCCCTTATCTTTCTGAGACATGTTCTACACCTTATCGGTTTATAAATTAAACAGTTTTCATCTCCGCCGTTGCGTGTGCTTTGTAGACATGGCGTTCTTCATTCCGTCATGCCCCGACTTGCATCATCTTTGCAGAGTAGAAGCCAGCATATGCGCCAGCCTAACCGGTTCGGGAAGAAGGCCATTTATGGTCGTTTTCCTCAAAACAGACTTTGCTTCCGCCAGATCTATTCCTGCTAAATTTATCGCATATTCTCTGCCTGTAATGATTACTTTTATTGGTGAGAGTGACAGCAAAATATATTCCTTCTTTTTAGAATCATTATGAAGGGATCGTACTGCAGATAACATGGCGCCTATGTCAGGTGAACCCTTATGAATGGTCATAACTGAGACTCCAGTAGCGGAGAAAAGTTCAGATGGATCCATTAAATTGAATCCTGCAAAAGTGACGCCATCCGTCATAATCAGAGATGGCCTTACCTTGGTCTTTCCAATAATTTCAGCTATGGCAGGGATAATGTCATCACCGTCAACTGTTATAATGGCTGTGGCCATTTTTTCAATCGTACTATTCATTCTGAATACTACGCCGGCCAGAGGGGCGCTTTCTGACCTTCCCCTTGAGAACCGTCCATCATCGATTCCAAGTATCCTTATGTCTGGCTTAAGACGGAATTTAGACATCCACTTAAATTTACATACGAAGTTATAGCTTTGATCTTTCAGGCATTAAGTTGATCCCTGTTGTTATCTTTCTCACAACCGAATGATGGAATTGGCCCTACGAGAGGTTAGACTTTTATGACACAGCAATCAATAAGAATATAGTGGTAGACATATTTTAAGCGGTGACTGGCGTAATGTAGAGTCCCGGGGAATATTTACCAAAATGCTTATATCAGGGGTAACTATACCAAGTCTACGCACTTCAAATGCACCTCTTGAGTGAAATCATGAGGGAAGGGTTGGAGGCTTTAGAGCCTATGAAGCCAAATTTTCGTTTACAGTAATATGGATTGTGCAACTGCTAAACTGCTTGGGGGATGGTTTGGCTTGGGAGCCGATGAAGGACGTGCCAAGCTGCGATAAGTCTCGGGGAGGCGCATGGAGCCCTAGATCCGAGAATTTCCGAATAGGACTTCCCGTCGTAAGACACTCCGTAAGGAGAGGGGACCCAGGGAATTGAAACATCTTAGTACCTGGAGGAAAAGAAATCAATCGAGATACCGTTAGTAAAGGCGATCGAAACCGGTATAAGGCAAACCGAATGCCCCATAGTAATATCGGGTAGATGTGGAGTTAGGACCTCCTTCAATACCTACCAGACGAATCCTAATCTGATTGAAAGCAGAGCCAGAGCGGGTGATAGCCCCGTTGGAGTAAGTCAGGAGGTTATGAGAGGAGAGTTCCAGAGTATCGTGCGTCGTTTTTCGCGCGAGAATATGGGTGGCACTAACATCCAACCTTAAATACAACCCAAGTCCGATAGCGTACAAGTACCGTGAGGGAAAACTGAAAAGCAACCCGAAAGGGTAGTGAAAAGAGCCTGAAACCAAGCAGTGATAAACTTGCAAGGCACTTAAGGGATGATATCGTTAATCACGATGGACCGGTGTTTTGCTGTCCGTGTTGAAGAACGGACCAGGGAGTTTCGACGAATGGCAAGGTTAATCTTATAAAGAGAAGCCGTAGCGAAAGCGAGTGCCCGCACAGCAATGGAGGGGCAGCGTAATCTATGCGTTAGTCATTCGTGGAAGACCCGAAGCCGGTCGATCTACGCCTGAGCAGGTTGAAGCCCAGTGAAAACTGGGTGGAGGACCGAACCAGTTCTGATGTGCAAATCGTTTGGATG
>JAJZZX010000006.1 GCA_021797355.1 Thermoplasmata archaeon | reverse complement strand
TATAATATTCAACTGACCTTTGGGCCATATTATACTACCTGCTACTATTTTTTCACTTGCGAGTACTACATTGTATTGAGCATGGGTACCCACATGAATGTTCCACAGCTTTCCTGAGGTGAACAACATTGAACACTGAAAAATTTAGAGAACTCTTCAGAAAGAAGCAGACAGCATGGATATTCTTATTTCTCTTCGTAACATCTTTGGTTTTATTTGCTCTTTCTACGTTCACAAACGTTTTCAACCTTACCATCACCAGACCTTCTACTGGACTAAATACCTCGGGTGGCACAATTCCATTTACACATATATACACATTTTTTCCTGACCCGTTTGGTTGGATATTTCTCTTGTTGTCTATAGCTTTTCTGTCTGTCGCGGTGATGTTATTTCATATTTTGAAGAATTCTCAGTGAGAACCAGAGTGACTTTGTTATTCTTGATTTTTTGAGGAAATTATATATTTATGAGATTTCACATAAGTATTCACACACTTTTTCATACCAGTAGTCCGCCTGCTTCACCCTGGCAAGGTAATGCATGGATCCAACTGATTCCGGAACTCTACCCTCAATGAAATCTGCCACTGACTCCGGTACATTGTTCATTATGAGGAAGTTATAGAACCATTTCCTGAGGTATTTCGTGGCTATCCCATACTGTCTAAGCTTCCTGGAAACTGTATCCTTGTTGATATAGAACCGATGAAGTTTTTTGGCCAGATACGTAGGCATGTAAACATACTGGGACCTTTTATTGCCCCTGTTGTAGTTCAGAGGGTATTTTGAGATCTCCTTATCGGTTATGAGTATGGACTGGTCAAATTCCTTGAGCATTTTAACGAGTTCTGTTATCCTGATACCCGAGAATGCCAGTATTTGAAAGAGAATGCGATCCTTTTCCTGCTTGATTTTCTGATATGCATTCCTGACATCCTGGTCATTGGGAATGTACCCGTCAACAGTTGTTTTTCTTGAAGGGAGTGCCTTCCTGAAATAGAGTGCAGTCTCTTCATTGATTATTTCATTCTCCAGGAGAAAGTTGATGTATGCCCTGGTCACGGTAAGGATCATTGAAGATGTGCTCTTTGAGATGATTCCCCTTAATTCAGAAATATCATGAATTTCCAGATTTTCAAGAGGTTTTAGATAACGATGGATGTCATTTTTGTATCCATTGCTGAATCCCTTATGGTCCATCCATTTATCCAGTTCCTTGATATATTCTGATGCCGGAGGCAATGTTTTTGTGTTTTGCAAGCAGGAGGCCTCGGGTTCAAATCCCGACCGGTCCAATTACTTTCCCTGTTCCGTTAATTCCCTTTGGAATTTCTCCCTCAACTCCGGATTCTCAGCGATTTGCTTCAGTACCGTCTCAAAGATCAGATCCTTGAAATCCTCTGGGAATGTTTCCACTATCCTCTTTGTTGGAGTATCCACAACATCAGATTTCATTATTGCAGTTTCGATCTCTCTTGCCTCATCCTTCAGCTTCTTTTCGGTCAGTGATCGGTCAAGGATCATGCCACACTTCCAGCAGAACCTCGCCTTTGGATCGTTTGGCTCCCTGCACCTTGGACATAAGGATGGCTTCTGAGATTCAATGGGCCTTTCTTCCTTGACCTCAATGCCGTATGCCCTCAGGATTGCATTGTCCTGGTCCCTACCTGACAGGTGCGCGTATGTCTGGGTCATCCTTGATCCATGGACCCATCCCATCTGTGCCTCCAGTGGAGCTTCTGTTACTCTTGATGCCAGTATTGTTGCCCTGGTGTGCCTGAACAGGTGTGGATATATGCGCCTCTCTATCTTTGCTTCCTGCAATCCCTTTCTCATGAATTTATACACATTGGCGTGTTCAAGCTTCTTTCCCCTGTTTTCCGATTCAATACCGCAGAAGAACCATGCATTTGAATCATCCCTGAAAGGATGTGAATTCTGCCACTCTCGCAGATACGATATGGAATTGCCGACAACCCTTACTTTTCTGTATCCTGTCTTTCCTGTGACCGACAGTATCGCACCGTAATCATCAAAAGCAATATCCTTGTTTCTCAGCGTTAAAAGCTCGCCAATCCTGCATCCTGAATCGTAAAGGGTGTATGTGAGGGCACGATCCCTGGAATTTTTTAGTGCCCCAACAAGCTTCTGCACTTCATCCTCTGTGATCATGTTATCAGGCTTCACGTTCTTGTTTGGGTGATTGTTAGGTTTCAGCCATGCAATACATTCCGGCTTCTCTGTTTTGTATAGCTATCTGTAAAATTTCTTCAACGTAGTTTTATAGTTCTCTATGCCCCAGTCAGAATAAGTGCCGGATTTGCTCCAGCCTTTAATCTTTCTGCCAATCTTGCCTTCCATAAGCCTGGAGATTAGAGCCTTTACATCATCTACCGACGGCGAAAGGAATGAGTCAGCCATTAATGAAGCAATCTGCCTCAGCCTAATTGCATAAAAGTAAAGCCTGTCGTTTGATAGGCCCTCAAGCCTCACATCACTCAAAAACTGTCCAATCTTTTCCTGATATTCCTTTGCAATGCCGGATTTTCGTAATCTTTCTTGCTCCTTGGTCAACTCACTTGCAGGTAGCATGACCAAGATAACCAAATTACATATTAAAACGTAAGGCACTGAACCTTTCAGTCAGTGCCCGGTCCCGGCCCTTCCGAAGCATTTTGGTGCAGTAAGGTTACTTTTCGGCTCTCGGTTTCACAATTTTCTTTATCTCCTGAACGTCGCTTTCCGGTGCGTCTTTGTACGTCAACCACCAGGAGTATCCCTTGAATTCCTTCATGCGGGCAGGCACGTCCTTGGTGTTTTTGGGCGGTGGGTTGAGTATCTTATCTCCAATGAGTTCGTTATAAGGCCAGTTGGCCGGAACGGCTGCCTTGTATTTATCCGCCATCTGCAGAGCTTTTATGGTCCTGAGAAGCTCATCAACGTTCCTTCCTATCTCAAGCGGGTAATACATAATAAGCCTCACAGTTGAGTTTGGATCAACGATGAACACTGCGCGTACAGTTGAGGAAGAGGATTCAGCCTGAATCATTCCCAGCCTGCTGGCAACCCTTCCCATTGCATCGCCGATTATGGGGAACGGTACTTCTATCTTGAGGTTCGCTGAGATCCAGTTGACCCATTCAATATGGCTGATGGTGCTGTCCACAGACAGTCCAATAAGCTCAGTGCCAAGTTTCTGGAAATCATCATATCTTCTGGCGAATGAATAGAACTCTGTTGTGCATACTGGTGTAAAATCGCCGGGATGGCTGAAAAGCATGAACCACTTTCCCTTAAAAACGTCAGGAAGTTTCATGTTCCCATGCGTCGTTTCAAGACTCATCTCGGGGAATTTCTCCCCTATCAATGGAAATCTGTTTTCTTCAGGCATAATGTCACCTGACTTAATAAGTACCCCCAAAATAAATAGTTTATTAACTATCTAAAATTGTAAATTAAACCTGAAAGCTAACTTTTCCTTCGAATTCTTGATGTCTACAGGGACAAACGTTGGGCGATGAAAGAGATCCTAGACCGGCTCATGTTTCCTGCGGTATTAAAGATCACTTAGGAACAATTCGAACAACATTGCTTCCCCTTATGATAACCGTCCCGAGTTTCCTTGTAACGTCCTCGTCGCTCTCTTCGACATCGTCAAGAACCATGTTCATATATTCATCATATCCGGAAAGCACTCCCTCAAGGACCCTGTTATCCTTTAGCAGAAGGGCAACATGCTTATTCAGGTTTTCTTCCAGCATTTTCATTGGCATTATCATAGCTGTTCACCATTTTCAGTTATATTCATCCTCATCAAGTCCCTCTTCACGGCTCATGATAACCTGTATGAGCCCCTTAAGGACCTCCTTTACGTCATCAAGTTCCCTTCTCATGGTATTGACTTCATTTGACAGCCTTTCAACATCCTTGACCTTTCCAACTCCACCATTTTTCATTGCATCTCACCATAAATTTCAATGGCGCCGTAATCATCGGCAACCTTCCTCATCTCGCTCTTCTCGCAGTTATCACAATACAGGGAACCGTTCTTTCTAGTCATTGGAAGCCTGCATCTGGGGCAGAGCGTCTTCAGTATACCAAGTCCCTTTCCAGCAATAGTTAGCTCAGAGCCTCTGTCTCCAGTCCTAACAACCCTCGCCCGCACAATGTCTCCGATCCTCACAGGAGGAGAACTGTTTCTGTCATACTGCTGGGGCAGATTGACATACCCTTCACCATTAAACTGTATAGCTCCAGATACCGGATCGTAAGCAGCGCCTATCTTTATGGATGCTTTTCTCTGGTCAACCTTGAATACCTGCCCATAGACAGTGTCCCCAGCTCGTATGGATTTTCTGCTCTTCAAGGGCGATACAGAAATTAACAGGTTCTTATCGTCCTTCTTTACATTTCCATAAACAAGCGAGATGATCCTGCCCTCCATCTCGGCCGTGTTTTTCCCCGGTACGTACTCCTCAGCAGTAGAAATAATATCGCCAGGAAGTACAAGGTTTTCAACTCCGCCCTTCGTATTGTCAATGTTTACCAGTTTACGTGAAGACTGTGCCAATGAATTCAGAGGCAAGAGTAAATGCACTTTAATTAACCTTTCCACTATGGTTGCTTAGGGAAATTCAATAAAGGAGCCTTAGGATATACCGGCGATGATTGTTGACGATGCCCTATTTGGCATGGCCAGAACCGGGAAACTTGACGAATCAATTACATATCCGCAGATTCTCAGCACAGTCAGTGGCGGAGATATCAAGATAAGCCCTGAAGAACTATTTATATCAGAGGGAAACAGGTTTGATAGGAGAACCCTTTCTGGCAAGGGAACGCTTGCGCCGGGGAAGGAGAACAGATACCCGGAAAGCGAAGATTTGGTAGTAATCACGGATGGGGCCCTTCTCATACAGAGGCCAAGAAAACTCCTGAAGGCCATCTATGGCATACGAAACCAGGTCTCATTTTCAAAGCTCATCTACATGCAGGGTGTGGCTGACCCTTACCTGTTCCCTGTTCTGGTGTACGCCGGAATTTCACTTTTTGATGATTCGACGCTCAGGATGGTAAGCCTGCGAGGAATCAGGTATGGAGAATTAGGTTATGAGAGATCGGACGAAAACAATTTCCAGGCCAATTTTGCATTTGCAAGGAGGATTATGGCCAATCTGTCTTTGGCAATCAAGGACGGAACACTGAGGGAAGTTGTGGAGAAATACCAGATCTCAACAAAAGCCGCAGAGATTCTCAGGCTTATGGATAGCGAAGGTTACGAGGCAGAAGAGGCTTCGTTTCCAAGAAGGACGCCATATATAAAGGCAAATTCCCTGGAATCCCTGAGGAGACCAGATCTGGTCAGGTACCGTGATTTTATTAGGACTGTATACAGGAGGCCTGATAGCAAGAAAATCGCGCTCCTCCTGCCCTGTTCCGCCAGAAAACCGTATTCCATCTCGAAATCTCACAGGAAGATAATTGAAAAGATCATGCCGTACAGGAAATATGTGCACGAAATAATAGTTACATCCCCCGTAGGCATAGTTCCGCGTGAACTTGAGGAGACCTATCCCGCTATGTTTTACGATATACCGGTCATAGGAGACTGGTATGAGGATGAGAAGCACATGATCAGCAATCTTCTCAGAGGGTATTTTCAGAATAACCGATACGATGCCGTATACACATTTGTTGGAGATGATCTGGACTTTATTCACGATGATCTTCCAGAAGGCCACATCAAGATAGGTTGGGATAAGCACACAGAGGAATCTCTTGATAGGCTCAATGAAACCATAAGTGCATACGTGCAGCAGTCAGGACATGGGGAACATGACTCCAAAACAAACCGGCTTGAAAACTACATTAAAATAGCGGAGTATCAGTTTGGAAACTGGATTTCAGATTATATTTCAGGTTGTAAGATAGTGAAGAACTACAACAGCGAAATGCTCGTGAAAGATGGCAAACCTTTCCTGATCTATAATCCTCTCCTGGGAAAATTTACAATAAACAAAAACTCAGGCCAGATATTTGCCAAAGAGAACAGATTCGTAGTCGAGATTGACGACTTCAAGCCAACAGCAAACATATACCCGGTTGGCATTCTGGACGCCACGGAAGATATACGCCAGGAGGACGAAGTTGTGGCATGTCATTCAGGGCAGGTGAGGGCAGTAGGCATTGCTAAAATGCCATTCCTAGCAATGAAATCTTTGCGTAAGGGAATAGCGGTCAAGGTAAGAAACTGAGACAAATATAGGTATAGACCTATATTGTGGTGAAAAGCCATACTGTAGTGAAATTTTTATATACATTAGTACAAACATTTATATATATCTAGTATCTGGTAAGGCATTGCAAGTTAAGTCCATGGCCATGCTGATAACTGGAATACTGCTTGTTTCCAGTGTTTTTGTACTCTTCAACGTTGAATACCCGTCGCAGCCAGCCACTCTAATACTCAATCCTCCAAAGAATGTAACGCCTCCTCCAGAACTGATATTCGGGAATCAGAGATATAACTCTCCTGGCATAGGTGAAAAGGGGACATCATTCTCGCCAACCGGAAACGCAACTGTTCTGATGGAAGGATACATAACAGGAATAAATGCTTCTGGAAAGCCTGAGGCACTGTCAGATCAGAATCTCTATGTTGCAGTAATGGAAGCAGCAGTTATGGTGCATACGGCCTCAAACGGGTTTTACCAGATCGAGGTGTTAAAGTCAGGTTCAGGTGTTTTTGCCTTCAAGGCCTTCCAGTACAAGACACAATATAAAAAGGTCTTTATTCCGTCTGCGGGCCAGACGTGGGTTAACGTTACGTTGCCGCATTCTACCGTATACCAGGTTTCCGGCACCACAGATTCAACCAATGGATCAGTGCCTGGCGTGCTTATCAAATTCTCGGAATTCCTCGGCGCATATGACATTATCTCTAGCCAGAATTCACAATTCTCGCTTGGCATGGTGAATGGAACATACAGCATAAGCGCCATGAAGAAGGGCTTTTCAAACGTTACCGTCCCGGAAAACATCACTGTGGCAGGAAAACCGGTAAGCGGAATGACAGTTTATCTCCACCCCATTACAACAGCTATATTCCACATCAATGGCACTGTTGAAAATCAGCTTGGAAAGCCAATTCCAGGTGCCACTGTATATTCATCCACTCTTGGGATATCAGTCCATGCCAATGGCTCTGGTTTCTACTCCATACCAGCTGTTTATGGCGGCAATGAGATTTCATTCAGCAGCTATCAGTACGTAAACACGACAAAGTACGTAACAGCTACGGATAACAGCACATATTCCCCAGAAATAGAATCCAAGGACCCATTTATGGGAGCAAGTGGTATAACGTTCAATGTGCCATTTGGCCCATCCTCACTTTCAGATAATGCCTCTGCGGTTAACTATTCAGTATTCGGTAGTCCGGCTCAGGCAATGACAGGAACAATGATATCAACGCAGACAGGGCAAAAACTGTCTGGCGAAGCTTTCCAGGCATACACATCAGTTAACGGGACATATTCAGTTTTCAGCTTCAAGACAGGCCCTCTTGGAAACTATATCATCAATTTCTCATACACTGGTAGGTATGTTCTTGTCATAACATCAACCCAATTCCCGAGCTTCAACCTCAGTTCCTCCAATCCACAGGGTTCAGAGATCGGGCTTAATACTTCTAAATCTGTATATAGGATCAACGGGACGGCACTGAACGAAGGAAATGGTTCAGGGCTTTCTGGGGTTACAGTGGGCATAGGCAATGTTCCAGGAGGCCCCTCAATTTTGAACCTCACAGGAAACTCTAGTGGATATTATAATGGATCAATAATCGGCGGTTCCTATTATCTCAATTTTTCAAGGCCAGGATTCTACAATGACACAGTGAAGATCAACGTGACTGGCAATACCACTGTGCCGGCAGTGCATCTAATACCGAAGCCAATCGGCTCCAATTTCACATTCTGGAATTACACGGACGGATCTGGAATACCAGGTACAAACGGCAGCGGCATATCCTCTGCGCTCAATGGCACTGCAGGGTCAGGCAATGCCTCCACTTATTCAACGGTTCCGGCCACAATTAAGATTCATCTCCAGAACGGCACGTCGAGTAGCCCACTTTCCTACCTTCCTGTTGAAATCTTCGCGAGGACTAACGGCGTGGACTTCGTTACAAAGGGCATAACAGATGCCGGTGGAAACATTTCTCTTTCTCTGGCATTTTCCGGGACGTATGTCATCTTGCCATCATCGATCCAGTTTTATAGCTCCCCCATCTTGGTCAAAACTTCCCAGGCAACTGTCTCTTTTGAAATGTTTAATTACACACTACACAAGATTTACTTGAACCTTACCAACCCCTTGTCATATGCTGGGGACAGTGTTCCAGTAAACGGAATGGCAGTTGGAAATTATGCGCTACCTATCCTGCCAAATAAGCCCTACAATTATAACATAACAGGGCCAAACTTCACTATTTTCAGCTATTACCTTCCAGCGGGCATATACAACATCACATACAGTGACAAAGCCTATGTTACGGAATACTGGAATATATCACTGAAGACCGGCTTCTCAAATAATACCAAACTGAAACCGTATCTTCTCATACTCTCATACAGCAGTCCTATCAGCTGGAGCTATTCAGTAAGCGGGGGCTCAGTATCACCAGTTGACCAAGCAGTAGCCGGCGGATCAGGAAAGAACATTGTCCCACTGAGTTATGGGGATTTCTCTTTCTCAGCATACATAGTGGGAACCAGAGCAAACAGCACTACATTCAGCCTCACGGCATCAGCTTATGAACATTCTCTGAATTTCAGTGTTACACGTGGCTCTTTGGTGAGCAGTACTAACTTCAGCTACAACTCCAAGGAACAGATTTACACTGCCCTCTACAATCTGACCTTCCAGCAGAAGGGACTGTTTGTTTATTCCATAAACGTGAAGGCAAATCTCACCAGCTATACAAACGTGAGCTTTAACGGCATCAACTACCAGATCTCAGTGTCTGGGCATAACATTACTCTGAAGAACTATTTCGCAACAGGAAATACCTTGCAAAGTACATTAAACCTTACAGTATCAGATTACACGATCTATGATCTTGAAAGTGTAATATCAAATTCAACGGAGATACAGGTATACTATTACATGCCAGAACTGATGGGGTGAAATTGAATGGCTCTCTTTTCTAAACAGCCGAAGAAAGTAGTGAAACAGGCAAAGGAAAAACCGAAAAAGCAGAAGTCCCGGTTTAAGGGGCCAACGATGGAGAACGTGGAAACTGTTGTGGAGGTAAAGACAGTTGGGGACATACCTCCGGCTCTTGAAGCAAGGAGGCTCATAGGGGAAAATGATCTTCAGGGAGCAGCCAGGCTTACTTTCCAGGCTGCAAAGAAAGACTACGCAAGGTTCTTTGGAGCCAAAGTTAGTGAAACTGAGGGCAACAGGCAGTTTTTTGTGAATGAACTGGCCTCCCTAAACATAAAGGTTCCAGAGTATTCCCTAGTTGACAGCTTTAGCCTATTAGAAGCCTTTGAATCAGCCGCCGCATCCCAAGAATCCACAAAGAATCGGATTATGGCCCTCAAGAAGATACTTACTTTCTATCTCAATTTTTATGAGAAGGCCAGATTTGGCCCGGAAGTTAATTTTGATGGAGAGGATCTGATGAACAGGTTCTCGGAGATTTATAACTATATGGACATAATGAAGCTCTATTTCACAGAGAGCGAACCGAAGGTTTAGTGCTATGGGAATCATCACCTCCTCCTCTGGACTAAGTTCCGTAGGCCCTCAGCTATTGACATCATTCTTCAACAGCGTACAGCACAATCCCTTTTTCTTGCTTACGTTCATCATTCCAGTGGTTCTGGTGTTCATAACATCTGCAGTCATAAAAATTAAGAGAAGATCCACAAAGATAGACGGCCCACCAACCCTTGAACAGAAACGTGAAAAATTTGTAATTCCACGCGATTACTTCAACCGGGAATCAGATATCGTAAAATCCGGTGACATCCATCATTTTGTTGATCCAATGGAGAAGGAATTCCACAGTCTGAAGGAGTATGATGACTATTTCAATATGCTGAAAAAAAGACTCAGCAAATACGAAGCAATGTCACATTCTTCCCGGGCAAAGAGGAAGGAACGCGGTGTCCAGGGTACCAAGGAAACGTTCAACGAAATGCTAAATCTGTACAACAGGCTGAGAAAGGCGAAATTCCAGCTCGTTGAATTTGAACTGGAGGAAGAGGTAAAAATATGACCGAAACTGAATTTGTTGATATGACAGATCTGCGCAATGCAATACGGAAAATAGAAGCTGCCATAGGGAAAAGGGTGATAGGGTCAGAGAGGGTTGTAAGGTTCATGTTCATAGCCCTCCTCAGCAACAACCATGTCCTGCTGGAAGGGGTTCCCGGCCTTGCAAAGACAATGCTAGCCAGCGAGTTTTCCCGTCATCTGTGCATGGATTTCAAGAGGATACAGTTTACCCCGGATATGCTTCCGACAGACGTGACTGGCACAATGATATTCAACCTCGAATCAAAGAAGCTGGAGTTCAGGCGGGGACCAATATTTGCAAACGTTCTTCTTGCGGATGAAATCAACAGAACCCCTGCCAAGGTACAGTCAGCCCTTCTCGAGGGTATGGAGGAGAAGAAAGTTTCAGTGGGAGGGGAAGACTATCCACTGCCTGAGCCATTCCTGGTAATCGCCACCCAGAATCCCATAGAGCAGGAGGGAACATTCCCGCTTGCTGAGGCATTGATGGACAGATTCCTCTTCAGGTATATCCTTACATACCCGAGCAGGGAGGAGGAACTGGGCATCCTCAGGTCCCTGTCACTTCCAGAGGAAGAAATTGAGAATGATATTGATGGGAACAAGATTCTTGAGCTACGCCGCGAGGTTTCAAAAATTTATGCAAGTGAGGAAATAATAACATACATTGTTGACATAATAAGGGCAACAAGATCAAATGACCTCATAATGGTTGGTGCAAGCCCCAGAACAACAGCAAAATACCTTATGGCTTCCAAGGCCAATGCAATGCTTAACGGCAGGGATTTCGTAATCCCGGAGGATATCCGTTTTCTTGCCAGGGCTCTGCTTAACCACAGGATCATGCTTCGTCCTGAAGCACTCCTGGAGAATGGCGGTGATGCTTACAGTGTCGTAAACAGGGTAATTGACAGGGTCATATCACAGGTCGAGACGCCAAAATGATCAAGAAATCCGGATACGCTCTGATTTCCGCTGTTACTTCGTCTGTCATAGAAGCCATATTTTTTGGATACAGGTATTTCATAATATTCTCGTTAGTCCTGTTCTTCATCATCGCAGCAGATGTCATAGTATTTAACAAAGGTCCGGCCAGGGACCTATTCAGGATCAGGGTTGAGCGCATTCTGAAGGACGACCACGGAAGGAAACATTCCCCAAAGGAAATACTGGTAAGATTCACCAATCCAACAGGAAGAATCATTGCTTTTCATTACTATGACACCTTATCTGACGTATTCAGGACATCCGGTGACTATGATGGGGATGTAACACTGCAGCCTGGGCAGACCGAGGAGAGAAAGTATTCCATCGAATCAATAGCAATAGGGAGATACAGGATAGGCCCCCTAATACTTTACATTCAGGACCCTATGAAAATATGCATAACCCGCTCCATACTTGAAAAAATTGATGAGGTAAAAATAGGCCCAGCTCTTTCTGATATCTACACGCAGCGCAGTGAAAGGCTGAGCAACTTCATCTTCACAGTGGGAATACATTATTCCAGGAAAGCCGGGCAGGGTTACGATTTTTACGGTGTGAGGCAGTACGTGGAGTCAGATGACTTCAGGTACATGGTATGGAACAGATACAACGGTGGCGACGGCGAGGACCTCTTCGTGAAGCAGATGGAGGAGGAGAGGCAAATCGATGTCTATTTTGTTGTGGACTATGGAAACGGGATGAATCAGGGCACCGCTGACCGGCGTATGTACGACTCGGTTATGACGACTATCCTCAATGTTTCTTATTCTGTGCTGAAAAACAGGGACGGGGTAGGCTTTCTTATACTTTCCAGTGAAATGGATTATTTCATACCAGCTCAGAAAGCGGAGGAGCCCATAAAGAAGCTAGAGAAGCTCATTGCCGAAACGAGGCCGTCTGGGGATTTCCGCATAGAAGATGCGGTAGAAAAGATCAGGAAGAGGGTAAAGAAAAACGCCGTCATATTCATCATTACGGCCATGTCATATCCAGAGAACTTCCATCCGTCAAGCCCAAGGAATTACCAGTCCGGGAAGCCAACATATCTTTTCCTCATGGATGGATATGATTTTGTGGAGCAGAGAGAAGATCCTGTATACAGGAAGCTCATGATGAGCATAGCAAACAAGCAAAGGACATATGTGCAGGCAGTAACTCACTTTTTCAACGGAATTGGAATCAAGGCAACCACCGCCAGGGAGAAGGACCTTTATCTCAGGCTTATGTCGGAATACAGGTATGCACGCACTCTTAACATAGGGGGATGAACATTGAAGGAGTGGATCACAAGAACTGCAATGAACTTCGGCATAATGCTCCCAGCCGTACTCCTCATATTTTATGTCATACCCCACCTGACTGGGGAGATATACGTTGTCCCATTCGCTGCTCTCATAGCGGTGCCAATAGTCTCAATATTCGTCCCAAGGAGGTTCAGGCCCATGGTGAATCCAGCGGTCATCCTTGCAATACTTCTCGTAATCCTGTTCTCACTCGCTGTTCTTGCCGGGGAATCAACCAGCGGAACCTTCCTTACGCAATTCAGCAACTACGTGGAGAAGAACAGGCTCCTGAGATATTTTGTAATTCCGTTCAACCTTAAGACAGGAATAACCTTCAGCATGGTTATCAGCGTCACAGCAGCAATGGGTGGGATAAAGTCAAGAACCCTAAGCAGGGCAATATCATATCTTGTCCTCTCACTATTGCCGCTTTTGGACCAGGTTTTTGTTCTATACCTCATGCAGATATACAATTATTCTTACTCTAACGCCTACCTTCAAGCCTATGAGATGCAGCTTCTTTCATGGATTGCACTGATATTTACTGGATCTACAAACATCGATGGGCAGAGTTTTCCTCCGCCGCTCCAGAAATACAGCTTCCCTATTGATCCTGCAATGATGATATCGCTCATATTATCACTTGTATCGATTATCACGTACTTTATCCTGACACAGGATAGGCAGCTCCGTCCATCGGCATTAGCAGGTATCGGGTCTGCTGTGCTGCTCGGCGGAGTCCTTGCATTTCTTGTGTTCGCCATTGACCAGCTAGTTTCAGGCTTTGGTTTCCAGATTCTTGCTGTTGCCATAGCTGTACTGGCTACAGCACTCTACGCCGTCAGGAGCACACCGGAAAGAAAGCTAAAGAAGCAGGGAAAACTTCCCAGGGAAGACAAGTGGTGACGAGAAATGAAGCTTTTTATTAACCGATGAAACATTTCCAAAGATGCACACAATCCTCATCAGAAATGCTCTCATAGTTTCACAGGACGCCTCCAGGCGTGTATTCAGGGGCAACATTTTCATTGAGGGAGATCACATCAAGGATGTTTCGGCACCGGGGAAAGAGGATGGTGCCGATGAAATTCTAGATGCGAGCAATCTAATAGCAATGCCGGGGCTGATAAATACACACTGCCATGTAGCCATGACACACCTTCGGGGCTTCATTGACGATATTCCATTATCAGGGTTCCTTGAGAAGACCTTCAGGCTAGACGCTGAGAGAACGGATGAGGGAATGTACAATTCATCACTCCTGGGAACAAAGGAAATGATTAATTCAGGCATCACTTCATTCCTTGATCTCTACTATGGTGAAGACATAGTGGCTCAGGCTGCAAAGAAGTCTGGAATCAGGGCATTCCTTGCATGGAACACACTGGATCAGGACAAGACCACACAGAAGGGCAATCCCGTGAAAAATGCTGAACATTTCATTCAGGAATTCAGCAAGGAGAAAATGATAACACCCGCAATTGGAGTGCAGGGCGTGTATGTGGCAGGGGATGAAACTTATCTTGCTGCAGATGACGTTTCCCGAAGGTACAGCACATTGATACATGGTCACCTGTCTGAAACCAGGGAAGAAGTTTACAACTTTGTCAAGGGCCATGGAGGAAAAAGGCCAATAGAGCATCTATCAGAAATTGGATTTTTAAGCCAGCGGTTCATTGCTGCCCATTGTGTGTGGGCAACACTGAATGAGGTCAGAATGATGGCCATGAAAGGATCAAGGGTTTCATGGAATCCAGTAAGCAACGCAAAGCTTGGTGTGGGGGGAACAGCACCTGTTCCAGAATTTGTTTCAAACGGAATCTTGGTTTCCCTTGGGTCCGACAGCACTGCCTCGAATAACTCACAGGATATCTGGTCTGCCATGAAATTCGGTTCCATAAGTGTTAAGAACGAGAGATGGAACCCTGCGGTGACAAACGCCCAGATGATGCTCGACATGGGAACGATCAACGCGGCCCATTCTCTTAACCGCAGTGACATTGGTTCCATAGAGAATGGAAAGCTAGCAGATATAGTAATGTTGGACATGTCAACACCGGAACTGATTCCAACAACTCCAGAAAATGCCATTTCAAACATTGTCTATTCTGCAGGCACATCTTCGGTCAGCGACGTCATAATAGGCGGCAAATTTGTCAAAAGAAACCACCGGCTGCTTGATTTTGAACCTGAAATGTTCAGGGATGCCAACTTCTATTGACTAATACGCCTTTTATAACCCTGCTGATATAGAAAATATATAAAGAGAGAGAGGATTACCGAGAGAATCACATGAGTTGGCAAGAAGCCGAAGTAAGGGAACTCAAAGTTGGAAGATACATGCTTATTGATGATGCACCGTGCAAGATAGTTGAGATCACAATGTCAAAGCCAGGCAAGCACGGCGAAGCCAAGGGAAGAATTGTTGCCATTGGAATTTTTGATAACCAGAAGAGGAGTGTTGTATATCCAGTAAAGCACAAGGTGAAAGTTCCCATAATAGAGAAGAAGAACGCCCAGGTCCTGTCTGTTGCCAATAATGAGGTCCAGCTGATGGATTCAGAAACATTCGAGACATTTGTAGTGCAGGTTTCCCCAGAGGAAGTCGAGAAGATTAAGCCCGGCACGGAGGTATCATATTGGGAAGCGATGGGCGTCAGGAAGATAATGCTCCAGAACTGATGGGCCTGTTTTCCCTCAGGAGGATTGCGGACGCAACATCTTCCTATGGGAGTGCGAAGTACGTGATTTTTGGAGTGCCTTTTGATGGCACTTCAAGTTTCCGCCGCGGTTCAAGGCTTGCCCCGGATTCGGTCAGGCTCGCCTATGACAACCTGGAATCGTTTGACTTTCATTATGGCGTGAACTTTCCCTTAGTTCCCATATGCGATCTCGGAAACATGCAGGTGGGGGAGGATGTTTCAGAGGTAATAGATACAGTTGAGGCTGCAACAGCCGAAATATTCAGGGAGGGAAAGATACCTGTAATGATTGGCGGAGAGCACTCTGTCACCGTAGGTGCTGTCAGGAACATTGGCAGGGATTGCACAATGATAATAATTGACGCGCACTCCGACTTCCGCGAAGAATACATGGGAAACAGGTATAATCATGCCTGCGTTACCAGGCGTTCCCTCGAGATCCTGGGCCCTGGAAGGATCTATTCTGTGGGGACCAGATCTGTTTCATTGGAGGAATATAATTCCAAGGAATGGAAAGAGGTGAGGTTCTTTACTGCAGATGAGGTACGCAGCAAGGGAATTTCCTCTGTTGTCAACGAGATAGAGAAGGCTTCCCCAGGCAGGATATATTTTTCAATAGACATGGACGGCATCGATCCATCAGAGGCCCCTGGGGTTGGCACTCCTGAGCCATACGGGCTGAGGGCAATGGAGGTTAGGGAGCTCATAAGACACTTTGCGAAGCGAATCGTGGGCTTTGACATAGTTGAGATGACTCCGGTATACGACAACGGAAACACATCTATGCTTGCGGCAAAGCTGATTCAGGATTTCATAGGCTCGAGGGAATCAAGTTTGGCATAATATCCCCCTGTATTATTTATGTAGCTCCCGGGATTGTCACAGTCTGATAGAAAAATTTCTACGGGCCAAGAGTTCTTCAGTACCTTTCCTAATCAGGGTGGAATCGTCGTTCCTGTATCCGTACTCGATCCAGTATACCGGAACCAGCCTGTGGTAGAACTCTATCCTGTGAACTGCATCAGCGTTAACTGCAAGGCCGCTTATTTTCAGGTATTTAAGCCCAAGGCCTTCATGGAAAAAGAGGGATGCAGCATCAAATGCCGGGTCTCCATAATCTGCCTCAGCCCAGTCTATGAGCCCTGCGACACATAATCTAGGCCTGTCCCAGATGATGTTCCTGGGATCAATATCGCCATGTATGAAAGTTGGCGTGAACCTGAAGTTTCTGAGGTCTGCCATGAAGTCAGAGAGAAGGCTCTGCACATAGTCTATGAGATTTCCCTGAAGCTCTGGATAATTTTCTCCCGTGAATCTGGCTTTCATTTCAGCGTATCTTCCTTTCCATGATGAAAGGCCGGATCCAGCTGACAGGAACCTGTTGGCCGGTACCCAGGTTGAATGTATCACCTGGAAGATCCTGAAAAAGGACACGGCTATTGCCATCTGCTCCGAATCGCTAACCGGGAAGCTGCTTTCCAGCGTGGTTCCAGGTATGAAGTCGTACGAAAGCACCTGTATGGGCTCACGACCCCTATTGTACAGGTATAATTCCGGGTGCGATGGAACAAGTCTTCCAAGGGACGGCCTGAGGAGCTTTAACAGGAAATGCTCCTTCAGGGGAGAGCCTTTGCGATGGGTGGAAGGTATCTTGTATACCCTCCGTGAGTTTACAACAAAAACTTGGCTGTCCCAACCATCTGTAATCTTGACTATGTTTACGTTGCCGTAATTTCCAACAATTGAGGCCAGAATCTTATCGGATTCCGGTATCATCTTTAATGTTACAGCCCTAGTTTCCCAGCAAGATCCTTTCCTTTGGTTATTTCAATACGGCAAGGAGTGGGAAGCTTGAAGGAGGCCTTGTGCAGTGCGTCCCTAAGTTTTCTTGCCTTGTCAGGGGTTGTTCTCCCTACCATGATGACATCTTTTGCATGCACTCTTGCAGCCGTTCCAACTGGCCTGCCGAAGGAAGCTCTCATTCCACTTGATATCCTGTCAGCTCCAGCTCCTGTGGCCATCTTGTGCTCCCTTATGACATGATGCGGATAGGGTCTTATCTGAAGGTAATAGCTGTCCGCGCTTGATCCTTCCAGCATCTTCCTGTTAACAGAGACCCTTGCTGCCTCAAGTGCAATATGCCTGATCTGGCATGATTCCTCTGCAATCAGCTGAAATTCTATCTCAAAATCCCTCTTCTGGTTTCCCTGAACGAAGTTCGTGATTTTTGGATATGGCACCCCACCCATAAATTCCTTTCTGGTGTAGGCCGGCCCTGTTATTTTTGTGTACATTCTAGCTGGTTTAGTTACCATGGAAGTTCCAACCAGAAGCTTTTCAGCGTATAAAAAGTAAACGATGAAAACTCATGATGCTCTCACGAATGAAGTTCTCTCTTTAAATAAATTTGGGAATAAGCCAAAATGGACATAAATGTAACAATTATATGATTATTAATAATTGCCATTCATGGACAAAAGGAAATTAATTGACGTGACTCACATTTCCTCACGGGGAACATCCTTCAGGATTACTCTGCCCAGAAAGATCATTAAACGTCTTGATCTTAAAGAGGATGATATCGTTGCGTTCTACGAAGACGACGGGGTCAAGATAGACAAGATCCAGTGAGTTATCAATCTGGAGAGTGGAAAACACAGGAGTCAGCGTTACCATTAACTTTAAGTGAATGATACCGCGCCTTGGTGGCAGATTCCGCTTGAACTCTTCAAAAAGGCTTTTCATCAGCAGCCTGGCATTCGCCAGTGGATGGATGAGTCTAAGCTTTACGTTCCCCCTACTGGCGAGGAATCTTGGTTTCAGCTATTCCGTAATCGGCCTTATTGGAATGTCTGGGGCAGTCCCCTTCATTGCAGTTTCATATCTATTCAGGCATTCCACGACCAGAGTGCTGAGAATCGGCACGGCCCTCTCGCTCACTGCCTTGGTATCGCTCTCTATTGCTATGGTATTCGGATATGAGAGGTATTTCCTTCCCATAGCACTGCTCGCAAGCCTCTTCCAGGCCCCATGGTGGATATCAAACGAGATAGCGCTTGGCGGCATGGAGGGCAGTAACAACGCCGAAAAATACTCCATAGGCTGGGGGCTGCCCAACGCAGCAGCTCCCCTTGTTATGGGTGCTGTAATAGGGGCATTTGGCTTCAGATATGTATTCTTTTTCGCTGCAGCTGCATTTACCCTTTCGATCTACTTTACCCAGAAACTAAACGTCGTACTTGAGCAGAGACAACACGGGCGGACAGAGTTAAAGTACGTCACCTCTCTTTTCTTTTCAGGGCTGTTTTCCGGGTTTGAATACTATGTGCTTGAACCTTTAATGAGGTCCTTAGGGTATGCTTACTATCTCATTGGCTTCATAGTGGGCATATATGGCGTTATGGTTGCCATCGGTTTTATAGTCCTCAACTACTCAAAGGAACTTGAGCCTTGGCATTACAGTGTAATTTCAGCCTCTCTTGTCTTCCCGACAATCATACTAGCCTTCGAGAATTCAGCTCTAATAATAATAGGGGTATCCTTGGCATCAGGGCTTGGTGTTTCAGTTAGCATGTCAAAGATACTGTCGTACATTGCCAAAACATCTGATACGAGAACCGGTGTTTACTATTATGAATCAATGTTCGGTCTCGGTTTTATAATTGGATCGCTGGGGGAGGGTACACTGCTGCAAATCATGGGTAACTTCACCATCTTCTTCCTGTTCCTCTGGTCGGGGGTGTATGCTGCAGCCATAATTATTTATGTGAAGCTCAGGTCCTTGGCCGTGACGCCATCTCGACCCTGATATTCGGAATGACCATGGTACCCTTTGGAACAATGGTTCCACATTTCGTGCATTTCAGTGACATATCGTCCATTATATGGAACGTGGTATTACCGCACTCCTGGCATGAGCTCCTCACAAATAGTGCAGAATAATCAGGCGAAAGCGGTTTTATTTCTGGCTGCTGCTGTGTCCTGGCAGCAGATGATGCAGCGGACATCCTTGCTGCCATTCCAAACATGGAGTAGGCACCCAGGAATCCTATTATAACAAGATATATGGTAAGCAGCAGCGTCCCATCCGGGTAAGGAGACAGGAATGCAGCAGCAACGTTGTAAGCAGACAGGGTGAAGTTGGCCAGGAAGGCCCTCAGGAAACCGGTCTTTATAAAAATCACATTCAGGACAAAAAGCGTGAAGAAATCTGATAAGAGCTCTATGAAAGGCCCCCCACTGAATACTGCAAATATGACGCCAACAATAATTGCAATGGCATATTCATCTCCGGACGTCAAGGAAAGTTTCGAGAGGGTTGAAAGGTGAAGATTTTTCCTGATGAGAAGCATTACAACAACAGCTGCGAATAATGGTATCAGCTGGAAAAGCAAGCTCTGGAGGAGGACCTCGGATGCATATGCTGCAGCGACCACGGACGGAAAACTGGAATCAAAAGGATACACGCTGACTATTGCCGGGTCAACGGTATTGATCAGTTCTGAAAGTATGATTTCAATGAAGATGAAGGCCAGCAGGTACCTGTAGAACTGTGGCGTGGAGTTGTTTCCCAAAAATTTTATTGTGATGGCAGGCTTCCGCGACAGCGATAGCACAGACAGAGCGAGTAACAATAGAACTGAACCGGCTATTGCAGCAATTATCCCGCTGCTGGCCGGTAAATTTAAGAGGAAGTAGGAAGACATCGAGTGCCCATAAAGTGGGAAACCCTTCCTGAACATTCCAGGAATGGCAAGAAGAAATGAGAGTGAGGATATGGCAACAGCTGATAATGCTGCATACTTCACTATGGCATCTTCAATATTCCTTCCTGATCCCGGCATTTTATCCCATTTACTTTGTGAGTGTGATGTTTATTCTTCTTCCTATTTTGCCCTTTACCAGGGTTGTCTTGTACTCAACTTTCCCAATTTCGCTGGTATTTGATACGTTAGTCCCAAATTCCATCTGCGGCGGCACACCGTCAATTTCCATAATTCTTATGTTATCCAGGTCTGGCACACGGCCCTTGCATATTTTCATCATTTCCTCTTCATGAATAAATTGATCCCTCTTGATGTATCTGAATCTTGGCTGGACATTGGAAGAAATAACCCTATTCACTTCCTGGAACAGCTTTTCAACAACTTCATTGGAGATATCATCCATTTCAAGGTCAAACCAGGCCTGATCGTCATAGGTCTGATTTATACGTGTGGTTGCGCCAAAAAGACCATAGGAAATTCCGCTTATTATTTTAAGAGCGGTCCTGAATCGCATGTGGATATACCTTACGTCCCAGTCCAGTATCTGGTGGACCTTCTTTCCCTTGGTGTCGGATGGAAACGTATCGTGGGACATGAGATGGACGTTGTCGCCATCAGACCACGCGTCGACTATGACGTATTCCCTGCCATCTATGATGACCTTGCCCCTGTCATTTGGCTGCCCGTCAGAGGTTGGATAAAAGACTGTCTGGTCTGTTATCAGATCGGTGAATTCGAACCATGTTGCAGTGCTGTCACATTCTTTCTGGTACTGATTATCAAGGTATATGAGTTTTGTCTCCATCGTCTCTTAAATGCTTTGGCATATTTAGGATCATTGATGAAAGACTAATATCAGCTGAATTAACCGGTATATTATGTTGACATAGAATAATGCCTACCGAATCTGCATAAATATTTTAGACAACCGGCTATTGCGTCCCGTGGAATCGGACAACCTGAAATTTCTGTACGGCCTTACACGTGAGGGAATAAAGCTTGACCTAGCCATAACCAGGCAATTTGCGCACATGCTTGGGGACCCGCAGAATGAGTTCAGGTCTTTCCATGTTGCTGGCACAAACGGAAAAGGCTCAACTTCAGCATATATATACAATATCCTGCGGAAGAAGTACCACACCGGCCTGTATACATCACCCCACCTTGTGAAATTCAATGAGCGGATCATATTTGATACACATACCATACCTGACCAGTATATTGAGTCGTTCATCGATGAAAACAGGCCCAAGATTCAAAAGCTAGGCCTTGAGAACAGGAATCCAACTTTCTTTGAGACAACCACCATAATGGCTTACAGGTACTTTGCCGATCAGAAGGCCCAGTATGCATCCGTTGAAGTTGGGCTCGGAGGGAGGCTTGACTCAACCAACATAATTGATCCTGAAGCCAGCATAATAACCCAGATTGGATATGAACATGCAGACAAGCTAGGATGTTCACTGACGTCAATTGCATTTGAGAAAGGAGGAATAATTAAGCCAGGAAGGCCTATCATACTTGGAGACCAGAAGCCGGAAGTTGTTAGCACCATAACAAGGCTTGCCTCGGTGAGGAACTCCCCACTTGTTCTGTCATGGAAGGATGCATCCGTGAGGGATCTGCAGTTGAACGCCACTGGAAGCAGTTTCAGGTTGGAGACGCCTGTAAACGAATATCGTATTGAGACAACCCTGCCCGGCAGATTCCAGGTTAGGAACATAGCATCAGCCGTTCTTGCCGTTGAAAAGGTTGAAAACCTGAGGATAACCAAGGGACAGATAGAGAAAGGCATCAAAAATACAAGATGGCCAGGAAGGATGGAGATCATAAACCGGGAACCTCTGGTCATGGTTGATTGTGCCCACAATCCTCCTGCAGCAAATGCCCTTGCCAATTCCTTATCTGAATTCAAGCTGCCAGAACCCACACTTGTAATAGGGATGCTTTCTGATAAGGACACATTTTCATTTCTTCACGCTATCAGAAAGATCTCAGGAAGGGTAATCTTCACGATCCCCAACGAACCTCTGAGGGCAGTCAGGCCGGAGAAGCTAGCTGAAATAGGGAAAAGCATTTTCAGCAGCATTAAGGTAGTGGAAGACCCGCTTCAGGCATATGGTGAAGCAAAAGAATCTTCTGAATTTACGCTCGTAACAGGCTCCATGTACCTGGTCGGTGCGATTATGGAGAGCGAGAAAATGGCGGTAATGCCTTACCATGAAGATTAACCTTTTGATATGGCAGTTGGTACGGTTCCGGATCAAAAAAGATTTTAGTACTGCCGATTGCTATGAGAATCTTACCGGTAATCTCCATGAATCTTTTCTCAAAATATTCTACGGAATCCTCATTTCTGACAGGGGATCTTGAAAAGCTAAGTAGTTCATACATGCCGGATTCATTCCCTCACAGGGAATCGGAGATTGATCACATGGTCAAGGTCCTGAGCAGCATATTGAGGGACATGAGGCCTTCCAACATGCTCATCTACGGAAAGACAGGCACCGGAAAGACATCAACAACATCATTCGTTGTTTCAATGCTCAGGGAGGCGGCGCCTGAAAAGGTAAGCGTCTGTTATGTAAACTGCCAGGTATATGATTCGCCTTATTCAATACTCGTCAATATGGTCAACGCAATATCTTCCGATGAGGAGGATCAGATACCTCCGCTTGGCTGGCCACAGGACAGAATCTTTACCGAGCTGGTAAGCAGGATTAATTCAAGGCGCATCTATTATGTTATAGTGCTTGATGAAGTTGACAAGCTAATACAGAAGAATGGGAGCGATGCGCTATACGTGATTCTTAAGGTACTTGACGATTCCAGACTGGCAAGGGCATCCATAATAGGCATAACTAATGACGCAAACTTCTTGGAGAGGCTAGATCCAAGGGTTAGGAGCAGAATGAACCAGGAGAGTATAATGTTCTCTCCATACAATGCCCAGCAGCTTAAGGACATAATATCTTATCGACTGAAGGGGCTAGTAAAGGAAGGATCCATTGATGAATCAGCACTTAACCTCTGCTCTGCCATAGGGGCTCAGGAGCATGGCGATGCAAGAAAGGCCCTTGATCTTATGAGAATATCAATAGAGATCGCTGTCAGGGAAAACAGAGAGAAGGTAACCGATAAAGAAGTTTATGAAGCAAGGGACAGATACGAGATGAATGTTGTACATGCAGCCATTTCCAGCCTTCCCCTGCAGTCAAAAATGGTTCTTCTTAGTTCTGTTGTGACTCAGGAGTTGAGCAAGCGGCTAATGATCACAGGGGAGATATTCGAGAATTACAGGAACATATGCACTGAGCTCGGTTTTATACCACTTTCCTCAAGAAGGGTAAGCGACATACTTTCAGAGCTAGAGGAATTTGGATTGCTCTCATCAACGACAAGAAGCATGGGGAGGTATGGGCGCACACGCTTCATAAGGGTCCTTGGAGACACGGGCCAGTTCAAACGGTACCTTATGGAGGATTCCAACCTTTCCCATTTCATGGGCTCCAGGATATCCAGGCAGTCCAGGTTCGAGAACCTTGACGGGGCGCAGCCTGAAATGACGCTTGATTCCCTCGACAAGGCGTTTTCTGACTTCAGCGGAAGCGAGCCCAGCAGGGAATGACCCGGCTTGAGATTATTTCCCTGCTAAAAACTACCCAACTCTGATGTCCTGATATCTTAGTCCCCCTTCCTGCGCATGTGGTAACCGCTAAACCACTGAAAATCTAGCAGGATGATATTGCAGGCTGTTGAATGGAGGAATGGCGGCATGTATTTTGCTCAAGGGAAAATGAAGCACATGTCATCAGCCATATGGATAAGGTTTAGGCCATGTTTCTTGGCAAAATCCCTTGGGGCTTCGCTCCAGTCATAATTGTCTACAATTATCAGAAATCTGCGCTTCATTCTGGGAAGCATGGTCTCCAGTTCAAACATAACGTGATCATAGCTGTGGTCAGAATCGTGAAGGAAGATATCTGCCTGGGGAATTTCGCCAATCTTCACAGGCAGGGTATCCCTGGTGTTGCCGATGATCAGGCTCCACCTGTCTCTGTATTCCCTGGGAACAAGATATCCCACTGGCATCTCCTGCGATTCCCCGTATTTCTTGCCAAGGTCAAAGCTGAATAGCCTCCCTTGAAAGTCTTCTGATGCCTTAAGTATGGTCAGGCTAGAGACACCCGATCCTACGCCAGTCTCAACAGTGACCTTTGAAGGCAGAATTTCAACTGCAGCATAAAGCCATGAGACCTCGGGGTATGACAGCTGCCAGTAGTTCCTGTCACCTATTTCCTGATCTACCTGCTGGATTACTTCAAATGCAAGTCTGAATGACCTTTCAATCTCATCGCTATCGGTGTTGAGGTATTCCAGCAATCTCTCCTTGCCTTTGAAGTCAGGTCTTATCTGGGCTATTTTCAACATGGGTGTTATGTCGCCCAATTTATTTAAATTTAGGCTCTGATTAACTATTCCACAAAATGATGGATCCAACGCTGCTGGCAGGTGTGGGGATACTCCTGGGAATATCACTGGCAGGTCCGCCTGGCCCAGTCACAGCAGTTATGGTACAGAGATCACTTGCTTCAGCTATGAGGGGTTTTGCCGTGGGGCTTGGGGCAATGACGGCAGATTTCACACTGATGATAATAATCCTAACTTTGGGAAGGACCCTTGAACTTGCCAGATATGATGACTACATTTACATAGTTGGATCAGTGTTTTTTCTTTACCTCGCATATGTTATTTTCCGATCCAGCTCGGCATCTCCGCCTGATCGGGTTCTAGCATCTGGATATCTGACAGGGTTGACAATTGGACTTGTGAATCCATTGCAGATAGCGTGGTGGCTAACTGCTGGCCTCAGCATCCTGCAGACATTTGGCATTATAACAATGGCGTTTCTGTTCGTGGGCATCATCATATGGACATCCTTTCTTTCATCCCTTATCCGTTATGCGTCAATGAAATATGAGAAGCAGGTTCTCATGGGGGTCAAGATCTTCAGTGTAATCTCGCTATCAATATTCGGAGCGCTATTTCTGGTTCTGGCATTCACTGGAATAACTGGAATAAAAATAATGTAGAATGGAAAAAGTGGTTAGAATTACTGTATAATCTTGTCTGCAAACGTCACGTATGGATCAACGTTCGTGTATCCGTCTGTAGCAGCGACAATCTGCTCTGAAGGCGGATTTTCAAGATAGTTGGGAACAAATTCAGCCAGTCTCTTGGTAAAGCTTGGTATTGTCCTGTTGTCATAGAACACCCCGGTAGGAATCCTGTCTCCCCATTCTAACCCCTTCTGATAAGCTTTCTGGAACTTCTCATCAATTGTGCTTTCCTCACCTGGATTTATCACAGGGTTCCAGTTCTTGTCTTCATCCAGCTTATAAACCCTCTCCCTGTACCATTCCATGGTGTTAACGTTGTTGTATGTCGGGCAAGGCTGCAGGACATCAATAACGGATGATCCATCATGCATTACAGCCATCTTTATGAGCTCCTTAAGCTGCTTCATGTCAAAGCTGAAACCTCTGGCCACGAATGAATATCCAGAAGAAAGTGCAAGGGTGATGGGGTTGACCTTCCCGAAGACATTTGGCCTCGCCAGGCTCTTAGTTTTTTCGCCGAGCTGCATTGTAGGAGCTGCTTGACCCTTTGTCAGGCCGTACACCTCATTGTCATAGATGATTAGCGTAAGACCTGTGTTTCGCCTCCCTTCCGCAACAAAGTGGCCTGCACCAATGCCAAGCATATCGCCATCACCGCTTGGAACTATAACCTTGAGCCTTGGGTTTGCAAGCTTTACTCCAGTGGCATATGGTATTGATCTGCCGTGAAGGGTGTGAACACCTCCCATATTCAGGTAGTGGGGGGTCTTTCCCGAACACCCTATGCCCGAAATAGCCACAACATCATTTCCATTGAAATTCATTTCCCCAAGCGCCTGTGTTATGGAGGTAAGTATACCAAAATCACCACAACCAGGGCACCAGTCGACTGTTACATCATTCTTGAAATTATGCGCCATTCTCTAACACCTCTACTTCTTCCTTTGTTTTTCCCTCATAGATATCCTTTGCAGCTTTCAGGATTTCATCTTCTGTCATGTGCCTGCCATTGTATTTCAAAATAGCCTTCTCTATCTCTATGCCAGTGTTAAGCTTTATGACCTTGGCAGCCTGTGCAAGCATATTGCTCTCAACGTCAATTACAAGCTTTGCCTTTTCAAGGATTCCCTTAACAAACTGGGTTGGAAACGGCATGAACATCTTCAGGTAGAGCAGGTTAGCTGAAATGCCTTCCGCTTTTAGATCCTCCATTACGTCAAGTATGGGGCCCTTCTGACTTCCCCATGTCACGAAGGTGATATCGGCATTTTGTGGGCCGTATAAGACTGCCATGTCATTCTGTGGAATCTCACTGAGGGCGGTTTCAAGCTTCTTGAACCTCTTCCTCATTTGGGCATCCCTCATTTCTGTGTCTTCAGTCACATGGCCAAGTTCGTCATGTTCATCGCCTGTCATCCAGAATATGTCCTTTCCAAGATATCCCATGGGTGAGATACCGTTTTCAGTTTTCAGCGTGTACCTGTGGAAATCCGGCAACGGCTCCGTTCTCAGAGTCTGAGGAACAGGAACGCGCTTGAGGTCTATCTCTGGCACCAGATCTGTGGAATTGGCGAGGTTCTTGTCAATAAGATGTATGACCGGAAGCTGGTACCGCTGAGCATAATTGAGGGCTTTCATTGCATCATATATACATTCCTCAACATCCCCGGACGAAAGGACAATTCTTGGGAACTCCCCATGGCCTGTATTCAGGGCAAAGAGAAGATCTGACTGCCCGTTCCTTGTTGGAAGACCGGTACTAGGGCCACCCCTCTGGTAAAGCGTTACAACCACAGGAACTTCATCCATCCCCGCAAAACCAATGCCTTCAGCCATAAGTGAGAAACCAGGGCCGCTGGTGGCAGTTGAGGATCTGGCCCCTGTAAGTGCCGCTCCCTGTGCCATGGTCACAGCCGATATCTCATCCTCAGTCTGGACAACCACTACGCCACCCTTCTTGAGCCTCTTCTTCTCAGCTTCAATGAATGCAAAATCCTCATGCTCCTCGAGTATTGAACTCTCATCACTGGCCGGAGTTATGGGGTAATATGTCTGGAATCTTAGACCGCCCATCAGTTTGCCTATCGCTGATCCATCATTTCCGGTGAGCAGGAATCTCTTTTTCTTTGGGAGGACCTTCAATGGTGTTCCAGCCATCCCGTTTTCAGCAGCGTATCTGTAAGCCCCTTCGACGACCTTCACATTCTCCGCTACTACCTTCTCCTTGTTAGAAAACACTTGTTTAATTGCTTCAATCGTAAATTTCTTGTCAAGGCCGGCTATGGAAAGGGTTACTGCTGACCCCAGTGTATTGAAATATCTGGATGCCGGGCCCTCTGATGTTGCGGCTGCAACAACATCATTAAAAGGAACTGCAATTGGAACTCCACCCTGTGATTTCATGTACGCTACTGCACCCTTGACAGTATTCGGAAAGCCTGCACCATCAAGCCTCTCCTTAATTCTCCTGGCGGTATCCCGCATAATCATTCTGGCCTGGGAAAGGTCAGAGCTTTCAAAGCTCCTGTCATAAATTATCTTTGTTCCGGGGCCAACGTCCTCAAGATGCTCAAAAATTGTGTCGGCATCAAGAGCAACTATGATGTCAACGGGATATTTGAGTGATCTTGGGCGGTCTTCCTTTACTCTTATGTGGTTGTAGCTGTGCCTGCCCTTAATATTGGAGTGATATTCCCTTACTCCAAATACATTATAGCCTGCCTCTGCAAAGGCCCTGTTGATCATGTTGGAGGACGTGTCAATTCCCCCGCCTTGAGGACCCCCTATTGCTATATTTAAATCCATTGGATTATCGCCTTGCTCCTGTGGATTATAAACCAATTAAAATATTTTATCTGGCTGTGCACCTGACGTATTCTTAGAGGTTTATAATTATCCATGTCCAGATACTTTCCATAAAAGCGAATTATTGTCGATCCAAGCTTTTAGGGAAAACGTAAACTTCAATTTTTATCATCTTGGCTCCTGAATATTATGCAAGTATCTTTTAGACATCTAATGCCGGGAAGTTGCAAACCCATTTATCTTACCCTCAAATCAGGTTCCAGATGAAGGCAGTATATAGCTTGCAAAAGGATGAAAGAAAAGTGTATGACACAGTCATTGCCGATGATATAGTAGGAAGGCAGACAGTAATTCTAAAGGATGCCCAAAATTATCTGGAGCCCATGGGAGGTTACCTAATTTATTACGAAGGTTCAGAGGAGGCCAGCAGAAGAATGGAAGACCTATCCAAGGGAACAATAAAGAGGCTTGATAAAGCACAGGAGAGTTTAGTGCTGGAAAAAATACAGGAAGAAGAGGACAGGGCAGAAGGCGGAATGGGGTTTCTCTTTGGGTAGAGAGGGACCTGCATGATTATATTGACAGGGATGCCAGGATCTGGTAAGGATGAGTTCGTCAGGGTCGCCAGAGAAATGGGATTTTCGGATGTACACATGGGGGACACAGTTAAGGAATATGCAAAGGAAGCAGGTATCCCTATCACAGATAGAGAAATAGGGCAGTATGCCACCGAAGAGAGGAAGAAGAACGGGATGGATATATGGGCAAGACGAACTTCAGAGAGGATCATTGATCCTGAAAGAACAGTCGTTGACGGCTTAAGGAACATTGAAGAGCTTGATTTCTTTAAAAATCATTACCAGAACGTTATTGTTGTGGCAATTTACGCCAATCGTAACGAAAGGCTGACAAGGATTCTGAAGCGAAACAGGTTGGATGATGTGAAGAGCGGGCAGGAACTTGAGCAGCGCGACAGCCGTGAGCTGTCCTGGGGAATAGGCAAAACCATATCGCTTGCCGATCACATGATAGTCAATGACGGGACGCTGGAGGAATTCCATGATAATGTGAGGGAATTCCTGAGCAAGATCAAAAACCCTTCATGACTATATATTCACGTATGGAAGTGAAAAATCTCTGGCCAACGGCAACCTCTCCATATCTAGATCGGTCAGCATTCGTGTAGTGATAGAAAAGCCTTTCGGGATGTGGCATCAGGCCGATTACGTTGCCATCTCCGTTTGAGATTGCTGCGATTGATGATATTGAACCATTTGGATTCCAGGGATAACCACCCTCGGACCCCTCTGGAGTGGAATATCTGAACAGAATCTGGTTGTTGTCCTCAAGTTTCTTCAGGTTTTTGTCAGGATTTATTATCCTTATCTTGCCCTCGGCATGGGCCACAGGAATGAGGTATGGTATCTTGAGTGACATACCGTGAGATAGCAATGGATTTCTGGCTTCCATTGTTATGAAAGTATACCTGCATTCATATCTGCTCGAATCATTTGGTGCAAGAACAATCTCCCTTGAGATACCGTCCCCCCATCCAGGTAGCATGCCGGTTTCAGTAAGCACTTGAAATCCGTTGCACACACCTATGATGGGTTTTCCCTCATCCTGGAACCTTTTCAGATCTTGTAAAGAAGTATCTGCAAGCCTTCTGGCAAATATTACGCCAGCCCTTATATAGTCACCAGCAGAAAAGCCTCCGGGGAGAAATATCGCAGAATACTCGGATAGATCTATCCTTTTGAACCTTAGATCGTTCAGGTGAATGAATTCCGGATCCAGACCAACCCTTGTAAAGGACTGGAAGGCCTCATATTCATTATTTGTACCTTCCATTCGAATAATAGCTATCTTTCTAGGGTGGTTGGAAGACGTTTACTGTCCTCCTCTTCTCTCCTTGGCTTTCATCCTCAGTCCAGTGTATCCGCATTTTCTGCACCTGGTGGCATTTGGTGAATTCCTTGCGTCACATCTCATGCAGATTTTTTTGTTCAATCTTCTCTCAACAGCTTCTGGAAATGCCATATATATCAAACCGTACAGTTAGCGCTTGCTAATGCCTGCTGAAATTTGTTTTAGGTATAATAATGTACTCATACGATCCTAGGTACAATGATTTCCCACATAAAAAGAAGTAACACAACAAATCCCATGAATGAAGTAACCATTCTCAGATTTTTTTCATCCCTTAAAAAGCGGAATGCGTTTCTTCTGCTAAGGATGTACAGGGTATCCCTGAAGAATTGGCCTCCATCAAGAATGAAAATAGGAAGTGCGTTTGTGATTCCCAGCAGGAAATCCATCCAGAATAGCCAGTAGAAAGTGTTTACCATGCCCCAAAATATATAGGAATTAAAAGGGGTCGTGAAAAGAGCAGCCATTGAAGTTGGAACAGGAGAAAGAAATGCGAAGGGAAGCGATATGTATTCCAGCATACCTGTCCATGGATTTGTAAAGACCTCATTTCCGCTAAGCAAGCTCTGAAGGCTGGAAAGAGTTATCCCGGTAATGCCAAAATAACTAAGTGATATGCCAATGAAGCTGTAATTCCTGTAAGCTGGAGAATTTGCAGAAGGATCATACATACTGTAGTATCTGTAGGCAGAAGTAGTAATGACTGAATAGTTCCTAGAGGTTAAGGTTCCGTTGGAATAAATGCCAAGGCTCATATTTATTGTCGAGCCAGGCGGCACACTGTCTAGGTATGCAGACAGGCCAGTCTCATTGTAAATTGTGTGTCCATCAATGCTGAGAATAACAGACCCTACTGGAATGCTGGCATTTTGTGCAGGAAATCCAGATAAAATTGAGGCTATTGTCATGCCCGCATAGACTTTTACCGAAGTTACCTTTCCAGATTCATCAACAACGGCATCATATTCCATTCCCGGCATCAGACGGGAATCTGCGCTGAGGTTTATAAGTGAGTTACCAGAATAGGTCAAAGTGGAATTACCGACAGATATTAATTCAGAACCTGTGGGGATAACGGCAGCAAACGGTGAATGCTCAGTTGAAGATTCCACATACAAACCCTGGTGGGTGGGGGTTGCAGATGGAACCAGAAGGAATGCGACAATCGCAAGTGAAATCAGCGCGATCACTATATTTATTCCGGGGCCTGCCGCCACAATTCTTCTTCTGACAACTGGATCGGCTTTCATTATTTCATTTTCATCAGGTTCTACAAAGGCCCCTACCGGTATAACAAAGAATAGGGCACCAACTGAATTTAATTTGATTCCCTGTCTTCTGGCTACCACCCCATGGAATATCTCATGAATTGCTACCGCGAGAATTATTGCAACGAGACCAAATGTAATTGGTATGGCAGGGTTGATGCCTGGGAGGCCTATGAGAAGACTAAGTGAAGGCGCATTAGATGGCTTTATGCTGAGGGATAGTATTGATCCGTAAATGAGCAGTGCAACAGCCAGCAAGGCACTAACAATGACAATGACTACCGACACTCTTCCAAAGATTATGCCTGGGAACCTCTTCGCAATTCGTTCAATAATACCTCTGTTAGATACTGATTTTACCATAAGGGCTGGCCCAAGCAACGAAAAGTGCTTTGATTTTGATATTCTCGGAGCCAGGGATATTATTCCAAATATCCAAATTAACACAACTAGTAACACGATGTAAAGGCCGTCAATCATTCAATACCCTATGGAAAACTTTCTATTTAGCCTTGTCAATTTTTTATTACAACTATTGACGAAATCCGGTGCGTTTTGTAAGTCTAACGCCGTATCATAACATCGCTATATGCCGAAATTGCTCTAATCCTGACAAAATATTTTAATACGTTATTAGCACTTCTAATTAAATGAAAACTACAATATCACATATTAAGGCTGATATAGGAAGCCTTCCCGGGCATACTACGGTATTCGAGCCTGTTGTGAAGGAAGTGGAAAGTCACATAAAGAACAATGGCGCATCCCTGCTCTCTGATTACTACATCTCGCATGTAGGGGATGATATTCAGATAACCATGATCCATAACGGGGGCATTGACAATGCAGAAGTGCATGAATTGGCCTGGAACGCTTTCAAGGCTGGAACCGCTGTGGCGAAGAAGTATGGCTTATATGGGGCCGGACAGGATCTGCTCAAGGATTCATTTTCTGGTAATATCAAGGGTATGGGGCCTGGGATTGCTGAAATGGAGATTACGGCCAGGAAGTCTGAGCCATTCTTAGTTTTTATGATGGACAAAACGGAGCCTGGAGCATTCAATTATCCAGTCTTTAAGATGTTTGCAGATCCATTCAACACGCCTGGCCTTGTAATTGACAACAATATGCACGATGGCTTTATTTTTGAAGTTTGGGACATTGTCGAAGCAAAGAGAATATACCTGTCCGCTCCCGAGCATATGTACGACATACTGGGCCTAATAGGTTCCAAGGGAAGGTATGTCATCAAGAGAGTCCTTACCAAGCCGGAACACGAGAAACTTCCTGACGAAAACGTTGCAGTTATTACTACTGACAAGCTATCGTTCATAGCGGGAGAATACGTTGGAAAAGACGATCCAGCCGGTATTGTAAGGATACAATCCGGTTTGCCGGCATCGGGGGAAGCTCTAGAGGCATTTTCGCATCCATATCTGGTATCAGGATGGATGAGAGGATCGTTCAATGGTCCCCTGATGCCAGTTGGAATGAAATACGCAAAGATGACAAGATTTGACGGACCTCCCAGGGTTGTTGCCCTAGGCTTTGTACTGAAGGATGGGAAGTTATCGGGGCCGGTAGATATGTTTGACGACCCCGCATTCGATGGTGCTAGGAAGACCGCCGTTGATGTTGTGGATTACCTCAGAAGAATGGGGCCATTTGAACCTCACAGGCTACCAGAGGAGGATATGGAATATACTTCTCTGCCAAGGGTACTGGAGAAATTCAAGAATAAATTCGAGCCAATCGAAAAGGGCCAAAAGAAGCAAAAAAGCATCAATGTATCAAGTAACGAAATTGATTGATTCTGTCGATCTGATTTTTTCATTTTTTCTAAAATGTACTTAAATGCCATTCATATTTAAACGTTCTTATTCAAAATATTTCATCAATGGGAATTTTCCAGTATTTATTTAATTATCCGCATCAGTCGTGCTGAAAAACCTTTAAATAAAGTGATAAAATAAAGAAGCTATGAGCGAAAAAGGTCGGTTGATAGTGACCTTTTTAATAGTAGGTGTGGCCGTAGGTGTATTAGTCTATTTTTTATTCAGTTACCTCCTGTCCACTTATGTGTACACAGGATATCCAGGGCTAGGTGCCGTACCAGAAATCTCATATATAATGGCAACAGGATTCGCGTCAGGAGCTTTTTCCATCCTGTTATTGATGTATCCAATCTATAAATTCGGAGATAGAAGCCTGGAAGGTGATGATTTCAGATGAATAAGAGGCAAACAGAGTATCTTTACGCAGCAGTAGTACTGATAGTGCTTACCGCGGCAGCAATAGTAAACCTTGGTTACGTAGTTGGGCATACTTCAAACATTCCTCAGCCTGAAAATAACAGCGCAGTTCCAGCCAACTCATCGGTGATTCAGGTTCTGGGTTATCAATGGGCTTGGCAGTTTACATATTCCAATAATACAACAACCACTGATGTCCTATACGTAACAGCAGGGCATGAATACACACTTCAGGTTCAATCTAGGGATGTAATTCACGATCTGTTAATTCCCTCCCTAGGAGTTCAGGTTTACGCTGTTCCAGATCATCCCAATCAAGTCAGCTTCGAGCCAGAAAAAGCAGGGAAATATATCTTTGAATGTGTTGAGTACTGCGGCGAGGATCATTACCTCATGAGGGGTTATATGGTGGTGAGTCCCTGATGTCAACAGAAACAATGCTGATTCTCGTTGGAATATTGGTTGGGGTGGTTTCTGTTGCTATTTTCTACGTTTATTACCTAGTATCAACACGTATTGAGACAATATCTAATGTGGCTGAGGAAGAGGGATATCCGGACAGGACAGTATTCATAAGGGATTCATTGTATGGAAAGCCCAGGCCGCTATCCTGGTCAATACTATTTTACGATGACGCCAAGTCCATAGGGCTGCGTTATATATTCACAGGTCTGCTTTTCATGTTCATAGGGGGTGCCTTTGGGGTCTTGATGAGAATTAGTCTTACCGACCCAAATCCTACAATAATATCGCCAACGATCTACAATATACTCCTCACCCAACACGCAACCATTATGATCTATATGTTTGCCATAGGAATGGCAATGGGATTTGCATACTACATTCTCCCATCGAGATTGAGGCTTAAGCGGGACAACATGGGCCATCTTTCTTCTGTTGCTTACTGGATGTGGGTATTAGGTGGCACTCTTTTCGTACTTTCAAAATCAAGCATGCGCTGGTATATGTATCCACCCCTATCTCTTCAGTTGACTCCATTCGGCGCCGGGGCATACAACTGGCTGGCAGTCATTGCTATGGAGCTCATCTTCATGGGGATGGTCATGGCAAGCGTGATTGTGCTCAAGATCATTTTCATCGACAGGGCTGATGATATACCCCTTTCACAGATGCCAGTCTATGGATGGGCAGTTGTATTCACTCTTGTCATGCTGGTATCTTCAGCTCCACCATTGATGGTAGGCCTCGGAATGCTCTTTTACGATTTCTTCAACCCGATTTTCTTTGTTACGTCAACAAGCACACCACTTGCCTTTGCAATACTCTTCTGGTTCTGGGGACACCCAATAGTTTACATCGCTGTCATACCGTTCTTCGGCTTGATGTATGACATTATTACAAGATTCACTGAAACCAAAGTTTACAGTTATTTCTCAGCAGTACTTTCACTTGGCTTGCTCCTAATTCTAAGCGAGCTTGTTTGGGGCCACCATCTGTTGAACTCAGGCCTTGGCGTGGACTGGGTTATATTTTTCACAACAGCTTCTTTCATAGTAGTCATACCATCGGCACTTACTATTTTCAACATGATTGCAACACTGTGGACCGCCAAGAAAATCAGGCTAACAACTCCAATGCTTTTCGTAATAAATGCAATATTTGATTTCATAATTGGGGGAATAATGGGAGTTATGCTGGCAGATGATCCCATAAACCAGGCAGTTCATGGGACATATTTTGTAACTGGTCATTTCCATTTTATATTCGTGGGTCTGACCCTTGGGGTATCAATGGCAGCATTCTATCTTCTGTTCCCAACATTCAGCAATGGAAGGGTCTACGATGAACGGTTAGCTAAGTGGCATTTCTACATAACGGCAGTGGGGTCATTCCTTATGTCATTCTCATGGGCTGTGGGTGGTTTCTTGGGCATGCCAAGGGCAGTTGCAGGCTATTTTGCTTACTTCCAGCCTTATCAGGACAGTGCAATTCTGGGTGGTGTAATCATAGGAATCGGCCAACTGGTGTTCTTGTATAATATCGCAAAAAGCTGGTCCACTGAGCCGGCAACTGATCCTTACAATATATTGGAATACAGAACGGAAACAAACCAGGTAATGGGAGGAGGAAAGTAATGGCACTAAGAAACGGAGGGACAACATTTACACTTATAGTGGTTATTGTAATAGCTATGGCATTCGGCTACATTCTAACTTCTGGGGGATCCAGTCTTTATCCTACATCCACTCAGTACAGTGCCATGAAATATTCTGCAAATATCAACATGTGGGCAGATGCAAATGGCTGGGAGCTCAAGCAGGGGCCTGCTGCAACTTCATATGACATTAAAGCAACTAATCTCATAAATCCCATATTATACTATAAAGCGGACACACTGATCTACTTTAACATAACGGAAGCGGATGGGGCACCCCACGATTTTACCATATGCTATGACGGTTCTAACACATCAACACTGTTCTCAACCATAACTAGCGGTCCCAGCAGCATATATTCAAATCCTACAAAATGGGAGAATACTGGAGCCTCTTACACAATAATCTCAGTGTCACAACTGACGCAGAATATCGGCCATACGGCTTCCAGCAAGTATCCATTTGAAAAGCCAGGCATTTATACGTACTGGTGCACAGTTCACCCCACAGAAATGTACGGCCTCATAATTATAAATGGAGCCTCCTCCTCCAGCTAATTTTATTTTACGAATATGATTTAAGAAACATCTTAATTCGGGAAAACCATATGGAATATGAAACGAACGGTGGTAATCAGGTGAATGCAAGGGAGTTTTTCAAGATCACAAAGATTGAAATTACATTCCTTGTTGACATGGTTGCTATCGCTGCCTTTCTGTCTGATCCCAATTTTTCAATGCATTCATTTGAGATAATACCCCTTTTGGTTTCAGGTACGCTGGCATCAATGTCGGCGGCTGTATTTAACAATCTTTATGACATGGACATAGACCGTGCTATGAAGAGGACAAGCTACAGGGAACGCATTATAAACAATAGGACATTCGGCAGGATTTCAGTATATGCCGGAATAATGCTGGCGGCATCAGTACTTGTTTCGTACCTTTTCATTAATCTGCTGACATCTGCGTTTATTTTCCTCGGGTTTCTAAGCTATGTTGTTCTCTACACAATAGTCCTCAAGAGACGCACTACGTGGAATATTGTGATAGGGGGAATAGCCGGTAGCTTCCCTGCTTTAGCAGGCTGGTCAGCAGTTTCAAATGATATTTCTACAACATCACTATTTATAGCGTTCTTGGTCTTTCTCTGGACGCCTACGCACTTTTGGTCCTTGGCAACCAACAATTCTGATGATTACAAGGAAGCAGGCATACCAATGCTACCAGCAGTTGTAGGGGCTAGGAAAGCCGGATGGTGGATTCTGATTAACTCAATAATACTGGTGGTATACTCGGCAATCCCCCTCTTTGTTAGCTCCATCAATGTGGGTTTTGCATATTATTTAGTGGCTATCGCAATGGGAGCAATTATGCTTTATTATGTAATTAAGCCAATGACAGAGCAGTACTCCAAGCCAGGGTTCAGGAGAGCCTTCCATATTTCAAATTACTATTTGCTCACATTGTTGGTGTCCATATGCTTGGTGGGAATAATACACTAAATCATGGCGGAAAAGAAAGGTTTCTACCGATTGCAGCCTTTATAGTATTTGCCATTTCCATGTTTCTGGCCAATACCTATGGCATTTTGATCGTGGACAACAATATCAGCATTCAGTATGCAGGCATCTTTATTTTTCCACTGGTAGCAACGGTTGTACTTTCTATTGCTGAAAATAATGAATTAAACATTTACCTGAGGTCATCACTGTCCCTTTTCTACCTATTGTTAACAGTCTTATCATACCCATACTTCAACATAATGCTTCTGCTTGCCATATCGTTCTTGTTCTCACTTTACGGAATATTGTATAAAAAGTCAGGAAATTCCAAGCCTTTTCTGAAAAAGGCATTGGCATTTTCACTATCTTATCTTGCCATGATGATAATATCAGGTCTTTTCAGGCTTAACATAAAGCCACAGACCATAGGAATTCTTCTGGCTTCCATATCCGATGACGTACATCCTGGAGGAACGCCAATTATATTTTCAAACGGAATAGTGCTGTTCTCGAGATATATTGTCCTGACCCTGAGCATACAGTCAATAATCCTCTTCTTCATCCTTTCTGTTCTGCTTGTGGAAAATTATTTCCTGATCTTCAGCACCATACGCACAAGATCTGGCCGTGCAGCCACAAGCCCCCAGTTGACAGGAGCCCTTTCAGTGCTGAGCTGTCAGTGTGAGAGCATCACTGCTGCGTTCCCGTCCATAGTTTCACTTATTCTGTCTGTTGCAATAATCCCGTTGATTCTTGAAAGTATTGTATTGGTGGGGCTAACTAACTACATTCTTAGGCTGAAGTTTCAGAAGGGTCTGAATTCACCAGCCCTATCACGCATCTGGCCTGGCACATCCCGATCATTTCTTCTCATTGCAGGTTCAATTATGGCAATAGTTGTGCCAATCACATACATAGCTGGCACATTCCTCAAGCTGGAAGGCAACCTATTTTTCTACGGGATGGAAAATTTTGCGATGTTTCTCACCGGGATGATTCTGATCATACTGGCAGCAACCATTCGCGAATTCAGGCTTGGCACTAGCATGTCGGCAAAACTAGCTCTGGTGTTTGCTTCCAGCTTGCTCATGTTCATCTGGTTCTATCCGGTCCTATCAAAAATTGCAGTAACAAGCGGCTTGGTCTTTGGAATCATGGGATTAATATCACTCGCAGGAGGTGCCATCGGCGGCATAGCGTATGTGTCATCAGGCCAGGAAGGCAAGTCAGCGTATATTGAATACCTTTCAATGATGTTCTCCATGTTCGCAATTGTTATTTTCTATGTTTCCATCCTATTCTCGTACAGAATATGGGGAGTATTTACAATAACCCAGCAGGTGGAATTCAGCATAGCGCTATGGATCATAGCTCTGCCTTCCATGTGGCTCTCCACGAATCTGGTCCTAAATCTTCAGGTAAGGAGGCAAAATATTGAAGAGAAGCCTGCAAGAATGGTTTCTCTTCCTGTCCAGTGAATCCCTAATTCTTGGATTATTTTTCAACATATCCAGAGGAACGTTTCTGTTTTACCTATATATGGGACTCACACCAGTATTGTTCGTGGTCATGTCTTACTTCCTTGCGGACGTGAAAATTTCACTGAAGCAGGTTTTTCTGTCAAAGGACATTGTGATCTTTATTTCCGTATTGTCTGCATGGCTCTACATATATGCAATTACAAGGAGCGGCACTGATTATGTTTTTCAGACCCTATATTACCCTGCTTTCCTAGAAGAATTCAATTTCAGGTTCCTAATTGTCAGGTTCCTTTCAAAGTACATCGGAGTTGGCCGATCAGTAATAATCCAGGCAGTTGTTTATGCCACAGTTTATTCAAGCTTTCTGGTCTATTCTCCTGCTGGGTACCCCGGTCTGTATTCATTCTTCTTCGTGGCTGATAACTTCGCCATGTCTTGCATCTATGGAGGAATATACTATCTCAGGAAAAACATCTACATTGATCTCTCCTTACACCTCAGCCTGTATGTTATGGACGTTTTCCTACCAGCTTCCCTGGGATGGCTTGCCTATGTTTCAACTCCAGTATGAGTTCAAGCTCTGAGTCTTGATGGGACTTCAACTGGCTTCCTGTTCCCGTCTATGAAAACTACTGTCACCTTCCCAGTGCTGAAGACCTCATTATTTTCAGGATTAAAGAGTATCTGTAGGAAAGTCAGGCTCGTCCTTCCAATACGTTCAATGCTGGTCTTAAGGGAAACAGGGTAATGCATAAGTATAGACTTCCTGAAATCAATTTCAATCCTTGCTATGACAAAGTTTATGTCTTCAAGATCAAAGTGACCAAGCCTGCTGCGCATATATTCAATCCTCCCGAGTTCAAAATAGGAGAGATATACAGCATTGTTCACGTGGCCCAGCGTATCAAGATCAGCATATCTTATCTGGATGTTAGTAGTTACACTATCCAAGGTTTTCATGGATAAATATAACAGCGCCATTAAATGCTTGCGTGTTAAGCATAAACAATGGATGCTCCTGTTTTGTTCTGACATTTATCAGCAGAGAGCCAGAAATCAGGTCATGATAAGAAATTGCCCCCTTCCTCTGTTCCCAAAGCATATTCGCTGAAGAGAGCAAAAGCACCGGACATTCAATTCTGCTAAGTTTCTCCTTAATACTGCCCCTAAATTCAGGGTTTTCAGCAATTATTATGCAATTTTTGAGCCCATTCGCAGCCTGTTCAAATACGTCCGGGCATGATGCCCCGGAGCATATTATGGCTACCTTACCGCTACTGCCCTCTCGAAATAGCCTATCTGGCGCATTTTGAACAATGTCAATTGATAGATCTATGCCGGTGCAAGAATCCCTGAGCTTTGAGATAAATTCATCCCAGCCAGGAAAACTGGAGGCTGGTATATCATTAGGGAGGGCTATCGATATAATCATTCCAGGCTCCGTGAGGAAATAATTCCTTAAATCAATTGCCGGATAGTGCTGACCTAATTCCATCGAACATCTCATTTATTATCTTCTGAGCTTGTCCGGTTATAAGCCGCTGTCCCATGGAACCAATCTTCCCTCCTACATTTGCAGTGGCCCTCCATTTCATTATTGTCTTGCCTGCTTCGCCCGATAGGTTCATTTCTGCAACAATGTCCAGTGTTCCGCTCTTTCCTGACCCAGTCCCGGACAATTTTGCATATTCAGGGGGCCTGCTTTCGAGGACTTTGAATCTTATGGTAAAATCCTCTTTTATGAAGGCTATTCCGGCTCTTACGATCACAGAGAACTCATCCTGCGACAGTTTCTCGAACTTCTTCAATCCAGGTATGCACGATGAGAGTTTCTCAGGTTCCATTACAAAATTGAAAACAGTGTCACGACTTGCAGAAGTCTCAAAAGTACCCTCAAACTCCATATTGACCGAAGGATAGAATTTCAATATTACTTATATAATTGAGCATTGTCCATTGCAGACTTTGTAATGCACCTTATTTAAGGCAGAAATATATGATGTAAAGATGAACCCTAAACCATCGTCCTTGGACTTCTATGCATTTCTGCATAAATATGCGGGCAGCATTGAAGGATCCTTCATTAAGAAAGTATATCAATCTGCAGCCAGTGATTTTGTTTTTCAGCTTTACGGTTCCGGTTCTGGCAAGAATTACCTTCTGGTATCCCTAACGAAGGGCATGGCTTTCAATGATACTGAAAGGCCCGAGGAGGCAACTCCGCTCTCAATGCTTCTTCGCAAGATTCTTTCTGAGCGCAGGATAGTTAAGGTGGAGCAGGTAAACTTTGATCGGGTCGTGAAGTTTACACTACACACGGGGCAGGAGATCATCCTCGAGATATTCAGGGATGGCAACCTCATTGTTACAAACCAGCAAAGAATAGAGTTTGCCACCGATCAGAGGGAATGGCGCAACAGGAAGATACTGAAGGGGGAGCAGTACATCCCCCCTTCGCTTACAGATCCCCTTTCATACACGCCAGGCGACATTTCGAAACTCATGGATACAAGCAAAGCTTCGGCTGTACAGACCCTTGCCACAAGGATGAATCTAGGTGGAGACGTAGCCGAGGAACTACTGTTCAGGGCGGGCATTGACAAGAAGATTCCCTCAAGGGAAGCTTCAGGAAGTTCAGAGGTTATTTATACTACACTGCGGGCAATATTGGAAGAAGCAGCAACTGGATTCGCATATTATTACGAGCAACAAAACCTCTTGTCGCCCATAAGAATGCTCCATTTTGAGGCTCAACCATCTGCAATATACAATGATCTGAATGCAGGCATCGTAGAATACGTCAATTCGCACTTCAAGGAAGATGCCGCAGAGGATCAGATTGCAAAGAGGATTGAATCGATGAAGAAGAGCATCGCTGAATTTCAGGCCAAGCGCGATACATATTCAGAGTCAGGAAAATTCATAATGTCCCGGCTAGCCGAGATAGACAGCATTATTTCTCAAATGTCGAAAAGTGTTCGTAATTCCGGTTCCCTGGAAAAGGGAAAGTCCTATGCGGGATACAAGGTGGAAAATTATGATCCATCCCGAAAAATAGTTACTGTTGATCATGGTGGAATAAGGCTCAACCTGGATCTTAACAGGACCGCTGGCCAGAATGCTGCCATTATGTTCGAGAAATCCAAGGAGTTCAAGGCAAAGATCGAAGGAGCCCAGAGAGCCATTGCTGATACAAGTCGTGTTGCTGCAGAAAAGGCTGCTAAAGTGAAGAAAACAAGAAAGAAGGAATGGTATGAAACTTACCACTGGTTCATATCTTCTGAGGGTTTTCTTGTCATAGCTGGGCGTGATGCAAAGAGTAATGAGAGGATAGTAAAGCGTCACCTCAAGGATCATGACATATATGTGCACGCAGAGGTCTACGGCGCTCCAAGCACTGTTATAAAGTGCGACCAGGAGGGCCAGCCTGGTGAACAGACGCTGAGGGAAGCCTGCAACTTTGCAGTTGCATTTTCCAGGGCCTGGGCTGCAGGATTGTCGTCTGGGTCCGCCTACTGGGTGCTTCCGTCACAGGTCAGCAAAACACCTGAATCAGGTGAGTTTGTAACCACAGGAGCGTGGATAGTACGGGGAAAAAGAAACTATTTCTTCGATCTTCCCATGGAACTCTTCATAAAAGTAAGGGAGGAGAAGGGCACAAGGGTGCCAATGATCCATCCCCGCTTTCCTGATCAGGAAAAGGAAGTCCATATAATTCCTGGTGATATGAAGAGACAGGAAGTAGCAGCAAAAATATCAGAAATGCTGGACTTGGAGAGGAGCGAAATTGAAGTAATACTCCCTCCTGGAGGATCAAGAATAGTGGATTAACTTCCCAGTTTTCTCTTGAGCTCCTCTATCAGCGACACATCTGTGGGGTCGACATTCAGGTAATGGGCAAGATGGTAAGTCAGGTAATCACCCTTATGTATGAGAGCAAAGAGCTTTTCGAACGTTGATTGTCCCTCGTCCGGCAGGTACGTAAAACCAGTCCCTGTTATGTTGCCTGTTATTTCTATTCTTTTCTTTATCTGCTCATTGTCAGGATTTCCAATGACTATAAACCTGAAAATGTCCTTCCTGTAAGTCCCCTTGTAAGGCATGGTTTCGTTATGGTTCAGCTCAGGAAAGAAATTTGAAAATGCAAGTATCTTTGAGTTCTCATTGAACTGCGTCTTCCACCTGTATGCGACCCATTTGAATGGGCTGAAGCCAAGAACAACAGGAATCTGCTGTTTTCTCCCTATTTCCTCAGCCAGAGTCTTTAGCTGAGCATTATCCGAATCTATTTTCGCAAGCAGTTGTGAGGTGGAAATTCTCTCTTCGTCTGAAACAGGCAAAAGCGAATTGATGAGTGGCATAAGCATGTAACCAAGAGAAGATCTTGGCTGCAGGCCCCTCGGTATCTTAATTATTCCGTGATTTGTCTTGGATAGCTTTCCACCTGAAGTTATGCCAACAATATGGCATCCAGCTTCTTCAGCCTGCTTTAGTGTGGATAGAGTTTCCTCCGTGTTGCCAGAATAGCTGATGCCTATGAAGAGTGTTCTGTCATTAGCGAATTCTGGAATATCGTAGTCAGATACAACAATTACAGGTTTCTTGGTGTACAACTCCGAAAAGATATTTCCAACTATGCCTGATCCTCCCATTCCCGATATTACTATATTATCGTATTTTTCCGGGTCAATAGTGAATCTTTCCCTGAAAAGGACCTGCTCCTTTAGCGTTTTCAATTCTTCGAGGAAATCCATGTTAGGCTATGACAAAATTATATTTAAGAAAAGCCGGAAATCAAGTTTCAAAAAGGATGGACAACTACTGAATATCCAAAAATGGCCGTTACAAGTGCGCTGACGGCTAGAAGCAGCAGGATTTTCTGATCTGTGGTCATGCTCAGGGAAATACTGAAAAGTTTATAATTTTGTTGGGGAGGGTTTGAGCAATAGAAATGAGCAACCATAGGTTGCAAACAGGGGGTGCATTCAACCGCCTCATTGCTGCAGCAATCTGGCAGAATGCCTGCAATTACGCTGGTTTGAAAAGAAATTTGCGTTTCCTCCCACTTCATCGGGCCCAATATTGTTTAAGAAGGCATGGTTGCTGCAGGGAACCGCTGTAAAGTTTCCAGCATTCTCCATTTCATGATTGGACAGATGGTATAGAATGTGCAAGCATCATTCCGAAATAATGTTCTACGTAACCGAAGTCGTATTGCATCATCTTTCCAGTTGACTCAAGAAGCCCGCTTAGTATGAGCATATTCCAAAAGCTGTCTGGCTTTGCCTCATCAATCGTGTCCTCGCTCATCTTCATGAGGTATGAAAAGTTTGTTTCTGTAAGTGCCGCCCTGATGGCCTCCTCATACAGTTTTGCCTTCGGTGAATATCCATATGGGCCATCTGATGCATGTGTATGAGCCTGGTCTGCGCTGAATATTACAGAAACATTTCCCGGAAAACTGATGAGCGCATTGCCTAATAGCTTTCCGAATTCCACAAGCTTTTCCCTGTTGGCAATCCTTGGTTGGCCTATTGCCACGACCTTTTCGGGACTGAAGAAGCTTAATGGTATAAGTGAGCCAAAATCTAAAGGAAATACTGATTTTGGGCCGCCAGTGGTAATAAATGTTGCGGACCTGGTGAATCCGTCCATGAGGTTGGCAATCTGATTGGCCAGGTCTCTATGAACCCTGTATTTTCTTCTCAGCCTTAAGCCAGAGATGACAAGGTCGCCATGAAGCCATTCTGTGTTTATGACGGCAACTGAATCTGAAATCCTCAAACCATGAGGGCTGAGAATTACCATTGTATCTGAGGTATCCCCGGACGAAAGATCGGAAATTAGGGAATTAAGCCTGGCTGCTTCAGCATTCTTCTTTGATATTATTTCATCCCCATGTGGGATCACATAAACGCTGGAAAGAACCATGCCCGGATATCCGGTAAAGGATAAAATGCTGATCAGTGCGGCTCTGTGGGCAACCATTGGTATTTGAAAAAGTCTATATATTGTGCATACTATTCCGGTTAGGTCTTTGAGGACATTCAGCATATGAAGTCCTTATGGGGAATTAAAGGTCCCGCAGAAGATTAGGTGAAAATAAATGGCAACACAGAAACCACACATAAACTTGGTAACAATAGGGCATGTCGATCATGGGAAGTCAACGCTCGTTGGCAGGCTCCTCTTTGAGCATGGAGAAATTCCGGCGCACATAATAGAGGAATACAGGAAGCAGGCAGAGGAGAAGGGCAAGGCTACCTTCGAGTTTGCATGGGTTATGGACAGGTACAAAGAAGAAAGAGAGAGAGGCGTTACCATCGATCTTTCGCACAGAAAATTCGAGACTGACAAATATTACTTTACCCTCATTGACGCACCTGGCCACAGGGACTTCGTCAAGAACATGATAACGGGTACCAGCCAAGCCGACGCCGCAATGCTCGTTGTATCCGCAAGAGAGGGAGAAGGAGTTATGGCTCAGACCAGGGAGCATGCTTTTCTTGCGAGAACTCTTGGGGTTCAGCAGCTCATTGTCCTGATAAACAAGATGGATGCTGTACAGCCTCCATATAACCAGCAGAGATTCGAGGAAGTTAAGAAAGAGGTTGAGAAGCTACTCGCATCAATAGGATACAGGAATATCCCAATTATTCCTATTAGTGGGTACAAGGGCGACAATATTGTCAAGAAGTCAGAGAATCTCAAGTGGTACAATGGCCCAACTCTCATAGAGGCTCTCGATTCACTCAAGCCACCAGAGAAGCCGACAAACAAGCCCCTCAGGCTTCCAATTCAGGATGTGTATTCAATTACCGGTATCGGAACAGTTCCAGTGGGACGAGTCGAAACTGGCATCATCAAAGTTGGGGACAAGGTTATATTCCTTCCTGCGGACAAGCAGGGTGAAGTAAAGTCCATTGAAATGCACCATGAGACAATGCAGCAGGCAGAACCTGGCGATAACATTGGATTCAACGTAAGGGGAATTGCCAAGAACGACATCAAGAGGGGCGACGTATGTGGCCCAGTAAGTGCTCCACCAACAGTGGTAAAGGGATTCACTGCCCAGGTCGTAGTGCTTAACCACCCAAGCGTTATTGCCAACGGATACAAGCCCGTCTTCCATGTTCACACGACCCAGATAGCCTGCAGGTTTGACGAAATCGTTAAGACACTGAACCCAAAGGACGGAACAACACTCAAGGAGCATCCAGACTTCATAAAGACTGGTGACATCGCCATAGTGAAGATAGTACCTGACCGCCCATTTGTGATTGAAAAAGTTTCTGATATTCCGCAGCTTGGAAGGTTTGCCATCAGGGACATGGGGCAGACCGTTGCTGCTGGGCAGTGCATTGAGGTAGAAGTCAAATAAGGTGAGCACCATGGCGTCCTACAAGGCTAGAATTTCCCTTAGTGGAACTGAGCACAAGATAGTTGATGTGGTATGCAATGAAATCAAGGGAATAGCCACAAGGACTGGTGTGGAAGTTCATGGGCCAGTGCCCCTTCCCACAAAAAGGCTTGTCGTACCTGTCAGGAAGAGCCCTGACGGGGAGGGGTCTCCCACTTGGGATAGATGGGAAATGAGGATTCATAAGCGGCTTATAGACGTCGATGCCGATGAAAGAACCCTAAGGCAGCTCATGAGAATTCCAATTCCAGACGGAGTTCAGATAGAAATTCAGATAAAGTCATAATTTTTGTATTTTTAAAACCGTTATATAATGCTTTCTTATTACCGAAATGTAAAAGATTAAAGTTGGTGAAACATGGGCCGAAAGGAAGATAATATTGCCAAGGCAATGAAGCTGATAGAAAGACCGGAAAGAATTCGTAACATGGGTATCGCCGCCCATATTGATCACGGAAAGACAACGCTCAGCGACAATCTTATCGCTGGGGCTGGAATGATGAGTGAAGATTTAGCAGGCAAACAGCTGATGCTTGATTTTGATGAGCAGGAGCAGGCAAGAGGGATTACAATCAACGCTGCTACAGCATCAATGGTCCACAAGTACGGAGGGGAGGAATATCTAATAAACCTCATCGACACACCAGGTCATGTGGATTTTGGCGGAGACGTGACTAGGGCAATGCGGGCAGTAGACGGAGCCATAATCGTTGTCGATTCAGTGGAGGGCGTTATGCCCCAGACCGAGACTGTAATCAGGCAGGCCCTCAGAGAGAAGGTTAAGCCGGTTCTGTTCATAAACAAGGTAGACCGTCTGATTAATGAGCTCAAACTTAACGGAGATGAAATGCAGAAGCGGTTCCTCAAGATCATAACTGATGTTAATAAACTCCTCTCAAAGTATGCTCCAGAGGAATTCCGGCAGGCTTGGCAGGTTAACGTGCAGGATGGGAGAGTAGCTTTTGGATCAGCGTACAATAACTGGGCAATTTCTGTACCAGCCATGGCGAAATATAAAATGTCATTCAAGGACATTGCTGAGTACGTAAGGGATGGGAAGCAAAAGGAACTGGCCAAGAAAGTTCAGCTTCATGAGATAATACTTGACATGGTCATAAAGCACCTTCCAAATCCACTAGAGGCACAGAAATACAGGATACCACAGATATGGAAGGGCGACACAAACTCAGAAATAGGAAAGGCAATGATGACGTGCGACCACACCGGGCCAGTCAGCATGATGATAACAAAGATAATTGTCGATCCACATGCAGGTGAAATTGCAGTTGGCAGGGTGTTCAGTGGCACAATAAGGAAGGGCAGTGAACTCTATATCTCAGGAATGGGGTCCAACAAATACAAGGTCCAGCTGCTTTCCATGATGGTAGGGCCTGACAGAATATCAGTTGACGAAATAGCTGCAGGAAACATTGCAGCTGTTGTTGGTCTCAAGGCTGCCATAGCTGGTTCTACGGTATCTTCCCTGCCCAACATGGACCCATTCGAGCCAATGGTGCATTACACTGATCCAGTTGTGACACTGGCAATAGAGGCTAAGCATACTGCTGACCTTCCGAAGCTTATAGACGTCCTCAGAAGCGTTTCTAAGGCCGATCCCTCAATCCAGGTTGATATTAACCAGGAAACAGGTGAACATCTCATTTCAGGAATGGGCGAATTACATCTTGAAGTTACACTTTACAGGATAAAGAATGATTACAAAGTTGATGTGACTACTTCAGATCCTCTTGTGGTTTACAGAGAAACAGTTGATCACAAGGGCGGACCATTTGAGGGCAAATCTCCAAACAAGCATAACAGGTTCTACTTTGAAGTTGAGCCACTCCCGGAAGGCATCATTGACATGATAAAGGATGGAACAATCCCTCAGGGTTCAAAGTTCAAGGACAAGAAGACGCTTGTAGACCTAATGGAGAAACAGGGTCTTTCAAGGGATGAGGCCAGGGGTCTCGTAGCAGTTGAGGGGAACAACATACTCGTGGACGTAACCAAGGGAATTCAGTACCTTGACGAGACCATGGAACTCCTAATAGAGTCATTCACAGAAGTAATGGACAAGGGACCTCTTGCTGCTGAAAAGGTCTACGGGATAAAGGCCAGGCTTGTGGATGCAAAACTTCATGAAGACAGTATTCACCGTGGCCCAGCACAGGTCATCCCTGCTGGCAGGAACTCTATCTATGGCGCTATGACACAGGCAAAACGCGTGCTTTTGGAGCCCATACAGAAGGTATTCATCAATGTACCTGCCGAAGTTATGGGTTCCGTTACCAATGAAATCCAGCAGAGGCGCGGAGTTGTGGAGGAAATGAACCAGGAAGGAGACGACATGGTCATTGTGGCCAAGGTCCCCGTGGCTGGAATGTTCGGTTTTGCCTCTGCCATTAGAAGCGCAACCGGCGGCAAGGTTCTATGGAGCTCAGAGAACTACGGATACCAGAGGGTTCCGCCAGAACTTCAGAAGGAGGTTGTTGCAAAAATCAGGGAAAGGAAAGGGCTTAAGCCGGAACCCTATGATGAAGCATATTATGCTTCTCTCTGATCTTTATTCTCTTTTTATATCTCATTTTACTTATCCATGACCTAATGTTATTGAGATCATTCTGCAGTTCATGCGGTCGGGAAAGAAAATCATTCAACGGAAAACCCAGATGCGACTGTGGCGGCATATTTGTGCCCAAGATAAACTTCAGATACAGAAGTGGCGATTTCAGGGTACATTATCCCTATTTGGAACATGTCATCTCATTGGGAGAGGTATCAACACCCATAGTAAGAAAAGGACATCTGAGTTTTAAGCTGGAATATTTCTCCCCGACATTTTCCTATAAAGATCGGGGTAGCAAGGTCCTGGTATCGTCACTGCTTGAAAATTTAAAACCGGGTAGCGAGATAAACGAAGATTCCTCGGGAAATGCCGGCGCCTCAATGGCAGCTTATGGCATAAATGCGGGGTTCAAGGTAAACATATTCGTACCTTCAGCAACAATGCCGTCAAAGATAAACCAGACAAGGGCATACGGTGCAAATATAATCACAGTAAACGGCACCAGGGAGGATGTGACAACTGCCACTGAGCGCCACCAAGGATACTTTGCCAGCCATGTACTGAATCCAGAATTCAGGGACGGCATGAGGGAGATATCCTATGAGATATTCGAGCAATTCAACGGAAAAATCCCGGAAAATATAATTGTTCCTGTGTCTGCAGGCACACTTTTACTGGGGTTGGTCTCAGGATTCGATCACCTTGTAGAATCCGGTGAAATAGACAAATATCCGAGAATTATCGGGGTCCAGGCTGAGGCAGTATCACCAGTGTGCTCTGCACTGAACGGCGTACATTACGATCCCAATAACGGGCTTTCTTCAATTGCGGATGCGCTGGTCTCCAGGAAGCCTCCCCTGCTGGAATTGATCGTTGAAAAGATGAGGGAAATAGGTGGCAAATGCGTTACTGTATCAGATAGCGAGATTTTGGCGGCAAGGAGCGATCTGGCGTTATCAGGCATCTACGCTGAGTTTAGTTCCGCTACAGTCTATGCGGCCCATAAGAAGATTAATCCATCGGGAGATTCCCTGATGGTTATGACAGGAAATGGCCTGAAGACACAATAAAATTCATGCAGTTTCCGCGACTGCCTCTGGATCTACCTCATAATCAATCCTATTTCCATCTATTGTCAGGGAGTAAAAAACGTCTGCTCCTCCACGCCTTGCCAGTATGGAAACACTGCAGTACTTGGTCAGCGACAGAATTATTGCCTTTCTTGCCTTGTCAGGATCAATGCTCCCGGTAAATATATAGTGAATGACTGCCTTTTTTATCGTGCGTGGATGTTCCTCGTTGCGTTCTGCAGTAATTTCGCACCTAAAGGCTTCAAAGTCTGCCCTCATCTTTTTCAGGATCGATAGGACATCGTCTGATGTGCATCCTCCCATTGCCAGAAGAAGCAATTCCGTGGGTGCAAAGTTTTCCGTGCGGTTGGAAAGGGAATTCTTCAAAAGTATTGGATTCTTACCGGGAGTATCTGTTACAAACCCTTTTGTCTCATCGAACTTGAAAGACACCTGCATAGTGGGGCTAGATTCGCATTATATTTATCCTTTTCCGATGAGAACATCACGCGGTGGGTAACGGAATAAACAATTTATCAATCCCTGCTCAATCAGGGGACGGTGTCATGAGGGTGTCCTTAATATTCTCAACAGAAAGGATGAAATTAAAGTGATGCCTTCTCGACTCTGAATCGAAATGAGCTTTTAGATGGTCAATGAGCACTGACAACATTTCTTCGGGAAGAATGAAGGAGTTGGTGACGGAACCCTTTTCAGAAACGGCGTGATAAAACAGCGGGCCAACCTGGGAAAGTATTATATTGTGGTAAAATGAAGTGAAAAATTCTGAATTTACCTCAAGTTCTCCACAGCATCCATCTGGGCAGACTGGTGTGTAAGAGGCATCTCCCTTAAAACTATTTTCGCTGCCTGAAAACAGGAGGCGAGATGTGGTGGAATCTTCATAGCATTTTGGGTAGAAATTGCCTGAGTTTGAAAAAATGCCCTGAACCTCATTCTTAGCTTCCTGATCAGTCATTATCCACCTTGTCTTCAGAACCTTAAAACGCTCCATTCCCCCTCCAAGCGCGAAATACCTGTCGAGGATGAAGGGAATTTTCCCATTATACTCGCCCATGAATTCTAGAGATTTTATAAAGCCAGTCTCCGCATTCATGTATTCAAGGATTGCATCGCTGACAGGTTGCACTGCACTTTCACAAAACTCAATTGCAAAATAGACCCGTTCGCCGGTCCATATATGGACGGGGGTAACTCTTGCACCAGGTATGGCATAGATCCTATCCATGAACTTAGCATTGAAATCATGAACTGAATTCCTCATCATTCCATTTTCAATGACAACCTCCTCAATTCCTCTTTCATTCCACTGCCTCTGGAGCCACCCAAGGAGGTTGTCTGTAACTTCCCCCCCAATGCGTTCAGAAATGTACCACTTGCCTTTGCTTCTTGAAAGAAGAGTAAGCCTTGGAAATCCTGCCAGTCCCAACTCCTTTCTGCTGAATTTAGGACGAAGATTGGCATTGCTGATGAGGGCAACCCTGTTGAACTTGGAATCCATAAGACCAATTAATTAATTATTTATGGTAATATAAATTTAGTTGTTGAGGATGCGAAAATTCACTCGTCTGGTACTTTCCGGAGGGCTATTCCAATAGCCTTCAGCGCGTTAAGTACAGCGGTTAAGCCTGCAGCAGTATCAGGATCACGTATCATTGCATAGAACCTTAGCAGAGACACTGCCTCGGGATTCTTAGCACCTGCAACCATGCCCTCCCATATGGCATCACTGTTATACATTATTGATTTTATGGCGTCAGATGCCTTTTCGCTTGCCATGGAGTGAGCTATTGCTGACACAACGTTCATCGTTTTGACGAAGGAGTAAAGGAAATCCTTTGACGTCAAGAACTCGGAGAGGAACTCAATATCACTTGGCAGGTAATCTGCCGATATGTTCTCCATTGCCGTGAGAAGCCCTGATTTGTTAAGCTTGGTCATCAAATTCATCATGCTTTCAAAAGCATGCCTGTTCTCCAGAAGTCCCCGGAGAAGGGGCTCAATATCATCTTCATTCTCCTCATCAGTCTTTTTCATCTCTTCTTCAGTTTCAGTCATTGTTCACACCATCCCTCTGAGTATCGTGGAAAAGTAAGTGTCAGCAGAAGTCCACCTCAGCATGAAATCACCCTTGTTGGGATTTACATCCCTTGATACTTTGCCAGGCAGATCGAAAAATGAGAATCCGCTGTTGTATCCAGTCAGACTGAATTCAGGCAATTTAGATGTAAGCTTATCTTCACGCAATCCCCCAACTATCTCTGAAACAATGGCTGACGCAACAAAGGACGCCTGGGCATGTGCTGTTGTGGCAGATTTTGACTTGGTAAGGTTGTTGGCATCACCTATGGCGAAAAGAGTTTTGTTTCCCTTTACCGTAAGAGTATTCGGTTCAACGATGGCGTAACCGTTTTCATCGGCTATTCCTGAATTCTTTATGAATTCCTGGCCATGGTGCGGAGGCGTAAGCACAAGAAGTGAGTATTTATAGGTCTGGCCTTTCTTGTCAGTTACTTCCTTGTTTTTGGGATTTACCGACTGGATGACCACTCCACCGTGATATTCTATACCCCTCTCCTTGAGCATTTTTTCCAGGGTGCTTGACGTGTTAGGCTCTGGAGAAAGATCTGTCTGTGGGACTGTCAGATTTATTGAGGTCTTGTCCCTGAGGTTATTCTGGCTTAGGTACGAATCCAGCAGAAATGCAAACTCGTAAAGGGACTCTGGGTACTGCATAATCTCGCTTGAACTTCCGATAAACACCTGTCCTCCCTGGAAGGTCTTCATGTATTCTCTGAGTTCCATGGCGTTCTGCAAATCAAAGAAATGCTTCGCCTCTCCATCGTAACCAGGTATTTCTTCAGGGGTATAGCGGTCACCAGTTGCCAGGATTATGTAATCAGCGATCACGCTCTTGCCTGACTTAAGGAATAATATATTCTCGTCAGGATTAATCCGGATTACCTCGTCCTTCATGTAGGTTATACTGTAATTGAGCAGAAAATTTACGGGCTTGACGCTCTTCCTGTAATTCTTGTATCCAAAGGGGATGAGCACACCGTCCGGCTTGTAGAAATGCCTTGGAGTGTTGCCTATAACCACTATATCCAATTCCTTCTCGCTGGTATGGAATCTGAGCTTATTGGCAGCAATAATTCCAGCCGCCCCGTCACCAACTATAACAACCTTTCTAAGAACTACCATAAATATCACACCCAGTCTGTACAATAGATGTTCCAAATGCCAGGGAAAAAGCCGCCGAAGTGGCATCATCATTTCTTAGTTCAGATGATTCCAGAGGCATAAGAAGATACGGTTTTTCCATTGACATTATATCAGGCTTTCATCGTAACTACTTATTAGTATTTTTTCGTGCGATGAGAATGATTCTGACTGGCCAACTGTATCTTAAACTACGCTGGTAATACTCGCCAGCCTCTACCCCTGTGGACAGCAGTTTATTGCTAGTGGGTTCCAACCGAGATTGTCCAACCAGTGTTTTAGATTTCACTGTGAAAAAATATATAGCGGCTACCAATAGCGCCACATGGATTCGTCCCTAAGAGTCATTTCCAAGGAAAAGGACTCAATAACCCTTGAAATGCTGAATTACGACAACACCATACTTAGGCCTCTAATAGATGAGATATTGAGAGACGACCAAGTCGAGGAGGCCAGGTACTTCATAAAGCACCCAGTTATTGATACTCCAAAAATATTCGTAAAGGTGAAAACTGGCAAACCACAGGCAGCTGTTAAGAGATCGATAAAGAGGCTCAGCAAGATCTATGAAAATCTTGATGCCGACATCACTAAGGAAATCAAAAGACTAAAAGAATCAAGCTGATCAGCCAGGCCCGCAAATGGATCGTCTTTACGTTGTGGAGTATGGCCAGGATATCAAGGCTGCAGCCAGATTCGAACTCCAGAATTTTGCTGAAACATTGGGATTCGGTATTATATTTGACCGGGATGGAGTATCGGTCATCAGCGGATACGGCGACTCACTGAGGGAAAGCGCATTCATCCAGAGAATATCAGAGGTAGTATCAGAAGGGGACTCCTACCAGCAATTTTCCAGCTACGCCATTGATGAAGGTAAATTTTATGTGAGGGTTAGAGACCCAATTGGATGCCATAATTCTGCACTTGAACCAGAAATTGGAAAGCTTCTGCATGGAGAAGGGAGAATTTCCTTCAGAGATCCGGATTTTGTTTTAAGGGCATTCCACCTGGACAGGTGGTACCTGGCCCGAGAGATTTACAGTATGCCAAAAGAGTCTTTTGATCAACGAAGATCTCCAAAGAGGCCATTCTTTTCGCCCATTTCCATGCATCCAAAGATCGCCAGATTCATGGTTAATGTATCAAACACCCCTCCATTAGGTGTTTTGCTTGATCCTTTCTGCGGAACAGGAGGAATATTGCTTGAGGCAGGCTTGCTAGGCAAACGCACAATAGGGATAGATCTTTCTCTGCAGATGACTTCTGGGGCAAAACTGAATTTGAAGTATTTTGGAATAAGGGATGCTACAATAATCAATGGTAATTTTCTGGACATGGAAATAAGCCAAAAAGTGGATTCCATTGTAACAGACATGCCGTACGGAAGAAATGCCCCAATGCACAAGCAGCAGCTGAAGGAGCTTTATAAGGCAAGCATCGTGAAGTTTTCTGAAATTCTGGCAAGTGGAAAGAGATGCGTTCTCGCGGTATCTGATCTTGATCTTCTTGAGGGATGTGAAAATTTCTTTGTTACCATTGGAATAATTGAGCACAGAATTCATAAATCACTGACCAGGCATTACGTAATACTTCAGAGATCTTAAATCGAGGAACTGCTGGATTTATATAGAAGAACAAATTTACTTGTGGAATGCCTCAAAGGAATTCTTCAACACTTAATATCAGGAACCCCATAGAGGTAGAGATGCAAAAAAGCAAACAGAGAGCACTCAGCAGGGACAGCGTGAAGCTTGCCCAGCTTACCTCGCAATTCATTGCAGTATCTGATCAGCTAAGCCAGTTCAGGGAACTCTATTTGCGGCAGCGTGCAGAAATGGAAAACTATGCCAAGGCCAGGGATAGGGAAATGGAGCAGCTGAAAAAAAATGCTGGAAGAGACATTATTAAGAATATTCTTCCAATTCTGGATACCATGGATTCTGCGCTATCAAACTCCAAGGATTATTCAGTAATAAGCCCTATCAGAGAACAACTGATGAAATTGCTCTCTGTCTATGGTCTGTCAGAGATTCCTGGAAAGGGCAAAAAATTTGATCCTTATCTGCATGAAGTTATAGCAGTAACTCAATCAGAGGAGGACGGAATTATAGTTGAAGAAGTACAGAAAGGCTACAAGCTCAACAATGAAGTTATCAGGACTTCGAAAGTAATAGTGGGAAAAAGGTGAGATAATATGTCAAAAATTATAGGAATAGATCTGGGAACAAGTAATTCGGCAGCAGCAGTTGTAATATCAGGAAAGCCAACTATTATCCCAAGTGCGGAAGGCGTATCCATCGGAGGGAAGTCTTTTCCCAGTTATGTAGCCTTTACAAAGGACGGGCAGCTCTTAGTTGGAGAACCGGCCAAAAGGCAGGCATTGCTAAATCCAGAAGGGACGATTTATGCAGCCAAGAGAAAAATGGGTACAGATTTCAAGTTCAAGGTTTTCGGCAAGGAATACACGCCACAGCAGATATCGGCCTTCATACTGCAGAAGATAAAGAGGGATGCCGAGGCTTTCTTAGGCGAGGAAGTCAAGGAGGCAGTGATTACAGTTCCAGCCTATTTTAATGACAATCAGAGGCAGGCTACCAAGGATGCTGGTTCCATAGCAGGGCTGGAGGTAAAGAGGATCATCAACGAGCCAACAGCAGCTTCACTCGCATATGGAATAGACAAACTCAACGAATCTCAAAAAATTCTCGTGTTTGATCTTGGCGGCGGAACTCTCGATGTAACGATCATGGACTTTGGCGAAGGCGTTTTCGAGGTTGTGTCCACTTCAGGCGACACCAACCTTGGCGGAACTGACATGGACGAAGCCATCATAAAATTCCTCGTGGACGATTTCAAGAGCAAGGAAGGCATTGATTTATCCAAGGATAAGAACGCCTACATCAGACTTAAGGATGCAGCGGAAAAGGCCAAGATTGAGCTTTCATCCACGATGTCCACGGACATAAACCTTCCGTACATAACCGCAACACAGGAAGGACCTAAACATCTTAACTATACACTTACCAGGGCAAAGTTTGAGGAACTCATCTCCCCAATAGTAAACAGGTGCAAAACACCGCTGGACAAGGCTCTTGAGGCAGGGAAACTCAGCAAGTCAGACATAACAAAGATCATACTTGTGGGAGGCCCCACCAGGATTCCCATGGTTAAAAAATTTGTTGAAGATTATTTCGGCCGCAAGGCAGAAGGCGGAGTTGACCCCATGGAGTGCGTTGCCATAGGGGCAGCAATCCAGGGAGCAGTTCTGGCAGGGGAAATAAAGGACATAGTTCTCCTAGACGTTACCCCCCTCACCTTGGGAATTGAGACACTTGGAGCTGTCATGACCCCAATAATACCGGCCAACACGACGATCCCAACCAAGAAATCACAGGTGTTTACCACCGCTGCGGATATGCAGACTGCCGTGACGATCCATATTGTGCAGGGAGAGAGGCCCATGGCGGCTGACAACGTTTCTCTTGGGATGTTCAACCTAGTAGGCATTCCTCCTGCCCCCAGGGGAGTTCCACAGATAGAGGTGACGTTCGACATCGATGCCAACGGCATCCTGCATGTGTCGGCTGTTGACAAGGGCTCAGGCAAGAGCCAGAGCATCTCAATAAGCGCCACCAACAAGCTCTCCAAGGAAGAGATAGAAAAAATGAAGAAACAGGCTGAGGAGTTCGCTGAACAGGACAGGAAGAAGAAGGAGGAAGTGGAGAAGATAAACTCGGCAGAATCTCTTAGCTACACCATAGAAAAGACAATAAACGAATCCGGGGACAAGATAGATGAATCATCCAAGAAGGAAATACAGGAAAACCTCAAGAAACTGAAGGATGCCATAACTGCTAAGGATATAAAGGCAATAGATGAACTCACTGCCAAGCTTTCCAAGCAGATTCAGGAGGTTGGCGCAAAGATGTACCAGCAGCCAGGAGAATCAGCATCCGCAGGTGCTGGTAGGAGCCAGCAGGATCCGGGTCAAGAGGCCCAGGATGAAGGGAAGACTGTTGATGCTGACTTCAAGGAAAAATAACCTTATAGATGGAGCCGGCGTCAATGGCCAAGGATTACTATGAGATATTGGGCGTCAGCAGAAACGCAACCAAGGACGAAATAAAGAAAGCCTTCAGAACTCTTGCAAGAAAATATCACCCGGATGCAAACCCTGAAAACAAGGCAGAGGCTGAAGCAAAGTTCAAGGAAATCAGCGAAGCATATGAAGTCCTGTCAGACGACCAGAAGAGGCAGATGTACGATCAGACTGGGCACGTGGAATTCGGTTCTGGAGGGAGCAATTTCACATGGCAGGATTTCTCCCATTTCAATGATTTCAGTGATCTGGGGGATATCTTCAGCCGGATTTTCGGAGGGAACTTCGGGTTCGGCAACCAGGGTTCTGATAGTTTCTTCTCTGGTTTTCAGGGTCAGGAAGAGAATCTTGATCTTATCACCAACCTAAGAATAACATTAGAAGACGCGTATTATGGCTCAAAAAAAACCATAAAGTATAGGAGAAATGCTGAGTGCGAAACCTGCCACGGAACAGGTTCCAAGGATGGGAAACTTAATACATGCCCAGTGTGCAACGGAACTGGCCAGCAGAGAGTGGTCCAGGGCCAGGGCTTCTTCAGGATGGTTACTGTGACTACATGCAAGAATTGCCAGGGAAGGGGGCGCATACCTTCAGAACAGTGTCCCACATGTCATGGAACGGGGTCAATACCAACCACCGAGAATATTGAAATAGCGGTACCAAAGGGTGCACCAGACCGGCTCAGGCTGAGGGTCAAGGGAAAGGGACAGTCCCGTTTCGGGAGGACAGGCGACCTGTACGTTGTGCTGAACGTGGAAGATCAGCAGGACATAAAAAGGGTTAATGATGACCTATATACCATACTGGAAGTATCATTCCCGGAGGCAGCTCTTGGAACTGAGAAGGAAGTAGGAATTTTCAAAGAGAGGATCCAGGTAAAAATTCCAGCCGGGACTCAGCCAGGAGAGGTAATAAGGGTAAAGGGAGCAGGCATGCCGCACATGAACGGTCGTGGTTCTGGCGATCTGCTGGTGGAAATCAAGCTAGTTGTCCCCAGGAAGCTTACGCAGGCCCAAAAAGAGCTCATAGAGAAGCTTCAGGAAGAGCCTGCGAAAAAGCACTCATGGCTGCATCCCTCTTGAATGCAGGATTCATCCACCGAAAAATATATGGCAACCCATGGCTATTGATATTCGTGAAAATACTTGTGGCGTTTGACAACTCTGAAACGGCACGCAAGGCGCTTAGGTTTGCCCTTAAGCTGAGGCCAATAGCAGACGAGTTTATCATTTGCTATGTCGCCCCTCTCATAGTTGGAGCGGGCCCGAACTTTGACGCATATGTTCCCCCCTCAATGTACGAAAAGAATGATGCCACAGCTGAGGCAATAATGTCTTCTGCAAAGGAAGTGCTTGAGGACCAGAAGGTCAGTGCAACCTTCCTTAAACTTGATGCACCTGGAGAGCAGATTGCCAGAGCCATGACCAACGCTGCCATGGAAAGGGGCGTGGATATCATAGTCACAGGTACCAGGAAACTTTCAGGGTTGAGCAAGGTGCTTCTTGGTTCTGTTAGTTCTGAAATAATTAAGTTGAGCAAAATACCCGTTCTAGTTGTCCCACCGGACTGATGAATGGGGAGATTCGCAACCGTTTTATATATACCAGCAATCCCATGAAACCTATGGGTAGCATAAGACCTTCAAACATAAAACGGATCGCAGAGGATCTTGTTGACAAGAATCCCAATCTATTCAACTCTGATTTCCATCAGAACAGGGAAATTCTCAAGAACTCAATGACGAGCGTGTCCAAGAGAACACTTAACCTCATATCTGGATACGTTACAAGATATGTTATTAAGAAAGAAACCAGGACAAAGAAGGAAATAGAAGAAGGCACAATACTTAACTGATTTTAAGCTAAGGAAATATATTATCTCTTTCTTCAATACAGCAGAGATAACATGCCCAAGGTTTATGTGATCTCTGCAAAACGTACCCCAATTGGTAAGTTTGGGAAGGCTCTTGTTGGTATGCCTGCTCCCCAGCTTGGTGCCATATCAGTTTCAGCTGCTGTCAAGGAGGCTGGGCTCAGGCCGAGCCAAGTTCAGGAAGTTATCATGGGAAATGTAATAGAAGCTGGAGTAGGCCAGAATCCTGCGGGCCAGGCATCCACCCTTGCTGGTCTTCCAGACGGCGTCATTAAATATACTGTGAACACAGTCTGTGCATCAGGCATGCTTGCCGTGGAATCTGCGTCTAGGGAAATTATGCTGGGTGAACGGGATATAATCGTAGCAGGCGGGATGGAGAGCATGAGTAACACACCCCTCCTCATGCCGGCCTATACAAGATGGGGGGTTAAACAGCTTCTGAACAGGGAGTTAAAGCTTGAGGATTCGATGCTCCTGGACGGCCTCATTGATGCATTCTACCACGAACACATGGGTTTTTCCGCTGAACAGTCCGCCAGGAAATTCGGCATAACGAGAAAAGAGGCAGACGAGTTTGCGCTCAGGAGTCAGGAGCTTGCAGCCAAAGCCTGGCAAAGGGGCGAATTCCAGAAGGAGACCATCCCTATGCAGGAGCTTTCAATGGATGAGGGCATACGCCCTACTACAATGGAGTCGCTCTCTTCTTTGAAGTCTGCCTTTGCAAAAAACGGGGTCCTGACTGCCGGCAACTCTTCCCAGCTCAGTGACGGGGCATCAGCCCTTGTTCTGGCATCTGAATCGGCTGTGAGGGAGATGGATCTCAAGCCCATAGCAGAAATAACCGGATTCAGCCAGGCCTCACTAAACCCAAGGGATTTTGTCGAAGCGCCAATTCCGGCTACAAGGGAACTCCTGAAAAAGATCGGCAAGAATATTGACTATTTTGATCTTGTTGAACACAATGAGGCGTTCTCAGTTGCATCCATGGTAGTCAGGAAAGAACTGAATATAGACATGGATCGCTTTAATGTCAACGGGGGAGCAATAGCAATTGGGCATCCTCTTGGTAACAGCGGTTCCAGGATACTTGTGACCCTGATAAATGCACTCAGGCAGCGAAAGCTTCAGCACGGCCTAGCCACCATATGCCATGGCGGAGGCGGGGGGCACTCTCTTTCCCTGGAGATGGTATATTGAAGGTAACAGTGGTTGGGGCAGGCACAATGGGCCGCGGCATAGCCCAAGTATTTGCCCAGGTAGGCAACGAGGTCGTACTCACCGATGTTTACGAGAAGGCGCTCTCCCTGGCCAGAGACAGCATAAACACATCACTCTCAAAGCTGGCAAAGAAAGGGGAGCTGAAGGAAAACCCTGATACTGTTATGTCCAGGATAAAAATTACAGGGAAACTCGAAGAAGGGGCAGACTCCGACATTTATGTTGAGGCCGTAATAGAGAAGGTTGAAACCAAGAGGGACGTGTTGCAGTCTATCAGCGGCATAGCAAAACCAGATTCAATAATCGCGACAAATACTTCATCCATCTCTATTACGCAATTGTCGGCTTTTGTGAAGTTTCCTGAACGTTTCATCGGGCTTCATTTCTTCAATCCAGTTCCGGTTATGAAGCTTGTAGAGATAGTTAGGGGCGAAAGAACCCCGGATAGCCTTGTCAGAAAGTGTTTCGAGATAGCAAAGGCCCTTGGCAAGGACCCTGTAATTTCGCAGGATTTTCCCGGATTCATATCAAACAGGGTACTTATGCCTCTAATCAGGGAAGCCATTCTAGTTCTGGAGGAAGGCATAGCAACAAAGAATGATATAGACAAGACACTGCGCCTTGGAATGAATCACCCCATGGGTCCGCTGGAACTGGCGGATTTCATCGGTCTCGACGTAACCCTGGACATAATGGAAGTTCTATATCATGAATACGGTGACCCAAGATTCAAGCCTCCAATTACGTTAAGGAACCTTGTAAATTCAGGTAAGCTGGGAAGGAAGACTTCAGAGGGTTTCTACAAATATTAGGTGGCAAGTATGGAATATAAGGAAATAAAAATAAAAGACAGCAACGGTGTCAGGACAATAACCATATCCAGGCAAAATCCCCTCAATCCCATAACAATGGATCTGCTCTCCGAGATCCAGGATGCCGTAAGGAATTCTGGCGAGAGCATAATTGTTCTTACCGGAGCCGGAAAGGCTTTCTCTGCTGGAGCAGATATACGCGGATTTCTCGACATCGATTCCAGGACCGCATACAGTTTTGCCATGAAGGGGCATGAGATTATGAACTTCTTTAGTTCATACCCCAGGCCCATAATTGCGGCCATTCATGGATTTGCGCTTGGCGGTGGTTTTGAGCTTGCCCTATCGTGCGACATAAGAGTCGCCCACCCGTCAACCCAGTTCGGTTTGCCGGAAATAAAGCTGGGAATCCTCCCAGGTTTTGGCGGCACGCAGAGGCTAACAGAGCTCGTTGGAGAGACACGGGCTATGGACCTCATAGGCAGGGGGCTTCAATTCAATGCTGAGAATGCGCTCAAGATGGGAATTGTGAATTACGTTGAGGAAAATTATCTTGATAAGGCCATGGAGATAGCTGCGGACTATTCCGCAAAGCCCAGGCAATCGCTGAAGTTCATTAAACACCTTGTCAGGAGCCTCCCAGATGAGAGATATAACCTGGAGGCAGAGTACTTTGCAAGATCGTTCGATCATCCGGACAGGAAGGAGGGAGTGTCAGCCTTCCTGGAAAAGCGGCCTGCCAATTTTTCTAAGAAATGATCCCGCATCAGCATTCTTATTTTTTATGGTGCAATAATATTTATATATAGTTATAGCGTTTAATGGATGACAACTGTCAGACAGATGGTATCATGTTCTTGGAATCGCTTGAACTTCATAACTTCAAATCATTCGGCAACAGAAAGAAGGTAGTCTTCAAGAAAGGATTTACCGTTATCAGCGGGCCAAATGGGAGCGGAAAGAGCAATATAGGCGATTCCCTGCTTTTTGTTCTAGGGATTAGGTCTTCAAAGGCTGTAAGGGCTGAAAGGCTTGGGGACCTCATTCATAAGACATCGGACGAGAAAAGAAACAGGGACTACTGCAGCGTATCCGTAACCATAGACACTGAGGACCAGGAGAAGCTGCCGGAAGAGAGAAAAATAACCCTGAAGCGAGAACTCGTCGCAGAAATGGACGGCTATAAATCCAACTATTACCTGAATGGAATAAAGGTCAGACACTCAGATGTAGCTGAACTTCTCGACTCGCTCCACATATATCTGGATTCATATAGTTTCGTGCTGCAGGGAGACATAAACAACATAGTGAAAATGACGGGCTTTGAACGTAGAAAGCTCCTCGAGTCAATATCCGGCATTGAAAGCTTCGATGTGCAGATACAGAAGGCAGAGGGTGACATCCAGGGTATCAACGAAAACCTTGGCCGACTTGATCTACTTGCCCAGCAGACAGAGAAGAGGAAACAGGAGCTCGAGGTTGAGAAGGATGTTGCAGAAAGGTATCAGAAAATATCAGATCACATCAGGGATCTCAAGCAGACCATATTGAATATTGAAAAAACCGGCATGATGAGGGAGATTTACTCGCATTCATCAAACATCGACAGCATAAGGCGGGAGATAGACGAGATTAGCAAGAGAATCTCCGGGCTTCAGGCCTCACTGGAAGAGAAAAGAAATGTGGAAAGGGATCTGAAGGAAAAGCTAGAGGTCTCCGGGAATTCACAGTTAATGGAGATTCGCTCCCAGATTGAGAATAAGCGGGTCAAGGTTGCAGAACTAGGCATTATGCTGGACAACACCAGAGATCATGTTGCCGGCCTGAAATCGCAGATACGTTCAGAATCAGATGAAATGGGAAAATCAGAGAGCAAGCTCCAGTGGCTTAACTCCAACAGAAAGGAGAACAGCCAGACACTTTCAGATATCAGGAAGAATATTGCCAGAATCTCAGCAGATCTCAGGGCGCTTAGGGAACAGAACAGCAGAAGCTCCTCGGAAATACTGAGGAAGCAGACCATAATCAAGGAAAAAGATGAGCAGATACGGGTTTTGAACTCCGAACTTGAGTCGAAGCAGGAGCTCAAGGATCAGATCCAGGCAGAGAGAACCAGAATAATAGGAGAATTAAGCAGCCTTGAGGAGAAAAAGAAGGACACAGAGTTCCAGGTTCGTGACGCCCTATGGAGGCTTAAGGAGATTGAGAGGGAATCTGGAAATAGCAGGAAAGATTCAGAGAAGCTGAATTTCAGGTATTATGATCTCAAGAAACAGCTGGAGGAACTGCGGAAATCAAAGGATTCCATACAGTCAGAGCTAAACTCAGCCGGAAGGGAACACGCCCAGATACAGGCACAGATATCGGCTAGGTCAGGTGGCGTTAACAGGGCCCTCAGCACTATAATGCAGGCCAGGAACAAGAACTCAATACAGGGAATTCATGGAACCATAAGGGAGCTGATCACATTTCCTGAAGAATTCAGGGCTGCAGTCGAATCATCGGCAGGTGGGAGGCTCAACTCCATAGTCGTTGAGGATGATGCCGTGGCGCAGGAATGCCTTGAGCTGTTAAAGCGGGAAAAGGCAGGAAAGCTTACATTCCTCCCCCTTAACAAGGTGCTTGGTGGAAGGCCAAGGGGTAAGGCAATAACAGTGAGATCATCGGAGGGCTCTCTAGGGTATGTCTTCGAGAAGATATCATTTGACAGGAAATACGAAGGCATAGTCTGGTATGCCGTCCAGGATACCGTCATTGTTAGAGACGTGCCCACAGCCAGGAAATACATGGTCGGAGTCCGTCTCGTCACATTGGACGGGGACATATTTGAGGCGAGTGGAGCAATAACCGGGGGATTCCAGGAAAGAACGAAGTCTTCCTCGGACCAGGAAGCTAAACTCGCTGAACTTACGGCTAAGATAAGGGATCTATCAGCCAGGCTGGACGAAGTAACGTCCAGAATTCCTGAGATTGAGGAAGAATTTGATGCTGTTTCACAGAAGCTCAGAGACACTTCAAAAAATGAAGGCTCAAAAAATGCGGAAATTCTGCAGTGGAAAAAACTGGCAGAGGAAGGAAAACCAAAGTTAGAACAGATGGCATTAGCAATTTCAAGCCTCAACGAGAAGCTGCAATCGGTTGACCGAAAGATTTCTGATTCTGATCTGGCAATAAGGGAGGCCAGGGTTAAGATATCCAGGATAGAGGCAGAAAAATCAGCAATCTTTGACGAAATAAGGGATCTTGCTCCACAGTACGCTGAAAAGGAAACCCAGCTGGAAAATGAAATCTCAAGGCTCAGGGAGAAAGAGGCGGAATTCGCCGGGGAGCTTGTGAAGATAGATGCAGACATTGAGCACATCAGGATGAGGGACGCAGAGCTTGCCCAGAGGATCTCATCCTATGAATCTGAGCTTGCAAGGGGATCTGAAGATATAGAGAAACTTTCTGCACAAATGGCCCAGGAAAAACTGGAACTGGAAAAGCTGAGGAAGATTGAAGAAGAAATATCCGAAAGGTCAAGGGAGATAGTCAACGCTCTCAATGCAAACGAGGCCGAAATTTCAAGGATTGAGGATGCAATGGAAATGGAGAAAGCCTCCATTACGACAAAGAATGAAATAATATTGTCAGCGAACCTGAAAATTGAGAATCTGCAGTCAAGAGTCAGGGACATAGAGGATCAGATGGCCGCCAACGGGGGAAACGTGCTTGAAGACAGGAAATTCATCAATGAGGCAAGGAAGGAGCTTGAAAGCAGCAGCTCAGAACTTGCTGCCCTGGGGCCTGTTAACCAGAAAGCGGTTACCGAATTCCAGGAAGTATCCCGCGATCTTGATTCCCTGAAGGGGGAGATTGATAACCTGTCTGCGGAGAAGATCGATCTGGAAAAGCTCACTGAGAAGCTGAATCAGCAGAAGAGAAAGATCTTCCTTGAAATATACAGTGCCATAAACGAAAACATGAAGATCATTTACAGGGAACTTTCCGGCGGAGGTGAGGCAAGCCTTGAAATGAGCGAAGAATCTGACCCACTGAACTCGGAGATTTACATAAGGGCAAGGCCGAAAGGAAAGAGCTACTCAAAGCTAGAGGCACTGAGCGGCGGAGAGAAAAGCCTCACTGCGCTCGCTTTCATAATGGCCGTGCAGAGGATCAACCCATCACCAATATATTATCTGGATGAAGTTGACATGTTCCTGGACGGATCAAATGCAGAAAGGGTAGGCAAACAATTCAAGATCAATTCCGGCACATCACAGGTTTTCGCTGTCTCATTAAGGAAGGCCATGCTGAAGTACGCCGACCACGTGATTGGGGTAACCAGTTTCGACGGGGAGAACACCGAGGTTTTTGAGAAGTCAGTATCGGAATCCGGAAACATGGAGGTGGAAAATTGAACAGGGATGACATCGTAAGGAGCATCGTTGTTCAGGGAACACTGCTTGACTCCGATACTGGTTATTATGAAAGCATAGCATATGGCAGCGGAATAAGGGAATACACCAACCCTGTGGAGAAAGCCATAGCCGGCATCTTCAGGATGTGCCTGGATGGCAGCATAGATCCATGGGATATTGATCTCAAATCATTCACAAAGATATTTCTTGGCCTCATCGACGATGAATTCAGGGATTTCGGAACTGCAGGGGTTATAATGTGGCAGGCCTGGAAAATCCTGAGGGAGAAATCGGAGGAATCCATCATGAAGAGGATCTCACAGAGCATCACCGACGATGTGGTTGCGGAAGAGCTCCCTGACCAATGGCAGCCCAATGAGCCTGCAGATATTGAGTTTTCGGCACCTGTAAGGCACCAGGAAAGAAGGAAGGTCTTTCTTGTCGAGCTCCTGGATGCAATGAGGGAGGCATATGCGCAGGGAAATAGGGAAAGGAAGCAGGCCATTAGGCCGGAATCTGCAGAGGTTACCCACGATATAGAGGAAATAGTATCAAATCTGCATGCGGAGGAGCCGGATGCCGAAATTGCCAAGGTCGGGGAGATAATAAATTCAGACGGAAGAAGCGAAATTGCCATGGAGGAGATATGGAACATTCCGGATCTCTCTAGGCAGTCGTTCATGGTGTATTGCATGTTCCTCATGCGGGAGCGCCATATAAGGCTTCAGCAGCAGGATCATTACGGTACAATAATCATACACAAGCCACTGTGAAGATCAGGAGATGTGTGAAATGGCAAGGGAGGATGAAAGGATTAGCGCATCAGAAATATCAGAATATTTATTTTGCAATGTAAGCTGGTATCTTGACAAGGAAGGGGCGCCCAGATCCAAGCACTCTTCGGCCCGGATGCAGTCTGGCGTAAGGTCACATGCCGCCTTGAGAAGGAATTACAGGGCCACTGGGAAGGCCATATATGTCACGGTGGGTGCCCTTCTTATCACTGTGGCATTAATATTGTACTATGTGATGACGCTAGTGATATGAATCTGGCTGGCATTGCATTTCCTGTTGCCATTGCCATGGTTCTCGCAATTATCCTCGCCAGCCTTGTAAGGAAAAGGAGGTCATTTTCAATACCGCAGGGTGACGAGGTATACCAGGATATTCAGGGAAAGGGTAAAGTGCTCGTCTCCAGGAGCCTGGGGATTTCCGGGAAGCCGGACATGGTCATGCACAAGGGGCAGCACATAATACCATATGAGTACAAAAGCACTGATGCAGAACGGCCCAGAGACGGGCACCTCTATCAGATGTTTGCATATTTTGCCATACTTGAGGAGAATTATCCAGATGCCAGCATTGCATATGGCGTACTGAAATACAAGAATGCTGCGTTCAAAGTCCACAACACCAGGGAAAACCGTCTGCGCCTCCTGGCAATAATAGATGAGATGAGGCAGATAGATTCTGAGCCTGCGAGGAACCATGACAACAGGGGGAAATGCTTCAGGTGCTCATTCAAGGAAATCTGCCGGCAAAGCTTAATTAAGCAAGAGCGATAATCGGCCTCTTGAAATGACGGAAGACAGAGACCTCAGCACTGAATTCGAGGAAGTTGTTACACCAGAGGAACTCAAGTCGCTTAAACCAGGCGGCACAGAGGGATACATCGGGTTTGAACCTTCCGGCATACCTCACATTGCCACAGGTATACTCTGGCCAAGGAAGATAAACAGGCTCGTTGACAGTGGCATAAGAATGCGCGTTCTTCTGGCAGACTGGCATGCCATGGTTAACGACAAGCTTGACGGTGACCTGGCCAGGATAAGGGAAAGCGGTGAAACCATCAGAAGATGCATGAAGGCCCAGGGACTCTATGGTGAGGTTGAATTTGTCTGGGCATCAGAGCTTGTAGCGTCATCCGACTACTGGGGTCTCCTGCTTCAGGTAGCAAAGAATTCTAACCTCTCGCGAATAAGGCGATCCCTGCCTATCATGGGGAGGAGCGAGGAAGAAGCCGACAGGGATTTCAGCAAGTACATATATCCGCTGATGCAGGTCACGGATATATTCTACATGAAGCTGGATGTTGCAGTGGGCGGAATGGATCAGAGGCATGCGCACATGCTCGCAAGAGACATTGCGGAAAAGATGGACGTTAAGAAGCCAGTATCACTCCATGGCCCTCTCCTTGGAAGCCTGAAGGGCTCAGGAAGGATGGACAACTTCAAGAAGATGTCAAAGAGTGATCCGGATTCAGCAATATTCATGTCAGACTCCCCGGAGACGGTAAAGAGGAAAATTAGATCGGCGTTCTGCCCACAGGGCGTAGTTGACGGCAATCCACTGGCTGAGATAATGCGGCATCTTGTGATTCCATATCTTGGTCACGAAGTCACAGTGGATCGCCCAGCTGCAAAGGGAGGCCCACTGTCAATTCGGTCATATCATGAATTCGAGTCGCTTTACGCATCAGGCAAGATACACCCCATGGACCTTAAGGAAGCCGTGGCGTCAGCGCTAAATGAAATGATGGAGCCTTCCCGCAGCGTCTTTTCCTAGGGTCATTTCATCTTTTCAATGATGATCTTTTCCCCTTCCAAGTAGAAACCAACAATATCCCGCTGGTTCACAGAAAGGACTGCTGATACCTTCTTGGGCAGTGTTATCCTGAGAGAAGCCCCCCTCCTCGAGACATGCGATATATCCAGCAGGGTTCTTTTTTCTTCGTTCGTAAATATACATGTCCAAGGAAATATATAAATGCAGTGCACAATTAGGTCTAATTGCAATTAATGCAATTCATTAATTTGTTTTCCCGGGTAATGGGCCGCCCTTCAGTTTTATTTCAGAGAAATTGGCTACAGGAAGGAATCCAGATTGCTCTGGGCCTCCCGCTTTGAGATATCAAGGAGTGCCTGGATATACGGTTCGACCCTTGATGATGAAAAATTATGCCTTTTGCAGAGAAATTCCCGCAGGGCATCAGAATCCGGCCTTGAGAATGATATTGCCTGAACATCCACATGGGGAGGATTCCTGAACAGTTCAAGGATTTCATCAAGGTTAAGGATTGTCTCACCTCTTATCCTGAGTATCTCCCTGATGTCTCCATGTTTCCTTATTAGATTCAGCGCCGTCCTTGCGCCAACCCTATCCAGTCCGGGGTTGAAGTCCGTCCCGATCATTATACCGATCTGGATAAGCTGATCCCTCGTTATGCCAAGGGACTTGAGATTTTCCTCCAAATCGACATATTCTGGATTAACGTTGACATAAACATTCCTGCCCGGTAGCTTTCTCCTGCCCATGAGGGTAAGGTTCCTGAACACTCTTCTTGCGCCGAAAAGCAGGCAGTCATAGTCCTGCGAAACAACCCCGTCCACAATGTTGTCCCGGGACATTACGGATGCCTGCGCTTCTCCCTCTGATGGTGCCTGTATCCACGGTATGCCCATGCAGGAAAGAAGCTCCTTCGACTCCTCAACCATGTCGTGCGTTATGTAGTTTATCCTGGAAGACAGGGATCGGGCCCTCTCCTCATCTCCCGCTTCTATTGCAGCTTCCAGTTCCATTCTTGCTTTCTCCTTCATCAGGCGGCGGGCCTCGATGGTTCTGTTCTTGAGGTCCGAAGGCTTGCCATCGAAGACATAAACTGGCCGTATTCCTGCCTCCATCATGTTGATTGTCCTGTAGAAGAGCCCGGAAAGATGGGACGTAACATTTCCGCCGCTGTCAAGGAGGGGAGTGCCATCAGGCTGCCGGATGCTGCTGAGGAACTGGTAGAGAATATTGTATGCATCTATGCTAAGCTTGCGCCCTCCCTGATCCTGCAGGGTGGTAGGATGCTTGACCAGGATGCTGGAAAGATCTACGCCCATCAATGCACCTCGCAGCTAAGGCCAAAATCTGTAATCCTGAAATCCGCCCATCTGCCTTCGGGAACTGAACGATGCTTCACAACTGATATTCTTCTCTTCCCATCCTGTGTCTTTTCGATCCTGTAAATGGCCTTCATTATGTGATCTATTAGGAAACCTCCAAATGGGTTGAGCCTGCCGGTCTCAGGGTCCTGATATATCTGGTTGGTTATGAGGACGGGAACCTTGAGCTTAAGCGCAGCAGCGGACAGGTTAGAAAGCTGCTTCTGGAAACCAGCACTCCTCATGGCGGGATCGCTCTGGGCTTCAAGCCTGAAGAATTCAGTGAAGGAATCTATCACTATTAGTCCTGGAGACCTTATGCGTTCAGCGAGTTTCGGGATCCTCATTATGGCCAGGTCCTGATCCTCAAGAGAATTTACCCTGTACAGAAAAAGGCCCTTTGCTGCTTCTTCACCGCCACCTGACATCTGCCTGAAGCGTTCAGTGGAGAATCCTTCAGTATCAAGGAATATTACGGAGTTTCCCGAATTTATGGCTGCCATTGTAAACTGCATGCAGAGATTCGACTTCCCAGCGCCCCCTTCACCAAAAATCTCGGTTATTATCTCCGGCTCAAGGCCTCCCCCCATGAGTTCGTCCAGGCAGTTCACACCGCTGGAAAGTTTTGGTGGGGAAAGAGTAGCATCAATCTTTTCCATTCAGAAGTTCATGTTATATGGATATAAATATGAATGCAGTGGCAAGGAACAGGCAGCCTCACAACCCCTGCCGGATTATCCTCACAGCTTCGAGCAGATTTCCAGAAGGAACATGATGCGTTGCAGACCTAACAACCTTTGGATCGCGGGTATTGAAGGCAATGGAGATGGACGATCGCTGGAACATCGCAGAGTCCTGCAGGGTGTCCCCAACACTTGCAGTTTCAGCAATACCTATTCCTGTGTCTTGCTGCAGCGCGGCCAGGACTTTGTCTTTGTGCCTTGGCTCTACCATGACACTCCCATCAGGTATGATCTTTCCGTAGATGTCTGTTGAAATCCTGTTGGCAAATATTCGGTCAAACTGTGCGACAGTGCATATCCTTTCAGCAAGCCAGTATATGCCTCCTGATATTATTGCGGTTGCAATCCCGCTGCTCCTGAGCTCATCAACTGCCAAACCTATTCCCTCAGTCAGCGGTATCTCGCCAAGAATATGCCTTATGTCTTTCTCACCTATGCCGGGGTGGGCATCAATCCAGAGCTGGACATCGCTTTTCAGGAAGTCTATATACGATATGGCCCCCTTCCTGTAAAGATCAAGGTTCTTCCTATTGTCAACCCCCATCCTTGAGTGCACATATTCCCAGCTGCTGGGATGGGCTGTAAGCACTCCGTCCATATCAAACGCAACCAGCCTTATGCCTGAACCAGCCATCATGCCCTCTCAGTACGACCTGGAGAATACCCCAAGGCTTCCTTCCCTGCCACAGACAACACATTTCTCCCTGCTGTCCTGGTTCCGGTTAAATCCAAGTGTCCCGAATTCCAGTGTTCTCTCTATTGTATCGCTGCACTCCCTGGATCCGCACCATCCAGCCAGGACGAGCCCCTCCGCGCCTTTCATCTCCTCCAGGGAGGAGTAGTGCCTGTGCAACCTGCTGAAGTGTTCGTCAGCCCTCTTGCTTATCTCAACCTTGATTTCTTCAAGAAGTGCCTTAATGGAGCTGGCAAGTTCGCCTTCCAGCAACTGGTATTTCTTCCTGGATGTGCGCTTGACTGCAGTGATCTTTCTGGATTCAGCCTCACGGTCACCGATTTCAATCCTGAGCGGAACTCCTTTCATCTCCCATTCGTTATATTTGAAGCCGGGCGTATAATTTTCCCTGGAATCCAAGGCTACCCTTATTCCCGCATTCCTGAGCAGTGAGGCAATTGAATCTGAATATGAAGCAACATCTGCTCTCTTTGAAGGGATGGGAACCACGACAACCTGAACAGGGGCAACGTCCGGCGGGAATATGAGCCCCTGATCATCGCCGTGTATGGCTATAACAGCTGCCAGCAGTCTCTCGCTGAGTCCAAATGTGGTCTGGCTGGCATATTCATGTGTGCCGTCATCCTTCAGGTATTTGATGTCATAGTTGCGTGAGAAGTTTGTCCCATACTGGTGGATGGTGCCAATCTGAAGGCTTCTGCCCCCTGGAAGGACAGTATCGAATGCCAGCGTGTATTTGGCTCCGGGAAACTTGTCCCAATCAGGCCTCTGGTCAATAAGGAAAGGCAGGCAGAGTTCGGAGCTAATCCTGTCCCATATGGTCCTGTATTCTGCCATCTGTCTCTCTGCATCTTCATAAGAATCATGGGCAGTATGGGCTTCAAAGAAATGGATTTCCCTTATCCTGATGAATGTACGTGTGTGTTTGGTTTCATACCTGTAAACATTGACAATCTGGTATATCTTCAATGGAAGATCGGCATGACTCCTTACCCATAGGGAGAACATGCCGTACATGGCTGCCTCACTGGTTGGCCTCAGTGCCATTTCAACCTCCAGAGGTTCCATTCCGCCTCTTGTCACCCAGTAGACCTCATTCTCGAATCCTTTCACATGCTCGAATTCAACAGAAAGTTGGTCCCTGGTGATGAGCACAGGGAAGCTGACTTCCTGGAAATCCAATGGATCCACATTCTGCCGGATTATCCGGTCTATATTCTGCATTGCTTTGAGCCCATAGGGCAACCAGACATTCATTCCCTTGATGGGATAACGCTTGTCGCTGAGTCCGGCAATCTCCACAATCTCGTTGTACCACTCACTAAAATTCTCTTTCTTGTTTTCCATCTTCCAGGGGTTTATGTGAAGGAAATAAAATAGGTTGCTGATTCCATCCAGGGGCAGGCTCAAAGGTTATATCCGTTCAAGGGCTTAACTGAAGCATGCAGGCTAATATCATGGAATTGTCAGATGAGGATTTTATAAAGCATGTGGCTGGCAGAATAATACCTATTCAGTCAATTTCACCGGAATCCGGAGGCCAGGGCGAAAGCAAAAGAGCAGATGAGATCTGCAGGATACTGGAGGAACTAGGGTACAGCCAGTACAGAAGATACGACACGAAGGATTCCCATGGGGTGACAAGGGCAAACATAATACTGAAGGTTGGAAACAACGCTAAGACGCTATGGATAGTATCGCACACTGACACGGTTCCCGTTGGGGACCCATCACTCTGGACAAAACCACCATTCCAGATAACAATAGAGGGGAGGAAAATATATGGAAGAGGAACGTCAGACGATGGGCAGGCAGTATTCCTGTCTCTGCTTCTTCTAAGAAAGATCAGGAGCCTTAACCTCAAGTACAATCTCGGCCTTGCCTTTGTCGCGGATGAGGAGGTTGGCAGCAGATATGGCATACAGTATCTGCTGGAGAAAGACATATTCAGCAAGAGCGACCTGATACTTGTGCCTGACGCCGGAACGGAGGACGGGCTGCAGATAGAAATAGCTGAAAAGAGCATCCTGTGGATTAAGTTCAAGATACTCGGAAAGCAGTACCATGCCAGCCAGCCAGGAATGGCAGTCAACGCAAACCGGGAGGCCATGAAATTCATACTGGGGCTGGATGAGCTGCTGCATTCCAAATACACGGCGACAGATCCAATATTTTCGCCGCCACAGTCAACCTTCGAACCCACGAAGCATGACAAGAATGTGGACAATGTCAACACAATCCCAGGAACAGAAGTGCAATACATGGACTGCAGGATACTTCCCAAGTACGACCTTGATGAGGTGCTTGATACTGTTGATTCCTACATAAGGGAATTCCAGAAGAAGAGCCAGGCAAAGATAAGCTATGATCTGTTCCAGAAAGAACAGGCTCCTCTTCCAACAAGGGAAGACGCACCTGTGGTGACACTCCTGAAGGAAGCAATAAAGAGCACAAGGGGAGCCCAGCCAAAGGCTGTGGGCATTGGCGGCGGTACCTGCGCGGCATTTTTCAGGAGAAAAGGCTACGATGCAGTGGTCTGGAGCACTACAATGCCAGAGGTTGCCCACCAGGCAGATGAGTATGTCGTAATAGATCACATACTAATGGACAGTGCTGTAATATTGAAGATCATCAGTTAGCTGGAATCCTCATCTGTCCTGGAGAGCTCCTGCATCCTGGCCACCCCGTCGATCTCGTCGATGATGTCAGCCACGGCCTTGGGTACATCGTTCCTCCAGTCAAGGTTTTTGAGAATTTTTTCCCTTATTCTTGTTCCTGACCATTCACTGCGGTTGATCATGTCCATGGATTCAACCCTGTAATGCTTTTCCTTGAAGAGCCTTGTAACAAGGGGGTTATTTGTGTATACCCTGTTAAAACCAGGCGTAAGGGACTCAACGTGCGCAACCCATAAGGGATTCGAGTTGACATCCTCAATTGGTACAAGATAGAACTGGAAGATACCCTCCTGCTCGAGGGTTGTGGAAATCATGAGGTGCCTCTCTCCTGCCGTGAATGGATTCTGAAGTGTATGGGAGTACTGCGCACTGCCAATCCCTATGATCACTGAAGAATTTTCGCTGAGTATTTTCCTGATGATCTCGAGGTGCCCATTGTGAAAAGGCTGAAACCTGCCGACAATGAATGCCCTATCCTTATTCAATTATCTCACTTTTTCCTCTGGCACAACATTTATTGTGACTGATTCCCCGTCGATATCCCATTTCTTTCCATCTCCGTTTTCAGAGAAATCTAGCCGGGTTGCCAGCGTCTCACTCATAATCCACTTTCCATGCTTTTCGATGACCTTTTGCAGAGAATCATCCCCAGAGATGACAACCCCAATGCTGTCATCGTACTGGAGATTGAGTTCCTTCCTCATGACCTGTATCCTCCTGATAATCTCTCTTGCCATGCCCTCAGCCTCAAGCTCATCATCGCTGGCAAGATTCATGAAAACCCTGAGGTCGTACTTGGAATCTGAGCCCATGGCATAACCTTCCAGCGGCTCCTCAACTATTTCCACCAGTTCAGGGGAAATCCTGTGGCCATGCACAACAACGGATCGGCCGGCTGAAAGCTCATCGGCATAAGCGCTGCCTTCGGATTCTATGGCCTCTTTGACCTTCTGCAGGTCGGATCTAAGTAGTGGTGCGGCTGACTTTGTGAGAAGCCGAACCCTCCTCTTCATTGGCAGGGAGCTCCCCTCCACGAACCTTATCTCTCTCGCATTGAGTTCAGGTGAGATTATGTCAAGGAGCTCCTGCCCAAGTTTCCGTGTTGATGAAACGAGAATCTGTGTTACGGGCTTCCTTCCCTTAATGGAATTCTCCTGCCTTATTCTTCTGGCTGTCTCGAGAATGGAAACTGAATATGCAACCTCCTGCTCTAGGTCACTGTCGATGTAGTCCATCAGCACATCCGGATACCTTTCCAGGTGAACGCTTTCAGATTCGGGATGGAGTTTTCTGAACAGATAATCAGTATAGAAAGGAGCAAGAGGAGCCAGCATCCTTGTCACTGCGTCAAGGGAATAAAAGAGCACAGAATAGGCTTCTTCCTTCTTCCTGTCCAGGTTATCAGCCCAGAACCTTCTTCTTGAAAGCCTCAAATAGAAGTTGGAAAGATCTTCTATAAGATCCTCTATGGACCTGAGGGCGTTATGCATTGCATAATCATCCATTGCTTCCCTGGCCTTCCTAATGGTTGAATTTACTCTAGAGACTATCCATCTGTCAAGGATATTAGAGGGCTTTATGAGGCCCTCAAACCTGTATCCATCCAGGTTGGCATTGGAGGAAAAGAAGGAGTAAACATTTGAGAGCGTGCCGAATACCTTTCTTGTTATTTCAGATATTAGCTTTCGGTCGATGGCCTTTGATCTCCAGGGAACTCCCGTCAAGAAGAAAAGCCTGGCCGGATCAGGTCCAAACTCGCTGATAAAGTCCATTGCATATACGGAATTCCCCTTGCTCTTGCTCATCTTCCTCCCCTGCTCGTCAAGTATGAAATCCATGGAGAGGACATTCTGGTAGGCGTTTGTGTTGAAAAGTATGGACGAGAGCACATGCAGGGTATAGAACCAGCCCCTGGTCTGGTCAATGGCCTCGGTTATGAATGAAATAGGGAGTGCAATCTCGCTTGTCTCCATAGGATAATGAAGTGCTGCGTAAGTTGCGCTTCCCGAATCGAACCATGTGTCGATCACATAGGGCTCCCTCACCATGAGGTTTCCGCATTCAGGGCAGCTGAATTTCACTGCATCTATGAAGGGACGGTGGAGATCATCAGGTATCTTGTCAGTATGTTTCCTTAACTCCTCAAGGCTCCCTATGGCCAGCATATGGCCGCTCTGGCAAGTCCACACAGGCAGAGGTGTTCCCCAGTACCTGTTTCTGCTAAGAGCCCAGTCCTTTGCCTCTGTAAGGAAATTTCCAAATCTGCCGTCTTTCAGGTGATCGGGATACCAGTTTATCTTTGCATTGTTAGCCAGAAGCTTTTCCCTGATTGAGGATACCCTTATGAACCATGCCTGCAGCGGGTAATATATGAGCGGTGTGCCGCACCTGTAGCAGAAAGGATACGTGTGTGTTATCCTTTCCGATTTGAATACAAGATTGTTCTTCTTGAGCCATATGAGAATCTCGGTGTCTGCCTCTTTGAAGAATTTTCCATTCCATGGTAGCCTGCTGTCATCAAACCTGCCTGACTGGTTTATGGGGTTTATTATCTGTACGCCGTACATTTTGCCTATCTCGAAATCATCCGCTCCAAATGCCGGCGATGTGTGGACTATTCCCGTACCATCCTCAACTGTCACATGGTCTCCACCCACAACCTTCAGCGATCCCCTGGGTGCCGGTATAAAGCTCATAAGCTGCTGGTATCTCTTGCCCACGAGGTCCTTTCCGCTCAAAAGTGAAACAATCTTGCCCTCCTTTCCGAAGAGCTTATCTATGACTGGCCTCGCAACATAATATTCCTCCCCCTTATATTCAACCAGCGCGTACTCTATCTTCTCGTTAACAGCGAGGAACTGGTTTGCCGGAAGTGTCCAGGGTGTTGTTGTCCAGGCGAGGAAATACCTGTTTTCAAAACCATCTTCCCTGAACTTTACATACACGGAAGGATCCTTAGCATTATCGTATCCCTGGGAAAGCTCGTGTGAGCTGAGGGACGTCTCGCATCGTGGGCAGTAAGGAACAATCTTGTAGTCCCTAACCAGCATTTTTTCCTGGAACATTTTCTTCAGTGCCCACCATTCGCTTTCCATAAAGTCATTGCGCATCGTGACATATGCGTTCTCTTGATCAACCCAGTAACCAAGTCGGTCATCGGTTTCCATCCACTCATCTATGTACCTGAAGATGCTTTCCCTGCAGTATTCATTGAACTTGTCAATGCCGAAATCCTCGATTTCCTTCTTTATCTTGAATCCAAAATGTTTCTCAGCCTCTATTTCCACAGGTAGGCCATGGCAGTCCCAGCCGCCATTGCGCCTATTTATCCTGTGGCCGGTCATGTATCTATATCTCAGTACACTGTCCTTCACTGTCCTGGTCAGCGCATGGCCAACATGCGGCCTTCCATTCGCAGTAGGAGGTCCCTCAAGAAATGTGAAAGGCCTGTCCCCCAGTGATGTGCTGAGTGATTTCTGAATAATGCCTGCCTGCTTCCAGTATTCAAGTACTTCATCCCCTATGGCTTTCAGGTTCCTGTTCGTTTCGATCTGTTCATATAGATTCGCAGGCATTTTGAACAGAAGGACAAACAAAGGTAATATATTTCTTTAATGCTTCGGAGAATGCTCTGCAAGATCACGTTGGCCAGGACGGTAACCATGGCGAAGAGAAGTGCATACCTCTCCTGCTTCCTTGAAACCTTGCCCTTTAGAGAAAGATGGGCGCAAAATGTTGGCTTGCATAAACCTGCAAGAACGAACTATTGCAAAAAAGTTATAGTCATGATTGCACGATCGCTGGCAAACCATGGCAGGATTCTGGCGCTCAAAAGCGTTGGCTTCCAGGAATATTGCCAGCTGGAATCAGTATGGTAGATGGAAGAACCGGCCACCGGTCGAACTTGCGTATGTACCTCCTTATGAGTTTGTTCTCTCTCCGCTGTATCCAGTTAAGGTAATATCCATACAGTTCTGAATTGTGTTTCCGGAGTTCGGTTATTCCTATCCTCTCTGCATCAAGCTTTCTGATTTCATCAAGCAATTTGAATTCATCTGTACCTATCATTGCAAGATCACTATTTTCAAACGGGCACATATGCCTTCCTGTGTGCCTGCAAAATGACAAAATGGTGCATTTTCTAGGTCCAGCTTGCGAAATACCGCACGTACGGATCAGATCAATGGGTTGGATTTCGCTTCGTGCATGACAGATGCTCGGAAAATTGCTCTATATGGTAATAATGACAACTGCATGATACGGGATCACTTCAGGAAGTTTAAGGAGGAATTTCTGGAAGAGACTGCAAGGATGCGTGACATACTGCGCGACGATGAAGTCAGGCCAGGTGGAAGCGGAAGGGCGGAGAAATAGGGAAGTCAGAATTGCAGCGGTTTCCCAAGAAAATGCTCATAGCCATGATTCCTTACACTTGACCATTCCTTTCCGTTGAATATTATGTTATCGCCATTCCATGCCTCTCCAATGAAGCTTACCGATATCTTCTCAGATTCCATTGCAGAGATAAAATCCCTGTAGGATGAGTTTTCAATTGAGAAGAATAGTTCGTAATCGCCACCGAAGCTGCAGGCAATTTCAGTAGAACTCAGGCCAGATATCTCAGCTGCTTTCCTCACGTTCCTGTCAAATTTTATCTCGTCCTCTACGATCTTGAAACCTATCCCATAATCATGCTTCATCTGGAACATGCTGGCAAATAGGCCATCTGAAAGATCCATCATGAATTTTGCCCCATGTTCGCTCATTATTTGTGCCTCCCTTACTCTGGCGTGGACATCAAGCATCATTCTTGTTCCAAGATCCTTCCTGTAGCCAGTCCTGTTAAAAATGTAGCCGGCAGCAGATCTCCCAAGTGAATTGGTTATGCCAATTATGTGGTGCTTCCTTATGTCGCTTCTTCTCCTTAGAAGCTTTCCCGTTTGGCTGCCAATAATTGCTCCGCTTATAACTAGTTCATCCCCTTCCTTGGTGTCGCCTCCCAGAACTTCGGCACCATGTTTTTTGAGCTCCTTATCAATGGATTCCGCAATTTTCCTGAGGTAAGCGTCATCAGAGTCCGGATTTATAAGATAAGACACAAGCATTCCCCTAGGAATGCCTGCCATGGCAGCAATGTCACTGAGGTTTATGTTTGCCACAAAGCTGCCAATCAGCGAAGGATCAGATCCTTCAGGAATATGTGTGCTTTGCCTGATAATGTCTGTAGAAAGCAGCAAAAAGTCTCTGCCATTTCTTAATACGGCGCAATCATCCTTTTCCTGTGAAATTGAAAGGGTCGAAAAAATTTCATCAATTATATTCCTCTCGCCTAGTTGATTTAACTTCAATTCCTTCCCATCAGCATAACTTACGTTCATAATACATTTGTCAGCCCCAAATGGAAGATCAAGTTTAGGACATGTTTTTTATTCTCCAAAGCCTAACATGCCAAATGTCCAGAAGAGACGAGATTGACAAACTCTTCAGGGATGTCGTGCAGGGCAAACCATATGCTGGGAAGCCAATCCCCGTGAACCGGCTCAGTGTCAGTGGCTTATCTTTCAGCGTGGATCAGGAGGTGAAGAGGAAACTTGGTCTCGTGGAAGAAACATTCAGGGACAAACTGAATATGCTTCGTGGCAGTGCCCTTCATTCTTATGTCCAGAATTTGGTGAAGAATCAGGGGTATGTGCCAGAATACAGGATGTATTTCTCAATTCCCTATCGGTGGCAGTATATGGGATTTGAAAGCATAAATTTGGTAGGGGTGATCGATCTTCTTCATGAAGAGAGACAGGAAATTCTGGAACTGAAGAGCTCCACCAGCTCAGACCGTATTGAGGACTACCACAAGATGCAGCTTGCATCCTACATGAAGATGATGGAGTCAAAGACCGGCAAGCAATACTCAGGTTATGTGATCAAATTTGGCGGCACAGACCTCGTAACAGAGGAAATACCGCTATCAGAGGCCCAAAGATACTGGGAGATCCTTGTCTCAAGGGCAATTGAATGCGCAAAGAAGATTGATGCCGCCATGGAGGAGAACGACGTAAAATCCTCCATATCCAGAGAAGGCCATGACGCCACTTCCAGTTCGGGCCTCTATGGGTTCGAATGATGATCAGATCCAGGAGGAGGACTGGACGACCCTGTCAAGAAGCCTGTCATAGTCTGGCTGGAACATGTTGACATCCTCCGCATCAAGATACTCATAGTATTCTCTTAGGTCAGACTTCTCATAATATGCTCTGAGGTCAGAGAAATTCTGTTTAAGTGATGAATCATATATGAGGTTTAGGAGCTCAGGCCCCCGATCCTCGTTGTGAATTCCCCTCTCCTTGTTTCCGCCTGTTGGATAGGAAACAACACTGGCGCCCATATCCGATCCCTTTATGAGGATATTTGCCAGGCTCCATAGCCTTGGAAGCCTGTAAAGACCCTTCTTCCACATTTTCTCTACAAGGGTATGCCTCTGGATATTCATCGGGTTGATGGATATGTCGGTGGAGTGGGGCATTGCCTTTTCGATTGAAAACAACATGTCAGAAATTGCGGCTTTTTCAGACAGGAATAGTGGTTTGAAGAGAAGGTAAGTCCTCAACTCAAAACCCAGGTTTTTTGCCACTTTTGCAGCAGCAGTGAATTTTGAAAAGGAGCTTCCCTTATTGATTGAGTTCATAATGATATCATCATTTGCGCTTTCCAGGCCGATTGCAATTCTGACCGGTATCCCATAATCCTTTATTGATTCTATATTGTCCTTCCTGATGTATTCTGTCCTTGATTCAATGAGCAGTTTGTCAATCCTGCCCTGAAGCTTCCTGAAGAAATAATCCCTAGCTTCTGGATGAAATTCAATTGGGTCGAGAAAGCTGCCGGAGGTAAACACCTTTAGGACCCTCACATACCCCAGTGCTGATATTGCGGAATCAATTTGCTTCTTAAGATTATCAACGCCAACGTTAGATGCTACATCGTTGAAGTAACCGCACATTGAGCAAGAGGAAAAATTATACCACGAGCATCCTGTTGTCCTGAAAATGACCACCATGGTGGTCTCAGGAAATCCTCTTAGCCGATCTCTTTCCCGCCACATTGATACGGGTTTGTCTGGATCCGATGATCGCGGTTTTGCGGGCATCAGAGCCTTAATTGAGCTTGAGAGTTCTCTGTTGATCATTTAACTACCGGTATTTAGTCGGATGTAACACTGATAATAATATATTTGTAAAGCCGATCAAGATGAGATGTTGGCATCAAGGCTTGCTGCAATTGGAGAGTCCAAGAGTGTTTCAGCTAGCAACAGGGCAGCTGAAATGAAACGTGCTGGAAAGAAAGTTTTCAACTTTGGAATTGGCGAGCCTGACTTCGATACGCCATCCGGGATCATAGAAGCAGCCTTTGAGGCTGCCAGGCACGGAAAAACCCACTACACTCCGTCCGCAGGCATACCTGAACTAAGGGAAGCTGTGGCGTTGAAGGAGAAGCAGTTCAACAGAATTGACGCAAAGGCGGGAAACGTACTGATAACGCCAACAAAATTCGCCATAAACATTGCCGTAATGGTACTCGTCAATCCGGGGGACGAGGTCATAATCCCGGAACCTTATTATCTTTCATATCCAGACATTGTCCGCCTTTATGGCGGAAAGGTACTTACAGTGAGGACTGACAGTAATTATGACCTTGATCTTGATGCAATGGAGAAACTTGTTACTCCACGTACAAGAATGATAATACTCAGTAATCCGACAAATCCCACCGGTAAGGTATATACCGAGAAATCCCTGAGGAGCCTTGCAGATTTTGCCATAAAGCACAATCTCTACCTTCTGAGTGACGAAATCTACGAGGACCTCATATATGAGGGCAGCATGTTTTCCCCTGCCAGCATTCCGGAAATGTTCGAGAGAACAATCACTCTTTCCGGCTTCTCAAAGAGCTATGCAATGACGGGCTGGAGGCTTGGCTACATGGTGGCGCCAGAGCAGATAATCAAGGCCGGGAACAAGGTACAGCAGCAGACTATCACGTGCGCAACTTCTATTTCTCAGTATGGCGCCCTGGCAGCGCTAAAGGACAGGGAGACACCCAGAAAGTTTCTGGAAACATTCCGGAAGAGGCGTGACATAGTGCTGGAACTAATATCAAATTCCTCAAATATGCACATGAGAAAGCCAGAGGGCGCATTTTACGCGTTCGTAAAATATGACGCCGATCTAAACAGTGAGGACTTTTGCGAGAATGCCCTGGAGAGCAGCGGGATTGTAATAACGCCCGGGTCTGCATTTGGTAATCAGGGCGAGGGTCATTTCAGGCTTTCATTTGCCACTGACGAAGCCACAATAAGGGAAGGAATATCTGCGCTGGAGGAATTTATCAGAAAAATAGGATAGATCATCCATACATTGATTCCGTTTCCTTTCCCCTGCCCTGGGGCATTATCTCATTCAGTATCTTTTCAGCGTCCTGCTGGTTTATTCCCAGGTTATTTGTCATGAACTGAAGAATCTCCTCCCTTGATTTGCCCTGTGATATAAGGTCCTGTATCATTAGCATCATCCGGTTGCTCACCTGCTGGTTGAACTCCTCCTCAAGATGCAATGCCTGCACCATCAGGTAAAGAGATGAAAGAAGTATATTCAGGGCTAGGTTGAACTGGCTCTTCTCAAGCCCATCTGTGGCAAGGTCTACCCTGGCTATTATCTCCTCATTAATGCCGAAAATCATAAACTTGGCAAGATCGATCCTCTGGTTTAGAATAAGGAGCACACGGTATATGGCAAGCCTCTGTTGATTTTCAAGCACAGCGGTCTCAATGCCCGTTCTCACTGTTATGTGGAGCGCTTCTTCATGAAATCCCACCAGGAAGGCAAACGGTATCTTCTCATTCTCAAGGATCAGGTGCCACTGGTCCCACCTGAGTTTCCATGGTAACCCTACAAGGCTCTTGGCATCTTCCTTCCCATCAGAAAGCCATTCGGTAACCATCTTTCTCAAAGATTCAATGTCTGCCATGAATGGATATGCCTGATTCGGACTAATAATTTGTCTATTGTCCCGCTTAAAGGTGAAGGGCATCAATAAATTGATTCAGCCAGAAGGTATGGTGCGATGGGAAATTCAGGGTATTCACCGTGAGTCCCCTTCCATTTCTCACGAAGCATGTTTCTCATAATTATTGTCTGTTCCAGATTCTCTTCTTCTGTCATTATGCCCAGGCCCATTTCAGCAGCGATGCTGCTGTAATTCGAATCGGGATGCACTACCAGTGGGGATACGTAAACAATATCGCCGCGTCCAAGGGGAAGGGAGCTGAGAAAATCTACCGTTCCGGAGAGGTGTTGTTCATAAAACCTCTTTCCCCCAGCACCAGACATCACTATTGCTCCCACGCTGATCCCGGACTTTTTCATGATTGTTATCTCATCTCTGGCAACGTTCAGATCCATGGGCTTGTTGAATATCCTAAGAATATCACTGTTTCCGGATTCGATTCCAACATAAACCCTAGATAGACCAACTTCCCTAAGCAGCAGGTAATCGTTGAGCCCTTTGTTCCTTGGTGTTGTGAAGGCATCTGAAAAAGCATACACAGGAAGTCCTATTCTTTTCCTTATGAGTTCAATAGTTTCAATAAGCTTGTCAGTTCTTGTGCTGATTGCATTGGCGTCACCAATGAATACTGTCCTTCTCGATTTCATTCCATTTCCAAGGGCTTCTTTCAGCTTTTCAATCTGGTTTTCAACCTCATTTGTCGAAAGTACCCCATATTCTATCCCGGGATATAGCCTGCAGAATGTGCACCTGTTCCAGCTGCACCCCCTTGTGTACCTTATGTAAAGCGAAAAGTACTGGTCTGGCGGGACGATGGGAACGCCCCCATGGTAAATTCTCTCAAGCTTCATTGCATCCTGGCTAAGCCAGTCTGCATTGGCTCTTGACCGGAAGAATCCAAGCCTATCTTTTATGCTGGCGTCATCAACTGACGCCGCGAAGCTATCCAAGGTTTCCCTCACATTCGCCAGAGCTACCTCAATGCCATCATTCCTGAGGGGTTCAACAGTTCTTTCCCTGTTCCTGAGTGTTATCTTTACGTACTTTCCAAGAAGGCTCCTTCGAACAGTATAACCATTGAGGGCGGCAAAAATGATTCTGCCCTCGAGGTCGAAGGTCAGCACTATTCCCCTTTCTTGGCCTATGCTGAATATGCCATCTTGCAATTTCCAGAACAACGTGCAGGCAGTACCCCCGTCCGGGCATAGCCCATATTAGGATATAAGCCCTGTTCAGGTCAAGATAAGCTGGCAAGTCTTTAGTACTTATTCAGAACACAACAGGCTTTTCTGGCTTTTCCTCGATGGTAAGTGACCTAATTTTTTTCGTTCCAACAATGAAAATCAGGATAGAAATTGAAATGGCGATGATCCAGAAGATTATAACATCAAGATGGTACTGGCCAGGATGCCTTACAATATAAAGGTCGAGGAATGCTACTCCCCCATCAAGAACAGTGTGGAGAGCAATGCTTATCGCTAGGGTCACGCTACCGATCCCTGTGATTCTCCCCCATTTCATAAAAGTGGCAGTTCCCGGATGAAAGAGTATTGATGACACTACATTTAGGATGACTACAGCAGCGGCAAGCCCTGTGAGCCTTGAAAGCCCGGACGGAATAGTGTCAATAAGCAAGACTACTATGTCTACAACTGAAAATCCAAGCCCTATAAAGAAGGCTAAATGGCGCTTCCTAGTATCTACCGCTATGTAGGTTGAAAGTTCTTGCATAATTGCGGCAACCAGGCCAAGATAGATTCCAAATTCCAGAGGATATGAAAGCTCAAGGTTCGCATACTCTGAAAGGAGATTGATATTGAAGCCATTGAGCGCAAGATAGCCAAAAAGGGGCAGGTTCTGGAATATTTCCTGAACGAATAATGCTACAACCATGAAAAGTATTCCGAGCCCTATGGCCTTTATCTTTTCCCCAAGCCTCGGCAATGATTCCTTGGTGATGCCGCCCGTTGCCATATAATGTTTAGGAGAGAGAAACTCTCTCTACTTCTCCGGATACATCCGATACTACAACAGCAGTTCCGTAAGCCACGATCTCTGTCATGACTTGGCCTATATCAGACGAGTCAAACCTCATTTCAACCACAGCATTTGCTCCAAGCTGTTTTGCAGCATCACGTAGTCTCTCCATTGCGGTATTTCTCGCATCGGAAAGCATCTTTGAATACTCTTTTATTTCGCCGCCGGCTATTGACCTCAGCCCTGCCATAATGTTTCCTCCAAGGCCCCTGCTTCTGACAGTAATCCCCCATATTGTCCCAATAACCTTGGTTATCTTCTTTCCTGGCACATAATTGGTTGTTACCATCACAACATCCTGATCTCCGTCCATCTAGGCTTCACCTGTTATAAGCATATTATAACAAATTTAAAGTTTTGCCACGATGAAAATGTGCTCATTGTAATATGGAAATAAGGCCAGCAAATCTTATCGACAGTGACCTCAATCCTGTGTGGTAAAAACTGGGACAATTCCTAGATCATGAGGTAAATTTAGTGGAAAAGAAGAGAACGTCTACTAGGCCTGCCCGGAGCTCAATAAGGTGAACTGAATGGATAAAAGACATCCGTGGATGTAAGATTAATGGTGAAGGTGTTCGAGCATCCTCACAATAGAGATCCAGAGATCCTTGAGGAAAGTGGATATAGGCATGGAGATGGAAATGATGAAAATGATATTTTGGAACATTGAGTGGATTCTCTAAATGCATGGATGAGATTAGAAAGACGTTCCAGGATCGGTATCCTTTACAATTACACAAATTTCGGGACGATAGGGACGATATTTTCTTCTTTTAGATGTGTCTTTTTACCATCATTTTTTTTGGCTTTATTATCTATTTCGTTGTTTAATCTTTCAATGGCCTTACTTGTATACTCCTCTGATACATCTATACCTAAAAATCTTCTACCCAGTTGTTTAGCCATTTTGGTGGTTGTTCCCACTCCATTAAAAGGATCTAAAATTATGTCATTCTCAAAACTAAAAAGTTTAAGTATTCTTTCTACTAATTTCTCTGGAAACATAGCAGGATGTTGGAATGCATTCATATTTCTCTCTGGTGCAATCTCCCATTTTGCATATACCCATTTCTTAAATTCTTCATCTGATATGTCAATGTTCTCACTACTACCTTCGTGTTTAAGAGTTCCTTTTGAAAAAACTTCTAAATACTCCCAGGTATATTTTAGATAAGGATTGCTTGGACTCTTCCAAGAGCCCCAAGCAGTATATTTTGCATTATAATTGTGCTTTTCCCAAAGTATCTCGCTTCGCCATATTAGTTTATTTTCCATAAAATAATTAGATATAATATGATGGATAGGTATGTAATCCGAATATAAAGGTTGGACATTTACAATAATTCTGCCTCCATATTTTAATACTCTTATACATTGATAAAATATTTTAAATAATTTATCAAAATACTTATTCCAATCTATCCCATCTTCACTGTTTTCATATTGTAGACCAAAATTATAGGGTGGTGAAGTAAATATTAGATCTATGGAATTATCAGGCAAATTTTTCAATATTTCTTCTGAATCGCCGCATAAAATTTTATTTTCAAAAGCTATAGGCAGTTCATTATTTATTTTTGAAAAATTATTATTTCTTGCATAATAATACATACCTCTATCTTCAATCTTTTTGGCTCTGCCCTTTACCTTCCTTTCTGCGTTATAATTTACATATAAACGCTTCCCGGATTTGATACCATAACTTTTGACACTATCAATTATCAAATAAATTTGATTTAGAATATTATTTTCTCTTAGATTGTTCATTTTAGAAATTTTTGTTATTAATTCCTCTAAAAATTTGATATCCAATACATTTAGATGAATCTCTATTAGTCCATCTTTTAACTCAACAAAAAAATCATCCTTATTAAAATATTTATTAAGCTCAAGAATTGCCTTTTCCTCTGAATTTGATATTATATCTATGTTCCTTCTTATTGTTAAATATTCGGTCATATAATCACTACTTATTAAACCTGTATTTTAACTCTACTCGGATTAATTTATTGTCTAGCATTAGTGTTTGTAATTCAAACATATAATTTTTCAACTTTAAACTTGTCGGCACTTTATACCATCTTCTAATTTCCTGATTTATAATAGTCTCATTAGATACTAAACACTATGCCCCCCTTGTATAATATCCGCCCATCTCTTTCTTTATTAGTGACATGAGGCCAACGTTCTGCAAATAGCCCATATTCTGAAGTATTGTTTACTTGCCCATGCTCTTTGCCGTTATGTAATCTTTATCGAACACTTCTATTTAGTGCCTTTTTTTGAATCCTGCTTGCTTATCTGATATGTCAGTACTGAGAATTTACTTAATTTACAAGTCCACGTACGAAAACAGTGCAATGCCAGATCTTGCAAAAATAAGTAGGCATACGGCACACTCTGGATATTGGACTTTTTGCTTATCACCATATAAATGCCCTTAATCACACGAAGAGATGTAATTGCGTTTGTAGGTACATCATTTTAAATAATGACATTATGTTCCTTTCTTGCGTTATCAGTCATATTGGCAACCCACAACCCATTTGAATCCAAAGAAGAATTCCTAAAAGCAGGTTGGGAATTTCTGTTTGAAACTCCCGAGGACTCCGATGATAGATTGGCAATTGTGAGGCTTGGGGATGCGCAAGTTATGCTTGGGATTGACAGTAAAGAATTCCTTCCAGATGGTGCAGGTGATTTCAAGGGAGCTGGAATAGATATCTACGTCGAATTTAGGGAGAACGGTATTATAGGAACAGTTTACAAAAATCACGTGATGGCGGGAGCAGCAATCGAGAAATTGGAACCCAAGCCGTGGGGCGTGAAAGCTTTTCATGCACGCATTTGTGGTTATAAATTTCTCTTGGCAGGCAAGTAAAATCTTAGATGTTCAGGGCCCGGAATTCTGTCTCTGGTTTTCATTATTGGAAATCCAAAGCTGAAGTCCATTAAGGCCAGGCTCCTACCTTCGTAGCCTTACTCGTTGACAGATATTGCAATTCTATAAAAGGATAGGTAGGTATCCACTATCAAAGATAGTTCATAAATTATCGGTCTTATATATCCAAAAAACATGGTATATAAAATAATGTGTCTCTTCATGGGGTCATTCTGGAATATATTAATGTTAAAATAAATATAATGCCGGTTCAGAATGCCCCTGGGAATCTTTGAACTTCTATACCAAGGCCTTCCATGTTCAAAGTATATGTTCTGCCTTCTAAATCGAACTGGAAACTGTGATATTCATTCTCTATGAAGTCCCGCATTAAAAGGGATATCAACCACTGGCGCATGTGTGAATATACCGTCTTGTTTGCTGTATTCACCGAAATTAACCGGTTAAGCAAGTCAGGTTTTGCTTTTCCGATGTTGAAAAAGAAATAAAGCGCTGATGGTGAGGACCCTAACATTATGATATATTCGATCCGTCCTTCGCCAGAAATATGGGGGAAGACAGACCCTGTTATCCTTTCGCTCAATTCGAAATTCACTTGCTTTTTTAATGATTCGAATACCTGTTCGTAATCGGCTTCTTTCCCAACGGACTTTTTAATGCTCTCTTTTATTTTTTCTATTTCCGGATAAGGCCATGAGTAATCCGGGCCGGTGTGCAAGTCTTCATAAATGGCCTTTGCCAGGTAGCGGAGGGCACAAAATGACAGAATATAAGGCTTGATATACTGATCTACGAAGCTGAAGTAACCGGATATCATTAATTTGAATAGTTCCTCTTTGCCATAGAAAAACTCGTCGGGTTCGTTATCCGGGTGTCTTCTCTGTAGCAGGACATCCTCCCATATATCCCTCGGATCATGGGAAGGGATTTTTACAACATAATGGAAAAAATCGATTTCCCTCTGGTAAATGGGAAAGATATCATCCGGCGCTTCCATTATTATTCTATATACCTTGAGGAGCATGTCTTCATTCATAACAAGATGTAATCTGTCGTCTTGCTCTATCATGATGCCGTCAGCTTTAAGCATTTCAACCTGATTTTTAATAGCCCGTGTATTTTCAATTCTGTAATGCGCCTTCAGGATTTCGTATAACCTCCCCTTAGTGAGGGTTCTGTCTATATCAGGGGCATTTCCGTATGTTTCTGAATAAAAGAGCAGCATAATGATGGCTATTTTCAGGGAATTGGGACGCTGAATCCTCAGGATGTTTTTATAAGATGTCAATGTATAAGCAATGCACTATACCATAATATAGTTTACTGTTTAACTTATACTTTTTGCAGTAGATACTTGCATTATTGATTTTTATTTAGTAATCGCACATAGATATACCTCAATCTTAAAAAATAGTCCCTCACTATTATTATGTTGATGTTTAACCTAAAACTGAAAGATAGGCGAATTTACCTCATGAATCGGTCCCATGCCATTACGATCCCAATTGTGTGGCTTGAGTCCTGGAGGGGAGAGATAGGGGACTGGGTTCACCTCAGAATCGGAGAGAATGGCGAACTGATAATCACGCCGGTAAAGGCAGGCGAGAATATCGAACCAATAAGGAGGGCCCTGAAATGACACGTGTTAACATTCGCCCTTTGAAAGAGCGGATCTCCGTGAAATTTCCAGGCAAAACAATAACGGCCATCCTCAAAAATGAGCCCGATGAGATGACGCAAGAGGAATTGCTGGCTAAAATCACCACGTGGCTAAATGCCGCTGAAATGGACAGGGAGGCCGATCAAAAATGAGTGAGGAAATTCCCCACAGGCGTACTTCTAATAAGTATAGTTGCAATGGCTTAATAAAGTTAACGCTATTGCCAGAGCCCACTCAGCAAGCCTTCGCCGTTGAATTTGCAAAGATGGAATTTTCTTTATTTCCGTGCAACTTAAAGGCGCCTATTAAGGATCCTTCCCTGGGTTTTGAGCATGGGTTTAGAGATGCCACAGCAAATCTAAAGCTCGTAGCCAAAACATGGTTTAAGTACCCTAATGCGGCAATTGGATTTGCAATTCCTGAGGATTTAATCATTATTGACTGCGATGTAAAGAAGAATGCTGAGGGAAGACCCATTCTTAAGGACGGCAACCCGGACATTATCGGCTTGCGATCCTTTCAACGGCTTATAATTGAACTTGGCTTCATGGATGCTGACCTTGATACTCTCTCCGTCAGGACGCAATCAGGGGGCCGGCATTTCTATTACCGTATGCCGGAAGGGGTTCCGTCCTTTAATCACACACACGCTTTAGAGGGCCTTGACCTGAAAGGGTACGGAGGGTATGTCATACTTCCTCATTCACAGGGTCAATACGGATATTACGAATTTCTCAATTTAACGGAGATCCGTACAATACCTGAAGGATTGCTGAACTGGGTCCTTCAATTCAGAGGGCCCAAAACAGAGTTTAGAAAATTGCCAACAGGCACGGGCAAGGTAGATCGTGAGGAAATAATCAGGGTTCTTGAACCTTACTGGGTCAGGGCCAATGGAAGGCGTAATGATTTCACTCTTGCCATTGCCGGCTTTATAGCAAGGTCAGGGGGTACTGAAGAGGACGCTACCTTCATAATTTCTGAACTTGCAAGACTGACAGGCAAGGGGCATGATCACATTCCGGGGGCCAGGTATGCTTTTAGAAGAGAAGGGCCAGTGAAAGGGTTCAGATCATTGGAGCAGCTTATGGAGGTACTACAAAATGACTAAAGACGCAATAAAAGAGGACGCTAACAAACTCAGAAATGCAGTAAAGGCAAAGGACAATGACAGGCCAATCCGTGAGGGCTTAAAGTTCCTTGCGGATAATGGCAAATTCACAGAGAAGGATAAAAAATTAGGAGAGGTGCTACTCGCCAAGAAATCCCTAAGCAGTGAAGAGCTTAAACATGCCCAGAGAATGCTAAAGAAATATGAAGGCGTGCTCCCCCCTGGGCTTTTCCTTGACATTTTGAACTATAAGCCGGACAAACAATCACAAGAAAACGAAAATGGCAAAGAAGAAGGTCCTACAACCACTGAGATCGCTGAGCAGCTAATTCAAAGTGGGAAATTCCGAACATTCAGAGACAATGAATCTGTATATTACTACAGGGAGGGTGTGTATGTGCGCAACGGCGAGACAAAAATAAAGGAGATGGTGCATGAGATTCTTGGAGGTGCAGAGTCCTCACAGTTCTGCGGCGAGGTCATCGGCAAGGTCCAGAGAGCAACATACATTGACAGGTCAGAGTTTACAGGGCATTCTGAACACAAGATCGTATTGCAGAATGGCATACTGGACCTTGATACGCTGGAGCTTCAGGGTCATACGCCGGAATGGCTTGCATTGACCAAATTCCCGGTCAATTTCAAAAAAGACGCCAAGTGCCCCAAGATTCTGAAATTCATAAGCGAGGTTGCAAGGTCAGAAGATATCCCCCTATTGCAGGAATGGGCCGGGTACAACCTATGGATTTTCGGTTATCCGGCGCAGAAGGCCATGCTCCTGGTGGGGGATGGTGGTAATGGAAAATCCACATTCATCGGCATTATTGAGTACATGGTGGGCAGAGAGAATAGATCAGCGGTTAGCCTTCATGAGCTTGAGGACAATCGCTTCGCAACGCATGACCTATTCGGGAAAGCTGCGAATCTGTACCCGGATCTCCCTGATAAGGATCTAAAGAGTACGGGTATTTTCAAGATGCTCACTGGAGGAGACCCCATACGGGCTGAGGACAAGAATGTAAAGGCGTTTACATTTCACAACGTTGCGAAACTGACTTTCTCATGCAATGCAGTGCCAAGAGTACCGGAGGATTCAGTTGCGTACTTCAGGAGATGGCTAATCGTTGAATTTCCATACAGCTTTGAGGGTTCAACCAGTGAGGACAAGGATCTCAAAGAAAAACTGATAAATGACACTGAGGAGATGTCAGGGTTCCTGAACTGGGCCCTGGAGGGATTGCAGAGACTCAGGGCCAATGGATGGCGCTTCTCCAACGGTAAGACCGTGGAAACTGTGCGTGAGGACTACATAGTGAGATCGGACCCGTATAGGGCCTTCGTCATGCATTGCGTATGTGAGGATCCCAACGGTCAGGTCAAGAAAGATGACCTATTCCTGGCTTACCGTGATCATTGTGAAATTCACAAGGTGGTAAGCAGATCGAGAGATGCATTCTTTAAGAACTTTAAGGATCAATTTCGCCCGGGAACCCTGACTGATTATCGTCCCAACAAAGAGGAAGATCCGGAAAGGCCACGGATGTTTAGGGGGATTTCGCTCAGGGAGCGCTCAAGATGGTGTTTCCCCGATGAAGAAGAGAGAGACACAGAAAAAATTCAAAATATATCGACCAAGGATCCCCCCCACAACGGTGGACTGAATGGACTCACTGGACTAAAAGAAGTCCAAGGAGTCCAGACAGTCCAGGGTGTCGCCCCCCATGTCGGCTACCCTCGGAATGAAAATTACAGTGAAGATGACACCAATGAAAATGACAAGACGTCCTCAGAAATACAGGCTCAGGAATCAAAAGAAGACAAAAAAACAGATACCCCCCTCAAAAATGATGGAACTCTTGAAACTGATGGAACAGAGTTAAAAACTGAGCCCGTAAATTCCAACGTCCAGAATGAAAAAACACGATACAGAACGTATCATGTGGTCACGGATTTTGAGTACAGCGGTCACGTGTACCGCTCAGGAACGACTTTCATTCTCCCGGCAGATGTTGATCTCTCCCGGTATGTTGACAAAGGCTACCTTGAAGTCATGGAGGCAGGGCCATGAAGTACCGGGACTTCGAAGCAAGAATGGATTGGGCCCGAAAACTAACGAAACCGGCTTGCCTTTACTGCACCGAACCCTTCGAGCCCACAGAACCGGCCATCGCTATAGGGATTGACCGGGGCGCTCACACGGTTTACTTTCACGGTGCTTGCTACGATCAGGTTCTGGATTCGTATAGAAAAGCACAGAAGGTATTCAGGGAAATGGTCCTTGGATTCAGGGACTGGTCCACTGGGATAATCGAGATAGAGCGCACAGCTCTGTTTCGCAGTTTTCTTCCCAGCGAGCTCAGATACGGGGGAGAGGATGATTAACCTTTCAAAGTCCACAATTTCGGGACGGCATGGGAGCTGCCTTAAGCTCCAGGAAGGAATGAATACATGAACATGAAAGAGAGGGCATTCAGGAAGTTGGGAAGCCTTATTCCTGAAAGCGTAAAGGAAAGGCTAAGGCCACTCAGGGACAGGATGACGGAGGTATTGAAGGAATGATAACGAGTGAAAGGAAAGATGTTAAGAAGGAAATGGAGGGCCCCCGGAATTATGGGAACCCTGAACCTCTCAATACTTCACATATAGGGAGGTCAGTAACCATAACCCTGGTGAACGGCAGGATTGAATCGGGGAAGCTTAAGGCACTTGGAGCTTACATGCTATCCATCGATGGCAACAATGGCAAGGAATTGATCATTAACAAGGGATCAATCGTAACGGTGAGCGTCCTATGATCAGGCATAATGACGTCAAACAGTCATCCTTATCCCAGTTCTCAGGACTGAAAGGAAAGGGGAGGTATAATTCCATTGCCAAGGGTCATTCAATCCTGACAGCACGGACAAAACCACAGATTGAAAGCGATTATCAGGAAGATAAAGAGAAACTTACCATCCAATCCATGAGATACTGTTCAAGATTCCAAACATGTTCAGCACAGTTATGCCCTCTTGATATCCTCATTTCTGAAAGAACTGATTTTCCGGATAATGAAAAATGCGGAATGGCGAAGGCTACCCGTCATAGGTACTGGGAATCAATGCCTGATTACCTCAGGAAGGCATTGCCATTCGAAGGTTACTTCAGCTCAGAATATCACAGGATCAAATCGGCAAGGGAAAGATGGGAATCGCTTTCAGAGGATAAGAAAGCAGAAATAAGGGAGAGAATCAGACATGTTAAGCCAGGCAAGCGCTGAGGTCCCGATTGCCCCTCCGATACCTTTGATCCCTGAATCTCTAATTCCGGTGCCGGAGATAGAGGAACCTGATCCCATAGACGAACCTTACCTTCCAGATGACCCGGGGGATGAACCGTGAGAGTCCATTATTGCGGCTACTGCGGAAAGGCATTCCATGACAGGGTGAAGAAGGACAACCATGAACGGAACTGCCCCAGGAAACCGAGGATCACGGTCCTGTTAAACCACTGAGGAACCGAAGCATGCTCAAGGTGCAGATCCAGCGGCTTCTCGCCATAGTGAAGGCCATGGAGCGCTGGCCATATTCCGATACGGATTATTCCCATATCAGGCAGAGACTTGAAAGCGAATTGCAGGGGAAAATCAGGAAAGCGCCGGGTTACATGTCATATGAGAGATTCAACCTGGAACGTGTAGCCGGATGCAGCATAACTAAAAACGATCTTGTTGACCTTATAGGGAGTGATGTATCCATAACGTTTTATGGCCCGGACATGGTGCCACTGTATAGAAAGGGAGTAATTACGGAATTGGAGCGGCACTATATAAGGCTGGAAACCCCACTCGCCGGGGCGGCATATTTCATACAGTATTTCAGGGTTATCCGGGTTCAGGTATTTGAAAAGCGCAAAGTGATTCAAGAAATATGGTATGATAAGGAAATTCATTGAATTTTGCCATTTCGGGATGCTCTCCCGTGCGCACACACATGTTATACAGCATTTTCTTAAGAAAAAAATTCGATTCGGTATTTCACAAACAAATACCGTAGCGGTATTTATAATCAAAATACCGTAAACTCGTTTTTGATTGCTGTTTCGATTTCCCGGGCGCCAATATACGCCGGGCCTCATGTGGGGGAAATTGTCCCGACATTTCGTAAACCAATGTCGCTACGACATTTTATGATTAAATGTCGCAAGAGATACTTCCCGGTGAGAATATTATAATCTATATAGTCATTGCAATTCTCTATATCTGTTAAAATTCCTATTGTTTTTATCAAATCGATATCGAATTGAAGCTTTTATTTCCTGAATCCCTGCCGATATGTCGATAGGACGATCCATACTTAATAAATTGAAGCTTAACAACAATAACGGGATGTCAGGAAGGCAGCTTCATGACGATCTTGCCGGACGGAAGTGTTGTAAAAACCTCGTACCCTTGATTCATATAATGCTCTATGTCCTTCTCGCTTACAATTTTCTGTCTGGTGCCGTTCTCGGTGATATTTCCAAGAAGTCCCTTTTTGATAAGGTTATGGAAATCTTCATTGCTCATGTTGTCCAGGTCAAGCTGATCTATCTTGTCCTGAGTATAGCCAAGAAGAAGCGAAAGCATCTCTATCATGACGCCCCTCTTGACATCCGCTTGGGGTTTACCATGTTCGGTTGTCTCAATGTAGTCAAGGCATTTAGAATACTGCTCCCGTCCTTCCTCTATCTTGCCTTCCCTCTTTGTGTATGTCTCTTCAATGTCTCCCTTATGGCCCATGATGAACTGCCGCCATGGATGTGATATAAGGCCTTTCGCTTCTGCGCTGTCCAGGTTCGTGCCGAAGTATATTCTGAAAATGTACGGGCGCCATTCAAAACCTGCCTTGACTATTGTTCCCTTTATCCTTCTAAGAAGCAAAGTAGTAAGGAGAAAGCGGTTCTTCTTATCAAGCGATTGTTTTTCAACCGGCATAATAATGGGCGTATTCATCTTGAGCGTTTCACCTGAAGCTATCCTTGATTCCAGATATTCCTTAAGGTATTCTGAACCCTCCGGACCCAGGAAGGTGAAATAAGCAGTCCTTATCTTTGATAGTTCCGGCCTTACATTTATCTGTACAGGAACATGGTCATAGTTTACCTTTCCATCCATGATTCTCAGATCGGGGATGTCTCCGATTACAAGGCCATCGGAGCCGTCTATATTCCCGAGAACCTCAGGCCTTAATCCAGAGAACGCCATGAGGGAGATCGAAACCCGCTCCCTAATTGTTGCCATCCTAAGGGCTTTTGCAAGTTCGTCTTTCCCCGGTATAACCTCTTTCTCCGCTTTCAGATTGCGGTTCTCATTCCTGATATTGATTCCAAGCTTTACAGACACGTTATAAAATTTCAGGTAAGATATCATAGGCTTTATTCCAGTGGATATTGAGGCTCCCATCGTGCCTTTTTTCTCAAGTCCTCTTATTACATCCGAAACGGATCCCTTGAAGTCATCGAAATGGTCCCTTGCCATTGTAATGACCGATTCCGGATCAAGGTGGAGATACTCAAGCCATAGGCCAAAATTTCTTAAATAAATGTCAGAAGTCACCTGGGATCTCGCTTTCAGGTTCTCATACCATCTTTCCACTTTCTTATTTTCCAGTAATTTTCTATGTCTTGTAAGAGGGTTCATGCATGTATAACCATATAAGGTATAATAATTATTGCACTATCTATGATAAAGGATAGGTAGGGAGTTGAACCCTATTAAATGGGATCTGCAGTCCCACGCATGACCGCTCTGCCACCTATCCATGCTTTAGCGGACCCCACAATTCATAATTTGACTTTAAATTTGTTGTCTCACACGAAAGTTCTACTAGCCTTATGCTGCCATCCGGCTGCTTCTCATCTTATTCTATAATAGTTTGAATAAAACGTCCCTACATTCAAAGCAGAAGCCGATTTATCCAGGACCGAAATACCGACGCATTATGAAGCAAGGATATAATCTAAGTGTTCAATCATATCATAGCAGTTCTTCATGAAGCATGGGAAAAATGAATGGCTTAATAACATGGCAGATCCTGGCTATTCACATTATGGTAAATTAACATGAAAGAGGAGCAGAATTTGGCAGTGGACAGACTCAGCTGTTGGAGCATGATAAGGTGTACCATATGATCTTTTATTGTTGCAGGCATGATTACAAGTATGAACCGGTTCATGAGATGCCTCGTATTTTCTGTGGACACAGAGAAAGTTATGCAAGAATTATTGGACATTGATGCAACTAATATAATCATAAGAAGCCATACTGATTGCAATGAAATCGATTTTCGTGTAGAAGCAGCAGCGGATATGTCATCATTAAGGCCTGGACATTATGGCATCATAAGCGTTTCAATTCTAATGCCCAACCACGGCTTGCCTCCGCAAGAGTTCGGTCCAGATTTCCTAGGGGCTGTAGAAATAACAGCTAACTGGTTAGTTGAGCATGAAAGGTTCTGGGAGGTGCATGAAGTTCTGGAAGAGCTCTGGCATTTGGCAAAAGGCAAACTCAAGGATTATTATCATGGAATTACGCTTTTAGCGGTGGCCAATGTTCAGGCTCAAACAAACAGGCTTGACATCGCTCGAGCGACATATTCAAGGGCCCTTTTTCGGATTGCTTCTTCGGGAACCAATGCAGAATTATTGCAATCGTTGCCACAGCAGTTCTCGTATCCTACTGTCTTCAGGTTTCAAAGCTTAGGTCTGGATTGAAAATCTACTCTAGCCATCATCAATTCTGGCCATTTGCAATTTTTTCGTTGCCGCTGCCCTCAGAAAAGTTATTAAAAACCGCTTGCATCGATAGAAGATGCATAGCATAGCCGAAGTCCTGAATAAAGATTATATTGGGAAGGATGTGACACTGCATGGCTGGATATACAGAATTAGAACCAGCGGCAAGCTTACATTCATCATACTTAGGGATTCCACAGGCCTGATTCAGCTACTTTCAAGCACCAAAAGCCTTACTCCTGAGCAGCACAGGGAACTTTCAGGATTAACGGTAGAAAGCAGCCTCGAGGTCACTGGAACGGTTAGGGAGGACACCAGGGCCATCACTGGCTTTGAAGTGGAAATACACTCATACAGGATATTCCAGAGAAACGAGAGTTTCCCAATCTCCAGGGATCTGGGCGAGGAGTTCCTTCTTGACAACAGGCACCTATGGATCAGGAGCCGGGAATTTACAGCAGTCCTTAAGGTACGATCCACCATTTTTAAGGCGTTTGCTGACTTCTACTACAATAATGGCTTCTACCAGGTACAGCCGCCAATCATGGTTTCAACTGCCACTGAAGGTGGTTCCACACTCTTCAAAGTGCCATTCTTCGGGGAAGAGGTCAGTCTCTCCCAGAGTTCCCAGTTTTATCTCGAAACCTTCATATTTAGCCTGGAAAAGGTTTTTACCATTTCCCCAAGTTTCAGAGCAGAGAAGTCTAGGACCAGAAGGCACCTCACGGAATACTGGCACGCAGAAGCTGAAGTTGCCTGGATTGGTAACGAGGAAATGATGAAAATAGAAGAAAGGATGATTGAGTACATAGTTTCCGAGGTGATTAGGCACAACGAGGAAGACCTCAAGATTCTTGGAAGGGATATAGAGTTCCTCAGGAACATACGTGCGCCCTTCCAGCGGATCAGGTACGCTGATCTGATGAAGATGGCGCAGGAATGGGGCCTACCTCTGAAATATGGCGATGACCTTGGCGCCGACGAGGAGAGGGAGATCATGGTACACTTCGACAAACCAGTCTTCGTCACCCATTTTCCCAAATCACTGAAAACGTTCTACCATATGCCTGATCCTGAGAATCCTGATGAGATACTGTGTCACGACCTTTTGGCACCAGAGGGATACGGCGAAATTATAGGCGGCGGTGAGAGGATATGGGACCTGAAGCAGCTAGAGCAGAGGATGGCTGAAAGCAATCTAGACCCGAAAGACTACTACTGGTATCTCGATCTTAGGAAATACGGGAGCATCCCGCATTCTGGTTTTGGACTTGGAATGGACAGGCTGGCATGGTGGATTATGAAGCAGGAAACAATACGGGATGCCATTCCATATCCCAGAACAATAAGAAGGATCAAGCCATGAAAAGATTTTAGCGGTGGTATTAGTGAACAATTTTCTTGCTGCTCTCAGGGGAGAAACTCACGAAGAAATACCAGTATGGTTCATGCGGCAGGCAGGGAGGTATCTTCCCGGTTACAGGGGAATAAGGACGCGGATGTCCATAAGAGAGATGTGCAGGGACGTCGATACCACTGTAGCAGCTACGCTTGAGCCCGTAAAATCAATAGGTGTTGATGCAGCAATAATATTTGCCGATATCATGCTTCCAGTGGAATCAATGGGGTTTAGCCTGGATTTCGTCGAAGGGGTTGGACCAGCAATTTCCAACCCGTTCAAGGCGAATAGATCACTGTCAGGCATATCTGATTTTTCACTGGAAAATTATGGATACAAGACATATGATTCCATAAGGAGGATCAGAAGCAGTAATGATTCCCTGCCTGTAATAGGATTTTCTGGAGGCCCCCTCACAATCGCCTCTTACCTCGTCAACGGGAGGCCTGACAGGGACCTGGCACAAACCAAGGAGCTACTCCTTTCTGGCGACCGAGATTTCAGAAAACTTTTGCGGATGATTACAGAAATGGTTATAATGAATTCAAGGGAGCAGATCAGGTCAGGGGCATCCACTGTGCAGATATTCGACAGCTGGGCCGGTTATCTTTCGCCAGGGCAGTTCAGCTCATATGCAGAGAACTATCTTGGTGAAATTTCCAGTGAGCTTAATCATCACGCACCATTGATATATTTCAGCACTCAGACCTCTTCAATGTCAGATATCATGGTTTCCGCTGGCTTCAGTTTCCTAAGCCTTGACTGGCGATGCAATCTCCACCAGGTGATGGAGTTTCTTGGCGGTGAAGTTGGGCTGCAGGGCAATCTTGATCCAGCCATTGCAGAGATATCCAGATCTGCTGCACTGGAGGAAGGACACAGGATCGCCTCATCGATGTCCGGGTTTCCACGATACATATTCAATCTTGGCCATGGCGTTCTTCCTGGAACCAACCCTGAGACCCTCAAGGAGCTTGTCAAGGCCGTTCACAGTATAGAGCTGAAAATCTGAACAGGATCGTGGCCAAGGCTTGAGTTGGTTGTGGCAGGATCCATGATCCTGCACAATGACACTGTGCCTCTGGCTGTGATGAAATGCGCACCCATCACGGGATCGAGATCGCAAGCATCAAGCAATCACTACTAGCAAATAATGCTCTCATTTGCCGGCAGCAATCTATGGAAATAAGCACCAAATTCTGGAAAATTATAAAATATCGCATTAGCATGAGAGATAATGGCATTTTTCAAAAAAGAGATGAATATAACAACAAGCAAGAACCTGAATGACGTTGTAACACAGTTTGTAGAGTTCCTCCAGTCTCAGAAATGGAAGGTGCAGAGCAATGTCCAGGGGGACAGGGCAATAGTCCAGGCGCAGAAGCCCGGCATATTGAGGGACATAGTAGCCGCTGACAGGGCCTTAACGTTTACCTTTGATGCAACTGCACCAGGCCAGATCCATGTGGTGACAGGAGTTGGAAAACTTTTGAAGAATCTGGGAATTGCGGTAATAGAAACGCTTCTGCTCTCTGAACTGTTCCTTGTCGTTGACATTCCGGAGATACTATTCACTGAGCATATTGAGAAAGAACTTCTGGGCCAGCTCAGTGCCATTGCACAGTAGGCAGATTATGTCAGGAAGTTTATTTTACGGTGCAACTTTCGCAATGCAAATTACTGGGAAACCATGATATGCAGTTTTCCCTAAATCGGCCGTAACTGGAGCAAGATATGTCATGAATTTTGTAATACTCATGGCCTATGGCAGCCCAACAAGGATGGAGGATGTTCCCTCGTACCTGTCGGGCATATACGAAGGCAAGCCTGTTCCCGAATATGCGATGAAGGAGAACATGGAGAAGTATTCCATGGTAGGCGGGGTATCCCCTTCTAATGCCATAGTGGACAAAATCGTCAACAAGATGCAAATCCGGCTCTCCTGCGAGCATGAATTCAAGGTAGTCCTCGGCAACAAGCACTGGAAGCCATGGCTGGAATCAGTGATAAGGGAAATCAGGCCTGGCAGCGGTGATACTGTTATCGCTTTTCCCCTTTTTCCGTTTCCATCAGAGAACGTAAAGAACTCCTATCTTGAGCCTCTGGAGGCAGCCTTACGGGCAGTGACGTCTTCACCGAAGCTGAAATTCATCAACGGCTTGACAACAGAAGCGCTTGTAAGGATCTGGTCACCAATTGTGGCCGGGAGCTATAAGGACGGCGACGCAGTCCTGTTTGATGCGCACAGCCTCCCCATATTCCGGGGCAACGAAGACCAGTATAATTCAGCCTTCATGGCAGCATCTAGGGCCATAGCAGAGGAATCAGGCATTCAGGAGTATTTCGTGGGATACCAGAGTAGGGGTAAATATGGAAGCAGGTGGCTGGGACCTTCTGTGTACGATGTTCTGGAAAGGATCAGGGACAGGGGATATGAATCGGTTCTGGCAGTGCCGATAGGATTCCTTTATGAGCATCTTGAGATACTTTACGACCTTGATCTTGAGTTCGGGGGAAAGGTTAAGGAAAGTGGCATCAATTACCATCGCACCGGCTTGCCGGATGACAGTGACAGAATGGTGGACGAACTGGTAAGCCTGGTGAAAAGGGAGGTTGCCTGATTGCTGAAAAATCTGACGGTATTCGCCTATGATGCGGCTGATTTTCTGAAGGTTGTTGCAAAGAAGGGTACTGAGAGCGACATAACAATATATCACAGGAAGGACGGGGAAGACGTATTCACATTCATTAGTCCCTTCCGATTTCCCGATAAGGTTTCTTCGCTGACAGATTCAATTTTTCCGGCCGATGCCGCAGTTGTCAACGCCGATAACATGAACAGGGATTTTGGAGAAGTCATAGTAGCCCTTGATCTTATGGGAGTCAGGCGCGGTTTCTTCCTGGTAAACGATCCTGATCGAATTGACCAGGTAAAGAAGATTGTTTCCGGTACTTCACTGAAGGATTTCGGATATTTTTCCGGAAACCCCATGGAACTTGTTCCTGAACTGCATAAGCTGAAACACGTTCCCAGATATGATCGCCCTATGATACTGGTGGATCATTTTTTCAAGGTAAAGAGTGTGGGAACAGTGGCTCTCGGCTTCGTGCTTGGCGGGTACGTTGAGAAGCACCAGGACATGATATGTTCCTATATTGATAAACAGGTTCAGGTAAGATCCATACAGGTGCAGGATGAGGACCAGGAGAGGGCTGAGAGCGGCGTTCGGGTGGGTCTAGCCCTTAAGAACATTGACTCTGACGAGCTTGAGCGCGGCATGTTCCTTTCTGACAGGCCATTCACATACCTGAAGGATTTCCAGGGGAAACTGGAGATAAGCAAATTCTCAAAGCTTCAGGATGGGGATGTCCAGGAAATATTTGTCTCTGACAACATGCGGTATCAGCGTGGAATGTACAGCAAGGGCCAAGCTTCCCTGGAGAAGCCGGTTGTCAGGGTGAAGGATTCTCTTGTTGTGTCCACCCCTAACAAGGTGCCGAGGATATTCGGCAGGATCATGGTCTCCTGATCTTCTTCTCCATCATTTCCCTTGACCCTATGTCGTGCCTCACGTAATAATTGCCATGTATTTTCGGGAGTGCAGCCTCAACAATGTCTGATGCCTGGCATATACTTTCCGCCAGCCCAACAAGTGCCAGTGCCCTAGACCCTGACATATTTACCCTATTCATTGTTCCGGAGACTGCAGCATAATAGAGCATGAGCTTGTCAGTTTCCAGGCCGGAATCTATTTCCAGGGTGCCAGGTGCAGGGTTCGTGCCGTATCCCGGCGGAACAATGTACTTCAGCACAGTGGCCATCTTCCTGAAGTTAACCGTGTTTCTAAGGTTGCCTTCCGCCATCGAGAATATAAGCTCAGCAAAATCACCATCCATTATGCTGAGAACATTGATTCCTTCAGGATCTGCGAACCTGGCATTTATTTCAACAACCTTTGGGCCTTCCCGCGTCGCCATGAACTGCCCGTACATTACGCCAACGAAAGGTGTGCCCTCGGTCCTCATAGCACCTAGTATCGACGACAATATTGACAGCGACTTTTCCCTTGTCTGGCTGTCCACAAAAGGCAGCTGGTGGTCCCTGTCTGTAATTGAGCCCATCCCGCCGGTGTTTGGCCCCTGATCGCCCTCATAAGCCCTCTTGAAATCCTGCGCCAGTGGCATAGGGATGACATGGGTTCCATCGGTGAATACCATCTGCGAGAACTCCTCACCACTTATCCTTTCCTCAAGAAGCACCTGGCCGTCCCTTGAGAGTATTTCACGGGCATATTCATAAGCCTCTGGCCTGCCGCTCAGCTGGATGCCCATTACCTTGACTCCTTTCCCGCCTGTAAGGCCTATGGGCTTGACAGCATATTCTTCGGTGCCATTGAGGATTAGCTTTTCCAGTTCATCATGTCCCGAAACAAGATGTGATTCTATGTTTCCCTGGATGCGGTAGCGGTCCATGAGATCCCGCATGTAGGCCTTTGACGTCTCTATCTTTGCGGCCCTGCGGCTGGGTGATGCCACCTTTATGCCCTTTTCCATGAGGGAATCGGCTAGAGGCGTATCCAGAACAGGATCCGGCCCAATGAATACCAGATCAACTCCCCTTGAAACGGCAAAATTGGCAATGGCAGGGTAATCAAGCTCGTCAACAATCAGGTATTCTCTGCTCCTGGCAATTATTGAAGGGTTTCGGTTCTTCAGTGCGGAAAATAGCTCTGCACCTGATGCTGTGATCTGCCTGGCTATGGCATCCTCCCTTCCTCCACCGCCAACAAGAAGGACCTTACTGGACAGGCAAGCCACCATCCATTTCCCTGGCCTTCATCTCGAGATCACTCTTCTTTATGTTGAAGTACCGGTAGAATTCCCTTGTAACATCATAGATATCGGTGTTCCTGTACTTCTTTTCTGAAAGAAGTTTCCTTTTCACAAGGTCCTGGATCAGGGTTCTTGATTTTTCCCCGAACCTCTGTACTATGTCCCCACGGATGCATCCTGGGTTTGCAGCTACAAAGCCAAGTATCTTGAGCTGGATCGGATCTATTTCGCGCTTTGACACCGGTGCAACCAGATCCGTGAACTCATTTCTCAGCTGCAGCTTGTAGCGTATCCCGGTTCTGGCAACGTAGAGGCAGGTCTCCCTCTTTCCGTACTCCCTGGCAAGGGACTTGATGGCTTTCACTACAATTTCCCTTTCCTCTCCAAGCAACGACGCTATATCGCCGGCAGAAAGTGGCGTTTCACAGGCGTAAAGGACTGCTTCCACCTTCTGTAGAAGGTTCATGAACCTTCATGCAGACCAGCCTAATTTTATTTTAGGGAACTTTTGTAGAGGTTTTGGAAAGAATGTGCAATATTTATAAGACTAATATTAATTCTGCATAATGTCTGCAGGACAATCGTTCGCTGAAAATACAGATTTACTCTACAAAATAAAGGATGAGGATAATATTATTCGTAACATGAAGCCCTCATCTCTGTTCTTCATATGGTTCGCAGCGAACCTTACAATCGGTGATTTTGCTGTTGGCTTCATTCCCGTCTCCCTCGGAACTCCCGTTTCTTATGCGGTTGCTGCCATAATCACCGGCAACATTACTGGCGGTGCTCTCCTAGGAATTATGAGCATGGTAGGGGCAAAGACGGGAAGGCCTCAGATGGCGCTTAGCCTGGGACCATTCTCCAAAATTGGCTCAAAAATTCTGGCAATCCTGCAGTGGGGAAATACACTGGGCTGGCTTACGGTAAATCTTGTACTGGCGTCCTTCGCCCTACATGTCATATTTCCGTCAGTCACTTTCTTGATACCGCTGCTGTCAGTGGCGCTGATAGTCTTTGCACTGGCATATGCCGGGCACCAGTGGATAAGGAGGTTTGAGGTTGCCATGTCCGTAGTGCTTGGCATCCTGTTTGCAGTCATCAGTGTCCGTTATCTCATCCACGCAGTACCAATAGGCAGCTATTCTTCCGGCTCCATCAGTCCGCTAGCCGGATTTGGAATCACCCTTGCGTCATCATTCTCTTACATCATGGCCTGGGGGCCCTATGCTTCTGACTATTCCCGCTTCATGAAGCCTGAAGAAAAGCCTGTGAAGGCATTCCTCTTCTCATTCATTGGCGGTAGCGTTGCATCGTTCTGGATAGAGCTCATAGGAGTTGCAGTGGCATTATCAGCGATGTCTTACCTGTCTAACCCGGCCAGTGCCCTGGCCTATTTTATGGGCAGGTATGCAGCCCTGGGTATGATATCGCTTTTCCTGGGGGGAATTGCGGCCAATGCCATCAACCTGTTCTCAAACGCCACTTCAATGGGTACTGCAGTTCGCTCGCTCAAGGGAAAGAGGGCCCTGATACTGGGGGCGATTGTTTCCTTCTCGCTTGGAATCATAGGCTATGGCAATTTCTACAGTTTCTATGAGACGTTTCTTTTCATCCTGGATTACTGGATAACGCCATGGCTAGGTGTGCTTATTGCCTACTATTTCATTTATGCCAGGCGCTGGCCGGGGACCACAGTGAAACCATTTTCCGGCGTATTGGCTTATGCCATTGCGGTCGCCGTTTCAATCCCATTCATGAGTCCAGGCGCTGTATTTGAGGGTCCGCTAGCCTATTACCTCGGCTCTGTTGATATCAGCTACTATATATCTTTCACGCTGGCACTTGTGCTCTTCGTTACCTTTAATAGCCGAAGGGCAGTCCCCTATGATGGGTATACAAAACCCACCGGTTGATCAAATGCCAGTCATTGACGATTCAAATATACAGATACTCTGCAGCAAAGGCCTCATAATCTCTGAGAATTTCGAAGAAACATGCCTAACGCCAAATGGCTATGATCTCAGGATAGGTGAGATTAAGATCGGCAGTTCGGTCCATACAGCAGAGGCGGAGGTGCCCCCAGGCAAGCACTTCCTGGTTTCCACCCTTGAATACGTGAACCTACCTGTGAATATAATGGCTGAAATCTGGATTAGATCCTCATATGCAAGGAGGGGTGTAATAGGGTCTTTCGGCGCCGTTGATGCCGGCTTCAGGGGCAACCTGACACTTTCCTTCTACAATGCGTCTGATAATCATCTGAAGCTTGCGCATGGGGAAAGGATAGCACAGTTGGTCTTCCACGAGATGGTCGGAAGTGCTGAAAAATCATATGTGGAAAGATCGGGCCACTATCAGGGTTCGCGGGGAGTAACAGTTAAGGGAAGTGACGCACTTTAGGTCTGTCGGTTCCAATGGTTGGTGAGATAAGATTCAGCATAACGGCACATTCTGATGCCCAGCCAGAGGACATTATGATGGCAATAAGGGACTGGCAGAGGCTCCCTGAATTCTGGCACGGGATGAGGAGCATCAGACGAGGAAGCGGCCAGATTCTGGAGGTCACGTTCGCCTTTCCGGGAAGGGCAAAGATGTCATATCTCTGCGACTGGAAATCCCAGAACTGTGTTGAAAATTATCACAGCGGCCCATTTTCGGGCTACAAGAGGATAGAACTGCAGAGGAGCGGCAGCGGCACAAACATCACGGTCAGGTGGGAAATAAAGCTCTCCCTGCGCATGCTGCTGCTTAAAAGATTCCTGGAGGGTCACTTCAGGCAGGGCACAAACAGTGCAATAGAGAGGATATGCAGTGAAGCCGCCAGGATGTCGCTGCAGGCAGAAGCTGTCACGCGCCACTGACGGGCCCAGCATCTTTTCTCGCCGGGACTTCAAATTCCATGAGCTCCCTGCTAAGCTCAGAATTCGGGAATATGCCTGTAGCTTCATTTATCAGGGAATCAAGGCTTTCGTATCTGGGGCTGTAGTGGAACAGGAATAATTTGCGGACACGGGCATCTCTCGCTATTAGGGCAGCCTGCCTTGAGGAGGAGTGCCCAAATTCATTCACCTTGGGCTCAAGCGATGAATCAGTTGTTGTTTCGTGAATAAGAACATCAGCATCACTGGCGAAGAGCTTCATCTCTTCCATGGGGCGCGTGTCTCCCGTGTATACTACAATCCTCCCCTTCCTGACGCCGGCAGCCACGTCCGAGATCGAGAAGGTGCGGCCATCATGGACTATTGTTCCTGCATTGCGAAGTTCCTCAAGTCTCCTGGGCGGGATACCAAGCTCGTCTGCCCTTTGCCTGTCAATTTTCACAAGGTCTTTTTCAGCGAATCTGTAAGATACGGCAGGAACCGGATGATCATTTTTTAGCGTTGAGACTGAGAATTTTCCGAAATCGTAAGAAGCGTTGAAGTCCATTTCACCAATCCTTACATCAAACCCAAGCTTGTAGAAGCCAACGTTCAGAGCGTTAGAGAGTATGCGTATGGCACCGCGCGGGCCGAAGATGTTCAGCGGTTTCTCTCTTCCGTTGAATGACATGCTCTGGACCAGCCCAAGGAGGCCGAGGAAATGATCCCCATGAAAGTGTGTGATGAATATGTTGTCTATGGACATGAAGGAAACCTTGCTCTTCATGATCTGCTTTTGCGTGCCTTCCCCGCAGTCCAGCAGATTGGTTATCTCGTCTATCTGCAATGCTACCGCAGGCAATCCACGGCCTGGTGAAGGCCATGAGCCTCCTGTTCCCATGAAAGTGATCTTAATGTTTGAAGCCACGTAAGGCCATGGCTGCATTCCTAATAATCCTGCGTCTCACTGATCCTGCTAATGGCAAAAGGCAGCTCTTCCACAGTGCGCACAGGCACCATCCTCCTTATTGATGACCATAGTTCGGTATCCGGCTTGCAGCCAGATCCCCTGAGAAAAGCTTCAATTTCTGACTTGAGCATGATTCCTCGCCGGTCGAAGTCGGTTAGCAGGATAACCTCTCCATATTCCCGGGAGAGCCCTTCTGAAAAAGAGAGGAGGGAACTGCCAGAATTGAGGGTAATGATCTGGCCGGGAAATTCAATCTTCCTGAGGCTTTCAACGTCATGCTTCCCCTCTACCACTATTGGGATATGGCTGTTCTTGTTCCTGTAACTTTCAAGGATCTTCAATATCCTGGGCTGTCCCATTTCCAGAATTAAGATGAATCTGATGGCTTAACTGTTTCGCATAGCCTGGTATGAGACCTGGATATGGTCCGCACTCTCACATGCATGCTACACTGAAATGCATGGCGCAGATTGCTGCCGCTTCAGGCCAATTTTAGCGCCAGCAACAAAATGCAAATGAAAGCGGTCAGTCCCAGAATCTCCTCGTCTTGGCGTAGTCCATCTCTCCATTGAGTATTGCCCTTATGAGATCATCCTCATTGCGGTAGGTCACCTCGAGGAGCCTGGATGCAGTTTCTGGTCCAATTCCACGGGCTGCCATGACCATTATTGCCTGCATTCCCCGCTCCCTGACGAGATGCGCATTCTTGATTAGCCTCTTCCTAGTCTTGATGCCTTCGGGGTCGTCAGACTTGAACCTGTCCAGCATATCCTTCTCAAAGGGGGACAGCGATGCAACCAGAGAGCTGCCGCATGATGGGCACCTTATGCGGTCAATATCCCTGATCCTCTGTGTCCTAACGTTGCCGCAGGAGGTACAGTATAATATGACTTCCTCGTTCATGAGGCGCTTCTTAACGGCATCCAGTATGCTGCGGGTGGGCTTAAGGGGAGAGACGCGTTCGGAATAGTGGGTCAGGAACACCTCCGAGCTGTCAGAAATATTGTCGCTCAGGTGGAATTCGATCTTCTGCGACCTGACATCCCTGAGATAGGCTTCCAGGCCATTAAGATCCATGTAATCAGAGATAAGCTTCCTTATGGAATCCCTGTAAACAGGTGTATCAACATACGCGTCCACAATTTTCTCAAACCTTATTCGGCCAATGTCTGCATCATTTGAAATTATGCCGAACTTCCTTGCCTCGTAAAGGAAAACAGAGTTGAAAAACCTTGATCTGCGGACGGAACCTGATACATACTGGTAGAGGCGTTCCGGGTCTATGCTGAGAATAATGCGCCTCACATCCTGTGACTTGATAACCCTGGAGGTCCTGACGTAAAAATGATATGGAGAATAATCAGTCTCAACGCTTTCCCCGGTTATCCCGGCCAGTATCCCTGAGAAGATCTCAGCCAGGGCGAAATTTCCCTTTGTTCCCAGCAGAACCTGGACTATTATCTCGTTGGCCTTGGTCTCTATGACTGTGTGATCCAGCGTTGCTGAATCCTTGGAATACCAGTCTTCAAGCAATCGACGTGAGGGTTCATCAACGAATTCAGGTATTATCCTGCCTTTCCTGTTCTGAGACACTTTCTCGGTCACATCCCTGAGCACCGGAATGTCTTCCCCAGACCACTTCGGAGCGATTGCTGCCGTCGGGAAAGGCTCTACCAGAATCCTGTCCTTATCCATCCTTATGATTCTCCATGTCGATCCGCGAATGACAAAGTAGGCTCCGGGTTCAAGCTCGTTAACAACGTATCTCTCATCGAGTGTTCCTATGAATTTCCTGTTGACCTGATCTATTACCTTGTAGTTCTTTTCGCTGGGAATCATGGAGATATTCTCTATGAAGTAGTTGAGAACACCCTTCCTCTTACGTATCTTCCCCCCGTCTAAGTATATCTTGCCCGTCCTGGCAAGGAACTGCAGGGTATCATCATATTCGTCCCTGGTAAGGTTCCTGAAGGGGTAAGAGGATGTCACGGTCTGATAAAATTCCGTTGCGTCAAGCTCGGCAAAATATTTACATTCAGATAGAACCTGGTTGCAGAGCGTTGCAAGGGAATTCCTCCTGATGGAAATGTCTTCAAGATGGCCCTCCATTATGTATGATACGATGGCACTTGCCTCTTCAAGCTCTATAACGTCGCTGCAGACAATTTTTCCCAGCGATATCTTTTCCAGGCTGTGGCCAGACCGCCCCACCCTCTGTATTAGCTTGTTTATCTGCCTTGGGGAGTTGAACTGCAGCACAAGGTCTGCAGATCCAATGTCGATGCCAAGCTCCAGGGAAGATGTACAGATAAGAGCTTTTATCTTTCCAGCCTTGAAATCCTTTTCAGCAGTTTCCCTTGCTTCCCTTGAAAGTGAGCCGTGGTGAACCTGTATGGGAGGATCCTTGAGGTACAGGCGAAGGCGGAAAGCAATATCCTCAGCAGTGCTTCTGGTGTTTACGAATACCAGTGTACCCTTGTGGGCCTGAATCAACTCCCAGATGCTCATTATTGCACCGGCATAGTCCTCATCACATCCCATGACCTCAGCCACGGAGGATGGTGCCTTTGGGGGGACACCAACAGATATTTCCATTCTCTTCTTCAGTCCAGACCGGGAAATGAATGGATTCTTGAGCGGAGACAGGTAACTGGCAAGTTCCTCAACATTACCCACAGTGGCAGACAGTCCAATCCTCTGGAAATCTCCAGCAAGTTTTCTGAGCCTTTCCACTGCAATTGCAAATTGCGATCCCCTCTCATTCTGCGCAGTCTCATGAAGTTCGTCGACGACGAGATATTTCACTCCTGAAATGATGCCTCGCAGGCGCTTGCCGTTAAGGAGTATCTGCAGCGATTCTGGCGTCGTGATCAGTATATCACCAGGATTCTTCACAATTTCACGTCTGTCCGCATCTGTTATGTCACTGTGGCGGACCTGGACTCTCAATCCCAGTTCCTTTCCGTAGCCTACGAGCCTATCAAGAAGATCCCTATTGAGGGCACGCAGTGGCGTAATGAAAAGTGCAGAGACTGGCACTGGCCTCTCAGTGATTATCTTATGGAATATTGGAAGTATGGCTGCCTCAGTTTTTCCGCTTCCGGTGGGTGAAAGAATAAGTACGTCCTCTCCAGCCAGTATATGCGGTATCACATCCTGCTGCGGATCGGTGGGGTCAAGGATACCCCTATTAAGCAGCATCTCCCTGATCTTGGGGTGGAGATCATTAAAAACCGATCCTGGCCTAAACTTTTGTTCCAAGCGCGACTTAATGACTTTCTGCCTAAAAATCCAATTGGTTTGCATTGCTCAAAAATTTATGAATTTATATGGATTTAGAAATCATCATCGTCGTCATCGTAATCATCGTCATCATCATAGTCGCGCCTCTTAACGAAGTTAACCAACGGTGAGCACCTCCGATACCAGCAGAAATAACCGCTATTTATATTTTTCAGACTCAAAATTCATAATTGTTGTTCCTTCAGAAATGTGAAGTGGCGAAAAGGACGCTGAAAAATATATTATAACCTAACAAATTACGTTGCGGTAGCATGGGGGATAAACTAGCTGAAGTGGAAATTTCAAAGGATGGCGAGATGTATTACGCAACAATAACACTACCAACCGGAGAAGTTGTTACGCTGGAAAATGAGGATTTTGAAGAAATTTTGGAGCAGGTAGCCAATGATCTTCAAGACCGCTTCAGTTCCTGAGCGGGGATGGCCCAGCGGTACGGCGGCAGCCTGCTAAGCTGTTTCTCGAATGAGAGCGAGGGTTCGAATCCCTCTCCCCGCGCTTGTTTTTATCCGACCCGCACAGGATTCGCACCATGGTCATTTCTTCTGGACTCCGAAAAAATTGCTTCCACGCAGAAAGTATCTCTTCTGATGCCTCCTCGCTTGAAATGTGTGTGTAAATCTGCGTAGACGCGATACTTTTGTGGCCTAAGAGCACCTGTATCTTGCGTGTATCCAGTCCATGCCCGCGCACCCCTCCCTTGAGCAGTGTCGTGGCGAACCAGTGCCTTAGCGAGTGGGGCGAAACATGCCCTGCGGACCCCAGCCTGGCACACTCTTTTATTATCTTCCTGACATAGTCTGGAGTGGGCCTGCTTGTGACCAGAGCATCTCCATTCCTGCGCTGAATCAGGAAAAGTGCAGGGTCGGTGGACCTGGGCCTGTACTTCTCCACATACTCCATGATCTCTGATCTCAACTCAGGGGGGAGAGGAACATAACGGTCATCCTCACGCTTGGAACTCCTGACCAGCAGTCTCCTCTCCTCTAGGTCCGACAGATTGATCTTGGATATCTCGGAAACCCTGAGGCCGCAGTAAGCTGCCAGCTTTACCCATAGGGTGTTTCTCTGCCGAACTCCCATCCCCGTATAGAGAGATGCCCCCTTTAGCACACTCCGAACCTCATCGTCCGTTGGTATATACCGGGGTCTGGGTTTTCCTGCCTGAACCGTCGGAACGGATACACTCATGTTCCTGTACCTAGCGAATGCCCTGAGTCCGTTGAGGTGGTTCTGGATGGTCTTATCCCTGGACTGGTTGGTCCTTGCGTCTATGAACCCGAAGACATCATCCTCAGTGAAGTCAAGGGGATTCAGGAAGTCCGAAAGATATCTTATGGTACGGACCATCCTCTTGATTGTCTCCTGAGAATACCTGGGCTTTGTCTGCCTTCTCAGCCAGGAAACAAAGCCCTTCAGCTCAGAGTCCAGTTCAGGCGAAATGGATCTTCTCATCTAACCCCCTCCTTCCTGAATGAACGGCTGTCGCGACTGTACACATATCCTGCGTCCATCATGGCTTTCTTGAGAGTTTCAAAGCCTTCCGGTGGTAGTCCTTTAGTCAGCTTGAATTCCTCTCCGGACTTCTGGAGGCTGTACTTCGCTTTCAGTGCGTCCAGCAGCTTTGCAATCTCCTCCCTGGTCTGAGTTTTCTCAATGGCTTTCCTGAATATTGAATAGTCAATGTCATACTGGTCCTTCCTTCCTGTGTAATATTCCTTGGTGAATGGGTTCCTTCTGGCCATCATATCACTCCTCAAGAATCTCCATTCTTTCCCTCAATGCAGCTATGAACTCCCTGAAGTTCCTGGACTCCCTGATTGCATCTTCAATTATGCCTGAATCGTGGAGCTTCCTGTCATTCCATCCCTTCCTGTAGCCTTCTCTTCTTGCCGCATCTATAACGGCGTCATCAATGTTGACAAGTGTTCCTTTCACGTTCATCGAATTGCTTGAGATTTTTTCGATATAAAAGCCGTCCTATCTCGCTGCAAAATGAGAAAAAGAGAATTTAAGCCGTGATGGATATCACCGGATATCTGTCACCGGCATGTCCATGAACTGCCACTGCGGGTAATATGAAGTAACATTCCTCCTAGCCAGATCCCAATCATCTTCGCTTGCAGGCAAGGGTTCCAGAATGCTCTCAGGTTTCCCCCCTGACATGGTATATCCCCATGTGAAACCTGCCAGCGGTGTGATCTTCCTGTACTCCTCCCTGTTGGAAAGGGACAGTGGGCAGAGAAATGTGTATGCCTTCCAGGTCATTACGGTCGGGTCATTCATTCGGGGTGCATCGTAGAATTTTGGCTTGTAGCCATAGTAGCAGAAAGGATTCATAAACTCCTGGAACTGTTCAGCAATATCAACTGAGAAGTCTGTCTCTCCATTGCCAAGATCATGCGATATGACCTGGAGCCACCCGAACATGGCCTCATAACCTGCGCCCTCGAACGACACACTGGCACTCACCACCGGATATCCCCTTACCATATCATCGGTGAACTTCACATTTATTGCAGAGAATCCAGAGGACAGCACACCATGGTTCTTCCTGACTGCAACGCCTATCTGCCCTGCGTATCCGTGATGAGTGAATTCAATCTTCATTCTGCTGGATTTTTTTGGGGGCATAAAATCACTTCCTCCCCGTGCCAGAATCTTCATTTTCCTGTCTCCTTATTTCGGACAGTATGGCGTCCCTTATGAACTCCTGAAGCGAATGCCACATCTTCTTCTCCTCCACAAGCCGCATTATCTCATCATACATTCCTTCAGGCAGCTTTAGCAGTATCTGTTTTGAGCCCACTGATGTGAGCCTTTCCCTTTTGACCAAGATATCTCCCGATACCCAACCCCTTGAAACTGATTAAATTTGCCATGTCAGGAGATGTCAGGCATATCTTAAGACATGTATTAAATATCTTAAGATATTTCCATAGCAACTATGACCACAAACAATGTGCAGATACTTCTGAAAATAACAGAGGAACTCGAGAGAAAGATAGAGAATGCCATCAGAGAGGGTGGTTACAGATCAAGGCAGGAGTTCATTCTTGAAGCGGTGAGGAGAAGCCTCAAGAGGGAGAGGACCTGATTGTTCGGATCGCTATACTGCGCATCATGCATGGACGCTTTCCGTGTGCCCATTGAAGATAAGAAAACTCCGCAGGAAATCAGGGGGCACGAATCTTGGACTCTCTGAGGACTCAGGCGGAAAGTGCAGCCCTATCAATGCCGGAGTGGTTACTGAATCCATGGTACCCTACCGTTCTATTCACCGTGGCACTGCTCACTGTTGCAGAGTATCTTTCACACGATCTCGCAGATATGGTGCTGCTGCCGTTCTACATACTTGTATCAGTCTACGGATCCTTCAACCTTTTCGTATTTCTCGCTTCATGGAGGAACGGATCCGTCAGGCCTGAGAAACTGGAATATATACCGCCGGGAAACATCACTTACATGTACCTGACGTACAACGACTTTTCAATGGATTCATTCAGAACTGTGATAAGGGCTGCCAGACCGGATGACATAATACTCATAGTGGACGACAGCACCGATCCTGAATCCAGATCGCAGGTGGACATGGCAGCGGGAACGTTCGGGTGCGGGGTGATAAGGCGGGACAGAAGGTCAGGTTTCAAGGCGGGAGCCATAAACAATGCCATGAGAATCGTAAACACAGAATTTGTGAGCATTATAGATGCCGATGAAACAGTGCCTGATAACTTTGCCCAGTCAGCTCTCCCATATTTCACTGAAGATGATGTGGCCTTTGTGCAGGTCTCGCACCACTCGTGCAACAAGTCCACATCATGGGAGAAAAACATGGGTTTCGGTGTGGACCTGCACTGGAAAATATATCAGCCGTACAGGAACAGATACGGTGTGGTGAATTTTCTCGGTCATGGCGCCGTGCTTAAGACAGATGCGGTCCGTGAGGTTGGCGGTTTTCCCGAGCTGGTTGCCGAGGACATAGCCCTCACCAGCGAGCTGTACACAGCAGGGAGAAGAGGTGTGTTCGTGGATGAGATCAGTGCAGGGGAGGAGTTCCCTTCAACTTACACTGCCTTCAGGAGGAGACACAAGAAATGGACAATGGGGAGCACGCAGTTCATGAAGCGCTATTTCGGAAAGATAATGCTGTCTAGGATGAAATGGTACCAGAAGCTTGACATCATCATACCGGCAATGAGCCTTCCCATGACGCTAATTCTCTTTGTCTACATAGTATCGGCTGCGTTTCTTCACATTACCTCTTCATTATGGCTTTTCCTGATCGCCTTAATGAGCATGATCACACCCAACCTCCAGTTTCTCAGGCTGGAGAACAAAAAGGACATACCCCGGGCCCTGGCCGTAAATGCTCTCGCTTACGTTTCCCTGTTCCCGACTTCCGTCTACTATGCAGTCAAGGGCATATTGAAACCTGTGTTCCTGGTTACGGGCGAGAGAAAGGCAAAACGATCCATAAAACTGGAACTTGCAGGCGATATGGCCATGGGGATATTCCTTGTCACAACCGGAGGATTCAGCATCCTGGGTGTGGTTTGCCTTATGACAGGCATACTGTTCTGGGTGTACAACTGAATTTAAGGGGAATCCCCATTTGGCAAAGACTAACTTTTCTGAAGCAAATGTTATTATCAAAGGTGATTTTCCAATATTATATGGTACATTTTGAATATTTAAAGGAGGACGAATTTCCTGAATACTGGAGATATTCCATAGAATCTGGAATGCGTGACATGCAGAAGGCGGGTTTCTTTGACAGGGACATGACCTATGAAGAGGCGGAGAGACAGTTCAGAAAGTATCTCCCCGACGGGTTGAAGACACCGGGGCATCATATAATGCATATCCTGAACAACGAAAGTGTTGTGGGCAACATCTGGTTCGAGATTAGAAGCAGGAGCGTGAGGGAAGCCTATCTTTGGGACATCATAATCTTTAAGGAATACCGGGGGCAGGGATATGGAAGGCAGTCAATGACTGAGCTTGAATCATTCGCAAAAAAGGAAGGTGTGAAGCAGATCTCACTTAACGTATTTCCTTACAACACGGTGGCCAGGAATCTTTATCAGACATCAGGTTACAAGGAAGCTGCCATTACAATGTTGAAGGATCTTTAGCAGCCATCAGTTATATTTTTTGAAATCCAGAGTCATTTTTACAGTTTATTCAGCTGAGTCGAACATAACAATGTTTTCCAGATCGCTGATGTTTATCCTGAGGCAGGGGTACTTTTCTGTCCTGACTGTTATTGTTGAACCATCGAAATTCAGGAACTCGGCCTGGAACGGTTCTTCCAGTGACACCGGAGAGAGATCAAAGGTTTCGCATCTTTCGCCATAGGCTGTGAGAATGTCACCATATCTGGTGCTCAGCGGATGCACAGCTATCCTCTGTCCGGGGGTAAGCTTTCTTACGATTCTCTCCAGCCTGTCATCCATTGAATCTTAATCATAAATGAGGAAATTTAAAGTTTATGGAAAACAAAATGCAGATCGTGGGCATTATTAAAGTATAAATCAGACAAAATTCCATACATCCTGCGTGTATGGCAGAAGATTTCTCACGGCGACCTTGTTCTCTGTCTTTCTTGCCACATCAAATATTATAGAATAGTATTCATAGATGCTGGCAGTGGGAAGAAACACGGTGACATGCAACCTTTCACCGGCTGGCTTGATGAAGAATCTGGTTCTCATTATGTGCTGTTGGTTGGCCTTATCCCTGACCATGGTGAGGAAAGAGTTTCTCATCACCATGCAGTAGATGCCATCATCAGGTGAGACTGGTGAAATCCCCTCAACATTGCCATGTATGGGGCTGCCTGAATACAGGACTGCTGAGAAGCTTCCGTCATCTGCAAGGCTATTGGAAGCCTCGGCCATGACATCACCCGAAAGTATGCTCCTGATTGATTCCTCATCCCCGTTCATTGGCAGATCATAGGTTATGAGGGAAATCGGGTACTCCCTGTTTATGAGATCCATTATGCTTGTTATGCCGGGACTTGGGCCAAGCCAGTCCACCCTGGAATTCATGCCGTCTGCGGTATATTCCGCAAGCAGGGATGAAACGGCATCTGCCTGGCTGCTGTGAAATCGTGAATATATGTTGATGAAGCCTCCGCTCATGTCTGATCTGTTGACAATGAATGATGGAAGATGCATCAGCTTGTTTATGACAGCCAGATCCTTAACATTGTTGATCCTTGTGTCCACAACGAATGAGTCCTCCTTCTCTGCTGCACGGAATCTGCTGAGCAGCATGTCTATCTTGGAATTTCTGGAATCCCTTGGAAAATATGTTGACATCCATGCTTCCCCCTTCCTTCCGTAGATGAAGACAGGGAGTTTCGTGCGCATGTCGGCAATTGCGCTGAAAAACTCAGTATTCTGCCTGACCCTCAGGACAAGCCTCATGTCAAGCTTCCTGTCTATGTCCCTTACCAGCATCCCTTAATTATAAGGCAATGGTTTTAAAAATTTTTCCAGTGTAGGCAGCAACCGAAACCGCCCGGATTTTATCCATGGCTTAAATGTAACCTGCGTGCAACCTGCACGGTGGAAAAGGATTAATAATTCCAGGTGACAGCTGCCCTGTGGAAAGGGAGGTTGTCCTGAAGATAAAGAAGCTCACAGAAGGGCAGAATATTGCCATATATCCCTTCAGCAGGGACTTCGGTGATCCGTTCACAGCCGTTGGATATCCATGCCCTGGCCAGGGCCCCGATCTTCCAACGGAACTGAAAGAGCCTTTTAAGGCCATATTCCTCTCTTATTCTGGCACAGTTCTCATGGTGAAAACCAGGGATCATCCATGCCTCCTGATTGACTTTGAATTCATCAGGGATGTTGAAGCCATACACTGAACAAACAGATTTCGGATTTCACGTCTCGCTTCCATTCAAAACCGAAAGATTCTATTCTATTTTTCTGACGATTATGTTGCCGTTGTCTTCATAAAATCTCACTTAATTCTCATCTTTGAGCTCAAGCTTTTCACGGATTCCTTTGGGCAGCGTTATTCCCAGTGAAGCTCCTCTCCTTGACACGTGTGATACATGCAGCAATTGTGGCATTGGTGGGATATCGTTTGTATGGATTAAAAAGTAGAATATTCATAGGCGATACCTCATATTGGATATATCGAAGCAAACCCAACTATTCCTGCATATTCTTGCTTATTCAGATCCGGGTGGTGATAGGTCTTTTCAATTTTACAGCAGATTCACTACACTATCGAATTTTTATCATCGATAGCATCCGAATTGCAACGTAATACACCTGAAGATTAATTTATTTTTTTATATATTCTGCTCAAAAGTTGAACTTATCCTGTCCCGGATAGAATGAGAAATACGAGTTGGTCGGAATAAGTACCTCGTCAATAGGGATTCCCTGGAATTTTTCAGGCACTTTAGATCCGATGGGCATCAACACCACCTGAGTCCTGGGATAGTTTTGCGGATAGACCATTTCAATATCGGTATGAAAATAATACAGGTACGGCTGAATGAATTGTATATATTTTTTTCTGAAAGATCTTCGTTTGCCTGGAAAACTAACAGATTCCGGTGCATTTTCCAGTGTCATCCCAAATTCAAGAGCATTCAGCGGAATTCCTTCAGCTTCAGCATATGCATTGTTCTGTGGGTCAAACATAATCCATTTTTTATGTATTTCTGAAAATGACTCAACAACCACATGGCCTGCGCCCACCTTTCTGTTCTCCACATCCTCAGTACGCAGATAGAGCACTCTCCCCCTTATCCCCGCAGCGCACATAATAGCCTGGAGAAGGATGCTGTACTCAACACACCTGAATCTCTTTCCCTCCCTTGCTTCAGAAAGAATTGACAGAGGATCTCCTCTGAGGGGAACGTTTGATCCGTTGTGGTGCCATTGCGAATGGGCCCATGCACATAGATATTTTGATTTTTCAAAGTCATCATCCGTATCAATAAGTTTCAGATCAATTCCTGACATATCTGAAAGCTCTTCGAGATATTCACCACTGTATGAACAGAAATTGAACGCTGGAACAGACGGGTCTGAGCTCTCTGAGAAGTCAAGCGGCAACCTTTCTCAGGCTCTATGAATGCAAGTTCGCTATAATAACCTTGATTGCAGCAACTGCGATGTTATTCTCAAGAGCCCAAGATAAAGGGAGTTAACAAAAATCCATTGTTATTCTGGGATCGCCGTTTAAGGAGGTGATGATCCCACGCATACGGGAATGAGACTGTGTTAAAATTATTTTTGAACAGGTGGGATTCTGGGCATAGCTACACTTTGATTCAGACGGGAATTGAGAGCCTGGTTATTTCCCCTATCTTATAAGCTCTCAACCAGTGATCTGACACCCCTGATGCTTATTGCCCTCTTCATATTGTATGCGATTACACTGAAACCAAACTCACCTTTCACCTTTCTCAGGCCTTTCAACAGAAAGTACCCCTGGTTCATTGCCCTCTTTATCGTTCCAAACGGGCGCTCCACAGTTCTCTTCCGTAAAACCATCTTCTCTACCCCCTTTGAATTCATGCGCTTCCAGTGCTGTTCCTCCACATCGGCATGTTCCCATCTCTCCATCCATCTTCCCCTGACGGAATTCGTGCATTTGTTCTTCACTACACAGGTGAAGCAGGCATCTGTTGTATATACTCTATACACTATATCTGGCCTTGTGCTGTTTGGAGTGCTGAAACGATAATGCATCTCATTCCCCTCAGGGCATGTATATGTATCCTTGACTGGATTGTATGGGAATCTGCTCCTGTGATAATCCCTTTCCGGAACCATTCTTCTCTTGCCAGGGTTTCCCCCCGTTGGGGAGAGGGGATGAACGCCTCTATCCCTTCCTTTGCCAATGAAAGCAGATTAGGCAGAGAGAAATGACCCCTATCTGCGGAAATGCTGAACTTATATCCATGAAATCCTTTGTTCCATACGCAAGAGGAATGACGGATCCATAATCATTGGTGCTGTTGTCGACTGTGTAATCAGTTATGAGATGATTCCCGGATTCAACGGCTATATGGCCGTTGTAGCATACATCAACGCCATATGGTGTCTTCATCTGCCTTGCATCTGGATCTGTGAGGGATATTTCATTCATGCCAGAAGAATTCATTTTGATCTCTGCTTCCTTGAGCTCTTTCTTCTTATTCCTGAGATTCTCCATAGCCTTCCTTATCTTCTACCTGTCAATATCCTCCTCAATTGCATCGTTCTCATCCATGTCGTGAAGATACTTCTCAATCCTCTCATCTATCCTGTCCTGTCCCTTTTCAAGGTATGCCCTCGTGTATGACCTGTCCATGGAGTTTACAGCCTTCAACTTCGTGCCATCCACTGCAATGTCATGAGATCTGAAGAGACCCTGATCCTTCAGGAAGAGATTGAACTTCCTGAACAGTGATTTCACTGAATCCACATTGTTCTTCCTGAAGTCGGCTATTGTCTTGAAATCAGGTGTGAGCTTGTGTATCAGCCACATCACCTCAATGTTGCGGTGAGACTCATTCTCAAGCTTCCTTGAGGATCTTATTCCGTTGTAGTATCCCCAGAGATATAGCTTTAGCAGGTCTGATGGATCATAAGAAGGTCTTCCCGGACCTTGATCCAGAACTACATACCTGAAATCCATCTCACTGAGATCAAGGGAATCCACAAATGAATCGAACAGTCTTGCAGGGTTGTTCTCATCAATGTAATCATCAATCATGTCTGGAAGGAGCAGGGACTGTTTCCTTCCTATTTTCGTTATATGGGAACTGCTCATGAATGGCTATAAGACAGGTTCATGAATAAACTTTATTGTGATCAGACTCAGTAATGCTCTTTAAATATTTTTCACACAGTCTCGAATGGATGTTAATTTTCCCTATTCTGGGCTCTTAAGCATTCCATCACACTTGTTTTCAAGATCATGTTTCTTGGAAGAAAAGATTCGTAGCTTATCTTCTCGAGCAAAGGAACTGTACCGTTTGTG
>JAJZZX010000005.1 GCA_021797355.1 Thermoplasmata archaeon | reverse complement strand
AGGGTAGAGAAAAAAGAGTTGATTACGATTATAAACGCCCCGAACGGGATTTGGACCCGTGTCACGAGCTCGACAGGCTCGTATGATAGGCCGCTACACTATCGGGGCTCCCACGTTTATGGCTTACCTTTATATGAATTTAATGCAGAAATTGCACTTTTTAAGGGAAATAAATGCACCGAGCGCTTTCTAATAAAATAGCACGTAAAGGAGAGAATCAGAAGCCATCATTGATCCTTGACATATGGAGATCACCAAGATAACCAAAATCAACTATACCGAATTCTTCTGTAATGCCATAAACACGAAACCTGCTGGAATCAACATGCTTTAGAACAGGAGTGAAGTGTTCCTCGCTTAGCAGGCTCTGGGCAACATCTGTTCCGGATGAGAAGAAGCTCATTGCGGGTGTTATAAGTATATTGGATTCCCTGTTGTGCACAAAAGCAGGAACCTTGAAGATCCCCCCTACCCGATCTCTGAGGACAAGCGAAGGATGCTCATGGCCAAGTATTGTGATCTTTTTTAGCCCAGCATCCCTGTCCCCATGATATATGTAGTATCTATCTGTTTCCAAGGAATCAAGCATTTCCAAATTCTTCTTCTTAAGAATAGCAATAAGATAATTGTCATGATTTCCACGGACAAACTTAAGCTTGGTCTGGCTAGAATACCTGTTGATGAAATGAATGATATCATCCCATTCCTGAGGCAGATTCTTGGAAAACTCATGCTTGAAGTCTCCGTTTATTATTATGGATTCTGGGGCATATCTTTCAATTATCCTGTCAACCATTGATTCCACATGGTTAAGCTGTAGCTTTGGAAGAAAAAGTCCGTGAAGGTTCATCTCCTCTTCAAAGCCCAGATGGAGGTCAGAAATTACTGCAGCTGATATGTCCCTCAGGTATATGCAATGAAGGTCTGAAATAAACACATCGTCTGCTACCTGGATCTCTCTCACTTTAAGTGGTGCATGGTTTTAAGGGTAAATACTCTTTCCAGATAGGCTAAATAAAAGATGTCAACTTACAGAATCTACTCTGGGAGCTCCCATCTCGAGTTTGATGACCGGGGAGCTCACATCAGAAGTGCTGTCCTGAAGGGGAAAAATATCCTGATGCAGTCACCAGACGGCCACCAGACACATGGCGGCGCAGCAATTCTGATTCCATTTGCCAACAGAATACGGGATGCAACATATATTATTGATGGCACTCGATATCTTCTTCCAAGGAATAATGGGCAGCACAGCATTCATGGATTAACGCGGGAAAGAACATGGAATGTCACATCCATAGATGACAGAAGTGAATTATATCTTCGCCTGGAAGATAGCGGCTATCCAGGCATACTGGACTGCAGAATTGTGATGAAAATCTCCACAAGCTCATTTTCTGTTAGCATGAATTTCGTCAACATTTCAAGCAAGGATCAGCCATTATCACCTGGAATGCACCCATATTTCCTCTTCAATGGCAGCTGGAAAATAACGGAGCCTTCCAATATGCAGATGCTGGAATATCGTGATTCCTATTTTCCCACGGGCAGGCTTCTGGAGTTCGATAGAAAATTGCTCTCCTCGGAATCTGGAAGAAAGTTCGACAACTGCTTCCTGATGGGCAACAGAGTGGGAATTGATCTCGGTGACCACAGAATCAGGATAGACACTGAGAACATGCCCTACTTTGTCGTCTATAACGGCGAATATTCCCTCAATAAATCTGTTGCGGTGGAGCCCATGGTAGGTGCGCCTGATGCATTTAACAATGGCGTAGGCCTTAAGATTCTGAAGCCTGGAGAGAGTTTTTCATGCAGGGCATCTTTCCATGAAATTTAGGAACGGAAGAGAAATATTTCAATAGTAACGATTACAATTCAGCATCATGAAGGTAGTGAAGGTTAATACACTGTACGATGGCAGAAAAGTACTGAAGAATGTTTATATTGGGTTTGATGACCGCTTCGTTTCGGTGACCAGGGATAAGCCGGAAGGGGAGCTTGTTGGCGAAGGTGTTGTGACACCAGCATTCATCGATGCGCACAGCCACATTGGAATGGCAAGGGCCGGTGAGCCATCAGCCGAGGACGAGGCAAATGAGCGTATGGATTCTATCTATCCTCTTGTCAACGCACTGCACAGCGTCTACATGGATGACGTTGCCTTCAGAGAATCTGTCGAGAACAATGTTCTCTACTCAACCATTCTTCCTGGAAGTGGAAATCCCATTGGCGGTAAGGCCGTCCTCGTGAGAAATTATGCATCTAATGTGGAAGATGCATATTTGCAGGATATTGGGATAAAGATGGCACTGGGATATAACCCCCGCAGCACCACTGAATGGTCAGGAAAAAGGCCAACTACAAGGATGGGCGCAGTGGCACTTCTGAGGGAGCGCTTCATGAAGGCCCGGAAGCTTATGTCACAGCTGGAAGCAGGCAAAAAGCTTCAGGACGAAATCGAGCCTCTCGATGAGATTTTCATATCTATCCTCAAGAAACAATACAAACTCATGGTACATCTGCACAAGGAGGATGATGCCTTTGTGCTGCTGTCTCTCAAGAGGGAATTTGGCATTGACCCAATACTGAATCATGGCCTTGATATATTTCATGAGGAAGTCTTTTCCAGGCTCAAACAGAACGGAATAAGCCTCGTTTACGGCCCCATGGACTCTCATCCATACAAGGTTGAGCTGAAGCATGAGTCGTGGAGAAATGCAAGGTTTGTCCTCCAGTCCGGCATCCGTTTTTGCATGATGTCAGACCACCCCGTCATACTGCAGAGAAATATTTTCCTCACGATGAGGCATTTCTTGAGATTTGGCCTCTCAAAGGAGGATGCAATTTCAAAGCTTACAAGCGAGCCTGCGGAAATACTGGGAATCAGCGATCTGGGCACAGTGCAGCAGGGAAAGATCGCCTCATTTTCAGTCTGGAACAATGATCCTTTCAGCCTTGACGCCCATCCTGTCAGTGTATTCGCAGAAGGGCGGGAGGTGTACAGCGAATAAATCTGGGTGCGAAATTTTTTCAAACTTATTTTTTGCGCTTCCATATTTAAAGCAAAATCAATGACAAAGAACATACATCGAATCGTACATAATCTGCCGACAGGGAGAATGCTGGTTTATCCTGCAGGCGAAATTTTTCCATGAATGGGAAATGCGATCTTATCGAGCTAAATTTTAAATATAGACCTAAGGTATAGATTTACTTCAAGTGTGATGTTATGAGAAAGGTATTCAATAGGGATGATAAGGCAGTTTCACCAATAATAGCGACGATACTTCTGGTAGCAATTACTGTAGTGCTGGCCGCAACTCTATACACAATACTTGGTGGTTACACGACCTTCCTTGGGGCGTCTACGCCACTCGGGCAGATAACTCCAACGAATACCACATCTGGGAACGTTCATGAATATGTGGTTTATGTGAACCAGTTCAGCGGCAACCTATCACTCAACTACACCGAGCTGGAGATAGTTAACAGCAACAGCACGGTCACGAATGTCATTCTGGGCTCAGCAATAGCAGCACCACAGACGTATAATGGAACAGGATACAACTGGACGGTGTCTGTGAAGGGAGGCTATTTCCTTACCAGTGCAACAATTGTGGATATATACCACCACACAGCAGCCGCTGGAGGCAAGGGAAGTTCTACCTACATATCACAGATCAGGCTGATAGACCTCAGGACAAACGGTGTCATAGCGTCACAGGCGGTAACCACCGTCTGATTATTTTGAAATTGTCCTGATAGCCTCTTCGCTGCTGTCTACCGGCGGAAGGCAGTTCATTGAGGTGCAGATGAATATACCATCGCTATTCATCAGGCCAGGTGTCACTGGCTCTTCAAGTATCCTCAAGAGCTCTTGGTTATCACTTTCCACAATTATGGACTCAGCGTTTGGATGAAAGCCTTTCCACACAGCATCCACTGTTTTTCCAGCTTCGCCATCCCTGCCATGGACCTTTACAAGATAGTTTCCTGCTGTGAGATAATCCAGGGCTATTGCCATAAAGCTGAAAAACATTGGTGATTTCTCCATCTCAGCGAAGAAAGCTTCCAGTATTGATACTGCATCAGCCCTGAAATCATCCCTGGAGAGTATGGATCCAATCCTCAACAGATTGAGTGATTGCACAGAGTTGCCGGAGGGCACGGATCCATCATGCCCTTCCTTAAACCTCACCGGAAGCGGCTCGCCGAAATCAGGAGTGTTGAAGTAGCCCCCATTCCAGGGGTCAAGGAAATGTGCTTTGAGGAATTCTGAAAATTCCACTGATTTCTTCAGGTACGAGGCGTGCATGGTTGCAAGAAACAGCTCCAGCAGGCCGAAAGCCATGAACGAGTAGTCATCCAGATAGGCTTCTATGGCAGCTTCACCATCCCTGTACCTGTGTTTCAGCTTCCCTTCCATGTACATTGTGGAAAGTACAAAATCGGCAGCTTTCCTTGCTGCGTCAAGCATTTTCACATTGCCAGTTGCCCTGTAGGCCTTTGATAGAGCCGCAATAACAAGTCCGTTCATGTCTGCCAGTATCTTGTCATCTTTGTGCGGTTTGACCCTCTTCTCCCTGACCTGGAAAAGTTTAACCCTCATGCTTTCAAGTCTCTTCTCAAGGCTGCCAGGGGATATTCCCATATCCTTTGCGATCTCGGGTATTGTCTTATCCATGTGCAGGATATTGCGTCCCGTGACCCTTCCAGAAGCCTCGTCATGATAGTTCCCCATCCGGTCAATGTTGAAAATATGCATGAAAAGTTCAGCATCATCAGGCCCCAGTGCTGTTAATATCTCCTGCCATCTCCATGTGTAGAACTTGCCCTCCTCGCCTTCACTATCGGCATCAATGGCAGAGTAGAACGCACCTTCAGGCGACGTCATCTCCCTGCTGATGAACTGGAAGATCTCGTCTGTCACCGCAGCATAAAACTTTTCACCGGTTATCTGGTATGCTTCGGTGTATGCCATCATTAGATAGGCTTGGTCATAAATCATTTTCTCAAAATGTGGAAGTACCCAGGAAGAATCCGTTGAATACCGGTGAAACCCGTATCCAACATGGTCGAAGATCCCACCGAGGCGCATTTTCACAAGTGTATTGAGTGCCATTTTTAGTGCCTTTTCGTTCCCAGTCCTGAAATGGTACCTCATAAGAAACATCAGGTTATGCGGCGATGGGAACTTAGGCGAACTGCCAAAACCGCCATTCATTTCATCGTACATGGATTCCATCTGCCCGAAGACTTTCTGAAGAACAGCCCGGTCTGCTTTTTTTCTGGCATTCCTAGTATTCAGGCTCTGGAGGTTTGACAGGACTTCAGCCGCACGCCTCTCCACGTCTTCACGCCCCTCTGACCAGAGTTCAGCAATCTGGTTGGCAAGATCAATGATTCCGACCTGCCCTCCCCTGCTTTCCCTGGGGATATATGTAAGGGCAAAGACAGGAACCCGATCAGGCGTTAGTATGACATTAAGCGGCCACCCGCCTGTTCCGGTCATCATCTGGCTTACTGCCATGTACGTGGAATCTATGTCAGGCCTTTCCTCCCTGTCCACTTTTATGCAGACAAAGACTCTGTTAAGGACCTTTGCAACATCCGGGTTATCAAAGCTCTCTTTCTCCATTACATGGCACCAGTGGCAGGTTGAATAGCCTATGCTGAGGAATATCATCTTATTGCTTTTCTTTGCCTCGTTGAAGGCCTCCTCCCCCCATGGATACCAATCCACAGGATTGTGAGCGTGCTGCAGCAGATACGGACTCTTCTCCTTTGAAAGCCTGTTGGTGTATTCAGTCATTATATATGCCCCATTGACACTTATTCATACCCCTATTGCCTTGCAGTTATAACAATTCCCATGCATCGTGCAATTAGCAAGCTATTATATATATGCAGGGCAAACATCACCGCAGGAAAGCTTTGCCGGACCTTAAATTCTATCTCTCACTGGCAGTATTTGCCGCAACACTTTTCCTCGTAATAAGAAGGCCTCGAAACATTGGCATCGGCTACATTGCGCTTGCAGGTGGATTTGTTTCAGTTCTGCTTGGCCTGACAACTTTGCATGAAATTGTCAGGGTTTGGGATATCGTATGGAATGCAACCTTTACCTTTGTTGCCATAATCATTATGTCTCTCATATATGACGAGGCCGGCTTCTTTGAATATGCCGCACTTAAGCTGGCAGAACTATCCGGAGGATCAGGAAGGAAATTCTTCGTGCTGATCATACTTCTTGGTGCAGTCGTGTCTGCCCTTTTTGCCAATGACGGTGCAGTCCTGGTCATGACACCCATAGTATATTCTTTCCTGAAGCGCTCAGGTGTGGGCCGGAGATCATATGTTGCATTCATAATGTCCATCGGATTCATATCTGACACCGCCAGCATGCCGTTCACCATCAGCAATCTTGTCAATATTATAACAACTGGATACTTCAGGATAGATTTCCTCACATATGCTGAAGTCATGGTGCTTCCATATCTTGCTTCAGTTGCAGTAAGCCTTGGCATACTTTACCTCTTCTATCACAGGGATATACCCGATCATATTGAGATAAACCATGAAGCGGAGAGACTGGCTGTAAAGGACATGGCAGTGATGAGGTCTGCAGTACCTGTTCTTGCAGCCCTCATTACAACATATGCAGTTACCGGACTCCTTGGAATTCCGGTTGCATTCATTGCTGTTCCAGCCATAGCAACTCTTTTCATCATTGTGTCGAGGCGCAATACAGTGGACACAAAAAAGATACTGAAAGAGGCGCCATGGCAGATCGTACTTTTTTCCATAGGCATGTACATAATAGTTTACGGCTTGGGAGAAAACGGGCTAATCCCAATAGTGTCATCAGCACTGGCACACTTTTCTGCCTTCCCAGGACCTGTTCCGGATATCTTGTCTGGATACCTGTTTGCTTTTCTTGCTTCAGTGATGAACAACCTGCCCTCTGTTATGCTGGGAAACCTTTCCATAGGCTCAGCCTACCATCGGGTTCTTCCATACGTGAATGTAATTGCCAATGACATAGGCCCAAAATTCACGCCAATAGGATCACTTGCAACCCTGCTCTGGCTCTACACTCTTGACAGGAAGCAAGGCCTCAGGATATCCTATACCTATTACATGAAAGTGGGTTTCCTGCTAGCACTTCCTGTGCTAACAATCACACTCATATCACTCTGGGCTGTATGGATCATATGAGGCGGCATTCATTTTTAAGAGATGTAGCCATTAACCCGTGTGAAGGCTGCCATACTAGTGAGGCACGGAGAGAGCGAAGCCAATGTAAGGCAGATAATCACATGCGACATCAATGGCTACCCTCTAACAGCACGTGGATCCAGGCAGGCTGAATTTGCTGCCAGGCAGCTTGCGGGCCTGAGGGTTTCAAGGCTACTTACCAGCCCAGTCCAGAGGGCGGTAGAAACTGCAGCCATAATTGCAAAGCACACCGGATTGGTCCCAGAGATAGAGGCAGGCATCACGGAATCCGGAATGGGGCCATACAACAATGCCCACATGTCAGGGCTACCGCCAGGATCAAGGGAGGAACTTGGAATGGAGACATGGGAATCCCATGTATCAAGATTCAGGGAGGTTCTGGACAGCCTGGAAAGCACAACAATCCTGGTCAGCCACGGGATGCCGATCAGGGCTGCCATCTCAAGTTATTTGGGCCTGGATGAGGTTGAGAGCTTTGGCATAGAGATACGCAACGCTTCCATTTCAGTCATCGACCTCGATTCTAGCACAGTTCTATCTGTGGGATCACTTCTTATAAGCCAGAGGATAAGAAACCTGCTGAAATAGTTTGACGGCAGATGCAGGAGCCCTTCGGCCAACATCAAGGAAAAGCCGTCAATTGGCAGTTCTGCTCAATTCCAGCCTTCGGAATATACGGAGGAAGGAAATAATGGCAACCACCATCACTGCTGCCAGAACGAGAAGGCCCAGCATCTGTGATTTCCTCGAGATGCTTATGCCAATAATGAAGCCAGATGCGAGGCCGCCCAAGAACTGTCCGCTGTGCTGCATAGTATTAAAAATACCGAGGTTCGATCCATAGCGGTCTGATCGGGATACCCTGGTTACAGCGGTGGGAAAAACTATCTCGTACAGGGAATATCCCAGGAAGAACAGAATGGATCCGGTTTCGAAAATGAAGAAAGGTCCTGAGTTCAGGGGGGAAAGGAAGAGGACTGGTACCGAAAGCAGCACTATTGCAAGAGAGAGGCCGGCCATCCTGAAAGTGCGTGTTGTGCCTGGCCTGCCTGCGATCATCACCGCTGCTGCACCGCCTGCTGCTCCTGGAATAAAAAGGGAAAATATGTAGTTCTTCTCCAGGAGCACCTGTGTTACATACACCTGGAAATAGTAAAAGAACACAATCATTACAAATGAAACGGCGAAGCCTGCCACGGCCAGCCACACAGAATCCCGGCTTATGCCTGCCTTCTCATCCCTCTGCTGTGGCATGTGCTGGCTGGCGGGCTTTAGTGCAGCCACAGCAGCCATTGCGGCTATGCCCAGCAACCCTGAAATCAGGAATAGGTACCTGAAACCTATGGAGTAGCCTATTGCAGGGCCAAGGAGAAGGCCGGCAAGAAATGAAACTCCCACGGGTATACCTACCATGGCCATGGCGGCATTTCTCCTCTCCTCTGGAACGCTTTCCTGCACCATTGCCGTTGCAACAGACCCAACAGCGCCGGCACCTGCCATGAACCTTCCCAGTATGATCCATGCAATGCCCGGAATCGCAAAAGTTGCGATGTTCCCGGCAACAAAAGGCACCATTCCAAGCAAAATTGCAGGCTTCCTCCCTATACGATCTGACAAATGCCCTAGAGGAATCTGGAATACGGCAGAGGCAAGGCCGTAGGCAGCGAATGCCGCAGATATGAGGATAATTGACCGGGTTATGGAGGCTGAATATACCTCGAGTACCGGTATGATCATGAAAATGCCAAGCATGCGAACAACTTCAACAAATCCTACAGACCATATGACTCTCCTGCCCCGTGAATCAATCCCTCTCATCATTCGCAGGGAGAATTGCCTGTTCGTATTAAAACGCTAGGAAAATGGCTATTTCATATTGCCGGCTGAAAATGCCTGTGCAACAACAATTGCCATAACTATGAGAAATCCTCCCAGATACTGGTATCCGCTTAGATAAATTCCAAGGATGGCGGCAGATGATATTGCCGCTGTTATTGGCTCCATTGTGCCGGCCAGCGAAGCCTGGGTTGGACTGATCTCATGCATGCTCATGATGTAGAGGCCGAATGCCACAAGGGTACCCACTATGGCAACGAACAGCACCAGTGCAAAAACTACTGGTAAAGATCCTTCCGACATATGGGGGAAGAATGCCATTGACTGGCTGAAACTGAATGGTATGGAAAGAACTCCGCCAATCAGAAATGCCCAAGCTATGACAGGGGACGTTCCATTCTCCCTTATCAGTGGCGCGGACAGCAGAGTGTAGAGGGCGGCTGTTATTGCTGAAAGAATGCCGAATAGCAGGGCCAGGGGTCTCAGTATTATGGAAGCTGCATGCCCTGGGAAACCGGTGGAGAGCTCGAACGTCCCAAGCATGGCAAGAATTATTGATGCAATGATCGCATATCCGCCCCTTATGCGCCCCCTTAGGACCTCGTAGCCCATTACCATGGGAAAGAAGAGATACTGAAGCAGTGTTGCAGTTGGAGCATTGGAATAGTCTATGGTGGCAAGATATGTTATCTGGACTCCGAACAGGCCTGCAGTGGCGAATATGAGGAAGTACCCTCTGGATTTGCCGGGAAAGGCAGGCCTCACAATTGCCAGTGCTATTATGCCGGCAATGAGCATCCTGAGGCTGACGAGGGTGGTGAATGGCATATCGTAGCCTCTAAAAAGCAGGGACGATACCGTTCCGGACAACCCCCAGAGTGCCGCACCTGCAAGCGCGAGCCCAACACCCCTAATTCTTGTAGTCATAAAATGATCAGAAGGGTAGCTCAATGGAGATGAATGAGGAGAAATTATATTAAATTTCGCAGTCGCCGTGTCAGCCATTGGCCCTGAACTGTTAAAATTTGCAGCCGGAGTGCTGGGCAGAGCCCTGTGGCTCCACTGTTCCCAAGGGCAAGGAACTGATGTGAGTTTTATTAGCTTATATGGATACCTGACACAGATGAAGATATTTGACACCTTGGCGAGGGAAAAGATCACCCTTGGTCTGCCCCATGACAGGATGATCAAGATGTACGTATGCGGCCCAACTGTGCAGGATAATTTCCATATAGGGCATGCAAGGACATATGTCTTCTTCGATTCGCTGGCGAAATATCTCAGGATCAATGGCTACAGGGTGTTCTATCTACAGAACATTACTGACATAGACGACAAGATCATTGATAGGGCAAAGGCTGAAAATGTTGACTTCCAGGTCATATCCAGAAGATACACAGCAGAATTTTATGCACTGATGAAGGCGCTGAAAATAGATTCAGTAAACCTGTATGCCCTTGCCACTGACCATATCATGGAGATAATATCACAGGTGAAGAGACTGGTTGAGGCAGGCTTTGCCTATGAAACAGGTGACGGCGTATATTTCAGCGTCTCGCGTTTTCCGGACTATGGCAAACTGTGGGGGCAGGATCCCCAGACACTCCTGGCTGGAACCAGTGCCAACCTTCGGGAGGACAAGAGAGACCCAAGGGATTTTGTCATATGGAAAAAAATGAAGCCAGGAGAGCCATACTGGGACTCCCCATGGGGAAAAGGCCGGCCTGGATGGCACATTGAGGATACAGCGATCACCGAGGCTTATTTTGGCCCGGCATACAATATCCATGGAGGTGGAATGGACCTTATTTTCCCGCATCATGACGCCGAAATTGCCATCTCAAGGTCCCTCAGCGGTTTGGATAGGCTTTCCGATTACTGGATCCACACAGGCATGGTAAACGTCAACCTGGAGAAGATGAGCAAATCACTCAAGAATTTTGTCACAATCAGGGAGGTCCTGGCCAGCTATGGATCAGAGGAAATAAGATATGCCCTGCTCAATGCAAATTTCTCCACAGCCATAAACTATTCTGAATCTCTCCTGCAGGAATCCAGGGCTGTTGTTAACCAGTTATCCATCCTCTACAACAAGATGAGGATCAAGGCGGGGCATTATGTTCGCAAGCCAGGCACGAATGAGACCATAGAAAGGCTGAATGGCATAGTGGGGGACAATATGGACTTCCGTGGCCTTTTCCGAGACGTAATGAATCTTCTTGGCACGTGGAACGCCTCCCTGGAAAGCATGAGTGAGGCTGAACTGCTGGAGGCACTATCCGTTCTGGACTGGCTGGATTCATTTACAGGCATAATAAGGCATGAATCAGCATCAACTGATATTTCCGGCCCAGTTGGACTTCTGCTAAGGATCAGGTCCGAGCTCAGGTCGAGGAGGGAATTCCAGCTTGCGGATACAATACGAAGCAGCCTCCTGTCAATGGGCATCTACATAGAGGACAGGGGTGCTGAGACATTATGGTGGATTGACACTGCAGGGGTAGATAAAAAATGAAGCGGGCGTTTATAGCGGTTGATCTGGTAAATGATTTTGTAACGGGAAGGTTTGGCTCAGCTAAGGCCGTTCAAGTTGCAGAAAGAGCAGCAGAGTTACTTGGCAAAATATCAGGCAGGGAGGAGATAATATTCACGCTTGATACGCATATCCCGAATGACCCCGAATTCAGGGTCTGGGGAGAACACTGCCTTATTGGGACGGAGCAGAGTGAATTATACCCGCCCCTAGAGGGCATTGTGGGATACCGCATAAGAAAAAGGCATTATGATGCATTCTTCCAGACCGATCTGGACGGTTATCTTCGGGCCCGTGATATAACTGATCTGGTCATATTCGGCATTAGTTCTGACATATGCGTACAGCACACATGCGCGGGAGCATTCTTCAACAACTACAGGGCCGTGGTGGTTGAGGATCTGTGTGCAGCCATTGACCAGGGCCATCACCTTGAGGCGATGAAGTTCATACAGCGGAATTATGGTTTCCAGGCGGTGGATAGCATTTCGGTATTCAGGCGGTGATAATATGGGTAGCAAATTCAACATTGCAACTGAGAATGAAATTCTGGAAGGGCTTGCGTCTGACGTTTATTTCCAGAGGAGCATCTCGGCTTCTGCGGAGCATGACATGGACAGGGATGTCGCGGCAGAGGTAACGGTTTCCGGTCCCCTTGACACCTGGGTCAATTTCAGCGGCCTTGACGAGGTCATTGGCATACTGGAGGGACATGAATTGAACCTGTTTGCCATACCGGAGGGGACCATTGTTGAGTCCAGGGACAGCAGGGGCATACCCGTTCCGTTCATGAGGATTGAGGGAAAATATTCCCAGTTTGGAAACCTTGAAACGGCAGTACTGGGCTTCATCTGCCAGGCGTCTGGCATTTCAACCTATTCAGCCAGGATAAGGCAGGAACTCGGCACAACGCCCTTCTACTCCTTTGGAATCAGGAGAATGCACCCGGCCATATCCCCAATGATCGACAGGTCTGCCTTTATCGGGGGCGCTGACGGTGTTTCTGGTATACTTGGCTCAAGGATCATTGGGCACCCTCCCGTAGGGACAATGCCTCATGCGCTCGCTCTGATGCTTGGCGACCAGAAGGCCTGGGAGGTAACAGCAAAAGCAGCAGGCAAAGGTGCCAAGAGTGTGCTTATAGATACCTTCAATGACGAGAAATTTGCAGCTCTCGAGGCTGCAAGGGCAATTCCCGGCCTTGACTTTATCAGGCTAGACACGCCGTCATCCAGGAGGGGTAATTTCCCGGCATTGATCAGGGAAGTCAGGTGGGAGCTTGATCTCCGCGGATATCGCAACGTGAAGATAATGGTAAGCGGGGGCCTCAGGCTGGAGAATCTCAGGGAGCTGAAGGAAGCTGGTGCGGAAGCGTTTGGCATAGGGACGTCAATATCATCAGCCAAGCCATTCGACTTCGCAATGGATATAGTCCAGATTGATGGCAAGCCAATAACCAAGAGGGGAAAATTTTCAGGAAAGAAGGATGTTCTGAGGTGCAGGCACTGCGGCAAAACATATGTGACCCCTGCCGGGCAGGAGTCGCACAAATGTGAGTGCGGAGGCCCCCTGGAGAACCTAATGAAGGAATACATTCGCGGCGGCAAGATCATGAGCAAATATCCTGATGCTGAAACAATAAGGAAAAGGACGCTGGATGAGCTTGCCCTTAGATCAACTTGGAAGGATCAGCCTTCCTGATGATTTTCTCCCAGAATGTAGTCTCTGAGAACGCTTGCGCTGTTCCTCTCCCTCTCCCGTGAAGCATATAGGAAGGTGGCCTTCCCTTTTTCTTCTATGAGCTTCCTCAGTTTTGTGGCATCCGGGTTCGCCATCAACTCTGAAATATACCTGGTCCTGAACTCCTCCCATTTCTCCGGTTCATGGGAATACCATTTCCTCAGTTCCGCTGAAGGCGCAAGATCTCTTGCCCAGAGATCTATACCGGCTCTTGACTTTGAGATTCCTCTGGGCCAGAGCCGTTCAACAAATATCCTGACACCCTCGTCTTTTCCCGGGTCGTCGTATATCCTCCTCAGTCTTATTTCCATGATGTATGATAATCTCTGCCTAATTAACCTTTGAACTTTTGTGCACTTTATCAATTTTATTGCCTTGCAGGAGAACAAAACGATCACGTACAGTTGAAATATGAGATTGGAATAATCTCATCATGGCAGTCGATCCTGTATGCGGAATGAAAGTCAAGGAAGACACTCCCCTTAAATCGGTTTACAAAGGAAAGACATACTATTTCTGCAATTCCTCCTGCAAGGAAAGCTTTGACAGAAATCCGATCAAATACACAAGGTAATATTCTCTCACTTGCCTGAGATCAGGAGCCTGTTCATGTCTTTCTGGCAGTTTGGGCAGCATACGAAATATTCATGATTCTCAAATTCAACAGTTAGAGGGATACCTCTTATCTCCGCATGGCAGTAGTCACAGTGCAGATTTCGCGTCCTCAGTGGAGCCTGGCCATGTTCACGCCTCTTCACTATCTGGACTCCAATTATCCCCTCATTGTTCATTTCGGCCAGATCCTCCAAGTATACCAACGCAAGCGAAGTGCCGTCAATGAGGCTAAATTTTTCTAGAAGCAACCCAGGCTGCAGGGCATTTATGTCCCTGGCATGAACCAGGGCAAGATTATCCTCATCTTCTCCTGATATTATGGTAAATGACCTTATCCTCCCATCCGCAATTATTCTGTCAAGGGCTTTCTTGGCCGTTGCCCTGCTTATGGAAAGGCTCTTGGCGATATCTACGATACTCATCCTGGAGTTCTTCCTAAGCATCATTATTATTCTCTGATCAATTTCCTGCATAGACATATGCATACTGATAAATTTCTAATGTGTACTTATACATTCTGGCAACAATTCTATTAAATCTGTTGCCAGCATGCACTTACACTGTGCAAGAATAGTTTGCGGTGATACATAATGCCTACCGATCCTGTTTGCGGAATGTTTGTTCCAGATACAAGCACACTAAAGATAGAGAAAAACGGAAGAACATACTATTTCTGTTCAAAGGACTGCCTTGAGAAGTTCAGTTCCCCTGAGGAACAGGTTGCCAGACTGAAACGGAAGCTGGGAATCGCATGGATATTTTCGGTGCCAATCCTGGCCATTACATACCTGATCAGCGTACCTCACAGGGACTATGTACTTCTTGCCCTAGACATACCTGTGCAGTTCTATTCTGGAAGCGGATTCTACAGGGGTGCTCTCGCCTCGATACGAAACAGAATGGGCAACATGGACATTCTCATATCGCTTGGGACGCTGACCGCATTTTTCTATTCAGCGTTAATCACAATTGATCCTGCCATTATTCCAAGCTCCTCAGTTTATTTCGATGCCTCTGCATTCATAATAACACTCATATTAACGGGAAGTTACGTTGAATCCATCACCAAGAAATCGGCCGGAGATGCAGCAAGTGCACTTTTGCAGCTCATGCCAAGGACTGCACACCTTATTCGTGGCGGACAGGAGATCGACGTTCCAGCTGACAGTCTCAATCCTGGTGATGAGATTGCCCTCAGGGCAGGGGAGATCTCACCTGCAGACGGAAAAATCACAGACGGGGTTTCCGATGTTGATACGTCTGCAATTACCGGGGAACCTGTCCCTGTGACCATGAAGCTTGGAACGTATATTTCATCTGGCATGAGGAACCTGAATGGAAGGCTGGTTGTAAGGGTTGAAAAGTCAGGTGGCGATTCCACAATTTCCAGGATATATGACATGCTTCAGGCCGCTTCCTCAGGAAGGGCAAAAATACAGAAGGTTGCCGATGTATTCTCCACATATTTCGTTCCAGTTGTGCTTGCTTCAGCCATGGTATCTGCCGTTTCGTGGGCTTTTATCCTGAAGGGTACAGCTTATGATCCTGTGATCCCGGTGCTTGCATTCGTATCAGTTGTAGTTGTGGCCTGTCCCTGTGCCATAGGTCTCGCCGCCCCCATGGTGATGCTGATAACATCGTCATTCGCATCTTCCAGGGGGATTCTGCTCAAGAACACCGGGTCGCTTGACAGGCTTGCCAGAGCCACAATGGTCGTCTTCGACAAGACCGGGACTGTCACATATCCAGTTCCTGCAATTACATCGATAAGAACGGAGCAGGATTGGGAAAAGCTCCTGCAATTCGCCATGTCACTGGAAGCAAGCTCCAACCATCCCGTTGCCCGTTCCATAGTGGAATACTGCAAATCAGAAGGTGTAAAGCCACTACCTGCATCTGATGTGACAGAAATCCCAGGAGAGGGCATATGGGGAACGGTATCAGGATTAAGGGTGAAGCTGGCAAGATCATCGGAAGGAATCAGGTCTGCAGTAGATGTCTCCATTGATGGAGAATATTATGGCTCACTGGAATTCTCATATTCAATAAGGGCTGAGATGAATGACGTGATCCAGGGGCTTCATTCCATGGGCATTAAGACAGCGATGCTTTCCGGCGATTCTGAAGAAGAGGTCAGGAGAGTTGCGGCACTGCTGGGAGTGGATGACTTCAGATGGAAATGCACCCCGGCTGGAAAAGCTGAAATTATCAGGAGCTACCAGGAGGACGGACAATACGTGGTATTCGTGGGAGACGGAATAAATGATTCGGTGGCGATGGAGACCTCAGATGCCGGAATTGCGGTTTCAGGGTCGTCACAGATTGCCATGGATTCCGGTGATGTCATACTTACCAGGGATGACATGGAACTTGTGCCTGAGACAATAAGGATAGCAAGGATAGCAATGGGAAAGATAAGGCAGAATATCGGCTGGGCCATTGGATACAACACCATACTGATACCTGTGGCTGGCGGAATACTGGTTCCAATGGCTGGGCTCGGCATTTATTCCTTCCTGCCAATACTTGCTGCTCTGGCAATGGGATTCAGCTCAACCAGTGTGGTGATCAACTCACTGCTGATGAAGCGTACTCTCAGGAGTTCTGCAATATCGGGAAAATTCCAGAAAACGAGCCCACTGTCCGGCTGATCACAATCATCTCAGCTCATGAGAGCCTTCGGCTGGCTTTCACCTGATTTGGCCGCAACCGTTTTCGGGGAGGAGATGCTGTTCAATGACATGTGGGTGGCGTACCACATCACCGGCAGCATTACCAGCCATCCTATTATTGAGAATTCAGTCTGGCCTGCCATAGAAAAAACTGGCCATATCCTCCGCTGCAGCGTGTCGGTCAAGTAGAATACCACAAGCGGCAGAAGCCCAAAGACCACAGTTATATATTCGTTGAAGACCAGCCTTTCATGCGTCCCCAGCGATGAATAGGATAACCCTAGCAAAGCTCCTCCAGCGAATGCTGAAAGTGTCATCAGGCCAAAATAACCTGGAGAATTATAGGCCACATCTGTCAGATACGGAAAGTACCAGAGTATGGGCAGTGCGGAGCCGGCAACTGAAAGCCCTATTATGGCACTCGTGTTGATCCCTGGCGGTCTTATCACCCTAAAGATGGAGATAGCTATTACGTATCCAGAAAGTATCATCAGCATATTTGTGAGAAAGAAGAAGAGCGCGAACCGCTGCCATGAAAAGTAAATTCCCACAGTGAAGAATACTGGCACACCAATGATCAGCAGGGAAACCATGGCAATCCTGCCCAGCCTGCCGTGCTTCCAGTTCTGAGGCGCAAAAAGCATATTTGCGCGCCCCTTCTTGTAGTATCTGACCACAAGTATGTATGTTGCTGAAAGGAGAGCCGCACTGACAAATATCATAGGTACGAGAATATAGTCTATTAGGAGTATGCTAACCGCTGGCAGCAGTGCTATGAAGCTCTCGCACTGGCAGCTCAGTGCCCCAGTCAGTCCGTATACTGCAGTGCCAACTTTGCCGGCACCAACTCTCCGGCCAGCAACAAAGGTGATTATCTCGTGGTAGTTTTCAGAAACAAGGGCTGCTATTGAGAAAAATAGAATATATTCAACAGGGCTGGTCACGAAGCTGGCAATGGGGGATATTATGAAAACGCCAAACTCCTCCAGGAGAGGAATTTTAAGGCCCAATATGGTAAACATAGTGGCAGTGCTCTCAACTGTAACTGGAAATCCTGGTGGCTGGGCGATATGGGCAACAATATCCCCAAGGAAAGCCATAATTAGTAAGGTGGCAAAAAATGTCGGAATCCTTACCACAGTATCAGAAAAGTGTTTTGCGATTTCAAAATAGTAGACTGCGTATATTGCAAGAGCAGATATGATGATAAAAAATTCTGGAAAGCCGTAGAATGCCACGGCCAGAACAACCATATTGGATAGTATAAACGAGGATATATGCAGTGATAGAGGGCTGTGTCTCCTGTAAAACAGGAGGTTAAGGGCGCAGATCAGAATGAATATTGCCCCAAGGATCATAAGGGGAACGGCTGCCGCGGTGTCAACAATCAGGCTGTGCTGGTAATATGAAAAGGCGATGGCTAAAACAGCAAGAAAAATTGAAAGGAAATAGGCTATCCAGGCTGGTTTTATGCTCCCAGCCATTCCCTTATCTGCCATAGCTGACCATGAGAAATGACTTCACTCCCTGTAAAACATTGCCCTGTACATCCTGATGAGGGCAGAGCCAATCAAAAGGATCACGCCCAGGCCTATTGCATAGAGGGAGGTATTGAAAACGTTTACCGGGTTAATGATGGATATCTCGAAGAGGATGAAAATGGCAGATGCAGTGAATCCGGAGCCAGCCAGGGTATATGCGCCCCTGCTCATTGGCTTGAATGAATCAACCTTCTGCGGGAAGATACCCCTTGCAAGCGCTATTACAACAGTCGCTGAGATTGCGGTAACCATTAAGGTCAGTATCAGCGACACGGTGTAGAGTAACGATGGCGATTTAAAATCTGCAAGGATGAGCATCCCAGAACCAAAAGCTGAAACTCCAAGTATGGCCATGGTCACAAAGATCCACTGGGCATCCTTTGTCCTGATCCTTTCATTCCTCATGGCTGAGGCAACGACCCAGGTGAGGAGAATTACCACCGCCCCGGGCACAAAGAAATAGACGGCAACGCGCCAGTTTGCTATGGGAATTCCAGGTGCAAGGGCACCCCAGAGTGATAGCGACGCAAGGTATATTGTTCCCAGAATGGCAAACGATACTGTTATCGGCCTCTCTGTCATCTTCAGGGTTGGCTCCTTATCCAAATAGGGTAGTGCTAGAAGATAAACCAGGGGCATACCGGCAAAAAGGACCGTAGACCAGAATGGGCCTAGGCTTTGGGCAAACTGGAAGTCCAGTTCCTTGTATATGAATAGCAGAAACCATGGTGGATATGCAGGAACGGAGGCGGCAAGAGGGCTCGTGGGTGATACCTGCGGGAAGGGGGAGAACAGGGGAGGTACTCCTGGCAATAGGGCAAGGATTGAGGGGACTATGATTATTATGCCAAAGGTAAGAAGCATCAGCTGTATCATATATACGAGATTATAAGGGTACCACGGCTTGTAACTGGGATCCTCGTGATCTATGGCAGGTGCCTTATAGTTTGCCCTCTCCCTTTTGGGCATTATGGTGTTATACTCTGCCATGAAGAAATGTACTGCAAAGAGAAGTCCTATCCCAGCAACAAGTATTATGTGCCAGGCGAGAAGCCGCTGGAATAGAGATATGCTGGTGCCGTTTCCAAAGAATATTCCCATTAGGTAGTTTCCTATAACCGGGAAACCGGCAGCAATTCCTTTGCCCACGTCCGTGGCATCTGAGGAGAGGACATCTCCACTCATTGAATAACCGAAGAAGCCAACTCCAAGCGTGAGCAAAAGAAGCAATACACCGGTGAGCCACTGGCTTTCCCTTGGTTTCTTGTAGGCACCCTCATAGAGGTTCCTGAGCAGGTGTATATAGACCAGTACAACCATGGCATATGCACCATAAAGGTGTGTGGTGAGGATAAAAGAACCAAAGGGTGTGCTGGTCAGGAAGGCTTCAGTACTGGCATAGGCATTGGATGGCTGGTAATAGAGCAGAAGTACGAGGCCGGTTATGACCTCATAAAGAAAGGCGAACATCACCATTGCCCCTGTCCAGAACCAACCTCCACCATGTGATCTCATGTAATCCGGTACCTTTCTCGGGAGTGGCTGGGGCTCGTTCATCATCTTTTCAAGCATATTTTCATGTTTTCTTTCTGCCATATGATCACCTCAGCTTGTTGGAGAAGTCACTGAAATCTCCGTGTATTTTGTTGAAGAGAGCGGGTTTCCTCCGCTAAGATCGCTGGTATGCCCATATATGGTCGGCCCTACCATGTTTGTGACGCTGTACTGGTCACTGGAGCTGTCATATTGGAGAACTGTATTTGGAAGTGGATGCACTGTTGGGCCTGTAACAACTGCAAAACCCTTGTAAGGATCATAGGTGCTGCCGTGGCAGTTGCAATGTATCTTTCCTGGGTATGAAGAGCTGGATGGCGGATAGAAATGAATGATTGGAGGTATGCAGCCGAGATGCTGGCATATAGCGCTGGAAGCCACTACAGATTTATACGGGCCAACACCGCCGGCTGATGTGAACGTTTTTCCAGTTGCTGGTATGGTAACAGTTGTAGGCTTGATTTCCACATCGTTGTTGCTGCTGTCACCCAGCCTGAGAAGAAAATTAGGCTCATTTTGCAACGGATAATCAAACAGTACAATCTTTGGGCTGTTAACCTGCAGATCGCTGGTCTTGATTGGCACTCCCGCCTGGCTGTATAGAACAAGGGTGGGAAAACCTGATACTGCATTGCTTACTGGCGGAATGATATTCTGGATAACACCTCTGAGTGAGGCGATCCCACCAGCAGCTATTGCAGTCACCCCAAGAAATTTGAAAAAGTTGCGACGGGAGACGTCTTCCGGCTCGTCGCTCTTATCTTTCTGATCCAAGTTCAACACCTGTCTCCTTATGAGACCTGTATTGTTCCCATCATCCATCCGGCTGTAGCCATTGCACCGCCCCATCCTATTCCAGTTCCGCATGGGGCGAAACACTGCCAGCTATACGTTCCTGTTTGGTTAATGTAGAATGATGCGTGTGTCACGGTGCCTCCACTGGGGTTGCTTCCTGCCCAGGATGGTATGTTGACAATTATGTTGGCACCATTGAGAATTGTGAAAGTGTGGGTTACCTCCCAGCCACCTGAGGAGTTACCTACCCAGGGAAGGGCACTGACGGCCCAGCCTGACCCATGGTTAACCTGCATGCCGTTAGTGACATTGGATGAGAGTGTCCCGTTTACCGCTTGCCCAGTGCCGTTGTATATGTATTCAACTCCTCCAACTGTCCCAACAACTTTGGCAAAATATGAGTTATTCTGGACAGCACTCCCATTGGAAGTAACATTGCCAAGAGCCGGTGAGAACCCACTGTCATAATCTATTATTGTCAGCGAGATCAGCTGGTGTGCTGGAAGGTTTATCATGGCTGAAGAAGCCAGGGTACCGTTAGGCTCAAGCACATAGAAAGCCGGCTGCCTGTGGTGTATGGTCGAATTATTATACCAGTTATTAGGCGTAATCACAAGCGTCAGAGAGCTTGAAACCGCTTGCGAGGACGAATGGGCGCTGGACACACTATCATAATAGGCCGCCCCTATTCCTATCCCTGCAACAACAACAATGACCGCTATTACTGTGTAAAATGTCTTTTCTGCAGACATAAGTCAGTTTAACAGCGATCTATATTTAAAGATTGTACCTAATGAATAAGGGAAAAGCTTTACGTGAACTTTAGGAAGCACTGAATAATAATATCCGTTAAGGATGAACCATTAAGCGGGCACATTATGGTTGAATATTGTGTCTAAGATGTAGGATCTGCTATAGTTATTCTGATACTCATATGGAATCGGCTGGATGTCAAGATGATATTCCATATCCAGAAATGTCCAGTTTACTTCCAGGACCAGAGCCCACGATCCAGAAGCAGTGGAATTGAAGTAAACTGGATAGAATGGTTCATAGAGGAACTTCTCCATGCTTAAATTTGTCATGGCGATTGGCTTTATGTACGGATCTGAAAGCCCATCATACCCCCAGACTCCATTGCTCAACATGTAATTGTCAATGAGCACATACCCTACATGTGAATAATTCAGTGAGGTAGAGTAATTATCGCCCATCAGCTCATGCAGGGATGAGTTCAGTATTGATGTCTGATTCCACAGGTAATCTATGCTTTCGAAGGTGCCCGTAAGGTTGTATCCGTCCAGTAGGAGACCAAGGATATGGTCTGTAGCAACAGAATAGTTTCTACTGGCATTATGGTCAAGCCATAGCGCAGCCCTGTAATCTGGAATGTTAATAGACTGGTTCCCTGAGGGGGTAACTGTTTTTCCAACCTGGTATGGGGTTGCAGCGGAAGCAGTCAGTACGACCACAAGAAGGCCTATCACTGCGAAGCTTCTTGCATTGTTAAGATTGTTCTTCCTGAGGGCAATCTTGATGGTTGTAGAAGCTCTGTGAAGATGTTTCACTAGCGGTATGCCTGAAAAACCATCGCTGCTTATTCCATGCTGGGGGTTGTGCCAGAGATTCTGCAATATACCATGCTGTACCGAGGCCTGTGCGTAACTCAGGATGTAAACTATGCCGGCAGCATCAAGTATGGAAAGGGGTTCAAACAGATACTCAAAGTACCTCCCAGGATAGAGAACCATATTCCATGTGGCCACTGAATATAGGAACGAAGCAAATAGCAGAAAGAGCCAGCCAACAAGAACATTCTTCATTTTTCCAGAGACTGCGTAAAGTCCCACTATTGCAATTGCTCCATCCATTAGAAGTGGAATCATTGTGAACGCGTCAGCTATTGTGAATGAAGGAAGCACAAGAACAAGTAAAGGCAAGACCATGGCCGAAGCTGCCATGTATATGGCAAGCGTTGAAATTAGCAATTTTTTCCTTGCTATATTTATTCTCGGCAGCCTTTGTAAAATCAGCCTTATGTAAGAATATGGGAAAAATATGATAAGAGTAACCAGTGAGAAGAATCCGGCAATAACGAGCAATGGAGGCAGGTGCAGTAAGCCACCAGAAAGGAATCCTTTGAACTGGGGGAAAAAGGCGTACCAGAATGCAAAGGTGAAGATGGAGATAGGATACAGAAACATAGCAAATTTTCTGCGGTTTATAATTGTTGGATCTTTGTAAAGGAATACAACTGCAATGCCAACAGACCCAATTAGGTATATGTATGTTGACAGGGGATGGGAGGCAACCATCAGCATTCCCATGGCAATGGCAGGAACAAAGTATTTTCCATCATCAATGTAAAGGATGAGAAACAGCATCATGAGAAGGCCAAAAAAATGGCCGAAAACAAGTATGGAAGAGAGAGAGGTCTGGAAGACAAGTATTGGGTTTACTGCATCGAATGCGGATGCAATCAAGGCGGTGAGATTGCTGCGGCTGACTTTCTTTGCAATGGCAAATATTATTATGGGGGTAAGGCCGCCAAATATTGGAGGAATCTTGATTAGAAGCTCTGTATAGTTCAGGCCGGTTGCCTTCCATATTGCGATGATAATCCAGTACATTACGGGAAAATCACCATACCCTGCCCCTCCCCATGGCGATTTGAATGTCTTTATCACTGATCCAGACTTTACAAAATCCTGCAATATTGTATAGTAAATACCGAAATCATTTCCAATTGCAAATCCCTTTAGGGTTGGAAACAGCCTGATGACAATGCCAATGGCAGTAATTGCCACTAGCACCAGCATGGTCTTCCTTTCCATTCTTCCTTGGTGATCCACTTAACTATGTATATTTTTTTCCTCTGCAGGATATTTTCCTGTGTAAACCAAAGTGCCTTTTCCCCTTTTTCGCAAAGAAATATAACCAATAAGGTAATTTAAAAACATGAAACTTCTAGTAGACGGAAAATGGAGAGATGCAGAAAATAAGGAAATGCTCCAGAAATACAATCCAGTTGACGGTAGTCTAATCGGCGAGTTTCCGGCAGCATCAAAAAATGATGTGGATGATGCAGTAGAATCTGCCCTCAAGGCATTTGATAGCTGGTCATCTCTAGGTTCTGTTAAGAGATCAAAGTACATTTACAAGGCAAGGGAACTGGTTGAGAAATCAAGGCACGAGCTGGAAGAACTCCTAATGCGGGAGAATGGAAAGATAGCAGTAGAGGCCAGGCAGGAAGTTGACGGCGTTATAGATCAGCTTCAGTATTACGCTGAATTTGCAAGGAAGATCACTGGTGACATTGTGGAGGGAGACACTAGCACACGTAAAATTTTCCAGTTCAAGGTGCCATATGGCGTTGTTGTGGCTCTCACTCCCTGGAATTTCCCGGCTGCCATGGTTGCCAGGAAACTTGCTCCAGCCCTTCTGACAGGAAATACCGTTGTGCTCAAGCCCAGTTCAGATACACCATTCACGGCAGAATGGATAGTCAAAAAATTCATCGAAGCAGGCCTCCCCAATGGTGTCCTTAATTTTGTCACCGGCAAGGGATCGGAAATAGGCGACTACATAGTTGCACATAGGAAAGTATCAGTTGTGACGATGACCGGTTCAACTGAGACTGGCCAGAGGATAATGCAGAAAGCTTCTAGCAACATGGGAAAGCTGATACTGGAACTCGGCGGAAAAGCCCCCTTCATGGTATGGAAGGACGCCGACTTGAAGAACGCGCTCAGGACATTTCTCTGGGCGAAATTCTGGAACGCGGGGCAGTCATGCATTGCTGCGGAAAGGCTGTATGTCCACAGGGATGTCTATGACAAGTTTATGTCAATGGTCAGGTACGCTGTGTCACATATGACACTTGGAGATCCTAAACATTCGGACATGGGGCCACTCATTAACAGGGGTGCCCTGAAGACTATGGCATCGTTCATACAGGATGCAAAATCAAGCGGCTTTAAAATTGAGACTGGAGGAGACCAGCCTAAACTTGCAGCACCCTATTCCAACGGTTATTTCTTTGCTCCGACAATAATAGGCGGGGTAACACAGGAATCCAAGATATTCCAAGAGGAGATCTTCGGACCGGTTGTAGGCGCCATGGAAGTATCCGACAAGGAAGAGCTGTTCCATTATGCAAACGATTCCAAGTATGGGCTGGCATCCTACCTGTTCACATCAGATCATAATCTGATATTTGAGGCATTCGAGAGGATCAGGTTTGGTGAACTATATGTCAATATGCCAGGGCCTGAATCTTCACAGGGATATCATACTGGCTTCAGGCTGACAGGGCAGGCTGGAGAAGGCAGCAAGTATGGAATTGCGGAATACCTGAAGATCAAGAATGTGTATGTTGATTATTCAGGGACTGATCTGCAAATAGAGACAGTGAGGGAAGATCTCATAAAGGATTGAGTGTATTCAAACCATAATTTCTCCAATATGGTTGTGAAAACACATTACATAGGGAACACCTCTGTCTGGGTAAGATATACATACCCATTTCTGATAAATTTATCATTCCTTTTTGCCTGGTGATATGATCTAAATTGTGGAAATTGCACCAAAAACTTTCTTCTGTATCAATTAAGCAAAACATTACATTGCAAGAGAAGTGCGGGTGCCGGGATTTGGACCCGAGGCACGAGCTTGGCAAGCTCGCGTGTTACCAGGCTACACCACACCCGCTTGGCACAGTGATAGTGTTGAGAATATTAATTTTTGCTGTTCCCACAAAGAACTCTGCCAGAATTTAGCAACTACAGCTAAAAAAATTGTCTACTTCAACACTTCATCCCCTCCTAAGCACGGCATGGCATCTTTTCAAAGGTTTTCATCATACCGTATTAATATGTTGCAGTATCAATTACAAAAACTGAAATTTTTATATACCTAATGAAAGAGAAATCCAATAATATATTGATTTTATGCACTAACGGCAAAAATAGACATATGTTGCTCGGATGGCTAATAAAGTTTGAGCATATTTCGCATGTCATACTACAAAAATCTTTTAATAAGTGTACTGTTGTGGCATAAAATAGGTGATTCCTAGAATGATTGTATCTGAGGAAAGGAACAGGTATCCCGAAATTCGCTTTTCAGCAGATTTCGAGATAAGCAAGAACGCACCGTTCAAGACGGTGGACGAATTTGTCAGCACAATGGGACACCTTGTTACACCGGATATGATGGTGATCAGGGTTACTGAAAGCCTTTGCCCCATATGTGTAGATGACGAGAAATTCGATCAGATGAGGATACCTGCCATTGTTTACGAGCATGCTGGTGAAGTTAAACTCATTAAGGAATGCGCTGAACACGGCGTAACGAAGGAAAAATACTGGGAAGATTACGAAATGTACCAGGAGGCCAAGAAATGGCAGGACCCAGGAGTTAGAATCCTGAACCCACATGTGGCTTACCTTGAATCTAAGATTGTATGCCCGACGCACTGCGGTCTCTGCATAAAGCACAAATCACATACCGGCCTTGGTAACGTAGTTGTGACAAATCGCTGTGATCTTTCATGCTGGTACTGTTTCTTCTACGCAAAGGAAAATGAGCCAATATATGAGCCTACCCAGGATCAGGTAAGGATGATGCTGAGAAGGATGAGGAATGAGAAGCCAGTTGGTGCAAACGCTGTCCAGATTACCGGCGGAGAGCCAACAATAAGGGACGACATCATCGATATAATCAAGATAGCCAGGGAGGAAGGCTATGAGCATATCCAGCTTAACACCAACAGCATAAGGGCAGCTTTCGATCCAGACTTCCCCAAGAAGGTCAGGGCAGCTGGTTCCAACGTCATATATACAAGCTTTGACGGACCAACACCCAGATCAAACCCGAAGAATTTCTGGGAAATCCCCGCCGCCCTTGAGAATTACAAGAAGGCACCTCTTGGTGTCGTGCTTGTCCCCACTGTTATCGGGGGCGTCAATGACCAGTATCTGGGAGATATCATAAGGTTTGGCCTTTCCAACATTGACGTTGTCAGGGCTGTGAACTTCCAGCCAGTCAGCTTGGTAGGCAGGATGCCTGACAGGATGAGGGAGAAGCAGAGAATAACAATTCCTGGAGCAATCAAGAAGATAGAGCAGCAGACAGATGGCCTAATAGGGAGAGAGGACTTCTTCACTGTTCCTTCAACCGCAAAGGTTTCAGATTTCGTGGAGCAGCTGAAGGGCAAGGAAATGTACAAACTCTCCATCCACTTTGCCTGCGGTATGGGAACGTACCTCTTTAAGGACGATGACAGGGTAATACCCATCACAAGGTTCATCGATGTCAGGGGAATGTTCGAGAGAATAGGCGAACTTGCGGACGAGATAAAGAACTCTAACTTCAAGAGGGTCAGCAAGGCCATAACAGTGCCCAAGTTGCTGCTTAGCCTGAACAAGTTTGTAGACTATGAGAAGGCCCCCAAGGACTTCAAGCTGAAGGATATGATCTACAACGCGTTCACAGAGGGAGACTACCATGGATTGAAAGCTTTCCACTACAAATCCATGTTCATAGGCTTCATGCACTTCATGGATCCTTACACCTACGATGTGGACAGGGTTGAGAGATGCGATATCCACTATGCAATGCCTGACGGAAGGGTAGTTCCATTCTGTGCCTTCAATGTGATACCTGAACTTTACAGGGATGCAACACAGAGGAAGTACTCGATCCCTGCGAAGACCTATGAGGAGAGAACCGGAAAGATCCTTAAGAAGGACAAGTACTTCAGGGAGTACACCAAGGAAGACAAGAGGAGAATACTTTCCTTCTATGAGCAGAGCATTGGTAGGAAACTGTCAGAGGATGAAATAGGGCTGAATCTGGAAGAGGCAATCCCGGTGATTTCCTCACAGAGACCCGAGTAATCCCAATATTTATTCTTTTTAACAAATATCCTTTTCATTGAAATACGAGATTTTTGACCACACCGGTGATATAGGGATAAGATTTTACGGAAAAACCTTAGAAGACCTCATCATCGAGGGTTTTAGAGCAGTATCCAGCCTAATGGGCTCACAGCCAGGCAGGAAGCATGAGATAATTGCCAGGGAAGATGTGAAAAGCAGCAATCCTGAGGCATTTTTCTATGATCTCATATTGAGGCTCATATACCATTTTGAGGTCAATTCGGTGCACATGACGTCCATTGAATTTCCGAAAGGAATCGGAAAAAAATCCACAGAGGTAGTTATGCACGGGTACAGAATCAATGGTAGATTCGCCTATAAACATGTATTTAAATCACCTACTTTCCACATGCTCGAAATTAGCCCGGAGAAAGGATATGGGACCATAGTGATAGATATCTGACACTAATCCGCAGATAAATCCTGCTGCATAGTGATGGATGCGCCAGGCATGATCAAGATTTTAATAAAAACGCCATATCCCTGGCAATGACAAGTTTTGTGCCGAAGAAGATCTTCTTCACCAGAGGTGTTGGCAGAGGCCAAAGTCAGCTTCAATCCTTCGAGGAAGCCCTGAGGGATGGCGGCATAGCGCCGTTCAATCTGGTAAGCATAAGTTCCATTCTCCCGCCCTATGCAGAGGTCATTCCAAGGGAGGAAGGCCTTAAGCTGATTTCGCCTGGACAGATCATCTTCACAGTTCTGGCAAGAAATTCATCAGATGAGCTTAACAGAATGATCTCCGCTGCCATCGGTTACGCCATTCCCACTGACAGGAGTCGCTGGGGCTATCTAAGTGAGCACCACAGCTTCGGCGAGACAGAGAAAGTGGCCGGATATTTTGCGGAAAAACTTGCTGCAGAGATGCTCGCCAGCACAATGGGGCAGGCTGACCAGCTTGTCTGGAATGCCGAGAAGGAGGAGTATGTTCTTCAGGACAGGATTCTCACAACAAGGAATATATGCTCCACGGCAGTTGTCATGAAGGCCGGAGAATGGACAACGGTGATATCCGCTGCAGTCCTGATTGTAGAGGAGTGAGAAATGGACCGGTCGGTTGAGGAGAAATGGCAGAAGAGGTGGCAGGACAGCCACCTGTTTGAGCCTCTTCAGGATGAGTCAAAGCCCAAGTTCATGATAACCGTGCCGTGGCCTTATACCAATGGACCCCTTCATGTAGGCCACGGCAGGACTTATACGCTGGCTGATATTATAGCTAGGTTCAGGAGAATGCGCGGCTTCAACGTCCTTTTTCCAATGGCGTTCCACCAAAGCGGCACCCCCATACTCGCATTTTCAGAACGCATCCGTCTGGGGGACGAGAAGACCATAAACCAGTACCGTGACAACCTTATGGAATATGAGGAACCTGAAAACATTGATTCCATAATGGAATCGTTCAAGAAACCTGAAAACATAGCATCTTACTTCTCCGATCGTATAGTGAAGGACTTCAACAGCCTGGGGTATTCCATTGACTGGACCAGGAGGTTCACTTCCGCTGATCCTTTCTACCAGGATTTTGTAAAATGGCAGTTTGAAAGGCTTCGCAGCAAGGGGCTCATTAAGAGCGGGAAATATCCTGTGCTTTACAGCGTGGATGATGCCAATGCAGTTGGCGAGGATGATATCAGTGATGGCGATATCGATAAGGTAACAATCGAGGAATACACAGCTGTAGCATTTCGCGGAGACGAGTATTCCCTGCTTGCCGCTTCACTGAGGCCGGAGACCCTGTTTGGAGTGACAAACCTATGGATTTCCGACCATGGCGATTATGTTATTGTGAAAGTGGAAGGAGAAAAATATGCCGTATCGGCCGAGGCAGCACAGAAGATCATCCTGCAGCATGAGGGATCTGCAATCATATCGCAGGTATCATCTGACGACATCATTTCAAGGAAGTTTACTGCACCTTTTACCCAGAGCAGGCTAACAGTATATAGGGCATCTTTTGTTGACCCAGACAACGGTACAGGCGTGGTGTATTCTGTCCCAGGGCATGCAGTGTGGGATTACGTAGCCATAAAGCAATACGGTGTCCCGGCAACTCCTGTAAAAGTAATCTCAGTCCAGGGAGGGGAGGGATTGACAGTTGAATCTCTCGTTACCGAGGCAGGACTGAGTGATCTTTCAGACTCCGGCAAGATAAAGGACGCAACCCAGCGCCTGTACAGGGAAGAATTTTATTCAGGCAGGATGAACGATTCAAATGGGCCATTCTCAGGAATGACGGTTCAGCAGGCCAGGGAGGCCATGAGGCAAGAACTGATAAGTTCCAGGCTGGGCTTCATATTCTATGAGGTTTCCAGGAAAGCCCAGACACGAGGTGGCTCAAAGGTGGTTGTGGCCGTTCTCAACGATCAGTGGTTCATAGACTATTCAGTGGAATGGTGGAAGCAGGAATCCCATGACCTAATCAGGAGGATGTATTACTACCCGGAATTCTACAGGAATGCCATGCACGAGGCTGTGGACTGGCTTAGGGAACGCCCCTGCGCCAGGCGGCGTGGGCTTGGAACAAGGCTGCCATTCAACAGCGAATGGGTCATCGAATCTCTCTCCGATTCCACAATATATCCAGCTGTTTATACAAATGCAGCGGAAATGAAAAGAATACACGAAATCCTTGGCAAGCTGCCGGAGGAGATTGTCGAATACATATATGGATCGGGAACAGACGAATCAGTTTCGCATTATGGCGAAGAAGTTGTGCTCCTTGCACAAAGTGCGCGGAGGAACCTGCATTACTGGTATGGGGTGGATATCCGGCTCACAGCCCATCCTCACCTGAGCAATCACCTGTCATTCTACGTCATGAATCATGCGGCACTGTTTCCAAAGGAGTTACAGCCCAGGGGCCTGATAATTACCGGGTTGGTAGTGTCCAACGGGGCAAAGATATCAAAGAGCAAGGGGAACGCCATATCGCTCCTGAAGATAGCCACAAGATATTCGGCTGATCTTTACAGGCTATTCGTGGCTGTCAACGCTGACATGTCATCCACTCTTGACTGGAATGAGTCCGAAATAAATGCAGTGAGGAAGAGGTATGAGACATTCCTGGAACTAATGGGACAGGCAGGCCGCCAGGACCGTTTCGTACCGACGCAGGTGGAAAAATGGTTCCTCTCCCGCTTCAACCAGCACATGAAGGAATACATTGAGAGGATGGAGGGGAATGATCTGAGGGGTGCAATAATCTCAATTTTCTATGAGGTCATAAATGATCTCAGGTACCTCGAAAACAGGGGCGGCAACCTCCCCTATTCCATTTCCTCAGTTTCAGAGTTGTGGGTAAGGGCCATGGCGCCTGTCATTCCCCATACTTGTGAGGAACTCTGGGAAAAGGCCGGGAAAACAGGCTTTGTAAGTGTTGAGCAGATACTAGATGGGGATATAGGCGAAATAGATGAATCAGCACTTGCAGCAGAGAGATATCTGCAGAAACTTGTGCAGGACATAAGGGACATCATAAAGGCTACAAAGATCGATCCAGCGTCCATAGGCATATCAGTATGCTCAGGCGAGATGAGGAAGCTTGCCCAGATGCTTATGGAAGACAGGGTATCAGAAGCAACTCCCCGGCTGAAGCCATTCATCGGGGATTTCATGAAAAACAGGAAAAACATCGATCTTGGCGTTGAGGATGAGGCCATGGTCATCAGATCAAGCAGACAGTACCTTGAAAAGCTGTTCCAGTGCACGGTGAACATAGAGGAGAACAATCCCGGAAAGGGAGGCAAAGTTGCCTGGCCGGGCAGGCCTGTCATAAGCCTCGCCCGGCAGCAGTAGCACCTGTCAGGTCGGGCTGCACCGTTCTTCGCTGAACAGGTATAGACAGCCACCGGTGGTGTTTCACACGACATGGGCGATACATAATTAAGCAGTGCAATTATTTCCCACAATGGCCAAATCAGGGACAGAATCATTTTCCTCACTTCTTGAGGAAAGGGTTTATTTTTCACGGCTGCTGGGCAAGGACAGCAGCCTAGTGCTGCACGGTGGCGGCAACACATCAGTAAAAGTCAGGGAAATGGATCATGCCGGAAGATCCATTGATGTGCTCAGGGTAAAGGGGAGCGGTTCAGATCTAGCTACAATATCCGAGAATGGGTTTACCGGACTGAGGATGGATGATATGCTCGCCGCCAGGTCGATTGATTCCATGACCGACCAGGAAATGATGTCATACATGCAGAAGAGCATGGTTGATCCTGCTGAACCAGCGCCAAGCGTAGAATCATTCCTTCATGCGTTCATACCGTACAGGTTTGTGGATCATTCGCATTCAGACGCAATACTTTCAATTACCAACACACTTCTTTCAGAGGAGGACATAGAGGGAATATTTCCGGGGGTCATGGTCATACCGTACATCCCTCCCGGCTTCAAGCTGGCAAGGGCCATACTCCAGAGGATAGAGAGCATGCCTGCCGGCACAAGGGGCATTATACTGTCCAGGCATGGGCTGTTCACATTCGGCGAAAGTGGCAGGGAAAGCTATGGCAGGCACTTGGAAATAGTGGCCGAGGCCCAGAAATACATAGACAGGAAAATAGGAACCAGGCCACTTTTCACGAAAGCCTATGAAAAGGCTGACACAAAGATTGTGGAAGCTTCATTGCCGGAGATCAGGGGAAAGCTATCTTCAGTAAGGAAAAAAATCCTCAACATAAAATGTGATGGCTTCGCTCTGGACGCAGCAATGTCACTGGAGGCGGAGAAGCTGGCTACCAACGGCCCGGCTACCCCAGATATGCTCATCAGGACCAAATATGATTACGCATACATTGACCAGGTTTCCGGGGCCGCAGAAGCAATTGAGAAATTCGCTGAAAAATACAGGAAGGAATACTCAGAATATGTCAGGGGATTCCCAATGCATGATCCTTACCCGTCCTGCATCGTTATCAGAGGATATGGCATCATAACTGCTGGAATCAATGCCAAGGAAGCCTCCATAATAATGGACCAGATTGAACACTCAATTAAGGTTAATGCACAGGCCGGCATCATTGGAGGAAATAAATTCATAAGCAGGAAGGAGGCCTACGACATGGAATACTGGCCCCTTGAGGAAGCCAAGCTCAGGAAATTCAAGCCGAGGCAGCTTGAAGGGCAGGTATCTGTAGTGACTGGTGCAGCAAGCGGAATTGGGCTTGAGGTTGCCAGGAAGCTTGCTGCAAGCGGATCAATGGTCTTCGCTTTCGACCTCTCCCCAGAGGTTAGCAGGATCAGTGACGAAATAGCAAGGGAGACAAAAACTCCCGTTGTGCCAGTTGTGGTTGATATATCGGATGAAAACTCCGTTGTTTCCGCCTACATTGAAATCGTCAGGAAGGCAGGCGGTGTGGACATACTGTTCAACAATGCGGGCGTATTGAAGAGCAACGGCATCGAGAATATCAGCGCTGAAGAGCTTGATCTCCATTACAGGGTCAATGCAAGGGGGACTTTCCTTATGACGCGCGAAGCATTCAGAATCATGAAGAAACAGGGAACTGGCGGCAACATGGTTTTCAATATCTCGAAGAACCTCACCCATCCAGGACCAGAGATGCTTTCGTATGGCTCCTCAAAGGCCTTCGCAGCGCACATCTGCCACTATGTGGCCAAGGAGGGCGGAAAATATGGCATCCGATCCAACATTGTGAATCCTGACAAGATATTCAGGGGATCCAAGATCTGGGAGAACGGGGTGCTTGAAGCGAGGGCAAAGGCCAAAGGCCAGACAGTGGAGCAATACAAGACCCAGAACCTTCTAAGGAGGGAGGTTCTTCCAGATCACGTGGCAAATGTTGTACTTTCTCTCCTCAACGAGGAGGCCTTCGGTGCGACAACTGATGCCATGATTCCAGTGGATGGGGGAATACTCTGAATGTTTCAGCCAGGTCCTGGCTTTCTCTGGGCAAGCAATTCTCGCAGTATGCGCAGTATCTTCACATCTATCCCGAAGTTCCTGAGATCCATGCGGACTGCCGGGATTGCTGGCAAGTTTCCAACCCTGCCAAGATTCCCGGACCTGGCATCCATGAGAATCCTGAAGAGCTTGCCGTAGTAGCCAAATTCTTCAAGGAGCAATTTCCTGTATCGTCTGTACACATCATCGATCCCTCCGCCCTCTAGAATTGATTTGTATAGTATTTCTGCGGATGCCATGGAAGGCATGATGCCCTCGCCAGTGATGGGGCTCACCGTTCCAATGCTCTCGCCAATGCCAATGACATTGCCCTTTCTAGAATCCTGGAGAAGCGGCCTGAGCCGGATATCCCTGGCCATTGTTCTGGCAGCCTTAACACCGGAGAGTGCAGACCTTATTAGCTGGAGATCGTCCGACCCAGCCCCTATATGGTATCCGTCAGCGAGAGGAAATTCCCAGTAGTACCCATGGCCACCAGGAAAATACCTGAAATAGAAATCATCATGCGTCGCCTCGTCAGCAAGGTACTCTACTGCATGCATTCTGAAATCCTTGCCGCTTGGCCCGAGCAGGGCCCTCGAAATACCTGTGGCGTCCACATAAAGATCTGAACCCGGCACCACAGCAGCCCTTGATCTTGCAACAGGGATTCCATCAATGAGGTCAGCCTCGAATCTGTTCTTGTCAATGGTGCATAGGCCCCTAGATCTGAATGTTAATTCTGGCATTCCATCCCCTGTAAAGGTAATTTCACACGATTGCCGCTCCACATAATCCTGGGGGTTGAGCCCGGCGTTTTTGCAGTAATCGGCGAAGATATTGTAATTGGTCGCATATCCGCATGGAAGGCGGAAACCTGGGACCTTCGGATCGAGTGCGCGGAATTCTATGCCGGAATCCCAGAGGCGCCTGCACAGGTAGGAACCGGCAACGCCTGTACCAGCCACTATAATCATCAGAGGTAAATGCGGTGCCTATTAATTAGTGATTCACATCATGCGCCTGTAATGCGACTTTTCATAAAGTTTGGCTACATTGGATGGGAATACACCGGTTTCCAGGCCGGCAACGGCGAATGGAGCGTTGAGGACACAATCCAGCGGGAACTGGCCTCGGCAGGTATAGCTGACAGGATTGCAACTGCCGCACGCACTGACAGGAACGTATCCGCAATTTCTAACGTCCTGGCTGTAGACACCGCTGCAGCCCCATCCAAGGTAATTGGCATACTGAATTCTAGGATCCCTGCAATGATTTTCCATTCCTGGGCTGAGGTTCCAGTTGGCATGAATCCAAGGCATTGCCTTTCAAAATCTTACAGGTACATGATACCTGCAAGGATGGTCAGGGATTTCGACCTGCTCAAGCGGCAGGTCTCTGCCTTTGCCGGAACTCATGATTTTTCTGCTTTCTCACGGAGGGACAGCAGGAATCCGGTGAGAACAATAAGCGATGTTAGCGTTTCAGGGATTGGCGATCTCATAGAGGTGGAGTTCAGGGCAAGAAGTTTTCTCTGGAACCAGATCAGGAGCATAGTTGCGTTCTGTCTCCACTACAATGCCAGGGGGGAATTCATAAGCGATCCATTTGCCATTAGGGATCGCTTTCCACTTCTAGCCGAACCCACAAGGCTTATTCTCAATGATATAGAGTATTCCGGAATATCGTTCACACGCCTCCTTTCCCAATCCAAGATGAGGAATTTTTCGCATATGCTGGAAACAGTTGAGGGAAGAGGGATAGTTTCCAGAGAATTCCTGTCAGCATTTGCAGGAATAAATAGTAATATTGGAAAAGAATGACGCAGGAATGGGGTACAGGACGCAGGCCGTTTCCATAAACGCCTCAAGGGCGGTCTACGCACTTAACTGGTTTAATATTGCGCCAGGGCTGCAGTATATCTCCAGGGACCTGGATCTATCGCTGGTATCGCTTGGCATAATGACAACGGCATTTTACATCGGCCTATCCCTCTTCCAGATGGTTGGAGGGCTCCTGGCGTCCAGGATAGGGAACAGGAGAACTTCCGTTCTGGGAATAACCGTGCTCGGGATATCAGTGATAGCCACAGGGCTCTCCCAGAATCTAGCTGATCTTTTCGTTTCAAGGCTTTTTGCAGGAATAGGGTCTGCAATGTTTTTCTCTCCAGCTCTGGGGATGCTCACTGAGATAGTTCCCAGGCAGAGGTACAGCTTTCACGTTGGCCTTTTCAATGGATCCTTCAACCTTGGAGGCGGCATTGGAATAATAGGATGGGATATCCTGGACCAGTACTTGAGCTGGAGAATACCTCTTTACATTGCGGGTTCCATAATGGTGGCCCTTGCCGTGGAGAACTATGTGGTACTCAGGGGTACAGATGGTTCATCGGACCGCTCAAGAGTCTTCAGGCGCGCAGGGACGGCCCTGAGATCCAGGCTCATATGGATACTCCCCATAGCTGCACTTTCCGGCATCCTCTCAGAGACCATAATTGGGCAGCTCTTTGTATATTATGCCGAAACCGGCCTCCATATGTCGCCTAATGCTGCCAGCGTGCTTGGGACTACATACCTGCTTATCGGTTTCGTAGGTGGAATGATGGGTGGCTACATATTCGGCAGAATAAGGAGAAGAATACTGATGTTCCTATCCTGGGCAGCTGCTGTCGGCATCCTTACTGCTGTGATAGCAGCAATCAGGTCTTTTCCGCTCCTCTTCCTCTTGATGGTTGTGCTTGGGATACTGACGGTTACTGTACTCTCCATGCTTTACACACTGACAGCTGAGGGTACCAAGGATCGGGGCATGATCTCTTTTTCGCTATCCTTTGTAAATTTTCTCCAGAACATCATAGGCGCATTCAGTCCTCTCATATTCTCAATAGTGCGTGCCAGCTCCGACTATGCAATATCCTGGGTTACAATCGGCATCATTGGGCTAGCCTGCGTTTCCGCAGGGTATCTAACGCTGGGATACCTGCGGTCAGAGATATATGGGTCAACAGCCAACTCTTAATATTCACAGGACATTATGATTCATGCTTTTCTCTGAGGTTTCCAGGAGATTCGATGAGCTGTCCAAGACAAGGAAGAGGCTTGAACTGACAAGGATACTGGTCGATCTTCTTCGCGAAGCTGGCGACGACCTCAAGAAGCTTACCTACCTTATACAGGGAAAGCTGGCCCCTGACTACATGGGGATTGAACTTGGGCTGGCTGACAAGCTCATCATAAGCGCACTGGCAGGAATATCCGGGAAAAGTGACGCAGACATTCAGGGGATGTTTCTGAAGGCCGGGGATCTGGGTACCGTTGCCAGGGAGATCGCTATGGCAAAGTCACAGAACAGCCTCATGTCGCGGGAGCTCACTGTAGATGACGTTCATGAGGCTCTCATGAGGCTGGCAATGGTAAAGGGGGAGGGCAGTGTAAGGAACAAGATACGCATCTTCCAGGACCTCATACTCAACGGTAACCCTGAGGACGCACAGTATATAACCAGGATAGCAACCGGCAAGCTGAGGCTCGGCGTCTCGGACGCAACGATACTTGACGCACTGGTACAGGCATTTGCCGAAGGGAGCCATTCCGAGGAGATACAGGAAGCATACAATTTCCATCCTGACATAGGATATGTGGCACAGATGCTGCGTGACGGCCAGATTGGGGAGCTTCTTGAAGCTGGTCCGACTCCGATGATACCTGCAAAGGTCATGCTTGCAGAGCGGCTGCCGGATATAGGACATATACTTGAAAAGATGGGCGGAAGTGCCGCCTTTGAATACAAATACGATGGAATGCGCACACAGATACATTTCCAGTCTGGCAAGGTAAGGATATTCTCCCGTGGCACCGAGGAAACAACAGCAAATTTTCCTGACATAGTGAAGAGCTTTCTCGAAACATTCCATATGGATTCTTGCATACTGGACGGGGAAGCCGTTCCATACAACCCGGAGACAGGCGAGCTTTACCCTTTCCAGATGGTCTCTCAGCGAAGGGGGCGCAAGTACGATCTCGACAGGATGCAGGAAGATGTGCCTCTTGTCGTTTTCCTATTTGACATAATATATCTTGACGGAAAGCCATTGCACCGAACCGGTTACCTTGAGAGGAGGAAGGTGCTGGAATCCATTTTCAAGCCCAGCGATTCGTTCAAAACAGCAACTCAGATAATTAGTTCCAGCATCGAGGAAGTAGAAAAATTCTTCGAGGAATCGATAAATTCCGGTTGTGAAGGCATCGTTGCAAAGAATATCTCACAGGAATCGATATATCGTGCCGGAGCCAGGGGGTGGCTCTGGATAAAGCTGAAGAGGGACTATCAGTCAAGCTTCGAGGATACGCTTGATCTAGTTATTGTTGGAGCCTTCGGAGGCCACGGAAGGAGAAAGGGCACATACGGTGCACTACTCATGGCTGCATACAACAAGGAAAAGGACGTATTTGAATCTGTCTGCAAGCTTGGATCGGGCTTTACTGACGAGGTCTTATTTAACCTGCCTAAGAAGCTGGGCGATTATTCTGTTGACCACAAGCCGGCAAGGGTCGAGACCCTGATGGAGCCGGACGTTTGGTTCGAGCCGCATGAAGTCATCGAAATAAAGGGATCAGAAATAACCGTGAGCCCAGTGCATTCCTGCGCCTTCGGCATGGTAGAGGAGGGAGCTGGGTTGGCCATACGATTCCCGAGATTTACAGGAAGATGGCGCAGCGATAAAACCCCTGAAGATGCCACAACATCACAGGAAATTCTTGAAATGTACCATTCTCAGAAAAAAAGCATGAAGGGTTCCAGTGAACCCTCATAGGCATATCCCACAGGGGGATTAGAAATCATCTCTGGGTGGCCTGCCTCTGCCGCCCTGGTTGTTGTAGTATCCGCCGCCGCTTCCGCCTCTTCTGAAGTTTCCGCCGCCGTTTCTTCTGGGGCCCCTGAAGGTGTTCTCATATTCCTTCTCACTCATGTCGACCTCCTCGTTGACCTCGGAAATCTCTTCCTCGCCAACCTTGAGGGTTCCATATTTTCCTACGTTGAGCCTCATGTGCCCCCTCACAAGTGAAATGTAACCGTTGTCTATGTAGAGTGTCTGGCCGTCAGTTGCCTGCCCTGCCTGGTCTCCCCACAGTGAAAGAATTATCTTCCCGGTTTCATCGCCAATATAGACCTCTGTTACGGATTTATCTTCTCCAAATCTGGTCTGTATCTCCTTGGGCTCGCCTACACTTATGACCTTTGCAAGGACATTTACTCTCCTTGACTCAGGTGTAAGGTCTTTTATTTTGGTAGTTCCTTCCATTCTATTACTTCCTTTTGTCTATATAGAAGACAAGGATGAATTAACTTTCAATATTTAAACAATGTGCAGGATTGCCCCGATAATTTTCCCGGCTAGTTGCAGCAATTTTGGCGGCTAAAGGCCTTCAACCTTCTCCATTGCCCAAGGGAGGACCTCCCTTACGAATGACGGGCCGTGGTGCGCGAAGAAATCCAGGCTACCCGGCGTGACGAAGAACTTCCTTCCAGCGACTGCCCGCATTCTAGTCCATTTTCTGCCCTCAACAAGATTCCGGAGGTTTTCTTCCGTGAATTTACCGTACATCTTAGGCTCGTAGAAAATAACATCCGGGTCCATTTCCCTTACATAATCCATTTCGGGTTTTACCCATTCGGAATAAACATGGCCGTATATGCTCCTGACCCCTACCAGGGAAAGTGCGTCAGTAATGTAGCTCATGGCGCCGAACGTAACCGGCCCTCCCAGATCTATTTCCACATAGCCATTCAGTGACGGTCTTCTCCTTATGGAGCCAAGATACCTGGTCAGTTCGTATGCCATGTACCTTGCTTCCTCAATTTTTCCTGTAACTATGCCGACCTTTGTGACAAGATCAACAATTCCTGCAACGGAGGATGGAAGCTCGAAAATATATACCGGGAAATGGCTGGACAGCTTCTCGGCGAAATCACGCTGGAAACCAGAAATTGCCAGCACAAGGTCAGGCTTGACATCCTGCAGCACCTCGATCCTGGCGCTGCCGTAGCTTCCAACCCTCCTCTTTTTTCCAGCCTCAGCCGGTCTCTGGCAGAATGCTGAAACGCCCACAATCCGGCTTCCAAGGCCGAGCTCAAATAGTATTTCAGTGACTGCGGGGCTGAAACTTACTATCCTTTCTGGTTCAACGGGAACATTTACCTGCCTTCCTGTGTGATCCACAAGCAACCTGGTCTCCATGAAGCTCAATGGAAAATATGGATAAAGATTTACGCAACTGAAGCAAGGGCATCAGACTTAGACCTCCTGGGAAGGAATGGCAGGAATACCAGGGAACCCAGTGCGAATGGAAACATGTAAAGTATGGCAGTTGGCACGTTGACAAAGAGGGTAAATACCGTTATCACAGCTGCCCCAATTCCTCCGCCTACAGTCTGCCCTATGCCCCAGACGAGTCCATTTGAGACTCCGGAGTAGTCCTTGGGAACAACCTGTCCCACATAGCCGAGAAAGACTGGGAAGCCACTGTAGGCGGCAAAGGCATATGCACCATAGAAAACTATGGTGAGAATGAAGTTGTGGTAGAACACAAGAAACAGGCCGAAAAAGATAGTTGATAAAAGGAATGTAACTATTACTGTGAACCTGCCTCCATGGGTTCCCGTCACCCTTCCAAAGAAAGGCTGGCCCAGCACCGGGAAAATATAGGCAAGCGTTATGATTGTAACCATCAGTGTTTTGCTGTGGAAGGTTTCGTCGAAGAGTGTTGGTATGAAAGTGATTGTTCCCGTCAGGAAAAGGGACCTGACAAAGACTGCGGCAGTTAACATGTATAGGAAGGGCATGAAAGCCCTCATATCTGACCTCCTGGCAGAAGGTGACTGCTTCGTTTTCATTGATTTCGTTCTGGAGTTTATCTCAAGCCCGCGGAGTCCCAGCATAATCAAAACGCCACTTACTGCGCTGTAAACAGTATAAATTAACAGTCCCCTGAAATCGCCGAGCGTGGACATGAGAAGAACAATAACAAGTGGCATTATGGCCCGCCCCATGCTTCCAAATGAGCCATTGAGCCCCATTGCACCCGGGGCAGAAACAGGCTCGAAGCTGGAACGCAGCACGGCAGCACCAAGTGGGTGGTAGAATGACTGTCCGATTCCAAGCACAGATGCCCCTGCAAGTATGAGTGGAAGCGTCGCGCCCTTTATGGCAAATGGAAGAGCAAGAATAAAAGAAGCCAGGCCAAGAATCAGAATGCCGATGCCGATGAGGGTTCCATGGTTCCCCCTTCTATCCGCAAGATTTCCTACCGGGGTGCTGAATATTCCGGATATGATGTTGAATATTATTGCCATGGCACCAAGATATGGGATCTTTATTCCGGGGAGATCAACATAGTAAGTAATGAGGGTGGGATAGAGCAAACTAGTGCCGTCATTGGTGAAATGTCCCAGTGATGTGAAGGCCAACGCGCGAAGCTTTCCCTGCATTGTCGACCGTATTGATCGTTCATATTTAATGCTGATATGACAGGTATCAAGACGCTGACATCATACCATTGCGGGCAACTTCAACTTCCAGCTTCCCGGGCGGGCTCTTCTCTATCATTCTAAGGGATTGATGCAGTCTGCTGCAATACCTCTCCGGTGTCTTGCTGGGCTTAAATTCCAACTTCTGAATGCACCTGTGAAACACTTCTATTGTTGTTTCATCAGTGCTGTACCTAAGCCCAGTTCCACAGAATGGCATCCCCTATTTTGAATTGCATAATGATCTGCAGTGAGGTAAACAAGGATTAGTGGAATGGAGGTATCCAAGTTTGTGCTGGGTACTTGGCATCTTGCGTCCACAGGAAAGGCAGAAATACCTTCCGGGTCAAGGGCGAGCTTACAGTCCGGATATGGAGCATGACATCAAAAAAAGTGCCAGGAATGTCGATGAGGCAATTAAGGCAGCTGAGGAAATCCAGGATTCCACGGCACAGGTATCCCTGGCATGGATAATCAAAAACAAGGGGATCTTGGAATAAAAATCATACCAATTTTGGAACCACGAGTCCAGACCACCTGTTATCAAATGCCGAAGCTCTGGATATCAGGCTGGCAGATGATATCTGCAGGAGGATGAATGCGATCTAATCAAGATGAAGTATTGACAGCACATTCATGTCATATTCTCCAGAAGTTTTGAAAAGGCTGAACCCCACAGAATATCCCCTTCATTTTCCGCCTTAATTCTCTTTTCTGAGATAAGGCCAGCATCCAGCATTTTTCCAATAAGGTGCGCTGCGTACGCCGGTGCGCCTGTAGCTCCCGGCGAGTTATAGTTCATTACGTGCAGGCTTGATCCACCAATTTCCATGACAGCCTCAGGCACGAAGCCGCTGGAATCAATGAGGCTGTGCCTTATGCCTGAGAGCCCTCTGCCGGTTATGTCACCAGGTTTCAGCCCATTGACGAACTGAGAAATTCTTCCTATCATCGCATCCCTGTGAGTGGAACTCTTCCACTCCTGCCTCACCATGGACATGAATTCCATGTTGGTGAAAAGCTTCAGCTTCGGCATAAGTGGCCTTGCAAATAAGTCAATGTCCGAAAGCCTGCGGTTTGGATCGCCCCTGAGATATCCATATGGCCCCCAGACAAGAGCTGCATTTGGCCCAATTTCCATTTTGCCATCATGCCTTATCACGAAGTGGGGATCAAGGAACGGATACTTGGAATGCCTGGGTACCGAGTATATATTTCTTCTAATCCTGCCTCTTAGCGAATCGGATACTCTCCAGTAATCACCCCTGAAATGAAGCACTGCGTATATTTTTGCAAGCCCGAATTTCCTGGCAAGATGAACGGCGCCTGACCCTGCAACATTCACCAAGGCTCCATACCTTACAGTTTTCTCCTTACCATCCCTGTTCCTGAGTATAAGCTTGGATTCATTTGCAAGCACCGTTTCAACAGCAGTATCAAATTTAATTGACAGACCCTTAGCAATCGATATTTCAAGAAGTTTTCTCGCATACTGCCCGAATGACACCCCAGTATCGGTTTTACTGTAAAATGCCCCCTTAGACTTCACCAGCGGTTCAATGCCTTTCAGCTCCTCCTGGCTAAGCAAGGCGAACTCATCCGGTTCCATACCATTTGCTGCTGCGTATTGCTCATATTTTTGCAGTGTTTCAACATCAGCCTCCCTGACGGCAACTTCAACAGTTCCGTTCTGGCTCCAGGGAAGATTGTATTTTGCGCTCAGCTCTTTCCATAGTGGATAGGAAAACTGTGCAGCCTTGGCAAAGACTTTTTTCTTTGCTGGATCAAGGTAAAAAGGCCTGTGAAGTACTCCAGTGTTTCTCGAGCTTGAATGTAATGCTGCCTCATGCTCCCTTTCTACCAGTAGCACTCTATATTCTGAAAAACCGGAAAACATGTAAGCAAGACTTGTCCCCAATATGCCGGCACCTATTATCACAATGTCGTATTCACTGCTCTCCACGCAGTACAATCATTGTGATGGATAAATATGATTTGAAAGGATTTGGCCCATTAAGAAACACAAACCAATCACAAACAATATTATTGCTTTACGCATCACGCTTCACCGTTACACTCGCATAGTGGCGATTGAAACATTCATGCTTTCTGTGCGATGGCGGAATGCCCGAGTGGGGTAATTTGGATATCCTGGAGGCCTGCGGAGCCTCAGATTCGGGTTCGAATCCCGGCTCGGGCGTCGGTATAAAAGTCCAAATCCACCTGGAGTGTTTTTTAATCGCACGCCAGTTCTCCCTGAGCCCAGATCGTGGGCTTGCTAAGCGCTTAATGGAAATGTGCAAATCTACCTAGTTTCGTTGGGGTAAATCAATCCTGCACCTCATGAGAAGATTATGCATTGAAGCCTAGGAATTGTGCTGGACTCGACTTGCCGTGCTTGGGCCGGTCTCAGTGGGAGTTTCTGCCTATTTGAGCCTGCATGTTCCAGAACAAAATTACGGCGGCATTTTCCCCTGTACAAAGAATAATTTGCCGCAGTTTCTATGAATTCTGAACAGATCGGCCATATAATCAGGGACAGTATGCCATTTCTCTATCAACGGGAGGTTTGAGTACTGTCAGCACTTACATTTCTGTATACTTTGGGTCGAAGCTCTGGTGACCTATTTCGGCAACTTGGCGCACTTCCTCCTTTATCAGACTGCCAGTTAGATAGATGCTTTAGTAGTGAGATAATGGAATGATATTATAGTATTGGATAATTCCGATTGTGGTGGTTACTTGGAACAACGATTGAGGTTAGGGACCTCGAATTTACGTACGATAACGGATTTAAAGTATTCACTGACATCAACCTTGTCGCTGAATCCAACAAGTTTGTGGCCCTGGTAGGGCCATCAGGCGTTGGCAAATCTACCCTCCTAAGGCTTCTTGGGGGATTTCTGAAGCCAAGTTCTGGAGAGGTAAGGCTGCAGGGGAGAAGGATTTTGAGGCCCACTCCGCAGGTTGTTCTGGTACATCAGTCCATAGTTACTTTTCCCTGGATGACTGCTCTCGAGAATGTAATGCTCTCGCTCAAGCCCAGGAGGATTCCAAGGGACGAAGCTAAGGAACTTGCGATGGTTGCACTGGAAACGGTTGGCTTGCAGGGTTTTGAAGATCTGTATCCCAAGGAAATGAGTGGTGGAATGCGACAGAGGGTTGCCGTGGCAAGAGCCCTAGCAGCTGATCCACAGGTACTTCTCATGGACGAACCCTTCGCCCACCTTGATGAACTGACTGCAGAAGGCCTTAGGCAGGATATCTATAACATACTTTTTAACGAGAGCACACCCCTCAAAAGCGTCATAATGGTGTCACACAATCTTACAGAGGTAATGGAGCTTGCAGACACAATTTACGTTATCAATGGCTCTCCAGCCACCGTGGTTGCAAGGGTAGACGTCACACTCCCGCGGCCCAGGAACCCCAGAGACCCTGAGTTTGACAGGTATCTTGACAGGCTGTACAACTATCTGACTCCCAGGGGGAAAAAGAAGTGAATTCTATCCTTCTCATGATACTAGCTGTCCTGGCAACAGCAGGGAGGGTCCTTGGGCTGATGGCTGTCTCGGTGTTCACCGGGTGGTTCCTTGCGTACAGGGCCATTAAAAGCAAGCTTTTCGAAAACATATTCATAGCGTCAATAGAAGTATTTGAATCCGTTCCAGTGATATCATTCTTCCCCATAGTCCTGACACTTTTTGTCCTTGGCATAGGGGGGGAGCTTGGGGTAGAACTGGCAGCTGATTTCTTGGTATTCACAGCAGTTGTCTGGAACATATGGATGGGCGAATATCAGGCATTCAAGACAGTGCCCAAGGAGATGATAGAGGTATCCCAGAATTTCAGGTTTGGACTCCTTGACAGGCTCAGGTATGTCTATATCCCGTTTTCAGTCCCAAGAATTGCCGCAAATCTTTTTCCCAGCGTATCTGACGGCTTCTTCTACATAACTGTCAGTGAAGTGTTTGCAATAGGTGTACATACTTACAGCACATTTGGTGTAGGCACTGTCCTTGACGCGTACGTATCTGCAGGGGCATGGAATTCCGTTGCTACCGTTTTCATAATTCTTGGAATTGTTATAGTACTCATAATCCTTGGACTGAGGGAATTCAGCAAAAGGGCAGTGGCAAAGTACACTCTGGATACTGATATGCCCATAGTGAGGAGAGGCAGGCTAAATGTGAGGGAATCCCTGAGGTTTTCTGCCATATCTTCTGTAAATCCGCTTTCAAGGCTCGCCAAATATAACCGGGAGAGGAGAAATAACAGGCACACGGAGCAGGACAAGTATTATGAGGAGCCCAGGGAGAGAAACCTGGGCTATGCCTGGGCAACTGGAGGAGCTATCCTCATAATACTCATTATTTATGGGGCAGCCAGGCTCATTAGATCAGTTTCTTCCAGTGAATGGTCCTATCTCTTTAGCAGCACCCCAGGTCTAATCGTCGATCTTCTTTATGATTATCTCCGCGTGGCAATAATTACTGTTGTGGCATTCATTTTCTCAATATTTGTTGGCTATTACTTCGCAATTCACAGGAAGGCAGAGGCTGTCGGAGTGCCTGCCATACAGGCCTTCAGCGCATACCCTGTCCCAACCTATTTTCCATTCCTGTTTCTAGCCCTGGCGCCTTTTGTCTACTCCTATTTCGGTGCATTCTCCAATGAACTGTTCGTGCTTTTCCTTGGTTTCATCAGCACATTCTATTATGTCTTCTACAGCTTCTGGATGGGTGTTAAAGCGATGCCCGCAGAATACATGGAACTGATGGACAATCTGAATCTTGGATTCTTCCAGAAGATGAGGCTTATTGTTATGCCTTCGACATTTCCCTATCTGATCAGTGGCATTTCATCCACAATAAACAGTGCATGGGGAGGGCTAATGATAGGTGAATACTGGCCCAGCATTGCAGGGCATTATAATCTAGGCATATCGCACGGACTCATGAAGGTAATTGATGTTGCCACAAACAGCGGCAACATTGCACTTGCCGCCTGGGCTTCACTCATATTCGGCATAGTTGTGGTCATCTATTCCCTGCTATTCACGAGAAAGCTAATGGACCTGGCAAGGAAGAAGTATGTGGCTGAGGAAGGAATATATTCAGCATGATGAATATATGAGGCCCATTGTGGCCTAGGCTGCTGAGGGAAAATGCATTACCTGGAAATCTTCCTCATCCTTCTTTATGAGTCCGGAGTAGAGTCCCCACTCGATTAGGATAATCTCCAGATCCCTTTTTCCAGAAGGCCTGTTGTAGGTCTGTATTCCCTTTTCCTGGAGGGCGTCATAAAGCTCCTCAATGTTAAATTTGCCAAGTTCTCTTGCAGTGACAAATGGCTCAACATTTTCTATGGAGTTCCTGAGGATTTCCTTTCTCTTCTTCAGGCTTGATGAAATATACTCACGCCCCTTCTGAGTTATGGCTATGTCGCCTTCTGTTGCTTCCACGAAACCAAGGGTTGAGGCAGTGTAAACAATGGGCATCAGGTCATCTAGGTCAACTTCCATCTCCTTTTCCAGTTCAAATAGGTCAGTCTTCTCCTTAAAAATGAAACTCAGAACATACAATATACCAACAAGGTCAGCAATTCTGGCGTCAGGTTCTATGCTATCCATCTTTCTGGTTACGAATTGTTTTGTAATTATTTATCTTTTGTCCTCATGATATGGCAACGGAATGGCATTTATTTCTAAAATTTGTAAACTGCTGGGTTTTTATGGAGGATATCAATAACCGCATCCATACGTGATTTGCCATGGCAGATAAGAGAGAATTTGTCCTTATAAGTGTCCTTGTAGGGACACTCATGTCAGCCATAGACACAACAATAGTAATTCTTGCCCTTCCAACCATAACGGCATATTTTCATGCTTCTCTGGTCACAACAATCTGGGTGATATTGATTTACATGCTGCTGCTTGCCGCCTTTACCACTCAGCTTGGAAGGCTGGGAGATATCTTTGGCCGCGGAAAGATGTTCAATTCCGGGTTTCTTGTGTTCATAGCCGGTTCAGCGGCATCTGGAGCCTCGCCAACAATCGATATCCTAATAATTTCCAGGGGCATACAGGCCTTCGGCGCTGCCCTGATGCAGGCGAACAGCAGTGCCATAGTGGCTGATAATTTTGAGCCCAGCCAGAGGGGGAGGGCTTTTGGCATTACAACTATGGGATGGAACATAGGTGGAACCCTTGGAATTGTGCTTGGAGGAATAATCACAACATTCATTGGCTGGCAGTACATCTTTTACATCAACGTGCCCATCGGGATGGTTGGATTCCTTCTGGCAGTGCGCTATGTCAGGGATAACAACAAGGCACCGTCGAAGATAGACATACCTGGAATGATTCTCCTTCTTTCCATCCTTTCAATTGTATCATACGGAGCAACCGATATCGCCGGCCATGGCATTGATACCTTCAACACAATACTTGTTTCGGTTGGCGTTCTGCTGTTGATACCATTCATCATGGTAGAAAAGAAGGTCAGCTTCCCAGTAATTGAAATCAAGGCTTTCAGGGAGCCAAAGCTCACGTATTCCCTTATGGCGGCTCTACTGCAGGCCCTTGGTTATCTGTCTGTTATTTTCATTCTTATCATGTATTTGCAGGGGATACGCGGATTCACACCGCTGTATGCATCCCTACTTCTTGTGCCCGGCTATGTGGTTGCCAGCTTGCTTGCGCCAAGGATGGGGCGGCTCTCGGACAGGGTAGGGCCTGGTCTGGTTGCCGGCATCGGGATCTTCCTGATGGCAGCGGGTGTCCTGGCATACCTCTTCCTGAAAGTCAACAGCAGCATATATCTGGTGATTCTTGCTTCAGTAGTTTCCGGACTGGGAGGAGCACTCTTCTGGCCTTCCAACAACAGTGCAGTCATGTCAAGTGCACCCAGGAGGCTTTACGGTTCTGTCTCCGGGCTGCTGAGGACACTTTCCAGCATTGGCACACTCATGAGCTACGTTATAACCATATCAGCTGCATCACTGTCAGTTCCAAGGTATGTGGCATTTGAAGTATTTCTTGGAACAAGCAAGCTTGATGGCGGGGTGTCCCAGCAATTCCTGGCAGGCCTTCACACAGCACTCCTCATTAGCCTTGTGCTGCTTATGGTGGCTGGAATCCTGTCCATAATGAAATCATCTAAGCCCGGAGAGGCTCAACCTCGCTCAAATCTTGGCGATTACAAGACTAAAATTGAGAGCCATGTGGAAGGCGAGGATTAGGCTTCCACTTAGGCCTTAGAGCAATTTCTGGGCTTCAAATACTTCGTATTTTGTTGGTGGATTTACCTTCGCAATCAGTCCCTTCAGCTCGGCAAGGCTGGGAGCTTCCCAATTGCAGATTGCCATCCTCTCGCTGCCCAATACGTTAATGGACTTCAATGAAAAGCCCTGCGGCAGCTTTCCGTTCTTCGCCATGTCGACTATGCTTCCAACAACTTTGAAAGCTTCTTCCTGGTTCTTCTCTTTCCATCTGTGCTCAACAATCAGATTGACCAATTTTGTCACCAAAAGATTATTGCCTGCAAAAATATATAATTATGACCGGTCTGAACCGGTTCATGGATGAAATTGAGCTGAAACTGATCAACAATCTTCCGTTCTGCAAGGTTTCTAAGGAATTTCCAGAAGCAACATTCCTCAGATGGTGCAATTCCGCTGTGGATTATCTTGAATTCTACGGAAGCTCGAAAACACTTGAAAGTATCTCCGAGAATTTTCCTTCAATCGTTGATTCTCTTCACAGCAACATTCTCTTCTCTTCAAGGAAGGGAAACCAGCTTACTTTCATGATTAGCTGCCGCTGCACAAGGGAGAATTCAACCATCAGGATGACCGAGTGGGACAACTGCCTGTGGCAGGCCCCGGTCGAATACTCCGGTGGAGTTGAGAAGCTCAAGGTTGTGGCCCTGGAGCCGGAAAGCTTCGGCAAATTATTCAGCGAACTCTCATCTGTCGGACAGGCATCAATCCAGAAGAAAAAACAAGTTGATCCAGGGTCGCTGAGGGACATTTATACACTGTCGCTTTCCCAGCTTTTCGGGGAGCTCACTTCAAGGCAGATAAATGCACTTTCCAATGCAATTTCTGCGGGCTACTTTTCAATTCCAAGAAAGGTGGAAATAGGGGAGTTGGCAGCATTCGCAGGAATGTCGAAATCAACAATGCAAGAACATCTGAGCAAGGCAGTTATAAAGGTCCTCAAGGGACTTGAGCCATACATCCGTATATATCTTGAAACTTCCCAATATGGTTCTGGCAGGAAGCTATCTGATCAAAGTGATAGCTCGTAGATACTCCCATAATCAAACTCAGGAGAGACATGTTTAAGGAGATAGTCAGGTAATTCGCCATGAATTTCAATGCAGGAAAATTCATCTCCTTTGAACACCATTGAATCTGAGGGCCTGATTATCTGCCATGCATTATTTCCGAATCTTGACACTATTCCATTTCCAGCAGTACTGAAAAACGTGCATTCTCCAAGCACATTTGGAAGTGGCTCGCAGAAGACCCAGCCCAAGTTAATGTAATTGGGCACGAGTCCAGGCAGTAAGGATGGAACATCTGAAACCGCTTCTGGAACGCCCCTGAAGAAACAGAAATCTGCTGTTTTGCTGAACCCCATCTTTTTCACCAGGGATGAAGACCTCAAGTTATTATGCTGAACGAGCAGCCTTATCCTCTTTACCCCAGATTCCCTTGACGAATCAAGTGCACTTTCAGTGAGCTGTGTTGCAACAGACATCCTTCTATATCCAGGATGCACCCTCAAGCCGCTGAGCCATGCTGAGTTATCCGGAAGGGCTTCAACCTTAAGGAATCCCACAATTCTTTCATCCAGGATATAGACAATCACACGGCCACTTGACAGGTAAGATGGCCCAATGGCGTTTATGTAGTCATCATAACCAGCGATTTTTGATATCTCGCTTATGGACAGCCAGTCTGAAGGCTCAGCATCTCTTATCATAGATCGGATCACATCTATATGCCAGGTATGAATATATATGTATGAAGATGCTTGGCTTATGCTACATATGCTCCAGGCCAGCCATTCAGCAGTGCATCATATGCCATAGGCCCATCTGTCCAGCACACATCACCAAGGGTGGAATGTGCATTAGGTGCTATGACGCCATCATTGGAAAGATACCGGAAACAGATAAGAAGAGGATGAGCTAGTCCCTTAGCCTGTATGTCCGTAGCCAATCGAGATCGCTCTGGTATATATCCCTTATATCGTTAAGCCCGAAATAGATCATCGCAAGCCTTTCTAGGCCAAGGCCCCAGGCAATTACAGGAACCTTAAGGCCAAGTGGCTTCGTTACTTCTGGCCTGAACACTCCTGATCCCCCAAGCTCCATTTCCTTTCCGTCGATGGTTCCCACCACATCCATGCTTGGCTCTGTATATGGGTAATAGGAAGGGATGAACTTTAGGTCCCTGAAACCAAGTCTGGAATAGAACTCCCTCATCAGCCATTTCAGGGATGCAAGGCTGGCATCCTTTCCATAATAAGCGCCTTCGATCTGATGGAGTTCTGCTAGATGCTTCCAGTCCACACTCTCATGTCTGAAGACTTTTTCAACCGAAAATACGGCCTGAGGCGGTTCTGGATGTTCGTACAGGTACCTTATGGTGCTGACCGTGGTATGCGTCCTAAGAAGCAGCTGGCTGGCTTTCTCTCTGGACCATTTGTACCCCCATCCTCTATATCCCCTGATGCCGTTTTCATGCACTCTTGAAAAAATATCCATTACTTCAGGGTGTTCCATTTCCGGTTTCTTTTTAGTATCAAGATAAAATGTATCCTGCATGTCCCTGGCTGGGTGATCCTGCGGTATAAACAGAGCATCCATGTTCCAGGCTGCATACTCTATGTAATGCCCGGGCATTTCGCTGAAACCAAGTTCAAGGAAAATCTCCTTAACCATTCTTGATAGGTATGTAATTGGATGCACACCGCTGCCAAGTACCCTTTCCACACGTGAATTCAGGTCGTAGGGTTGGAATCCCACAGATTTCCAGTGCCCCGAGGCAATGACTTCCGGGGTAAGTTCGCCAAGGAGATTCCCTGTCGACAGTGATGAGCTTAGCGCCCGGATGCCATTTTCGTTTATCCTGAGGCTGCGGATAATTCTCCTGTGTTCCTGTATGACATTCTCGCGCTTCCTGAAATGATTGATCATGTCTGCAGGCAGATCGGCGGATCCAGCTGCCAGTGAATTCAAGAATGATCTTCTTCTTGCAAATTCATCATCCAACAAAGGTACACCATCCAGGGAAACCACGCCGTTCCGTGGTTTTATGCGTAACTTTGCAAGCTGGGCCAGGGCAATTCTGCCGTCGCTTTCCCCCAACTCCTTCATTAGGTCTGAAACAGTGAGTTGCTTTCTGCTTGAGATGAGATGGTATGCCCTTTCCTCGGGAAGCCCCTCCTGAAGGAATCTTCTTCCTTCTTCAGTGAGATGGAAGTTTGAAATCTCATTTCTGTTGACATCTATGAGGCGCTTGGATTCGAGCCATGAAACAGAACTGGCAATCTCCCTTACGTTCAAACCCTCAATACGGATCTGGTCTTCCATAATCCAGGCATCCCTGTTGGCAAACAAGAATTTCAGCACGCTTACTTCATTTGGACTAATGTTTGCCTGCACGGCGCCAGAGTTATTTTCCAAATTATCTGCCTTCATCCTTGACTACCATAATCGCAGGATTATGATATTTTTATCTGGTCCCAACTTTCAGTCAAAGGCAGAGGCTTATACTTGTTAATTTGTTCTGTTTTCGTAAATATTTGTTTTTTGCTCATTCTCTCAGATTCGTGCACGCATTACCGTCAATGGTGATTCAACCAGACAGGCGAAATACCATAGCATCGGTATTCCCTCTGCATAAATCCTTACATATGTATAAGCCATGAGGCATAGATGGCAAACACTAGAGTGATACTCGAAACCTCAATGGGGAATGTCAAGATAGAATTGTTTGATGATATGCCAGTTACTGCAGGGAACTTCAAGAAACTGGTAGAAAAGGGATTCTATAACGGAGTAGTATTTCACAGAGTAATCCCCAAGTTCATGATTCAGGGAGGAGACCCAACTGGCACTGGCATGGGTGGCCCAGGCTATACGATAAAGGACGAATTCGGCAAGAACAACAGGAACGTCAGGGGAACAATTTCAATGGCAAATGCAGGGCCTAACACAGGCGGAAGCCAGTTCTTCATCAATGTTGTTGATAATAATTACCTTGATTCAAAGCATCCAGTATTTGGAAAGGTAGTTGAAGGTATGGAAGTTGTGGATGCCATAAGCAACGTTAAAAGGGACCGCAATGATCGTCCTTTGACTCCAGTTGTCATAAAGGTTGCTAGAATAGCCTGATTTCTGCATAAACAGGCTTCCACAAATCCTCGCAGCAGAAGGGTTTAATTTTTATTCGACATTCCAATCATTTAGGATAATCAACCGATCCTGTTGTAGCATTCTGGAAACCGATACGATTTCCTGCCAACAATTTTTATGTTGAATTCCTTTACAAATAACTGCCTATTAGAAATTGCCCGCAATATTGAATTCTCTATAGCCACATCTAAATCACGTTGTCAGTAGGACTATTTTCAATTCCAGGTTAACGAGCTTCTATTGTATCCTTAATATATAGTTAATAGCAAGAGGATTTCCCAAAATCATACGATATAGTACAATGCCTTTCACTGGCCGTACAGAGTAAACGTTTATATTGTTGTTAACCATGTTAACGAACGGGTAAGACCGGTTGGTCAAGTGTACCTTGAGGTGCACGTCTAAAAGTACCAACCGGCGCTGTATAAATTCTTCATTTCCACAATTCCTTGAAATATTGAGGAAAGGTGGTCTTATTTATGAGGTTAAGATATAGTGGGTTCTTGTTGTTAAATCTCTGGTAAACCCCCCCAGAGAGCAAATCCGCATGTTGTAGCCCACTAAAATTCTCAGACTGGCTATGAAATATGTTTATTTCATCTATGAAAGACCCATCTCTAAGGTTTTTCTCAAAATAACTGTTAAAATCATCTCTAAGGATCTGTTTTCCCTTCGATTTATCGATCCTTACTTCAACCTTACAGTGATCTAAAATGATATCTTTTGCAAGTTGTCCATCTGCATAATTGTAGAGTTTGTGCTTATGTTCTTTTAAATATTCGCTTGTCAGGTTCCTCTTGTAGAGCACACAATGAACACCACGACATTGAGCAGTTTCGTTTAGTTTCATTATCAAGTATCTCTTAAGATCATGACTGGATTTATTAAACTTAATCTCTTTCGCCCTTCTAAGCTCCTTGCTAAATTTATATCTCCTTGCGTTCTTTATTATTCGGTCTAATTTTCTGGGATCATCTGCAATGAGTGCAGATATAACAAGGACTTTGGAACTCATTTCAGATAAGCCCAGGTCCCCGCTCTCATCAATATAAATGTACTTATTCACCAAGCTTAAGCAGTCTCCATCGATGAGCTGAATACTGTGGACGCTTTTAAATCATAAGGAAAGTTTAACAACCGCCTTATCTCCTCCGGGGTATATCTGCACAAGCTCCCATCCCTTATTGAGATATGTTTCAAGCTCTCTTTCCGGTATTGTCTTATGCTTGTTGCCATTGGTGAGGATCTCCGCCTTCTTATCCCTGAATATATCCTTCAGTATCTCCTGGAGCTCGTTCGTATCAAGGCCCATTAATTCCTTTTTCTCCTTGTCAGATAGCTTCATGCCATATGCAGTCTCAAGGATCATTATTGCCGTTTCCCTCATTGTATTGGATGTTATCTTGGCGACATCCTCTTCTTTAAGGCCATGGTCTTCAGTCTCCAGGAACTTAAGGCACTTGGAATAGGCCATTCTCATGTCCTCTATCATTTCAGGCGGCAGTCTCTTGTTTGTTGAGTACCTGGCTTCTACGTCTCCTTTGTGCCCCATGAAGAACATTCTCCAGGGATGGGAAATCAGGCCTTTATTTTCAGCGTTGTCTAATGCAGTCGCAAAGTAAGCCCTTAAAACGTAAGGTCTCCACGAATAGCCGGAATCATTGATCGCATTCCTGAGGTCCCTTGTTGCTAACTGTGTCCGCATTTACTCATGGCTAATGCGCCCTTGCGGATCCAACTTAAACAATGGAGTGTTGGGCTTGAGTTCGTCCCCATACTTTACTCTTGACTCCAGGTACTCCTTGAGGTACATGGCCCCTTCCTGGCCCAGGAATGAAAAATAAGTATGCTTCGCTTTGCTTAAAGTGTATCTAACATTAACCAGAGTCGGTATCTTTTCAAATTCCACTTTGCCGTTATTTACTCTCATTTCTGGAAAATAGGATATCCTCAAGCCGTCCGTGCCTTCGGCATTCCCCAAAGTCTCGGGCCTTAATCCGCTGAATGTCAGCAATGAGATAGCAAGCTTGGCCCTCAGGCTTCCACTCCTCAGTATCTTTGCAAGTTCATTCTTTTCTGGTATTCTTTCCCCTTCCACTCTTGGGGCCCTGTTCTCATAGGCTATATTCACGCCAAACTTGAAATCGATTCCGTAGAAGCCAAGCCATGACCTCAGTACCTTCTTGTATCGGGCAATGTATGATCCGGCTTTGCCCTCTCTCCATTCTTCTGACAAAATCCATGAAGTCAGTTCTCAGTTTTCCGCTCTTTGCATCTTCTATAATAGATTCAGGGGACGATCCGGTTAATTCGCAATAACAGCCCAGTCCTCTAAGGTAAACCGTTGCCGTAAGATAGGACTTCGCCCTGAGGTTGTCAAACCATCGTCTGATTTCTTTGTTTTTTAACAATACCTTATACTTTGCTTCAAAGGTCATGAAAGTAGAACGCACTATCCAAATATACGATATTCGCTTATGGACATCGATGGGTCTGCCCGGATTTGGACCGGGGTTTCCAACTCCCGAAGCTGGAAGGATACCAGGCTACCCCACAGACCCGTGCCGGTGAAATGTGTTACTTCAATATTTCAGTTTCCATGCATATTTCATTTGAAGCGAGCAGTACAGTACCCAGTATAAAATTCTTTTGCAGAATCAATGAAGACATGAGCAATTTTCGCAGGTTGAGATAGAAGAAACGACGCCGAAGAACTACAATTACGGCACATGCCGAACTAAACAATTAACAAAAATAGAAGAGCTTAAATAATGCAGAAAATAATGAAAATTGTAAACTTGAAGAGATATGGGCTAAGTTTGCAGGGTTGTGCTGCGCATTCTAGCAATATCTCCAAGGGTGTGTTGAAATGGAAAGGGAAAAATTGCGATCTGTCGAAGAGTGGGTTGAAAGCGTTGCTGAAGTGACAGAACCAGAGAGAATTCAATTCTGTGATGGTTCACGCAAGGAATATGATGAAATTGTCCACCAGATGATCAAGGATGGTTCCCTGATTGAGCTGAACCAGAAAAAATTTCCCGGGTGTTATCTCCACCGGAGTGATCCAAGGGATGTAGCTAGAACAGAGAAGGCAACATTCATAGTGGCAGATCGGGAAGATCGGGTGGGACCTCTTAACAATTTCATGTCACTGGAAAAGTCTGAAGAAGTCACGGAAAAACTATTGCCAGGATCAATGAAGGGAAAAACCATGTACGTAATTCCCTACATTATGGGGCCAGAAAAATCTTCTTTTTCGGAAGTTGGAGTAGAATTATCTGACAGCCCCTATGTTGCAGCAAACATGTACATAATGACAAGGATGGGAAAAATAGCTGCGAAACTTATAAGGGATCGGGGGGACTTCATACGGAGCATTCATGTCTCTGGCAGCCTTGACCCTGATAACAGGTATATACTGCATTTTCCATGGGAACGTACCTCACTTGATGCACACATAATAAGCATTAATTCTGCCTATGGCGGAAATGCGTTGCTTAGCAAGAAGTGCCATGCCCTCAGGATTGCGTCTGTGGAAGCAAGAAACCAGGGCTGGATGGCAGAACACATGCTCATACTAGAAGTTGAGAGCCCGGAACACAGGAAATATTATTTTCTTGCAGCTTTCCCAAGTGCGAGTGGCAAGACAAACCTTGCAATGCTTAATCCTCCGCCTAACTATTCTTCCAAAGGCTGGAAGACCAGACTTATTGGTGATGATATAGCGTGGATACGCATAGGAAGTGATGGGCGCCTTTACGCAATGAATCCGGAAAACGGCTTCTTCGGGGTAGTTCCTGGAACAAACAACCAAACAAATCCAAACGCCATGAGGTCCATATCGCATGACACAATATTCACAAACGTTGCCCTCACTGAATCCGGTGAACCTTGGTGGGAGGGGCTTGATAAACCTGACGGCAAGGTATATGACTGGCAGGGCAAGCTGCATGACTTTTCTTCAGGGAAAAAGGCGGCCCACCCTAACTCCAGGTTTACCACTCCCTTGAAAAATTATCCCTCTTTGTCGCCAGAATTCGAGAACCCTCTGGGAGTACCGGTCACCGGTATTATCTTCGGCGGTCGAAGGGGCGACACTGTTCCGCTTGTCTTCGAAGCCTTCGACTGGGATCACGGTGTCTTTCTGGGAGCAACAATGGGGGTGGAGCAGACTGCCGCCGCAGAAGGGAAAGTGGGAGAGGTTAGAAGGGATCCCATGGCCATGCGTCCTTTCTGTGGCTACAACATTTCAGACTATTTCATGCACTGGATGGAGATCGGCCGTAAGGCAACTAACCTTCCGAAGATATTCTACGTGAACTGGTTTAGGAAAAATTCCAGTGGGGAGTTCATCTGGCCTGGATTCAGCAACAATATGAGGGTGATTGAATGGATGATCAAAAGGTTCGAGAATCAGATTGGTGCTTCCCGTACGCAGATTGGATACCTGCCACGCCTTGAAGATCTCAATCTGGACGGGCTTGAACTGAAACCTAATGATAAGGAGCTGCTCCTGAAGATTGACAAGAATGAATGGGCAAGGGAATTTGAAGATATCGAATCTTACCTGGAATCACTCGGAACGCGGCTTCCTGCCGCCATAAGGGATCAGTTCAATAGTTTGAAGTTTAGGTTCGGCTCTGGTGAATAATTTTTAGTAGCCGCCATAGCCGCGGCCATTGTTTCTCTTGCTGTTTCGATATGGGCCACGCCTGTTTCCCATATTTCTTCTTGGTCTTTGGCCACCTCTTGCGCCTATTGAGATGCTGTCGCTTAGGTGTGCATAGGGTTCCTGATCAAGCTCTATCCTGCTCATGTGAATCTTGACATTTTTCTCTATGCCCCTGATGAGGTCAATTTCGTCTTCATATACTATGTTGAAGGCAGATCCATTCTTCCCCATGCGGGCTGATCTTCCCACCCTGTGAACATAAACGTCTGATTCAGATGGGGTGTCAAAGTTAATCACGTCAGACACATCATCTATATCAAGCCCACGGGCTGCAACGTTTGTTGCAACAAGAAATCTGGCGTTTTTCCTGAACTGGTCCAGAGATTTCTCCCTCTGGGCCTGTGTGAGATCACCGTGCATGACCATGGCAGGGAACCCCTCCCTAGAAAGTATGTTGTATATGTAATCAGCCCCTCTCTTGGTTTCAGAGAAAATTATGGCCTTTTCGGGCCTGTACTCATTAAGGTAGGCCAGAAGCACAGCCATCTTTGAGCCATTCCCTGCAATGGCATAGCTGTGTGATATGGTCGTCACTGTAAGTACCTTCTCCTCACCTATTCTTATGAATTCAGGTTCAGACATATGTTTCTTTGCAAGATTCATTATCCTCTCCTGAACCGTAGCAGAAAACAGCATTGTCTGCCTGTTTCTGCCAGTCTTGGAGAGAATGTATTCAACGTCCTCTATGAAACCAAGATCAAACATTATGTCCGCCTCATCCAGAACAACAAATCTGGTTCTGGATAAATCCAGTTCCCCCCTCTTCATAAGGTCGATTAACCTTCCAGGTGTACCTATTATTATCCCTGTTCCTCTCCTTATGTTCCTAATCTGGTTCTCCATGCTCGCTTTTCCGTATACAACGGTCGATCTTATGCCAGAAAGGCCCCCCATCTTAACTGCAACTTCGTATACCTGCAATGCAAGTTCCCTTGTTGGGGTGACTATCAAGGCAGCGTTTTTCTCTCCTTTCTCCAGCTTCTCAATTATGGGAACAAGGAAAGCACCGGTCTTGCCGGTACCTGTCTTGGATCTAACAACCAGGTCCATTCCGTCAAGGGCCAAAGGTATGGTCTTTTCCTGCACCAGTGTGGGCTCGTTGAACCCCATGTCATGTAACGAAGCTAAAAGTTCACTTTTCAGTTGGAAATCCTCAAATTTGCTCATTTTAACACTCTTGCGATACAAACTCAGAAATATGTTATGTTTCCTGCGTTCTCTTCTTCCCAAGTATTGCCTGCTAGTATATAATTATGAGCCGGGATAAATTTAGTATGGATGCTTTCCGTTATTCGGAAATAGACAGACAACACGCTTAAAAATAGTCAATCGTTATGGTAATCATGGCAGAGTACAAATGCTATGTCTGTGAAAGACCGGTTAAAACAGGTGAAAAGTTTACATTCACAAAAAAGGGTGGTGTGCATATGGACTGCTTCGTTGCAGAAAGAAGGAAAGAGATCCAGCCAGAAAAGGCTGAGCAGCTGAGAGTTCTTTCACAGATACTTGACAGTGAACTTCAGCATCTAATCAACATATTGGCAGTGCAGGGAGTCCCGGAAGACATGAAGGAGAAGGTGCGCCTTAAGTACAAGGATATTGAGAAAGCAGCGGGAGATACAACGAGGATGATTTCTGAGCTGTGATGTTTATCTGCTCTCTTTTATCATGAAATAAGGATTTTTCCTGTTCTCTTCGTCATAAACTATCTTATTTGAGGTCTCAAGCACTTCCTCAACTGCCCTGGCATCAAGGGTGCTATTTTTTCGATATTTCCAGTACAGATCATATGTGCTGAGCAAATATCTAGGAAAGCCGAAGAAATCCCTGAGGTATCTGGGCATCATTTTAATAATGAAATGATAGGCGTTGTCAACCAGTTCCCTCTTCATTATGTTCGGCTTTATGCCTCTTATCTTATCCCGCAGGAACTTGTATATGTAGAAACTGTATGCTGCATAAAACTGCGCCATCTGGTCAAGAATTGGGCCGAGGTTTGTCTTCATAACAGGTGTGAGAACATCATACCTGTCCCAGTCCAGGGTGAAGATGTCGCCATTTCTGATTGCATCATCAAAGATTCTCGTTCCAGGTAGCGGGGTGTATATGGAGAACTGGATAGCATCGGCGCCTGCAGCGGCAAGCTTTCTGGAAAATTTTATTGTTGTGACAACATCCTTTATCCTTTCGTATGGCGCTCCCACCATCATGCCAACGAGTACAATGACGCCATTGTCGCTTAGAATTTTTACTGCATCAACTGACTGTGGTGTAAATTCCCCCTTATGCATCTTCTTCAGGATTTCCTCGCTTCCTGATTCTACGCCAAGGAATGAGATTCTCATCCCGGCTTTGGATGCTTTGCCAATCAGATTGGGATTGCGGGCGGTAATGTCGGCCCTCATTTGCACTATCCATTTCATCTCTGGCCCTTCCCTGATTATGGTATCGAACAATTGCTCCCTCTGCTTCAGATTGGGGTATACCATAAAAATGTCATCGGTGAAGAAAATCCAATCATATCCAGCGTCTTTTGCTGCTCCCATCTCCCTTATGATCCTTTCATTTGATTTATTGCGCCAGGTATTACCCCAGGTTGGGGTGACAGAACAGAAATCGCAACCATACGGACAGCCTCTGGAGGTTTCCAGGCACATCACCCGCTGATTGCTGCCGAAGACCTTGAATGTGTATTTATTAGGGTCAAGAAGATGCAATGGAGGCATAGGAAGGCTGTCCAAATCGCGTATAAGTTTCCTTGGGGGATTTCTAACTATCTTTCCTGAATCATTGAAGACAATACCGGGTATGCCATGCAATCCCTTTCTTTGCTCAACCGATTTTGCAATATCATATATTGTTTCGTCACCTTCCCCCATAACTGAGATGTCAAAACCCGACCTTATGATTTCCTTTGGAAGGAACGTGGCATGGTGGCCACCAGCGACAAGAATGGTGTCCGGCTTGTGTTCCTTGATCTTTCTTGCGATGTAGCCTGCGTTGTTATGGGCTGCAGTGGCGTGAAGCGTAATTCCAACTAAATCCGGATTAAACCGAATGGCCTCATTGACAGCATCATCAAGTGAAAGATCGTCGCCTTCCATGTCAATGATCTTTACAGTGCTGCCTTCAAGCCTGAGTATCTCCCCTGCAAGAGTAAGAAGGCTTAGTGGAGCAGGGAGAAAACCCCATTTGGTCATGTAGGCGCTTCCTGTCCTGTTTGAAGGCCTGATCAATACTGCCCTGAAAGCCATGAATAATTAATAAATCCGGGTTCATAAATGTCATGTCAAAATTTTGCATACGCTACGCTTAAATCGATTTTTTCCATCAATATGACGAAAATATAACTTTATATTGTTAATATTTGCCCGTCTATATGGTCAACCTAACTAATGCTGATTAGCAAAAATTTTTGAGAGGATTTAGATAGTTCCTTTATCAAAAATTGCCATGAAAATCTAAGCAAGGTTATATTGCTTGCATCTATTTTCATCTGTACAGGAATAATGTTTTAATTTAGGTATGCCGGGATCGGGGATCGAACCCGAGACCTCCGGATTTCTCAGAACTTTTAATTCCTATGAGTCCGGCGCTCCTCCAGCTAAGCCACCCCGGCAGACTAAATCACGAAGCCTGTTGGATGCCAGGCTCTTCAGAGTGTTGTGAAGCATCGCCGCTCTCATTATGCGCGACCATCACTGATTTTCTTAGTTCAATTTTTCTTATGGGGTAAATATCCTTGGTCGCGTTTATGATATCAGTGTAAATATCATCACCGACGACATATTTTGCTAAATCGCCATAATTGAGGGTTGAAGCTTTTTCGCCCAGGAATGAAAGGACTGAATTTCTAATGTCCACCCTCTTTGAGGCATTTAATTTTCCGTCGGTAACAATGACAACCTTGAGGACCATCCTTGACCCGTCAGAGGCCGAAACTTCATGAATTATGTCAATTCTTTCCTTTCTTCTGCGCACCATTCTTCTTATGTAATCATCGCTCAGGGCATGTCCCAGGAACTCAGTTGAACACTTCGTGCCCTGGCATGATATTATCTTGAAAATCATCTTTGCATTTGCCCTTTTAAAATTTCCTGTGAAGTCCGATACGGGTACCTCGACCTTTCTTCCAACCATGCTCTCCGGGGAATTTCCAAGACTCAAGGTTATTTCTTTTCCGCCGAAATAATCTGGTGATACTACGGTGTACCAGTTCTTTTCCTTAAATTTGTCCTTCCCCTTTCTTTGACTCCTGTCTTTTGCCATTAAATCCCTCTAGGTTTGTATTCAATCATCGTAACGTCAGCGTAATGCTGAATTTGAATTAAAGGTTTCGATACATATGCTATGCTAGCGTGACAATGCAGCGGTCATGCAGTGCGCTCCACCGTAACCTCCTGTCAATTCGGTAAGTTTTACCTCAATGTGTTCAATGCCCATCTCCCTGACGGACCTGTTGTTTGGAAAGAGATCGTTTCTGCCTCTTCTGCCAAGGTCTGCCTTCACCTGATCCTCTATGTACTTCGGGAAAATGCCTTCGTTCAGAAGTCTGTCAAGTACATTTGAAACGTTTACTGTAATAATGCGTCTATCCTTGATTGTGAGAAAATTTGAGGAGTAGGCCAACTGTTCTGCCACTCCAAGTTCAACAAAATTGAAGTGCTTTTCTTTCAGGAACTCAAAGAGGGTGCACTGCCTCAACGTCTTCCCTCTCTGGTCGCCATGTCCTGCAAATACAGTAAGTTTTGCCTTTCTCATGAGTTCAGCTGAACCTATTGCAACCCCGTCGCCTGCAATGTTGAAGTAGGTGTCAAGGTGCATGTTGACCATTGGATCCTTTGGGCTTCCAGCCATGAAATCATAAACAGGATTCTCTACAATGCCAACCTCATCGTAGTCGAGATACCCTGACTCTATTGCCTGAAGTGCACCAGCAAGATTTGTCCTGGAACCTATTCCAATTAATGCGAAATTACCAGCTGGCATGAAGTCTCCACCCTCAAAAATGCCATCACCGTTTATCTTAACTGATGTGTGAAACCCCAGAGCCTTTTTAATAACGAATTCCGTTATTTCTGGTTCCTTCATTCTCTGGAGCCTTTTCATTCTTCCAAAGATAACGCCCCCTGGCGCAACCGCCTGCTGGTCTCTCATAAAATATAAATTGGCCAGGGGAACATTGGAATATACTGTGGGATATTCACTGCCTGGTTCACTATCGGATTTAAGGTCTATGGAAGGCTCCAGTGTCATTATGTTGAACAGGGTTGCTGAATCTAGCGATCTTATGTTTCTTTCAAGTTCACCTTTGGCATTTGATGACTTTTGCAGGTTCCCGAAAAACCTTACCGTTTCAAGTACCTTATTTTCCAGTTCTTTCCTAAAATTAGTGTTCTGATCGGCAGCATCAATTACAGTGTCCCTTAGAAGTCTCACCTTGACTCCATTCTCCTTAAGGGTAAGCTGTAGCCCCTCGTGTTCCTGAAGTGCAATCCGCGATCTGAAGGGTCGTTCAAATAAGAAGGCCCTTGGGGCCAGCATGGCATAATCAATCTCAGTTCCAGGCTGGTGCATCATAACTTCCTTCAGGGTTTCCCATTCAGACCTGATTTTCATAATATCACTCTGCGGCGAGATTTCACTTATGGATAAAAAACCGTGTTTCATTACATGACAGAAGATGGATATCTTCACTGTACAGGAATTTCTGTGGGTATTATTTTGCCGCCATAATAAAAGGCCATTATCTCACCGTGATAAGAACCCTTTACAGTAAACCTGCTGAAGTTAAGGCTGTCCATGAGTTCTGTCTCAGATGCAGTGTTTGAAATAACAATGTATCTTCTCAGTTCAGCCTTTTCCTGGGTATCAGAATAGGAACCGGAATAGAAATCGTTCTGCTGTACAGTGAATCTCCTTTCGCTGGCAGCATCTATAAGCGTTAGAGAATTCGGGGATATCTGCTCCAGAAGATATTCTCTGCCTTCATGCTGGATAATTGTTCCCCTGGAAAGATTCAGGAGCCGCACGAGATACGTATACCGGTAGAAATCCTCTCCCTCCCTTCTGCCCGCCAGTTTCTTTGTTATCTTGATTTCAGAAAAGAAGTTTTCATGCAAAAATCTTGTCATTTTTATAGCATCGTTTTTCTTGCCTATGTAAAGATCCAGGCCTTCCGGCAATCTTACTATCTTGGAGAGAAAAGAATCATTTGAGCGGCTTTCCATGTTCACTATGAAAGGGTCAATCCTGTCCATTGCCTCATCTATGATGGAAGTATAGTTCGTTCCGAACGTTCTCATTTGGATTATGGCTTCATAATATGATCCTGTTACCTTGTTGCATATGGGGCAGCTGTTAAGCAGTATTTTGCTGGGTATGGACTCGCTCCTTGTGATCAAACTGGAGTGGCCATTGTCAACGGCAACCGAGAAATCAATTCTCCCCTCAGGCCTGTTTATACTTATGGAATCAGAAACTACGTTTATTTCCGCGCTACCGCTGCTACCAGTAATATGCTTGCGGATGGCAGCAGCAAGCCGGCCTTTCATACCTTCCCTATACCACCTGTTGCCGACCTTGAATGAATCACACTTTGGACATATGGTAAGGTCTACTGATCCGTTCACGTTTATCTGGAAGTTGCTGTCAAGGCAGTCGCTGCACAGTCCGTGTTCAATAGCCTCATTCTTGTCGCACAATATGCATTTCATTTAGCCTCAAGGAATTGCATTATCCCTCTTATACCTTTTAATAAGATTGGACGAGACAATATGTTTCCTGATCTCTGTGGTACCGCCACCGATCTGGCCGAGAATGGCGTCTCTGAGCAGTCTCTCAACGCCAAAGTCCTTAACGTACCCGTAACCTCCGTGTATCTGGATGGCTTCCCTGGCAATGTATTCAGAGCTTTCCGAAGCATGGAGGACAGCAGATGCAGCAGCCAGTGCATCCATTGGATTTGCAGTTACCTTTTGCAGGGCCTCATCCACAAGGAGCCTGCTCGTTTTGTATTTAATGTACATATAAGCCAGTTTTTCCTGAATGAGCTGAAACTCATGAAGTTGCTTTCCAGACTGTTTTCGCTGTGTGGAATATGCAAGAGCCATCTCCAAGGCCTTCCTGGCGACACCAAGGAAAAGATATGCCAGAATGATTCTTTCCGAATTCAAGCCACTCAGCATTATGTTCTTGCCATCGCCGATTTTCCCCAGTATCCTTTCAGTTCCGAGCCTTACTTCATCAAAATAAATTGTGCCCGTGGGGGAACCGCGCATTCCCATTTTTGAAAATTTATCACCTCTTGAGAACCCCCTGTCAGTTGATTTTACAACAAACGCACTATATGAATCACCTGTTCTTGCATAGACGAGGAATGCATCGGAGTATGGGGCATTAGTTATGAGTGTCTTTGTACCTGAAAGGAGGAACTCTTTCCCTTGGGGCTCTGCATGTGTTTTCATTGCTAGTGCATCCGACCCGGAATCTGGTTCTGTCATGGCTAGGGAGCCAATGTATTCGCCAGAACATAGTTTTGGGACAACATCTTCCAAGATTTCTCCCGTACCGTTCCTGAACATGTTATCAAGGCACAAATTGCTGTGTGCAGCGTATGAAAGTGCCAATGAGGCTGATTCGTGAGCTATTGCCTCTGTTATTATTGCCTGGGCAGTGTAATCCATGCCAGCACCTCCGTACTCCTCCGGTACAGTTATTCCCAGAAAACCCATCTTTCCCATTTTCCTGAACAGCTCTCTGGGAAAGTAATCTTCCTGATCCATCTTGGATGCTATTGACGCAACCTCTTTCCTAGTGAAATCCTCAATGGTGTTTCTGAGCATCTGATGCGTCTCTGAAAGCCGCTCTGTTTCCATCGTAAAATATAACGGAAATACGTTTATTACATTGTTGGTCTAGATATACTGTACCGGTTGTGAAATAACAACATAAGATTAATAATTCTTGAAACAATGCCGTACAATAGTCCTGTATGTAGCTGGAAATTCCGCTCAAAGCCATGGCATGCCCGGAATAATGGCGAAGATTGTGGTTTTCGGCTGGTTTGCGGGAAGGTGAACAATGTACGTTATAATTGAAGATGAATATATTGCCAGAATCCCCCCAGAGAAATTGAGCTCCAATTACGATGAAGCCGTAATGGACGTTTCTAAAGGTTCGCTAGAGGGTAAGCTTGTCGATCTTCGAGATGCGAGGGATGATTCGAGGATACTCGGCAAGTGTTACATTGTCTCCATAATGAATGTTGAGAAAGTTGGAGAAGGAACCATTGTGCATGGGGACGGAGGCGTTTACCAGTCTGTCAAATACAAGGCGCTGGCGTATTATCCTGAACTACAGGAAATAGTAGAAGGCGTGGTTGTGTCAGTCCAGAACTTTGGCGCATTTGTAAAATTCGGTCCATTCGAGGGACTTCTGCACAAGAGCCAGATAATGGATGATAGAATAGATGTTGACATGACAAACCAAAGATTCATTGGCAAGGAAACTAAGAAAGACATTAAGGCAGGAGACAAAGTTAGGGTAAGGATTGTGGCGCTCAATCTGAGTTCATCAACCATTGAGGATAGCAAGATTGGTTTCACCATGAAGCAGACCGGACTTGGCAAGCTTGAATGGCTTGTAAGAAAAGTGCCAAACTGAGGTTGTTCTATGAAGCAAATATACAGAGCTTGCAAAAAATGCCATCTCATAACCACAGAGAAAAGTTGCCCCATCCACGGCGAGGAAAAAACTACCACAGAATGGTTTGGGTTTGTCATAGTATCAGAACCCAAGCTTTCCGTCATTGCAAATAGGGCTGGAATAACGGATACTGGTGCCTACGCAATTAAAGTCAGGTCATGATTTTATTGTGAGCCCGGAACTGAGGGATGAGATTTCCTCATATAAAAGCAGGCTGTGCAACCCAGCTGAACTTCTCGCCTACCAGAAAGGCAGGATAGTTTCCGTTGGGGATGTGACAACGGAAGTTCTTCATGGGATAGGGATATCACCTTTCCTGGAGGTTGTGGATCTAAAGACAAAACGCGGATCGGAAGGAAGTTTCAAGAGCGTTCCCGGTTCAGTCAGAGTGAAAAACGACCCTGGAACACTGAGCCATGACCTTTTCCTGGCCATTGAACGGTTGATCAAGGGGAACGGCGGAAGAATTGAGGTTGATGGGGAGGAAGATCTTGCCGTTATACCAATAATTTTTTATTCGGACATAAATACAGTGGTAGCGTACGGCATTCCCGATGTGGGGATGGCCTGCATACAGGTTGACAAATCCATAAAGGATAGCGTAAAGTCAATAATTGAAAGGATGGAAGACAGATGCCGGAATTGAAAGTTGAGAACGTGAATGACAACATTCTCCTTCACAGAAAGGAAATCCATTACAGGCTTGTTTTCAAAAACGAGCCAACGCCCAGCAGAGAGAAGATAAGGGAGATAATAGCCAAGAACATGGGTGCGCCAAAAGACCTAGTCATTGTAGAAAGGAATATCCAGGAAACAGGGATGAACGAGGTCAAGGGGTATTCAAAAGTATACAAGGACAAAGAAAGTGCAATGCTTTATGAACCAGACTACGAACTCATAAGGAACGGCCTCAAGGGGAAGGAAGGGGATGCCAAGTGATTAAAAGGGAACTGTATTCAGTAGAATCTGGCAAGCTGGTTCGGAAACACCGGTTCTGCCCAAGATGCGGCCCGGGCGTTTTTCTTGCCGAACATTCGGACAGATTTTCCTGTGGGCGTTGCGGTTATACTGAATTCAAGAAAGAGCCCAAGGCTCACGAACAGAAGCCTAAGGAGCAGAAGCCAAGGGCAAAAAAATCACAACCTAAGAAGGAAGAATCGGCAGCTTCTTCCTGATTTTTCTAATCGGAATTATAAAATAAGTATAGATCCATATATTTATAAGTGACCATATATTTGTCGCTGATCATCTGTTTTTCAATTGTTAGTTGTTGCCGCCCTGAAACTGTTCATCTCAATATTCAGCTTCTTATCTCCCTGAATATTTCTATTATCTTCGAGCTTACTTCAGCAGTAGTATATTTACCTTTTAGGTCAGGCGTCCTGAAGCCAGTTTCCGAGGCTCTCTGGATTGCCTCCAACAGTGCCTTGGACAACTCACCCATGTTATGATGCTCAAGGAACATTGCAACAGTCCAGATCATTCCAACAGGATTCGCGATCCCTTTTCCTGCAATATCCGGTGCTGATCCGTGGACTGGCTCAAATAGGGATGGATACTTCCCTTCCGGATTCAAGTTCGCAGAAGGGCTCACACCGATTCCTCCAGAAATGGCGCCCCCAATATCTGATAGAATGTCACCGAAGAGATTGGAACCCACTATAACGTCAAAGGTCTCAGGCTTTGTTACTAGATATGCTGCAAGGGCATCAATGTGGAAGAGGTTCGTCCTGACTTCAGGAAACTCGGATGCAACGCCTCTGAAAATTCTGTCCCAGAAAGGCATGGTGTAGTTTATTCCGTTTGATTTTGTTGCTCCGGCTACATATGGTGTTTTACCGGATATTCTGGATCGTTCAATGGCAAGCTTAAATGCATATCTTATGACTCTCTCTGTACCCTTGTGTGTAAAGATGGAATTCTGTACTGCTATCTCTTCATTGGTACCTTCCCTGAGTATGCCCCCCATATTGGAATATTCCCCCTCAGTGTTCTCCCTCACTATGTCAAAATTGAAGCTTCCAGGTTTCTTATCAGCAAGAGGAGATATGAAGCCACGCAGCAATCTTGATGGCCGCAAGTTTATGTACTGGTCAAAACCCCTTCTTATTGGCAAAAGGAGCCCCCACAGTGATACATGGTCAGGCACACCCGGATATCCTACTGCACCCATAAGAATCGAATCAAAGGCGGAAAGCTGCTTGAGGCCATCATGTGGCATCATCTCATTGTTTTTGAGGTAATATTCACAACCCCAAGGAAACTCAGAGAATTTGAATTTCACGTTCTCCATTTCCTCCACGGCTTCCAGCACTTTCAACCCCTGTTCCATTACTTCTTTTCCTATTCCATCTCCCGGAATAACTGCAACATCAATCGACATATTATGTTGATATAACAGATGCTATTGAATTCTTACATCATTCCGGTTTTCACTGGCTGGCATCTACCCTCCTGTCGTCCTGTTTTGGCAATTAATGTTTTTGCAGAAATATTCAACCAACAGTTAGGGCTCAAAGACATATGATGGCATTAATCTGTTCCGTGCAATAAAAGCTCCAGCGCTGCCCCATACATGACGTTGACTCCAAGTACTAAGGCGCTTTCATCCATCCTATACCTTGGACTGTGCTGAGGTGCATTGATGCCCATCTGTGCATTCCCTACACCCAACCTGAAAAATGCCCCGGGAACAACTTCGAGAAATCTGGAAAAGTCCTCCCCACCCATAGTGGGCGATGGATAGACCACATTCTCCTTTCCAACAACTGACTTGGCAACCCTGTCAACAACTGAGGCGACCTTTTGATCGTTAAGCAGAGCTGGGTAACCTTCTTCATAATGAAAACTGAACTCCGAACCGTGTACCCTGCAGATACTTTCCAGTAAATTTTTCATGCCGGAACGTATCCTGTCCCTTACCTCTTTGCTGTATGTTCTAACAGTTCCGCTTATCTCCGCGTTGGAAGCTATTATGTTGAATCTGTCGCCGGCTTTTATGGTACCAAAAGTCAGAACCGACGGCTGCGTCTGATCGGTCATCCTGGAAATTAGTGCTTGTGATGAAACTATGAATAATGAAGTGACGTATACAACATCTGAAGTCTCATGCGGTCTTGAACCATGGCCTCCCGGACCTGATATCTTTATGAAGAACTCGTCTGATATGGCCGCTCCGTAATCATAGTTGATACCTATGGTTCCTGAGGGCAGGGTGGAAATAACATGCTGCCCAAGAATATAATCGACGTCCTTCAGGGCCCCCTCCTCAATCATCTTTATGGCGCCTCCAGGAGGAGCCTCCTCTGCAGGCTGAAACAGCAGTCTAATCCTCCCGGGGAAAGATGGATCAGACATGAATTTCCTGGCTACACCGAGCAGCATGGCAATGTGCCCGTCGTGGCCGCAGGCATGCATGGCACCTGGATTCCTGGATGCAAATTCATCACCTGAATTTTCATTCAGCGGCAGGGCGTCTATATCAGCTCTTAATGCAACGGTTTTTCCGGGCAATCTGCCATTTATATCGGCGTAAACCCCAGTCCCTGCAATTTGAACTGGCTTGAGACCAAGTTTTCTTAGTTCATCAAAAATAATTTTGGAAGTGTTGAATTCTTTGAAACTCAACTCCGCGTTCCTGTGGAACTCCCTTCTCAATGCGACAACATATTCTGAAAGGTTACCTCCCCCATCATCCTTACTCGTTGCTTTCACCCGGTACCAGCTTCTCTTTCATATCTTCCTGCAACAAGGCTCTTCTTACATTAGGAGTGGCAGCGACAAGAGCGAGGCTGACTATCAGCGGAATGAAGATGACGTAAATGCCGGCCAGATGGTAGCCGAACTTGGCAATTGCGACTCCCATTAGTGGGGAACCTATTATTGTGCCGATGTTGAATATCAGGAACATAAAGCCAACCGCAGATCCTCTCCAAGCATCCTCAACAGAATCTTGTGCAAATGCGTTTACGTTGCCATACATCCCATATCCTGCGCCGAATAGTACTGTGCCAAGTGCAGCTATGCCAAACACTGGAGACAGGATAAAAAGCACAACCGACGCCACCATCATTACTGCGCTTGCTGACAGAATCACTAGTTTCCTGTTGAACATATCACCCATTATGCCAGCCGGAAGTGTTGCAACCAGAAGAGCTAGGCCAAAGAAAGAAAAGACCAGAGATGCGCTTGATTCAGAAAAACCGTAAAATGTGAGATAGTTTGTATAGTAGCTTTCAAAGGCAAAGAACGCTATTCCAAAAACGAAAAATGACAGCGATATCAATATTAAGGACGGGTTCAGCACCTCAAGCATACCTTTCTGCGGTCTCTGATACAGCTTGTATTTCGAAGGAACCAGGGCAACTACAGCACCTATGAGGGCCGCACCGCTAATCCCAGCTATTATGAATGGGATGTCAAAGGTGCTTGGCGTAGAGTATGCTGCATAGATGTAAGGCGCAACAAAAAGCCCAAGTCCGAACGCTATCCCCTCAGAGGCGATTATGGTCTGCCTCCTCTCCGGCCTTATGTCACCAAGGAATGCTATGATCTCAGGCTGTATCATTCCCGTGCCGAATCCTACAAGGAATCTGTATATTACGAGTTCATACTGGTTTGTGACGAACCCAGTAAGAGCAGAGAATATAGATATGATGGCCAGAGATATTATGATGCCATTCCTAGTTGTGATCTTGTCAAATATGTAACCACCTATAACGCTGAATATTGCTATTCCGGCAGCAAACCCAGACCCTGCGATACCGAGCAGTATCTGATTCACCTTGATGGTCTTTAGGATAAAAGTGCCACCAAAGAAAAACAGATTGGCATCAAAACCAACCAGAAACATTCCTAGGGCTATGGGAATAACAACCTTAAGCAAACCACCAATGGTATTTGCTTCCTTTATTACAGTCTGTTCCGTGTCCACAAGTCTCATACACTACCATACTAAATAAATCTTTCTAGGAAGGCCTCTCAAATTACGTTGTCATCTTGAATAATTTGGAGAAAATTTCATTCCTTTTAGCATATTAAAACAATATTTCGCCAAATTTGCAAAATTTAGTGGCTTAATGCATAAAATTTACAAAAAGCTACAGTTTGCCAACATATTTTAATAATTATAAATGTAAATCTTTATAATGTACAGATTGGTTAAACATTTGTGTCAATTATTCACTGCGGTATGTTTTTCGACGGTACCAAAATACTGGAGAATGTCGATCTAGAAATAAGGAATGGCAGGGTAGCTAAATTGGAAAAAAATATTGTCGGATCTGACAGACTGGATGCAAGAGATTATTTTGTAATGCCCGGAATGGTTGATTCTCATATTCATCTCAGTGGCAGTACAACCGGGAATCTTGTCGCAGAATACCTGACAAAGGATGCCAGGACAAGACTCTTAAGAGCATCCACCTGGATGATAAAGTTGCTAAAGGCCGGTTTTACCACTGTCCGCGATTGTGGTGAGGAGAATTCAATTTATCTCAGAGAAGCCATAAAGTCAGGTACCATTGTCGGTCCAAACATCTTGGCAGCTGGAAAACCTCTCAGCCAGTCTTTTGGACATGGTGAAGTGGCCCATTCAATACCTTTTCACTGGAACCAAGATCGAGGTATGTCGGAGATATGTGACGGAAAGGATCAATGCATATCCGCTGCACGCCGAGTACTTAGGACTGGAGCTGACTTCATAAAGGTCTTTTCCACTGGCGGTGTTCTCTCTGAGAGGGACAGGCCTGACCAGGAACAGTTCACGCCGGAGGAACTGGCAGCTATTGTTAACGAGGCTAGGAAGGCCGGTAAGTATGTTGCTGCTCACGCTCATGGAGATCAGGGAATCAGGAATGCAGTACAGGCTGGAGTAAAGTCAATTGAACACGGTACGCTCGCTCAGGATGGGACATTGAGGGAAATGGCAGAGAGAGGTGTGTCCCTAACGCCAACCATATCAATACAGGAGCTTCTTGTGAAACATGGGCAAAAACTTGGCGTTAGCAGCTGGGGACTGGAAAAGATAAAGGCAGTAAGGGATGGTATTGGAAAGATACTGCCAAAGGCGGCAGAGTATGGAATAAACATTTTGGCTGGCACTGACCTTGGGTTTGAGACGGGAACAGACATTGACATAGGCACAAACTGGAATGAGCTCATACTTCTTGCTGAAATTGGCGGACTTACACCGTTACAGGCACTGATGAGCTCAACAGGAAATGCAAGGAAAATAGGAATCCAGGCAGGTACGATAGAAGAAGGCAAACAGGCAGATATTGTATTGGTCGAGGGGAATCCAGCCAATGATATCAGGGAAATAAGGAACAAAAAGCGCGTGTTTCTAGCCGGAAAGGAATTGAGCCTTTCAGAACATTGACGATCTGGGCAAGTCTTAAATTTCAGATTGCCCTTCATCAGTATTGGAAAAGAAAGGATCGGCTGTACTCCCTCTCCACTACGGCCACCCTCCAGAGTACCTCTACAGAAGGATGGTAAAACTTGGCGGAATAATGTCCGATCTTATCATTGAAAGATTCGGCGTCAGTGATTACCTTGAGAAACTTTCAGATCCATTCTGGTTCCATTCACTCTCACTTGCCATAGGTTTTGACTGGAATTCAAGTGGTACAACAACAGCCACTCTGGGAGCTCTCAAAGAATACTTCTGGAAACGTGCTGATCCAGGTGTCTTCATACTGGGAGGAAAAGGTGCACATATTTCAGAAATATCAGGTGAATTTGAGCTTCTTGTATCACGAGGAATAATCTCTGAATCCAAGGCACACAAGATAAAAGAGGATGCCAGAAGAATAGCAAAGGTTGACCAGAACCTCCTGCAGGATGGATTTGATCTGTACATGCAGTTCTTGATCCTGGATCATTCGGGAAAGTGGGCGATTGTTCAGCAGGGAATGAATGCCGAACAGAGAATGGCCAGAAGGTACCACTGGCTTCACAGGTCATCGCTTGATTTCCTCAATGACGGCAGAAACGGAATTTCATCAACTTTTGTGGCCCATAGGCCTCTGAATCTTTCTACTTCCAGAAGCTCCCGGAACCGTGATGGAATGCTGGAGATGGCTAGGGACAACCCACTAAGATACAGGCACATTCTGCAGAGCGGTTCACAGAGGACGCTGGATAGTTTCAACCTAAATGAGCCCGTTCTGAGGATGGATTATAGAATTAACTGGGAAAGGTTGAGGCAGATATATGAGTACCAGCCCACTGATTTCCAGGAGCTGGCTTTTATGCAGGGAGTGGGGAAATCCACAATCAGGGCTCTTTCATATCTTTCAGAAATAGTCTACGGAGATCCGCCGTCATTCACTGATCCTGTGAAGTTTTCCTTTGCCCTTGGGGGAAAGGACGGAGTTCCAAAACCGGTAAACGTTGCAGATTATGATCGCGCCATAGAATACTTTTCGGAACTCCTTCGTGGCACGACTTTACATGATTCAACGCTTGAAAACCTGTCAAGGAAGATGTCAGCAGAAGCCAGGGAAAGGACGGGCATTTGAGCGTATTGATCCAGGAGAGGTTAAATCCATTAGATTGGGTCAAAAAATTAAAGCCTAATGTCAGTGCCATCTGTAGAAGATGTTAAATATTCTTTCCAACTCCGTACAAAGTTAGATAAAATGGAGCAAGACACTGCAAGTGAGTTCAGGGTGGAGGATCACCTTCCCTTTCTCGATCCACTTATTTCCATGTGGTTTAACGGAAAATACAGTGGCCTTACTGATCCACAGAGAAGGGCAATCCCGCTCATACATAACAGGCAGAATGTCCTGGTTTCCAGCCCCACTGGCACCGGCAAGACGCTTACAGGCTTCCTTGCCGTCATAAACGAGCTTTTCGGGCTGGCAAGAGAAGGAAAGCTTGAAGACAGGATATATTGCCTCTACATCAGCCCACTTAAGGCTCTTGCCAATGATATCAACAAGAACCTCAACTCACCGCTTGAGGAAATTTACAAGGTGGCTTCACAGCAGGGTGTGGAGCCTCCAAGGATAAGGGTAGGAGTCAGGTCTGGCGACACAACACAGAATGAGCGACAGAAGATGCTGCGCAAACCGCCGCACATACTCATAACAACACCTGAATCCTTCTCACTGACACTTTCAGCACCAAAATTTCGAGAAAAGCTTCAGGACCTCAGGTATCTCATAATTGATGAAATTCATGAAGTCTCTGCCACGAAGCGGGGTTCATTGCTTTCCGTAAACATTGAGAGGCTTGCGGCAGTGAACAGGGACTTCATAAGAATCGGCCTTTCTGCAACCCAGGCTCCTCTAGATCTCATTGCTACTTACCTCTGTGGCTACGACGGGGAAGAACCGAGGAAATTTTCCATTGTGGACGTTGACACAAAAAAGTTCCTCGACCTCAAAACAATAACCCCTGTTCGTGATCTGACAAAGACAAGTTATGAAGTTGCCAACGAGAGGATGTACGACATTCTCGTAAACATGATAAACGAGCATAAGACAACCCTGGTGTTCACCAACACAAGGAGCGGAACTGAGCACGTGGCCATGAGACTAAAGGCAAGAGGCGTGGAGAGTATAGAAGCGCATCATTCTTCACTTGGCAAGGAAACAAGGCTGGAAGTGGAGAACAAGCTCAAGAACGGCGAGCTCAAGTGTGTCATAACATCCACATCCCTTGAGCTGGGCATTGACATAGGCTATATCGACCTGGTTGTCCAGATAGGAAGTCCTAAATCGGTTTCCAAGGGGTTACAGCGTATCGGTAGATCAGGGCACGGCATAAACGATCTTTCCAAGGGAAGGTTTTTGGTCTTTGATCTGGACGACCTCATGGAGTGTGCTGTTCTTACGAAGGCAGCATATGACAGGGAAATAGACCGGGTGGTTGTGCCTACAAATTCCCTTGACGTCCTTTCCCAGGCAGTGGTTGGCATGGCAATAGAGAAGGTGTGGACCATAGAGGAGGCTTACAGGCTGGTCAGGAATTCCTACAGTTTCCATACCTTGAGCCGGGAAGACTTTATGGGCGTAGTTAATTATTTATCAGGAAAGATCGAGGATAACGTCATCTATTCAAAGATCTGGTATGATGAGGAACAGGGTACGTTCGGGAAGAAGAAAAGCTCAAGAATGATATACTTCATGAACGTTGGAACCATTCCAGAAGAAGCTGACTACAAGGTGATAAACGAGAAGGGGCGTCATCTTGGCCAGTTAAGCGACAAGTTCGTGGAGAGGCTGAAGCAGGGGGATATTTTCGTTCTTGGTGCCAAGACATATATGTTTGTGAAATCCAGCCGTAATCGAGTATACGTCAAGGATGCAACTGGAATGAGGCCAACAGTGCCGTCTTGGACTGGAGAGATGCTCCCAAGAAGCTATGATCTTGGCGTTCTTATAGGGGAATTCAGGAAGGAAGCACTTAGGAGAATAGAAAGCGGTCAGGATGTTAAGCAGTGGCTCATGGAATTTTACCGGGTTGATGAATATGGCGCAGAAAGCCTGATATCATACATCAAGACGCAGAGCAAGTTCGGAATTCCCACTGAGGATCATCTTCTGGTGGAAGGGTACAGGGACAATGCAGGCCTTTTCAACATGATTTTCCACATCCCACTGGGGAGGCGGGTTAACGACGCACTATCCCGGGCATATGCGCTTACAATATCAAACCACTATTCAGTCAACACCAGGATAACTGTAACTGACGATGGTTTCATGCTGACTTATGAGAAGAAGATCCCCATAAGGGAGGCGGTCAGCCTGCTGAAGGGAGAAAATTTCCAGGAAACGATCCGGAGAAGCGTTTCCAATACCGAGGTCTTCAAGCAGCGCTTCAGACACTGTGCTGCGCGTTCCCTGATGGTGCTGAGGAAATACAAGGGTTATGATATCTCCGTTGTAAGGCAGCAGCTGAGAAGCGACAAACTTCTCAAGACACTTGAACAGATGGGAAATTTTCCGGTCATCAAGGAAACGTACCATGAAATCATGAATGACATGATGGATGTTCCGAGGGCCGAGGAATATACAAGAAATGTTATCCTGGCCGGAAATTATACTGTTCTGGATTACCGGCAGGAAACTAGCCCCTTTTCCTACGGTCTGATACTGGCTGGAGTATCAGACATGGTTCTCATGGAAGACAGGTCAAAACTGCTGAAAGAGCTGCAGAGCAGGATACTGGACAAGGTATACGGATCGCAGGAAATGCACTTCCTCATACAGGACCAGCAGGAAGTTGACCAGTATTTCAGGTCTAAGATTCCAAGGATCACTGATTCAGCATCATACGAGGCAGCTGCAAGGCTTTTCCTCTGGATTGATCCCTTCAGGAACAGGGTTAACAGCCCTTACCCCTATGCGGATGTTGCTGTATCCGATCTGAACGAGGATCTTATCAACAATGATATAATAGTTTCAGCTTACATTCGGGGGACAGTCTGGACCCACATTGATAATTATCCTTCCATAAGGAAGCTTTTCCAGTCTGAGATCCAGATAGACCAGGAACTTTCGGTGCTGCTTGATCACTGCCATGATCTGACATTTAATGAACTGAAGAAAGAAACAGGCTTTACCGATGAAAGGCTTAAGGAAGATCTTAACAGGCTTGAATCATCCTACATGGTAAGGAGGCATCTCCGCGACGGTATAATAGTCTATTCTGTCAATGATCTATACCTGGAGGACATATCCACTGCAGAGGCAATTCACAGGTGTATTCTGCTTACCCTTGGAAGCCTTGGCCCCCTCACCCTGGATGAGCTATCCATAAGGCTTCCAGTGGCTAGTTCCATAATGCAGCCTGCACTGGATGATCTGCTTAAGTCCGGAAGCATCGTATACGATTACGTCACACCTGTGTTTGCAAAACAGTACATAATAAAGCAGGATCTTGACAATCTTCTGGGCAAGGGCGAAGCGACTGATCTCCAGGCAAGGGTTATGAGGTTTTCTTCGCACGTTTCAAGCCTCAAGGAATATTTCGAATTATACGGCTATGCGTACGGGCCAGAAAATATTATGGCCAGGCTCGACGTTGCAGCAGAGGATCTTGCCAGGCAGTTGGAAGAGGCTGACTACATAGTTTCAGGGCGCTTCATCAGGGGAAAATACAGTTATCTTGCCAGGTGGCTGGCTGAGGATCTCCACTCTCTGAGATTCGAGCAACCATCGAAAGAGGAGGAAGCAATAATATCGCTCATAAAAGAAGGGCATGCTGATGAAGACGACATTGCGGCCAGGACGGGGCAGATGTCAAAGATTGTAAGGCAGATACTGAAGAACCTGGAATTCCGTCTGGTGATCTCCCGGGATAAGCGGGGAAAACCGTGCATCCTCTTCGGAACAGATAATTCAATTGATCAGGGCAGGGCCATCACAGATCTGCTGGATCACTTCGGCCCAATATCGCGCCAAGAAATCGGCAGGACATTCTGGTTTGACGCTGAAGCTCCCCTGGCAATGGCAGGAATTAGGGGAAGATACATCAGGAACGACATGTATTATGGCAGGGCTCCAACCGGCATCTCAGGGAGGGCAGTGCTTGTGCCTGTGCAGGATCCGCTGGAAATGTACCTTGGAAAGAAATATCTCAGGGAGATTGACTACAACTGGATATTCGTTGAGAATGGAAATGAGGCGGCAAGCCTTTCAATGAAGGCAAACGGGGAGGTTCTCGTTGTCAACAACATTTCAGGACCCCTTGAAAATGCAAATGATCTAGTATCTTCAATTGAAAACTATTCAAGGTTCTCGGGCACAGAGATTATCCTGGTGGAAGATCCGCAGGTTGGGATCATGGAGGTAGCGGAGGCACATGGCTTCAGGCAGTCAGGCAAGTCACTAATTCTCGGGGACGCAGAGATTCTCGACATAACAGAAGATGATCTCTTTGCATATTCAGTTGATCATGCGCAGAGGATCGAGGGAACTGTGGTTTTTGAGACCATCAAGGAATACCATCTTGGAATCAGGAATGAGGTTGAGGCTGCATATCTTGGCCTGAAGAACGTAATGCTGCATAACTATTTTCAGTCAAGGCTCCTCTTCCTCTTCAGTGGTCCATACGGCATCCAGGCGTACGGAACCCTAGACACAGTGTCGCTGTACAGGGCAATAAGATCCAGGCCTCTTAACGAAACAGAGCAACGCGTGCTGCATGCAATTATGGAACTGGGAGGCGCAACCGAGAGTGAAATCATGATTCACCTGAGGAGGGAGTTCTTCGGGGTGAAGGCGGCAATCATGGAGCTGTTCCGCCTTGGCCTGATCGCAAGGGATGCGGACAGGAGATACGTCTTTGTTCAGGAGCGATACAGGAAGCAGGAAGCAGTTGAGGCCATACTCAAAACACTGGCCAGGAATTTTGGATTCTTTGACACAGAACGTTATCTGCTGGTTACCGGGGACACAGACACTGATACATTCCACAGGGTTGCATCATCAATGATCAAGAGTGGCAGGATTGTGAAATCCATCATTCCAGGAACAGGCCGGCTCATATATGTCGCAGCTGCCCTCAGGAGATGGAAACATTCCGTGTCGGGGACGAGGATGATAATTCCAAAGGACATAATACTGCTCTATTTCCAGGATTTCGTAAAGGCGCAGGTAAAGTCCACAAACATGTTCCTCATGGTGGAGAATGGAAGGATTGTTTCAGGTTTTTCCGCAAGGAAATCTGCCAGATCAGTAACCATGACAAAGATAGTTGGCGACAGATCGTACCGGGAAAAGATGAAGAGAGAACTCAACGAACTCGGATTTGCAGTTTCGTATTCCTGACGTTATCACGGCTGCAAGTTTTATAAATTTATTAGTGTTATTCAGCAGATGCTGGACATTTCATTTTACCTGTCAGGACTGGCTGTGGTTCTTTCCATATTTATACTTGCAGTCAGTGTCAGGGCATATTCCAGGACACATGTTCGGATCTTTGGTTTCCTTATTGCCGTGTTTGTGATCCTGCTGGCAGATTCACTCATATACACAATAACAGGTTTTATCTTTTTCCAGCTTCCATTCACTATGAATGAAATGTTCCTTTTTTCAGATGTGGCAATTCTCCTTATTTTCTATTTTGGAGCCGTAAGAGGTAGTTGAACATTGGCCGAAGAGTTGTCCCTGAGGGATGTGATCCTTGATGTGATCAGGTCAAACCCTGGAATTCATTTCAGGGAAATTCAGCGCCGCACAGGGGCAGCAGTAGGGCAGATAGAATACCATCTTTATCAGCTCGAAAGGCTTGAAAAGATACACTCCCGGGAAGACGGGAAGATAAGGAGGTACTTCACCAGTGAAGGCACCGGGCTTATACAGAGGAGGGTTATCTTCTTCCTTCGCAACCCGGCAGGCAGGGAGATAATATTGCTGCTTCTCCAGAAAGGAAAGCTGCCTGAGGGAAGCCTTACAAAAGGAAGAAAACCGGTAAGGGAGAGGAAGTTTCAGCTGCTGGATGATATGGTCAGGGAAAACGTCTTGCGATCATCGGTGGAATCGGGCATCAGATACTATGAGCTAACCGACCCGTCATCAATAAAGCAGACACTTAATGCATTCAGGGAGAGCTTCCTTGACATGCTGACATCAAACATAATTTCAATACTGGATTCCTCATAGCCTTCTCCTTCTGTATATTCCATACGGAATCCCAAGGAAGACCATTCCTGAGGCTATTCCCGCTGAGAATAGTTCAGCATGCGCAATGAGGAAATCCCTGGCGGTCTGTATGCCCTGGTCAATGAATTTTCCCTGGAAGACATTGAAGTCTGGGACTGTGAAATATGGATCCTGGGAGAGTTCCTGCAGGCCACCCGTGAAATTATACCTGAACATTACCACTGTGATCCCATCGCCTGTATAAGTGGAATTTGCCATTGAGAGCAGCTTGCTGTTGAGTGAATATGTATTATTCCAGATATAGTACGCAGAGAAGTTTCCCTCCCTGACTGACACACCATGATCCTCTTTTTCCCTTTCTCCTGAAGCGTACCCGTGGAAATCGTGAAAAGGCCAGAAGCTGTGATCAATGTTTGCTCCAAGAAACTGTATAACCTCAAGATACCCATCACCGCTTATCTGCGATGAACTGACATCTATCGTGATTGCTATCCCAGTGGTATTTATTCTGCTTCCATTGGCGGAGAGAAGCGTCATCCCAGCCCTGGTGAACAGTATGTCGAATTCAGCCTGTACGGGCATGATTGCACCTGGAATGGATACATTTGGCATCCCTGCCATTGCGTTATCCTCGGTTGAGTTACCTTCACCAATTGGCGGAAAACCGCCCTCAAATTCATGCATCGGCACGAACTTCACCAGGGCTGAATATTCAACTGTGGTGCTGTTTCTTGTTGCGAAAACCCATTTCTGGGAGGCAAACTTAGCAGAATAGTTATGCCTATCCATATGAAGGATTGCGCCTGCAAAGGACAAGTTAAAATCAGAATGAGTAAGGTTTATCTCAATTGCTGGTGCCCTGCCTACACTCAAGTAGGGATTCATGCCATCTTCCGTATCGGCTAATGATACTGCCGGAAGCAGCAGCATAAACACAATTGCGGCAGCCAGAATTGTCTTTTGCAATGAAAGACTATCATGTTCGATAAATAAAAATTTCTGGTACAATAATTCTGATCAGGAAAATTCTTCCTGAAGCTCAATCATAACCTGGTTCAGGACCTCCTCAAATGTCACTCCCGTATATTCTCTGAGTCCGCCCATCTCAGTCCTGAGCTTAGCGACGTATTCACCGTCTTCCTGATCAAATTCAATGTTACATATAAGCTCCTGCATATAAAATTACCCTGCAACCGGAACCCAACAACAATTAAAAATCTTTGTTGGCACCATTTTGTGGTATGGTCTGCCTTACCATTTCAGCGACCTCCCTTTCATATGGATCACTGCTGCCCTTCAGGTGTTTTATTACGCCAATTCTGTCCTCCACGCTATGGTTCTGGCTCATCTTAAATTTTCCCTGGACGGATACCACGTCAACATGAAATCCGACGATCCCTGACATAATGTCCTGGTATTTTTCTTCCCTCATCCTTCCGGAAAGCGGGGATTTTTCTTCAAAGAACGCGACCATTTTCTCAAGCATCTCCGTAGTTTCCCTCCGGCTTGAGAGCTTCGCAATGCCATATGCATGGACAGTTGCATAATTCCAGGTTGGCACCTGGCCGGGAACTGCATACCAAGTGGGTGATATATATGCATGCGGGCCACCAAAGACAAGCAGGACTTTTGCCCCGTTGAGCCCCGATAGTTGCTGGTTTCCAACAGCAAGATGTCCCCAGATTCGTATGGGATCATCATCTACAACTATCATGGGGATATGGGATGCCTCAGGGTATTCACCACTGGTAACCAGCAGCCCAAAGCCATTCTTCCTGATAAAATCCAGGATCACCTGCCTGTCAGATATGAGAAACTCCTTTGGAATATACACGAAAGGCTATGGACTGAACCATATATATCTGTTGCCGAACAGGTGGAAATGGATTTATCTGGACAGATCGATCATGATGCGCCCCACGGATTTCTTCTCCTTCATTTCGCCGTATGCCTTATTTACATCCTCAAGAGCAATTTTTTCGTGAATCACGGCTCTAATCTTTCCCTGTGAGGTCATTTCAAGAACTTTCCTCATGTCTTCCCTGGTTGAGCTGATGCTTCCATGTATTGAGTTGCCCTTAAGAATTATGATTCCAAGAGGGAGTGGCACTGGTGAAGGATCAACGTTGCCAATCACCACCATCCTGCCGCCCGTCCTTAGGCTCCGGAGGCTCCTGTCAAAGGTTGGCAGACCAACTCCCTCTAGGGCAAGGTGAACCCCGTCACCGGTCTTCTCCTTAACTGTCCTGTCAAATCCTTCGCCGCTGACTACAATATCTGCGCCCATTTTGTACAAAATTTCCTCCTTCCATTTTGACGATGTCTCTGCCACAACAAAGGCCCCCAGTGCCTTTGCAAGCTCAACCGCATGAACTCCCACACCACCTCCGGCACCGGATATGAGGACGCGTTCCCCAGCCTGAAGCTTTCCTACGCGTACCAATGCGTTGTAGAGCATCCCAGTAACACAGGCAGCCAGGGAAGCATCTGCATCTGCCACATCGTCAGGAACATGTACCAGGGAGTTTTCGTTTGCAATTACATCCCGGGTATATCCTCCGTTCACCCCCTCCCCAAAAGTAATCTTGTTTGGGCACAGATTTTCATCTCCCCTGAGGCAGAATTCGCATTTGCCGCATGGAGTGTATATGAGGCTTGCCACCTTTTCATTGATATTGAAACCCTTCACGTCTGGGCCTACAGCCACAATTCTTCCAGATATCTCGTGCCCGGGTATTATGGGAATCTTCACCCGAGGCATGAACCCATCTCTTGTAAGGACATCCCGGAAACATATTCCCGTAAGAGACTGCCTGATCAGGACCTGATTTCCCGTCGGCTGCGGCGGATCATATTCCTGTATGACAAGTGGTTTCTTTATTTCAGTAAGGAATGCTGCCTTCATGCAATACGTATTTTCAGGAAATATAAATGGTCTTGTGGGCATTACACCATGCTATGTTTGGCTTGGGCCTGAGGTATGCGAGACAGATGGCGCTAGGTGAAATCGGCCAGGAAGGGTCACTGAAGATCAGGGCAGCATCGGTTCTTGTTGTTGGCATGGGTGGTATAGGGTCACCAATTGCGGATCTGTTTGCCAGGGCTGGAGTCGGCAGGCTCGGCTTGGTCGACGGAGACAGAGTTGATGTTACAAATCTTCACAGGCAGATTCTATTCGGCATGAACGATCTTGGAAAGAACAAGGCAGATGCCGCTGCAGAAGCTCTAAGGAGTGTAAATCCTGAGGTGAGGATAGATTCATGGCCCATAAATCTGGGCAAAGAGAACGCTACGGAACTGCTTTCCGGATGGGATATAATCATGGACGGAACGGATAACTTCTCTGCCAGGCGCATCATCAACAGTTTCTGCGTCCTTAACAGGATACCATGGGTGTTTTCATCATCAGTGGGAACTGTTGCCCAGGTAAAGGCGATCATTCCAGGCAAGACCTCATGTCTGTCCTGCTTTCTCAAGGAAAACCATGTCGACGGGCCTTCCTGCCAGGAGTTCGGAGTCCTGGCATCATCGCCCATTATGGCAGGCTCCCTGGCATGGTCCATTGCAGTTCAGATAATATCGGGAAAAGAACCAAGCGGTGACCTCCTTATGCTCGACCCTTGGAATCAGGAATTCAGCAGGATTGAGATTAAGAGAAACCCCTCATGCCCTGCCTGTTCATCACTTTGACATGGCATCCATAAGGCATTCAAGGACGAACTTTAGGATACCATCCATGTCCTGTTCCATTGTGAAGGAGGAATGAAGGCTTCCGCAGGCAACACGCACCGTGCCTGATGAATCTGCGGTCGCAGGTGAAATGTTTATGATGACGTCAGGAAGGATGGTTTGAATGTCACTGTGAAACCCTTCCAGGATGCACACATCACTCCACTTCTCTGCAAGGATCATCACCTCCCTCAGATCATGGTGACCTCTAAGGGTGAAGAATGCCTTGCTTGGCGTTACGCCGGCTGACAGCATTGCCCCCGAATTCATTGCCAATTCAGTATCCTTACCCTCAGTTTCGAAGGAAGCATCGTCATGGGGAATGCTCTTTATGTATGATATTCTCCATCCCTGCCGCCCGAGAAATGTTATAAGTGCCCTTGAAAGGGTCGTCTTGCCTGCCCCGCTCTTCCCCTGAACTGCCACTGACTTCATGCGCGCTTCCTTATTTGCGTAAATTTCTTCTGTAACTGTTCCAGGATGTTGTTACCAGTCTCCCTTGACACTATAACATCATGAAAGCTCATTACAGAATGGCTGCCATCGTCCCCATTCCCTATCTCTATCTTTACGTCTGCCTGCGAGTTTCCGGTATAATATCTTGTCAGGTTCCTCCGAAGACTGGATAGAAAATTCTTCTCCTCCTGGCTCTTGCCCATGATGCGATCAAGGGACTTCAGTGGCGGCCCGAGTATCTTCACTGATTCAGGGAGCTTATCCAGTTCATCGATCTTCAGGTAATTGTCGCCATACTTGACTGCAATATGATATCCCGCCACAAGAAATGCAACCATCTTTTCTTCATTTTGGATACCAATGATTTGCGGAATGTCAGATTCCTGGCCTGAGACCCTCAGAATTACGTTGCTGGCATCATTGTAACGCAACATGGAAAGGGCGGTTTCAGGCTCTCCGTATGACAGCAGCGTTTCTGGAAGTGCATCCCGTATGGCAGTAATGTTAAGCGAGTCTATGGTTCCGATCAACTGCATATTCTGCTGCCAAAAGTTTCCTGGCCATGGGATGTAGTTGACCTTGCTCCCCTCCTCGAGGAATTTTGAGGTTCCGGGAAGGGACAGGTACCCGGTAGTCTCCAGAAATCTGCTGATGGAACCGGAAAGGCCAGTAACCGGATAGACTGCCGACGATCCAAGCCTGGCAGGAATCAGATTCTGCTTCCCTATTTCCAGGTTCAGCCTGGCCCCGAGACTGGTCGTGAGCATTTCGCCATGGTAGTTCCCTCCAGCCATCCTTATTATTCCGGGAAGGAATATTGACCTAAGAATCATTGCCGCTGACACGGGAAAGCCGGGAAGCCCAATCACAGCCTTTGAGCCATTCATTCCAAAGACCGTTGGAAGGCCGGGTTTTGCAAGTACCCCATGGAATATTATTCCCGGTTCCATATTCCCTATGATTCTATAAACGAGATCCGCCTCACCGGCCGAACTTCCGCCGGACAATATGACCATGTCTGATCCCTCAAGGCTTGATTTAATCGCGGTATGAAGCCTGTTCCAATCGTCCGGTACCAGCCCTTCATTTTTAGTATCAAGAAAGTTGAAGGCAGATAGCGTCGAGAAAACCATATGGGAGTTTGAATCGTATACCTTGCCAGGAGTGTAGGGGCTTCCGGCTGGAATCAACTCGTTGCCAGTTGATATGACGGAGATCTTCAGCTTCCTGAATACCTGCAGTTCTGAGATTCCAAGCGATGCTAGGACTGCCACCTCATGCGGTTGCACAACGTGGCCCCTGGAAATTATCAGCGATCCCTCTGCGGAATCGCTTCCGGACTCAGCAATGTTTTCCCCAGTCCCTACACCTTCCAGTATGCTAACAAATGAACCATCTTCCCTGGTATCTTCTATCCTGACCACAGCATCTGATCCTTCCGGCAGAATAGCCCCGGTGGAAATCCGCATGCATTCTCCGGAGTTTATCCTGCCATTGGGAATCTCGCCAATGGAGACACTCCCGGTAACGCGGAGCCTTGCAGGTTTTCCCCCAGTCTGGATTAAGAGATCTTCAGCCCGGACAGCATACCCGTCCATTGTGGACCGGTTGAAAGGGGGAATTGACATTCTGCTCACAACATCAATGTATGATATTCGCCCTGATGCCTGGCTGAGGCTGACTTTCTCCCACGCTGCAACCGGAGACATCATTTCGTTTACAAGTTCAATCGCCTTTTGGAATGAAACCAGATTTCTGTATACGCTTTTCATCTAAATCACCACTGCCTGAACTCTACGGGCTCACCGGCCTTGAGCCCTTCCTTTCCTTCAGGAATCACAATGAGTCCGTGAGATTGGATCAGTGAACTCATTCTCTTTCCCCTGCCGCCCAAGACGGGAATGACAACACTGCCCTCTTCCCTCCGCTCCACCTTCCCAGGGATGAAGCTGGTGTAACCCGCCTTCACTGTCAGATCAATACCAAGGGGCAGTGCAATTGTGTTGCGAAAGCTTCTGAAGCCAATTGTCTTTCCAAGAATCAATTCAAGAATAATGTCTGCCATTATTGATCCTGCATAGGGGAAGCCGGAAACAGAAATGACAGGCTTGCTGTGAAGGGAATAGAGTGCTGTGGTCCTGCCAGGCCTTGTTCTGACTCCTCCAAAAATCACTCTTGAATCTAGGGTTTTCATCGCCTCCGGAACATTGTCCCTTCCACCCAGACTGGAGCCACCCGTTATTATTATGATGCCAGATGTAGAATGCCTGGAGACCGCATCTGCGACATCTTCCACGGTATCATGTACAGGGGGGACCTGAATTATGGACGACCAACCTCCATGAATCATTGACCCTATCACATGGGATGTGGAATTGGCAATATAATCAGGAGATTCAGGAAAAAGTTCATTGCCGGTTGGTATGATTGCAATTTCAATCCTGGAGTAAACGGTAACCTGAGAGATGCCTGATGCCAAGAAACCTCCAATATGCCACTGGCTGATTCTCTCCCCCGCCCTGGCCAGGGTTTGCCCCTGCTGCAAATCCTCACCCATAAATGCAACATTTGATCCGGCCTTAATTGGGGAAAATACCTCAATAAAGCCCATTCTTCTCACAGCATCCTCAGCGGGGACCACCGCATCGGTGCCAGCTGGCATAAGTGAGCCAGTATAGATTTCAACACATTGAGTGGGATCAAATTTACCTCCTTCAGGGGACCCCGCCGCACTCAGCCCGGAAACTGGCAGCCTGACCGGATCCGAAGGGGAGCAGCCAGAAAGGGCAGAAGATGCAACTGCATAGCCGTCTACAAGACTCCTGTTGGCACTTGGATATGGGCGGAGTGCCCGCACATCACTGGCCAGGATGCGGCCCATACAATCCTGCACTGGCAGCGCTTCAGTTGCGGGGACGTACCATCTCTCATCATGAATTAGCCTGGCAGCCTCCTCAAACGACAGGAGCGACCTGAATTTTGACATCTTATGCCTGATTTCGTCAGCCATCTATCTTCTCAGCTCGTGAATGATATGATCAATCTGCTTGAGAATGATTTCCCTGACACCCAGCAATGAGCCGGCGGGAGAACCCGGAAGGCAGAAGACAGGCTTCCTGTCCACTATGTATGCAGTCGATCTTGACATTACTGCTGACGTCCCTATTTCCCGGAACGATATCTGGGAAAAGAGATGGCCAAAACCAGACATCTCATATTCTGCAATGGGGGAAACTGCCTCTAAAGTAACGTCCCTGCTTGTGATTCCCGTGCCGCCTGTAATGATGGCAGCATCACACTTCTTCAGGGCTTCTTTTATGGCATGCCGTATCTCTGCCACGTCATCGTTGACCACCGCATACACTGGAACAGAGTGCCCGGCCTTGGTGACCTCGGCAACAATCCCATTCCCGGAAACATCATTCTCGGGCTTCCTAGTGCTGCTGCAGGTTATGACGGCAAACTTTGCCGAAAAATTTGCAATTCTGTGATCACCGTCCACCTTTCTCCTTCTCCTCAACAATTATGTCATGGATTCTGGTTGAAGGGTAGTTTCCCGTCTCATCCTTCTCCAGGTACTTCACCATGTCCCAGACAGTGAGGAGTGCCGACGCCACGCAGCTCAAGGCGTCCATTTCTACCCCGGTCTTCCAGTATGCAATAACTGAACACGTCACCTTGACATCTTCTTCCATTAGGTCCATGGAAAAATCAACCGATTCTATGGGTATCTGGTGGCAATAAGGGAGCCTCATCCATGCCTCCTTTGCGCCCATGATCCCAGCAATTCTTGCTGATGATGGCACATCACCCTTCTTTATCTGGCCATTCCTGATGAGACCTATGGTATCCGGCTTAAGCTTTATGGACCCTGAAGCCCTTGCATAACGCCTCACAATGCCCTTCTCTGAAATGTTTATCATGGCAGTGCAACCTGTAATTGATATGGGTTCATAATACATTAACTGTCTCAGTTATATTCCCATTCTAGGTATCTGAAACAATTTATACCGATGGTGCCCTTTAAGCTCGTTGCCAGAAAAATTCACAGCAATCGTTCCGGTCAAGATGTCCCAGAGGCTGCCAGGAAAGCATCTGCTAAAGATAGGCAGCAAGACACTGATCGAAACTGTCACGGAAAGACTGTCCAGTCTGTGCAATGTTGAAGTCTATTCCAGGATCGACCTTCCAGTACCACATGTGAAAGACAGTTCTGAAAATATAATGCAGCTACTTTCTTCCCTTTCCAAGCTCTACGGCAAATTCATTCTTGTGGGGGGAGACATGCCATTATTTGAGGTAGAGGATATCTTGACGCTGATCTCAAATTTCAAGGGGGTCACCACAGTTCCCAGGCATTTAAACGGCCAGCTGGAACCATTGTTCGCAATTTATTCAGGCACTCTTGAACCCGGCAGGAACCTTGAATCAATGATACTTTCAGCTGGAGCAAGATTTATTGACGCTGGGCTCTTCAGTCCCCTTGCATTCTTCAACATCAATACAATGGACGACTACAAAAAGGCCCTACGCATAATATCATTGCAGGGAGCAGAAAGTGGACAAGGTTCCCAGTATGAACATGAGGAATAGAATCCGCATTAATGGCATTAGCGCGGTCTCAAACACGAATGGCAGCATATAACGAATATCATTTGATAATTATTTAACAGAAAATACGCTATTAGGCGGCATCCAGGAAATCAGCTAACCGCCGATGGTTACAAAAATTAATATACTGTAGGCAGGTTCTGACTCTGATAAAAATGAGTCCACTTCCACCGCTTGCCATAGGATTTTTCGGTCTGGGCACTGGATACTACGTTTATGGGGGATGGGAATTTTTCAGAATCCCAAGAGAAGCTAACGAAAAGGTCAGCAAGGTTTTGGGACAGTGGGGCATCTGGATGCCAGGCTTCATGCAGTTCCTGACTGGCACATATCTTTTCCTGGGACTGACCATCTTCAAACGCCTTCCAGGCGAGCCCTGTTCTCTACATGGCTGCAACGGCCTTTACCGCATATGGAGTTCACTGGTTTGCCTTGGGTATAAACAAGTATGTTCAGGGCGATCCGCAGGTTGACGGCTATATGGCCATTGCGTTTCTCTGGATCAGCATCACAGGAGCATTCGTCTTTTTCAAGGCAGGGGATGTGCCTGTGGGAATACTGTTTGTCCTGCTTATGCTCGTCTACATATCGGATATACCGGCCAGCCTGCTGAAATCTGCCCAGTGGACCAGGATAAAGGGTTTCTTCCACCTTGTCACTGGAACATGGCTGATGTACCTGATGTTTGCTGCAGTGACAACATTCGCCCTTGGGATGCACCTTCCACTCTGATGGTGTTAAGGTCAGTCCCTCCATATTTCCTTTCCATCCACACCCAGATCTTTTTTCCAAATTGGGGCAGTTTCCTTTATTCTGTCAATGACAAATTCGCAGGCATGGAAAGCATCTTTCCTGTGAGGAGCAGATACGCAGACAGCAACTGAATCTTCCATGAGCCCCAAATGGCCTATCCTGTGTATTACTGACACATCAATTACGGAGAACCTGAAAATTGCCTCATCCATGATTCCCTTTATGCTCTTTTCCGCCATTTCCGCATAGCTCTCGTAGTAGAGCCCTGTTACGGGAATGCTGCCGGATGTGTTCCTGACAGTACCAAGGAACGTGACTATGGCACCTGCCTCAACATTTCTCATCGAATTGATGAGCTGCTGGAAATCAATGGGTTCCTCCTGAATTCTTACTAACATGGATGAAATATTCCACACCCTGATTAAAGCTTTGCAGCCTCACCTGGTTACTCAGTAGTTATCTGGTTTATTAACTATGCTATAGCATAATAGTGTAAAAACGGTTAAATATCTTTAACCATTGTTAAAACTGCATTCCGATCCGCTCATCCAAGGCAGCGGCCGGGAGAATCTGTTCAGAGGAATGATCGTTTTGGTTGGAGAAAAAATTAAGTTCAGATCCGGGGAAAAGGAATATTCTGCCATTAGCGGGCAAACCATACTTCAGGCACTCATGGCCCAGGGCATAGACATTCCACATGTTTGCTATCAGCCAAATCTTGGCCCCATAAAGACATGTGACACCTGCATTGTTGAGGCCAATGGGAAGATGGTAAGATCATGTTCTACGCCAGTAGAAGACCGCATGACCATAGTATATGATTCCACCAGGGTAAAGGATCTTCAGGTGGAGGCTACCCAGAGGATACTGCATAACCATGATCTTTATTGCACTGTATGCGACAACAATAATGGCGACTGCGCCCTCCACAACACAGTCCACGATCTTGGAATAGCGGTACAGAAGTATCCTTACGAGCCAAAGCCGTATCCCGTAGATGACAGCAATCCTTTCTATGTCTACGACCCCAATCAGTGCATTCTATGCGGCCGATGTGTGGAAGCTTGCCAGGATGTGCAAGTCAATGAAACGCTTAGCATAGACTGGAGCAGGGACAGGCCCAGGGTGATATGGGACAAGGACGTTCCCATAAATGATTCGTCATGCGTATCATGCGGTCACTGTGTTACCGTCTGCCCTGTCAACGCACTTATGGAGAAGACGATGATCGGGAAGGCAGGCTTCCTTACTGGAATAGAAAAGAGAACCAAGGAGAGAATGATAGAGGCGGTTAAGGCAGTTGAGCCGGAACTGACCATGTCTCCTGTCATGGCAATAAGCAACGTTGAATCAAGGCTGAGGAAAAGCAGAATAAAGAAAACCAAGACAGTCTGTACTTACTGCGGCGTTGGCTGCTCATTCGAAATGTGGACAAGGGGGAGGGAGATACTGAAGGTTCAGCCAATGCCGGAATCTCCTGCAAATGGAATATCAACTTGCATAAAGGGGAAATTCGGATGGGACTTCGTCAATAGCGGTGAAAGGCTGACATCACCCCTGATCAGGGAAGGTGACAGGTTCAGGAAGGCAACATGGCAGGAAGCCCTTGACACGGTGGCGAAACGCCTGTGGGATATCAAGGAGAAATATGGAGGGGACGCCATTGAGTTCATTGCCTCCTCAAAGGGGACCAACGAAGAGGCATTCCTTGTTCAGAAACTTGCAAGGCAGGTATTTGGCACAAACAATGTCGACAACAGTTCCAGGTTTTGCCAGGCTCCTGCTACCACTGGCCTCTGGAGGACTGTTGGCTATGGAGGTGATGCCGGATCCATATCTGACATATATATGGCAGACCTTGTAATAGGCGTTGGAACTAACACTGCAGAGTCACATCCAGTGCTGGCAACAAGGGTCAAGAGGGCCCACAAGCTGAATGGCCAGAAGCTAATAGTGTCAGATATAAGGCAACATGAAATGGCAAGGAGAGCAGACATTTTCCTGCATCCCGTACCTGGAACTGATCTTGTATGGCTTAGCGCGGTGACTAAATATATAATTGATCAGGGATGGGAGGCGGAGGACTTCATTGCGCAGAGAGTCAACGGATTTGATGAGTACAGGAAGAGCCTTGAGCCATTCACTCTTGAATTTGCTGAAAAGACGACAGGGATAGACAGGAATACACTGATACGTGTAGCGGAAATGATACATCAGTCCAGCAAAGTTGTGATACTGTGGGCAATGGGTGTGACACAGCACCAGATGGGCAGCGACACATCGACTGCAATTTCAAATCTTCTTCTAGTAACTGGTAATTACGGTCGCCGGGGAACTGGCGCTTATCCTCTCAGGGGGCATAACAATGTGCAGGGAGCAAGTGATTTTGGTGCCATGAATGCCTATCTCCCTGGATATCAGCCTGTTGCTGATCCTGATGTAAGAAGGAAGTTCGAATCTGCCTGGCACTGCAAGATTCCAGACAAGCCTGGATTTGACAACAACACGTGCCTTGAAGGTGTCAGGGACGGCAAGGTGAAAGCTATGTATGTAATCGGGGAGGAACTCCTTGAAACTGGTTCGGATTCTAATTTCATAGAGAAGCAGCTTGAGAGCCTTGATTTCCTTGTGGTGGAAGACCTGTTCCTCTCTGAAACGGCTAAATTTGCTGACGTTGTCCTTCCCGCCTCTGCTAGCCTTGAGAAGGAGGGTTCTTTCGTTAACACGGAAAGGAGGATACAGCGCATCTACAAGGTGATGGAGCCGCTGGAGGGTACGAGGGCAGACTGGGAAATAGTGCAGGATATTGCCAACAGGCTTGGCGCTTCCTGGAATTACCGGCATCCGGAGGACATAATGAAGGAAGCTGCCTCGCTGAGCCCAATATTCTCAGGTGTCAGGTACGACAAGCTTGAGGGATTCAACAGCCAGCAGTGGCCGGTAAGTCCGGACGGCACCGATTCTCCATTTCTGTACGAGAAGGAATTCCATTTCCCAGATGGAAGGGCAAGGCTCTATCCAGTCAAATACACGCCTCCGCTTGCACTTGATGAGGAATTCGACCTGCATCTTAACAACGGCCGCCTAATGGAGCACTTCCATGAGGGCAACGAGACTTACAAGTCGCCAGGAATTAAGGAAAAGGTTCCAAATACCTTCCTGGAGGTGTCACCAGAACTTGCAAAAGAAAGGGGCCTTGAAACAGGCGACATGGTTAGGGTTGTTTCCAGATGGGGAAGCGCAAAGGTGAGTGTCCTAGTTTCTGACAGGGTCTCAGGCAAGGAGCTTTACATGCCAATGAATTCATCTGGTGAATCTGCAATAAACAGGCTTACAAGCAGGTATATGGATGCTACCGCCCACACGCCTGCCTACAAGGAGCTACCCGTTAAGATAGAGAAGATAGAGGGCAAGAAAGGGCCTTCGCCGCTTCCGAAGACAAATCCAAGGAACGCCACCCCAAATCCGCAAATTGGGGTACAGGTCGAGAAGAAGTGGGCAAGGAATGACTATGTCAAACTTACAACGGAGTGATGAGTATGGCAAAAATGATTGAGCATGTCGAGACAGAGGAAAAGCCCGGTTCAGATATTTCCGAGGAAACGCTAAGACAACTGGCCCGCCACGCAGAAGACATTTCGGCTGTCCTGGAACTCGTTTCCGTTGCCCGCAGATCAGGCATTCTTGAATTCCTGAAGGCAATAATGGAAAGGAGAGAGGATGCTGCCGAGGTGCTTGTTGAGGAAGCTACCAGGGATCCTAATATGAGGTTTCTCAGAAACCTTTTGAGTGTTTACACATTACTGAGCAGGGTTAATCCCGACAAAATCAGGGGATTCATGGAGAATGCCGCAGAGTCCATACAGTCGGCTGACCATTTCAGGGAAGAAGGTCCGCTTGGACTGCTGAAAATTAACTCACAGCTGAAGGACCCGGATGTGAGTGCCGGCCTCAGGGTAATGCTTAGCCTAGCGAAGGGATTCACCTCGAGAGAGAAGAAGTGAACAGCATATCTGCGTCAGGAACTGTGAGGCGCCCGGCAATAAGGTATCCAAAGACGCCTATGGTTGAGGAAACTGATGTGCTGGCAGTGGAAGAGCCTCTGGAAGTCAGGTTCCGTATAGGCGGAGGACAGGAGAAACCGGCTGGAATACTTATGCGAACTCCGGTTCACGATGATTGGCTTGCCGCAGGATACCTTTACACGGAGGGGATACTCAAATCCGGAGGTTGGATCAGTAAAATATCTGGTGGAAGTGGCGGCCAACATGCAACGGGAAATACAATCACGGTGCAAATATCCGAGGAAAATGGCCCGGCTCCGGCTTTAGAATATGGTGCCAGGCTTGTGAACTCGTCGTGCGGTGTCTGCGGAAAGGGGAGCATTAACGAGGTCTTCATAAGATCAGGCCGGATCATAAGGTCTGGAGTTAGGGTGAAGCCAGAGGTACTGACTTCATTGCCGGAGAAGCTCCGGCATAACCAGTATATTTTCAGCGAAACTGGTGGCCTTCATGCTGCTGGGCTCTTCCGTCCGGATGGGGAGCTGGTCGTGGCTGCCGAGGACGTGGGAAGGCATAATGCTGTGGACAAGGTTATAGGATATTGCATTCTCAACAATGTTCCAATGGGAGAAGGCATATTGCAGGTTAGCGGAAGGTCAGGGTTTGAGATAGTACAGAAGGCAGCCGTGGCAGGAATACCAATTGTAAGCGCAGTGTCCGCCCCATCGAGCCTTGCAGTGGACCTCTGCGAGTCATTAGGAATAACGCTCGCATGCTTTGTCAGGGAAGGACGATTCAATGCATATACAAACATAATGAGGATAGACTTTCCCCGCTAAATTATTCAGCCACCGCTAACCACAGGGAAGACAGCTATCTCGTCCCCTTCGGAGAGTTTTATCGCGTCGTTACTGTATGACTGGTTCACTGCGAAGAGCAAATTTCCTGACCTAGCCTTCAGAGCCGGGTGTTCCTCATAAAGTGCGTGCTTGAAATCAACCAGGCTGGCGCTGACGGAGAGATCAATTTCCTCCCTGTCAGTTCCGGCGTCATCCTTTGCTGATCCGAAATACCTTACTTTCACGCGCAACTTCATCCTCCTCCTTCCAGTAAGGCTCCCGATCCTTGACAGAAGACAAATAGATGCTGTCCAGTTCTTCCTGAGAAGAACCGGCCCTGATGCTGGAAATTATGTTCCTGTAGTTGTCCCCCCTCATCAGGCATGGCTTGAGCATCCCCGTGGATGTCAGTCTTATCCTCGTGCAGTGGTTGCAGAATTCAGAGTTCCTCATTGGCTTGACAAACTCAACTTCGGCGAATCCCCCATCAACAGGCACGAGATATTTTGGCCTGTGGTGCAGATCGTTAAATTCTACCCTGATGGATCTGCCGGCAACATCCTCCTCTATGGTGTCAAGTGGCATATGATACCTTAGATATTCGGGACTGTCCTCCATCTCCCTTGTAGTCTCAAACTCAATGAGCTGCAGGACAAATTTTTCTTTGGAAGCGAGCCTAATCATATCAGGAATCTGGTCAACATTCAGACCCTTAAGAACTACAAAATTTACCTTGATCGGCGAGAGGCCTGCGTCGTGGGCAGCCCTGATGCCATCTATCACCGTATCAAGGGCATCCACTCCTGTGATGAACTGGAACTTTTCACTGTCTATGGAATGCATTGAGATGTTTACCCTGTCCAACCCCGCCTTCTTCAGGTCTAAGGCCAGTTTGGGGAGCATTACGCCGTTTGTCGTCATTGAGATATTGCCTGAGACATGCTTCCTTGCCCTCCTGACCAGATCAACAATATCTCGCCTCAGCGTGGGCTCCCCACCTGTAAACTTGATCTTGTTGACCCCCCATTTGTGGGCAGTAATTATGATCCTCTCGATCTCATCAGCTGACATGAATTCTGAATGGATACCGGTCCCCTCCATGTGGCAGAAAAAACACTTGAAATTGCAAGTCGTGTTCACCTGTATGCGCATGCTCAAAACAGGTCTGCCGTAATTATCTCTTGCCACAGGCATATATTATCATTCAATTCAATTAGTTAAGGTTTTTCCAGCGTAGGATAATAATTCGTGGAGATAATGTCTGACATAACTATTTGCGAAAACCGCAAATTCTCTCCAGTTTATTGACAGTTGTATAGCTCTGCCATGTTCACAAAAATGACCTGTTTTCAGGTTCTGATAAGGAAACGGCTGATCTATCTAAATAAAATATCATGAGATCAATATTATGTTGGGTTGAAACATACTTTCAAATATCCAGCAAACATCAACCTAAAAGTGCAAGAGACTGGTACGGTTCTGAAGCACTTGAAGCATGATCAGCTCGGCCTGAGGCACGCTGTTTCACAGGCTGTAGCTTTAAACGCTCCTGCAGGGACGATTGTTCTGTATGTCACATCCACCGCGGCTCTGATGTATTTTACCTATGGAAGTGCCTACCCGAACGGGGCATTTGCCATACCGCTAGTTTTGCTCCTGTCGCTTGTGGTGTACGGACTGATGAGTTTTTCAATGTATGAATTCTCCAAGGAGATTTCAAGCTCTGGGGGATATTACACATTTGTAACGCGAGGCCTTGGCAGCTCAGCCGGTTATTTTACTGCAATATCCCACGTCACTTATCAGATGCTGAGCTTCACTGGATTTGGCATTCTCGGGTTCATAGGCTTCATATATGGGATACTGCCGGAGCTTGGCGTATCGTTGCCATTTGCCAACTATTTGTGGATACCTGTGGTGGTAGTGTTCACTGCCTTTGTCACAGGCCTCATATACGCAGGCATAAAGCCATCCCTGAGATATGTTTTCTACGCCATCATAATTGAGGTTTCATTCTTCATTGTTACTTCAATTGCACTGCTTTTCATTTACCATAATAATCTCAGTCCAGCTCCATTCACGGCTTCACCCGTGGGCAATGATCCTCTTCTGGTAAGCACCATGATGATCTATGCCATTGGCACATTCGTCGGCATAGGCGGTGCCCTTCCTATTGCGGAAGAAACAAGCAGGCCCAAGAGAAATGTCCCCCTGGCCATCATAACCACAATAGCCATACTTGGCGTCACCATAATACTGGCAGCCTATGCCCAGGTCATTGCGTGGGGACACCTGAACATGTCAAGTTTCGGAACCACATCATCAACAGCATATCCGGTCCTCCTCATATATCAGCATGATTTCGGCATACTCAGCCCACTTCTCATGATCCTCATGATAATTCTTGTGGCTAACTCCTACTTCACCGCCACAGTATCTCTTGGAACAAATGCCAGCAGGGTATTGTTCTCCATGTCCAGGGAGAATGTTATACACAAAAGCATCTCTGACATCGATCACAGGACAGGCGTTCCAAAATTTGCAATACTGCTGGTTGCTTCGATTTCGCTTGTAGTAGTTATTGCAACTGGCCTAATATTCGAGGGGCTGTATCCCAATGACCCATTCAGCGCCCTAACCTATGCGTCTCTGTTCCTCCTCATTCTGGAAAGCCCTATTTCCTATATGATACACATTCTTACGAACACATCACTATACAGGTTCCTTAAGAGGAGCGGAAAGAAGGTAAACGTATTCAAGCATGTTATCATTCCTGGCATATCCACTGTGACGCTGGTCTTCGCCATAGTAGTTGCTGTATACTTTGATCTGAGTGCGCCGTATATTTACGGCATATATGGCGCCATGATCTGGGTGCTTGTGGTAATCGGCATCACGGCATATATCTCATTAAAGAAAAAAGAAAAACTTGAGCTCATAGGGGATTTTTCCCTATGATTTTTTTTATTTAGCAATAAATTATCAAGAAAGTAAAATTGTACCAGAAATGACTTATTACGATGCCTGATAATTCGATACCATGAAAAAAGCGTATGTGGGAATAATACTTGCAGTAGTCATAATAGCTGGCGGATATTTTGGCTATTCATACTACAATTCGGCTAGCAACTCCGGAAATATGGCAATAGCGGTGGCAGACGCTCCAGTTTCTGGAAACGTATCTGCGGTGTACATCACTTTCAGCTCTGTTGCTCTGCACAGCAACAGCAGTGGATGGCAGAACTATTCACTTACCACACAGACGGTGAACATACTGGGCCTCACGGCCACCAACGCTTCCCTCCTGTCAAACATATCTTTGCATGCAGGCACTTATACAATGATAAGGCTCTACATAACAAAGGTGACTGTGGAAATTCTCGGAGCCAATATATCATTCAGCCTACAGGCGCCATTCGCCTTCATAAATCATCCTTTCACCGTTAGCGCTCATTCAACGACAGAAATCGTAATAGACTTCAACCTGAACCAGGATTTGAATTTAAACGCGAAAATATTCACTCCTTCGGTTGGCTTCACAATGCAGTGATGCCTGTCTGAAGCATCAGGTGAATATCCATTTTTTTAATTTCATCAATTTCATGTTTATGAGAGTTTAAATATTCATTTCCGATATCGGATTCGATATCAATGCCGGATGAAAGGGTTGGACGGATGGGAGACCGTAAAAACGCCGGTCCAGGCATGGCAGAGTTCAGTTTTGTCAGATCCTTCAGGAGATACGGCGGCATGCGTTATTATGTCCTGTGGCTCCTGAACAATTCCCCAATGAAAGGTGCGGAAATAATGGATGAGATTCAGAAGCAGACCATGGGTTGGTGGCGCCCATCTCCTGGCACCATCTATCCTCTCCTGAGTACATTAGAGAGGGAGAACCTCATAAGGAGGAGGAGCGACCTGAGGTATGAACTGACTCCTGAGGGTCGATCAGAGGTTGGCATTGATGCAGGCCAGTCAGAATCGAACTGGAATGTTGAGAGGATAGTCTCAGACCTTGAAGGCTACATAACATATCTTGAGGAGGAGACAGATAATGCCCTTCCGTTCCTCAAGAGAATTGAGAGCGTGCAGGAAAGGCTTGATAAATTGCTTGAAAGAATGCATGGAGGCAAATGAATATGGCTGCAATTATACAGACAAAGAATCTTACCAAAATATATGGCGGGAAGGTCAAGGCACTGGATAACCTGAACATAGAGATAGAGGAAGGCGAGGTCTATGGGCTTCTTGGGCCAAACGGTGCGGGAAAGACTACAACAATAAACCTCCTTGTAACAAGGATATCTCCGACATCTGGCACTGCCATAGTGAACGGATACGACATAGTAAAGCAGAGCCTTGAGGTAAGGAAGTCCATAGGGGTTGTTCCGCAGGATCTGACCACCGATGAGGACCTTTCAGGATATGAAAACCTGAAGATGGTATCCAGATTTTATGATGTGCCAAATGCGGAAGCTGAGGAAAGAATCCATAAGCTCCTCAGGATGGTCAACCTTGAGGACGTTAAGAACCGTCTAGTCAGGCAGTATTCTGGAGGAATGAGGAAAAGGCTGGAACTGATTGCTGGTCTTGTCCATGATCCAAAGATACTCTTCCTTGATGAGCCTACCCTTGGGCTTGACGTCACTACTAGGACGCAGATGTGGAAATACGTAAGGGAGATACAGGAAAAACTGGATGTAACCATAATTCTTACAAGCCACTATCTTGAGGAGGTTGATGCCCTTGCCAACAGGATATCCATAATTGACCACGGGAAGGTACTGGCTACGGGAACCTCAGATGAACTCAAATCAAACCTGAAGGGTGATATAATCATAGTGGCAATGAAAACAGATGAGGACGCAGCAACAATCATGAAGTATCCAGGTGCAATTGAGGCCAAGGAGAATGGGCCAAAGACGGTACGCCTCAAGGTCCAGAACTCTGATGAGGAACTTCCAAAGCTTATCAGGTTTGTTTCAGATAATTCATTATCGGTTACCAGGCTGACTGTCCAGAAACCATCGCTCGATGATGTCTTCCTAGAATATACTGGAAAGGAAATAAGGGAGGAGGAACCAGCCGACATGCGGCAGACAATGATGAACATGCGGAGGCTGAGAAGATGAGCGGACTGGGCCCACTGACATCCAGGGAACTTAAAAAATGGTACAGGAACCCAGTCTCCCTGTTGACCGGCCTGATCCAGCCTTTCTTCTGGCTCGCACTTTTTGGAAGTGCCTTCAGCAAGATTGCAGCTTTTGGCCCGCAGCTTCTCGATGGCGCCCCCAACTACATAACATACATCCTTGGAGGGGTCCTCACAATAATAGGGCTGTTTACTGCACTTTTCTCAGGTGTCAATCTAATATTTGACAGGAGGCTGGGCGTTCTGGGAAGATTCCTCATAGCTCCCATAAGGAGGAGCTCAATAGTGTTCTCCAAGATATTTGCCTCAAGCGCAAGGATTCTTGTCCAGGTGGGCATACTTATCCTGGCAGCGCTGCTCATACCAGACGGCCTGGAATTCAAGCATGGCTTTACTGTGCTCGACGGCCTCATACTCATAGCGGCTGTCCTGCTGGTAGCGCTAATCTTTACGTCCATATTCACAGCCATTGCTGTCAGGGTCACAAGGCCAGACACAATATTTGGCATCATCAACCTGGTAAACCTTCCCCTTCTTTTCGTAAGCTATGCCATGTTTCCTCCGGGGCTCATGGCGGGCTGGCTAAGCAATGCCGCCAAATACAATCCCGTGTCATGGAGTGCTGAAACCATCAGGACAGTTGTGATTAATGGCACACTTTCCGCATCCCAGATGCACAGCATAGGCATCTGGCTTAGCGGCCTCGCCATCCTGGCTGCTGCACTGCTGCTGATGACATATTACGTGTCAGAGAAGGAGATAAGGGAATAACAATGGTGCCACAATCCATCATCTCTTGATACGAGAGGTTTATGCATATTTTCGGCTATACCAGGCAGAGTTAGATGACCATGACAGGTGATGCCCAGAACGTGCCGGAAGTGAAGATTTCAAACGGAATTGCCATCCTCTCCCGTGGGGGTTCGCAGGTTGCGAGCTTTGACCTGGAGGGGAGACTGCTTCATTACACTGAGTCAGGCGTAACATACAGGAGGTCCATTAGCAACAGGCTGCTCAGGCTGGGCTGGGACGGTGACATACGGATTGTTGGCGAACTTCCCGGGAATGAGGCCAGCGAGATTATTGGGAGGGCATACGCCCTCACCTCTGCAGCGGCCAGTGGCAATCTTTCCCCTGAAGCATCGGAATTCATTAAGACAGCATCATCCAGATCCGTTCAGTGGGCACAGTCTGATGGAAAATCCGCCGAATCACTTTACAGCATGTTTCCAGTGCTCCCGCCGGACCAAACCGGATCTATGTACCTTGAGATAACATCGGGGTGCCGCTGGAACAGATGCACACTCTGCAGGGGATACGAAAGCAGGGAATATACGGTCAAGGAGAGGGAACAGTTCTTTTCTCACATTGAGGATGTGCTGAAATTCTACGGCAGAGGCCTAAGTTCAAGGAAATCCATATTCCTTGGCGACGTGAGTGCGCTTGATATCGACCAGAAGTATCTCCTTGAGGTTCTGTCCCATTTAAAGCAGAAGCTGGGGCTGCCAGTCTATACAGCATTTGATGTATTCACCACGCCTAAGAAGAAGAACATGATAAATTACCGTGACCTTGGCGAGAATGGCCTTGATCGTGTATATGTTTACCTGGAGAGTGGCAGCTACCGCGTCATTAGGCTTTTCAACAAGCATATAAACATAACTGAGACAATGAACCTCATAAATAACATAAAGGACCATAAGATCCCAGTATCAATAGTTGTCATGGCCGGAATTGGCGGGAAAAAGTTCAGCAAGGATCATGTGGAAGCCACTGCAAATATTATTTCACAGCTGGCACTTGTGAAGGGAGACACCATACTGCTCTCTCCAATAATGGAAAATGAGGATTCCAACTACAGTGAAATTACGGAAAGGGAACAGCTGCTGCCAATGTCCATTCAGGAAAAATACAGGCAGATGGATGAACTGTCCAGCGCCATAAAGGAGGCGTTCAAGGAGATGAATGGTCGGGATATAGCCATTCCAGTTGTCAAGACTGACCTCAGGGAAACTATTCTCTGATTCACCCAATTATGGAGCCCGATGTGCTCCCAGTCGTGATTATTCTCCTATATTCACTAAGGTCAGTTCCCTTGGTCACGTACAGCCTTATTCTGGAACGCTTGGCGATGTTGAGGGCGGTTAGGTCCATGAAAACGTTAGGGCCAGCGCCAACGGACTTGCTCAGTGCAAGATTAATTGCCTCGTCATAGGTCAAGGATGGAATCTTCCTTGCCCCCTTCACCTTCTTGGGATCATCTGTATAGACACCATCAACAGATGTTGCATTGATCATTATGCGGGCATTGATCCTTTCCGCCAGCAGCGTTGAGACAGTATCTGTAGTGTGCCCCGGTTCAGTCCCCCCCATGATCGTGAATCTGTATATCCTTGCAAGTTCAGCAGCATCGTTTACAGTGACCGGTATCTTCGAATTTGAATCCGCAAAAAAAGACGAGAGTGCCAGCGCATTCATCCTTGTGGCATTAATGCCGATCTCATCGAGAATGTTATCATTGACTCCATACTTCCTCAAATCATTTATGTAAGATCTTGCAAGGGAACCGCCGCCCACGACGATGCCAAATCTATAATCGCCTCCGAAGCCCTGCAGTTCCCTGGCGAAGTTTTCCATGAAGTTAAGGTTGAGCCCATCAGTGGAGATTATTGAACCACCAAGCGAAATTACTATGGATTCCATGCACAAACGCCAATTAAGGTTATATACGATTATAAATTTTCTTAGGGATGGCAACAGACGATATGCAGATACGCCGATACGAGTTCAAGAAGGCTCTCCAGGAACTGGAGAACCTCAAGGGCAGAGGTACAGAACTTGTATCGCTATACATACCTCCAACGAAGCAGATACCAGATGTTGTACAGTATCTGCGAGAGGAATATTCCACATCTTCAAACATTAAGTCTAAATCAACTAGGAAAAACGTTCTTGCGGCCATAGAATCAATAATGTCAAGGCTGAAATCATACAGGTTCCCCCCGGAGAACGGCCTTGTTTTTTTTGTTGGCCACGTTGCAACGAGAGGTGACCAGACGGAAATGTATGTGAAGATTATTGAGCCTCCGGAGCCAATCCAGACCTTCATGTACACCTGTGATTCATATTTCCATCTTGAGCAGCTCAAGCAGTTTCTGGTGGAGAAAGAGATATACGGGCTGATTGTAATAGACAGGAAGGAGGCCACAGTTGGCTTCCTGAATGGAACTACCATTCAGGTTGTTGCAAATGAACAATCACTGGTTCCCAGCAAGCATCATCAAGGGGGACAATCATCGCGACGGTATGAGAGGCTCATCGAAATCGCGGCTCACGAATTTTTCAAGAAGGTTGGGGAAATAGCAAACAATGCCTTCATACCCGTCATTAAGGACATAAAGGCAGTTTTTATCGGCGGGCCTGGCGCAACAAAGGAATACTTCTTCGAGCGGGATTATCTTCGGAACGAGATCAAGAACAAGGTCAAGGACCTCCTGGACATAGGCTATACAGACGAGACCGGGCTCAGGGAGCTTGTTGAAAAGGCTTCTGAGACCATGAAGGAAATGCGGATTGCCAGGGAAAAGGATCTAATGAACAGATTTATGATGGAGATACGCAAGTCCGACGGCGGCCTCGGGGTTTATGGTGAAATGGCCATAAAGAGTGCGCTGGAGCAGAAGGCACTCGACCTCCTGCTCATTTCAGAGGACCTCAACAAGATAAAGTACACTTACAAATGCCCTTCGTGCGGCTACATCAAGGAGGTCTTTTCAAAGCCGGAGGGTGACATTCCATGCGACAAATGCTCAACGCCAATGATTCTTGACCACGAGGAAGACCTTGTGGAGGTATTCTACAAACTGGCAGAGGCCTCCGGTGCAAAGGTTGAAATCATTTCAGGAAACAGCGATGAGGGAAAGCTCCTTCAGAAGGCTTTCGGCGGTTTGGCTGGAATACTTCGCTACGTGCCCAAGGCCACTGTTCCCCAGCAGCAGTAGACTCCGCATGATCAATGAAATACCCTGAAGATTCTTGCAATTTCGGTAAGTTTCTCCATTCCGGCAGTTATGTCACTCATCCCCGACCATCCATCTTCGCTGAGTGTGTCAGATATTGTAAAAACAGCGGCTGAGTTGAACCGCCTTACCTTTGCCAGGGCAAAAAGTGCCGCCGCTTCCATCTCAACAGTAATTATGCCTGCATTACGGTAAGCCCTCACCTCATCGATGGTCTCCGCATATGGGAACTCCACTGTCCATGTTGGCCCCAGCAGAAACTTCATGCCAGCCTTCCTCATGGATGCCCTAAGATGGGAGACCAGATCCGGGCTGGGATATGAATAGAGTGCGGAGGGAAGCAGGTGGTAGGAGACCCCCTCATCTCTAAGCGCCTTGCTGCAAAGAACCACATCGTTGATCTTTGCCCTTTCCGATAGGCTTCCAGCTGCTCCAAGAATCAGGAAATTTCTGGCCCCGAGGCTGTGTAGTTCATCTGCAACAGTGGCTGTCATTGAGGCTCCAGCCCCAGGCATCATCACATAGAGCGAACGGGAATCGTCCGTGTAATTCCTCACCATAAGCTTGTTGCCATAAGGTTCCTCTGTTTGGCTAAGGCCCAGGGCGCCAGATATTGACTCTGCAAGCGCCTGATAATATACAAATATTACATTCTCAGGTGCCCTTGGCATTTTACCGGTAAAGTCGGAGGCCTTAAAAAGCGGATCAAGCGCATATTTCATGCGGTATTTCGGGTACCTAGCGGGGTTTATCCTCTTCATGGCCAAATCTGTCACTGTGAGGCTTTCATTTTCTGTCCGCCGGCAACATCTACAACAAACACATCCTTGAATGAACGCATGGATTTCAGCGGTATCATATATCTACCGGACTTGTCCAGTGGGAAATCAGAATACCTGTTGGTGCCGGATGGCGTTACAAGAACACTCTTTATAACACCTGTTTCTGTATCCACGACGATATTGTCCACGGTGCCTATAAGTTCCCCTTCCAGTGTCATGACTGATTTCTTTATGAGGTCGCTAGAGAATTTCCTCATGGACATATCTAACATTCATGGCGACCTTGTTTAAGTTTTTTATGCGTATATCTCCGGGGCAATTTGATATATAATGAAAATTTCCCGTAAAGTGATAAATTAGGAGTGAAACTTGAAAGAAGAATGGTCACTGGTAGAGACCCTGCTCCTCCAGGGACTTTCTCTTCTCCCTCACTGTTTTTCCCATCTGTTCAGAAAGGTTCTGGTAGAACTTTATGACCTCCTCGTCCACGGATGGCCTTATGCTCTTGAGTGCATCCAGGAAGTTCTGCTGATTCACCTCTGTGGCCTCAGGATTCTTCCTGTAAGCCATCATTCCGGCCTCTCTGCAAAGGTTTTCCAGGTCCGCGCCGACATATCCTTCGGTCTTCTGTGCAATTTCCTTGAGGTTTACGTCCTTGGCAAGAGGCATATTCTTTGTATGGACCTGCAGTATCTTCAGCCTGGAATCAGTGTCAGGTGGTGGAATGTATATCATCTTATCGAACCTTCCCGCCCTCAGGAGGCCGGAGTCGATAATGTCAGGCCTGTTGGTGGCGGCCAGGACAACAACTCCCTGCAGCACTTCAATTCCATCAAGGGAAGTCAGGAGCTGGTTCACTATCCTTTCTGTAACTCCAGAATCCCCATAGGACCCTCTTCTGGGAGCTATGGAATCAATCTCGTCCAGGAAAACTATTGACGGGGCAACCTGCTTTGCCTTCTTGAATATCTCCCGGACAGCCTTCTCGCTTTCTCCCACCCACTTGCTCAAAACCTCGGGTCCCTTGACCGAAATGAAGTTGGCATTGCTCTCGTTGGCAACAGCCTTGGCAAGAAGGGTCTTTCCTACACCTGGCGGGCCATAGAGCAGGAATCCCTTGGCAGCCCGTATCCCAAGCCTCTTGAAGACCTCAGGCTTGGAAAGTGGAAGCTCGACAGTCTCCCTAAGCTCGTTCTTTACAGATTCAAGACCGCCTATATCGTCCCAGGTTACGCTTGGCACTTCAACTGTGACTTCGCGAAGACTGCTGGGCTCAATGGACTTGAGAGCCTCCCTGAAGTCATCCTCCGTGACCTGCATTTTCTCAAGGATATCTGTTGGTATTGGCTTGTCCAGGTCTATCTCCGGAAGATATCTTCTGAGAGCAATCATTGCTGATTCCCTTGCAAGTGCAGCCAGATCTGCACCGACGAATCCGTAAGTCAGGTTCGCGATCTCATCAAGAAACTGGTTCTTCCTCTCCTCATCCATTCCAAGGGGCATCCCCCTTGTGTGGATGGAAAGTATTTCCTTCCTGCCCTTCTTGTCTGGAACTCCTATGTTTATTTCCCTGTCAAACCTTCCAGGCCTTCTGAGGGCTGGATCAATGGCATCAATCCTGTTGGTTGCGCCAATGACTATGACATGCCCCCTCTCCTTCATGCCGTCCATCAGGGTGAGAAGCTGTGCCACAACCCTTCTCTCCACCTCACCCTGTACCTCCTCCCTCTTTGGAGCTATGGAATCTATTTCGTCAATGAATATGATCGATGGCTCAGATTCCTCGGCCTTCGTAAAGATCTCCCTGAGCTTCTGCTCACTCTGGCCGTAATACTTGCTCATGATTTCGGGGCCGTTTATTGAGAAGAAGTTGGCCCCAGCCTCGTTTGCCACTGCCCTGGCTATCAGCGTCTTTCCAGTACCTGGGGGGCCATGCAAAAGAACGCCTTTTGGCGGGTGTATCCCGAGCCTCTCGAAAAGCTCTGGGTGCTTCAGGGGAAGCTCTATGATCTCCCTTACCCTTGAAAGCTGGTCGGAGAGGCCTCCAATGTCCTCGTAGCTTATCCTTGAAACATCTTCCAGCACCTCTGAAGCAGGCTCCTCCCTGATCTCGATCTTTGTATCCTCGCCTACTTCCACCGGCACCTTTGACGGCTGGGTCTTTATTACTTTGAAAAGAAGGCCTGAATGCCCTGCTAGCGTAAGGCCGGGAACACTAATGTTGTCGCCCTCTAACATGGGCCTCCTGATGAGGGCCTTCTGCACAAATTCGTTAATCCCCTCACCAAATTTGAGCCGCTGATCTTTCCTTATGATGGGGGCGAGAGTAATCCTCTTTCCATCCTCCGTTCGGACCTTCCTTACCTTTACCTTGTCTCCGATAGAAGCTCCACAGTTGTTACGCATTACGCTGTCGATCCTCACGATGCCCTTGTTCTCATCTTCGGGCCTGGCACGATAGACCCTTCCAACGGTCTTCTTATCTTTCTCAATTTCAACAACGTCTCCAATTTCGGCACCAAGTGCAATTCTCGATTCCTCATCGAGACGTACTCTTGACATTCCGGGATCCGTTGAATTAGCTTCTGCAACCCTTAGTATGATGCCGTCACTGTAAGCCATACCCCCGTATTCCCTGATAAGTATTTGAAAATTGCCAGTCACTGCTTCGGGCTATGCAACTGATTCTTCATCTCCGGAAGCCACAGGATTATTTTCATAGCTAATCCAGTCACTCCAGCTTCCAGCGTAAAGTATGGGTTCGAGGCCAACTGATTTCATTGCCACATAATTCACGCATGACGTTACGCCGGAACCGCAGTAAACAACAGGATTTCTGCCAAGGGAGGAATATATGCGGACAAGCTCTTCAGGGGGCTTCAGTTTCCCCGGCCTTTCCTGCACTGAAAGGTAGTCGACGTTTCTTGCCCCAGGTATGTGGCCTGCCTTTCTGTCTATGGGTTCAAACTCCCCAAGATATCTTGGCCTGGATCTTGAATCTACAATCCTCATATCAGGCAGTCTTCTGGCGATTTCAAAGGAGTCCACGACGGGTTCATGGCCAGGGGTCAGATTAAGGACACCTCTCTGCCTGGCGACAGGCGGCTGGGTTGTAAGCTTATATCCGCGTTCGATCCATGATGCAATTCCACCATCAAGTATTCTGACCTTCTGGTGACCGAAATACCTGAGAAGGAACCAGAGCCGTGCAGCTCCGGAAAGATCGTCGTCATAGCCCACCACCGTTGTATCATCTCCCACACCAGCATTCATAAGCTTCTCCGCAAATTTGTGACGATCCGGGAATGGATGCCTTCCCCCGTGAAGGCCAACTTCCCCTGCCAGATCCTCTTCCATATCAAGCCTGAAGGCTCCGGGAATGTGCCCGTCCCTATACCGCCTTCTGGCCTTTTCAGGTTCCATAAGATCATAGCGGCAGTCTATGATAACCAGATCTTTCTTGCCAATATTGTCATTAAGCCATGACGCATCGACGAATATCTGGCCATATTCCATACAACAGTATCTATCCACCATTATAAACGGTTCCATATGCCCGGTTGACACCAGGAATCCGCTGAAAGGATATATTGGAATAACCCATACCTCAGCATGCGGTTCAGGCATCCAATAGATTCCATAACTGACCTAATAGGCGAAACCCCACTATTCAGGATTAGGAGGATGGTTAAGCCACAATGGGCTGCAGTCTATGCAAAGCTTGAATGGTACAACATAGGAGGTTCCATCAAGGACAGGGCTGCACTTTCCCTGATTGAGGCTGCCGAGGTCTCGGGCAGGCTTGACCGTAACAAGGTTATCATAGAGGCAACCTCAGGAAACACTGGCATTGCACTTGCAATGATGGGTGCAGCCAAGGGATACCGGGTGGCAATAGTCATGTCCGAGGGGGCCAGCCTTGAGAGGCGCAAGATAATAAGTGCCTATGGTGCTGATCTCATCCTCACGCCCGCATCAAAAGGGACAGCTGGTGCCATTGAGGTGAAGGAGAAGATGATCAGGGAGAATCCGGACAGATACATCTCACTGGACCAGTTTCACGATCCAGCAAATCCATATGCTCATTATATAACAACTGGAAAGGAAATAATAAGGCAGATGGACGGGAGGATAGATGCAGCAGTCATGACAGTGGGGACCGGAGGGACAAGCACCGGAGTTGCAATGCGCCTGAAACAGTACAACCCTGCCATAAAGATAATTGGTATCACCCCTAAGCCAGGGGTCAAGATTGACGGGATCAGAAACCCGTCAGAACCAAATCCATCGAGCAATGTCCATCTTGAGCTCATCGACGAACTCGTGGAGATAGATGAGATGACAAGGGCTCTCTGCTTTGAGACAGGACGCAGGGCGGCCAGGGAAGAGGGGCTCTTCATTGGAATGAGTTCTGCATGCGCCCTACACTTTTCACTTTCAATCGCAGAACGGTTTGGGAAGGGCAAAAATATCGTGACGATATTTCCAGACGGCGGTTACAAGTACCTGTCAACAGAGCTCTTCGAGGACGCCGGGCACCTTTCAGGCTGAACAGGTCACGTGCAATGGGCAACGAAGTTTATAATTCCTCTCAGGCTTACCGTAGCGTGCCTTCTGCAAAATACGATGTCATCATAGTTGGCGCTGGAATTGTCGGCCTCTCAACAGCATACCATATCAAGGCCCAGAATCCTGATTCCACTGTTCTTGTAGTTGACAGGGCTCCAACTTTTGCGCAGGGAAACACTGCCAAGAGCGCTGCAGGATACCGGGACCTCTTCTCTTCGGAAGTGAATTTCCGCCTGTCATCTTCAACAATAGCTTACTATAGGAGCGTGCAGGGATCCGGCAAGAAAGACCTCGGGATGAATCCTGTCGGCTACATGTTTCTTCTCGGAAAGGACGATCCGAGGAAACAGACCCTTGAGGAGCTTTCCAGGAAGACAAAGATAGAATTTCTGGAAAGGGATGAGATTTCCTCGTACCAATATCTTAACCTCAAGCCAAATGAAGAAACTGCGGCAATGATGGGGCTGCCGGAAGTGGAATCGGCCGCCATTGGAAAAAACTGCGGAATCATCGAGCCAGAGCTCGTGGCTGAACACTACTACCGGGAGTGCGTGGACCAGGGAGTGGAATTCAGCTTCTCAACATCAGTTGCTGAATATCATCTGGAGCCCGTAAATCCTCTCGATTACCCTGGAGAACCGTTCCTCTGGCAGGACAAGACACTCAGGTCAATAAGAACCAACAGGGGAGATTTTGCAGCCAGCCAGTTCATAACAGCTGCTGATATATGGTCAACCGGGCTTCTCGACCCAACAGGGATTGACAGCCACATCAGGCCAAAGAAAAGGCAGATATTCCAGACTGGCGGTAAAGCAGTTGAGGAAATGCTCTTCGGGTGGAGCAGAAATCCGGACGGGGTCCTGCCATTCACAATTCTGCCAAAAAATGGAATATATATCAGGCCGGCGCCAAGATACAGATCGCTGTGGATAGGTGTAGCAGATGACTACAACAGGGATTTTTCATTTACTGAGAATCCTGAACCGGAGAGAGAATTTTTTGACTATGGCATTGCGCAGGTAATTAACTGCTATTTTCCGGCACTGAAGGACCAGAAGGTGACAGGGATGTGGGCTGGCTACTACTCTTACAATACAATTGACAAAACACCGTACATCTTCAGGGATCTTAACATAATTGTGGGAACTGGAACCAGCGGCAGCGGGATACTTAAAGGAGATGCAATCGGAAGGGTTGTGGCATCACTTTATTCAGGCAAGGAGAAGGCTAAGCTATTCGACGGCTCTGAAATTACTGTGGAAGACCTTGGCATACACAGCAGGAATGTGGGCATGGAAAGCATGGTGCTCTAGGCAAGAATCCTCCCTGATCTGTCCAGGAGGAATCTGCATTTCTCATCCCTTCCAGCTATCTGCACCATCATGGTTATGTAATCGCTTATCTCCACGCTAGACGATATCTCAGAGACAGCTTTCCTGTATTCCTCAATTGTAATCCTGGCTCCCGTTACTGGCTGCTTGCTTCCCCTATAAGGAATCATTGTGTATGTGAGATTTTCCTGGTCATACACTCTTCTGTAATCCCTGAGAATCCCATGGACTGTTGTCGTTCCATGGTAATAGGAAAAGTCTGGCGGGAATATGAGGGTGACCCTTCTTTCAAAGGAAAAAAGATCGGGCTGTTCCCTAACCGGAATGCCTGAATAGCTGTTGGAAAAGGTGGAGTGATGGCAGCTGCTGCAAAGAGTTATGAGGTTTCTGAATGAGTCGGATCCACCGTCCTTTCTTGGTATGATGTGATGAACCTCTAGATCGAAATGCACCTTATCATATGCACTTGAACTGTCAACGGGAGTCAGGTTACCTCGTCCGCATATCCTGCATCTGTAACCATCTCTTAGAAGGACTGCACGTGATATTGTCGGCCAGGATATGCTCTTGCCTTCCTTATCCCCATCCGGGCTGAAATCCTCCACCGAGTTGATCCCAAACATCTGTGAAACATCAAGCATCTTTATCTCAGAGAGCTTGGGGATGTCCTTGTAGACACTTTCCCTCAGTGCAGGGATATCCAACATCTTGGTATCCATTGCAATTCTGGAATTAACCATTTCTGTTGAAAAAGTCTAAGGCATCTCTTTCCAGGCCCTTCATAGCTGGCGGATTTCCCGGGACGTTGCCCCAAAGGAATTTTTCCTCACGTTCCGAAATGAACTCCTCTATAAGGTGCCTGTCCCTGCTCAGGAGCACTATGCTTGGGCCGGTATCGGCAGTGAAATAGAGGCCCTCATTCCTCTTGGAAAATGCAAGCAGGTCCTGTATTATCCTTAGGCTGGAAGGGGTCTGTATGAAATTTCCGGTAGAGAGGATTACAGAATTTAGCGTAAACATTTCCTGCTGGGACCGTTTCAGCAGGAGATCGATATCAAAGCCCGAATCTATATCTTCTATCATCCTGTCAAACTTCTCCATCATCCACCGGCCATAAAAAGGGGAGGATTCTGCAAGCCTATGCGCATCGTCAGTGGCTATTTCTGAAGGAATAGGAAATGTTCCGTAATGAATCTTCCCCTGCTCTATGGGCAGCCTGATCGCATGGCATCTGCTTTCAACAATATATGGGTATGAAAGCCAGAGAGAAACACCGCCGGTTGCAGATCTTGTGCCAGAACCTGAAACCAACCTGGCAAGCCTGGAAACAAGAACATCACTCTCTGAGGCCTTGCCCTCCAGGGCACAGTTTACCACTGACCGGGCTACCGCGGCAGCAACCGACGCGGATTCGCCAAGCCCCTTAGCGCTTCTGTATTTTCTTCTTCTCACAATGTAGAAATGAAACGAACCAGGTATATCATAGAGGCTCTTGAAAAATGACAGTGCCTTATGGGCTCGCTCTTGATATTTTCTGTCAGTAGATCCGTCGAGAGCTACAAGATCAGAAGCCGGCTTCTCCGTATATCTACAGAATGCTACAGCGTTGCTGAAATCAGTTGTTAATGATATAGAGGGAAAGTTGGCTATATTTAAGGGGTGATCAAAATAGCCCAGGAATTTTTCCAGTCCGATTATGGGGAAGCCGAATCCAGCTCCTATCTTGCCATCCTCCAGTGCAGCTGATGACTGTGGCACATCTCGCCATATTCCCAGCGACACGAGCTTTCTAAATATGTCCAATCCACTTTCCCTGGGGTCCGACACGCTTATCGCCTAACTAACGTATTCGAGTATTTGTTCTCTTGTGATCGCGTAATCACTGTTCTCAAATGTTCTGATTCCAAATGCCCTGCACTCCTCGAGAGAGTATTCCATCATTATCCTGTACCTGTCCAGCTGATCTGCCAGCCTCTTGCCAGGTGAATTGAAGTGGGTGTAATTTTGCCTCTCAAGCAGCCTAATGGCATTGGTCTCCCTGTTCGCACTGTATATGTAAAGAGCCTTTATTTCACTCAACACATCCAGGCTGAGTTGTGAAGGCAGGAAATACAGTGTCTCAAGAATGAGTGATTCGCCGTTGTTTATTGCGCGCTTCAAGACAGCGTCTGTTCCCGAATTCATGATCCTCCCCTGTTCAATGAATCCTTTCCTGACAGTCTCACTGCTCTCCTCCCCAAAGAATTGCCAGGCATCATAAACGCTCTTCTTCAGAATTTCTATCCGGCCGCATACTGGCCTCAGGAATTCCCTCAGGTAGTCAGCTGAAAGGACAATATCGATTCCAAGCTTCTTTGCAATGTATCCAGAGATGCTGGTTTTACCAACACCAGGAATTCCGCCAATTAGTATAATCCTGGCTTTTTTCCCTTCATCAGTCACTGATCAGGCCACCTCCTCATAAGATCCCTCGAATCGATCACCTCTGCGCTTTGAGAGATAACGTCCAGGCATTCATAATAAATTCTCTCGGAATATGTTGATGTGGCATCTGATACAATTATGGGGAGAATTCCATGTTCCAAGGACGAGAGTGCAACCCTCAAAACAGCCCTGTCAATAAGGAATCCAGCAATTAGAAAGAAATCAAACTTTCCGGAGAGCAGTTCCTTTTCCACTGCCTTTGAATGGAAAATATCTTGCGAATCCGCTATCAGTTTGTTCTTGAGATCACCGACCAATTCATTAAATCTAGAAACAAAGCCGTTATCGAGAGCAGATTTAGGGGCAACTCTCTGTAGAGATCTTCTCTCCTTCATAATTATATAATCTGCTAGCCTGTTGATGCCTGGAATAACATCTACCTGGATGACAGGGATTCCCGTTTGGTGGGAAAGCCATTTAAGGTACCCGAATGCATTCAAGAATTCAAGTTTGCTGAAAATGTTAGAGAATAAGCCCTCTTGAGGATTCAGGAGTATTATTGCCGTCCTGGAGATATTCAGGGAATCCACTGCACTGAACTCATTTTCTCTGAAATCCATATTCATTATACCTGAAGTGCTTCAATATTACTTGATGGTTTTTGCCATCGCAGCATTTCTGGCATGGTTTGTTCTCAATCATGGCCCATGAATCTTTAGAAGCACTATCGTAAATTGTTTCATTAAATTTGGGCAGTTTCAAGGCAGAAACAGCCATGAACGTTATTTCATCAATTCCTTCAGGGAATGAAGCCCTCAGGGTCTGATGAGCCCGTAAGCCAATATTACAATGCCTAGTATAAACAGTACCAGATAGTAAGGGTGGAACCCCTTGATGCCGGTCAACGTACCTCCAACAATGAGAAGCACAATTCCGCCTATCATAAGCCTTAATTTTATGGCTAACATATATAATCATTCCAGACGAATGGTGAAACATCTTACGACGTAAGATTATCCCCACTCATCCTGTGGTAATGCATTCTCCATCAAATTAAAAATATTTCGGGTAAATTGTGCGGGTGTGAGAATATCTATTTTTCACCACAGGTAGGGGCGCATCTCTCCCTAAATGCTCATTATGTTATAAAGTCCATAAGATAACTCATGAGAATAGGAAGATACTCAGTGAAATTCCTTCAAGCGCTGAAAAGATAGATCAAACCCTTGAAACTAATGTATTTGCTAAAAAAATTGCGGAGTCAGATTTTTCAATTCTTCCGATACGATACTGCTCCACGAAATTTCTCTTCAAGCCTTATTTACAGTTCTTTGCAATTATATGTTGAAGATCCTTGAGGCTATTATTATTACCAGTTACCCGAGAGCTTACAATTGGAGAAAGTCTATCATCATTACTCGTTAGTTTTGAATACTTTTAATATACTCTCCGTAAATGTAGGATGCCTTTGCGGAGGTTGTCGAGCCAGGTTAAAGGCGATGGATTTAGGGTCCGATTAACTTCTGGATGCATTTCTGACTGGTTCGTCCAACGATTATTACCCAACAACGGAATATCGAAAAGAGTTGGAAAAGTGAGTAAATTTTTTGTTTTTAGTAATTTTGAAAATGTCTTTCTCTCACATAGTCAAATAGGCTTTTTAGAGCAATGTTATTTCTGAAAAAATTTAGTTGAGTATTTAAAGCAAAGTTTATAAACTGCATGGTAATAATTATCATGCAAGGAGAAACTAAAATCACGAGTGTGAGAATTAGCATTGACCTGCTTGAAAAAGCCAATCAGCAAGGGCTGAATCTTTCCAAGTGGATGAATGTCAAGCTTGATGAGTTTTTGAATGGGAAACTTACAACGATTTCCAACAACGAAAGAAAGATAACAAGAGAGCTTGTAGTAAAGATGTCAGATGGTTTCAAGGCATGGCTGATCTCTAACAGAAACGATAAGAATTATATCAAGAGCCTTGAGATGTACCTCACGAAATACTTTAATGGCCTGATTCTGTCATCTCCTCAAAACATCATAGAGTACACTTCAAAAATGAAAACAACATCAAAATACCCCATTCTAGCCCTTCGATTGTACATCAAATATCTTGAGGAGACAAGGCAGTTATCGTCAGAAGATGCAACCCATCTGAAGAAAGTCCTCAAGGTCAAGAAATCAAAGCCTGACACATACGTACCGACTGATGAGAAGATCAATGAGGCTTATGAGAAATTGACTAATGACAAGGACAAGCTTCTCTTTCAAATTCTTGCATTCAGTGGCGTTAGAATAACGGAAATGTCCAAGATGCTTTTGGAATATGATCCTCAGAATCTCACAAGAAAGGGTTCATATGCAAGATATTCACTTAACTTCAATCGTGGTCAGAAGAGGTCTTTCTACGTTTATATGCCGATTGAGGTGGCTGATAAGGTGAGAAGATTCTACAAGGTGGATGCAAAGGCCATCACAAAATTGTTTGGCATAAAGACAGGATTAACACCCAAATACTTTAGAAAGTGGTTCTATAATAAGGTTATAATGGCAGGAGTTCCTGAAAGTGTAGCAGATTTCTATGAGGGAAGATCACCTGCAACTGTTGGGTCATCAAACTATCTTGCTAAGACACAGCAGGCAGACCACTGGTATGGAACAGCAATGGAAACATTAAAAGATGTTATCCTAATTTGATTTTTATGGACTCTAATTTTGTATATTGTGTAATATGTGCTAAGCGCTTCAGACCTGTTAATGCATATAGGATATTTCTAGATGAGGTAGAGGAAGTCCCTTGGAGCACACCTGAACGCCGTGAATATAAGGGAGGCAATCATATCTATATATGTTCTGAAAAATGCTATCACGACTTCAAAAAGAATATGAAAGAATTCTGGGATCCGAAGGGTGTATACTGAAAATATTCATATTAAACTTCATTCCGATCCGGTAACTAATGTAAGGATTAAACCATCAGATGATCCATAGCATTGGAGATTAAAAATCAATGAAGAACGTAAATTAATGTTACATGCACAGGCTTTCTTACTTACCATTGGATATAGAAATTTATTTAATCAAACAAAATCTATACATTTGTGCACAAACTAATAACTGCAATGATTGTAGTAGCAGTTCTGGCATCTGGCTTAACAGTTGGATTAGTTTATCATAATGACCATAAGAATTTGAAATCTCCCGGAACTTTAGTTCCAGTTCCAACAACAAATAATACTAATTCAAATAACACAACAAGTTCCAATAATAAAACTTCAAATAATGCATCAGGGATTGTCATAGCTCAGTACTCGGTGACCAACAAGACTGTGGAAATACCGAATCCACACGATGACCTTATGCATATCAGGGTTTATGTGCCAGGGGTTTCAGTACTTTCTTTGTCTGTAACAGATCCCAACGGCAATGCTCCATTTGATTCTGGCTTTAGCCAGACGATATCAGGATACTATAACACTACAATTCCTATATCTTTCTCCTATGTGAATGAAACTGGAATCTATCGATACTCTCTTTCACTGGGTTATAACTCCTATACTGCTACCAGAGTTTTGAACATTACAGTAATTCCTAGAATGATCGCTTATTTAAATGGACCTACAATCGGGGAAGTTGGTGTGAGCGAAGTATGGGGTGTATCTATTAGTGGCGGTATGAAACCATATAACCTTTCGTGGGTTATCTCTAATTCCGGTTCTTCCTTGAACGAAAGCAATACTGGAAACACCCTTTCATATGTACCAATATTGAATGGCACTATTTCAGTTCTAGTTATAATCACAGATATACTTGGTTATCATTACACCCTAAATAAGGAAATAACCGTGGAAAGAGATTTAGGTAAACCTATAATTTCTGCATATGATGAAGGCAACCCTGTTACGCAGCTAAATCCTTTTACTATTAATGTAGGTCTTGATGCTCTATTCCAGGTCAGCCTCAACAGTACAGGCGTAATACCATACACTTACCATTGGTACCTAAATAACACTCCCATCGACCCAAACTATCTTGATCTCTCCCAAATAAACTATGTGTTTATATATCCCGGTAATTACGTTGTAAGTTGTAATGTTACAGATGCGAACGGTTTTTCTCAAAACTCTTCTATCCCAGTAAGAGTTTATTCAGATCCTGTTGTCAACATATCATCGCTACAGACCTATGTGATTGACGGAAATTATGCTTTTATTAGCGCAAAAATAACCGGTGGATCTGGTGATTTTAAATATATGATTGATGGGACGTCAGGATATACTTCTGGGTCGTTTAATGTGGCTTTGTCTAGTTTTGACCTCGTTACAGGTGATAATTCAATAAAATTATATCTGCAAGATTTAAAAGGAGGATGGAATGCCCAAAGCAACACTGTGAACGTTTACTTCTACTCGTTAAATCCTTCAATATCAGTTGGCAAAACGCTGATTGATGCAAATATGACTGACCAGTTGAATGGAAGTTATTCTTACTCCGGTTCGGGATCAGGATTTGGACCATACACGTTTGGGTGGTATATCAACGGCAAATACTATTCAAACTTGCAGAACGTGAATGCCCTCATAGAGGACTCTGGGAAGGTTTCAATAGAATTTACAGTCACAGACTCACTGGGTCAGTCTCAGTCAACTACTTCGTATATCAAGGTAAATCCAAAACTAAACTTTACACTTGCTTATACTGAGGCCCCACAGTATGGATCGTATGTAGTGAACATATATGCCAATATAACCGGAGGAACATATATAACAAATGTAAGTTCTTACTATCCCGGTTTCAATGAATATTATTACATTAACTTCTATGCTGGTAATTTGGATTATCAACCCTATGCATCTGAATTACAAAAGAATGTTGTTTTAACTCAAGATTACATCGCAGGGGCAAAGACGACTTTAAAAGTTGTTGTCCAGGATGGAATTGGAGATACTGTCATAAAATATGTAACAATAATCACTCCGTAGCTTCCTTCTTCAATTATTTATACTCTCTTTGGTATTGAATGAATTGCTACCTCATCAAATTTTCTTGAAGGCAAACACTGATAGTACAAGGTTATTCAGATTTAATCTTCAGGCAGGTTGATGATAAAAAATATTACAAGCAGTCAGAAAAATAAGGGAGGGATTGTAAAATATTCATAGATAATAGTATCAGAGTTTCTCCGGTAGTCCATACATTTCTTCCTCATTCATTGATGGGATTATTTCAACCCCTTTATGAATAGGCCGTATTTTGCGTGAAATATGTTCGCTATTACTGAATCAACCGCATCATCGAAACTCCAACCGTGGGATACGCTATCCTCAGTCATCTTCAAATTCTGCTTAATCATTGTTCCATAGTACTTTGGTGGCACAATTTGTGTGTCTCCAAGCATCATGAAGATTCTTGCAGTTGCATTTCTCCACTTCTGTTGCATGTCGTTTTCTGCCAAGACTTCTATTTGTCTTCGTTTAATTTCTGGCATCTTCCAAGCATCTTTCATTGTAGACCATACCCCTTGCTATTTTCGCCTTTATTTTCTCCATTGTCGCCTACATATCTGTATCTTGTGTGTCCATCGGGGTCCACGCCATCTGGAACTAATAGCCCCTCCTTTACCCCCTCCTCCGTTACGACAGCCAACATGAAAAACGACCTGAGTTGCAGAAGTTGCCTCCATCCTTTCTTTGGATTTTTGATCTTTCCGCAAAGGATTTCCTGTAATTCGATCTCTTCAATAGTTGGCTCATCATACAGGTCATCATGGAAGAAAACCCGGCTGTATTCCAGATTTTCTTCAATCCAGTCAAAGGCTTTCTTGAGTTTTGGAGGGATATTCTTTATAGTCTTTCTATTCATTAGAACTCCACATCCTTCTCAAGCTCGGCTATCAGTTGCAGAATGTAATCTTGGTCTTCATGGCAGAAACAACTGCACTCTAGTAAGTCGTTATCAGGGCAAGCCAGACAGTTGCCAGTTGCACATGGTTCACTTATCAGACTGATATAGCTTGTTTTCTTTTCTGCTACACATTTGGAGCACTCAAAGTCCCCTGTTTCCTTGTTCACTATCTCAGGCAGGTAGTCAGTATAAAATTCGTGTCCTTGCGAACACCTGACTAACCACACCTCCTTTGGCTTTTTCTCAATGGGGTTATTCACCATAATTGTATAGATTAGGGACATAGTAAATTATTCAGTTTTTTGCAGGATACAAGTTTTATTTAAAAAAAAATTTCATCTTATATTTCATTAGCCAGTAATAAAATAATCATATATCCGATTGCGTAATGGAAATACGTCAATAAATGTACGGCATTTAACTTAAAATAGTAAATTTACATACGGTGATAGTCGAACACAATTTTACAAAATTCCAAGTTCGGAAATATAAACTGTGAAACTCTGTGAGACAATTTATATATATGTATCATTATTGAAACAGCGTGCCAGGATTCAATTTATATATAGACGAGAGTTATGACAAAAATGCCCAATTTATTACATTGGCAGGTGTTATAGTTCCGCATGATAGGTGGCATCTAATAAATAGACAATTGAATGACCTGAAAAAACGTTATTTTGGAGAAAAGCCCTTTAATCTCAAAGATATGAGGCGTCACAGGCATTCACGAGACAAGAGATGGGACAATCTAACCTCTATTCAAAAGAATAATTTCAACAATGAATATCATAAAATTCTTGATAATGGGATCCAGCTGGTAGTGTCCTTGATAGATAAATCCAAGATGAATAAAAAAGATAAGGAGACATTGTTTAAACTATCCTATAGCTTTCTAGTAGAAAGGTTTGAATATCACTTGGACTCATATCAAGACTCATATGGATCAATAATTTATGATTCTGCTCACAAATCCAAAGAAATTGAAAATCTTGTGAAAGAGCATAAGGAGATTTTAGAAAAGGGAGTAATAGTTAAGGGGTACTCAGTCATTGACAATGGTGATGGAACCGTTACAATTGAGTTTAATACCCCAACTCGACGACCAATAAAAAAGATAATTGACAATCTTACTTTTCAGAATGATAATGACAACAATTTCATTCAAATTGCTGACTTAGTTGCTGCAGCCTTTTCAGCAGAATACAATAGAAATTTGAGCAGTTTTTCATCACCATATAAGACATTACTGAGAGCCGATATTCACGGCGAAGTTTTAGGTTACGGTATCAAGATATTTCCAAAATAGAGAGACATAACATAAGTTACATTTTGTTTCATTTTCTTACCTCATAGCGCGAACCAAGTAGAAGAATCGCTATTTTCCGAGGAGTCGACCAAGAAAAATAAAACAGTTGATCCAGATGTTCATTTTTGCATCGAAGTGATCTTCCGAAAATCTAGTAATTCTAGCCTCAGAGCAAGCTCTACGATTTTACCAGGAGCTCATGGTCACACGTTGAGACCAGTAGCAATATGAAATATTTACTCAGCACTTGGAATTACTCAGTAACTTTCAGAATCTTTTGCTGTGCCAGAATCATTACAGGTCATTAATTGCAGAGTTAGTTCATTAGCGGGTTAAGAAAATTATTCAAACAGTAAAATATTAAAACAAGATTGTAATATTAAATTATGGAATCAAGCATTAAAACAACTGCTTCTGAAGAGAGAATTGGTAAAAGAAAGCCACGTTCTCCATATAAATGGCACGTTTCATCTCAAAAATTAAAAGACTCGTTGAAGGAAGCATGGAAGAACAGAGAGCATAATGGGTATGGTTCAAAACAAAAACCTACGGAAGAAACCAAAAGAAAAACGAGTGAATCACACAAAAGAAGGTGGCAAAGAATACACCAGGCCATGAAGTTACTGGAAGAGATGGAGGGAGAAGAGTAATTAAAAAATAATTGAGGTAGTAGTTGGCAGCTACACCTCAAGGAGTAATCAATGACTAAATCTATATTTCATCAAGGTAAAAAACCAATCAAGAAAGCATTTCTAAAACAGGCAATAGGCCACAACGCCTTAATTGTGTATCATAGACCTGATGCTGGTGAAAGAAAATGCGGCCACTGGAATATGGATTGCTATGTGGATAGAGTTTATAGAGACTACATCTTTGTGGTGCGAAGAGAAAGAAGATGGAAATTATACACCAAATACATCATGGAGGTAGAAATCCGTGACTAAAATCCCCATAATAGACCTTGCGAAGGATGGTGCAATGTATTATGTAGGGTTTATATTTGACAACACAAGAAGGCAGGTTATTGCATACCCTAGATATGAAGATATTCTCAGCGCAGTTAAAATAGCCGAAACTCAACTTGACCTTAAAGCCATTCCACTTCATGAACTAAAAGATACGGATCCTCACAACACCGTATATTATACAGACTCCATCTCCAGCCTTTGCACGAGTAACCGAATCAATGAAATCCAGGAAAAAATCCAAGCTAGAGGTTCGAAGTTTACGTCAAAGATACATGCGGAATACCATCCTGACCCTGAAATGATGGGAAAAGCAGACCATCGATGCCCTTATACTATTCAGAATGAGAATTACCATGGTCTGATGACACGGGATTTCTTTATTTTAATCACCACCATAAGCAAAGCTGCGTATATCCCACGAACACTATATGCCAAAAACATCCATCTTGCGTTGAATGAGGCGTATTACAAAAGAGGAGAAGATGGACAAAATGACTTTATCACCAACCCTACCTATATGAAGAGGCCCGAAGAGTTAAGCAGGGTTATGTGGAGCCAACCGGTAAATGGCTACTGGCAGGTATTCAGCGATAAGCTTCCCTTCAGGTGGTTCAAGGAAATTGATGAAAACATAATAGAGCTTCCTTCAACGCTGGAGGAATTATTGTTAAACCTCTTGAATTTAGGATTAAATCAGGATGAGAAAATCCAGATATATTCAAGGGACGCATTCCTGTCTCACTCCTATCTCCCTCAAGTGGATGGGTTTGAATACATAGATGGGCCGATTTTTGAGCATATCCCTTCTTTCAACTATCTTCCAAATTTCAAAATATCCAACACAAAGATGGAAAGGCTAAACTTGCTGGAGCAGTTGTTGGTGTTTAAGAAAATTAACAAATTAGTCAGGTTTGTAGCAGATCAGAGTGAGGGAGAGATAGCACTTCTTTTGAATGAAGGTTTAAATTTCTTTTTCAAAACGCTTAAAAATTACAGGTCAGGCGAAATGCAAAACATCATAAACCTCTCATTAGGACATGTGAAGGATAGTCAACGATTGGATTTCATAAATGTCATAAACCAGGGCAGAAAGAGGAAATTTGCAGATGATATCCCCATATCAGATTTGGTGTATGCGGTTATGACTGACTATTATGTCAATTACTTATCGAAAGAGCCATGGAATAGAACCACAATCATGAATTCAAAAGACGCATTTTACAGCTCTGATTTCTTCCCTAATGCCATAATATTGTTCGGAACAAACTTCCAGCTCTTTCAGGCAATACAGTTGATATCCGGCGGGAAGAAATTGAATTACCATTCTCTCAAAGGTGGAGGTATTACTTTCAAGGATAAGGAATTGGAAAGATCAATATGCAGGATATATGTCAAGGCTCTAAAATCACTTTCTAATGTGATAACCGTTGGAAATGTTTATGTGGCAGATCCAACTTTCAATTATTGGAGCAAAACGTATCTAGACCTATTCGATCAACTTTCAACGGAGAGTATAAATCTCGACCAAAAATCATTTGATTAGAAAGATTTTGTCTAGACTTCTAAGCAATATTATCTACCTCTGTCTCTGTTGTATATAATATATTATTACCTAGAAATTCGATAAAAACCATTGCTGCATAAAGAAATTTTTCGAAGATTTATACTCTCACTGTTTTTCGTCAGCCACAAATGAAATATTCCATTTTAAACCACTACAAGGGCTGCGAAGCAGCCAATTCGATGAGGTTTTGAATTCGTCTGTCGTTGACTCTTCAATTTCAAGAGAGAGACGTAGATAGTAGACATGTCATCCTATTTCTGCCAGTGAATACCTGATTGAATTATTCACAATTCATATAATATCCTGGTTTGCTTTCATTTTATGTTTAAATATAATCAATTAACCTACCTCTCCAAAATGCAACCATGAGCTCCTAGGAAAATCATTTGGAAGAACATTGGGATAGACTGCTTTGCAATTTTCTCAATAAGAAGGCCATAAAGAAGGCATTTGTATTTATATATAACAGAGATGCACATTCTTAACTTGGAAAGAAGGCTCTCAATCTGTCTTTGAATGAACTGTATTGACCGATAAGTCTAGGTAAAATCGTGTATTTTACGATACTTCAGTAAACTCTCTATGTAAACATTTAAATATGTCGATATTTTTATTTTATGTGCCAGAAGAAATTGAAGGCAGAGAACTGTCAGCGAGGTTCAGGCAGGGTCAGCTATATATCCCAAAATTTTACAGGGATATGTTTGACATCAAGGAGGGTGACTATTTCGTCCTAGAAGTGGTAAAACATTCTCATGCAAAGATTAAGTATAAGCCAATCCAGAATAATAGCATACCAAAGAAAGAAAAGAAATCATTTTCAAATTCACAACCTCCACTAACGGTTCCAAACCTTAATGATGACAGTGATTTTCCATCACCCTCCAAAAGATTTTTAAACGGGAATTACGACGAAGAAACTCCTTGGAAGGAAGAAGAATGAATGCACTTTCAAGGTTCGGACTTCTTCTCATATCAGGTTCCGCTATTGGGATATTAGTGCTGAAGGGTTTGGTGAAGTACCATCTGTTCCTGAATACGTGGTTGTATACTGATTTATCGTCTTTGGCCATCATGTTTGGGTTTATTGTCGCTATTGCTGTGATCCTGTTGTTGAACCCATTCATGAAAAATCTTCTCATTCTGCTTGCCGTCTTTCTTTTCACCATAGGTCTAGTTTATGTTTTCATCGTACCAGTCTATTTAGAAGGTGTTTGAGATGGCGAGATGCAGGGTTTGCAAAAAGCGAATGGTAGTGGTCAGAGCCGTGGGGAAACTGAGAAGTGTAGAGGTGGGCCATTATTGTTTCAAATGCAAGAGGCTAGTCCAGAATAAAGAGAATGTAAAGGCGCATGAAGTAAAGGAAGATGATGAAATAATTTAGTTTTAATGTCATGAACTGCTATTTTCCAGCTTCTTGGAATACAAATGTGTTGGAAACCCTTTAGAAAATCGATTGAGACAAAATTTGGCAGTTTTTCGAGCCAATTTTTAATGATGTACCATTTCCACTAATGTATACAATGATTCTCAAGGTTAAAAATTCCCTTATATTTAGGGTGTCAATTCTATTCTTAAAATATTTTTAGATAAAAGGCTGGCATCGTAATTTTGGTAATATAAAATGATAGAAGAAATGATACCAGACAACCCAATATGGATAATACAACAGTCTAGATATCCACCCATTAGAACGAGTGAGGACTTCCTCAAAGCCAGGGATGATGGGAGATTTTACTCCATATATGGCGCAATAGTGAAAATTGATGAGTACAAGAATTTCAGGAGAGGCTGGGTTTGGGGAGATTACTCTCAAAAAGAAGGATGGGAGATAAATAAGGCAAACTTCGCAACTTGCTACTTGCCAGACGATGCAAGAATGGATGACATAATGCTTATGGTCGCAAAGCTAATGCCTGGCAGAAAGGGGGAAACAGACCTTAAATACATCTGGTACCACTTAGTACCATATGAGGTCTTGAAATAAGTATGACAGGGAGTTTTTTTTAGACTTTGGAATTTTTCCTTTTTAAAAGCAAGGGCAACTCTCTTTGCCTTTCTAGTGTCTACGGCAGTGGTTAGAGACTATTGGAAGTGTAATAAATTAGATACGGCAATTATTCTCTCAAATGCCAGAGATTAGTTCCAAACAAGGATGGGATGAAGCTGGAGGAAGAATTGATACGAAGTTTCAAAAACAACTTATTATACAGAAGATAATTTATAAGCGCAAACTGCTTTCCATTTTATGCCTGCATCATTATACGAATCTTTAGTTAAGGAATATTTGGAAACTGAAGGCTATCTTGTTTACAACAATCTTAAACTTTCAACCAAACAAGAAATTGATATTTTTGCGTTTTCACCTAAAAAAGATGCCATCATTGGAGAAGTCAAGGCCTCAAATCCAAATAAGAGACAAATGGAAGAAATAGCTTTAAAGTTCGACAGAGGTCCTATTGGAGAATTCCTTTTAGCCAATTACGGCGTGAGTAAATTCAAACTCGTATTTTTCTGCTGGAACATGTATGACAAAGATAAAGATATGAGAGGATATAGCAAGGAAGTTGGTTTTGATGATCTGGTGACTTATCCACAAATCATAAGGTCTTTATTTGCTAAAGTAAAAGAAGTCAGAGATGAAGGAAAGTGGTTTTATGATATAAACCGTCCAAATACACTGCTTCTGGAAATTATCCACGATGCTCTTCTTCATGAATCGCCCTACCTTAACAAAAAGGATTTTGAGGGATAAATATGAATTCCAAAGATTTACCAGAATTTAAGTCCATTTCAGATTTTGAACTGGCCTATAACCAAGCCCCACAAAAGCCAGGAGTCTATTTGTTGAGAACAAAAGGAGGAACAATATTCCCTAGAATATTGGGTGAAACAGATATTTTGTACATTGGTAGCACTGAAAACCTTAAGAAGCGTTTCTATAGCTATAATCACCCAGGCTCGTCCCAATATACTAACCAAAAAGTCAAGAACTTTGTTGTTAACTTGGGACATGAAGCAGAGTTTCTATGGAAGGAAGAAACTGACTCTGACAGAGCAAAGATCACTGAACACGAGTTAATTTCAAGATACCAAAGAGAGCACCATGAATTCCCCCCGTTAAATGGAGCGAGTATCCGCAAAATGAAGTTGACACTGCCTACAGAAAAACTAGAGTTCAAGGATAATATAGATATAGACATCCATAGGTCTTAATTCAATGTGAATCACTTCCTTAGGCCGTTTTCAGATTACACTTGGTGTAACGCAGTTCAAGGTATGACCTCTTTTTTTACTTGTGTAATTTCCTCAGAACTGAGTCCGTATAATGCATATATCAGCTCGTTAATCTTATCCTTAAAGTCATTGATTTTTTCGAGTTCTGTCTCCGTTTTGTAACGGGCCCTCAATTCTATTATCCTCTTTACTAGCTCTATTATTTTCTCGTAAGAGGATTTTTCCTCAGCAGTATTGAAACTGACTTTTAGGGGGAATCTGTGAACGTAAGCAGATTTCATCGTGAAATATCCGCCCCTAAGATTAGTAGAAGTTTTCATTAAGAAATACGTTAGCAAATCACTGTTTAGGATTGCCAGTATGTATTCATCTGCAAGGTTAGTTTCCTGGTTTTTCTTTACAAAATAAACAGAGTCTATAACATGGAAACCTATTGAATCCCAAGCAGCTTCTGCATGATTGGCAACTGCGGGTACTAATATTTTCTTTAGAGGCAGAGAATCATGATTTTGGGGTCTACCGTAAGTATAGAATTCTTCACCTTTGAATCGCCCCTTTTCTCTTTCCTCGAGAGCATCCCTACATTCAACAAGATATTTCCACAGTTCTGGACTATTCTCTCTCAGAGTGATAGGACTTAACAGTTCTTTCCCGGAATATGGATAGATCAAGAGGTGGTCAATAGTTCTTATTTCGTATTGGGCAATGTCTTTCCCTTTTAGTGAAGGGCGCACATAGGTCTTTTCGATCTCTCTATATCCATCTAAATGCTTTGAGTAAATTTTGTAAAATCTTTGGTTTTCATCTATCCTTTGCACGAAAAAAACTGAATCTGCACGAGTTCCAGTACCTTGTGATAATGAGAAAAGACTACCAAATTGAGGATACTTGGAGATTAGATTTAGAATACTTTTAGGATTCGAACTGGCTGAAGTAATATTCCAGGGTTCTATTCCGAGCTTAGAATAATCTAAGGTGCCCAACTGCCACATGTTCTTTTCACCAAAACTCTCGCCTATTGCTTTATTCTCTAAAGGACCTATGTAGTTCAGCACATTTACCTTGCTTTGCTCTTTATTTCTTAAAAATATTAACATCGTGTAATTTGTGGCACTGCCAAATACCTGAAAAGAACCAAAATTGACTATAGCTTCCACTGACTTGTTTTTAGAAAACAATTCTCTTGCTTTTTCTCCCATTCCTGCGTGAAGCCACTTGTTAGGCATGATATAACCTAACTTACCATTATTGGCTAACAGTCTGTGGCCTTTTTCCAAAAAACAAAGATAGATATCGAACTCCTTAAAAGCCGTTTCATAATGTGATTTGTAATATTCCCAAGTTGGAGGGTCTTCTTTCAATAATATGGATCTGACATAGGGGGGATTCCCCAAAATTATGTCGAAGCCTCCATTCTTCATGATTTCCGGAAATTCTTCTTCCCATCTAAAGGCCTTATCGGTTACCAAATGATCATCAATTAGGCTGTTCCCTACCTTTATATTTGTTCTTAAAATCGGCAGTCTTTGTTTGGTTTCAGAAATCTTTAGGAGCAGATTCAATTGGGCTATTTCCACAGCCTTGCTATCTAGGTCTACCCCAAATATATTATTTTTTAGTATCTCAACCTTTCTTGAATAGAAGTGTTCTTTGCCTTCTATGTCTAATCTAGCATTCGCTATGCCCTCTTTTTCAGCCCAGTAATTCTCAAGTTCTTGGTAAGCCCGTAAAAGAAAACTACCAGAACCACAAGCAGGATCTAAAATTCTAACTTTCCTTATTTCCTCAGGCGTATGTTTCTTTAAGTATTCCCCGACGGTCTTTTTGACTATGTAATCCACAATGTATGATGGAGTGTAATATATTCCTTGCTCTTTCCTGTGGATCCTAGATTCAGAGAATTTGGCCATTTTAGGCGTTTTCTTAAGGATATAGCCTAGATATTGCTCGTAAATACTCCCTAGTGTGTCAGATGTAATTACTGAAAAATCGTATGTATATGAACCGTCAGGAGAGTAAAGACCCTGTATCACTTCTCCAAGGGTTTCATTGCTTATTGTTAAATTCTCATATGGGCTATCTTCAAATAACTTGCTATTATAAGTAGCATCGTACTTCTTGTAAACTTCCTTAATATTTCTTAAGAGGTTGCCTTTTCCTTGTGCTGCCCATTGCCTAAAATTAGATTGAAGTTCGTTTGGCTCTAGTTCACGGTCTTCAGCGTTTCTTATGAATATGAGCCGGTCAAGAATCTTCTGAACAGCTTCATCAAGCTCTTCTTCATTCCTTATCTTTCCAGGATTGTTCTTTACGATATCTTTGCTAAGTAAAACCCTGAAATCAACGAGGTCAGAAAGGAGTTGTTTATCTACTGGAACCTTGGTGAGACTTTTGCCCCATTCTTGAGCTTTATAGCTCAATCTATTTTTTTCAAAAGACTCTTTGCTAAGTAATTCAAGTTTATCTTTATCTTTGTCCAAGAAATCATGGGCATGTATTGTAAAGAAATGCTCTCCTTCTGGCTTGTCAGCGTTATACACAGCAAGCTGTCTGAAATTTGTGAGAACAGCCCAACTGCAGGAACTCAGCCAAGAGTAATTTATGGCCTGTTTATCATAGCCTTTTCCAAACAAAATATCTGTCTCTTTGAGACTCTTAGCTTCAAGATAGAATTTCTGCACACCATTTAGCCAGTATCCATAATCTACTCTGCCCTTAGAAATTTTTTCTTCTAAGGTGATTTGGTCATCACTCTTTTTAATCCCTCGAATGTTCCAACCCAGTGCTTCAAACAAGGGCTCAATGAATTTGGTCTTAGTTTCTGCTTCAGTATATTTTGAGAATTCGCCCGTAGCCTCTAATTCATTAAATCTGTTCACCAATTCCTTAATCTTATTAAATTCAATTACCATTGAGTTTTCATCCTCACAACGATTTGGCTACTTCTATATCAATAATATAGGATATCATACAATAAACTCGATTTATTTAATTTCTTGGCTACAGGCAGGCATCATTACGGTATTTAGAATTATGAATCCTCATAGAAACTTCACATGTAGAATCTATAGTGATCCTTTATTACTGATTCTTCAGGCAGTTCAGAAAGTATGTCACCTACTTTATCAGCAAATTCCAAAGTTATTGGCATTTGGGTCGCAAATTTGGTTGTGTTCCAGTTCAGCTTTGTAAGTCCGAGTATCTCTTTTGATAATTCTGACTGGGAACTATCACCATTGTGTTGGATAAAGAGTGGTACGGGTATTCTATGCCCTTCATAAGTTCTTATCCTAGGTACATAGCCATTGGTGAATAAAAGAAAAGAAGTATCACTCAATGAAATCATAGTGCCCCTTAATATAGGGTAGTCACCAGTCCTCATAAACCTATAATTGTGGTTTCGTTTGATAGCTACCAAATCTAGGTAAGCATTCCCTACAACTTTTTTTATGCCATTAATCTCACCCTCAGAATATTGAGACGTTTTGTGAATTACAACTCTGGATGGCAGTCTGTTCGCTTTTTCTGTGTATCTCTTGATTGAATCTCCAATCAATTTTTCCGCTTGACTATCAGTCATATGAGTTTCAAAAGAAAATTCGTCTCTTTCCACTTCTGTTCCTCGTAATACAATCCCTTCTCCATTATGCGTAAATACTTGTGCCATGGATGTCTCTATGTTTTCCTTCGGCGTTAGTTTATTCTTGTAAAATGATACTCCGATATAGCAAGTGTCTTGCCTTAACTTTGCTAATCGCCATGGTTTTCCTCTTGCTTTATAATAAAGTCCCATTGTAAAATTCCAAGCAAAACTGGCGGGATCTTGGGTAGCTTTATTTGAGAAACTATCATACTCTAAGATCCCCGTGAGTGTCGACCATTTTAGTAGTTGAATTGGAATTCCATACTCCATAATTTTTCCTTTAAGAGCGTTTCGGAAGTCATAGTCCTTATCATACGGTTCTTCGATGGGCAATTCTTCCTCATTGAAAGTGTCTAGGAAACGTTGACCTTCAGATCTCATTTTTTCCTTTTCTTTTTCTGCATTAGTAAATTTGGGGCGCTTTGCTCCCCTAGTATTAATTGAAATCCCGCAGAATTCTTCAATCTGTTGAGGTAATGCACATATTATCACATCAGGGGTGTCATCTTCACTTGCTATTGCACTGACCCCGTTCTTAAATAGATTAACTGCAGAAGTAATCCTTTCATTAACATCTGCAATTGTAGTGATCCTATTTACCTCACTTGAAACGAGTTTGCTATTCCAAGCATCGGCTAATATAAATTCAGACGAAATTTTGGTCTCTTTATTGTACCCTGGAAAGTCAGGATGCAACCACTTATTAGGATCACTGCTTTGTAACTCATTGTGCATTAAATTCAGGAGTTCCTTTGTTTTCTCTATTGTCTGAATATCTCCGACTATACCTACCTTAACTCGCATAGGTTCAGGTCCATCTTGTGAAGAATAGTAATATGGCCCTAGGTACATTATGCCAATTCTCGGATCCTTCTCTTCATTAGAATTACCAAACACTAAGTCAGGCTCGTCAATAAATTCTGCCTTAAACATTTTCTAAAATTCCTCCATTAATTCCGATACAGGTCTGTCCCACGCAATCCCTACATCTATTTCTAATTGTATTGGTTTAGAAGCTATTGTAAACTTATTCGGAATTACACTTATTTGCTCATTTCCATTTGATAATTTATGTGCCCAGAAGAGCATTGAATTTAAGTATTGGGAATTGTGATTATGATACAATTGCTTTGTAATTAAGTATCCCTCATCAAAATCATTTATGACGTTTTTGCCATCAGAGGTTAGGATAATTGTTGGTAAAAGATTTAGAAATACTTTACCTTGCATAAAAAAAAACTGGAAATCAACGGCTTTATGTTTCATGAGGTTACGGCCTGATTTCGGTGAGTAAATTAAAGAAGCCACCAGAACTGATTGATTCCTTCCGAATCTTGTTATCCACCACTCAGTTCTTGAGTTGTATCTACTTGGGTAATAAAGTCTATTTTTTCTTTTTGTTCTATTTGTAGATATGCCTAGATTTTTAGCAAAATAGCTGAGCTCTTTTTCCAGCATTTCTTTAAGAAGATTTTGATTTAGCGAATCTTCAATCCATGCCGATGTCTTAAGGTGTCTTATTCTTATGGAATTGAATAGCCCTGAAGATAGACTAGGAACGAAATCTTCATCATGAAATGTGTAAAGCTTCATGTTATGCAATTTGTAAGGCAATCTTGCCTTTTTAAACTCTAATATATCGAGATCGTTAAATTCCCCTTCTCTTTTTGAAACCTCTAATATAAATTCGGGGAGAGAACTAACTTGGAATAAGTTTGAAAAAATATTTTCCGAAATATAATCTGGCTTGCCGGTTAAAACACTATTACGATATTCTGACCTTTTTGCCCTAGTTTTAATGTAGTCTTTCTCTTCCTCAGTTGCAAGAATACTCTGGGTCCCCCTACGTATAAAAATATCCCCCTCCCTAAAAGCTATCTTCCTCTTTTCATTTGAATCTAAATAATATCCAGTTTTTGTAGGAATAAGGATAGCTGTGGATGGTGGGATATAAACTATGCCAAATCTCAAGTTTTCCCCATCAAATTTTCTAAAAAATTCTCTATACAATAATTCAATCTTGAAATTGGAAAATGAGTTGAACTTTTCCTGTAAAACTGCTTGGTCTAATTCAAATTCTTGGTGCAGTCCTACAGGTGTGAAAGACCGTCTTCTCTCATTTCCCGTTCTTTTCTGATTTTTAGTATCTCTAAACCCTATGATAATGAAACCTGATCCGACATTTGAAAAAGCAAATATGTCCTTTGCGATTTTTGGAAAGTTGTTTTGGCCTAAGTCTATAGTTTCTTTAAAGTCTAAGAATGCATCTTCTCTGTCAAGTGCAATCAAGTAATCTACCATTATATCTCCAATAGGGTCCACGTCGACCTCAGGAATTATCACTTTCTTAGAGTACAAAATCTCACCGACTTACTGCGCACTTATGGAAAGCAAATACTTCATTAATATAAATTTTACTTTCATTTATACAAATAGATAAATAAAGAAAACGTTGAGTAATTGCCATTAATTTCTCAGGGTTAATACAGATTAAGTTACTTATTTTAGGGCGTCTCACAATTTAACAACTGACGATTTTCATTATCTCCCTCGGCTTATTTCCCATTTTGATGTTTGACACAATCATGAGATTGTATGCAATTGCCTTAAGGCCAATTGCAGCATCATATG
>JAJZZX010000001.1 GCA_021797355.1 Thermoplasmata archaeon | reverse complement strand
TGTAATAACAATCTTGGTGCTCTAACTTTAAGGAAGGATGAGGAATTTTTAAAAATCGCATTGGTTTCGCTCAATGATTTAAAATTGGTATTTGCATTTGTCCTTATCGCTCTGTCTGTTGTCCGGAATGAATGGGAATTAGCACTTTGTGGCGTAGACCCCAAGTAAATCATTAATCCAGAACTCAATAAGAGTGCCGCCAGCACCACCGCGTATATTATTGGCCTTCTTCCTTTATTGCTTGTATCCATATAATTTTAAAGACCTAATATGTCATAAATCTTACTCTGTGTCTCTGCACTCATTGAAACGTTGCATTAAGTTAACCTTTCCTTTACCCTTATTTACTGTTTTGACCCGAACCATCACAGAACTGGAACACCATGATGATAATATTATAGAGAAGAACAGATACATAAGGAGCACGCGAAAAGCGGTTTTCCGGATCATGGAGGTATCTTAATGAAGTCCAAATACTCGGCGGAAGAGAAGTTCCAGATAGTCATGGAATCCTTCTCAGACAATGTAACACAGGCGGAAATATGCCGGAGGCACGGTATATATCCCGTACAGCTGAGCAAGTGGAGGGAGCAGTTCATCCAGGCCGGAAAGTTAGCACTTGCTCAGAGAAGGAATTCTGATGCAAGAGATGAGGAGATCGAGGACCTCAAGAAGATCATAGGAGACCAGAGCCTTGTGATAGATGCTTTTAAAAAAACGCTTAAGAGAGCAAAATGATGGTTCTTGAAGATCTGAAACATGAGATGTCCCTGAGGAACATCTCAAGGATATCAGGAATATCACTCTCCGGATATTATTACAGGCATGTGAAGAGGCATGTTGAACGGCTCGATCCCTCCACACGTGAAAAGATCAAGAGTATTGCATCGGAAAGGCCAACATACGGTTACAGAAGGGTGTGGGCAGTTCTTCGTAATTCTGGTACAAAAGTGAACCAGAAGACTGTCAGGAAGGTCCTGAAGGATAACAATCTGAACCTTCCTGCATCAAGACACAGAGGGAGAACAAAATCCAGGAAACTGTTCCGTCCACGAGGACCTGATCAGCTCTGGGAAACTGACATCACTTACATTCCCACCGAATCAGGAATGACCTATCTGATGTGCATCAAGGACTGTTTCACAAAAGAATGGCAGGGATACCATTATTCCATGTCAATGTATGGCAAGGGATGCCATACGATCAGCGGAGAATGCTGTTCTCATGGCATTCAACGGAACAGTTCCTGAAGATCTGGTACTGAGGACAGACAATGGCCCTCAGTACATATCACAAGAGTTCAGGAGTGCCATGAGGCTATTGGGAATCAAGCTGGAATACATACAGAAACATACGCCTGAGGACAATGGAGACATTGAATCCTTCCATAACTCAATCAAGACAGATTACATATGGCCAAGCGAGTTCAGGGATTTCCATGAAGCTTCCACAGAGATAGGGAAGGCATTCTCCGATTACAATGAATGCAGGCCGCATTCATCCATTGATTATCCCCAGGGATCATCAGGAGGAAGTTCCTGGATGATCCGGCATTCAGGGAAAGATTCGAGAAGAAAGAAGTTGAGGTGACACTAGATGAGAATTGAAGAAAAGTGTTCCAAATTCTGCTGGAGCAGATCACTCCAGCACTTCCTGATAATACTCAAACAGCATGATGTAAAGGTCAGACCTTATTTCGCTCCATACCGGATCCTTTTCCCTCACGCTCATGTTTGCCTTCTTTTCGTCCAGAGTTCTGATGAGAGTTATGACGTAAGACCTGTCTCTGAGAGTCTCAAGTATAGGGTTTATTGAGCAGAATATCTTAGGGCTGAAAGTGGAATAGCTGATGGTTTTCCTGTTTCCTGAATTACCTTCAACTCTAGGTGCGTTTCCTGTTCTTTGCCATCCCGAATTAAGTATAGGCATTATTTCCTGGAACTTATCCGAGCTCCCCCTGAAATTTTCAGTCTCATCCATTATGAGAGTCGATCTTTCCTCCTGCACTATCCTGAAAATGGAGGCCGGGGTCATGCTCACCGCCATAACTGCGTTAAAACCAATGAAATAGAATAAGGTCCCTGCTTTCGACTTGCCTGAGCCCTTCATACCTTCAAATTTCAGGTATGGAATGGAATCAAACATTACAAAAAAGTAAGTCAGAATTGCATAAATAGTGCAGAATACAGCCGCCCCTCTGTTATCTCCGAAATCTATGTACTTTTGAAATTGATGCTGTATCTTCTTATAGACCTCATATGGATCTCTGTGGAAATTACCGGAAAGAAGTTCCTTCCTTGATTTCATAGGCCACCGTGACCTGAGAACAGTTTCAGGTATCTTTGCAAAAATTTCTCTCCTGGCAAACTCAGAATCAGTGCATGGAAAAACTTCAAGATTCGATGTTATAACAGAATTGGCCATTTCTTTACGGAGCTTTGTATTTCCGCTCCTATCTGTTTCGATCCACTCCGAAATGAATGGTACAGTAGAAATCAGTGTTCCATCAGGAAACAGGTCGAGGCAGGGTTGACTATCTTTGGGTCATTGAAGTAAATGGTCCAGTTACCGGACTTCATGGTATTCAGTTCTTTGAGCTGCTTTTGAAGTGCAAGAATTTCCTTTCTGATAGACCCATCCTCATTTCTAAGACAATCATTAATGAATTCAAGTGCGATTTTTTTCTGTTCATCGGTGTCTATTAGATTTAGATTGTTTTTCAAGATCATAGCTTTTCTATATGATCCTGTAGAAGCGAGGACCTCAGACTTGAGTTCATCGTAACTGTTATATGATGGAAGATCATCGTTAGGGTAAGATTCTGAGGGCGACTTAGAATTTTTAGACTTTTTCCCTTCCTTTCTTATTTTGACTTACCTTTGCTCGTTGGCACACGGCCAGTCTTTGAAAGAAGATCCTCGCCTGTAAGTTCTTTCCAAAGTTTGAAAACTCTGGCCCAACTCATTGCTCGATCACGTATTCCATGTGCTCTTTGATAAGCTGCTCGATGGCTTCTTCAAGAGTTTCAACACGGAAATCGAATCTGATTTCCTTGAGTTCTTAAGACACCTTTTTGATATCGCCACAGTTGTCTTATCTAACATATGCAATATGTAAGGTATAAGATGTCTATATAATATATGCTATGAGTTAATTACACTTACCATATGCAATATAGCTTGAACTCACTGGATCAGAAATACGCAAAATCTGTCCTGCTCAAATTGTATGGTGAAGGCAGCTGCCTCAAAACTAACTTGCAGAGCATTGTAAAGAATCTATATTCTCTTGACCGTCTCCTGGAATCTCTCAAGGATGATGGCCTGGTAAACGTAGAGAAAAAGCCCTTTGGTAAGAACATTCAGGAAATATCACTTACAGAAAAAGGAAAGAGGGTAGCAAAGCAGCTGAAGAATGTTGAAGAGCCACAAACGGATGTAATTCCATACTCTCAGAGTTTTGAAATAATGAAATTTCTTGAAAAAAATGGCACATCAACAGTTGGTGAAATCATAACTGCTTATGCCAATTCTTGGGAAACTCTTGAAGCTCTAAGAAAGGAAGGTTTCATTCTCAGTGAGATCAATAACAGTGTGTACCCTCCAGTAAACACGATAAGCCTAACCGAAAAGGGCAAACAGGTAGTGAGGAACCTACGAAGAATAGACAGATACCTGGTCAGTATACCGGAAGGCCTGCTTAGGGACATTGAAGAAATCATAGCGAAGGATAAATCATATAGTTCTGCTGAAGAGTTCATAAACAGTGCTGTCCGAAGTGCAATTGAAAGATGGAGAAGAAATCATGCAGTTGGATAACAATGCACCACAGTCAAGTATCACAATTCACCTTCTTGGCAATACAATTCTTTCCGATCAACCTTCAGTCAAGGAGAAGCTGGAAGAATTCAGGATAAACCACAAGGAGTGCTCAGCTAATTCTAAAATTCGATGGCAGCGGAATCATAATCAACAGGCATTTTTAAAACTCTTGAATAGTAACCTCGTGGCAGGCCTCAGAAGATCCTCAGCCTTTATTCAGTTTTCAAACAAACGCTTTAAGAATACCTTTAGTGACTGAAAGATGCATAAGAATGGTAAGATAATAATTGCAGAAGCCGTAAGACACTGAACTTTTAATAAGGGGCCGGGACCGGGAATTGAACCCGGGTCCGGGGATCCACAGTCCCCAAGGATACCCACTACCCCACCCCGGCCATAAGGCGTCTACCTGATTTTATGCTTCTTAATTATGGTTTTGCTGAAAATTATGGGCTCCCAGGGTTTTCCACAACTGCCGTAAGAAAAACGGCTGGAATGTCCATCCATTTGCGGGTATGGTGGCCATAAAGCCTGGGAACCTTCACATGAACTGGCTCATCTCTTATAATTTTTCCGTTCTTTGAATATAGGGTTCTTACAAAACCTGCAGACTTAGCATTATGTATTGAATATATTACCCGGGAGATACTCATGGCCTTTTCCAGGAAAACCCTGTCCTGGTGTGGCTTTACAGAGCCAAATGGAGGATTCATAACCACAGTGTCCACGTACTGATGGAAATTTGCAACGTCCTCCTGGATGAAAGTCACAGGGAGCCCGGCGCAGTTGATTCTGCCAATTTCTCCAATCTTAGGGTCAATTTCAACGGCAAAAACTTCCTTAGATCCAAGCATAGCAAAGGCACAAGAAAGAATTCCGAAGCCAGCACCTAGATCCGCTGCTGTCTTTCCATTTACGTTCCCGTCAAGATAAGCCGTAACAGCAACCTTGGCCGCAAGGGCTGGATCCGTCGGGTATTGCTCAAGCCCATTCTTGAAATCATCAGGCCATTTGAGGCGCGAAAGAGCTATCTCAAGCTGTTTCTGTGACTGGAAAGATTGTTGCATTCAGCGCTCTGGTGAACCAACAGCCAAGTCTACAACTTCCCTGGCCTTCTTAGCCGACTCTTCTCTGGTCTCCCCTCTGCTAATGAAAATTTTTTCGATCTTTCGTATGGCACGCTGCCTTCTCCACGTTCCCCTTTCATGTGCTGCCAGAACTATATATTCTGCAATCTCCCTGTCCACATTTATCCCGAAGCGTTCCCTGATCTTAATCTGCCAGACGGGAATCAGAACATGCGGGATTTCCCTTAAGTTTGAAGATTCCCTCCGTTCTTCTATAATCTTGTTTAGGTTGGCATTCGTTCTTGGTTTCAAGGAACCGGCCATATGATTATGATTAACAGGTTATGTATAAATGTTATGCAAGACCGACAAAATGAAAAAATGAGGATTGGCTTAGGCCAGAAGGGTATAAAGAATGCCCTTTGCAGTGTGCAGCCTGTTTTCCGCTTCATCAAAAACAACACTATGCAGGCTCTCGATTACCTCATCCGTTACCTCAAGGCCCCGATGCGCAGGAAGGCAGTGCATGAAGATGTAGTCACGGCTTGCGTTTGCAACCAGTTCTGAATTGACCTGGAAGCCGCCGAATACCTTTTCCTTTTGCTCCTTGAGCTTCTCCTCCCCCATTGATATCCAAACATCTGTGTATATTACGTCTGCAGACTGGACCGCCTCGGATGGGGAATTTACAATCTCAACCTTGCATCCTGTTTTCCTGGCAATTTCCCGTGCCTTCTCTATTATTTCCTTTCTTGGTTCGTATCCCTTGGGGCACCCGATGGAAATGTCGGTACCAAGAAGTGCTGCGCCAAGCAAGAGAGAGTTTGCCATATTGTTACCATCACCGACATACGCTAGCTTCAGATTTGAGAAATGGTGCTTCCTTTCCTTAATGGTCATGAAGTCAGCTACGATTTGCACCGGATGCTCGACGTCATCAAGTGCATTGATCACTGGCACTGAAGCATGTTTGGCTAGCTCCAGGACATTCTCGTGCTTGAAAGCCCTATACGAGATGACATCAACAAACCTGGATAGGACTCTGGCAGTATCCGCCACGGTCTCGCCACGCCCAAGCTGCATGTCGTTGGGATTCAGGTAAATTGCATGTCCTCCGAGCTGCGCCATGGCAGTTTCCAGGGAAACGCGGGTTCTTGTGCTGGGTTTTTCGAAGATCATGCCCAGTACCCTTCCATAGGTGGGCTCGAAGTCCTGGTATCTCTGCTTCTTCATCTTTATGGACAAATCTATGATATCCTCCAGATCTTCCTCCATGTCCATTACTGAGATTATGTCCCTCTTCACCGGGATCACCTCAACAGTCCTGGTACATCCATGGGATATTCTGCAACCTGGACGCCAGCTTCATTGAATGCCTTTATCTTGGAATCAGCCGTGCCCACGCCCTTCTCAATTATGGCCCCGGCATGTCCCATCCTTTTTCCCGGAGGTGCACTGCGCCCTGTAATGTATGCAACAACCTTCTTCTTCACATGGTCTTTTATGTACTTTGCAGCAAGTTCCTCGTTGTTTCCGCCAATCTCGCCTACTAGCACAATTTTCTTTGTGCGATCATCGGCCTCAAACATCTTAAGAACATCAATGAAGGTAAGACCGACCACGGGATCGCCGCCCAGTCCAATTACGGCGCTCTCACCCATTCCGCTCCTCGTTATGGCGTCAACTATTTCATATGTAAGGGTACCGCTTCTGGATGCAACTGCAACATCGCCCTGCTTGAAGATCTTGTTTGGCATAATGCCTATCTTGCAGTCAAATGGCACAGTAATACCCGGCCCGTTTGGGCCTATAACGGTAATTCCCCTGAGCCTAGCCTCATGCACAATTTCCATGGTGTCGTGGAATGGTACGTGTTCGGTAAGTATGTACACAAGCTTTATCCCCTGATCTATGGCCTCAAACGCAGCATCCCTTACGTACGGCGCTGCCACAGAGATCATCGTGGCGTTTGGCTCGAAACCCATTGCCTCCGAAACACTGTCCACTATGGGCACCTTGTCCATGAATTTGGTTCCTCCCTTTCCTGGGGATGTACCTGCAACAATGTTTGTGCCAAACTTCATCATTTCTCCCGCATGGAATGAGCCTTGGTGCCCAGTAATGCCCTGAACTATCACCCTTGTATTCTTATCAACTAAAACAGCCATTATGCCTCACCTGCCAGTTTTACGACTCTCTCTATCGCTTCCATCATTGTTGGGAAAGATTCTATGCCGTTCTCCTTCAGCACCTGCCTACCCTCGTCATCGTGGACTCCACTGAGCCTGACGACTATTGGTTTCGTGATCTTGAACCTCTTCTTGGCAGCAACTATTCCGTTGGCAACAGTATCAGCCTTTGTAACTCCGCCAAAGATGTTAACAAGAATTGCTTTCGGGTCAGCCTTCAGGACCAGATCAAAGGCATTGACCACTATTTCGACATCATCTGTCCCGCCAAGGTCAAGAAAGTTCCTGGGTTTCCCTTTGTGCAAAGTGAGGGCATCCAGTGTAGCCATGGTAAGCCCGGCTCCGTTTGCAATAACCCCAATCTGGCCATCCAGCTCAATGAAGGAGTAGCCCTTTGACTGGGCTTCCAGTTCGAGCGGTGTCTTTTCAGGGTCCGTTATCTTTATATCCTTATGGCGGAACATGGAATCGTTATCCATGATAACCTTTGCGTCAGCTGCAATCAGATTTCCCTCCGCTGTTTCAACAAGAGGATTGATCTCAACAAGTTCACAATCCTCCTCCTCATAAACCTTGTAGAGTTTTTCAAGAATGCTCCTGAACTGTGCAGAAAGATTCTTGTCAAGGTTCATAAATTTGGATGCCTCTCTTCCCACATAGTCAGAATAGCCCAGAAGGGGGTCAATCTTTCTTGTAAATATCTGATTCTGCGGGACAGATTCGATCTCTACTCCGCCTGACGAGCTGGCAATAAGAACAGGAGACCTTTCCGACCTGTTCAGGGCGAAGCTCACATAATATTCATGCTTGATGTTTATCATATCCTCAACGAGTACCTTGGTTACCGTTAGCCCCCTTATCTTTGATCCCAGAAGTTCCTTAACGCCGTTCTTAAGTTCCTCCGAACTTCTCGCAAACTTTATTCCTCCTGATTTGCCACGCCCTCCAAGGAGTATCTGTGATTTGACAACAACAGGCTTCCTGTATTCCCTGACATCAGTTAGCTGTTCGACGACATAACCGTCGGGAACAGGTATGCCGTATTTTCTGAAAATTTCCTTCCCCATGTATTCATAGAGATTCAAAGAATCACCTCTCCTGTATTGTGGCAAATTAGATAAAAACTTGTCTTGGCTATTTCTGCCCAGACCTGATAAGATCACTGTATAGGGTGAGGGCGGCCCTGCATCCGTCTCCCACTGCCGTGGCAATTTGTGCTTCTGTATCTTTTACCACATCACCGGCCGCGTATATGCCCGGAACGCTTGTCCTTCCCTTCCTGTCCGTTACTATATATCCCCTGTCAGATAACTCAACACCGGAACCCTTTAGAAATGCAGTTTGCGGAACAAGGCCGACGTATATGAAAACCCCGTCAGTCTCCACAGTTGTTTCCCTACCAGTCTTTCTGTCCCTGTACTTGACGCCTGTAACCTTCTTTCCGTCCCCTATGATTTCAAGGACCTGGGAATTTGTCACGTAATCGATTTTCCTTGACTTGATTGTGTTTTCGTACGCTTTCTCACACATGTAGTGGTCCATATACTCTATAATTGTAGTCTTGGAGGTGTACTCACTCATGCTTATGGCAGCAATTGCCCCGGAATTTCCTCCGCCAATTACCACCACTCTCTTTCCCTTAAACAGGTAGCCGTCGCAGGTGGAGCAGTAGGAAAGCCCTCTGGAATAATATTCTTTCTCACCAGGTACGTTGAGATGTTTATGCGTTGTGCCTGTTGAAACCACCACAGCTTTGCACGTGAAATCTCCGCCGGAAGTTGAAACTGAAAAGCCCTCGCCTTCCTTCCTGATGTTATTGACATGTGTGTTTTCCATTATCTTCACATATTCCATTGCATGTTTTGTAAAGTTTGCAGCCAGGTCCGTTCCTTTTATTGCCTTGAAACCAAGATAATTCTCCACAAGAGGCGCCTCTGCCGTCAGTCCTCCCGGGACACTCTGGTCTATCACAACAGCGGTAAGGCCGGAACGTGAAGCGTAAACTGCAGAGGAAAGCCCCGCCGCTCCTGCCCCGATGATCACAAGATCAAAATTCCTCTCCTCGACCTTCTCTGAAGAAACTGATAGGTTAAACTCCATGTGACAGTATGTTACCATGACCTAAAAAACTGACGTAGTGAATTGCTGAATAGGTCAAAGGCAGGTTTTTCCAGTATGATTTTTAGCATCTTATCTCGTCAACAAGCAATCTGATTCCAGGTACTCCCCGCTAAAAACTTTCATGGCGAGAAATGCTGCATTCCCAAATTTAGGTAACCTGGAAATGGCCTGCGGGCTGCAATGAGCGGGAAGTTTGCGGGGCCTATGGTGTGTATCGGGTACGAAACGCTAATATAGACACGTATGATAGTGAAAACATACCTACGGGCAGTGGGGAATTTAAGCCTGGCAGGTCATCCTAAGTGATGACGTGAGATGGAAGGGACTTCCGAACAGAATGAAGAGGCCAATATCCATGAAGCAGGAACCTCCAGTTGCTTGCAACATGAAGGATGCCAGCAAAGTGAACTGGTGAATTGTTGAGGAGGAATCTGGTTAAATTAGGCTTGGTGGTTCTCATCACTGGCGTGATCCTTTCAGCAGTTGGGCTTTTTGGCGGCGATAGCCTTATCCATACGGATTCATCATTTGTTTACCTAAAACAGTCAGGAACCTATGTTTCAAATAGCCTAAATGTTACTGGTTCAGCTGCCATTACAATAATAGGCACATCCAGCGGTCCAACAGTTTACCTGATGAACCTGACCGATTATGACGATTATGCAGCAATCTCAAATGCCTCTGTGGCAATGGTGAGCAGCCACAGTTTGCACCCGACAATAAATGAAAGCATTGCAGGCACTGTGGAACAAATATACGATTCTATCCCCCACGGTACATATTATATTGTGGCATTCAGCCAGCCCGATGTCTCCTACAGCCTTGAAGTTAATTTATTACAGGCTGCTGTTTTCGGTTTTTTGCTCGTGGTGGGCATAATAATGGCTATTGCTGGCTTTGTCCTCAGCATCATTGCGCTTATAATGCGACCCAAACAGCGGGGCCCCAACCCAGATGAGCTGCTGGCGCAGTATGAAAAAAAGTGACCTTTCACTCCTTTTTACTTATACTGCCTCAGCTTCTAATTACGCATATTGGATCATTGCCAATAATGCCAGTGCGCTGCAAGTTCTATGATATGGGAATACAGTTGATGTAATGACATCATTCCTCAGGTCATTCCATTAACAGTTAAGGCGCCATAAGCCATGCTTCCCGTGTATGAAAAAATAAAATGTTCATTGTCCATAAAAGAAGTTGTTTTAAAAAGATCAGTATGGGGGCATTCCGCCCATTCCACCCATACCGCCCATGCCGCCGGGAGCTCCGCCCTGTCCGGAACCGCCCTCTGCACCGGATTTCTTGCTGGCAATGACGTCGTCTATCCTGAGGATCATTGTTGAGACCTCAACGGCGCTTTCCAGAGCGTGCTTCTTTACCCTGAGGGGATCGAACACGCCAATCTTCTTCATGTCTCCTACGCCATTCTTCTCTATGTCAATTCCATATGAGACATGCCCTTTTTCATGCTCAGCCTTAAGCTGGATAAGGGTGTTTATTGGGTCCATTCCAGCGTTTTCTGCAAGTGTCCTGGGTATGATCTCAAGAGCCTTGGCGAAGGCCTCTATGGCGAGCTGTTCCCTTCCTCCAACTGAGTTGGCATAGCTCCTGATCTTCATGGCGAGTTCTGCCTCGATGGCACCTCCACCAGGCAGGTACATGCCATCTTCCTTGGTTATTGCAACAACTCTGATTGCATCGTTAAGAGACCTCTCAATCTCAGAGACAACGTGTTCTGTTCCCCCTCTTATGAGTATGCTGACCGCTTTTGGATTTGCACACCCAGTTATGAACGTCATCCTGTCATCGCTGATCTTCTTCTCTTCTACCCTCTCGGCCTTTCCAAGTGCTTCAGGGGTGAGATCGTCAAGGTTTGTAACTATCTTAGCGCCGGTTGCCTTTGCCAGCTTTTCCATGTCGCTCTTCTTTACTCTTCTGACTGCGTATATGCCTTCCCTTGCCAGGTAGTGCTGCGCAAGGTCATCTATGCCTTTCTGGCAGAGCACAACGTTAGCTCCGCTCTTCTTGATCTTTTCTACCATTGCCTTGAATGTGTCAGATTCCTGGTTCAGGAAGTCCTGTATCTTTGATGGATCGGTTATCTGCACCTTGGCTTCTATTTCCGTCTTTTTTATCTCCAGAGCTGAATCTATGAGTGCAATCTTGGCATCTTTCACAACCGATGGCATCTTTGCATGGACCTTTTCCTTGTCAATTACAAGGCCGTTGATGAACTGAGTGTCGTTAACACCGCCGCCATTCTTCTTGTCTACCTTGATATTTGCAGTGTCAACTACAATCTTCCCGTTCCTCTCCTCAGCAACAGCATTGACTGCTTTGACAACCAGATCAGAAAGGAAGTCGCTTGAGAGGCTTGTGTTCTTTCCGGATAGTGCAGTCATTGAGATCTTCTTCAGTGTTGCATCATCAGTTGCCTTAAGAGCGACCTGCTCCATGTGCTTCTTTGCCTCGTTGACGGCCAGCCTGTATCCGTTAGTAATTACAGTGCTGTGAACCCCCTGATCAAGAAGCGTTTCAGCCTGTTTCAGAAGTTCCCCGGATAGTATAACTGCGGAAGTTGTGCCATCGCCAACAGCACTGTCCTGTGATTTTGCAACCTCCACGATCATCTTGGCAGTCGGGTGGTCAACGTCCATCTCCTTCAAAATTGTAGCCCCATCGTTGGAAATAATAATGTCCCCAATGGAGTCGACCAGCATCTTGTCCATTCCCTTTGGGCCCAGTGTAGTTCTTATTGCGTCTGCTATTGTCTTAGCAGCCTCAATATTATTCTTCTGGGCGTTTTTGCCCTGCTCTCTCTGGGTTCCTTCCTTAAGAACGAGTATAGGCATCTGTCCTGATAGCATTTAAGTTTCACCTCAAGTTGGCAGATAAATATGTTCTTCAATATAAACTTTTTTAAGTCATGCTGGCACGGCAAGGTGCAATTATAAAGGCTGTCTCTATCTTTCCGAGAGTTTCCGGAGTTTCTTTTCCTTCGCCTGTTCGGACCTGAGGCGCCCAAGAGCGTAAGAAGATGAGTCCACAAATCTGATCAGAGCTGCCAATTCCGGATGTACACCTTTAACAGCATCGTACATTCCGATTGCTATTCTCCTAAGATCATGGTGCGCCTGTGGAGTTGACCTGAGTTCACAGAAAAATGCGAGCTCCCTCAAATTGAGGTATGCAGATACTGGGTACCGGAATGCATACGGCACTGCATACTGCGCTATGGCATATCCCTGGCTGTCCGATATTCTTCTCCACAGTTCTTTTCCCTGGCGCATTATCTCGGGGAATTCCCCATCGCCCATGAATGCCTCGGGTGTATCGTGGCCATAAAGTGGAGTCAGGAACTGCCTGTTGATGCTAATAAACCTGTGACGCTGCATGTCACGGAATGCGCCATAGTTAGTGGTTATCTGGAACAGGTAAGAAACAGACTCAAAAGCTCTGTGCAGTTTGTGCCTTCTGTTCTTCCGAATGCCTGCAAGTTGTGCGACAACAGATCCAAGGTCTTGCAGTGACATTTCCCGCAGTTTCATCATTTGCGTTGGCAGGGCTTCGCCTCCGGTTGAAAAATTATAGATCGAGAGAGACTTCACAAGGGCCTTCTTCCTTTCCTCGTAATCAAGGAGCACAATTTCCGGGATATTGGCGTCTTCCTTCCCGGAAAGATGCTGTGTTGGGTTGTCAAGCTTTCTCTTATACTCGATGAGTTCCCTTCCGTAGCCTGACAGCGCTGAATTTATTAGCTCAGGGAACTCACCGCTAAGTTCTGAATATATTTCATCTGCTACCTTCTCCGCCTCGGGCAGACCAGTGGATTTGAGCTTTTGAACAAGATATGTGAAAGCCCTTCCATTTCCAGATATTCCGATGTTGGTCAGCGTTGACGATGGAAGTATATATCTAAGATCATCTAGTGCCCTTGCCCGCACTGAACTCTGGTATGATTTCTCGAGTATCATCTTCTCCTCCGATCCTGCGTCTGAAAACGTGGATGGGCCTTCACTTCCATCAAAGAGTATTTCGCCTATGGGAAATTTCTTCCTGTAGAAATCCAGTACTTTTTCATAGTTACTTGCGTAATATTGGAACAGTGAATCGCAATACGCATCATAGTCTTCTCTATTCCTGCCTGTTATTCCTGCCTTTTCGCCATGTAGGAAAAGGTATGCTCCTGAAACTTTCTTATCGTACCTGACATAACGGGAGGATTTCTCAAGGAACGATAGACCTACCCTGAGTTCCTCCATGACCTTGCTGACAATGTTGCTTACGTTTTGAACTGCCATCTGTGCTGTCACAAGCTCTGCAATGGATTCGTCCCCATATTGGAGGAATACACGCCTGTAGAAATCCTGGCCCTTTCCCTCATCACCCGCAAATTCTTTCTCGTACACATCCCTTATGTCTGTGCTTGATGCCCTGCTGTACCTGGAAAGCAGCGCACCACGGTCGATCATTCGATCTATCTTGACAAGAAAAACATCCTTATCATAATTGGAAAAATTGCTCACAAAGAAAGAATGGAGAATTGATAAAGAATTTTTTGCCTATTCTCTGGCTGGAACAAAATACACATCAGTCGGGCTGAACTGAAGGTTGCGCTTGAAGCGAGCCCTGACTTTCATCCCTATGTGTATGTCCTCCTGATCGGCTCCAATGAGTCTCGCCATGAAGAGAGAATCTACGCCTTCAAACTCGACCATTATCAGGTTGAATGGAGTCTCGGACAGGAATTTCTCGCTACCAAAGTAGCAAGTAGTAAACGTGTGTACCTTTCCAACCTGCGGCAGTTCATGCCATTCAGTCTCTGAGCCGCACATCATGCAGTGCCCTCTGGGTGTTGCGTAAGTGTATCCGCATTTCTTGCATTTGCTTCCAAGAAGTTTCTTTTTTCCGAGGGCCCTGAAAAATTCTGAATCCTGGGCATAGCTGTGGATGTAGTCTATATCGTAGTGGGATTTAACTACCAGAGGGTCAGTATTATAAACTTCTGTCCCTTCCTGGGTCTCAGGCATCTTTGCATCGTAGTCCAGCGTCATTTTACCGCCTCCATTATTGATACAGTAACATAAGTGCCGGTTCCTGCGTGACTGTGAATAAGTCCCCTTTTAGCATTCTTCACCTGGAGTGCATCGTTCTTGAAGTGTTTCTTGACACTGTGCTGCAACTGCCAGAACATGAAGACTGCCTGCATAATTCCGGTTGCGCCAACTGGGTGTCCTGATGCAAGAAGCCCTCCGGATGGATTCACTGGAACCTTCCCATTAAGTTCAGATTTGCCCTCTTCAATAAATGATCCTCCTTCACCGTACTTGCAGAGGCCAAGATCCTCGTAGGTCTGAATCTCCGAGGAAGTGTAAGCATCATGAAGCTCCACGAGATCAATCTCGTTCAACGGGTCCGTAATTCCGGCTGCTTCATAAGCTTCCTTGGCAGCGGTTCTTCCGGCACGGAATGAGTGTACACCGGGATACTTGAGATTCTTATAGTCAGATTCCTTTTCGTTCGGAAGCAATGGGACTTTCTGAAAAGGACGATCAGAGAGCCTCATTGTATCTGTTCCGGTCCCGATGCTCTTCACAAGCACCGGCTTATCGCAGAGTTCGAATGCCTTCTCTTCAGATGCCAGTATTGCTACTGCAGCCCCATCTGACATCGTGCATACGTCGAGCCTTGTTAACGGGTATGAAACCATGGGTGAATTTCTTACATCCTCTACTGTCAGCTTCATTGGGCTTTGGGCGTACGGATTGTGCAATGCATTTCCGTGATTCTTGATTGAAACCTTTGCGAGCTGTTCCACCGTAGTACCGAATTCGTGCATATGCCGCATGGCCATCATGGCATAATATCCCGTGTAGAAACCACCCACCGGGTAATCGAAATTGGTATCGCTGGCTAGGGCGATGAATTCGTTGCCTTTCCACGTATTAACGTGGGACATTGTCTCGAATCCATACACCGCACAAACATCCATCCTGCCAGATGCTACTTCCTCAAAGCCTGTCTGAAATGCGAGTCCACCAGTGGCTCCTCCACCCTCAACTCTCTTGCTCGGCTTCGGAGTCAGGCCTAGGTAATCCTGTACCATTATGCCGGACATCAGCTGCCTTTGAAAGTGGTCCGAGAAATATGAGGCAACTGAACCATCGATATCCTTGAGTTCCAGATTTATGTCGTTCGTTGCATAATCGAACGCTTTCTTCACCCTAAGCCTGAAATCCATATCAGGAGTTGCCTTTGCAAACTTAGTGACTCCCCCAGAAATCATGTATACATTTCGTCCCTTATGTTTCATTGGACACCATCTTCTGATAGGGACATTTCTAATTAAATTTACTGGAAAAAAATATCCGGAGGAATTGCAAAGTTATTTTACCGGACCGGCATGCCCATAGGATAGGATGAAGCTCATAGTCATAGGAGGATCAGGTTACATCGGAAGCAACCTAGCGCTCCACATGGTTGCTGAGAAGGTCGCATACTATTCAAGGCACAGGAACCCCGTTCTTGATTCCAAGGGTGTTGAGTGGATAGAGGGCAATATTCTTGACTCAACCAAGGTAGCTGAGGCCATAAAGGATTTCGATACAATTGTCGATGCCGCAGGTATTTACGAGGAGAATGAGCAGAAGTTCTTCGATGTACACGTAAATGGAGTTAAGAATCTTGTAAGCGCAATAAATAAGTACGACACTGGCCAGAGACTCATCTACCTGTCAGCCATAAATGTACATTATGGCCAGACTGATTTTCTCAGGACAAAGAGGACTGGAGAGGATAATGCGGCCCTTGTAAAGAATCATCTCAACGTAAGGCCCTCTCTTGTATTTGGAAATGGTGACACATTCACGGAAAAGCTGTTCAAACTGGCAGGATCTGGGCTCTCAAGACTCCCAGGCGGCGGACCAATATCCCCTGTCCATGTGGAAGACCTTGCTAAGGTAATCGTTGGTGCCAAGGACATTAAAGGCGCAGTGGATGTATCCTCCCGGGAAAGGATATCTTTTGCCGACGCCGTCAACCTTGCCAGAAAGAGGCTTGGCAAGCCAGAGTTGAAAGTAGTAGATGGAAGGCTTGGCTACTCTGGAGCAGTTGAAAAGATCATTGAAACAGGGATATTCAAGAAATATGAAGTGGAGCGCTATCTAACCAATCTGTACAGGGAAAATACTTACATTGACAGGTTTGTGAAGGAACCGGCATCTTTCGCCGAATATATCAACAGGTACGAAGTCAAAGCATAACGTGACCGATTGCTTCCCTGTATACGAAAGTGCTTAACTTTCCCAAGTACTTGACAAGGTAGTCCGGAATAATGTTGCTGAATTCTGTATCGTCAAGGCATTCAACAAGGTATGAAAGTGCCCTGTTCATGTGGGCTGAACTGCTGAGCAGATGCGCAGCTCTCCTGTCTCCCTGGCTCATCTTCTCCTTCAGGTCCAGCCAAACTTCATCTGCATGGTTCAGCATTTTTCTCTGCTGATCTGGGAGTCTTGAGTCCGGATCTATCATAGACTGGCTGAGCGTATCCAGCATGTCAAGAAGCTCACGGGTAGCCTGCAGCCTAACACCCTCAGAAATTGCAAGGCCAAGCTCAGCCTGCGCCATCCTCATTTCATCAACGTATCCGAATATTGGATGGCTGCGTTTCAGCATCTTTCCATTGAATTCACACAGCTGCTCTTGCGGATTCTCCTGCTCATCATTTTCGGCCATTATATATTGCTCCCAGAATTTGATAGCCCCGGGCAGATTCGAACTGCCGTCGACGGGTCCAGAGCCCGTAATGCTTGGCCACTACACCACGGGGCTGTCTTCCTGCGATGTGTTAAGCATTTTTAATCCTTTGCCTTGAGGAATCCGATCTCATGCTTGACTGGCTGAACCCTACAAATCCAAACGAGACCAGCCATAGTACTGCCATTGACATGGAAAAGAGGGGGCTTTGCGTCAGCAGGAACTCCAGCCCAGCGATGCCGGCAGCCAATATGGACAATGCAGACAGGATGTTCAGTATTAATACCCTGCGAGGCCAGTGGTGCTTCACTGAGAGGGCCACAGCAAATAAAGCCGAAAGAAAAGTTAGGACAGCCAATGCAGCATGGACAAGAAGCAAAGTATTAGAAAAAAAGGCCAGCATAATGTTCTGTGTAGTGTAAAGAGGCAGCGTCACGTAAGTATTCAGAAGCATTCCCACAAGGAATTGCAGTCCCAGAAGCCCTGTGATGACATCCAGCATAATCCGCATCCACCTTCTTGATGAGACTGCCGCAGCCATTTTCTTGTGAGAGGACGCAAGCTTAAATATCTTATTTAAGATGATGAATAGTGAAGAACTGGAGCGGACACATCTATTTCAATGATGATTTCCAGTGGAAAGATCTTGAGAAAGCATTTCCCGATATATGGGAAATAATCGCAGGCGAGACAAAGCAAAATCAGGAAGAAGCGCAATATGACCAGATAACGCTCGAGCTAAATCTTGCCGAGATTAGGAACAATAAAAAGCCCATAGGATACATCAAGGATGGTGCAAAGTACAAGATGGTATTCCCTGAGGACAGGAAGGAGATGATCATCTACCGTGGAATGCCCTCTGAGGATATTAAGGAAATAACTGAAAGCATCTCAAAAATCCTGAAGAATAAGAAGGTGAAGCATCAGATAGAATATGACAAGATGCTCTTGTATGAGATAAGGAAGAGAAGAAAATAGGATTTATTTATTGTTTTCAGGTAATAATTAAATCATATCCTGCAATTACGTAGAGATGGTCAGCAGAATCAAAGTTGTTAATGACGTTGGTGAACTTGTATCAATTTTTCATGCCGCTGACAGTGACATAAAAAGGCGGCTCCTCCTGGACCTTTCCACAAGCTGGATTACAATGCCGGTCATAGAGCAAAAATACGGCATTGAGGGGAAAAAGGCCCTACTGTATCTTGACAAGATAAAATTGATTGAAAGCCAGTGGATGACTGGTGAAAATGGTCCTGAGAAGGCGTATCACACTTACTACACGAGTGTGCAGATAAATCTGCTTGGAAGCATGAGCGAACTTGCCGATATAATTTATGCCACTACACTTACTGAGAAGCAGCTAATGGAATATGAGAGCAGGATCGAGGCCATGATCACCGACCCAGAGGGTGTATTCATTGGTGATGTGTCAGAAAAACTTGACATATCTCAAGCGCTACTAAGGGGCATCGTGAAGAGATCAAGCATTCTCCAGATCAAGGGATACAAAATAGCCAAGGTGAGCACCCCATAAAAGAGACTGAGAATCCTAAAATTACAGTACTGCGCATAAATCACAGGCCCTTCAGGGACAAGAGGATAACGACACATGTTGCGTTAACTGCCCGGGCTTTTGGCGCTGATAGCATCATTGTGGACACTTTGGATAAAGAGCTTGAAGAGTCAGTGAATTCAATTACTTCTAATTTTGGAGGCAATTTTTCAATTAGATCTGGAGTTGATCCAAGAGCTTTCATGCTTGGATTTCAGGGAGTCAGGGTCCATCTGACAATGTATGGCCTTCCCCTCAATTCTGTAATCGAAGACATAAGGAAGAAAGCATTGGGCAATAAAATTATGATAATCGTCGGCGCTAGCAAGGTCCCTTTTGAGTACTACGAAAACAGTGACTTTAATGTCTCCATAACTAACCAGCCCATCAGTGAGGTATCTGCGCTGGCACTATTCCTTGACAGGTATCTAATGGGTTCTGAGCTTCAGGCTGAATTTCTAGGCAAGGTAAGCGTCCAGCCTGCTTCACGGGGTAAGTTAATCACGATGATTCCAAATGAGGCGAGATGCCTTGACATTCTCACTGTAAGCGGGGCGGACGAGAAAATAACGGAGCACTGCAAGGCAGTTTCAAGGCTAGCTTTGTCAATTGCCCAGATTGCTGGCGGAGACAAAGACTTGATTCGGGCGGGAGCCCTTCTTCATGATCTTGGCCGGGTTAGCACAAACGGAATCTATCATGCTCTTGTTGGTGCACGTATGTTGAGGGATATGAACATAGATCAAAGGGTAGTAAGGATAGTTGAACGGCACACAGGTGCAGGAATACCGAGGAGAGAAGCCGTTGCACTTGGACTCGGAAATATTGACTACATGCCTGAAACTATTGAGGAGAAGATTGTGGCTCACGCCGACAATCTAATGTCTGGGACTAGGAGGATAAAGGTTTCTGAAGTCACGGAATCATACAGAAAAAAGGGACTTGATGATGCTGCATCTAGAATTGCCGCTCTTCACTCCGAGCTGTCTGCTCTATGCGGGGCTGATCTTGACACCCTCCCATGACTACGAAAAGATTAAAAGAGCTGAAAAGCTTTCCGTATGCCTTGCCGTTGTAGCTTAGCTGGTAGAGCACTCGGCTGTTAACCGAGCGGTCGTCGGTTCGAATCCGACCAGCGGCGCTAAGTTGTCATGAAGTGATTTTTCAGGTCAATTTTCTAATATTACTTCAAGAAGATGATACCCCAATCGTTTAAAATTACAAGCCGCTCATGACGCAGACGTAGAGAAAGGCTTATCAACTTTCGATCTATCACTCACTTCCCATAACTGGGAGGGGCTGTAGCTTAGCTCGGTAGAGCGCCTGGCTCATAACCAGGTGGTCATCGGTTCAAACCCGGTCAGCCCCATTTTCTATTAGGTTTGAACCCGGAAATTACGCCTAAAGATTTCTAAGTTCGTGATATACTCATATTGCAACATCTCAAAAAAAACTATGGTAATAATAGAGAATTATAGGTCGATTTTTAGAAACCTTCTGGCATTATGGACACATATCCCATGATACTTAGACTATGCATAGCGACCTGCACCATCGCAGAACTGGAATGCATGCTAATAGTATCATAGAGAGGAACAGATAAATAAGAAGCAGTAAATCTTGCTGAAATATTCCGATTATCTAGAATCCATATGGAAATCCATCCATTCCGCAAATATGACGGAGCGCATTAATAAGGTAAACGCCTGAAGATGAAGCTCATTGATTCCCTGCCATCAGAGGATAGCGTTATGAAGATCATATATCTGTAGGTTGTTCAAATCGAGTGGAAGCGGTCTTAGAGTGCATTTTGGATAAATTACAGAGGCCGAGATAGGGCCAGGAAAATGTTCTGTCCGAGATATCATTCACAAATACACAGCTTTTAGGATGCTATCAACCAAATAGGACCATTGGTGAAAGCATTAGGGATCAAAGGAAAAAACCGGATATTACATAAGAAATTAGAAATTAAGGATCTCAGTTTTAATATCTGCACATTGCCGATCATGTTGTCAGTGTTTAACCAGGCCTATGCTGTTTATAACGCCACCAGAATTACCGTCAATCACCAGTGATATGAGGTCTGATTTGTGCGTGAATTTTACGAACCAGATTGGCACATGGAGAAGCTCTGCTTCAGAGACGTCGCACTTTGTCACGATATTCTGTACCATGTGATGCGCCTGGTGCACCTTCTGTGACTGAATCTGGTCAACGTTGGTCTTTGCCTCGTACTTTGCCGAATCGTCACTAACGTCCCCATTCAGTACCTTTATGCCCTTTGGAATTTTTGATATGTCAAATATCTGCCTGTCCCTTAGGTTAAAGGAATAGTCTCTAGGCTGGTATTCCATGAGGCCCTTTACTGCCACCACCGGATACTCATAGTTCTGATCAAGGGTGTAGGCTCTCCTCGCATTGTTTCCACCCATGCCCATTCCCCCTGTCATCATGCTTCCAAAGACAAGACCGCCCATCATTCCGCCTCCAAAGCCTTCTCGCCCGCGGCCTCCCATTGCCCCTCCCATTAGGCCTGCCAGCAGGGCTGTTGTTCCTATCTGTGCAGCCTCCGCCTCACCGCTTATCGCCGTATATTGAGTTCTTGCTGATACTGGAACTATCCAGTATGGAACGTATGTAAGTGTTGCCCCGTCATTTTTTGACTCCTCCTCAAGATGCCTGTGAAGGAGTCCTCTGTCCATAATGGACCTGATATGCTCAAGAAGCTGGTCCTCAGTCTGCAGGGAAAGAGGGAGGACTGTGTGCTTGTCGAGATTTCTCCAGCCTGAGTTTCCAAGCGTGATGCTGGAACCACAATAGGGACAGGTAATAACCATCTCTCCAAGCTGTGGCTTTATCGGGGCGCCACAACCTGGGCACTTCAGTTCTTGCACGCCTGCATCAGCTACGGTCTTCTGCTGTGAACTTTGCTGCTGATTGCTACCGGCTGAATGGTTTCCAGCAGAAGAAGGAGCTTCCTGTTTAGCTCCGCACTTTGGGCAGTACAGGGCATCATCTGGTATTTCTGATCCACATTTTTCACAATACATTTAGTTTCACCTTAGAGAGGTTTCCCACAGTTCGGGCAAAATTTTGTCCCAGCTGGAGACACTGTTCCGCAATTTGCGCATTTGACTGTCTGTGCTGAAGGTTGACTCATAGGGTTGCCGCAGTTGGGGCAGAATTTAGCACCAGCCGGAACATCAGCATTGCATTTCGGGCACTTGACTGTACTTTGCTGCCTGAGGTCAGCACCGCAGTTCGGGCAAAAAGCAGAATTCACCGGAATCATTGAACCACATTTCGGGCAAGCCCTCGTTTGCTGCTGCTGATATGCGCCCATCATCTGGCCTGACATAGAATAGCCCATGCCAGCTCCTGCACCTAGCCCAATGCCCAAACCGGCTCCGGCTCCCGCAACACCAGTAGGATTCTTGGCTGCGTCCACCATGGCCTGGCCAGCCTGGTACTGGATATAGTTGACCCCCAGGACAGACATTTCTGACCTTGTATCGATTGCTTTCTGCACATCGTCAGGGAGGGTGATATTGAGGCCGGAAATCTTGTTTATTTCAACACCATATTGCTGGAAGTTGTCCGGAGCCAATCCCAGAACAATCTGCTCTATGTTTGTCAGATTGGCAGGAATATCAGTTACCTTCAGGCCATTGTCCTTCATCTTGCCTATTGCAGTGTATACAAGTATGACCATCTGCTCCCTCAGGCGATCCTCAACATCCTGCGTTGTCTCAACGTTGAATGTCCCAACGAACTGATTGATGAAATTGGCGGGGTTAGAGATCTTATACCTGTATTCGCCGTAAACCTTAAGATTCACAACACCAAATGTAGGATCGACAAACTGGTATGGCTGGGGAGACCCAAACTTACCGTCAATATACCTGTTCTGCAGGTAGTATACTTCAGCTTGCTGCTGCACACCGGTAAAAAATTTAAGCAGATTTCCAACCACAGGGGCGTTGAAATCCGTGAGTGCATACCGGTTCGGTTGATCAAAATAAGTTAGCACCTTCCCATCCCTGAAGAAAACAGCAATTTCATCCTCCCTGACCACTATGTTGTCATTGAGCCTGATGAGCCTTGGGACCTTCCACATTATGTTGCCTTCCTTAAACTGGGTCTCCCATGCTATTGTTATGGAACCAAGGACACTTCCTCCTGAAGATGGAATCTTGCTCGATTTTTTTCCTATCATATGAATATCTCCTACGATATGCTTATCTTCTCAATTGTTTCAATTCTATGCGACCACGTTTCGTTAAGGTTATTCACCATTAAAGCTATTTCCTGGAATTGCGAAGTGAAGGATGATGCGCCACCGCCTGCCGTTCCAGTGTTAAAATTGCACTTTTCTTCTATCTGTTCTGCAGCGGACATCAGGTCAAGATCATACTGGTAAAGCTGGTTTAATTTGGCATCATCGATCCTTATTGCAGGAGATATTCCGGAATACCCCTGCTGCCCATGCAGCAATGCACCGTCGAGCTGCTGCAGAACAGATATAACATGCCCAATCTCAGTAAGATCTTGGAATTTGCCCTGTGAAACAAATGCAGAACGCAAATTCTGCAAGGCAGACAAAGCTGCTTCAAGCTTTTGAGAGATCTGTTTTCTAAGAAGGGCATCTGAAATCCGGAGATCGTCACCATTCCTGTATGCCCTGAAACCTGGAATTTTAAGTTCCAGTTTCTTGATAATGCCACGATTATCTATAACCTGCTGCCTTATATCGTTTGGATTTGAAGACATGGTGTCTGTTATATAATAAAATACCTTTATATAATCATTCATGTCGCCACTAAGTGACTGCTGACCGGATGACCTTTACGCGGACTAGAGCGATAGGCTGTGGTTATTCAAAATAAGGGAAGCGGGAAAGGCTAGAATTTATGGGTAAGTAGGTCCACGACTTCCTCTGTTAGCGGGACCCTGGCTGCACCTACAATCTCATCAATGTGCTCAGGATTTGATGATTTTGGTATGGGCAGGCTGAATTCTATGAGGAATCTCAGGATTACCTGCACACTTGTTGCGCCATATTTTTGGGCTATCTGCTGCACACCAGAGTTATGGGAAATTCTACCCCTTGAAAGCGGGGAATATGCTATGACCCTTACTCCTTTGCTCCGGCAATGTTCCAGGGTTTCACGGCTGCGTGCAAAATTGGAAAAGTTAAGTTCAATCTCATTTGCCACGATTTTTCCCCTGCCAGCATAATCTAACGCTTGGTCGAGCAGACCATTGTCAAAGTTGCTCACGCCGATTTCCCTTATGACCCCCCTGTCCCTGAGTTCAAGCATGGCACTGATGGATTCATCCAGTGGTACAGTCTGGCTGGGCCAGTGAATAAGATACAGATCAATGTAGTTTGTCCCAAGCCTCTTCAGGCTAGCCTCTGCTGAACTGAATAGCTTCTTTCTTTCGAGATTTGATGGCCATACCTTTGATATGATGAAGATATCGTCCCTTCTGAAACTTGAAATTGCTCTGCCCACAAGTTCTTCGGTTCGGCCTTCTCCATACATTTCTGCTGTATCTATTACATTTATTCCACTTGATATGGCATACTTGACAGCTTCCAGATGTTTATCTCCACTTGACAGGGGTCCTGCCTGAACACCCACAAGCCCGTATGTTCCCAGCCCAATGGGAAATAGCCTTTCGTCATAAATTCCTGTGAACATGTGTGAGAATGCCTTCTGATATTATAGACTTGCAGGGAATTCTACTTTTCTGGCGGTTTATTCATATTCACTTCCGGGTGAATTCTATTGTTGTAAGTGATGCAGCACCAAACTCAGTCTCGCTGGCAAGCACATTTCCTGAAAAAGCATCTTCCAGTGCCCCGCTTAAAATTCTGAATGGAAATTCCCCGCCCTCTGGCGCTGCCGCCCTGTAAAGGTCCCTGGGAATGTGCCATATCTGCTCCCACCTTGCCGAAACAAGGTGTCCCGTAACTTCCGAAAGATAACGCATGGCCATGCCGGGAATTCTTTCGCTGCCCTTGGCCCAAAGATCAAGCCTGTGAACAATTGATCCGGTAACAAGCAACATGAAAGTACCTTGCAGCCGGCCATCCGCAAGGACATTTCCCAGTTTTTTGTGCATTTCCGGACCCAGAGAAGGTGACAGTGAAATGGGAAGAACCGGGATATTCGCCTCCGGAAACATCCTCCGAAGGGGGGACCAGGCACCATGATCAAGGCCCCAATCCCTGACCTCTGCAAGTGGAACTTTGGCCTCAGATGCTAGGGCCATGGCCCGCCTTGCCACTGCTGGGATTCCCGGGGGTTCATATTTGATAGTATAGAATTCCCTTGAGAACCCTGAAAAATCGTATATCTGCTTCAATTTGTCGGCTGTGATTGTCCCAAATGAGTTTCCGGTCACGAAATGTGGTGACACGACAATAATTCCGTCTATTGTACCGGAATATTTGTGGCCAAGATCTTTAAGTGCACGCTCCGTTTCGAAATGCCTAACCCCCAGGTCACCTATCAATGAAGGAGTGTTTGGGGCGTATACCGCCGACGTAATTACCATTTTCTATCTAGTAACGATATTTCACTCTTATAATAACTTTACCTGAGGCACCACTGTGCAAATGCTTAAAGGGAAACGGATTCTTTCTACCTGGATAAGGCCCTATACTGATATTTCCCGCCCATAAGTCTCCTTTCCACACGCCCTTCTGCTTCCATGTGCATCAAGTGTGAAATTGCCTCCCCTATGGCGAAGTTCATTTCCAGGAGATTCATGGAGCTTATAGTCCTGTCCCTGCTCCATTTCATGGACTCTGCAATCTCGTATGCAGTTTTCCATTCCTGGGCGATACCGGCGATCTCATTCATCCGGTTCTCATGGTGGGATATTATCTGGTCAATCCTAGCATTTGCATTCATAAATGGTTCCCTGTGACCCGGATACACAGTTCTGGCTCTCAGGGAGCGTGTCTCCTTCAGGCTGTTCAGGTACATCCCAAGCATATCTGTGGAATCGTCATAGAAGCTGATGTTTGGAGTTATACCTGGAAGTATGTGGTCACCTGTGAATATTGAGCTTTCTTCCCTGATATATAGAGATGATGAGCCCGGTGAATGCCCTGGATTGTGGATAACCCTGATGCCAGGGGCTATCTCCTCGCCACCTTCCAGGGACGTGTCAAATTCTATTCTGATATAAGTATCCAGATGATCAAGAACGGAGTGGTGTTTCACCATTTCGCCGATAATTGCGGGAGGAGTTCCGTTGAGACGCATAACGTCCAGCAGGGAGTCCCTGAAATCCTCTGGACTCTCCCTTATTTCCTCAACCCGCCTGATATCATCTTTATGCATGGCTACCTTCACACCAAATTCCTGTTGAATCCTGTGTGCTGACCCTATGTGATCAATGTGCAAATGCGTAAGGAATATGGTATCTATTTTCCCAAATTCCATTCCCTGTGTTGCAAGTTCCCTATAGGATGCCTCTGACATTCCCGAGTCCACCATTATCCTTTTCCTGCCGAAAATCTCATAGACATTTGCTGTTCTAAGTGCCCTTATTTCGATAGGGACCTCATGCCGCTCTATCCTGAACATCAAATCCTGACAGGATTACCAGGTTTGCCTTGAAATTTTTGGCCTGCCAGAAGCATCAGGTCATTTACAACCGCAGCTGCTGTTTCGACGGGACCATCTGAAACACTGCTTATTCTTAGTTTGCCGCTGAATTCTGTTTCGACTTCGTAACCCAGTGACATTTCGCCAAATGATGCCAGAAAATCTCCTGCATCGAGTTTTCTGATTCCAGAAAAGACCTTGGTACCATCCGGTTCGGAAACTATTTCTGTGATCAGCCTGCTGCTATCTTCCGTTGCGGCACTGGATGTGATACCCTGAAATTTGAATTCAGCCAGCCTTAGATTTAACCCAAAAAGTGCATTTGCAAGAATAACAGTTTTGCGGGCAGCATCTACCCCTCCTGTGTCATCCGTGTAGTTGGTCTCCGCAATTCCCAGTTCCTGTGCCATTCGCACTGCCCTCTCGAATGTAAGTCCTTCACCCATCTTCCTCAAGACAAAGTTCGCAGTCAGGCTAACTATGCCCCTAAACCTCACCAGCCTGGAGGGTCCACAAGAATATTTCAGCAGGCTGAAAAGCGGTACCCCTCCTGCCACAGTTGCTTCGAAAAGAACGCTTTTGCCCTGTTGTCTTGAGCAGTCCATGATGTCAGACCAATGGTTGGCCAGTGGGGATTTGTTGGCCGTAACAATATCTTTTCCGGTTTCCATTGAGTCTACATATACATCTCTCTCCCTTTTCCCGTCGGGAGATGCTGTACTCATATCGACCAGTACGTGAAAGGATGAGGCAAACGTTTCCCCTGCTCGAAGTGGCTGTCCCTTCGTTGAGATATCCCCGCCAGACTTAAGGTCCAGGAGTTCTCCTGGCTGGATTCCGTTCCTGTAGAGCACGGAATGCCTGGAATCTGATGCTGCCGCTATTATGAATTCGCATTCCGTGCGGTCACTTATGAGGCTGGACTGTCTGTCAAGAATTGAAAGAAAATTCTTACCGACATTCCCCAGGCCCATTATGGCAATCGAAACCCTATTTTTCGCCATTTTCTAACACATCTTCTCCCGGTTCAATCCTTGAAACTTCTAGAACGCTATCATCTTCGGATGTGTCGATGAGCTTAACTCCTGATGTTACGCGTGATTGTGACCTTATGTCACTAACATGAAGGCGAATCGTCTTTTCATTTCTTGTTATAATGAGTATCTCATCTTCTGGCCTCACTGGAATTGCCTTAACAAGATTCCCGGTTTTATCAGTCTTCTTGAAAACAAGAATTCCTGAAGTGCCGCGGTGATGCACTGAGAATTCGGAGATTGGTGTCCTCTTTCCTATGCCTTTTTCCGACACTGTTAGTATCTCCTCGTCATCTGATGCAACAAATCCGGTTATTATGTATTCCCCTGGCTTGAGTCTCATGGCCTTCACTCCCCTTGAGTTCCTGCCGGTTGGCCTGACTTCCGAAGCCCTGAATACTGATGCCTTACCAGAATTTGATATGGCCACTATGTTCCCGTCACCCGTAAGGCTTTCAACAGATACCACCTCATCATCTCCCACAAGATTGATTATTCTCAGACCAGATGAGCGCATTTCTAACAATGCCTCAGCAGGTGTGCGTTTTATGAAACCATCCCTTGTCAGTATAACAAGGTGGGCATCCTTGGATTCAGGAGCCTTCATGATCTGTTCAACGACTTCTCCCTCCTGAAGGGGTACGTAAGTGGCTGCAGTGACTCCCACGGACTTTCTAGTCTTCTTCTCTATTTCGTATGCCACCGTTCGAAGTACCCTGCCAGTGTTTGTGAAAAGGAATATGCTGTCATGGGAACTGCACGGAAGAATAGACTTTACGGAATCCTCTTTTCTAGTTGAAGTTATAATGCCTTTTCCGCCTCTTCTCTGTGCACGGTATTCCTCTAGAGACACACGCTTAAGAAGGCTGCCTTCACTCAGAATTATGACATCATCCTCCTGTGGTACAAGATCGGCTACTGTCCTCTCCTTAATTTGCCGGAATGAAATCTTTGTTCGCCTTTTATCGCCGTATTTCTTGGAAAGTTCCATTAGTTCCTCCTTGATAATACCTCTCCTGATCTCGTCGCTAGACAGTATTTTTTCAAGTTCGGCAATGCGCAGCCTAATCTCCTTCAGATCCGCCTCTACCTTGCCAACCTCAAGAGCTGTGAGTCTCTGCAGCCTCATGTCAAGGATCGAATTTGCCTGAATTTCATCAATTGACAGCCTGGACATAAGACTTGCTCTCGCAGCAGGAACGTCCTGTGCTTTTCTGATTATGCTGATGACTTCATCGATATCTTCCAGTGCGCGGACAAGTGCCAGCAATATGTGTTCCCTTTCCTTTGCCTTGCCAAGATCGAATTCCGATCTTTTGACAATGATCTCAAACCTGTGTGAAATATAATTATCCACAAGACCCTTGAGGTTAAGCGTTCTTGGCTGGTTGTTAACAAGAACCAGGTTAATTATCCCAATTGATGATTCAAGCTCTGTGTGTTCATAAAGCTGGTTCAGGATCAGATTGCGCATGTCATCGTCTCTGACCTTCACGACAACGCGCATTCCTTTTCTGTCGCTTTCGTCCCTGATGTCGGTGATTCCCTTTAGAATCTCATTCTTGACCTGCTCTGCAACGTTCTGAATGAATACTGCCTTGTTGACCCCGTAAGGAAGGCTCTTTATGATGATATGCTTAGGTTCACTCATATCAACCTCGCCCTGGATAACCACCTTTCCCCTCCCTGTCAGGTATGCATCCATTAACTCCTTTGAATAGAATGCTATTCCGCCTCCTGGAAAATCGGGCCCCTTGATAAACTTGAGAAGTTCCTTGATCTCATATTCCCTGTGGTCAACCGCGTATATTATTGCATTGCAGACTTCGGTCAGGTTATGCGGCACCATGTTTGTAGCCATTCCGACTGCTATTCCAGATGATCCATTTATCAGGAGATTTGGGACCTTTGTTGGGAAGTACTCAGGTTCTTCCAGCGAACCGTCGAAATTGAGCCTGAAAGGAACTGTACCCTTGTCTATATCCCTAATCATCTCCTCTGAGAGTTCTGTAAGTCTTGCCTCTGTGTATCTCATTGCCGCAGGCGAATCTCCATCTATGGACCCGAAGTTCCCCTGGCCGTCCACAAGAAGGTACCGCATTGAGAAGTCCTGTGCCATCCTTGCTAGAGCGTCGTATATTGCCATGTCTCCATGAGGGTGATATTTACCCATTGTTTCACCCACAATTCTTGCGCATTTCTTGTAAGGTTTGTCATGATTGACACCCAGTTCGCTCATTGAATAGAGTATTCTTCTCTGGACCGGCTTAAGGCCATCCCTAACCTCTGGTATAGCCCTGCTCACAATTACGCTCATCGCGTATTCAAGGTACGATGTTTTTATCTCATTCTCAATAGGCCTTTTTTCCAAGTTTTTCACCCCTAGAGATCAATGTTTGTGACAAATTTTGCATTCTCTTCTATGAACCTTCTTCTGGGCTCAACCTTGTCTCCCATGAGTATGGAGAATAGGCGATCGGCAGAAGCTGCATCCTCAATAGTTACCTCGACCAGCTTCCTTGTCTCAGGCTTCATTGTTGTCTCCCAAAGCTGCGACGGGTTCATCTCCCCAAGTCCCTTAAATCTCTGGATCACTGCATTGTTCCCCATTTTTCGTGATATTTCATCCTTGTCCTTTTCCGAGTACACATACGCCACCTTATCACCTTTCTGTACCCTGTAAAGGGGTGGCTGAGCGAAGAATATTCTGCCATTGGTTATGAGCTCCCTTGCGTAGCGGTAGAAAAATGTGAGAAGTAACGTCCTTATATGAGCCCCATCAACATCAGCATCAGTCATTATTATGATCTTTCCGTATCTCAGCTTGGATAATTCCAGATCATCCTTTATGTTGGTTCCAAGCGCCGTGATGAGGTCCCTTATGACCTGGTTGCCAAGTGTCTTCACATCCGTCGATTTCTCTACGTTAAGTATCTTTCCGCGGAGAGGTAGTATTGCCTGGAATTCCCTGTTTCGAGCCTGTTTTGCAGAGCCTCCGGCTGAGTCACCTTCCACTATGTAAAGCTCGGTTTTCTCAGGATCTGACGAGGAGCAGTCGGCGAGTTTTCCAGGGAGGCCGCCACCCTCTAGAGCTGACTTTCTCCTGACCAATTCCCTTGCCTTTCTAGAAGCTTCTCTTGCGGCTGCAGCTGCAAGGGCACGCTTCACTATGAGATCAGCAATGTTTGGGTAAGACTCAAAATAATCCTTCAGGTATCCTTCTGTTGCTGACTGCACTATGCCCCTTGCTTCGCTGTTGCCTAGCTTCGATTTTGTCTGCCCCTCGAACTGCGGCTCAGGTATCTTTAGATGAAGGACAGCCACAATGCCTTCCCTGACGTCGTCTCCAGTTATGGATTCTACCCCTTTAATCATGTTCTTGTTCTTAGCATAATCCTGTATCACCCGGGAGAGCCCAGCCCTGAATCCTGCAACATGGGTGCCCCCTTCTACCGTATTTATGTTGTTCACAAAGCTTTCAAGCGTCTCAGAAACGCCTGTAGTATACTGGAAAGCAAACTCCACAACATAGCCTTCCCCCTCAGATCGTGAATAAATTGGGTCCCTGTGTACGGCATTGTAACCCTCGCCCAAATATTTGACAAACTCCGAGAGGCCGCCCTCGTAATGCAACGTCTCCTTCTGGTCTGATCTTGTGTCCTCAATTGTGATTGTAATTGCTGGGTTCAGGAAAGCCAGATCACGAGCCCTTTCAAGGAGCGTGTTGTAATTGAATTCCGTTGTTTCAAAAATTTCTGGATCAGGATAGAAATGAATTATGGTGCCGTGCCCCTGATCAAGTTTCAATTTAATATTTGCAAGTTCCTGGGGCGGAGACTTCAAGAACTGCTGAAGTGGTATTGACCTAAGGCCACCTTGCGGTACACCGCGCTCGAATGATTCCCAGTAAATTTTTTCATCCCTCTTCACCACTGCCGTTAGCCTTGATGAAAGCGCATTGACCACATGAACCCCTACACCATGAAGCCCACCGGTTATCTTGTAAACTTTCTTGTCGAATTTTGCCCCACTGTGAAGCTCAGTCAAGACTATTTCCAGTCCTGGCCTGCCATATTTCGGATGAATGTCGACAGGAATCCCCCTCCCATCATCTTCAACAGTTACTGAGCTATCTTTGTTCAGACTGATGTAGATTGATTTTGCATAGCCGGCTATAGCTTCGTCAACACCGTTGTCCACAACTTCGTATACTAGATGGTGCAGCCCCCTTTCATCGGTAGAGCCAATATACATTCCTGGGACCTTTCTTACAGCCTTCAGACCCTCAAGGATCTGAATCTGAGATGAATCATAATTTTCCATTTTTCCCACTTCTGTTGTCTAACAATCCCAAACTATCCCTATTTTTGGCAATATAAAAATTTATGCGTTTTAGGCGAAGATTTCAGTTTCCTTTTCTCACTATCAGCCTTAAATCGTCTGTTTCCCTCTTCACTGCGACAAGAACAAGTTTCGTTGTTCTGGCGAGCCCTTCCATTGTCTGCTGATCGTAGTCAAATTTGTCTTTTGAAAGAATTATCTCAGCATCCTGCCCAGGATTTAGCTGTATGGATAGCCCTTTCATCACACTCTTAAGGTAATTGAAAGGGTCTCCGCCACAAGTAATATTCCGATGATCCTCTGTAATCATATTTCCAATATATGGCATCCAGAGTAATAAACACTGTGAGTGTGTCTGGATCTTTTTCAGTCCGGCCCTAGCTGCAGATATTCATAGATGAGTTTCCTTGTCTGTTCTGGAAACACCAGTGCAGGCATGTTTCCTTAAGATCCATCATTACCGACAAGCCGACGATTGAGATGCAGAGGGCAAACAGCAGGTTATATGATTCTAATATTCTGAAGCTCCGGGAACCTTGTCCCTCAATTGATTCAGTTTTTTACCCAGCCTTGTTCTTTCCTTTTCAAATTCTGTGAATTCTGACGATCTGCATGATTGATCCGAGATTAGAATCTTCAGCCCTAGTTTATTCTCCAGTAAATCCGTATTTTTTGAACATTAAAGCCCAGTCGCCATTTCTGTCAGCAGACAAATCACCCCCCTCCCATTTATAATTCTCACGGCAATTGAAACGCCTAAATCCACTTGACTGAACCTTAATTGGAGGCTTATAATTTGAGAATGAACACTTTATGGCACTTGCAGCTTTGTCAGCAGAGCTGCCCACTGATATCTGATGTTCTTGGATAATTTCTCAAATTCCCTCTGACGCTGGAATTGACTGTGCAATTTCAGGTGGTGTTGAGGCTCAGTAAATATTTAAGCCTGATAGAAATCAGCCAGATATGGTAAGATACATTTTCAGGTGCTCAGATGCCGGATACCAGTGCAGCTATGAGGTGGAAGGCAATTCGCCTGATGAAATAATTCCTAAGGTAAAAATTCACGCAAAATATGCACATAACCTGTTTGAGATTCCGGATGAAAAGATGAAGCAGTTTCAAGCTGCCGTAAAAGAAAAGAAACAGTAACGTCAGATAATATGTTCACAAAAATTCCAACCGTTTTACGAAGTCAGGAGATTATAGACAAGTCGTTTCTTAAGGCTTCCAAGATAACGGAGCCATACCATCCAAGAATAGAGGATAAAATAAGAAAGGAGATAATGGATAGGGTTTCCTCTATTGAAGCTTCTAGCTGTTCACACCTCAATAAGCTTGTTAAGAAGTTCCCGGCAATTGAGCATATACACCCTTTCTACAGGGACATGATCGACCTCATGTTTGACATCGATCATTATAAAGTGAGCCTGAGCAAGGTGCAGTGGGCTTCTGAAAGGATTACAGAACTTAGCACCGACGTCATCAGGCGCTTAAAATCAACAAAGAAGGTACCAGATTTGACCAAACTAATGAGGGAATATTACGGCAGATATTCTTCCATTATCATGAGCATTGACAAGGACCTGGCCTTTCTCTCTGCTTGCAGAAACTGGATCAGGCAGATACCTGACATAGATACGGAGATGCCAACATTTCTCATTGCCGGAATGCCGAATGTTGGAAAGAGCTCACTCCTTGCGACCCTTACCGGTTCTTCTCCCAGGATAGCGCCTTATCCATTTACCACTCAATCAATTTATATAGGATATACAAACCTTGGAAACAGGCGTGTACAGGTGATCGATACCCCAGGGATACTGGACAGACCAATGGATCAGCGTAACGAAATGGAGATCAAATCCATTCTTTCCCTAAAGGACATCAGGGGTACAGTCCTTTTCCTAATAGATGCCTCTGAAAATTCAAGTTACACGCTAGAGCAGCAGGAGAACCTCTATGAAGAGATTAGAAAATCTCTTCTTTCTCCAATATTGAGGGTACAATCTAAGAGCGATCTCACCAGTTTTCGTACAGAGAAAATTGCGGTATCAGCGTCTACTGGAGACGGAATCGGGCAGCTAAGGGAAGAGATGAGCAAATTTATTGGCGGGTGATTTTTGTTTCAGTTCAGGACGAAATAAGAAAGCAGGCATTCAAGAACGCATTCCAGCACAACGGAAAGGCAAACCCAGGAGCCATAGTCAGCAAGATACTCGGCCTCTATCCTGAATACAGGAGTAAGCCAGGAGAGCTGGCTGCGCTTGTAAGTGCTGAGGTTGATCGGATAAATAGCCTCACCATTGAGGAAATTCTGGATACTGTTCACCGGGAATATCCTGATCTGGAGGTAAAGGAAAAGAAGAAGGAGGTCCACAAGCTCCCTGATCTCAGGAACGTTTCAGGGAATGTTGTAATGAGGATGGCACCATCACCTTCTGGGCCACTCCATATTGGCCATTCCAGGATGGCAATACTGAACGATGAATACGTGAAGCGTTACGGCGGAAGGCTAATTCTGCGAATAGAAGACACCAACCCTGCCAATATAGACCCAATTGCCTATGAACAGATTCCAAGGGACCTGGAATGGCTAGGCGTAAATTTCTCCGATCTTGTGATTCAATCAGACAGGATGGAAATATACTACTCCGAAGCGAAAAAACTGATTGAAGCTGGCCACGCCTATGTATGCACATGCGTTCCGGATGAATTCAAAAGACTTCTGCTAGCTGGCAAGGCATGCCCTCACAGAAACTCTGATCCTAAGGAAAATTCTGAAAAATTTAGTAGGATGATTAACGGCGGTTTCAAGCAGGGAGAAGCCGTTCTGGTTATAAAGACTGACCTAAATCATCCAAACCCATCAGTCAGGGACTGGATAGCATTCAGGATCAGTGAGGCGCCGCACCCAAGGCATGGCGTAAGATATCGTGTCTATCCCATGATGAATTTCAGCGTGGCCGTGGATGATCATCTTCTTGGTCTTACCCATGTAATAAGGGGGAAAGACCACATCAACAACACTGAGAAACAGAAATATATATTTAAGTATAACAGCTGGAAACTCCCAGAATACTACCACTATGGCCTTGTTGATTTTCCTGGGGTCATCCTTAAGACCTCGACCATTAAAAAAGGCATTGCAAACAAGCAGTACACAGGATGGGACGACATCAGGCTGGGAACTATTCTGGCATTCAGGAAGAGAGGATTTCAGCCTGAGACTTTCAGGCGCTACTGGGTGCAGTCAGGTATGCGTGAAATAGATTCTGAGTTCTCCGTTGAGATTTTCAATTCAATAAACAAGGATATCATAGATGGAACAACCAGGAGATTCTTCTTTGTGCCGGATCCAGTGGCAGTAAAGATAACAGGATCAGGAGACCTGATCAGTAAGGCACCATACCATCCATCGAAGCCCGAAATGGGCTACAAAGAATATCATATTGGCAGAGACCCTGAAGTTTACATTTCTGGCAGGGACTGGAACTCATTAGCTGATGGGACAGTGCTGAGGCTCAAGGACCTTTGCAATGTTGAAAAGTATGGGAATATTGCTAAGTTCAAGGGGGTTGAAATGACAGACCGTAAGATAAGGATAGTCCAGTGGTGCCCTCCTGGCTCCGGCAATTTTACTGTTTATCATCCAGATGGCAATAATGACACAGGCTTGATAGAGCCCCTTGCCGCTTCACACAGAGGAGTGGCTCAGTTGGAAAGGTACGGGTATGTTAACATAGCGGACAGTTTAACCGGATACTTTACTCACCCGTGACTGTGCTGGAATTTCACTGATCTTGCGGTAGCTTCAGGAAAGAGGGAAACTTTCTAAGCAAAATTATCTGCCCGATGGCCTTGATCCATCTGAAAGGAATGCTTATTGCTGAACTCAACTCTACCAAGTCTCCGTTTGGATGTTCCAAGTAGAGTCCATATATTTCCTGCGTCTCCATGTCAAGAATCACATCAGTAACAGTACCAACTAGAATCCCTCTGTCGGTATAAACTGGCATATCCTTGAGTTCCGTCACTTCAGTAAGCATCCATCCTACAAAGAATAAAATTGAATATAAATCTTCGCAGAAGATCAGCGCTTGCAGGAATTTAGAAAATTCTGGAATATCTCCCTTCCATACTGCGTGTGTTCCACTTCTGGATGAAACTGTACACCGTAAATTGGCCTGGTCCCATGCTCAAATGCCTGTATTCTGCATGTCCTTGAACCTGCGAGGACAACAAAGCTTTCGGGGAGTGATTTAACCTCATCATTGTGGTTTTCCCACGCGGTGATAACGCTAGGCAACCCTTGGAATATCCTGTCAGTCTTGTGGAAGGTTATCTCCGTTCTACCGAATTCAGGATGGGTGCCTGGTCCTACCTCGCCACCAAAATGAAGGGCGATAAACTGTGCTCCCACACATATGCCAAGTATTGGATAATCGTGATCATCAATAAATTCGCCTACATTTCCAAGCTTGTCAAGCTCGGAAACAATGCTTGGAGCTCCTCCGGAAAGCACGAGACCGTCTATATTATCAAGCTCTGAAGAGGCAACGGTATTAGGCACAATTTTGCTTTCGACCCCAAGGTCCCTGAGGACCCTATATTCACGGTGGGTCCATTGCCCACCGTTGTCCACAACATAAACTTTCATTGATCCCTATTCCATTCCGGGTATTCCAAGTGATTTGCTTATCTCCTTGTACCTGTTTCTGATAGTAACTTCAGTCACTCCTGAAACCCGGGCTATCTCCTTCTGGGTCCTAGGCTTGCCCACCATTACTGATGCGATGTAAATTGAGGCTGCCGCCACTCCAGTTGGACCCTTTCCTGAAGATATCCCCAGTTCTATGGATCTTCTCACTATGTCTTCGCTTACTATGATGGCTTGCTTATCCAGGTCAAGTTTGCTGCAGAATTGCGCCACATATGAATACGGAGTGGTGGGCTTGAGGTTTAGGCTCAGTTCCTTGGCCAGGTGCCTATAAGCCTTTCCTATCTTTTTCTTGTTAACTTCTGACGCCTTTGAAATCTCATCCAGCGTTCTGGGAAGGTTTACCATCCTGCATGCAGCATAAATAGATGCACAAACTATGCTTTCTATGCTCCTTCCCCGTATGAGGTTTTTTTCAACTGCTCTTCTGTAAATAAGGGCAGCAGTTTCCTTGATATCTTTCGGAATTCCAAGTTTTGCCCCATTATCGTTAAGCATCTGAAGCGCAAGGGATAAGTTTCTCTCAGCAGCATTGCTGACCCTTATTCTCTGGTGCCACTTCCTAACGCGGTAAATCTGAGCTCTATTTTTATGTGGTATCCGCTTTCCATAATAGTCCTTGTTGGACCAGGAAATCTCGGTGGCAAGACCCTTATCATGGCTAAGAAATGTCATTGGTGATCCAGTTCTAGCCCTTCTGTCATCTTGCTCAGAATCAAATGCACGCCATTCCGGCCCCTGATCTATAAAAGAGTCCTCAAGGACCATACCGCAATCATTACAGATAAGCTCTCCCCGCTCGTAGTCCCTAATAAGATGCTCAGAGCCGCATTCCTGACATCTTTTGGTCACTTCCTGATCAATATTTGAACCCATTAAAACACCTGCAGATAATTATTAAATACGACATAGAAGCTAATATTAAATCTTTTTCATATCCACTATATTAAGATTTCACTAATCGATTTTGACTATGCTTTAAATACTTTGTTTTGTATTGAACTACAATAATTGAAAAGGACCAAAAATATATATTTTCGAATTCGCAGGCTCTGCCCCTGTTGGCGTATGAACATTTTAATATGATCAGCAGTCTTTTTAATAACTTTACGTTAGATTTATATACTTTTATGTCATACTTCAGTTGAAGATGGAAGAAAGCATTGAAGTAGTTCACTTGATGAACAAGCAGATAGTGGTAAGACTATCGAAATGCATAAAGATGAAAGCAAAGGCGGTCGATGACAAAAACAGGACCATAGGACGGGTAACCAGGATATTTGGTCCAGTTAAGGCGCCATATGCACTGCTGAGCGTGAACGAGGAAATCGGCCCTGATACCAAAATAAGGCTGATATGTTAGGAGGGATATGGTATGGAAAACACCCCGGAAAAGAAGAAAAAAATTGAAGAGATAGAAAAATGCCCGGAATGCGGTTCAACCCAGCTCGTAAGAGATTACGAAAGAGGTGAACTGATATGCAATAACTGTGGCCTGGTGATAGATGAAAGCTTCATAGACCAGGGACCAGAGTGGAGGGCTTTCGATTCGGAGCAGAACGAGTCAAGGGCCAGAACCGGTTCGCCTATGACATTCACTATACACGACAAGGGATTATCTACAGACATTTCGTGGAAGAACAAGGATTCTTATGGCAAATCTATTCCAACCAGGAACAGGGCGCAACTGTACAGACTAAGGAAATGGCAGAAAAGAATAAAAGTATCTAACGCGGCAGAGAGGAATCTTTCTCAGGCACTTCAGGAACTTGAGAGGATGTCTTCTAATCTGAGCATACCCAACGATGTAAGGGAGACCGCTGCAGTCATATACAGAAAAGCAGTTAAACAGAATATGATCAGAGGAAGAAGCATAGAAGGTGTTGTTGCCGGTTCAATATATGCTGCCTGCAGGATTACAAATGTGCCAAGGACTCTTGACGAGATAGCATCTGTTACTAGAGTCAAGAAAAAAGAGATAGGAAGAACGTACAGAATAATGAGTAGGTACCTTAAGCTCAATATAATGCCGTCCAAACCTGACGACTATGTGAACAGGTTCTGCAGCAAGCTGAAACTTTCCATGGAAGCTCGCAAGAAGGCTACAGAGATACTAAAGATGGCGGAAGACAATGATCTCACTTCTGGAAAAGGCCCGACTGGGGTTGCTGCGGCTGCAATTTACATAGCATCATTGCTGACTCAGGAAAGACGCACGCAGAGGGCTGTTGCAGAAGTAGCAGGAGTCACTGAGGTGACAATCAGGAACCGTTACAAGGAACTTACAGAGAAGCTTTCTCTAAATGTGGAGCAGTGAAGGCACTCTTCCGCCTTCATCCTCTTATTTTTTTGAATACCTCATACGATCTCAGGAAATCGTCTACAATATTGTAAAGAGATGTTGCTTTAAGGCTAAAAATTAAAATGCTGATTCCCGTATCTATGCATTTCATCTCAATGGAATCATCATTGTCTGGACTCAGAACCTGACAAAAATTTCTGCATTCATCAGCTTCCATTGCTATTCGCAATTCTACTTCCATTTATGGAGGTTAATGACGATACGCGAAATAATCTTATTGATTATGTATTTACCCTATGGGTTGCGGAGGTTGCCGAGCCAGGTTAAAGGCGACAGACTCAAGATCTGTTTTCGTAGGGATTCGCCGGTTCGAATCCGGCCCTCCGCATTTTTCAATGTTTTCATAGCTGGATGAGCTATTTCGAGAGTAAATGCACTTAAAAACCAACTGATTACAAACTTATTTTTTCATCATTGAGATTTGATTCATATATTCCCGTATTTCTTCAACAATTCTATGATTTTCGCTGGAAACAGGAGAGGTATCGACTTTTAATCTCAGATTTCCGATGTCGGCATACAAACTTTCACCGTCAACATGGAAATGAATGACGTTTATTCCTTTATAGTAAAAGTGTCCAATACTCCTTTCCCTGAGTTCCCTCATCCCCCTCAATTGGATTATAACAGATTCAATTTTTTTTATATCTTCTGGGCTGGCATGACGCATTGTTTCCTATTTTAATGGAATAGATAAACCTTAGTTGAATCAACTTATTGGTTGAGATTAAAACTGGAAAAATATTAGCCGGTTGTTTTATATATTGGGTTATTGAGATATCACAGTTTCCATATCGGAAACTGGGTTGCTGAAAAATTACAGAGAGTGCATCCTGAAATATACCATAAAGGTAAAGCGAAATTAGGCCAATTAGCTATTGAAAATAAGGGATTTGGCACATTCTACGATGTCAGTGGTTATGAATTTAGAGACTGCATCATTTTATGTGAAAATAGATATATGGAACAATTCTGTATAATCAACTAGCAAAGGGATGTGAATGGTAAACAAATCGAAGGCATTATTTAAGCTTCTTCTTTGTGGTCTACTTTGACATATAAATCGGGCAAATTACTGCTAAATCAATATGGAATAATAAGCCATATAAGAGAGATAAATTGGTCTATAAGAGAGAATTACCAATATATTCGCTTCTCCGCGTCATCTCTATTTATACTCCAGGAGTCCAGAATGTGTTGTGCCTCATGACCTCGGCCAACTGTTTTCCCTGACATTAAAATTCTAAGTCTCTTGTCGCTCACAATAATGAGTGTATGCCTTTTGGGAAGCCTGGCAAACTGTATATAGAGATAAGAGTTACTTAAAAAGGTGTTAAGATGACCGAGGAAAAGAAATCAAGCGGAGCAGCGGAAAAGAGTGGGGAAGTCATTGGAAAAGCTGCCCAGAAGGGTGTTGGGATCGCCAAAAAATTCGGGAAGGGCCTTGCTAAGGGCTTCAAAAAGGAAGACGAGACCCAAGAAGAGGAAAAGGAATAACGCTTCTAGCACCTCTAAATTTAATTCTTCAAAGATTTTGGCGTTTGCAGATTAGTATTACAGATGGAAGATGAAGATTCTATCCGAATTGCCATTTCTGGAATTGATCGGTTTATATGCCATAGTATCACCACTGGCCGCAGGTAGCGTGGAAATATGAGCCAATAAGAGCTTTGTGTGAGCGTGGCCTGTGATATAATTGTAACTTTAAGACTGGCACCGATGAAGAAGCTGAACTTTTGCTGGTTGCTGCTGTATTGAGATACCAGTTATGTGAAAAGTCAATCCAATCGTCTGTATCTAAATTAAGACTGATTAAATTGAATTTATGTGGGACTTATTTTGTAATTCTAAAAAAAATGGAAAATTGTGCATATTGTCTCCCAATGCTTGTTTCTGGCGAAGCTCTTGGCTCATTGCCCTTGCCCAAGCGAGTACCCTGGAACCCCTCCAAATGTGTAGAGCCCTTCGGTTTTAACTGGCGGAAGGCCTGACTTAACAAGCTTTGAAAGAAGATCAATTATATCCTCATGCCTGAGTTCTTTCTCATTTGAAGACGCCTGGAAACGGCATCTCCAGTGGTCCACACAAAATGTTTCAGGAAGGCCATCTGGATAGACCTTTGTACCCCTGTTTGTAATCATAACAAGTTTTAGTTTTCCCGTGGCAATGTTTTCAAGAGATTTTCCGAGCTCCTCAGGCTGGCCCTGCCAATCAAGAAAAACATCCACACCAACAAGTTCCTTCTTTTCCCTTGGCCTAGAACTAAGTCTAACCGTTATTGGGTCTGACCTAGATGGATATTCCACTGGTTTCAGTATTGTTGGCCGCATACCTAGCCTCTCTATAACCGCATCTGCGAATTCTCTTGTTCCCACTTTCTTCTTTGAAATTTCGGGGTTAAAGATATCATACGTGTGTATGCCATCTTCTATTGTTTTAAGCCAGGCATTATGGACCCGCGTGGCTACTTCACCCTGCCCAATATGGACGAGCATTTGCACTGCCGCCAGCAGAAGGCCAGATGGATTTGCCACATTTTGGCCAGCCCTTCTAGGTGCCGATCCGTGAATTGCCTCAAACATTGCGACATTGTCGCCAATGTTCGCGCTTCCTGCCAGCCCGACTGATCCTGCAATCTGGGCAGCTACATCTGAAAGAATATCGCCGTAGAGGTTTGGAAGCACGATCACGTCAAAGTCCTCTGGTTTATCCGCCAGTTTTGCCGCTCCAATATCCACTATCCAGTGCTCGCTCTGTATATCTGGATATTCCTTGGCTACTTCATCGAAAACCTTATGGAACAGGCCATCAGTCATCTTCATTATATTATCCTTAGTAAAACAGGTAACTTTTCGCCTTCCGTATCTCTTTGCGTATTCAAAGCCGTATCTTATCAGCCTTTCCGAACCAGGCCTGGAAATCAGTTTAAGGCACTGCACCACATCGCCAGTCTGCCTGTGCTCGATTCCCCCGTAAAGATCTTCTTCATTCTCCCTTATTATTACTACATCCATCTTTGGATGTTTGGTACTTACAAACGGATAGTAAGAAGGGCATTGCCTCACATTAGCATAAAGGCCCAGTGTCTTTCTTATGGTGACATTGAGACTCTTGTAGCCTCCGCCCTCTGGTGTTGTTATAGGAGCCTTCAGAAAAACACGTGTTCTTCTCAGTGATTCCCATGCGGATGGTTCTATTCCTGAGGAGATCCCTTTTTTATATACTTCCTCTCCAACCTTTATTTCCTCAATTTTGAGCCTTGCGCCGGCTGCTGTGATTATCTTCAGAGTGGCATTCGTTATCTCAGGACCAATACCATCACCATATGCGACTGTTATCGGCACCTCATTCGCTGACACAGAATTTGCTTTCATCCCTTTACCATATAGCTAATCAAATTTGAAATTAATTACCATAGCCCTTTAATGAGACCTTACCAAGGACGGTGCCTTCTAATTGAGTACCGTCTGATTTTTGACTTACCAGGTGACCTTATGCTTCATTCGTTAATCTTAAGGTTTTGGCTTTCAATATCACTCTAAAGAAAATAATTTTAATTGTAAAAATTATATAATAACACCAATGTTTGTTATGCAGCATTAGCGCAATAATTCTGCCCTGCCCGGACGGAAAATATTTTAAAAGATGATTTTGTTGGCAAAAACATGGAACAACCTCAACCCGAAAAGAAAAAAATGCCTAGTAAAACCCTAGGTGCAATAATTGCAGTTGCCATTGTGATCATTGTGGTGGGTTCGGTTGTAGGATATGAACTTAGCAAACCTAAGACTACCCCTACAACTACCCAGCCACAATACCTTGCGGTATATCCCGGCCCGGCAGGAGTGAATAACAGTGCACATCTGGTGGGCGGAGATGTTCTTGCTGTAGCGAGGGGATCTCCTGACATGACCGCCATTGAGCAGTTTTTAGCGTACATGATGTCCCCCTATGTACAGCAAGAATACCTTAATGCCACCGGCTTCATACCAGTGGACAAGAATGCTTACGGTGGAATGAGCGCTTCCCAGAATTCCTTTGACAGCAGCATATATTCTGCGTCCAATGCCACTGTTACAATATACTACTATGACGATATCACTCCAACTGACGCCACATTTGTGCAGGGCATTATTAATGCTTTCCAAAGCGAGTTCAAAAATATTAAGGTTGACTACGTGAACGAGCCTGCTACAGATATTGTTTCTGGAGTTCAGTCATTTGAAGCTGCTGGGACAGGAAGTGGATCTAGCTTCGCAATCTCAAGGGCGATAGTAATGAGCATTGACAATCTTGATGTTGGAACACTGTTTTACGACAATGATCTTGCAAACCTGACCAGCATGGCATCTACAGTAATGCCCAGCGACATTATATCGTCCATATCCCAGGTTACAAACTACGAGACAGCAGTATTTGGTGGCATATACTTCATTACAGAGAGGGTAAACATCCCGCTAGTCTGGATAAACTATACTGCCCTGAAGAATGCCGGAATTTCCAACCTACCCAATAACGACAGCGCCCTGCTGACAGACGCTAAGATTCTCTATAACAAGTACGGAATCGGAATGATAAATTTCCAGGGTCACGGAGGAGCAAGCACTGCAACCGAACTTTACCAGTGGATGGTACAGTTTGGAGGGAATCCCCTGAATTTCAATGATACCGGGGATATTCAGGCAATGGAATACATCTATAACCTGAGCAAATACTTCAGCCCAGAATATAAGACTTCGTACTGGGCCACCTATAAAGGACTTGCTAGCAATAAGTACACTGTAATGGACTATCAATGGCCTGGATCAGTTAACCTGACGGCTCTAGGAATGAAGGTCGAGAACAACGTCTCTGTTGCAAACGTATCAGAACAGGCAATCAAGGAGGGTGTTTTTCTAAGGACACCGGTTCCATGGATATCCGAATGGCAGACACTCATAGACGATGCATGGACAACTCTCATAGTTGATGGCGGAAGCTACACACAGATTGCGAGCGTCTTGAGTCATGAAAACCAGCAGCTTTACAACTTCCTGGAGTCAAACTACGGTCCAACGGTGGCGTCCAACTACGAGAATGGAAGCTACAAGCCCCTTGAAGTCTAAAATTCCCAAATATATTTAAAAGCCAATTTTTTCATTTTTCTTTAGATTATTTTAATGATGAATCATCTGATTAAAATTGATTGACTCCAAAATTTACATAATCTCGCCATTATATGGAAAATACACACTCGAGACCTTTTCAGTGGGGACAGGAAAATTATTGAAGCCTAATCTCGACATCCGAAGAGAAATAATATGTGCTAGTTTTCCACTATTTTCCCATCCTTATAAATATTGAATTTCTTTACACTGAAGGAAACCCGAGAACCGTTTTCAGGCCTGAATGATGATTTCAGAACGAGATTGCGATCACCCATCTTTGCATATACAAAATAGGTCTCGTGAACAAGCTCTGAAGCCATGACTGTTGCTTCTAGATCACCAGATCCGGTTTCAACCCAGTAAGCTCTAAAGCCTATTTCCAAACTTTCGTCCAGCCCCATTAGGGGACCGTCTATAAAATTCATGGGATATTCTCCTATGAAATCGGCGACCCACTTTGTCGAAGGCTTTTCATACAGATCCCTGTATGAACCAATTTGCTCCACTTTTCCGTTTCTCAGCACCCCGACTCTGTCGGCGAGGTTCTGTGCCTCACTCTGATCGTGTGTAACATATACGAAAGTCTGATCGAATTCCTTCTGTATCTTCCTAAGCTCTTCCCTGGCTGTGTAGCGAACTCTTGCATCCAGGTTGCTAAGTGGCTCATCAAGCAGGAACATTGCCGGATTCCTTACCAGAGCGCGGCACAGTGCCACCCTCTGTTTCTGGCCTCCACTGAGAAGTGTAACGTTCTTGTCCAGTTCTGAAACTATATTGAGTTTTGTAGCAATTTCAGTTACCTTTTCCTTAATGCTGTTTTTGTCCAGTCCTGCCATCTTAAGTGGGAACGCTATATTTTGAAATACGGTCATATTGGGGTAAAGAGCGTAGTTCTGGAAAACCATGGAAATATCACGCTTGTTAGGAGGTAGGCCAGTGACATCACGCCCGTCAACAAATATCTGACCGGAAACTGGCCTTTCTATACCGACTATGGTTCTAAGCAATGTCGATTTTCCTGTTCCAGAAGGGCCCAATATTACAAAGAACTCTCCGTCCTCTATTGCAAGATTGAGATGATCGAGAACCACTTTCTGTCCGAATATCTGCGTCAAATTCCTAAGTTCCAATTTTGCTGTCATCCTACTAATCCTCCCGTGAGATACTCTCCCTTAAGGTATTTTTGCAAAATTGCGGCAAGTATTATGACTGGGATGGTCACAATAAGAGCAAATGCACTGGCTTCATATGGCAGTGCCCTGGTAACGTAATTGTAGAGCTGGACGGGAAACGTTGGGTTTCCTGGTGATATTATGACTGCGTATGTGAACTCATCCCATGACGTCATCCATGACAGAAGAAAGGTGACTATTACTGCCGGAACGACAAGGGGTATGGAAATTCGACCCAAGGAGGTTAGCAGACCAGCACCGTCAACTCGTGCCTGATTATCAAGATCCTTGGGGATAGACCTGAAGCCGCCAAGCATTATGAAAACAGAGAGTGGCAAAACAACTAGCTCCTGCGATAACGCGATTCCAACAAGGTTGTCGTAAAGCCCCACTCTGATGAATTCAGCAGCAATGGGTATGGCTACGACGATGCCGGGCATCATGTTGACAAAGAAAAGCAGGACAACTATGATGTTGGCTATTCCAGACTTTATCTTGCTCAGACCATACCCGGCAGGAATGCCCATGGCAAGCGAGAGGGTAGCCACCATTAGGGCTACCTCAAAGCTACGTATTAGCGGATTAACCAGGCTCACAGTGTGAAATGACGTAATAATATTCTGTAAGGTGAGGGCCACAGGAAACTGTGCGGGGTATATTTGACCAAACGTATATGTGACAGGGACAAAGGAGATCAGAAACAATACATAAAGCGGGTAAACAAAAATTACCGCAAGGATAAATACCACAGCATAGAGGCCAATTTCACGAACTTGCATATGATTTCACACCTCCTGCCCAAATGATGACTGAGGAAAAAACGAGAATAAAGATGAGGAGAAACACTGCGGCAGCATAAGAATAATATAATGTAACGGATGAAAGGTTGTAATTTTCGTAAACTAATGTTGTGAGCAGAATTGGATGATATCCGATCAGTATTAGCGGGAGTGCAAAAATGTTAAATTCACTGACGCCCCTGATCATCATGGCTATGGCCATTGTTCCCTTTACATTGGGCGCAGTAATATATAGAAATCTCCGCAAGGGACCGGCACCGTCTACCATGGCAGATTCTCTCAACGTTGGTGACAGGCTTGTGAGCCCAGATAGCAGGATCAAAGCTACAAGGGGCGTATTTTTCCAGGAATCCGAAAACATAACTATTACCATTTCTGAGTATCTGTTAGAGTACCAGTTCACGGGATGAAGCCCGAGAGATACCAAGAATGAATTTGCATAACCGCCAACTGCTGAAAAGACTATGGAAAATATGAAACCAGACACAACAGTAGCAACGCCAAACGGAAGAATGATAAGTGTCGAAAAGGCGCCCTTCCCAACAAATTTCTTGGTGAGTATGGTTGCAATGGCAAGTGCCAGCAGAAACTGGATTACGAGAGCACCGATACTTACAATCACAGTATCAACAACTGATGTAACAAGCCCCATGCTCACTACAGCACTGTAATTACTAAGAACGAAATGCTTTGTCGGAGTCTGAAAGCTGCCGAAAACAGCTTCTGCTGCAGGATAAAACGACAGAGCTATTACATATGCAAGTGCAGGAACTATGAACATGAAATATGTGTATGTCTCCTTCCACTGAAATTGTTTCCGGATCCCTCCATTTCTCCGATCAACATCAGGCGTCGAGAAAGAGTCTGCATCGTTCATTTTCTCCAACTGCACTTGATCTAACCATATTATTTAAAATGTCACTTGAAATATGGCTAGAGAGCAAAGATAATATTATGGGGAAACCTTCATTGTGTGAGGTTAGCTGTATTTTGGCTTGAAGACGTAATATCGCCTAAATTCTGCAATTGTCGTAGGTATAGATCGTAAATTTTTTAAACTCCAATTTTTGACTGTATTAAGAGAAAAATGGATGCAAGAAAGTTGGTTAATGGAAAATACGAATGCGAAATGTGCGGAACGGAGCATGTTACGGAAATAGAAGCAATCCAATGCGGATGCGGCTTCGATTAAATTAATAAATTTATCAGACTAAATCTAATGAAAATTAATTATTATGGAAGAATTGGTTCATCTCTGATCGATAGGAACATACTTGAGATCAAGCTGACCGACATAGTGATCGAGCGGCCTGAAGAGCCTGTTGTTCTGCCAGTATTCAAATAGATGTGCTGTCCAGCCGACTACCCTTGAAGCAGCAAACACCGGGGTGAATAGGTCAGACGGTATTTCCATGGCAGTGTATAAGGGCCCTGCAAAGAAATCTATGTTCGGCCATATCCCTTTCGTCTTGCTCAGCTTTTCTTCCATCAGTTTCTCGGCCCTTATTGCTATTTCCAGCAACTTTTCTATTTTTGGGTCTGTTGTCTTTTGCATGAATGACTTCAGGTAATTATATACTATCTTTGCCCTAGGATCATATGCTTTGTATACACGGTGGCCGAAACCCATAATGCGCTGTTTTCCTGCCAGAGCATCTTCAATGTATGTTTCCGTATTGTCAGGCTCTCCTATTGCTTTCATCATGTTAAGCGCAGCTTCGTCCGCGCCTCCATGAAGCGGACCCCTTAGTGTTGATATTCCAGCTACAACGGCAGCGTAGACATCAGCCAGGGTAGATCCTGTTACGAGCGTCGAAAAAGTGGAAGCATTGCTTCCATGTTCAGCATGAAGAATGAACATTAGATCAATTAGCTTTGAGGATTCCTTGTCAGGTTCCTTTCCAGTGAGCATGTAAAGGAAGTTTGCGGAATGAGAGAGTTTTGCTGATGGCTGCAGAACTGGCTTGCCTTGCTTGTATCTGCCGATCATGGCGACAATTGTTGGCATCTTTGCTGTAAGCTTTATTGCTCTTTCCAAGTTAGCGTCTGATGACTTGTCTGCCATATCGGTATCGAAAGACGGTAATGCTGATACACATGTTCTTAGAATATCATTGGGGTGCATCCTGCCAGAAAAATCCGCTATAATATTCTCAATTGCATCAGGAACTTCCCTCTCGGAGATCAGCTTCTGCGTGAAAGTGTCCAGCTCCTTTCTGGTTGGAAGGTGACCGTACAGCAACAGAAAGGCTACCTCCTCATACGTTGACTTTTCGGCTAGTGTCTCTATTGGATATCCCCTGTACCAGAGCTTTCCATTCTGCCCGTCAATTTTACAAAGTGTGGTATCAGCTATGTAGATACCCTCAAGACCTTTGCTGATAGTAATGTTTTCTTCTGCCATGGTGGGATATCATTTGACTATACTTATCTGTTTACTTCAATATGATGAAATATGAGAATATCTGCATATGATTGATCAAAAATATTAAAAAGAGGCTTTCAGGCTACTACCAAGCTTCGGCAATTTCAGATGTCCCTTTCACAATTAACATATTGCGCATGTTTGCGAGAGATCTCTCATGCGCCGCCTTGTCTGCAGATGAAACAGCATCTTCAACTACCACTGTGTAAAACCCTCTGTTTAGTGAATCCCTGGCACTTGATTCTATGCCGATTTCCGTAGCTATCCCTGAAAATACGATGGTCTGGATGCCTGCATTGCGGATCATAAGTTCAAAGTTGGTGCCTATGAAGATATTTGCAGTATTCTTCAAAAGAACCACGTCCCCCTCAGCTGGCCTGATAGAAAGTTCCATTTGCTCCGGGGTTAATCCGCCGGGGAATCTCCTTTGCGATAGCCTCGGAGCTGATTCGAAGCGTTCAGGCAGAGGCGTGATCTTCGTAAAGAATATTGGAATGTCTGCTTTCCTGGCTTTTGCAATCAGTTCTGTCACATTCTTCAGAAATTCTTCCCTGTTGAATATCCTGGAAACGAGTAGGTTCTGAACGTCCCAGATTACTAAGGCAGTATGTTTTGGATCAACAATCTCCTTAAAATCTGAGAGAATCTTTCTAACTGGCATAAAAGAATATTGTTAAATTACATATAACCTATCACTTACTTGATTAACTTTAGAGTCTTCCTCTTCATCAGGGCTGCCCTAACCGATCCGATGGTGCCGGAACCGGCAACATCTTCAGGTACCAGCCATCCGCGCCTGGCAATATAAACGGCAAATTTGATGTACCTAAGCTCAGTATATGAAGTAGCTCCGCTACCAATGACAAACTTTACCCCTGCATCTTTGCCCCGCCTCACTATATCTGCAGGAAGGTCAGATCTTTCTGGAAATCCATTGATTTCTAGCCATACCCCATTTTCCCTGCATGCCGTGAAGAGCCTGCTAAAATCAATTGGTGCCGGTGGTATCTTGCCAATTATCCTTCCTGTGGGGTGTGCTATTGCATCAATGAAGCGAGTCTCAATTGCTTTTAAATATAGGTCAGTATTGGATTTAATATCGTCATTTGAAAGGGCAGATGCTGAGCCAACAATATAGTCGAATCTGGCCAAAAGATCTGCCGGATATCTGTTTTCTGCAATAGAAAGCAGATCCAGCTGAGCGCCTATCAGAATATTTTCCCTTATTTGCGGACTAAGCAAATATGCTGCTTCTAGGAATTTCTCCATGTCCTCCTTGCTGACATGGCCAGACTGTTTCACAGGCTCGTTTTTATCTGCGCTCAGAAGAAATGCTCCGCCTTTAACGTTTCCTGAACCTAGCCCAGACGTGAGTTGCTCCATGAATTCTGCGGACGATCCAGCAGGAATGTTTATGTGCATATCGCAGGCGACCTCATTTACCAGCGAAGGCAATCTACCTGCAAGAGCAAGCTCAATTTCGCCCATGTTTTCCCTAAGTTCAGGGGGCACCCACTGCATACCGAGATTCGTGTAGACTTCCTCCTCTGTTCTTCCTGCTACCCTTGTTTCACCCTTGAAAAGCCCGTACTCATTAAGCTTCATTCCATTGTCAATTGCCAGGTCCCTCAATCTGATATTGTGCTGTTTGCTTCCAGTGAAATACTGCATGGCAGCCCCAAAGGATTCTTCATTAAAAATCCTGAAATCACAGTTAACCCCTGCATCCAGGGTTACGGATACCTTGGATTCGCCCTTCACAATTATTCCGGTGATCTCGTTTAACCCGAGAAAGACCCCATACCCCGAAGGCGGATCGTCCGACACTGCCAAAATATCAAGGTCACCTACGGTATCTCTCATTCTCCTGAATGAGCCTACCAGCTCCACCACCCTGAATTTTCCGCTTGAGATAAGTTTGTCCCTTATACCTGTGGCATAATCAAATATCCTTGCTAGCGGAACCCGTTCAGTAGAAAGGCTCTCAAGCCTCCTTAGTTCGGATGCAATGTTAGCCTCCGATTTTGCCCCGAAACCTGGAACTGAGGCTATGCTGTGCTTCTCTACGGCTTCCCTGAGATCGGCCAACTCCTTAACTCCCAGCGACCTGTACAGTGCATATATCTTTTTTGGGCCAAGCCCCTGTATTCTTCTGAGATTCCTGAAATCCAGCGGATATTTTCTTTTTAATTCCAGGTATTTTTCTATGGACCCAGTTGTAATATACTGAATTATCTTCTTTTCAATGGCCTGCCCGACTCCATCAATTTCCCTCAGCTTGTTCTCCCTGTATAACTGCTCCAAATCGATGGATAGGGATCTGATGGAGCCTGCTGCCTTTCGGTAGGCTATAGACTCCCATCTGTTTCCCTCAATCTCCTCCATATCAGCCAATTCTTCAAACAGTTCAGCTACTTCCTCATTGATCATGCCTATTGTTAATGCAAAGAGAGGTAAATACCACTTCCCATTGCATAATATTTAGATGCGGAATATGGATCTGGCGCTATGCCTGGATAGTCTGAACACATCATAGAGACAGGGTTTTCACCGTCAGAATGCCCTGAGAGCCCTTCCTGATTCTTTCATGAACTCCTCCAGGGTTATCCTCGAAGAATCCGCCGCAATGTTGGCAGCATCTTTCAGGATGTGCCCTGTCAGGATTGTTGCAACTCTATCACTGTGGTCTATTGTTCCTTCATCATTGAGTTTCTTCACGCCAGCCACAGAAGCAGCAGATGCTGGTTCACAGCCTATCCCTGACCTGTCAATGATCCTCTTGGCGGAAATAATTTCACTGTCGCTCACCTTGACAACGAGTCCGTCAGTATCCCTAATTGCCCTGAGTGCCTTTTCCCAGTTTACAGGGTTTCCAATCCTTATTGCACTGGCAATCGTATCTGCCTTTACAGGCTGCAGATAGTTATGTTTCCCCGCCCAGAGATTATAGAAGGGGCTGGCGCCTTCTGCCTGCACTGAAATTATTCTCGGAATTTCTTCGATGAAACCCATTGACCTTAGTTCAGCGAGAGCCTTCCCAATTGCGCTGGTATTTCCCAGATTTCCAGCCGGAAGAGAAATAAAATCACAACTTTTCAGTTCCTCCATTATCTCGTAGGCTATTGTCTTCTGCCCTTCTATTCTCCACGGATTTATGGAGTTGAGTATATAGTATCTGGATTCAGACAGTGAAATGTCCTGCACTTGTGACATTGCAAGGTCAAAGTCGCCAGGAACACTTATGATCCTGGCGCCGTAGGCTATTGCCTGCGACAGCTTTGATAGTGATATGCCACCCTCAGGTATCATTACACTGCTGTTTATCCCTGCCAGTGCGCTATAAGAGGCTGCTGAAGCTGAAGTGTTTCCCGTGGATGCACATATGGTCTCGGTTGCTCCAAGACGAAGTGCTTCTGAAACTGCAACAGTCATCCCCCTGTCCTTGAAACTCCCCGTTGGATTTTCACCTTCATGTTTCATGTACAGGTTCCCGACACCAGTCCATTCTGAGACCTTCTCATGTCTGTAAAGTTTTGTTGAACCTTCCCCGCGGGTAACAATCTTCTCTGGCTTCAGGCCCCTGTGTATCAACTCACGATAGGACCATACGCCTTTGAATTTGGTGTCGTGCCTGAAAACCATTTCTCCCTGGTCAACTTCAAGCAGGGCACCGCATTTATCGCATGAATACTTCTTCCTATCAATTCCGAAGCTGGATCCGCACCTTATACATCTCAGGCTTGGATTCTCCAACCTATCCATATGAACCGCTGATGTATATAATGCAATAAAAATTCATTGATTAAAAAGCTGACATTAAGTATCGCAGCAGCCCAAACAGTGGAATTTTGCCGATTTTTTTAGCCGCAGGCATAAAATTTTCCGGCAAAGATATTGTGCATACCCCCAGAAAAGCCCAAGTTGCAACCAGAAATTGTAAAACCTCGGGAGTGAATGTTTAATTACCGGCAAATTGTGATTATTTCCAGAAAAAATTTTGAAATATAAGTTATTTCCATTAAAAAAACAATGACAAGATTTATTCCCGTACTAATGCTACCTAATCCAGGATTAATTATGATCACAGTCAGGAATAAGTATGATGGAAAAATAATAGCCCAGCTAGAAGAAAACAGCATTGAATCAGCGCATGTTATTCTGGAAAATTCCAAAAAGTCCTTCCAGGCCATTCAAGGCATGAGCGCCTACGAAAGGCAGGAATCTCTCCTCGAGGCTTCAGCCCGCCTGTCAAGGCTATCTGAGGATTTTGCACGGACCATTGCAATGGAATCCGGCAAGCCCATCAAATATTCAAGGAAAGAGGCAAAGAGGGCTGCCTTTACCCTGAAGATTTCAGCTGAAGAAGCCACGAGACTTGGCGGGGAGGTTGTTCCCTTGGACGTAGAGCCAAGGGGAAAGGGAAGATTTTCCTACTACGTAAGAAAGCCAATGGGTCCTGTATTTTCCATAACTCCATTCAATGACCCGCTCAATCTGGTTGCTCATAAGGTAGGTCCGGCACTTGGTTCCGCCAACAGTATTGTAAACAAGCCAACAACTTTAGCCCCGCTGTCGTCGCTGAAACTGGCGGAAGCCATAAGCGATACCGGCTTTCCTGAGCATTCTTTCCAGAATATTATCAGCGGGGGCAATTCCGAAGCCACAAAATTCTTCCTTCATTCCCCCGACATACGGAAGATAACTTTCACAGGCGGCTATGAAGCTGCCACGAAACTTGTCTCAGAAGCTGGCCCAAGGCCATATTCCATGGAGCTCGGAAGCAACTCCCCTGTTCTGGTCTTCAAGGATTCAGCCTGGGAGGAAAGAATTGGGGATATGGTGGATGCTGCATTTGAATCACAGGGGCAGAACTGCATTCATGCCCAGAGGTTCCTGATCGATGATGCCATTTATGACAGCTTCACCGATATTTTCCTGAAGACTGCTTCAAGGCTTGTTGTGGGAAATCCACTTGATGAGAGTACAGACATAGGCCCAATGATATCTGTTGGGGAAGCCCAAAGGGTGATAAAGTGGATAGAAGAAGCCATTGACAGCGGTGCCCAGATGCTGATGGGTGGAAAAATTGAAGGCAGCATTGTACATCCTACCGTGCTTGAGAATGTGGATAGGTCTTCAAAGATTCGTTCCCAGGAGGTTTTTGGCCCTGCAACAGTTTTCATAAGGTTTTCCACGCCAGAGGAAGCATTCCGAATTGCAAATGAGGTGCCATATGGTCTACAGGCCGGAGTTTTCACCGACGATCTCAATCTTGCCATGAAGGCCATTGATGTCCTGGATTACGGAACCGTCCTCATAAATGACACTTCAGATTTCAGAATTGACTCCATGCCCTTTGGCGGAACAAAAAAGAGCGGAATTGGCCGAGAAGGAATTAGGTTTGCTATGGAATCGATGACTGAGCTTAGGCTAGCCATTTTCAGGAAATAGGAGTGGCATTCTAGCCATGGCCCTAACTACGTGGATAAATGATCTGAGTACCTTCACTAATTTTCATTCAGTATTTCTGCAAGGTCCGACATGGCAGCCTGGGCGGTTTCGCTCTTTCCTGCCCCGGGGCCAAGCGAATATATCTTCCCAAGTGTATCTGTGCTTATCTCAATCGCATTCATGACACCATTAACGTGCCTGAGGATGTCTGAATCCTGCAGCTTTTCAGGAGAAACAGATGCCTGCTTCGCATCAACCTTAACGAGGAGTTTGGTGCCGTTTGCTGCTTCTTCAGGCGTAACGTCCCTTATTCCTTTAACAGAAATGCTACTCATGGTATGGCCCCAGCCAAACACATTGGATAGAATAGCTGCCTTGGCAGCGGCATCATATCCATCGATGTCATTTGTTGGATCAGCCTCCGCATATCCTTTTTCCTGGGCTTCCTTCAGAGCGGCTGAGAATGCCATCCCCTCAGCCATTCTTGCCAGTATATAGTTAGTTGTGCCGTTCATAATTCCACGAATTCCTGTAACTTCGGCCCCGGGTATGAGGCGAGTTATGTTGAATGAGGGGGTGCTGGCCATGACCGTGCCCTTAAATTTTACCTGTAGCCCTCTCTTTGCAGCCTCAGCCATAAGCTCGCCATACCTTAGGGCAATCGGGCCCTTGTTAGTTGTGATAACATCCTTTCCATTCTGAAGAGCAGCAATCATGTGCTTATGGGCCGGCTCGGCATCCTTGAAGTTTACCCAAGTGAATTCGCAGACAATATCAGCATCAGATTCCTTTATTGCCTCGACCACGTCTTTCTGTTGAAAACGCTTGCCTCCTTTTATCTCATCAATTACATTAGGACCTGGTTCTCTTATGTGCCCAATTTTCATATCTACAATTTCAGCAATTTTTGCCCCGCTAAAGGGACTAAGTTTTCCCTTGGCTCTTAGCATTTCGAAGAAACCCTGTCCCACAGTCCCAAATCCAATAACCATAATTTTCTTGACTGACATGTTCACGATGAGTAATGGAAAGTGATCCTAAAAATCTGTTTATGCTTGAACAGGGCAGTGTCTATCCTGATAATATGTAATAAAATGTTATTTTGCTCACTTCTTAATGAATCTCGTGTATGTTTGCAAAATAGCCTCCCGATCCATGCCAAGCATTACAAAATTAAAATTGCGTCTCCTGACTTCGGCCAGTAAAGCTTCGTTCAGTGGCGAGTATATAGCAACAACAAGCCCGCGATTTCTGGCCGCACCTCTTATGGTGTCAACTGCTGAAACAAAATCGTGGTTATTCCATGAGAATTCTATCCCAAGAGACGTGGACAGATCCACTGGCCCTATGAATAAGCCGTCAAGACCCTTGACTTCTGATATTCTCTCAACATCCCTGAGTGCCTGTGGAGTTTCTATCTGCACAAAGACAAGAGGGCTCTGCTTTGAGTACTGTGCAAAGCTGTAACCAAAGCCTGACGCTCTTCCAGGTCCAACTCCCCTTGATCCCTCTGGATAAAATCTTGCCCATTGGACAGATTTTGCGGCATCCTCTGCTGATTCTATCCCTGGCACTATGATTCCAGCAGCTCCGGTATCGAGTACCCTCTTGATCTCGTTTTTTTCCAGTCCCCTAATCCTGGCCAGCAATGGGACATTTCCAGCAGCCATTACCATACTCTGAAGATCAGCAGTATCAATTACGGAATGCTCAAGATCAACGATCAACATGTCAGGGCTGGCGTTGAGTAAAGTCTCAACAACTGTTGGATCACGTATGGTAATAAGTGGTGCTGAAATATTTGCAGATCCCAGCATCCACTCCCTTATTTTCTGGAAATCATGCCGCACAATCATGCATCCTCTACTCCCTTGCCAGAATACCTTATCCCTGAATAATAGCCGATGAAGTAGAACGCAAGAGTGACAAAGACAAAGACTACCACATCATACGGAAATACAATTAGGTTGGTTCCGCCAAAGTCTGATGACCCGGCGTATGAAAGAAGAAGCACAGCAATCATGTATATGGGAAGCCATATGCCTGCCTTGACGTCCTCCCTGGAAATCCCTCTCTTCCTGTGGTAGAACGCTAGCAGCAGTAGCCCAACAAAGACAGAGATCATCGAAATGAGAACATATTGAAATCCGGACCAGTATATCAGCAACCCACCAATTATAAATGCAACAGGCGACAGAATCTTGTATGCTGGCAATTTGAATGGTCTCCTGACATCTGGGTATTTCCTCCTGAACACAGCAAGGCTGATTGCGGCAGGTGCATACGAAAAGACTACTGCATCAACGAACACAGACAGTACTGACTGGAATGATGGCAGCAGCACAAGGTATATGATCGATATCACCAGGACAAGGAAGACTGAATATCTAGGTATTCCCCTTGAATCTATGCGCGAGAAGATTCCTGGGAAATAATCGTCATACCTAGAAAGTGTATTGCCAACCCTTGCAGCCCCTCCATAATAGATAATACCATCGCTGAATGATGCCACTATCACTCCAACTATTGCAAGTATGGCAAATATGCCAAGCCCTACATAAAGGGAATTTGACGCATAAGGGTAGCTTAGTTGAGTCAGGAGTCCCCATTTCGCGGCAAACGTGGAGGGCGTGGAAGACGGCTTTATAACTCCAATGAGATAGTTGAAGTTAACCGTCCCTAGGAATGCCAGACTCTCGATCATATAGAATACCATAACAAAGATCAGAGACACAAGAATTGCGCGGGGAAGGAATTTTTCTGGCGTATGAACTTCTTCAGCGTATTCAATGGGCTGCCTGAATCCGGCATAAGCAAAAATTGTGGCGGATATTGCCAGAAATATGCCGCTTACGCCCAGTGGTGCAAATCCTCCGAGCCGTGAAAAGTTGGATGAGTGGAAAAATGCGAGCAGGGCAATGCTCACAGCCATAACTATGAGGACTTTCAAAATGGTCAGACCGTTATTCACATCACCCATGATGTTGATGCTTCTCAAGTTTATTAGAAAGATAACTGCAACTGCCACAATTGCAGTTAGTATTCCGATATATGACAAGGTTCCTGAACTTGTGCTGAAGGCCGGGACAAAATAGCTGCCGTATTGTACTATTGCAGCCACAACTGCAGGCATTGCAAGGGAATAGCCAACGAAGGCGGACCAGCCGTTAAGAGTGCCTACAATAGATCCGTGGCTTCTTGCTGGATAGTATGCCACACCACCGGCCCTAGGCCACATTGTGCCAAGCTCTACGTAAACGAAAGCTATTGGCACGATGAGAATAAAGGCAATTGGCCAGGCAAGTATGCCTGCGGGACCGCCGTCAGCCAGAACCGTTACAGGCACGTACGCGACTGCTGGACCAAGTATGGCTCCTATTGTCAGGAATACCACATGCCAGAAACCCAGTCCCTTCCTGTAAGTGTTTTTCTGTTCCATGATATCCCTCAGTATATGTCCAGGGCCACCACTCTGGCCATTGCTCCACTGGCGTTTTCTATCTTCAGAGGCAATGCTGCAACCAGGTATGGCTTTCCCTCCTTGAGCTGATGAAGATTGGCCAGGTCCTCGATAAATACCATGCCGTGTTTCAATAGCGCCTTATGCACAGCAAAGTCGCTGTGATCATATGGCTCGATTCCGAGCGTATCAATGCCTATGACAGCAGGTTTGTGGGACAAAAGGAAATCAACCGTGTCCATTGAAAGGCCCGGGAAATCGAACTGGAACTCCCTGGTGAATGATCGTTTCTTGTCCCATCCTGTGTTTATAAGGATTATCTTCCCGTCGTACTCCGGCTTCCATACCTCTTCCAGCATCTTCAGTGTTATCTCTTTCCCCTTAATGCGAGGCCGAATGCAGTATCCTTCCCCAATTATCTGCCTTAATGGTATATTGTCCACTGTTGTGCCACTCTCTATCATATGATATGGCGCATCAATATGTGTGCCGCTGTGCGTAACTGAGGAATAGCTTTCCACACTGTATCCATCCCGTGCTACCGTTCCTACAGGCGTCACACTTACGAGTGGATTAGTCGGCCATATTGGCATGTTTGTCTTCAATGTCACACTCAGGTCATAATAGTTCTTGACATCCATAGAATCGAATGATCTATGAATTATTAAATTTATTTGTCAAAAAATATGAGTAGGTGTAATCTCATAATAAGAATATTATTATTTCTTGTCCATATGACAATTAAATATGAATATACCGGAAAAATGAGTTTCGTAATTTGGGTAAAGATTGTCGTAGTTTTAAATGATCTGCAATCATAGGTTATTAATGAAAAATATTATTTGAAGGCATATTTACCCCTTGATGGAATCCGCGGAGGCAATAGCCTATTCCTCAACTGCCAATCTTGGCCCTGGTTTCGATATACTTGCTATAGCCCATAATGCATTTCATGACCGCATTACTGCCAGCATTTCAGACACTAATATCGAGGGAGGTATCAGGCTTCACGGTATGGCGGAGCCCCTTGATCCCCTTCGGAATACAGCTGGGCTTGCAGCCTATAGGCTTCTCAAAGAAATGGACATAAGGGATTCCATAGACCTTCATATCATGAAGGGAGTTCCGGCTGGATATGGTTTAGGGAGTAGCGGCGCTTCAGCAGCTGCTTCAGTAGCCGCAATCGATCGGCTTTTCAACCTGGGCCTTTCGCCGGAAAAAAAGGTGGAATTTTCAATGGCTGGAGAGGTTGCTTCGTCCGGCACGCCGCATGCGGATAATGTTGCAGCCAGCATATACGGGGGATTTGTTGTAGTTGAATCTATCTCTCCAATTAAAGTCAGAAGGATAAGGATCTCCGAAGAATTTTCTTTCATCACAATTATTCCAGATTTCAGGATACATGACAAAACGAGAATAGCAAGAAGGTTGGTTCCCCAGGCAGTTTCCATTCAGAAATACGTTGAAAATGCCAGATATATAGCTGAGCTAACCTCGGGCCTGATCACTGGGGACAGGGAACTTGTCAGATCAGGAATGAATGACGCGATTGTTGAAGAGGCTAGGAAACCGCTCTTTCCATTTTATGATGCAGTCAAAAGGATTATGATCAGGAATAATGCTGCGGGGGCATGCCTGAGCGGGGCCGGGCCAAGTATAATGGGCGTCGTGGATCGCGATACCAACGTAAGGGGAATACGTAAGGAGGCTGCCGAATACCTGAAATCAATAGGAATTGAGTCTAACATAGTCATATCTAACCTTGCTGGAGGGACTTCCTCTGACTGACTCACACGGCACCATAAAAGAGTCGGTTGATCCAGCCACCGGATCCCTGGTATTCCCAATCTATCAGACCAGCGCATACAGAATGCCTGATGGTGAAAAATTCAGATACAGCAGGGAGGCAAACCCTACAGTCTCGGAACTTGGCAGGATCATATCAGTGCTTGAAGGTGCTGAAATGACTTCACCGTTTTCCTCCGGCATGGGTGCCATCACGACAACATTGCTCAATGTCCTTAGGCCGGGAAACACTCTTGCAGTCACGAGAGATTGCTTCGCCAGAACTTTCAGGTTTGCCACCGATTTCCTTGCTAGGTTCGGTGTGAAAGTGATAGTGTCAAGCCCTGGAACAGAAAACCTGTTAGCAGCATCCAGATCTTCAGATGCTATTTTCGTAGAAAGTATCTCAAATCCGGTCCTGAGGGTCTATGACATAGAAAGATTGTCCGCAGAAAAGCTTGAAAGCTGCAAGCTAATTGTAGATTCCACACTTGCAACGCCTATTTGCCAGAAACCTCTGAAACTGGGAGCCGATATTGTAATACACAGTCTTTCCAAATTCATTTCCGGCCATAATGACATAATAGGTGGATCAGCTTCTGGCTGCACTGAGTTGATCTCTGATATTGATAATCTTCGCCGGACACTTGGGGCATCCATGGACCCTAACACGGCTTTTCTTACAATCAGGGGGATCAAGACACTCGAAATCAGAATGGACAGGATAAACAGCAATGCTCTAAAACTGGCAAGAACTCTTGAGAATGACAGGAGATTCCATAATGTTAGGTATCCTGGACTGACGAGCCACCCGGATCATGCTGTTGCAAAGCGGCTACTCCATGGGTTTGGTGGCGTGATAACCTTTGATCTTCCAAACATGAGGGGAGAACCAGCTAGAATGTTCAGGTCTTTAAGGAAAATTGAGGCAGCGAATACCCTTGGCGGAGTCAACACGACCATTTCGCATCCAGCTACAATGTCTCACAGGTCACTTTCATCGGGTGAGAGGAAAGATGTGGGCTTTTCTGAATATACATTCAGACTCTCAGTAGGCCTCGAGGACCCGGAAGAAATATTTGAAGACTTGGAGAAACTCACCGTACCTTGATCCGGCTGTCTGCTCCTTAAGAAAATCCTATTCTTAAACAAACATATTCTCACAAATCCTCACGAATTATTCTTGAATCTTGATCTTTATGAAGAACAGACAGCATTGCGGGAAAGAAAAATGTACGAATTATGAATGTATCAATGACAAGTGATATAAAAAAAGCTATGCCAAGCTGCTGAAGGAAGCCATCTGGAATGAGTGCCAGTGAACCTAGGGATGTGGCAAGAATAAGCCCAAGCGAGGTTACCACTTTTCCGGAACTTGCCATTCCCCGCGGCAAGCCTTCCCGGAATCCTATTTTCATTTCATATTCCTTAATGGTTGAAACTATGAAGACTGTATAGTCGTTGCCAAGTGACATCAATATTATGAAAAGTATTATTGGAATTAAGTATATTAGGGCCTGGTGCAGCAAAAATCTGGAAATGAGATAGAGTATGGCAGTGGTCCACGATATGCTAAAGAATACCCCAATAAGTGAGATCAAACTGTACTTTGGTGTTCTGAATGAGACCGAAAGCACTGCAAATATCACGGCAATTATGAGAATCTCAAGTTCCGGATATATCACAGCGTTCTGTGACTCCTGATCTATGACAGATGATGTCACACCACCAACAAGGATTGAATGGTTTGATCTCAATTCATTTACCTGCTTTATTGCCTGCCCTGAATATGGCGAATAAGCGCTATACACAAGATAATAGAAGTATTTTCCATTATCAAGCGAATAAGTCCCTGGACTTACGTTGTACGACAGCGATGTTCCATTGCTATAGGGTCCTATAACCTTGGCGACGCCATTGAAATTTAATAGGTAAGACGTTGTTTCGACAATGGTAAGGTTTTCTGATGGGGTTAAATTGTTCCCCGAGGCATTCAGTGGAAGGATTACCTGTATGGGATACAAGAGGTTTGATCCAAATTTTTCTTCGAGAACGTTCAGAGCTCTAACTGCTGGTAAACTGTTTGGCAGTCCCGTGTTGAAATTATAAGAGGTAGGAACATTAATGAAAAAATACGCTGCAGGAAGCCCGACTATGAAAACTACTGCCATAACTTCAACCTTCCTTTTATAGGAAAACTTTGCAGCTTTGTGGAATGCTGAATTAGCTTGATATCCTTCCTGAACCCGTGCGATTGATTTTCGTGTGTAAAAACCTGGCCCAAATAGTGAGAGTACGGCAGGGAAAAGAGTTGTTTCCAGCGCAGCGATCATCAGGATGGCCAGAAGAAGAACCACCCCCCAGCTTATGAAGCCTGGTATGAATGAAAACATTGATAGGCTGAGTCCTACGGTTAGGCCGCTGATCAGTACCGCCCTTCCTGCCCTGGAGGTGGCAGTTTCTATTGCATGTTCATGTGATGCCCCCTCCCTCAGTTCTTGCCTGTATCTTGAAGCAATGAAGATCAGGAAATCTGTGGATACCCCGACTGCCACTGCAGTAAGGGTGTAGTTTACGATATAGTTTACACCATGGAGTAACAAACCTGCTATGAATATTGACACATATCCGAGAATGGTGGCCAGGGATACAAAAATGAGGGCAATGATGGCAGACTTCCATGACACGAGGGTTATTGACACAGCTATTGCCAGAATTACAAAAAGAATCCCGAATACATATGCGGATTTCTGGGTCACTTGTTGAGTCTGTTCTGTGATAGGGCCGTTCCCAGTGACCAGGGCTTCATTTCCAAATATTACTTTTGACTCATTTTCAACATATGGAGTGGCAGCAACAGATGGCTGGAAGTCGTTTGGGCCAATGTACCCTGACGGCACTGAGAATGTTATAACTACCAGGAATGAAGACTTGTCCGGGCTAACGTATTGGTCAAGGATAAACGATGGTATCCCTGAAATACCATATTCCTCGACGTACCTGAGGCCTATATTGCCACCATTCAGTGATGCATTCACTATGTCACCGCTAACGGGATAGTAGGGCTTAAGATACTGTGCTACAGCATTCGCAATATTAATGGAATAATTGTTGATATTCAGATACCGGAAAGATATGAAACTCCCAGGATTATATGGCGTTATCATATTTTCTGGAAACGTTTCATTGTATGCTGCTGATATGGCCTGCCTAACTGCAAGTACTGGCTCGGATACCGATAGGTTACCTGAAACATTATTGGCAGACGCGGTGAGGTTTAATTCGTCAATGAAATTCTTCTCGTAAGCGTCCGCAGAATTGAAGCCTGAGATTTGTGCGGCTTTGAATATATCATTATATTCGAATGAGTATGTAGACCAATTAGCATAAAATGAGGCTGGAAAACTGTACATCACGCTAGCATTAATGAGCGTTTCATTATACAGATGTGCAATAATTTTGGCCCTTGAACCGATAATTCCGTTAAGGAAATCTGCATATGCTGAAAATACTGACGATGTTGAGGCAAGATCCACTATGTGGCCTGCTTGAATTTTATTCTGGAGCAACAGTGTTCTGTTGACGACAGAGAGATTTGAATACGGATTCTCAGTTACTATTATGAATTCCGTGGAATTTGATTTATTGCCTAACTGGAATATGGACTGAACTTTAGCGGATTCTGTAGATTTGTTATTTGTGCTGGGACTGGAATAAGTTAGATAGTGTGAATATCCAATTATGGCTGGCGTCATGGCCAGTATAACAATAATCCAAATTGATATGATCATTACTCTATGATTCAACACGAATTTTGAAGGATTCATCTAGAGATAAATCAGGCTTGTGTTGAATAATCCTTATTAAAAATTATTTGAAATTTTAATGTTTATATGACCATTCCTGGGGAGTTTTGTGCCTTTAAGTTGCCTTTTCACATTTTCTGCATTTTTCCCAGCAATACGTCCGCTGCAACCAGTATGGGTTCCCATGTAGGTGCAAAGGGTGGAGAATAGGAATAGTCTATACCAGTCATATCTTCAACACTGAGGCCGGAATAGAGCGCAGCTGCAACTATATCGATTCTCTTAGCAACGCCCTCCTTGCCAATCATTTCCGCTCCCAGCAGCTTTCCTGATCTCCTGTCACCAACAATCTTTATGGTGATCTTCTGCGAGCCAGGGTAGTACGAGGATCTGGAAGTTGAAGTGATTGTTGCAGAAACCACATCAAAACCCTCATGTGATGCAGTTGTTTCATCAAGTCCGGTTTTCCCCACCTCCAGGGAAAAGACCTTAACAACCTCTGTCCCAGTGATTCCGGGGTATTCCTTGTGGCCACCTGCTGCATTTTCTCCTGCAACCCTTCCAGATTTGTTTGACCCAGTTGCAAGGGGCATGTACATCTCCTTTCCGGTTATTCTGTTGAATGTAGTTGCAACATCTCCAGCAGCATATATTCCAGGTATGTTTGTTTCCATCAGTCTGTTAACGCGTATGGCACCTGATTCTCCCAGGATGATGCCCGCTTCGGCGGCAATCCGTGAGTTAGGTGATACACCGACTGCAACGGCTATTATGTCTGTTTTAAATTTGTTTCCGGAAGTTGTAGTTACTGTGAGATCACCTTCCTTGCCGATAACCTGCGAGATTTCCGAATTCATTTCCAGGTTCACTTTATGATCTGAAAGCTCCTTTTCTATGGCTGAGGATAGCTCCGAATCGTAACCGCGGAGCAATTTTCCCGAATGCTGGACAATAGTAACCTCCTTGCCTCTGCTCCTGAGGGCCTCGGAAAGCTCAAGTCCAATATAACCTGCCCCGACAACTGTCACATGCCTGGATGCCGCAATTGCTCCTTCGAATGGTATGAGATCATTAAGTGTCCTTAGTGTGTACACACCTGATACTGCCTTGAGTGAATCTGGCACCTTTGGACTGGCTCCAGTTGCGATCACTAGCCGGTCATATCTGTCAGTGGACTCATTCCCACCTTTCTGGAAAACGATGGTTCGTGACTTGGGGTCTATTGATGTAACTTTAGATTTTAAGTGAACTTCTATGTGCCTTTCCTCTCTGAATTTTGCAACATCGTAGTGAATAAGATCATTAAATTCCCGTACAATGCCCCCAATGTGGTATGGCATACCACATGCAGAATAGGAGACGTATTCTCCAGCTTCGTAAACAACAACCTCTGATTCGGGGCGCCTTTTACGAATTCTTGAAGCTGCACTCATGCCAGCGGCGTCTCCGCCTATTATAATGAAACGGTTCCCTTCCATGCTAAAGATATGCTGGAAAAATAAATAGATGTGACGATAGCGTTAAACTTCCCAAGGGGCTATTTTTTCCTGGTCTCCTTGGAAAATATCTCTATTGCTGCCTTTACTTCGTCAACGGAAGCAGAATTCTCCAGTGTGCTTATATCTCCTGGGAGTTGGTTCAGGGCCACAGCTTTTACGACTCTTCTCATTATCTTGCCGCTCCTGGTTTTCGGAAGGGTCTTTACGATATGAATCTCTTCTGGCACGTAGATTGGACCAAGGTCCTCCCTTATTCTCTTTCTGAGCTTTGCTACGATGTCAGGCTCGTCCTGATACTGCTCCTTTAGAACAACGAAGGCAACTATAACCTCCCCCTTCACGGGATCTGGCTTTCCAAAAACAGCGGATTCCGCCACCTCCTTTGAACTGATAAGTGCATCCTCAACCTCGATGGTACCAAGTCTATGCCCTGCAACATTAAGTACTTCGTCTGCCCTTCCCAGCAGCCAGTAGTATCCATCACTGTCCCTTATTGCATAGTCTCCGCAGAAATACTTCCCTGGATACTTCTCAAAATACACCTTCTTGAATCTCTCGGGGTCATTGTTGAGGGTAAGGAACATGCCCGGCCAAGGTCTTCTGTATGCAATGTAACCTTTCTCTTCTGCCTTCAGTTCCTTGCCGTGCTCATCCAGAATGACCGGATCAACTCCTGGCATAGGGAATGTGGCGGAACCAGGCTTAAGGGGCGGTAAACCTAGGGCGAGGGGGGGTGCAATCATGAAGCCCCCGGTTTCCGTCTGCCAATATGTATCTATGATGGGGCAGTTGGAGTGCCCTATATGCTCGTAATACCATTTCCACGCTGCTGGATTTATTGGTTCCCCGACAGTTCCAAGCACCCTTAAAGAGGACAAATCATGCATCTTTGGATATTTTTCCCCAAATCTCATAAGGGTTCTAATGGCGGTTGGCGACGTGTAAAGTAGATTCACGCGGTACCTATCAATAATTTCCCATAGCCTGTCAGGCGCCGGATAGGTTATGGACCCTTCATACATGATTGAAGTTAGGCCCAGGAAAAGCGGGGCGAAAACGATATAGCTGTGGCCAGTTACCCAGCCTATATCAGCAGCGCACCACCACCTGTCATCCTCCCTGGGATCAAACGCCCACCTGAGTGTATTTGCAACCCAGACAGAATAGCCCCCATTTCCGTGAACCGCTCCCTTTGGTTTTCCAGTTGTTCCTGAAGTGTATAATATGTAAAGAGGATCGTTGGAATCCATCCATTCTGGCTCCACATATGTTGAGGAATCCTTCATGACGTCATGCCACCATATATCCCTCTCCTCATCCATCTGCACATCTGTTCCTGTCCTCTTCACTACAACAACTGTTGTTACCGTGGAAGTTGATTCCAATGCCTCGTCCACTATCTTCTTTAGCTCCACAACCTTGCCGTTCCTGAAGGCGCCATCAGCAGTTATCACCATCTTTGCTCCTGAGTCATTTATCCTTTCCGCCAATGCACCAGCTCCGAACCCAGCAAACACAAAGGAGAAAACTATACCTAGCCGTGCAGCAGCAAGCATTGCTACTGGTGCCTCAAGAATCATTGGAAGGTAGATGATCACCCTATCCCCCTTCTTCATTCCAAGGTCAATTAAAGCCCTGGCAAAATTGTTGACCCTTCTGTATAATCCATCATAGGTGACAATTTTCTCATCTCCATTCTCAGCAATCCAGATGTATGCCGCCTTGTTTCTCCTACCATGAAGCAGGTGTCTGTCCAGTGCATTATAAGATGCATTTAGCTTGCCGTTGACGAACCATCTGTAGAATGGTGGATTGCTGTCATCCAGAACCTTGTCCCAGCGCTTGTGCCAGTCCAGTATTCCGGCCTGCTTGCTCCAGAAGTCTTCAGGGCTCTCCAGTGATTCACGATAAACCTGCTGGTAACTTCCTATTCCGGGATGATAAACCTCCGATGTTGGAAGGACATCCTTGCTTCTGTCTTCTTCTGCCATGAATGAAAAACTGCAAACCATTATTTATATGTTTGTTATTAAATGCCTTTAAGTAAAAATAAATATGTGTAGTCTGGAAATCATGACTTCTTTCCTAGACCGGGCCCAAGAGGTATCGTATTAGGCCTCATTGAGTTGATAATTATGGCAAAACTTGTATACGCGGCAAAGAAAGCAGCGAGGATTCCGAAGTAACCTCCGGCGTGCAGCAAAGCTGTGTTGCTGTACATATTGCCAAAGCCCAGGGTGAAGAAGGCAAGAAACAGAGTCAGGAAAGTAAGATTCAGCGCTGTATTTGCCATCATAGCTCCGCCCCACATGTAAAGCGTGAATATCCCCCATAGAACAAGTGCCCATCCTATGCCAACTGCAGGAATGCTACTAATTATGTGCAGGTCAGCCAGTATTACGAGTAACGCATAGAATTCCCAGAATGCACCATAGCTGGTGAATGCCGTAAAGCCAAATGTGTTCCCGCGCCGCATCTCCCAAGATCCTGCAATCAGTTGAGCTAGTCCCCCGTAGGCCACTGCAAGAGGGACCACTACATTAACCGATGCAGAAGTTATAAAACCCGCGTTCACAAAACTGAGCAGGAATGTCGTGAAGGCGAATCCTGCTAGCCCGAGAGGTGCTGGATCTGCACTAAGTGCCTTTGCAAATGGACTTTCATTCATTTCTGCCATTTATAATATCCTCCATGGAAGGAAAAATTTCCTATCCATCATGAAGATGCACATAGTATTATATAAAATATATCGTCCGTTATTACACAATAGATATGTTCTAATATTAAAAGAAGTAAAAATTTATGACTCACCTCGCGTCAATCCTGACATTAGACACAGAATTAAGCTAAATTGGTAGATCTATAAATGAAGATCCTGGGTTGTACCATGTTTTAGCAAGCGACTATTTTCATTATCTGCCTTGTGCCTTTCTCGTGCTTCCCTGTTCACGATGACGTTGAGATTTTAAGGAGTGGCCTTTAGACCCATTGTATTATCATAATATATTTTCCTCGTATACCATATATTCCTACGTTTAAGGCTCTCCTAAAGCCGGAGAATGGCATTATTTTTTATAGGAATATGGTTACTGGTATTCTTTTCTGAGATCAATTCTAAACCTGCTCTTCGTTGATAATCGTTCAGGAACAATGCATATCATACTGCTAGTATCAATCAAGCGAAGGGCATATGAATTCTCAAACACATTGTCATTAGCGTCTGTAGCTTCCTTTGCGGGAACTATCCCCAAGGTATAGGAGAAATCTTTCCCAGAAACGATCGTATCATAGATGTTCCTCTGATTATGGTCCAATCCACGATCAGGAAGGGATTTGTGCCGAGTGGCATTTTAGCATTTCCTGCCATATGCCCACTCTTTGTGGTTTTGAACCATCAGATATCCGGATCGTCGTAATTTCCCGGAATTTCTAGCTGCAGTGGAGTTCTTGCAGGTTTGAAACAGGAAGATACATAATCTGCCGATCGGTGCACCTTTTCTTTATTGAAACATACGAAACAATATTGCCGATAATCTCATCGGTTAACTGGATACGCTTTCCTGGCGCATCTCATAATTAAAAAGTATCAAAAGAGGCAATTGAGGTGGACTTTCATTGAAATATAGGCTCCTTCTCCCTGACAAATGTGTTTCGTCTCAGATCCAGGAGCGCTTCGTTTATCTGCTCCTGCGAGTTCATCACTATTGGTCCGTACCAGTAAATGGGCTCCTGAAGTGGCTTTCCTGATAACAATATGAAACTAGCCTTTTCCTCGTCAGTCTTTACCAATATCTCACTTCCGGACTGGCTGAAAACAACCGCCGATCTGGGATCAACAAGTTTCTCATCTTTTCCCGCGTACACTCTCCCTCTTAGTGTGTTTATTATGCTTGTATAATGATCCTTTACCTCAAATCTAAATTCAGACTCCTCAGGCATTCTGACCTCAAGATATATTGGGTCAATTCGCGCATTTCCGCTGAAAGCCCCCTCATGGTTTCCATAGTGGCCGGCGACAATTCTTATACTGTTTCCACTATCATCATCAACTATTGGCGTGCTTTTCCCTGTGATACTTCTGTATGCGGGCGTTGTCATCTTGAGGTTGGCCGGTAGGTTTATCCAGAGTTGGAGTCCTACCACCGAATTTGGCATCCCAGTTATTTTTATTGCTTCTTCCGGATTCTTATGATCTAGCGGCTTAGGCATCTCCTGATGAAATATGCCGCTTCCCGCTGTCATCCACTGTATATCGCCAGGATATATTGTACCCTTATGCCCCTCGCTGTCTTCATGTTCAACCTTCCCTTCCATAAGGTAGGTCACAGTCTCAATGCCCCTGTGTGGATGCCAGGGAAATCCTGAAATATACTCCTTAGGATCGTCGGAACCAAAATGGTCCAGAAGCAAGAACGGATCTGTGAAAGTGGCAGTGGCATGCCCTCCAAACATTCTCCGAAGTCTAACGCCTGCCCCATCAATTGTTTCGTTTCCTGGAAAGATTCTATCAATTTTCTTCAAGCTCGCTTTTTCCATTATATTCCCCTGCTTAATCTATTTTGTTAATTAGGTAACTAATTTCAATCTACTATATTAGTGTAATCCATATTTTTGAAGTACATTTAATGCCGGTAATCATTACTAGAGAAAAAACGCCTAAAAATGCGGGTGCCGGGATTTGAACCCGGGTCAAGAGCTTGGGAAGCTCCTGTGATAACCCCTACACTACACCCGCAATATCTGGGTTAAAAAAAAGGAGATATAAAAAGTGTTTGAGGTGGATTTATACCCAGCCTCTTGCTTTCATGGCGTCTGCAACTCTTTTTACAGAAACTGTGTAAGCTGCAGTCCTTGGATCTACATTGTATTTCTTAGCTGCATCGAGAACGGCATGGGTTGCCTCAGTCATCTTCTGGTCCAGCCTCTCATACACCTCTTTCTCAGTCCAATAATACCCGGCCTGGTTCTGTACCCATTCAAAGTATGAGACTGTCACGCCGCCAGAGTTGGCAAGGAAGTCTGGAAGAACAAGTATCTTCTTCTTGAAGAATATTTCATCTGCATCTGGCGTGGTTGGCCCATTGGCTAGTTCCAGTATTATTTTAGCCTTAATCTTGTTGGCGTTGTCAGATCTGAGCTGATTCTCTATTGCAGCTGGTATCAAGACGTCCACATCGAGTTCTAGCAGTTCTTCATTTGATATGTTTTTCGTGCCGGGAAAATTCTGTACAGTTCCCGTCTTCTTTTTATGATCCATGAGCTTCTGGTAATCCAGGCCATTCTCTGAATATATTCCTCCCTTAGTATCGGAAACTGCAACCACCTTTGAATGGAACATTTCAGTGACCAGCTTCAGAGCAAACTGCCCTGCATTTCCGAATCCCTGTATGGCAATTTTTGCCTTGGAAAGATCCATATTCATGGTCTTTGCAGCTTCGCGCAGTACATACATTCCGCCCTTTGCTGTGGCGTCTCCCCTTCCCAATGATCCCCAGCTCTCCAAAGGCTTTCCAGTTATGACTCCGGGAGCAGAATGCCTTACTATTGTTTCGTATTCATCCATCATCCAAGCCATTATTTGTGGCGTTGTGTATACATCAGGTGCAGGAATGTCTATTTCTGGGCCTATGAAATCAGCCACTGCACGTACATACCCCCTGCTGAGCCTCTCAAGCTCACCCTGACTCATTGACTTTGGATCACAGATAACTCCACCCTTTGCTCCGCCGAGGGGGAGATTGGTTATTGCGGTCTTCCATGTCATCCATGCGGCCAGAGCCTTTACGGTTGACAGGGTCTCATCTGGATGGAAACGTATACCTCCCTTTACCGGTCCTCGTGCATTGTTGTAATGCACCCTGAACCCGGTGAATACCTTAGTTTCGCCATTGTCCATCCTGACAGGTATACTCACCTGAAGTATGGCCATTGGGTGGCTAAGCATCTCAAAAGTCTGCTTGTCCAGCTTCATGACATCTGCTGCTTTTTTCAGCTGCTTTACTGCAATATCAAATGGGTCCAAATCTTCTGGCATTTTTTCACCTAATATCTTCACTTCGGATGAAGACGGCAGGTAATCCTGTGGATATAATTTAAGCTTTCACGATACAATATGGCATGAGCTATATTGTCTCGCCATACTCAATTATTGCAACAGGTCATGCAAAGCCAGAATATACGTGAAATCCTTTTGGCTGATTACAGAATCTAAAGAATTGTACTTTGTGAAATACACCAAATAGGAAAGTAGCATAAATATGCAAATGCAGAACATCATTACTTTTCAGGTTTTTCCGCATTCCCCGCAAGCCAGCCTCCAAAAGCCATACCCCAGAGCAGATCGGGATATACTATGAAGCGTTCCATTCCTCCGTGCCCAAGCCCCATGTAATGGCCAGTCGCGTAAAGAATCAGCGAAACGAAACCCAGCGCCCCAAGAATTACCCAGGTGAGCGCCAGCACATTCCTTATCTTTAACAAAAGTGGAATAGGAGCTATAGACCCCATTAGGAACACAAGCAGAGACGAATACACATGGAGACTGCCGGTTGTTTCTGGGAATATGCCAACACCCATTGCCCCAATGCCTGCAAGCACCATTATTACGGCAAATGCCTTGCTCACATTCCTGGTCAGAAGAGCCCCGGCAATGAGAAGCAAACCAAGAATTACTATGGAAGTGTTGAAGATAAAGGCAGTTGATCCTACGCCGAGATCGCTTATGTAATTTCCTGATACGCTGTATCCGGGATACAAAACTTCCGCAAGCAACATTGCCAGTATGAACTGAGCTATGGCAACAAAGAATATTACTCCAGCAAGTTTCGTTTCAAGTTTATTAAGCATGGAGGTACCTACATTATTTTGCTTTTTAATGTTTGCATATCCGACCTATGTGGGGTTTTTAATGAACCTATAGATAGTAATGCAATAATAGAATAATCTGAAATAGGCTCTAATTTAGACCCGCGGATTCGTATGACGGAAAATGAAGAGCGGTGAATTCCGGTATAATGAAGCTAGCTTCATAACTTGAGAGAGTGAAAAGTATTAATTATGATCAAAGAAATTATCCGGAAACAAGTCATTAGACTGGTGTTGTAAATGCTTAGACTTACGATTTCTGTAAAGAACCTGAAGGAAATAGCTGATTTGCTGAATACAGTGGTAACGGAAGCAAAATTCAAGATAGAATCTGGATTAATCTCGGTAAAAGTTGTTGATCCAGCTCACGTAGCAATGGTTTGTCTCGATATCCCCAAAGAGGCATTCGTTGAGTATCAGATCGACGGAGATGAGGAACTTGCACTTGATGTTGAGAGAATGAAATCGGTAATTCGCCTTGCGAATTCTAACGATCAGGTGACACTGTCCAAAGAGAAGGAGAAATTAAAATTTGAAATTAACAACATAAGCAAGAGCATAGCCCTTCTGGATAACAACACTGTGGTAACACCTCGTGTTCCAGTGATAACATCTGAGAACTACGTCATAGTAAGCAAGACAGAGTTTGAAAGAGGTCTCAGGGCTGCTGAGGATGTATCAGATTCAATACGGCTGATCCTGAGTTCAGACGAATTCAGGGCGAAATCATCGTCTGACTCTGAGGAATCTGAAATGGTTCTCACCAAGGACATGCTTAAGGATATAAAATGCGCCTCTACAATCAAGAGTTCATATCCTCTTGAGTATCTGCTCAAGCTTGTAAAATCGCTCACAACATCTGATGAGATAAAGCTTAGCTTCAAGGACGATTATCCCCTCAATATAGAATTTACATTTGGCCAGGCAAAGGGCTCCCAGCCAGGAGTAATTAAGGGATCTTTTCTGCTTGCGCCAAGAATGGAGCAATAGTCAGTCCAAAGAATCTTCCTCTATTATTTTTCAATCGATAACAGAGTTTCTATCGATTCTGGTTTTGACATTCAAAACTTTTCCGTAAAGTTATTTTCCACCTCAAGAGGGGTTAACTGGACAAAGAAAAATACGAGCGGGCGCGAGGGGATTCGAACCCCTGATCTGCAGCTTAGGAGGCTGCTGCCATATCCTGACTGGGCCACGCGCCCACGCAAGCTCAACATAATCACTAACTTGTATATATTTCAACCTCACATTAGTGCGGATACATTAGTTAGGGTGACCTTTTCTCGGTACCCGGAAAAACAAAAAACTGTTTGAACCAATGGTGCCCATTGAAACGATGCTTCCCAATTTCAGCACGGCTGCGTTCTATGGTTACAATGTGCAATCCATGATGAAACGTTTCTTTGATCATTTGAAACCAGTTTACAATTTACATCATCCGGAGCGCATCATCAAAAATTAAGAACATTGGAGCAATCCCAGAATCGGTAACATGGAACTAAGTATTGACGGTTCGCTGAACCACATTGATTTCTCAGCTGCTCACTTCATTCCAACCATTGAGAAATGCTCCAGGCTCCATGGGCATAATTACTATCTAAAGGTTAGTGTCTCCGGAGAGCCGTTAGAAGGAATATTGATTGATTACGGACTATTGAAGACTGCCTGCAGGAAATCAGTTGATGCAATTGATCACAAGATTATTGTCCCCCGGAGTTCCAGGTATTCTACCTGTGATATTGACGGCGATTATTGCAAGGTTTCGTACAATGGAAAGACGTTTGTCTTTCCTGTGTCAGATGTGTACTTTCTGGATAAGGAGATGAGCTCCAGTGAGCTTCTGTCGGAAAGCATCCTTGACGGGCTCAAGGGTGAAATTTTTTCGCAGAAGAATATCCGCAGGATAACCGTGTGCGTCTTCGAGAGCCCAGGACAGGGCGCTTGTTCCGAGGCCTCAAAAGATGAGTGAAAAAGCCGTGTGCCTTCTTTCAGGAGGAATAGATTCATCTACGGTCGTTGGCATTGCACTTTCACAGGCATATGATTGCTCAGCATTAAGCTTTGATTACGGCCAGAGACACAGCAGGGAGCTTGACTCCTCAAGAGATATTGCAAAATTTTATGGAATACAGAGACGGGTTGCAACAATAAATCTATCAGATATTACGTCCAGTGCTTTGACCGGTCAATCGGAGATAGATAATCGCCCTCTTGAGGATATATCTAAGAGCATACCCAACACTTACGTCCCTGCCAGAAACATAATATTCCTCTCCATTGCAGCATCATATGCTGAATCCATAGGGGCACGCCACATATTCATAGGTGCAAATGCAGTTGACTATTCCGGATATCCCGACTGCAGACCAGCTTTCTACAATGCATTTGAAAGTGCTTTGAACATCGGTACAGTTGCCGGGGAAATAAAACCATTCAGAATACATGTTCCTTTACAGTATCTGACCAAAGCGGAGATTATCAAAACCGGCGTTAAACTCGGGGTGCCTTATCATCTCACAACTTCCTGCTACAGGGGACAGGAGAAAGCCTGCGGAAAGTGCGATTCATGCCTTCTCAGGCTGCAGGGGTTCATGGAAGCAGGTATACCAGATCCCATTGAATATGAAGACTTTCCAGGCTTCTACAGGGAATTCTTGAAAAAAAATAGATTAATGTTTTGAACTTAGGAAATCATCAACTTTTTTGCAGTTTTCCTGAACACCCTTTACGGTCTTTTCCCATAGTGGCTTCTCCTCAGGGGTGAAATCCATATCAAATATTCTCTCCACACCATTCTCGCCTATGCTGATAGGAACACCTATGAAAATTCCACCTGCGCCATAGTGTTTGGCATGATCCCCGTCAAGGTAGGCGGCACATGGGATTACCCTGTGCTTGTTCTTTAGGATGGACTCAACCATGGCAGTAATTGAGATCCCGGGCGCATAGTAGGCACTTCCAGTTTTGAGGTAGTTGACAATTTCGCCCCCGCCAAATCTAGTCCTCTTGACAATTTCTTCTATCTTTTCCTTTGAGAGTAGGCTGGTAATCGGGATTCCAGCAACGTTTGAGTAGCGAATGAATGGAACCATGTCGTCTCCGTGTCCTCCTATGACAAATGCGTTGACGTCTTCAACAGATACATTTAATTCGGCAGCAAGGAATGTACGGAACCTAGAACTGTCAAGCGAACCGCCGAGGCCCATTATATATTCAGGCTTAACACCTGAGACTTTCTGGAACGCATATGCCATAATGTCTGCAGGGTTTGATACTACAACCACCCGGGAATTCGGAGAATATTTCTTTACGTTTCTTGCCACGTCTGCCATAATCTCAACATTCTTGTTCAGCAGGTCATCTCTGCTCATGCCTGGCTTTCTGGCAAGCCCAGCTGTTATTACTATTACATCTGAATTCTCAAGATTCTTGTAAGCATCAGGATTGGTTGTTGTGAAGCCTTTGACCTCTACGTCAGATCCCCAGTGCGGGTTACCCTCAAAGATATCCAATCCCTTCCCTTCAGGAATTCCGTCAACAACATCAAAAAGATATACATCGCCCAGTTCTTTCAGTGCTATGAATTGTGCAACCGTAGCACCAACATTACCGGCACCAACAACTGAAATCTTCTTTCTTACCATAATTCAAAATCACTCATGCTAACTTAAAGTTGTGCTTCTTTTGTCTATCGGAAGCTAGAGTAATGATCCAATTCAGCGATGTTATTTATTTTGCACTATGCATTTCTGAGTACTTTATTGTAAATAAATGCAGATATATCACCATAAGTCTGGGAAAAATGTATTTACAATGGCAAAAATTAAATAATGTATAACTTTAATTAGAAGACGATGATTTTAGTATATGATGGAAGTGGGGATCAGGAAAAGCTGCTCAGGGAAGTCATGGCCCCAACTGGCATGGAGTACCAGATCCTGAAGAAGCTGTCCCATCAAATAATAGAAGAGTTAAGCCCGACTTCCATTATCTGCTTCCTGAAGGATTCGCTTTCGGAGGAAGATGAAAAACTGTTTCTCCGCCAGAGAAGGGAATTTCTGCTTATTATAATGTCAGAGAATGAGCCAAATCTCAATGAGAGGATACGATATTCATCAGAACTGGTGAAAGTCGATCCGTCGAACATAGAGGAGACAAGAGACCGGCTAAGAAAGGCGCTATCCAGCCACACGGTAAGGAAATTAAAAAATATAACCGACACCTCTATTTATCTGGCTAAAAATGGCCTATATCCTGGAAATACCTATTTTGCAAGCCCCGAAGAAACCAATTTATTCCTTTCAATGCTAATATCAAAGCACATCGATAGAGACAAAGCCCTTATCGTTTCTAGGTTCAACCTCAAGCTTGAAATGCCTGAAATCCTCAATGAGAGGAACTTCATCTGGGTTACCGATTCAATTGGTGCCCAGCGTAATAGGCCCGTAAATCTTACCTTTATCGTTGACAGCATCATCAAGAGAATCAATGAGGGTTCAACATTTCTTATCTTCATTGATATTTTTGACCTGATGATTGTTTATCACTCTTTTTATGATGTTGCACGGTCATTTGAGCTCATCAAGAGCACTGCAATGGAAAAGGATGCTTATCTCGTGCTAATTTTCGGCGATGAATCTATGGACCACATTCAGTTCGGTCAGATCACAAGGTACTGCTATGAATGGTCTCCAAATAAGATCAGTGACTTAGAGGAATGATGTTAATTGAAACAGAGAGAAGGTTTGCTTGGACTTATGGATACATTTTTCGGACAGAAATTTGGCAAATCCCTTGTGGTAAAGGGAAGGCCGGGGGCAGGTAAGACAACCTTCGCCCTTGGATATCTGGAGGGCGTCCTGAAAGAGGTACCAGTGTGTTACCTTTCCTCAAGGTTTTCTGATGATTCACTCTTCCAACCGTTTCCCTGGCTTAAAGATGTTTCCATACGCAACATGTCAAATGGGAATCACGGTGAAACGGTGAATGTAAGCAAAGAATCGCTGCAGAAGCTTGAAAGGATGATCGAAGAGGGACAGATATCCAGCTCCATAAACAAAGGGCTGATACTCAACATTTCTGATCTTCTTCCCGAGATAAGGAGTATGTATGAATTTGTAGACAGGAACTACGGTAACTCGCCTCTTATCGTCATCGATTCAATGGAAGCCCTTTCTGAAAAATATGATATGAGTAGCCTTACCCTTTTCTCTGTTATACATTCCGATCTTGTAGAGAGGTCAGGGGCCAATCTCATAATAATACTGGAAGCAAAGGAGAACCAGAAGCTTGAATACTTCTCCGATGGTGTTGTTTCCATGGACTATTTCGTGGAATCAGATTTTCTGGTCAGAAAGGCTGTTGTTGAAAAATTAAGAGGGGTTTCCCTAGGTTCCACACCAGTGTATCTGTATACACTCAAGGACGGCACATTCCTACCTTTCAAGCAAAATCTTGTTATTTATCCTGAAAAGAGAATTCAGTACAGGATTGACCGTGGGCAGGAAGAGTTTGAGGTACCTCTGGATACGTCGGATCTTCCAAGGCTCACCCCAACAGGCACAAAGTCAGTTCCACTTGGATCAGTGATAATGTTTCACAGGAAGGACAATTCCAATGTTGTTAATGATGTTGTTAACCTCGTGAAGAATAATCTCATAAGGGAGGCAATATCAGAGGGACGGGGGGTAATTGATGCAACATCCAGCAGCTATGAAACATCCCGTATACTGGTAAACGTCATGGATCCTGAGACTATGAAACATTACATCACTGCAGAAAAGTCAAAGAGGGCAAACTCCTTTGTCATTAATCTTGAGGGAAAAAGTATTGTTGAGGATTTTCCTAATGATGTCATAGATTTCTTCATGTCTTCGTCGTCAAGGCCAAATCTTTACTTCTTTTCCACGGATTTCCTGATGTTCACTTATGGGCAGAACTTTTTTGGGGATCTCGTTAATTTGATTAACGGGATCAGGCCGACTGGTGCCACGATAATAATTGCTGACGACGAATATTACGGGAAGATAAGCCATTACTCAAATCTCTCGATACATTTCAAGGAAGTCAGCGGATACGCCGTAGTAAACTCTGCACCGAGGATTTCATATGCTGCAATTCCGGAGTATGACAATTCGCAGTGGCCTGATGTGAAACTATTTGAAATTGTATGAGTCCCGCTGTTCACGGTTTCTTACGAAATCGCGTTAGGGCGATGTCTTTCAGCACTACATAAGTCTTCGATTCGTCCATTGAATTTTCATCAAGGACAGAAAATGCAAGATCCCGCAGAACTGTGTAAGCAATGTCAATCATCCTCCTAATGGCATCCTTGGCGAATTCAGATGAAGCAGTAACTACTGTTTCTATCCTGTTTCCGCTGATCTCGAATTTAATATGTGGTTTTCCTGCCAGGCATAGATTTTCGTGGGACTCCATTGAAGTTTCCCTAACAGCCTGAAAGACGTCGCCGTCTTTTCCAGAGAGTTCAATGAGTGTGGAGATCTTCTCAGCAGGCATTACCAAGGTTCCGCGAGATTCCAGGTCGTACATTGCCGTCATTTGTACATTGCGAAGCCAATCAAAATACTTGCACTGGAGGACAGTCGCCATGTATTAAATCGAGGTTGCAATGAACCAGTATGTTTCCGGTAACCAGGCCAAGGAGGCTTCGAATATCGCAGGAAATGAGGGATATGGTATCTGAGAGTACCATTCAGCCCAATAAGCTCATTATGCCAGTTTTTGTAGACGAGAATGCAAACAGCCCTAAGCCCATACCTTCAATGCCTGGGATTTTTAGATATCCCATATCCGGACTTGCTGACTATCTTAATTCTCTTGAATCCTCAGGCGTTAGAAGCATACTCCTATTTGGAATCCCATCTTCCAAGGACGAGGTGGGGACCAGTGCCTATGATGAAAACGGGGTTGTCCAGAAAGCAATAAGGATTGCCAAGGAAAGTTCAACACTCATAACAATGGCCGATCTCTGCATGTGCGAATATACCTCACATGGACACTGCGGAATCCTGAAAGGGGATGTAGTTGATAATGACGCTACTATTGACGTCTACGCCAAGATAGCTTTGACTTATGCTGAAGCTGGAGCTGATATCGTGGCACCCAGCGGAATGATGGATGGACAGGTTGGAAGGATTAGAACTGCTCTTGACAAAAATGGTTTCAAGGATATTTCAATTCTTGCATACAGCGCCAAATATGCATCAGGACTCTATGGCCCATTCAGGGATGCCGCGGATTCAAAGCCCGGCTTTGGAGACAGAAAAAGTTACCAGATGGACCCAAGGAATATAAGGGAGGCCATGAGGGAAATAACTCTGGATATAAACGAGGGTGCTGACATGATTATGGTAAAGCCAGCTCTCTTTTATCTAGACGTGCTCCGAGAGGCAAGGCAGAGGTTTGATCTTCCCATTGTTTCATACAGCGTAAGCGGAGAATACACCATGATCAAGAATGCCGTTAGCTCGGGGAACCTGGGGGAAAGTGTCATAAATGAGGCCATAGGATCTATTTTCAGGGCTGGAGCAGACATGGTTATAACTTACTTCGCACAATACCTGGCTGAGAAGCTATAAGGCAAAAGTTTGCACCAACCTGTTTATTTAATATATCAAAAAACAATAACTATTTGGTGATAAAAAATGGCAGTGACATTGGGACAAAAAGCGCCGGATTTTACCGTGAACTCCACTCAGGGGCCGATAACCCTTTCCAATTATAAGGGGAAGTGGGTATTGCTTTTCTCGCATCCCGCAGATTTTACTCCGGTATGCACAACAGAATTCATGGCTTTCTCAGAATCCTATGACGAATTCAAAAAGCTTGGAGTGGAATTGATTGGACTTAGCGTAGACAGCATTTATTCGCACATTGCATGGCTTAAGGACATAAAGGATAAGTACGGGATAGAGGTTCCATTCCCGGTCTTGGCGGACCTTGAGAGAGAGGTTGCTACCCAGTACAATCTGATTGATCCAAAGGTTGGGACCACTGTTAGAGGGGTTTTCATCATCGATCCTAATCAGGTTGTCAGGTGGATGATTTACTATCCTGCAGAGACTGGAAGAAACATCAGGGAGATAATACGTGTCATTAAGGCCCTTCAGTTCAACTGGGAAAAGAAGCTCGCGACCCCTGCAAACTGGGAACCAGGAAAGGAAGGTATTGCATCGGCTCCTTCCACGTTCAAGGATGCCCTGACAAGAGAAAAAGAAGAGGGCGCAGAGCGCTGGTACTTGAAGAGAGTTAAAGCGTGATCTGATTGACCCAGTGTGCAATGTACAACATTGCCATCAAGGGGCGGCACCCGGCAGTCATATGCGTGGAACTCTCCAGACTGCCTGATTCCCTTCTATCTCTACCGCAGATACTTTCGAGCGAATATGTCGAGGAATCTCTGCAGGAATTCATAGAGACTTACGCCAGGACGGATGAAGTCAAGCCTGATGACAAGACCGTGGGCTTTGTTGTGGTTAACTCTGAGAAGAAGATAATTTCACTATCATTTTCTGCAGTTGACAGCAATATCCTTTCTTCAATAAGGGCAGCTGCCGATGAATTCCGGAAGATATCATATACCGTGGACCTCGATTTGGATCAGCCCTGAGACCCAAAATAATAGATTTTTTCTCCACCATAAAAGATTAAATAACGATCTTTTATTACAATGCTATGTTTGATTCGCCAATTGAGTGGCTAATAGTCGTGGCGGTCATTCTCCTGCTCTTTGGAAGCACGAAGAAAATACCGGAGTTCGCCAGAAACCTTGGTAAGGCTACCGGAGAATTCAAAAGAGGCCAAATGGAACTTGAAAATGAAATCAAGAAGGCAATGAATCCACAGCAAACTTCGCAGGCTGCGGAGAAACCCCTGGACTACGCTGAGGTTGCCAGGGGGCTCGGCATAGATCCCGCAAACAAGTCTCAGGAACAGCTGACAAAGGAGATTGCCGAGAAACTTAAAATTAACAACCAATGAGCGATGAAGAATTCCTGCCGATAATATTCAGGAATGTGGATGAACTCAGGTTTAGGTTGATCCGCATACTGGAGGTTTTCGGGTTTTTCTTTATATTCTTCCTGATTTTTGAAATCCGATATTACACACTTTTCGGGTATACTTTTCCATTCCTGGCTTTCAATGTATACCACAACATCCCTGCACAACTGTTAAAGATGCTTGAAGCCCATATTTTGCCAAAAGGAACAACACTTCTTGTCCTTAAGCCTACTGACGGCGTTTCCGCAAACGTTTACACTGCTTTGTTCCTCGCCTTGATATTTTCCATGCCAAATATAGTATATCAATCCGGGAAATTTATCGGCCCAGCCCTGAAAAAGAGTGAGAAGGCCCTTATCAGGACTGTTACAGTTCCGGCCAGTGCACTGTTTGCTGCCGGAGCTTTTATGGGGCTCTGGTTTGTGGCACCGGAGCTATTCATCATCTTCCATAACTTCAACGTTGGCCTCGGAGCAGACTCAAGCATGGGTATCATGAGCTTCGTGTCCTTCCTCCTCCTTTACGTGGTGAGTTTTGGGCTTGCTTTCGAGATCCCTGTATTTATGTATGGGCTGACCAGGTCGGGAATTGTGCAATCTGATACATGGTTCAAGCACTGGAGATATGCGGTCGTTGGCTCCCTGATTTTCGGGATGATATTTTCACCAGGAGTCCTGGGGTTCACTATGATGGTGATGGCACTTCCCATGATTGCTCTTTATTTCGCGGGGGCATACTTTTCAAGGAGGTATGAAAGAAAGTACGGGACTACCGATTCAAATACTGTTTCTGAACCTCTCTAACTCCATCATGGTTGAACATGTAGGATTATAGAGGCGAAAGAACATAGAATCTATGGCCGTTCGGTACTGGCTTACCTTTTCTTCCGGCTTAAGCATCTTAACCAGGTCAGGTTTCAATTTCCGCGCGTATTCAATCGCCGCCTTATTGAAATTTAGCGCCGGCAGGATTGATGTTATCATGCCAAGTTTCTTGGCTTCTTCTGCATCGAAAATTTCCCCACTCTTCACCCTTGCATAGAGTGCTCCGCTGTACTTCTCAGTCAGTTCAGGGACAAAACCTGTCAGAGAGGGGATGCCGTACTTGATTTCCGGCATGCCGAATTTCGCCTTTGCAGATGCGATTACGAAATCGCAACAGAGTGCTATCTCCAGCCCAAGTCCCAACGCGTAGCCGTTTACTGCAGCCATTATGGGAACCTGGCTGCGGAGAAGGATTCTGGCCACACTTGTCCCCAGATGGTAAGCCTCCTCCAGATGTATCTTGTCTGATATCTTTGTGCAGTTTGCAGTATACCCCATTGAAAATGCCTTATCCCCTGACCCGGTTATAAGAATGGGATTTTCGTTATCCGACATGGCATCCGTAAGAGACATCAGCATTTCCCGCAGTCCCTGGTTGCTGATTCCATTGTTCACTCCATTTGAAATTATTATCCTGTTCAGACCTTCATCCTTCCTCAAGACTATGGACGGCGAGAAATCCAAGGGCATGTTTTGCAAGAGAGGATAAGATGATTTAAATTTTTGACCTGTGTTCTAATCTTTTCAGTACATTGTCAGGTTGTATTTCCTGTCCATGCTTTCGTAATCTGCCCTTGTCTTTATCTTCAGGATGTCCGTAAGGGTTTTCATTGCACCGGAGTAGCTGTCATCGTACATTTCGCGGCCCATTACCAGCCTTCCTTGGGCCTGATCGAAGAAAATCTGTTCGCCATATTTTTTTAGGCAGTGAATGCATTCCGCCGCTGATTCCTCGTCCTCTTCAAGATGAGAAAAACACTGATCAAATCTAGCTTTCAAAGATCATCACACCTCTTCATGTCGTATTTTGGATAGGCTACATTGTAACGGTCCATAGAAAGTTGGAGAAGATAAAACAATGAACTGAGGTACCCGTGCTCACCGGCATTTCCCTCCAGCAAATTTTCGATGCCATGTATGTTTCCTACTTGCTGCTTGAAAGATTCAAGATCGATCTGCACTCTCAGCAAGCTGTCCAGTGCCTGCAGGAATGACAGGTAAGACTGGTATATCTGGTTCTTGTGCCTCTTCAGGAGGAATTTCATTTCCACGATCCTTTTCTGGATAATGTTCTCAGCATCATCCATATCCCCATAAATAAGGGCGCTTTTGATGATTTCCATATCGCTGTCAATATTCATACTTATCTCACCCAAACAGCCCTCCGGCAAAGCCTATGAGATTTGGCCACCATACAACTACAACAGAAAGGGCAACAGTGATTAATGCCGAGGCATATACAGGAACCCTTGCAAATGCTGACAGATCAAATGGCTCTGATGAAGATGCCTCCTTTCCGAACATATAAAGTATTACCCTGAAGTAATAGAAGACAGAAATTGCACTATTAAGAATGGCAATAACTGCCAGCCACCAGAGGTTGCCCTCAACCAGAGAGAGGAAGAGCAGGTACTTTGCAAAGAATCCTCCAGTTATGGGGATTCCTGCAAGTGCAAGAAGCAGGATTGAGAAGCTGACAGCAACGGAGGGCGACTTCTTTGCAAGGCCAGAAACGTCGCTAACAAGGACGTTATCTTTCTTGACCGTATTCAAGGTTATGAATGACCCGCCCTTCATGAAAATGTACACAAGAGAATAGAACATTCCAGCTGCTACCGCAACGCCAACTACTGGAGATGATGGATTGCCGACTAGGGCCACCACTGCCAGCACCAGGATGAGATAGCCAGCCTGGGCAACACTGGAATAAGCAAGAAGGCGCTTCAGGTTATTCTGGGACAGTGCTGAAACGTTCCCGTATGTCATTGTCAGTATGGAGAGTATGACAAATAGGTACCCCACGTCCCTGAAGTCTGAGGAAAAGCCCACTAGAAATATCTTCAGGACCACAAGGAATGCCAGCACCTTGCTTCCAGCTGCAAGATATGCAGAAATTGAGTTTTCCGTGCCATCATACGTATCAATAGCCCACTGGTGCATTGGGAAAATTGCTAGCTTGAAACCGAAGCCTATAACCAGGAATGTCAGTGCTAGCACGAGTTCCGGAGTGGGTGATGCGCTCGGAAGGACAGACAGATTGAATGTACCTGTATCTATGAAGAAGAAAGAAGCGCCAAAAAGTATGAAAGCTGTGGCAATTGTGCCTGTGAAGAAGTATTTGATTGTGCCCTCAAGACTTCTTCTGGTCTTTCCAAAACTGGCAAGAATATAAGTACCTATGCTGACCGATTCAAAAGCGATGAACAGCGTTATTATGTTATAGCTGAAGGCAGCAAAAATCATCCCTACTGTGACGAAGAGCAGGGTGGCATAGAAGACCTCACTTCTCGATCTTATTGCCCGGGTAGCGGGATAAGAAATTAGCATTCCGGAAAGAATCATTACCACAGCGAAATAGATGCCGAAATATGTGTAAGTGAAAGTCCCCTGGAATACACTGTGATCCACTGGGGACATAAGATATACAAGAATGGCCGATATGCCTAGCGAGCCGAATGTGACCCACGCCATCACCTGCTTCTGGATGCGGAATACGCCAAGTGCCAGAATTACGAAGCCTACCAGACCAAGGAAAATCTCAGGGGTGAAACTCAGAAGTATTTGCGGTCCGGCAAGTAAATTAGGTGCTGTCATTAGATTATACCTCCCAAGTATGAAACAAGGATGCCATAGATCAGGTTTGGTACCACACCGAGAATGAATATTCCAGCAAATGTCCCCAGCAGTATGGCGAACCTGTGTGCTGGAATATCTGAAATTTTTCCCAAATTCTCGTTATATGGCCCATAGAGGGATTTTTGCGCTGCCCATATGTGATAAGAAGCTGTGACTATCATTGCCAGTATGACTAGAATAATGAGCCACCCTATGGCACTGAATGAGCCCACCAGAATTGAGAACTCTCCAATGAAGCCAGCAAGGCCTGGAAGGCCAAGAGACGCGAGAAGCCCCGCAAGCAAAAACGTGCTCAACATTGGCGCCTCCCTGTATATTCCTCCCAATCCATAGGTCGTCTCCTTGCCGGTAGATTTCTTTATGAAATATAGTGCTGTAAAGACCATTGCCATTATTAGGCCATGGGCTACAATCTGGAACATTCCACCTGCAAGCTCAAGGTTTGCATCATATGCACTTCCTTCCAGAAGGCCAGCACCGAATGAAAGGGTCACAAACCCCATGGCACCTGCACTGGCAAACGCCATCATTCTCTTGAGATTCTTCTGGATCAGGGCTGTGAATGAAAAGTAAAGCAGGCTTATTATGCCTAGAGCCACCAGTATCTGCAGAGTCAGTGTTCCAAGGGCCGAGTAGACTGGCAAAAGTATTCCGAACAGTCCAAAGCCACCCATTAGAGACAGCCCACCTGCAAGAATCACTGTCCCAGGATAAGGTGATGTCTCATACGTATCAGGCAGCCATGAATGAACTGGAAAAGATGGCATTTTTACCAGAAAAGCAAATAGGAAGCCAAATATGGCAAAGTCTCTAAGATATGTCGGAATTTGCTCAATGTATTTGCTCTGCATAAGTGCGCTGATCTGGAATGTGAACACGCCTGTGCTGGTATAGTGATATGCATATACTGTGAATATTGAAAGCAGGAGGAAGACAGACCCGATATGGGTATATACGAAGAACTTCAATGATACATGATCCTTGTTTCTTCCACCGTACTGTGCGACCATGAAGTATACCGGTATTAACACAACCTCCCAGAATATATAGAAGAACAGGAAATCCCTGGATATCAGGATTCCAAAGAGCCCCACTTCAGCCAGAAGGATGTATGAATAAATTGTGGGTGTGTAATCGTGGCTCTCCCCTATAAACGCTGATATGAATATGACAGACGCGGAAAGAATCAACAGTGCGTCAGCCAACCCGCTTACACCAATGGAAAATGAAATTCCTATTGAAGTTGCAATTCCGTAATTCTCCACTGACATAAAGCCGCCAGATGAGTATCCGGAACTAAACCTCAGTATGCTGTATGCTATGGTAAGGATAAGGAAGATACCCGTAGATGCCACCACAAATGTCCTCCTTTTCTGATTGAAGGCAAAAGATCCAATGCTGGCCAGAATCATTAAAATGAAGATTATGAGTATGAACATATCACATCAACCCCGCAAGTTCCATTATTATGAAAACTACAGAAATACCCACAATGAGCACAACAAAGTAGTTTTCAACCACACCGTCCTGGATTCTCCTGAACAGCGCACCCAGTGTCAATGTTCCTTTTCCCAACCCGTCTACGGCAGCATTGTAACGGTCCTCAAATCTGGCAAATGTACCTGATACTGGGGCTATGACCCTTTCGGCGATAATATTTGTGAAAATGGTGTCAAGGTAGAACTTGTTCTTGGCGAGCCGATAAATGTGATTCCGGCTGAATTCCATTCTCGTCCATCTTTCCGTGCCATATATTAGATACGTGACGATGAGCCCAACCGCAACAAGAGTTATTGGGATAGCTTCAATGTAGATGGGCACAACGGGGAATTCGTAGTTTGGGGTGATGAATTTATAGAAAGGAACCTGTATCAGGCCAAGAAGTAGTGCTCCTGCTGCAAGTATGAATAATGGGATCAAAGGAAAAACTGAAGGGTCCTTTGCGTGTTCAGCCAGATGTGATCTCGGTTTTCCGATTGCCACCCTGAAGAACATTCTGAATGTATAGAGAGTAGTCAGCAGTGCCCCTGTGGCAAGAAATAACCAGGGCAGAAAGCTGGCTGCAGTGTGATATTGAGTGAAATAGACCCATGATGCCGATATTATGGTATCCTTTGAGAAGTACCCTGATGTTCCAGGAAACGCAATTAGGGCAAGCGATCCGATGAACAGCAGCGTAATGGTCATTGGCATTCTGCGCCAGAGACCGCCCATTTCCCTGGTGTCCCTGAGATCCATCAGAGTTATCAGAATTGCCCCGGCCGCCATGAAGAGCAACGCCTTAAATACAGCGTGCACTACAAGGTGGAACATCCCCAGGGGAACCGCGCCATATCCAAAGAGACCGCCTAGCCCTATTGCAGCTAGCATGTATCCTATCTGGCTTATTGTCGAATATGCAAGTATCCGCTTGATATCGTTGACAAATATCCCTATTATGCCTGCAAAGACCGCAGTAAAAGCTCCCAGGATTGCAACTGAATAAAGCGCAAACGGTGCTGCTGCGTAAAATATGTTGAACACCCTGGCCACCAGATATACGCCGGCGGTGACCATGGTTGCTGCATGGATCAGTGCTGAAACGGTAGTTGGACCTTCCATAGCATCCGGTATCCACACATGCAGCGGGAACTGGGCGGACTTTCCAGCAGCTCCTGCCAGGAATAGCACAGCTATTATCCCCAACGTATTCCTTCCAATGTATGATGCGATGGCAGGGGCGTTCTGTATGAGGAATGGGATGCTGAGTGGGCTGTTATTGCCAAGCCCACTGAAGTTTACCAGTGAATCGTAAAGGATTGCCATGCCAACTAGGAACAACAAGTCGCCTACCCTTGTGACAATAAAGGCCTTCTTTGCAGCAGCAGTGGCATTTGGCTTAAAGAACCAGAATCCAATAAGGAGGTATGAACAGAGCCCAACAAGCTCCCAGAAGAGGAAGAACAGAACAAGATTGGATGCCACAACAAGCCCGAGCATTCCGGCGGTGAATAGCGAAGTTTCCGCAAAATAAACGTGCCTGTTTGGATCATTCTTCATATAATAGATGGCAAACAGATGTATCATTAACGATACAAACGATACCATGAGGGCCATGACTACAGCCAGACGATCGATGAATATTCCGGCGTCTATATTGAGGAACCACAGATAATGGTTATACGCGTAGTTCCCGGTAAGTATGTAAAGTTTTGAGCTATTTGACACTACCGTCCCGCTATCAACGTAGAAGAATGTAATTATGGAGGCAATCAGGGCACCGCCCACCGCTATACTTGCGATTATGCCGGCAAGATTCCTATATTTCCTACCAATGCCGAGTGCAACGGGAGCACCTATAAGAGGGCTGAGGAAGATAAACCATCCAGGCAGATACATTTTACCACCTTATCTCCTTAAGCAGGGAGATTGCAATTTTTCCAACTTTCTTGTAAGTGGCAGTCAGAATGCTAAGGCCAACCACAGACTCCACTGCCCCAATTGCTATTCCAAAAAGAGCCAGTATTATGGGGTCAACCGAAGAATATGCCACTGCCACAGCAACAAGATTCAGAATGGCGGAATTGATTATTATCTCTAGTGAGATAAGCATCTTGATTCCCACATTGGATGTCATTATTCCATAGAGACCAATAACAAACAGAATGAGGGAAAGCATACTTACGAGCATTATTTCCATCAGTCTTCCCTCCCTGCAATATAGAACATTCCGATTATTCCAGCAACTAGAATGAGTGATAGTAGCTCAAACGGTATTACGTATTTTCCGAACAGACTGATGCCTATCTGTGAGATTTGTTGAGAAGAGGGGACAAACGAACCGCTAATCCTGGCCACCTCAATTCCAAATACAACCAAGAAGAATATTGCTGCTGCCGCAGATGCTTTGTTATTCAAGTTCCTTACCTCCAGTCAGCATAAGCGTGAATACCAGCAATGTGACAACAGCTCCGACAAATACAAGAAGCTCTATGGCTCCAACTATTGATCCTCCCAGGAATATGAATAAGGCGGAAAGAACAATCAGAAACACCATTAGATATACAGCTGAGTGGGAGAGAGTCTTTTCAGAAACAGTTTTCAGAGCAAGGGGGATAAGGATTATCGCAAATATGAGGAATATTATTGTGTAAATCATTTAATTACCTCATCTTCGGGCAGGGAAAGCTCCTCCGGCGAATATGTAAAGCTGTTTCTAGTTCTCGCAAGCTCAAACGTGTGGGTAAGGTATATAGCATCAGTGGGGCAGATTTCCTCACAGTTTCTGCAGACAGTGCAAGTGCCAAAGTTCACGTCAGGGTAGATGTGCCGTTTGTTGCGTGGGTTATCCCTGTTAACCTTCTGCATTGTAATGCTCCTGTTCGGGCAAACCTGCTCGCAGAGGGTGCAGCCAACACAATCATCAAGACTGAGGAATATCCTGTATCTAAACCTATCTGGATAGTTCGGCCTCTCCTCTGGATACTGCAGTGTCACTGGTTTCTGGAATATGTGCTTTCCAACACTTGCTATGGCCTTAATTGTGCCTATCAGCGGCACTTCCTTTTTAGGTTCCTTCACTTCTATCATAGAGACAACCCCAACGTAAGTATTCCTGCAATAACGAGATTTATTACCGCCGCAGGTAGCAGGTATTTCCATCCCATGTTAACGAATTTGTCAATCCTGATTCTTGGAACAGAGAGCCATATTGTGAACGATATTATCACCAGGATCATTGCCTTTATCAAGAGATATATGAACCCAGCATCCCCTGAGAAAGGCCCGTTGTAACCCCCAAGATATAGCAATGATACTATCATTGAACCCAGGAAAATGCTCCCAAACATACCCATGTAAAACATTCCGAACCGCATACCCGAATATTCAATTGAATGCCCAGAAACCAGCTCACTGTCGCTCTCGCTCATATCAAATGGAGAATATGAGGCCCTTGCCACCATCGCTATGAAAAAAACTCCCAGGCCAATTATCTGTGGTATGCCATATGGAATGGACTGAACGGAGATAAGGTTGGTGAGGTTAAGTGGTTCTGAAGTCCTGGCTGATGCCATCATTACCAATGCAAGGACAGACATCATCATTGGGACCTCAAAGGATATGTCCTTTGCCACGCCCCTGAGAGCGCCAATTACAGCATATTTGTTATTTGAACTCACTCCAGCAAGAACCTCTCCTATTGGCATTATTGCAATCGCAGCGAACAGAAGCAGCAGAGAAACATTGGAATGTGTAACGGTCAGGGAGCCTATATAGTAGAAATCACCGTAGGGAATTATGGCAAATGCCATGATAAGCCCGAGAAAAACCACAATTGGGGCAACCCTGTATGGAAGATCATCTCTCTTCCTGGGAAGTATGCTTTCCTTCCCAACCAGCTTAAGAGCGTCAGCTATTAGCTGTAGAGACCCAAATTTCCCCACCCTGTTTGGCCCTATTCTCAACTGCACTCTAGCCATGTATTTCCTGAACAGGTAAATCATAACTATGAGCATCACAGTTACAAATATTATCATGAAGAGAGTTTCGAAGAAGTAGGCAAGTATATATGATGGATAATGGCCAAGTATTGCAAAAAATGCCTGGAGCCTCTGCAGAACATTCATCTGTCCACCTCTCCAAATACCAGATCTATGGTGCCAGATATTGCAAATAGATCAGCAATCATTACATCCTTAGCCAGAACAGGGAGTACGCTCAGATTCTTCAATGCAGGGCTTCTGACATGGACCCTGTATGGTTTCACGCCTCCATCGCCGACAAGGTAAACGCCAAATTCTCCCTTGGAGGACTCAGTCCTTGCATAAACCTCCCCTTCTCCGCGGAGCCTTATCATTAGTGATTTTTTCGCCTTTGGATTGAAGTATGGACCATCTGGGATTTTCTTTATAGCCTGTTTTATGATCTTTACGGACTGTCTCATTTCTTCAAATCTGACAAGAAACCTGGCGAGATTGTCCTTCTTATATGATACTGGAATATCAAAATTGATCTTGTCATAAACAAGGTATGGTTCAGCCTTTCTGACATCATACTCTATGCCTGATGCCCTTAGCATCGGGCCAGTCACACCATACTGTATGGCAACTTCTGGCTCAAGTATTCCTATGCCCTTATTCCTTGAGATGAAGATGTCATTCTTGACAAAAGTATTGAAGATCTCTTCAAGCTTCTTGGGAAATTCCTCAGTGAATTGCTCTATGTCATAAATTATTTGATCGTCTATGTCCTGGTAAACTCCGCCAATGCTCATATAGTTGGTCTGCTGGCGTGAACCGCTGACCGCCGTAAATATCCTAAGGACTTTCTCTCTTTCTATGAAGCAGTAGAAGAACGGGGTCAACATTCCCAGATCAAGGCCAAAGGCACCGGCCCATACCAGGTGCGATGCTATCCTGCTCAGCTCTGCCATCACTACCCTTATCCACTGGGCCCTTTCAGGAGGTGGAATCCCAAGCAGCTTCTCTGCAGCTTCGAGATATCCCAGTTCCATGTTCATGGCTCCAACGTAGTCCATCCTGTCAAAGTAAACTAATGCGTCGCAATAATAATCCATTTCACAGAGTTTTTCAGCGTTTCTGTGGAGATAGCCGATAATTGGCTCAACATCCTTGACGATCTCCCCGTCAAGTTTCACCTTTAATCTAAGGACGCCATGTGTAGAAGGATGCTGTGGACCAATATTCAGCTCCACCCAGTCCTTCGAGGTATCCTGAGCGGTATCAGGAACTACCATTACCACCCATCTCCCGGATCAAATGTTGCGTAATCATTGCCGTCCTCATCCATGTTAACGTATTGCACCTTTGAGAGATCATAATTCTTTCTGAGTGGATGCCCTACCCAGGATTCTGGCAGAAATAGTCTCTTCATATTTGGATGCCCCTCGAAAACAAGCCCCAACATGTCATATTGCTCACGCTCCTCCCAGTTTGCTGACGGGTAGAGCGAAGAAATGCTTGGCACCCTTTCGTCGCTGGTCTCAGTGCGTACAACGATATACTGGTTTTCCTTCACATTGTGCAGGTGATAAACTACCTCCAGCTTATCTTTCTTGTCTATTCCTGTGATGAGGGAGAGATGATCATACCCCTGGCTCTTAAGTTCTGCAATAAGAGCAACAAGGTTTTCCTTGGCAACCCTAATGTTCCGTCTTCCGTCCTTGCCCTTAGTCTCCTCGAGAATCTCAATCAATGCAGATCACCTGTCAGCCTCGTTCCTTATCTTCTTTTGGAGCAGCATGATGCCATAAGTAAGCGCCTCCGGAGTTGGCGGGCAGCCAGGCACATAAACGTCCACGGGCACTACCCTGTCGACACCAAGCACTACGGAATAGCCCATATGGTAGGGACCTCCCTGAATAACGCATACGCCCATGGCGATAACGTACTTGGGATATGGCATCTCGTCATAGATCCTCCTGAGCCTAGGTGCCATCTTCTTTGTAACTGTTCCTGATACAATCATAAGGTCTGATTGCCTGGGGGAATTTCTGAAAATCTCACTCCCGAACCTTGAAATATCAAGATTTGAGGCCTGGATTGCCATCATTTCTATGGCACAGCATGCAAGCCCGAATGTCAGGGGCCAAAGAGAGTTACTCCTGGCCCATTCCATAGCCTTATCAACGGTGGTGGTAAGTGCACCACCCTCTCCACTCTTCATTTCTGCCACCTCATGTAGCCTTCCTTGAACGCATAGTATACCACGAACAGCGGCATAGCCAAGAACAGCAAAGTCTCAAGGAAAGGTATCAAACCTAGAGCCTTAAAATCAAATGCCCACGGGAAAAGAAGAACCATATCAACGTCGAATAGTATGAAAAGCAGAATGATGACATAATATTGTACGGTTACGAATTTTCCTATTTCCCCCCTGGCAACTTCACCCGTTTCGTACGGATCTAGGTAAGTCCCGTCCTTTGCAGGAGGTGACCTCTCCAAAACCAGGTTTCTGACAATCTCATCTGGCTTAAGGCTGAACTTCTTGTCTCTCCTGAATCTGCTTTCACCAAGGGTAGGCAAAATTGCATACAGCCCAATCATCCCCAACACCATTAATACAAGGGTGATCAACAATGGGATGTAGCCGTCTAACATATGCGGAGTATCGTTAGAGATTATTTAAGAATTGTTTAATCGTACCGATTCTACCTTATTTTGCGCTTCCGGTATGAGGTATTTCAAACTTTATGCTTATTTTCGAACATCAGTTATATTATGGAATATTTTCATGGCCATAGAAGGATCGAATGGCCTCCTTATGCGCTTCTTCATTTCAGGAATGAGATTCCTGGCATTGACCGATCCATCAGCAATTAGACTCTCAATAGCTTTCCTGAGCTCATCATTTGATAATGGCCTGATTAGATCTGACGATGCTATAGCAGCTGGCTCCATTCCTTCCATCATCATGAGCTCCAGAGCCATTTCAATTGATTCTCTCTGCCTCTCATTGGCTGGTATCAGCCGTATTGCGTCTATTATTTCTGTGTGATCCAGATTCTTGCCTGATTTCTTGGCAAGTTCAGGAACCGTCTGAAGGATCAAGCGGGCCGCCAGTTTCCCGTTTCCAATTATGCGAACGTATTCCTCCATTACGTCAGAAAGACCTCCGGAAACTATGGCAGCCGCATCTTGATGAGAAACAATCCAGGTTCCAGAAAGGTCAGAAATAAGATCAGCCCTGCTCTTTGGCTTGATCGATTCTGCCTGTTCCAATACCTCCTTGTTCAGTGGATAGAGGGGAACATCAGTTTCAGGATACATCCTCTCTCCACCTGGAAGTGGCCTGAGAAACCTTGTTTCACCATCCTGTGTAGCGTATCTTGTCTCCGAAAGGTCAAGAGAAAGAAGTTTAGCCATCCTCTTGTTCATTTCTCCCTCTATCCTCCGTATTATGCTTTCCGGAGATACTATGATCAAAAATCCATCTTGCGGACCTGGCTTCAGGATATCCAGTAAAGATGGCAGCTCGCTTTCCACTCCGTAGCCTGGGAGTTCATCGGAATGCATGATGCCGTTTGACCCGTAGAGGCGTGCTACGTCAGCCAGCTCCCTTCCAAGCCTGAAGTTACCGTTTTTAAGATATCCTTTCAGGCGTGGGAGAATGGAGGCGAAGACGCGCTGGCCGCTGCTGACTGATCGTGAGATAGTTCTTGACCTGGTATTTGTGAACAGTTCGGTAACATCGACAAATGAGATTCCATCATCCCATTCCCTGCCTAGCTTTTTGCTTATTTCTGAAAGTGCTTCCTGACGTGAGATTTCGTACTTAAGGCACTCCTTAATCAGCGTTAGTTTGGGTACCCCCTTGATCTCCACCCTGCCATATCCCATTGAAAAATTGACGTCCTGCCTGATGGCTTCAGGGCTCTTTCTTGACCAACCTGATAGCAGTATCATGTCGCCAATCTCCCTTGCCGTTTCCACTGCATGTTCCGGGTCCAGTATGTCAGGCTCCGTGGCGATTTCCAGGAGAGGGGTGCCGAGCCTGTCAAGTGAATACTGCACACTGCCACCTTCCTCAGAAATCTTTCTTGCAGAGTCCTCTTCCAGGCATATGCTTCCTATCCTCACGTCTCCCCTTGATGTGCTTAACTTGCCGCCGAATGAAATGATTGCAGTTCTCTGAAAACCGGAGGTGTTTGATCCATCCACAACTATTTTCCTCATGTATTCTATGATATCCACGGTCTTGCATTGCAGCGAAAGTGATATTGCGAGACCTCTTTTGAGTGCGGTTTCGTTCAGTGTATGAGGTGGCTCCTCATCATATTCAACAAGGCAGCTGTTGTCTGAAATCAGGTAATCAAAGCTCCTTCCCCTTCCCTTCTCGTAAACTGCTGCGGGATCAAAATTTCCGAGTTCTCCGCTTGTAAGGTACAGCTTCCTGAAAATTTGCCCGGAGAAAGAACCGGAAGATTCAGTCGGGCAGGAACAGAAAAGTTTCTTGCCCCCAAGTTGAATGTGGATTTCCAGGCCTATCTTTATGTTGCTCATGGTACCGAAACCCCTGCCATTGATTCCCTCTGTAGGTATTCCCCGCGAAGGTTTTTCATGAAGATTTCAGTAAAATGTTCATCATCGTAATTGGCCAGTATGTGCATCGACTTTACCATTGCAACTTCCGGAAGCATTGATCCTGCCGGTATAACACCAATTGATAGAAGTTCCCGGCCTGTGGAATAAACATTCATGTTGACACTCCCACCTATGCACTGGGAAGTCATTATGACCCGGGTCCCGTCCCTGATAGACTTCCTTAACACCGGGTAAAAACGGGAAGCCACATGGCCAAGCCCTGTCCCCATTATTACCGCTGCTCTCCTATTTTCAAGAAGCAGCCCCAGATCATTTTCACCCAGTGCAGGGTGAAAATATACCAATGAGACATTTCTGTCTAGCTTATCAATAAGTGCTGATTTATCAGATGGTTTATACGGATCCTGGCTGAAAGTAACCTTGCCGCCCTGATAGGTTGCAAGAGGGGATGAACCGATTGTCCGAAAGGCATCACGTCTGGATGTGTGCATTTTCCTGACCCTGACGCCACGGTGAAGTGCTACCTCATTTTCCTGTATGGTACCATGCATTGCCACCCCAACTTCCCCAATTTCTTCCCTACAGAACTCAAGTGCAGCCTCCAGATTAAGAAATGCATCACTGCTAGGCCTGTCGGAACTTCTTTGTGAGCCGACCATAACAACCGGCCCAGCCAGCTCGGAAAACATGAATGAAAGCGCAGACGCCGTGTACGACATTGTGTCAGTGCCATGAAGTATTATGCATCGGCCATTCTTGTCCAGCATTCGCTTGGCGCGCCGGGCAATTGCAATCCAGTCATCCGGCTGAAGATTCTCACTCAGAACAGGTTCCATCAGATCAAGATCAAGCGTAAATTCAGAGATGTTTGGGACACTATCCTCCAGGAAAGCTGGATTAAGAACGGGCTTCACTGCTCCAGTTACATAGTCTACTCTGCTGGCTATTGTACCGCCGGTTGCCAGGATTCCAACATTAACAGGACCTTTTGAGGCCTCCCTGATCTGTTCCTCAGGCACAGAATGCGTTTCTCCTAGTATTTCTATGTCAGCCATTGAATCTGGAGGGACAGATAGGTTGTATCCGTTACTGAGCTTAAGGTTAACAGCGCCGTTCATCACGCTTATAACAGTTCCCGTGAATGTAGTACCCTTATAATTGAACCTTATAACATTTCCCGCTGAGATATCTGTCAATGCGATTTCTCCGGGGAGATATTCTGCCAATGTCTTAAACTTTTAATTTCTTTGATCAAACATCACATCCTACATAAGTGATAGATCTGACATTTCCGCCCTCAAGTAAGTTGGGAGGGAAAGATATGGATTGGGGAGGCCGAAGTTCGTTATATAGACATATGAGAACTGGATATCAGCCGATTGAAACCACGATTCACCCGGTAGTCCTGAAGAGACTGCAATAAGAGCAGAAGAATTTCTGGAAGTGCCGTTGGTGATGCTTGAAAAATTGTTCGGTGCAGGAAGGCCGGGATTTTCATAGAGTACTGTCAGATTGAAGTCTCCCGTAATCGATTCGGGAGAATACGTCCCGGGATTTCCCACAATGAATTCCCCACCAAGTGATCTGCACAGTGACGTTATGTTCCCATAATATGCCGCAGTAGTGGAATTGTCACCCACTTCGTCAAGAAATATTCCGCTGACATTATAGAAATGCTTGTATTCCAAAACCTGTGCGCTGATGTTTTCCCATGGTACGTTTCCGTAGGATGTGTAAATGTATCCAACAACCATTATGCCAGACTTTTCAAGGGAACTTATCCCGCTTTCGTATTGGCTGGAATAATTGCTGCCTGGCCCGTTGTCAGGGTTAATAATTGCAATGATAGGCACCTGCGGATAATCAATGTGCTCGGCAATTAGCTCTTCCCATGATCCGTTAGGATCAAAATACAGTGGAACCAGGAGGCCAAGCGGTTTATGTTGATCCAAACCTTCAGATCTTGGCCCGCACTCCTGATATACCAATGGAATTGCGGAAGCCAAAACAACAGCTGAGATCACCAGAGAAGCATAGATTCGCTTACTCCTGCGTTCCATCTGAATTAACATGATCACGGAGGGCATCTAATTTTCCATGGTATGCATGCGCACATTTGCCCCCTAATTCCAAACTTCATGATTATGCGGATTTTTTCACGTTTTGTCCTGTCAGATCAGCTGCTTCTGCCTGGCGGATCCTCCAGTGCCCATTATTTCTGAGAATTCCAGAGCATTTCGTGGGGCGTTTCCGAAAGGATGGTTGTTGAAATACACAAATATCTCATCTCCCCGCTCCATGCTTTTCCTGACAAGCTGGGCCAGCGCTACGAGCTCGTCATGCCTGTAGTAGTAATTATAGCGGTCGCTGGGTTTTTGCGAAAAACCCTTCCATGACTTCTGATTCCTTCCATGAAATCGATAATACCGCGCGCCAGGGCCGTTATCACGAAACATGAATGTGCCATCAGGGCTGTCAATCTCGGCGACCGTAAATCCAATCTCCTGGATTCCTGACCTTATCTCAATTGACCTGAGCAGTTCCAAATTCCTGAATTCAACGGCAACCCTTACTCCGCCAAAATCAGCACCATTTAAAAAATCAAGGAGCTTCGGTAAGTTGCTGGAAGAGAACCAGGGAGGCAGCTGAATAAGTAGAATGCCTGCATATCCCGATTCCTGCAGTGGGTAGAGATGTGTTCTGCTAAATCTTTGCATGGATTCGATCGCCCTTTTCGTATCCGTAATAATAAGCCTGTGAGATATCTCCATAGGTGCTTTGACAGAAAACCTGAAATTTTTTGTTGCCGACACTGTCCTTATCCATGAGGCTACGGTTGTTGGGCTGACCTCCCTGTAAAATGTAACATTCACTTCAACAGTGTTGAAAAAAGATGAGTATTGCTTCAGGTTTCCGGAGGTGCCCATTGGATAAATGAACCCGCCCCAATCCTTGTAAGACCAACCTGAGCAGCCTATCCAGATCATGTTATTGCTTCAGCAAATCTCTCGCGATGATGACCCTCTGTATCTGGTTTGTTCCTTCATATATCTGTGTTATCTTTGCATCTCTCATGTGCCTCTCTGCGTCAAGATCGGTTGTGTAGCCGTATCCTCCAAACAACTGAAGGCAGTCGGTTGTGATCTGCATTGCAACATCAGAGGCGAATAGCTTTGCCTGAGACGATATCCTAACCGCGTCCTCATGCTTGTCCCATATCTCAGCAGCTTTATACGTAAGAATTCTTGCAGCTTCAAGCTTTGTTGACATGTCGGCGAGCATGAACTGTATGCCCTGGAAATCTGCTATGCGCTGGCCGAATTGCTTTCTCTGCTTTACGTAATCTACGGCCTCCTCCAGGGCGCCCTGTGCTATCCCCAGAGCCTGGGCTGCTATTCCGATCCTGCCAGAATCCAGTGTGTCCATAACCACCTTGAACCCTTTGTTTATCTCACCCACAATATTTTCTTCCGGCACAAAGACGTCGTGGAATTCAAGTTCCACTGTACTGCTTCCCCTTATGCCGAGCTTCTGGATGTCCCTGCTGATTCTGAAGCCTGGGGTGTCGGCATCCACTACAAAAGTTGAGATGCCACGGTGGCCCTTTGATGGATCCGTGACTGCGTCTACAACGAAAAATTTAGCTATCCTTCCGTTGGAAATGAATATCTTGTTTCCGTTTAGGACAAACCCATTGCCCTTGCGCACTGCTGAAGTCGTTATGGCAGCAGCGTCACTTCCTGCATTTGGTTCGGTAAGTGCAAGCCCACCCACTGCACCCTCTGCAACCTTTGTCAGATATCTCCTCTTAAGCTCCTCGCTGCCGAACATAATGAGCGGATCAGCGAATAATGTTAAGGCACCATCAAGTACTAGCGCTGTGCTGGGGCATGCCCTTGAGAGTTCTTCAATGACCCTCACGAGAAAACTGAAGCTCAATCCTGCCCCACCGTATTCCTTGGGAATGTAGCTAGCAAAAAGGCCTAGCTCCTTCATCCTCTGGATCAATTTTTGGGGGACTTCCTTTTTGATGTCGATTTCCCTAGCCAGTGGTTTAACCTCTTTCTGGGCAAATTCTTTGACATATCTGAGCACTTCAGCTTCTTCCTGGGATATGGCTGCCTCTATCATGAACCATTATTGGTGGCAAAAATAATAAATTGTCTGTGGGTGTTCAGATTTCAAGTTTCAGCTGATCCAAAAGCACCGCAGGTATCCTGGCGGATTCTGAATATCCTGGCTTCCTTGTTTCGATATAAACGTTGCCGGCTGCTTTGAATTTCCTTGCCATTTCAGATGTAAACGAGAATTTCAGGTATTGCAGCGTTGACTCAAGGGTCTCCGTGGATCTTCCTTCTTCGGGAGTTGCCTTAAGCTGGCTGCCGTCGAATGTAAGATACACCGTATCCTCTATTCCAGTGAGATTTTTCATTTCCTGCACAAGCTGCTTCTCATCCCTGAACTCGATGAACATGGAAACGCTCAGAAGACCGGGGCCTGGCAGAAGATCACTGTAAACCCTAATGAGGCGTTCTATCTCATCCTGATCTTTCACTCTCTCGATGTACACCATCTCATTGATCTGGTTCAGGACGGTTTCCCTCGATTCGAAGAGAAAACTGAAGGTCTTTGTCTCAACCCGCCGCATTTTCTTGATCTCTATTATCCTTCGGGTTATTTCGTCCCGCTGCTTTTCAAAAATGTCTGGAGGAATTATGTCCTCCATGGATATGCTGAGCATCCAAATCATCTTACTTTGGGAGCTTTGCCAACGTATCTTCGTATTTCTTGGCGTGGGATTTTTCTGCCTTGGCTAGAATCTCAAACCAGTGTGCTATATCATCAAAGTGTTCCTCCCTAGCTACCTTGGCAAAGCCGGGATACATTTGGCTGTATTCATAGGTCTCACCTGCAATTGCAGACTTGAGGTTCTGCTCTGTTGTGCCTATTGGCTCTCCAGTTACCGGGTCCCCAACCTGGGCAAGGTACTTCAGGTGCCCAAAGGCATGAGCTGTCTCACCGTCGGCTGTTGACCTGAATATGGATGCCACTTCCTGGAATCCCTCCTCATCAGCCTTCTGGGCAAAGTAAAGATATCTCCGGTTAGCCTGGCTTTCACCCGCAAATCCTGCTTTCAAATTTTCAAGTGTCTTGCTGTTTTTCAGGTCCATTTACACACCGACAGTGAATCCTTTGATTGTATATTAATTTTATGAGATTTATTCTCAATTAATAATTATATAAATTTAGCCTGCCTGGACGCAACCAGGTAAACGGCAGCGCTTCCTGGAACCTCATGTTCCCCTGGGTCCAGAGAAAATTGCTGGCCACCCAATGCTATACGAACTGGCTTAATAACCTCTATTCTGCATGTGCGCTTATCAAAGCCTTCATTTATGCCATCCCTTAGGGGTTCGAAATCCCTGAAACTATTCACGGGAATGCTCCTGACAACAAAGCCGGTCTTACCATGAAGGCTCCCGGGTGTTCTGATTAGCCTGTGAATATCGGTTGTCACTGGTTCATCGATCTCACAGGCTAATTCATCTCTTGCCTGAGAAATAATGTGTTCCAGAAGTTTTTCATCGTTTTTGTCCATGTATCTGTATTTGAGAGGGCCGGGCCTGGAAAACAGCTCGATCTTCCTAGATGGGGGGTTCGTGTTTATCTGCCTGCCAAGCCCCTTGAGGTATGAGGCTGCAATCCTTCTGTTTCCAAATACAGATACAAGGCCTTCGTCCGGCTCTTCCAATCCATCCAGGGAAGATATGTAACTGATCAGCCGGCTGTCTATCTCTGATTTCCAACCCCCGCCTAGCCCGGCAGCTTCCTGCATTGACCTTCTCATGTCATAAACATTCATGCCCTCGCCTCTGATGTAATTGGCGATCTCCCTTCTGGAATCTGAACCGAGCTGGTATATGGAATCTTCCACAACGTGAACATGATAACCCCTACCTCCAGAAAAAAATACCTTTAGGTCCTTCTCCTGGAAACCCAGGTCATCCATGAGGAATCTGAAAATAAGGCGTTCTGTGTGCTTCTTCACTTCCTTAAGTATTTCTTCATAACTCATCTTTTCCGCACCACTGACATGGTCGGCGTCCAGGTCGAAAATCAGCTCGGCGCCAAGCCAGCCCTTGTCCTTCATGATCTTATCTTCTGGCCTGGAATAGTATGCTGTGGAGTAATATGCATGCCTGGGGACTATCCTGCGGAACATTTCAGTCAGGGAATCAAGGTTCAGAACGGCCCTGTGCCTGATCATGCTGCCAAAGAATGGTATGTATCCGATCTCCCTGGCAGAAACTATGTCTATCTGGTCTGCCCTCCAGTTTCCGTAATATTCCTGGAAGAAATTCCTCAAAATTGTTTCTGATCTATCGGACTGAAGCAACAGTCGCCCATGACATGATATATTAATAGCATTTACCATTGTGTTGTGGCTCAATGGCACTCAGAAAGATACTGCCGATCCTGCTGGCTTTTCTCATATTGGCGCCCGTGCCCGGTGCAGCAATATCTGTCATTCACTCTCTCCTGGCACCATCAGCTCCGGCCATTCCCGCAGCATTGGCAGAGCCATTGCAGAAAACACAGTATTTTGAGGTATATTCATCCTCCACCCAGAATCTGAGGGAAATAGAAACAGGGCTTTCCCACTCTGGGATTGGAGGGCAGATATTTGGAGGGCTTTTGCAGCTTGCAGTTCCTGCGGAACTCCAGGATTATGTTTCCGGCTATCTCAAATCAGCACAGAAGTCCCTTGGATTAGTATTCTTTCAGGATAACAGCTCACTGACAAGCAGCCCCTACATAACATTCACGCGAAGTTCCCAGTATTCGGTAATTCCATACGCATATGTGCCTTCTCAGATTGCTTCTGCGTACGGCTTCAACCCTGCCTATGCCAGTGGCTTGACCGGAAGCGGGATAACCATTGGTATCGTGGATGCGTACGGCGATCCGAACTTGATGTATGACCTGATGGCATTTGACAGAATAAATGGTCTCCCTGCGCCTAACATTCAGCTGTCGTACCCTGAGGGGAAACCTGCCGTGGCAAATTCCACATGGGCTCTAGAGACGGCTACAGATGTGGAATGGGCCCATGCAATGGCTCCTAATGCTAGCATTATTCTGTACGTAACCCCCTCAGATTCCACTGCTGATCTCATGAACGCCGTGAGCTCAATGGTTTCCAATGGTTCAGCTAATATAATTTCCATAAGCTGGGGAAATGCTGAGGCACAGATGACGGATGCCCAGGCCATTGGCTACAATGAAGTTTTTCAGCAGGCTTACCAGAAGGGAATAATGGTCTTCGCGGCATCCGGGGATTATGGCTCATATTATTATTCCAGTAGTGGAGTATCGACACTCTCGGTGAACTTTCCAGCCTCTGACCCTTATGTTACTGCAGTAGGCGGAAGTTCCCTATATCTATTCGACGGTAAATTCAACCAGACTGCCTGGGGCGAGGAATATGAGGGGAGAAGCGTCGGCAGTGGCGGAGGATTCAGCAATTTTTTCAGCCGGCCTTACTGGCAGGCTGCCCCTGGATTCAATTCTAAAAATAGGGGTGTGCCTGATGTCTCCATGGATGCAAATCAGTATACAGGGATGGTTGTTGTGTCGGGTGGTGCCCAGTATCAGGTTGGTGGCACCAGTATCGCCACCCCCATATGGGCAGCAATAGGAGCAATCATTGAACAGCGATATGGAAAGGGGCTGGGAAACCTGGACCCCCTCCTTTACCAGATTTCACGTACTGGCCTCTATGGGAGCTCATTCACCCAGATCACAGCCGGAACAAACGGCTACTACAGTGCGGGGCCGGGATGGAATCCAGTGACAGGACTTGGCACTCCGAAGGTGTCAGGGCTTGTGAACGCAACCGGAAAAATCCTGAAAGGATTTGGCGGAATTGCGGAGTTATACGGCAATTCAAGCTATGCTGATGAAATAGCATCAGAGTTAAATTTTACCCTTTCCCTCTCGAGTCTGAGGATGAATGGTACTGATTTCTCGTTCATCGGGTTCCGGAGTGGCACGGGAAACGGCACTGAATTCGGAATTGCCGCAAATTATACCGGGATTTATTACGAACTTCACCTCACCCAGGACGGCATTTATTATGCAGAATCCAGTTATTTAGGAAGGCCAACAGGATCGATCTTCAAGGTTGACGGCTTGTCCCTATCTTTGACGTATAAGAATGGCACCATAACGGCCATGGTTAATGGCAATGTAGTTTTCAGCATGCAGGCTTTCCTGGCTAATTTTGGGAATATGACTCCGGTCCTTGGACTGATTAACTACGATTCTTTCCAGAATACGACATCCACGGGCAATGCAAGCTTCTACGGAACTGATGCATATTATAATGGAACCGTGCTGAGCACTTCCGGCATTTACTACACCACGCTTTCAGGAGCTGGTTCCAATTACTCATCTCTTGGAGGCAGCTATTCAAATGGCACTGTATATTTTGGGCAACAGTTGAATGAAACCGACAGACTCATCAACGGGTCATCAGCCCCAGAATATACCCTGGGATACCATATGACCTACACCAGCCCCGTACTCATATCATTGTACATCAATGGGTATCATGGGGGAGTCAAGTGGAAAGTTAATGGCAAAAATCTCAGTTCCGGCACATTTTACTCTGAATATGGGGGATTTTACCGTATCAATGCCACCATTGATGCAGGAGGTTCTGTTATTAAGCTTGCCCGCAATATATCAGTACCTTCGCTGCGGAAACAAAATGTAACAGTCTCTTCAGGTGTTCCAGGATATGAAAATCCATCAGCCTCACTGCTGGTTGACTATTTCTATGGATTCTCCGTCCATGGAAACAACGTGGTCACGGTTATGAACGGGATCAATGTCATGCGGATTTCGTCTTCCGGTTTCCAGACTGAGGAAGTTACCGATGCCCAGAGGGGAAATCTGACAGTAACGCTGGTGCCAGTGCCAGTCAGGGTTTCCATATTCATTTTCCCTGCCGGCTCAAATGTGACTTTCAATGGGGCTAGATATTACTCCATTAATGGTACTTATACTGCACTTTTGCAGCCGGGATATGTGGTGATCAATGCTAGCATGCCCGGTTACGAAAGTGTATCTGAAAACGTTTCCCTCCCGCCGGGAATTAATTACACAGGCCAGATATCACTTAAACCACGATCCTCTCACCTTACTGAGATTTATGGAAATGTGATGGATTCAATATATTCATTTCCAGTTCCAGGGGCAAACGTTTCCATAGGAAACAGTTCATACACCTTCACCAATTCCTCGGGCTTCTACATCTTGTACATGAACAACGGCACCGCAAACATTACAGTTAACGCATCATTATACCAGGCTGTTCATGAAAGTGTGGTCCTCAAGGGCATAACTGAGCTGAATTTCAGCCTAAAGCCGCTTGATATAAACATCAGTTCCTTCCCGCTCATCCGAATAACCCGGTACTTTCCTCTTTTGTTCTTCCTGGGGATAGTTACCTGGAGCGGTTATACCGGGAACTCCTTTCTTGAGTACCAGCTCTACATTTCTTCAAAACCATCATTCGAAAATCCAGAGATACTGACGTTCACGTCAAATACATCTACGTCAACCGTAATCTCTGGTATCTATCCGGGGCATACATACTACGCAACCATTGTGCTTAGGCTGTCAAACGGCGAGGTTTTTCAGTCTCAGACAGTCAGGATGGGCTATGGAAATCCTGTCTACCTGGCAGTAAATATTGTCATTATCTCAGGAATTGCAGTATATATTTTCATGACAGTTTCCTATCTGACGGGAAGGCGGAGGAAGACCTCCAGTGATATTTAGGGAAAATCCTTCTCCAGTTGAAGAAGCCTGTTCCACCTTTCATCCACAAGGTCCTGAAGGGATGCAATTTCCTGCTCTGTAAGATGAGAGAATCTGTCCTGACCCGCGATATATTCCCTCACCGTTATGGGTTTGTTTGGCCTGCTAAGCCTGAAGTGCTTCATGTTGTACTCATAGAGGGGAAACATTCTAGACTGGACCGCAAGGCGAGACACCTCCACTGTTTTTTCCGGAGGATAGTACCAGCCAGTAGGGCATGGGCTAAGAATCTGGAAAAACTTAGGCCCATCAATTTTCTGTGCGGCTTTCACCTTCCTCACTAGATCCTCTGGATATGCGATTGTTGCCGTTGCAACATAGGGCACTCCCTGAGCTACCATCATATCTGCCACCACTTTCTTGGGTTCCCTCTTGAATGTTCTGCGGGACCCTATGGGGGTCGTGGTGGTTTCCGCACCGAATGGGGTGCTGCCTGACCTCTGCACTCCTGTGTTCATGTAGCCCTCATTGTCATACATTATGTAAAAAACATTGTGTCCCCTCTCCATGGCACCTGAAAGCGACTGGAAGCCTATGTCAGCAGTCCCGCCGTCCCCAGCAAATCCAACCACATTGTAGTCTGTATCTCCCCTTATGTCAAGCGCTTCCCTTAGCCCACTAATGGATGCGCCTGTGGCTGCAAATGGCGTATAGACCATTGTTACCCTTACAGTCCTGCTTGGCATGGCTCCGGGAATGACAGCCCAGCAGGATGCCGGGACCGATAGGACCGTCTTTGGTCCCAGTGCCTTGAGAACATACCGCATTGCAAGCGTAGCGCCGCAGCCATGGCAGGCGGTATGCCCTGGATCCATGTATTCCTCTGCAGGTATTGAAAGTGCCATCAACTAACCCCTCCTGAATTTATAAAGATATTGCCGGAATTTCCTTCCTCTAACATTCTGAACATATTTTTAATGTCAATTTCCCTAACGTCCCTACCCCCAATTCCTGCTATGAATGATACTGCATCAGGACCATTAGCCCTGAACAGTGCAGACCTTATTTCCAGGCTAAGTGCACCCGCCCCGCCAAATGATACTGATCTGTCGATTATGCCTATCTTTGATGCGCCTGAGACCGCTTTCCTTATCTCCTCTTCTGGAAAGGGGCGGAAGTATCTTACTCGCACGACGCCGACCTTCTTTCCCTCCTTTCTCAGTTTGGAAGCAACGTACCTGGTAGTGGAAGCTACTGTGCCGGAAGCCACTATTATATAATCAGCATCCTCAGTCATAAAGTCCTCCGTAAGACCGCCATAGTCACGGCCAAACGTTTCGGCAAACTCGGAAGTTACCTTCCTTATGATGGGCTTGGAATTCCACATGCTTTCCATCATGTCACGCTTCAGTTCCATGAATGGGCCATCGGGCGTCGAGTACGATCCATATCCCAGCGGATTGCTAGCATCTACCTTGAAGCCCAGTTTCAGTTCTGGAAGGAATGAATCAACATCATCCTGTCCCGGTAATTCAACTTTCTCTGATGTGTGTGACAGAATGAATGCATCTTCCATGCTCATTAACGGAAGCATTACCTTTTCATCCTCAGCAATCCTATATCCCATCAGTATTGTATCAAGTGCTTCCTGGTTGGATTCACAGTATACCTGGAGCCATCCTGTGTCCCTCTGGCTCATACTGTCAGACTGATCTGACCATATGTTCCATGGCGGCCCTATTGCACGGTTCACCACACTCATAACAAGCGGCAGCCTCATGCCTGAAACCCAGTGTAGCATCTCATGCATGTAGAGGAGGCCATGGGAACTCGTAGCAGTATATGACCGGATGCCGGCCAGTTCACTTGCAAATACAGCAGCCATTGCGCTGTGCTCGCTCTCAACCTCTATGTACCTGGCATCGATCTCAGAATTCGATACCATATCAGCAAGCTTTTCCACAATTGTTGTCTGTGGAGTTATCGGGTATGCCGAGATGAACTTGACCCTGGCAAGCTTTACCCCCTGGGCCACGGCCTCGTTGCCGGTCATCATCGCTGCGGTGTAGTTTACTTTCATCATTATTATCAGTCCTTTTCCTCGAGTTCCATTTCGATGCATTTTTCAGGGCATTCGTATGCGCATATACCGCAACCCTTGCAGTAGTCATAATCAATCCTTGGGATGTCAAGCGGCAACAGCCTCGAGTTCGGCGCAGCCACTGATTGCCCACTCTCAAGAACTATTGCGTTATCTGGACAGAATTTCCAGCAAATGCTGCATCTGATGCACTTCTCATACTCTATGATAGGCCTCTGCGTTCTCCAGGTACCGGTGAGGTTCATCCTGGAGCTCTTGTCGGCTAAGGGTATTAGAACCATGCCTAAAATCCCCCCGAGACTGTGCTGCCGTAAGCTGCCATCACGGCCCTTACATTGATATCCTTCTTCGCCGGAGAAATCTCATAAACTGCTTCCTTCATGCTCTCCAGATCAACTACCCTAGTCGCCTTGACCAGGGCGCCCATTATTGCAGTATTTATAATTGGGTTTGCCCGGTTTCCCAGGCCAAGTTCCATTGCTATGGATGTCGCATCAACTGTTGCAGTTTTATACGGGACGTCAAGGTCTGCTGGGTTCTGTCGTGAATTAATTATGATAGTTGATTCAGGCTTCATTCCTGAAGTGACATCAACTGTTTTCATCACGTACTGATCAAGAACCACTACAACATCGGGTTCATACACCTGGGTTTTTAGCAATATTGGATCATCATCAATCCTGGTGAATGCTGTGACAGGCGCTCCCCTCCTTTCGGTTCCGAAGAAGGGAAACGAGATTACCTCCTTTCCTTCGAGAAATGCCGCATGGGCGAGAATTTTTGATGCAGTAACTGCACCCTGACCTCCGCGGCCATGAAACCTGACTTCCAGCATAATGATCTCATAGCACTTTACAAATCAATATAATAACTGCTATCCTAACATATTAATGGGCTACCCTAATATATCTGAAAAGATTACAGAAGAAACTTTTTGTATTTTGGCAGACCCTGTACGGTGCCTTTTTTATGGAAATTATAGTGAAAAAAATATCTGCATAATTTAAAGTTCCTTCCTTATTTCATGAACAGCATCAGACATGTTCCGTAATTTCTGATACCCTACCTCCCGTGATCTTGTCCTGAGCCCGCAATCTGGGTTTATCCTCATTAAGGATGGATCGCCCACAAGGTCCATTGCTGTAAGTATCCTATCCCTGATTAGTTCCGGTGATTCGATCGTATCTATGTGCACATCAGTTACTCCAACACCGATGAACTTTTTCTTTGACAGGGTGTCGTTGATCTCCCTGAATTTCCTGAGATCAGCGAAACCTGGTCTCTTCTCGGAACCCCTTCCAAGAGTCAGCACGTCACGGTTTGAAAATTCGAGGTTCAACCCTTCAACCTTCAGCTCTGGCATGGTGCTGTAAAGGTACGCGTAGTCGATGCTATAACACACGTGTATGCTAGGTTCGATTCCTGATATACCACTTATTGCCCTGTTTACTGATTCCACCACTATGTCCATCTCAGCAGGATGCGTTGTGGCAGCAGGCTCGTCAATCTGCACTTCAAATTTTTCGCCTGGCCTGTATTTGTCCCACAGGCTTTTAAGCTCCCTGATCTCAGTATTTATGGCGTCCGCATATGCGTTTGCAAGTTCCATGCGATCCTTGTAATACTCATTGAATGACCAGTCCATCATTGTGTATGGGCCGGTAATTGGCAGCTTAAGTGTGTCGTGTGTCGTGTCGAGGAGATATTGGAGCTCGTGTTTGTGGAATGGCCTCTTTCTCACAACTGGACCTGTGACGCTGCCTTTCCTGTAATACCTGTTGTCAAATGATCTCACCATGCCATAAAACTCAAGATTTTCAATATTTTCAGCCAGGGCCTCATACATTTCCCACCTGAACATCTCTCCACCGACCCCGAGATTTTCAAGGCCGGCCTTTCTGAACACTTCAAGAGTTTCTGTTGTTGCCCTCTCAGCCAGCTCCATGAATTCACGGCTTCCCTCTATCTGGTGAAAATTCTTGCTGAGATATTCCGGTTTCCTGAAACTTCCAATTTCCTGCAAAATTAAATCTCTTGCTGTCATCTTAATCAAGACCTCCTGAAAGAAGGGCAACTTTCTTGTCTGCAACTGACCTTGGCAGAAAATCTAGATAATCTGAGTTTGTGACGATGACCCTTTCTGCCGATATCCCGGAGGAAAGTTCTGAGACTTTTTCCTTAACGCTGCTCCCTGTTTCCATCTTGGTATTCCTTCCGTCTATGAGTTTCAGGCCGGGCACAAGTGAATGAGCTGCAGCAAGCTTGAGATTATCCCTTTCCGGATCCACAATTATGCTCTGGAATTTACTTTTTGAACCAGTGAATGCACTTTCAGATAACTTGCCAGTGGTGAATATAATTGTTTTCTCTGGATCACTGATTTCAGAATATGCCTTGACCACAGACCGATCCACTGGCACACGCTCCATGAAAAACACTGAGGAGGCACTGAATTTGCTTAGTATTTCAGAATATATTTTTCCCATCTCTTGGAAGAACGTTTCCCTTGGCAAAGAACCAATGTTTCTTGAATACGCATAAAAAGTCTGGAGCCCCGGAAGAAATGCGATCCAGCGGCCTGACACATGATATAGTGGGAGTGGAGGGTTCTCATCTAGTTCAAGGAATTTTTCTGGATGCACATTCAACCTGGGCAGTGAATGGATGAGTGGTATACGGTAAAATGTGTTTGTTTCCTCAAATCTTGTGAGCGGACCCAGAGTCATCCCTTCAGAAATCAACGTTATTGGCCTGAAGATATCGTACCAGTTGAAGAGCGGATCTGTATGCAGCAGATTGTTTCCGGCTAACTTCTCGAAATCCTCAGTTTCTTCCTTTATAATAGCGTCAAGTTCCTCAGGCCTAATCAGTCCCCTTTCCCATCTCCCTATTCTTATTCGTAGTTTTTCACTTTTTGGGTATATCCCATGTATAAGACCCTCTATTTTTACCATGCAAATACTCTCCTCATTTTTCCCTTAGCAGCCCATTGATTCCGCCATGGAGCGACCCTTGTATAGATTCTGTTCACACAGTATTTCGCCACTGATCTTCTGACGCAGGGAAACACTGCACCTAAGGGCTGACATATGGGCAGGATCGCCTTGGGCATGCGGCGTGCTTCTGGGCAAGCAGCATTCCGGAAATATTGATAATAATTAATTGTTAAAAAATTACCATTGGTAATGTGCAGGTGATTTGTTTTCATACATCAAACCTGACGCCCTGTGAGAGCGGGAGGTCTCTTCCATGGTTTATTGTAACTGTCTGCCTCCTCATGTATGCCTTCCAGGAATCCGAACCGCTCTCCCTGCCGTACCCTGTTTCCTTCTCCCCACCAAACGCCCCACCTATCTCAGCGCCTGCAGTACTTGTATTAACATTGGCTAGGCCGCAGTCTGAACCCCTGTATGAGAGGAAGTATTCCTCTTCCCTGAGGTCCGTCGTAAATATTGCTGATGAAAGCCCCTGCGGAACAGAATTATGTATCTTCACCGCTTCTTCAATCGTTCTGTATCTAAACAAGTAAAGAAGAGGGCCGAAAGTCTCTCTCTTCGTTATTTCCATATCGGGCTTAGCCTCAATGAGGGCAGGTCTTACGTAATTGCCACCTTCCAGACCTGGCACTTTTATTTCCTCGCCTCCAAAAATCAGTTTGCCACCCTGGCTTACCGCTTCCCTTACGGCGTCCGTGAACGTTCTGACAGCTTCCCTGTCTATTAGTGGCCCGACGAGTACGCCTTCCTGCCTTGGATTTCCAATCTTGACTTTGGAATAGATATCTTTCAGCCTAGACACGAACTCATCGTATATGTCATCCTGCACTACCACTCTTCTTGTGCTGGTGCATCTTTGCCCAGCTGTTGCAAGGGCCCCAAATGCAACACCCTTGAGAGCAAGATTCATGTCTGCCCTGCTGGAAACAATGGAACAGTTGTTTCCCCCGAGTTCAAGTATTGGCCTGCCGATCCGCCTGGCGACGTTTTCATATATTTTTTGACCTGTTGCCGTTGACCCGGTAAATGATACAAGCGGGATCCTTCTGTCGTTTGAAATCCACTCGCCCCCCTCGGATCCACGGCTTGCAACAAGGGAAAATATCTGAGGTGCGCCAAGTCTCTCCAGCTCTTCAGTCATTATCTTCATTACACCCACTGCTGCCAGTGATGCTTTGGTTGATGGTTTCCATACGACTGTATCACCGCAGACTGCCGCAACCATAGCATTCCATGACCAAACTGAAGAGGGAAAATTGAAAGCGCTTATTACTGCTATGGGACCTAGCGGCAACCACTGCTCGTACAGTCTGTGGTCTGGCCTCTCGCTCGCCATGGTGAAACCGTAGAGTTGCCTGGAGAGGCCTGAAGCAAAGTATGCCACATCTATCATTTCCTGAATTTCCCCTTCACCTTCTGACGTTGTCTTTCCGGCCTCCAGAGTGACAAGTGCTCCCAAGTCCTTTTTGTTCTTTGCCAAAACATCGCCAAGTGCCTTTATTATCTCGCCGCGCCTTGGCGCGGGGATTGAGCGCCATTCTTCAAAAGCCTTGATGGACTGGTTTACAGCCTCCTCATACTGTCCCCTGTCGGCGAGCCACACTGATGCATTGACCTTGCCATCAACTGGGCTTATGGATGTGTATATATTCTTTCCTGATCTGGGGAGCCACTTTCCAGCAAATATGCCTGAATTTGTCTCCTCTATGCCAAGTTTCTTCAGGGTTCTTTCCCTGAATTCATCGAAATCATTTGTTTGCATGGTAGTATATTGAGAAGTTATGAATATCTCTTATCCTATTGCAAAACAGACCCCGTATTAAGGGAACATCACCTTCCCCATCAAAACAAGCAAGCAAGGAGCCGTTGAACCTATGAAAGGCCTTTTACAGCATCGGTTAACATGCTTCAGCTCAGTTCTTCTATCCTTTCAACCACTATCATGGCCAGCTCCATGAGCAGGTCCAGATCGGGGGACCTCTGGGCAAGCCTCAGAGCCTTCAGGGCTTTCTGCGAATAGGATTTGGCAACCTGGAAAGAGTAATCTATTGCGCCTGTTGTTACCATAAGCTCCTTGAATCGGCTGTCTATGCTACTGTCATCTCCCCTCTTAAGGGCATCAAGTATCTCCTTCGTAACGGCTGGATCTGCCTTCCTCAGGGTGTGAATTATGGGGAGCGTTATTGCATTGTGCTTTATGTCTACAAACACCGGTTTTCCAAGCTTTGATGAATCTCCTACAATATCAAGTATATCATCTGTGACCTGAAACGCCATACCAAGATTGAATGCAAAGTCCCGGAGGCTGGATGATATTGTTTCACCTGCTCCTGCTGCAGTGGTTGCGCCCATTGCACAGGCTTCGAAAAAGTGAGCGGTCTTGTTGCTTATAATTTCCAGGTAAGTTTCCTCTGTTAGGTGCATATTGCCAAGGTTGACTGCTTCAAGTGTCTGCCCCTCTGCCAGCCTGCTTGATGCATCTGCCATGATCTTTGATACAACTGGGCCGTACCTGGAACCCATCTCATATGCCTTTGCAAATAGATAATCTCCCACCACTATTGCGTGGTTTAGCCCGTATATGTTATTAAGAGTCGGTTTTCCCCTTCGTGTGGACGAGTTGTCTATAATGTCATCATGAATGAGGCTTGCAGTATGTATAAGCTCATAGCCTGCCGCAAGATCAAGAATGTTAGTGTAGGGCAAATCGCAGCTTACCTCATAGGCAAGGATAGTTAAAAGTGGCCTGAACCTCTTTCCGCCGGCATCCACAGTATATCTGGACATTTCATACAGATCTGCCTGATCCGTGTGAATAATTTCTATAAGGCGCCGGTTAACCTCATCCACCTTGCCGTGAAGACCGAGTTCCCAGTCAACGATATTTCTCATAAATACACTGAACGTTCCCGTATCTCAACTCAAAATTTAATGATTTTTAAGAATGTTCTTGTAATTTTAACAGAAAAGCCATGAAGTTTGAAAGGTAAACTCAGGGCTTTATCTGGTTAGCGTAATCTCAATTGAAGAAACGTTGGATTCTCCCCTTTCACCATGGAGGACCTCGGTCTCGACCCTTATGTCTTCGTACTTGGCGTCCTGTATGAATTTGTGCCTTGTTATTTCTGCTATATCAACTGCCTTGCTTATGGCCTTGCCTCTCGCCTTTATGACTATTCTGTCCACATTGTTGTTAAACTGTGTAACAACGGCAAGAACGTAGTTCATGGTTGGTTTTTTACCGACAAAGATGACGTTTTCTTCTGCCATGATGTTGCCTCCTCGTTCAGATATGACGTTCGTATATAATCGTATCGAAAACATCACAATGATATTGTCAGTGGAGCCTAACCAGGGTATCTGTGCTCTTTACCCCGTTTATATTCCTTATTTCATCCACGAGAACGTTGAGCTCTTCAAGCGATTTGCAGTTCACTCTGATTACCAAGTCAAAGCGTCCTGAAAATTCAAAGATCTCGTCAAATTTTTTGGAAAGTATCTCATAAATTTCCCTCGATCTTTTTGGTTCGGTTCTGATAAGTATCATCCCCTCAATGCCCTCGCTCCTCAGAACCACAGTGAATTTCTTAATAATCCCCTCTTCTCGAAGTTTCTCGATACGTTTCCTAACTGTGCCTTCCGAGACATTGATTCTTCTGGCTATCTCGGAATTTGAAATTCTCGAATCCGATTTCAGGATTTCGATTATGGCCCAGTCTTTTTCATCCACATGATTGGATGACTTCCGGAATTATATGCCTTTCTACTCGGAAAATGTTCAAATTAGATATATATTATTAAAAAATACAACAGCTTAATTCAGATTTAGCGATACATTGTCTGCCCTCTGTTGTCGTCATTCTTTTCCCCTTTTTTTATCAATTCCCTGGGTACTTTCATCATTCTGATTATGTTTGTTGCCTGTACCATGTATAGTGGCAGGCCGGTATTCTGGTCATTTCCGTTTCTCATTATTGCCACTATCTCCATCTTTATCTGTATCACTGATCCATCTTTCAGCTTGACTGTTATCCATTTGGGCTCTTCATCTATCTCAAATTCAACGAGGTCTCCACCTGGAGGTAAGTTTCCCGGCATCATGAGCGTGTAATTCCCGAACACTTTTAAACCTGCGCATAAATGCAGAATCATTGTGATGGGTCTCTTTTGGCCTTGGCAATTTAATATATTGCCAGATGATATTCCGGCTATCTGCGAGGGTAACAAAGCCTGGCCAACTGTGCAGGACTTAAGATTCTGTCCCGTAGGGGTTCATGGGTTCGAATCCCATCCCTCGCACCATCAATTTCTGAAAAGCTATCCTGTAATGCCGGAGTCATCTTTGAGTTCGCATCGAGGATATGTTGCTAGGCCACATCGGTCTGGAATGGATTGATTGCTTTATATGTGACGAGATGTTAAGTTCCATTAAGGTAACAAGAAATTGCTCTAACTGTAACACACCGCTGGAAAGGGTTGGCGATATGAAATTCAGGGTCGGCGGTTATTCCGGCATTGGCGGGATGTTTCTAGGAGGCTGGAATCAGCTCGCTGAATCTACTCAAACCTTTACATTGTACAAATGTAACCAGTGCGGAAAGGTGGAATTTTATGAACCTAGGTCCGATGGGGATCTTACTCAGGAAATAGCCTCTGGGGAGAAAAAGCACCATTTTCTCTAGCCGCCATGATGGAGACAACTCACTGGCCCATCTTTAAATACCCGCAAGTTTCTACATTCATCTTAAAAAGTTTTCTTGATTGCATAGGATCAGCAGAGCTCACCAAAATGCCAATGGCAAAACAATAAACGCATAAATCAGGTCAGACTTTTCCTCCAACCAGAAAAATATTAATAGGCGCCGCGGGAGAGATTCGAACTCCCGATCCACAAGGGAACCAGATCTCAAGTCTGGCGCCGTACCACTGGGCCACCGCGGCAAAATTCAATGTCAAATAATTAGGATTAATTATCTTCTAATTCTACCGTTTGAACGTATTGACGGCCTGCTCTTTGCGCTACCAGTTCTGCCAGTCCTTAAACCCCGTCCTTTGTAGCCAGCAGAGGTAAGCCCCCTGTAAACCCTGCCCCTATTCTGAGGCTCAGCAATCCAGGATATCTTTGGATCAGCAATGATTTCAGGATGGGATCTGTCAGCAAGTATTACTTCATAATACTTGTAAAGACCGTCTTCGCCAACATAATAGGAATTCAGAACCTCCATATTTGGATACTTGTCTGCTACCCTCTCTTCTGCAATCCACTGGATGCTCTTCTTAGGAGTTAACTTGTTATATCCCATTCTCCTCGGTCTTCGGCCACCCATTATTTTAGGCTTGTTTCGTCCGCCTCTTCTAACCCTTGCCCTCACAACAACAAATCCTTCCTTGGCGCGATAGCCCAGGGCCCTTGCCCTGTCCACTCTTGTTGGGTGATCCACTCTTTCCACGGAAGAACCGTTTCTCCAGGAGATCATACGGTCCTTGTGAAGGTTGTAGATCTCGGATTTCTTGAGATTTTTCCATGCATTCCTGACAACACTGTAAGTACTCTGAATTTCTGGCATCTAAATCTTTCCCCTAATTGAGTTGAATGATGCTGTAGGGTTTAAGGCTATAAATATGTTATCTGCTAGTGCAAGCAACCTAGTTAAGGCAACTCAATTCGATAGCTAGATTAATCGAACCAACATTAAGGTGTGTTGAAAGGCTCTGCCATTCGCAAAAGATATGTTCTAGTCACTGGAAATAGGCTTGACGAAATCCTCCCTTCAATAGATCGCGAACTCCTCAAGATCTTCAGGGCAAAAAGAAAATTCTATGATGGTGCCTATGCCATATATCTCACGGATCAGTTCATGAAGGAGATGTTGATAGAACACTTGAAAAAGAGCTTCCCGGGAATTAAGACGGTCATTACCAGTGGAACCATAAAGAAATGCAAGGCAGCCATAAAAAAATTAGCGGAAGATAACGCCTAGCTTTTCCGAAGGATCGATAGCTCCTTTTCGGATAGATTGAGGCGTTCCTGCATTTCCTGCAGATTTATCCTGTTCTTTGACAGATGCTGGAAAAACCATAGATTTGATGAGACCCTCGAACTGCCGCTATGCGTCAGTCTGGCGAGCTTGCTTACGAGATATCTTCTGCCTTCCCTGCCATCCCGCATCCTTGACATCTTCATAATGTACGATGGGAACTCATATTTGACATATTTATCATTGACATTTTTTATGGCAGTGAAAACACCTGCAGCTATTTCCTCGGCATATCCCTTGAAAGCATAATGCTGCTTTTTTATGACTCTTCCTACGAATATATCTGCAAGCGCAAGTATCTCGTAAGCTGAAACCATGTCTGATGGGTCCTTGGTCTCGCTGGGCAGGTTGCTGTCGAGCCACATGAGGTAGTCTTCTGTGGTAAAATCTTTTTCCATAAGCTCTGAAAGTATCATCTCGTAATTCCGACCCTTGAAGGTTGAATGGATGACGTCATATATTCCTGAGACCGCATCTCGTATGCCGGCTTCTGCCGAGCTGTTTGCATCGTCCCTGTATGACATCATGCTTATTGCATCATTCAGAATAGCACGTATGTCATCCCTGTTCCTCTCCAGGAGCCTGTCTGTTATTTCCGGCCTGAAGACGAGCCCCTCATTCTTTGCAATGAAAGAAAGCCTCTCCTGAAGCCTGTTCCTGAAGTTCCTGTAATCCAGGTCATTCTTGCGTTTGAACTGCCTGAATTCCACAACCAAGCTGTTGTTGATGATTTCCCTCGCTGCAGGTTTTCTGCGAAATTCATAGAAATCGTTCATTGTCAGAATTATCGGGTTGTTTGTTCTTGACACTATTCTTGAAAGTTCGGTGAGACCGCCGCTATCTCCCCCTTTATCCTTGCTCTTGCCCTCGAAGATGTTGTCTGCTTCGTCAACAAGAATGATCTTGTTAAATTTCGTCTCACCGGCGTCTGAATAAGTTATATCTCCATAGAGAGAGGCCATAAGGGCTATTCTCTTCATCCAGTCTGAATTTCTGGTGTCCGATGCGTTCATCTCGATGATCGGAACTCCTGCTTCCTTAGCAAGCACTAATGCCGTGGTAGTCTTTCCGGTCCCCGGGGGGCCGTAAAGAATCAGTGCCTTTTTCGTGGGGGTTCCTTCTCTCCAGAGGTTCAGCCACGAATTTATCTCCTCGAGAATTTTCTTGCTGATGATCAAATCCTGGATACTTTCAGCACGGTACTTTTCCACTATGGTCATTTTACGATACCCTGAGGCCGGGATCAGATTGCCGATCAGTAGTAAGAAGAGACAGGAAATTGCCCTTCTCGACAGCTAGCAGCATTCCTTGGCTTTCCAGGCCCATGAACTTAGCTTTCTTGAGGTTTGCAACTACAATTATGGTTTTGCCCAGAAGCTCAGCTGGCTCATAGTATTCAGAAATGCTGGAAATTATCTGCCGCTTTTCATTTCCCATATCAACAACGATTCTCAGCAGGCTTCTTGACTTTTCAACCTTCTCACATTCCACAACCTTGGCGGTTCGGATGTCTATTTTCCTAAACTCATCTATTGATATTTCCTCCGACATTTCACTTCCTCACTGTTTGAAAAAATCCCGTCCAAGGCTTTCCCTGGCAATTATCATTTTCATTATTTCCCTTGATCCCTCTGCCAGCTGAAATGACCTTATTCCCCTTAGAGCCAATTCCTGGGGGTTATACCTGGTGTATCCATATGCACCGTGCCACTGGAGAGCATCATTGATTGCATCGAAAGCCCACACAGTAGAGAGAAGCTTGGCTGTTGCTACCTGCTTGCTGATCTGGAACCTGCTGAAGCTGCCATGCTTCTGCTCCTGATCGTACATCCATAACGCTTTATAACCCACCGTCCTTGCTGCTTCCATCCTTGCCATGTGATCCGCAAGCTGGAACTGCAGACCCTGGAATTTGCCAATTGGCTGGCCAAAAGCCTTCCTGCTCTTCATGTACTCTATGCCGTTGTTCAGGCAGGTCATTGCTGTAGAGACAGAAATTACGGAAATAAGGGCCCTGGCAAATTCAAAACCCTCATGCACTATTTTAAAGCCCTCATTGACTTTTCCAAGTACGTTCCTGGATTCAGTTACATAATTCTTGAAACGCAACGCCCCCCATGTTGATCCCTCCCTTCCCATTTCCTCCAGACTTGTTATCTCAATGCTTTTCTCATTGTCTGGAAGATAAAATAAGGTTATGCCTGCTGTCCCCTTCCCGGGATCTGTTTTTGCCACGGTAACATATCCCCCTCCCAGTTCCCTTATGTCACGGACTAGGCTTATGAATGATTTCTCACCGTTTATGGTGTAGCCAGAACCTGACTTAACTGCGACTGTTGTCATGGAGCCGAGGTCTGATCCGAAATTCGGCTCAGTTGAGGCAATTCCCGTGAGTTTGTCGCCACGGGCTACGGAGGGCAGAATTTCAGCTGCAAGTTCCCTGTTAGCATACTTGGCAAGAAGATATGACCATGCATTGTGAACCAGGAACATAACTGGAATTGAAACCGTAGGGTCTGCTGCTGCAATCTCCTCTGCAACAATAGCTGTTGTAACGGCATCAGCTCCCATGCCGCCGTATATTTCTGGTACAGTCATCCCCAATAAGTTTAGCCTCTTCATGCCGGCGATTATTTCATGTGGGATTCTTCTCTTCTGTATCATCTCAGGAATTCTGGGTGCAATTTCACGCTGAGCAAATTCCCTAACAGTGGCCCTGAGTATTTCCTGTTCCTCTGAAAAATTAAAATCCATGCGAGATCGAACTGTTCATCTCAAACCTGTATAATTTAATTTTCAGTTGGCGTACCACTTGAAGTGAAAATACTGTATGGTCAAGCATGGTTGGCTAGCAAAAGTAATTTAGGCTGCACTTTAAGGCCGGCAGCAGGCATGATCATATGGAGGAAAAATCTATCTTCGCCTTCGATGGGTCCTTCGCAAGAAGTGTTACTCTGCTATCCCTTCTCTCTCCAGAGAAGTGGTAGCCCAGGATACCACCCAGCTGCCTACTGAACTCCACCACATAATCATGGGAAGGCATGTTCTCGATCCCGAGCCTGGTAATCGACTGCCCAACATGGACATATCCCTTAGATTCGATAAAGTCTGGATCGGCAATGGCATCCAGCTTCGCATATTCATTAACGAAAGGCATATTCACATCCTTAACCAGTGTGTGTCGGATGACTTTTCTTGTGTCAAGAGATGGAAGAATCTCCAGTGTCCTGTTAAAATTCTCCCAGGCGTTGCCTATTGCTGGATTCAGAACCTCGTTGAATATCTGCTTTGTCGGGCCGGCCGTCGTCACGTAAAGCTGTGTTGGAAGCGGATCAAGTTTTTCAAGGACCATTGGAAGTGTTCCGTTTGTGACGAGAAAAGTCGATATTCCTCTTTTTCTTGCAAGTGCAATGAATTCTCCAAGACGCGAGTACAGCGTCGGCTCACCCGTCAGTGAGATAGCAATGTGCTTAGGATTGTCAGCTTCCTCCCACTTCTCCGGAGACACCTTGGGATTTCCCTTGAAGCCTGAAATGAGCTTCTTGTGTGCCTTGATGGATTCCTCAAGAATGAATTCCGGGTCATCCTCATCTGATATGTGCATACCATCAAAACCCTGGAATCTCCAGCAGAATGAGCAATTTTCGGTGCATGAGTTCAGGGCTGGTGTCATCTGTACGCACTGGTGGGATTTGATTCCGTAAAAATCACCTTTGTAACAGCCGGGACCGCCGGTGATTTCGCTCTTTGTCCAGTGGCAGACCTTAACAGCAGAGTGTTTTCCAACTAAGCCGTAGTGCTGTTTCCTGTAGATCTGTGAATAGGCGTTTTCCACACAACAACAGATTTATTCATTATATAACGTTTTTTTAACTTCATATGCTAGGGATTGGAAAAAATTGTTATTTATTGTTTAAAAATTCTCTCAGCTGGTATTAATCTTCTGAATCTCCGCCTGCCCCAGCTCCGCCGCTAGGAGGCGAACCGCCCTTGGAGCCCTTTGTGGCAATCACATCGTCTATTCTCAATATCATAACAGCGGCATCGGTGGCAGCTTCTATAGCCTGTTTCCCGACCCTTACAGGCTCTATGACTCCCGCTTTCTCCATGTCCTCTACGTTTCCGGAGAAGACGTTAATCCCGTAGGTCTTGTTTCCCTTAGCATGGTCATTCCTGATTTTTATAAGTATGTCTATTGCATCCAGCCCAGCATTCTCTGATAGTGCTCTGGGAATCTCTTCCATTGCATTGGCGAATTTCTCTATTGCCAGTTGCTGTCTTCCCCCTACCTTCGATGCATATTCTCTCAGTCTGAGCGCAATCTCTGCAGCTGATGATCCACCGCCTGTCACGTAAGCACCGTCTTCAACGGCCGCTGCGACCACGTGGATGGAATCTGTTATTGATCTTTCTATCTCGTCAACAACGTGTTCCGTTCCACCTCTTACAAGCACACTAACTGCCTTGGGATTCTTGCATCCTGTCACAAAGGTCAGGTAATCATCGCCGATCTTGACCTGCTCAACCATCTCAGCGCTTCCCAGATCCTGTGCGGAAAGTTCCTCTATTGAAGAAACTATTGCTGCGCCCGTTGCTTTGGAAAGTTTCTCCACATCGCTTTTCTTGACTCTTCTAACAGCGTATATGCCTTCTTTTGCCAGGTAGTGCTGTGCAAGGTCATCTATCCCTTTCTGTGTTATCAGCACATTGGCTCCTGACTTTTTCACTTTCTGCACCATTTCCCTGAGCAGGTTTTCTTCCTGGGAAAGGAATTTCTGGATCATTGATGGGTCATCTATCCTTATGTTTGTGTCAAATTCGGGCTTCTTGATCTCAAGCGCAGCATCAAGAAGTGCGATCTTAGCATTCTTTACGAAATCTGGCATGCCAGGGTGGACCTTCTCTTTGTCCACTATGATTCCGTAGATAAGCTGGGTGTCCTCAATTTCACCGCCCTGTTTCTTTACAATCTGTATGTTGTCGAAATCAACGGTGTATCCGGTATCTCTCTTTTCAGCAACCGCCTTTATTGCATCAACGGATATGTCTGAGAGCTTTTCCTTGCTGGAGGACGCACTCTTGCTGCTAAGTGAGGTGCCAGCCATCTTCTTGAGCAGTTCCCGGTCACTGAACTTGACCGGCTTAGATATCTCGTCAAGAATCTTCTTTGCCTGGTCCGCTGCCATCCTGTATCCCGAGGATATGACGGTTGGGTGAACGTTCTGGTTGATGAGGCTCTCTGCTTCCTGCAGCAGTGCGCCTGCAACAATAACCGCTGTGGTTGTTCCGTCGCCCACGAATGAATCCTGGGTCTTTGACACTTCAACCATCATCTTGGCAGCAGGATGCTCAACATCCATTTCCTTGAGAATGGTTACACCGTCGTTGGTGATTACAATGTCCCCAAGGGAATCAACCAGCATTTTGTCCATGCCACGCGGTCCAAGGCTTGACCTGACTGCGTTGGCAATGCTCTTTGCTGCCTCAATGTTGTTTTTCATGGCATCCTTGCCAGTTTCTCTCTTTGTACCTTCCTTTAATATGAATATTGGTTGTCCGCCTATCATAACGACCTCAGACAAGTAAAAATAAACTTCTATATAACTATTTCTAATCGACACATATGATGGTAAGGAATGAATTGCGCATGTCCTGGCATTATAACGCCCAAATGGTACATGCGTATGTAATCCGGAATTTAGAATGTGAGGTGTATTTGCGTGAGTCCGGCGAACCTAACTGACGGGGGGAAAATATTTGCATATTTCTCCACGTATGGTGTGATGCAGCAAATTCCACGGACGTTATTCGGCTTAATTTGATTATGCGTCGTATAATTGCTGAAAATGGAGTGACATGACTAGCCATAAAAGAATGTTGGATTCAGGGGGATAAATATTAAGGAGCCAGGCTATTCACCACTCATGATTGAGATCGATACAGTTGAGATAGCCGGAAAAACCTTTGAATTCATGAGAATGCCGATGGGAAATGCACCGTTGCTGGTTCTCAAGGGGAAGAAGGGATTTGTCATGTGCGGATACCTTAACCTTGAAGCTGCACAGAAGCTCGGTGATGCAGCGGTCAGGGTAACTGGCGTATCTGACCTCGAGACCATGCTGAACAGCAAGGCAGCGGGTGTTACCAAGAGAGCTTCTGAACTTGGAATAAGTGAAGGCCAGAAGATTTCTGACATAATATCTCTGCTGGCTTGAAGATGCGGTCAGCCGTTGGCTTGATAACAAGGAATGATCTCATAGTCCTTGTCAAGAGAAACCAAAGAACCGGCGATCCGTGGTCAGGTGACATTGCATTCCCTGGTGGGCACGTTAAGGATGGAGAAACGCCACAGGAAGGCGTTCTAAGGGAAATCGCTGAGGAAGTAAATCTGAATCTGTCACCTGAAAGCATTATTTTTGCCATGGAGCCAACCTTTTCAATGAAGATGCCAGATATGCCGGTATATCCCTTCATACTAAAGGTAGATAGTTTCAACGACATCGCCCCTGGCCCGGAGATAAGCCAGGTAAAGGTTGTTAGCCTATCTGATCGTAAGGATTCCCGGAACCCTATCAACGGAATGCCTGCATACGATTTTCAGGGTTGGATTGTCTGGGGCCTGACGTACAGGATTCTCAAGGACTACATATCACTGAGGGAAAATTCCGGAGTACTTCCGTGACCTTGTTCCGCTTGGATCAAATGAGACTCGTATTACAAAGTCAGAATAATCCATCATTGACTTCTGGACCTTCTCAACCGAATCCTTTTCACAGAGTGCCAGCACGAAGCCTTCTCCACCTCCACCCATGAGTTTAGCAGCCATTGCCCCGCTTGATAGCGCCTCGGTTATTATTGTATCAATTTTACTGTTGCTTACCTTTTTCCCCAGCTTTTTCTTTATTTCCCATCCCCTAGTGATTCCATGGGCAAAAGTCACTATGTCATTGCCCAATGCCGCCCTGTACATCTCCTCTGTGATCCTTTTCATTTCGATGAGATTTGCGTTGATTTCACTGTCACCCATGCTGGACCTCTTGACCTGTTCACGAAGGTAGTCCGAACTTTCTCTTGTTTTTCCTGTGTATATTAGGACAGTGCGCTTTTCTATCTCGTTCCAGAAATCGCTGCCTGCCTCCAGGGGGAGGGTTTGTGCCCCTTGGCTGGAAAATTGCATGAATTTGAACCCACCCATTGCAATTGCAAATGGGTCCTGTTTTCCCAGTGTTATGCCGAAATATTCCCTTTCGATCCTGAAGGCATCAGATGCCACTTCAGATGGGGGCTTTGCGATACCCAGATGATTGTATATCATTGAAAGAAGCGCAGTCGTAAGAGCGCTTGACGAGCCAAGGCCTGAGCCTGGTGGCACCCCGCTGCTAATGCTGAGCCTTCCGCGATCGATGCCAAATTGCCTGAGAAGACCGATCATCTTGTGCAGCACATCGGCACTGTCTTTCTCTGAGAGCACCAGAACACTCTTAAGGAAATCCCTGGATGAAATCTCCAAGTCGTAATTATCCGGCGTATATATGATCGTTACTCCCCTGTCTATTGCAGTGTTTATGACAGCCCCGCCCATAGTGCTGCAGAATGGCTCTATGTCTGTCCCTCCGCCGGCAAAGCTGACCCTGAATGGGCTGTATGCCACAATCCTCTCCATTATTGCCAACGTCATGAGAAATGCAACTCTATTTAATTAGGTAAGCCTGCCAGGAGCACAAAAATAAATTGAGAGAGTTTTTTTATATCAATAATCCATTTGAACCGCAATGGAAAAAAACATGAGTTACTGGCACCAGGTGCCGGTTGGGCCAGAACCACCGGAACGCCTATATGTGATAGTAGAGACCCCCAAAGGAAGCAAAAACAAGTATGAGATGTCCAAAGAATTTTCAGGTGTTACTCTTGACAGGGTGCTGCACTCTTCCGTGATGTATCCTGTGGAATATGGGGCAATTCCCCAAACGTTATACGATGATGGAGACCCGCTTGATGCAATGGTGCTTATCACTGATCCGACCTATCCGGGTATTGTTCTTACTGCAAGGCCCATTGGGGTAATGAAGATGATCGACCAGGGCGAGAGAGATAATAAGCTTCTCATGGTGGCAGAAGGGGACCCGATGTACAGAAATGTCAAGACCCTGAAAGATTTACCAGAGCACCTCTTGAAGGAAATAGCCAATTTCTTCCAAACCTACAAAATCCTTGAAAACAAGAAGACTGAGGTGACAGGCTGGGAAGATAAGAAATTTGCACTAGAGGAAATCTCCAGAGCGATGGAGATGTACAGTAGCAAGTATAAGTAATGGCACAGGAAGTGGTAGTTCCAGTTGGAAAAGGGAGGATTATCATACATCCTTCCTTGCGAGATGTTGCTGCATCGGGAAATTACATAATCATTGAGGCTAAGACAGAAAAGGGGCCATGCAATGATGCTGACTGCCAGCCAATCTACCGATCTGAGGCAAGGATAGGACAGGTTCCTGACGATTCGCACAGAATATTTCTTGGAGAGGGGTACATGATAGCCATAGATCAAGCAGTTTACAATGCAATCGACAGGAACAGAGATGAGGTGACCATAAGGAAGAACCTTAAGGGAAAGATTTCAATTCATGGACTGACCTTATGAAGATTCTGCCGGAATAGCCATACAGCCACATTTAATATATTTCTCTGGTCTTCACCTGTACGCAAAACAGCATTCTTTCTAGCAGATTCCTTACTGGGAACAGGGAACTCTGGGCCGTAAGCCTGGCTTCCGGAATACGTTCAATAGGCTTTGGAGCCACTTGGCCCTTCATGGCCCTTTTCTTTGAAGAGGATCTTCATGTATCCATTTTTCTTGTGGGGATAGTTTTCACATTTCTGTCCGTGGGCTCAATAATTTTCAGCGTAGTTGGGGGTTTTCTCGCGGACACACTCGGACGGAAGAGTACCCTGCTGATTGGCAGCACCGCCAGTTTTTCACTTTATCTAATCATTGCCGCTGGCATATTTTTTCGCTTTCCCGTATTGATGATAATGGTTCTCTTCGTACTGACATCATTTGGGGGTGCTCTGGTTTTCCCCTCAGCAAATGCTCTTATAGCGGATGTCACCTCTACAGGAGACAGAATGAATGGCTATGTCATTTACAGGATATTGTCTAACCTGGGCTGGGCCATTGGGCCTCTAACTGGATCCCTAATATTCAATTTCGGAATTTTGTGGATCTTCCTTCTTGTAGCAGTTTCAAGCATGCTGCAGGGCATCGTGGTCCTGTTCTTTGTTAAAGATAGAGGGAATTTCCGTGACGGGAAACAGAGCGGAAAAATACAGATGATCTCCTTCGACAGATTCCTTCTGGTATTTTCAGCCGGCACATTTCTAGTTACGCTGGTCTCCTCACAGTTTTCTGTGACCCTGCCCTTATATGCAGGCATAAAAGCTGCCATTCCCAGCAACATGATTGGGTACATATACGCCGTCAACGGAACCGTTGTTGTCATAGGACAATACCCTATTTCCAACTTTATGAAGAGGTACCCGGAAATAATCTCCATGATTGCAGGTGCAATTGCCTATACAGCAGGATATTTGCTCGTCGGACTTTCAACAACCTTACTGCAGTTTATGGGTGACATGGTCGTCATTACCCTTGGGGAAAATCTTACCTCACCCGTGATGAATTCCGTGGTATCGAGAATTGCCCCGCCTGGAAAAACTGCCAGATATATGGGATTCCTTGGCATGGTCAACTCAACCGGGAGGGCGCTTGGACCCAGTGTGGGGGCATTCTTCCTGGCATTCTACTCATATAATGGACTAAGAGTGTGGTCTGCCATAGGCCTATTTGGCGCTGCATCCATAGGAGCCTTCCTTGCATTCTCAACCATGATGAGAACAGAAAAGTCAGCAAAATCGGAACCTGTCAGCGGACATTAAAATGACCCAAAGGATACTGAGAGTATCAGCGCGGCAAGGAATATTATCCCAATGAACGTGTTTGAGTTTTGGAAAGATACCCTGATGCTCTTTGGATCGTCCGGTTTCACGATGTAATGCTGGTACACTATGAGCGCCAAGATGGGAATAAGCGCCAGATCATAAAATATGGATCTAAGATAGAGGGCAAGTGATAGGAAGAACACAAATGTAATTGCATGTATTGCGTCCGATAGTATAAGCCCTCTTCTTATTCCATAATCCGTCATAACGGTCCTCAGGCCGAAGGCTTTGTCCGTGTCCACGTCTGGAATTGTATATATCATGTCAAATCCAGCTATCCATAGGGACGAGGCAAGAAATATGAGATAAAGCGGCAGCGTTGAGGGAAAGGCCGGATCTATGGCAAGGTATCCCGCCAAAACGCCAACACCAATTGTCAGTCCCATATACAGGTGCCTCCATGGTGTTATGCGCTTCAGCAACGGATCAGTCACAAACATTATGAGAACGATCGGCGAAAGCAGAAGCACAAATCTGTTAAGGAACAGTGTGGAAAGCTCGAAAATGGACCCGAAAATAACGGTAAAGAGGATTGCTTTCCTCACTGAAAGCCTGCCCGAAACCAGAATCCATTCCTTTTTCCTTGGGTTGTACCTGTCGTACTTGAGGCCAGCAATCCTGTTGACAGACATTGCTGTTGCCCGTGCACTGGTTGTCGCCAGCAGTATTAGGAGGAGCTTAACGTAATTGTAATGGCCCTGAGAAGCCAGGACAGCTCCGCTAAAGACGAATGGAAGATCGAATACAGTATGCTCGAGTTTTATATAATCGACGATTTCCCTGATCTTCATAAGCCCAGTTCCTTCCACCTTCTCTTTACAGAATCCTTTAGCTCCTGAGGAACATCCATTACCTCCGGCCACTTTCGAGTATATCCCTCTGAAGGGCCTTTTCTGGTCGCATCTATGCCCATTTTTGACCCATAATTAAAAATCGGGGATGCATGATCCAGGCTGTCGGTTACTGTCCCTGGCACGGTGAACACGTCTCTGTCAGGATCTATCCGCGTAGTCATTGCCCATATCACCTGTTTTCTGTCATGAACGTTTATATCATCGTCAACAACAACAATTATCTTACTAAACATAAGTTGCCCAAGACCCCAGAGGGCAAACATTACCTTTTTAGCCTGTCCTGGATAGCGCTTCTTTATGGAAACAATCACCATGTTGTGGAATACTGCCTCTTCCATGGTATTGAGATCCACTATTTCAGGTATCTGGAATCGTATGATAGGCAGGAACATCCTTTCCACGGCCTTACCCATGATCACGTCCTCATGCCAGAGCTTTCCAACTATTGTGGTTGGATAGATTGGATTCTTCCTCTCAATGATCTTCCTAACGTGAAATACAGGAAATTCCTCCTCCAGGGAGTAATAGCCGGTGTGGTCGCCGAAAGGACCTTCGATTCTTGTCTCCTGTGGGTCAACATAACCCTCTAGGACAATTTCCGAATTGCTTGGATATTCCAGGTCAACAGTGGCCCCCTTTACCAGCTCTACCCTTTCCTTTGAGATGAGTCCAGCAAATGAGAATTCGTCTATCCCGTTTGGCAGAGGCGCGACTGCCGAAAATATATTTAGTGGATCAGTACCCAGGACAACAGCCACGTCCAGGGGCTTGCCCGTTCTCTTCTGCTTGTCATAGTTTTCGGCTCCCCCCTTGTGTATCTGCCAGTGCATTCCTAGAGTTTCGGAATCGTAAACCTGCATGCGGTACATTCCTACGTTCCTCCCATCTGTAACTGGGTCCTTGGTTATAACCAGGGGCAAAGTAATGTACGGGCCACCATCCTCTGGCCATGTTTTGCAGATTGGATATTTTCCCAGATCGGGTTTCTCAACTTCATGGTGATCAGAACCTAGGCCGTTTCTGATTTTTGGCTTTACTCCGCCAAGTTCTCTCATCATCTTAAGCCCCCTGGCGACCATTGAATCAGTGTCGCTTGGAACCTCTACTAGCTCAAGCAGTCTCTTACCTATGTTTTCTGGCTCATCGCCGAGTATCATTGTCATTCTTGTCCAGTCTGAGAAAAGATTGCCTACAGCTTGAACCTTGGAACCAAGCACGTTCTGAAAGAGAAGCGTCCGCTTGTTTCCTACCCTTAGCTCCTCGCTCAGTATGTGTGTAAGTTCAAGGTCAGGACTTACCTGAGCCTTTACTTCTGCCAGCATTCCCAATGATCTGAGCTTGTCCAAGTAGTCCCTGAGATCCTGAAAGGGCATATCCCCATATTCATGGCAGGAATATCACGTTTTGTACAAAATTGTATTACATTATTGCTGATCTTGCTTTACGATATTCTGTAGATTTTTATTGCCCAGACCGATGGTCCCCCATGGAACGCAAGACCGTCAGCGTGTCAAACGGCACTGTTTCGTATCTCAGCCGCCCGGGCAATATTCAAGTGGTTTTCCTTCATGGGTTGGGAGGTTCAGGAAATAACTGGATCAAGCTTTCACAGCACCTTCCAGAGGAGCTGGGATTATTTATGCCCGATCTGGCCGGACACGGGCGGACTAGAATCGACGGATATGATTTCTCTGTTTCCATGCAGGTAATGATGATTCAGGAATTCATTTCTGCCTGCGGAATAAGGGAGCCAGTCCTAGTTGGCAATTCCTATGGCGGGTGGGTCTCGCTTGCATATGCACTCCGATCAGGCCAGGCAGGAAGGCTTGTGCTGGAAGATTCTGCCGGAATTAACACCACAGTTGGGGAAGGTCCCAGTGAAGCGGCAGCCAGGTTTGTGGACAGAGTGATGGCCATGAATCCCTCCAACAACCGGACCACCATAGAGGGAATAGTGAAGCATAATGCCTCTGGAAGGGAAAAGCTGACCGTTGAAATGCTACGTAACATACGATGGAATACTCTGATAGTATGGGGCAAGGAAGACAGGATAATAGACAGCAGATATGCAAAAATCCTTCATGAAAATATTCCGGGGTCTTCTCTTAGGCTAATAGATGGGGCCGGTCACACCCCCCATGTCACTCATCCCGGATTGGTTGCCGGAATACTGACTGATTTCCTTCTGCCTGCCTGAAAGAAGAGAGGCTGGGTTCAAGCCTCCCACTCCAGTGAATAGCTTCCAGGGTCCTCATTTATCCTCTTGTCCATGGCATCTTCTATATCAGTCAGGTCCAGATCAATTGTGGCCAGCGGCTCTTTTCCGCAAAAATGGTCCTGAAGCAACACCCCATCATCAGTGGCTTTCAGGCCAGTTATTATGGAGTTTCCATTGAACGGTGCTGAAAGGGAGTTTACGGAAATTATTGGAATCCTGTTTTCCAGCGATCTCCCGCGCGCGTAAATCCACCACATTTCATGAAATTTTTCATTGATTAGGGAGGGGTTTGCCAAAATCCTAGCACCCCTTTTTACAGCTATCTTGGTGAAGTATGGAAAATCCAGATCATAACATACTGCAATGGAGATGGAAGCGTTACCTGTTTTGAATACCTTTATGCTATCACCTTGGTTGTAGGTCACCTTTTCTGCCCTGTACAGGGAAATTTTGTCCTGAAAGCCCAACAATCTGCCACTGCTGATCATTGGGGCACTGTTGAATGTGCCATCACTGCGGACAAGACTGAAGCTGCCAGGTATAATAGAACAGTTGTGCTCCTCTGAAAAGTTCTGAAATAACTCCATAAGGCTGAGAAACGCGGGATCACTTTCTGTTATTTTTTCAGTCACCCACTTCTCTGGGAGTACAACTAAGTCCGGCTCCTCGTTTTCCAGTTGATGAAGCGCATACTTAGCTTTCTGAATGGATTCGCTAATACTGACTCGCTTCATCTGGACTGCAGTTACTCTCAATTTATTCCTTACCCCCGCTGGCAAACGACAAAAGCACCTTCAAAGTCATCTGTGGTTTAGGCAAACTGCCCAAATCAATGGTTTCTCTGGGCGTTATGATCCTGTAATGGTTCCTCACTTCGCCGAATGGGCTGGAAACCCCGTCTATGACATTGTAGACAATTGCGTCAGGGCTGCTGGCCTCAAGTTTTTTTCTTATTTCATCTGCCCCCATCTCATGGTCAAGCTTGAATGCGATCAGAGTTCCGCTGTGGTGCCTTCTAACAGTTTCTAAAAGCTTATGACGCGGTTCAAGTTCCAGAAGAATTCTTCTGCTTCCAGGCAACTTGGTATCAGAGCGGTTAGAAACCTTGAAATCTGGAAGCGATGCACAGTTTATCACCATATCGAACTTTTCCTTGGATAGGACCTTTGATACTTCAGCCTCAAAATCCTCAATCTTTATGCACTTCCTGTAGTCCGCGTAGTCTGGTATCCTAAAGTCCGTGTTTCCTATCATAACAATACGATCCGCCCCAAGTCTGAATGCATTTATGCCAAACCATGAGAATGTTAGCCCAGATCCTGAATTTGAAATTGACCTTACCGGATCGATTTTCTCCTCCCCTCTCCCTCCTATTATTAGAATTCGTTTCCCGCGCAGAGGCCTGCCCCCGAGGGATCTGCATACATAATCGACCGCCAGATCGTTTTCAGATATCTTTGCCTTCTGCTCAAGCATTCTTGGAGGGATTATTCCAACGCCTAACCCCTTCAGTTTTTCCAGGTTCTCCTGGTTTATGGGATTTATCATCATGCCCTCATGCATGGCCGGGCAGATGTCAATTGGGTTCCCGTTCCCCATTGCAAATGAGAAGAATAGTGACGGTATGTCGTCCGATATCCCATTTGAAACCTTGCCTATAGAGTTGTATGAGGCTGGGCATATAAGGAGCGATGTGTCCCTTGCGTGCCCTATGAATAGGGATATGTGCTCTATGTTTCCAGAGATCTCGGTGACAACTGGATTTTCTGAAGCCCAGTTGAAAATTGTCGGGCTGATGAGCCTGGAAGCCTCTTGCGACATCCCGACAATAACTCTTGCGCCTTCCCTTCTCAGTTCCCTAACAAGGTCAGGTATCCTGTAAAGTGATATGCTTGCAGTGACTGCCACAACTACAGTCTTTCCGGACAGCATCCCTTCGTACCTGTTTTCATCAGCTTCCAATTCTATCCCTCAGTATATGTACCAGGACCCTGAGGCATCGGCACACAATTCTCCGCTGGAATCTATTATTTCCATCCTGGCAAACACTATTCGCTTCCCCTTCTTTACGACCGTCCCCCTCACCTTAAGCGGACCCTTGTCAATTTTTCGCAAAAAGTTGGTATTCAGATTCACAGTGACCTGGTTTGATCCATGCCCCAGTGTATAAACTGCCATGCCTCCGGCTGCATCCATTAGAGTCATTGTGGCCCCGCCATTTACTATTGCCCCTATCCTGAGCATGTTGTCGGTTATGGGCACCGAAAATTCAACATGTCCATTCTCTGCTTTGATCACTTGTATGTTCATGTTGGAGAGGTAATTATCCATCTTCAGTATTTGTGAGACTTCTTCTATCACATGGGATTCAGCGCAGAAATGTTCTTAATGTTTGCCAATGGCTGAATGACCTGATTCTTTACACCATATAGTTTGTACCATGACATTCGTAAACGATTTGTAAATCTGAACCTATTTTCATAGAGGGTGCACAATATTGATTCACTGGTGAGAGACATATCAGAAAGTGATATAAACAAATAACACATTATTAGCTATGGAAGCTAATGCTGAGCAACTCAGCAAAATAGCAGACATGCTTAAGCTATTGGGGCTGTCATCCTATGAAGCACAGGGTTTTGCAGCCTTGGTGTATCATGGAGTGGCAAATGCAGACACTGTTGCCGACACAGCAAAAATACCGAGAACGTCTGCCTATAAGGTCATGGAATCCCTTGTCCAGAAGGGGTTCGCAAAAGAGACCGAGGGGAGGCCCAGGATGTTCAAGCCTGAGGACATGAGCAAGATCAGATCGGAATTCCAGGAAAAGTTTGACAATCTCTTCAGGAAACTCAAGGAGATTCAGGACATGGTTCCGTCAAAGGGAGAACCTCAGCTTGTTTACACCATATATGGGACCCAGAGGGTGATGAGCAAGCTTGCCGAGATGATAAATCTTACAGAGCGTGAACTTCTTATATGCACTCCAAAGGTCCGTGAGATAAGGACTGAGCTTAAGAAGCATCTGGACAATGCCATAAAGCGAGGGGTAAAGGTTATTTTTGTAACTCCCCCCAATAAGAGGATTCCTCCTAATACAATAGTCTACAGAAAAGAGGGACTCATTGCCACAGATGTTGCCAGTGACCAGGTAAGGGCCATGCTGGCAGGGCCGGAGCTTGACGCGTGTGGCTACACTGATAATCCTGCGCTTGCCCTTCACGTTTACCAGTTCATAAACATGATGATCGAGAGCGAGAAGCAGCCTTGATTGTGTTAGGCATGAAAATCACAGATGAAATAAAGATTGGAGGGCATGTTTCAACATCTGGCGGCATATACATGGCCACTGAAAGGGCTTCAAAATTTGCATTTAAGACATTCCAGATATTTTCCAAGAATCAAATGCAATGGAAAGCTAAGCCACTGGATGCAGAAGATGTTAAAAAATTCAGGAAAGCGGTCGAATATTTCGGATTCTCTGGAACTATGGTCCACGCTTCGTACCTTCTGAACATGGGCACACCTGATCTTGATTTGCGGAAAAAGGTTCTTGATGCATTTTCCCTTGAAATTGAAAGAGCAGATATTCTTGGGTTAGATTTCCTGACATTCCATCCCGGTTCCGCATCTGGAACCACAAAGGAAAATGCATTACGCAATATTGCTGAAAATCTAAATACTGTCATGAGAGACAACCAGCACTGCACCATTCTCCTTGAAAATGCAGCTGGCCAGGGAAACACCGTTGGGGACGATTTCCATCAGCTGGCTTCCATCATAGATGATATACAGATTAAAGACAGAATCGGGATATGTCTTGATACATGCCATACCTGGGCAGCTGGCTATGACATAGTATCACCGGAGGGGTATGCAGAGACAATAGACGAGTTCGCCTCACTGATTGGACTGGAAAGGCTGAAGGGCATTCACCTGAACGATTCCAAGAAGGGACGTGGGAGCCATTTGGACCGGCATGAGCAGATAGGACTTGGTACCATAGGAATTTCCGGAATAAGAAATATTGTAATGGACCGGCGGCTCCGTGAAGTGCCCATGATTCTTGAGACCCCGTTGGGTGAAGAGGGTTATCAGCAAGACATTGATGCTATAAATTCCATAGGCGGCAATGGACATTGAGGATCAAGGCATTCCGGCCCATTGTATTCAAAGGTGATCTCGCTAATGTCACATCCCCGCCTGTTGACATTATATCACCTGAGTACGAGATACGGCTCAAATCACAACCCAGCAACATTACCCACATAACAATTCCAAGGCATGGTGATGTGCTTGCCTCAGCTAAAATCTTGAGGAAATGGATTCAGGAAGGAATTCTAGATGTGTATCGTGATGAATGCATAATACTCCTCCAGCAAGATGTGCCATTACATGGCAGATACAGCACAAGAATTGGCATAATTGCTCCAGTAGAGACATCGTCCGATAGAAATGACATACTGCCTCACGAAGAGACATTTCCATGGGCAGTCAGCGAAAGGCAGGAGCTGTTGGACGCGACAAACTGCCAGCTTGAACCCATATTCATAGCTGTAAATGGTACGAATTTTGAAAGAATCCTGAAGACAGCAATCCGTCAGATGACGCCTGAAAGGAAATTCACGGAGCAGGACGGTGTCATTAATACAGTTTACTTTATTACTGATACCAGGGTAATAGATAACATCAAGGCTGCCATATCAAAGGAGAAGGGCATAGTGGCAGACGGGCACCACAGGCTTCAGGCCACAAGAAACTTGTACTCTTCTGGAAAGGGCTCCTTCTGGGGATTCACCCTCTCATACGTGACTTCACTGCAGAATGACTCTCTCTTTATAGGAGGCATTCACCGAGTACTTGCTGCCGGTTATGCGTTTGACACCATTAACGATGAACTTGGGAAGTTCTTTGAAATAGAACAAATGTCTGGGGATCAGAGGCAGAAGACCATCACGGTATATGACGGCCGATATTTCTCCCTTAAGCCAAAGCCTTCTGCCTTTGATGCCATAGGCTGCGCCAGCAAATACCATTACGATGGGGACCCAACACTAGTGAGCCTGCTGATCTTCAAGCAGATTATCGGATTAACACAGAACGATCTGTCAACAAAGGTAAAATATACCCATAGCCGGCCCCTAGCAGTGGATGATGTTGATGGCAACAAAGCATCGATGGCATTCCTCCTGCCGGAGTGGGATAAATCCGTGTTTATCTCCATGATAGAAGATGGGAGGACTCTCCCCCAGAAATCCACATATTTCTATCCAAAAGTCCCTTCAGGCGTGACTTTGTACTGCTCCCAACCCGAACAGTAATCGTGCTACCAAGGGAATATTTTTATACGGAAGCTATGATGATCATTCGGTAAGCAATCCAAATGTTCAACGTTGGCTCCACTGCAGACAGTATTGAAAGTCTTGCATATTCCATACTTTTTCGTTATAAGGATATATTTTTTTCAGGGTTTGTAGCCATATTCGTTGGAAGAAGGATCCTTAGAATAGTACTGGGTGGAAAGTATTCTGCGAGATCACTTGTGCTATCACCCCTAATGTATCTCGCATTTACTGGCGCCACTTATATAGGCCTTTCCACATTGGACTTGCTCGCCTGCTCAATAGCATTCGCGGTGGGGCTTGGGCTTTCATCGGTCTTCAAAAATCAGGTAAAATTTTTTGAAAAGAAGGAGAAGCTCCATTACAGAAGGTCTCCTGTAATTGGATTGGCTTGGACAACTGCTTTTGTCACAAGGATATATCTTCTTATCTACTATGATTTGACTGCAGGATTCTTCCTGAGCATCATTCTTTCATTCCTGTCTGGGCTCATACTTGGCGAGGCATTCCAGATAGCTATCCAGAAGAGGACCTTCGAGTTTCATCAGAAGAGCAGGGAAATGAATTTTAATGGAAACAACATCCCTGAGCCTGAGAAAAAGCAGTAACCATAGTGTCTTCAATCATTGCGGATTTCTCAGATATGTTGATGCCACTGTAGCTCAGCAGGTAGAGCAGCTGATTCGTAATCAGCAGGTCGGGGGTTCAAATCCCTCCAGCGGCTCTTTTCCTGGCTTTCTTCACAGAATGCTTGATCTTGTTTTGTTTACCAGAGTTTCAGTTCGCCAGCAGTGAATTACCAGAAACAGAAATACTCAATAAACAGCATTACAAATAAGTAATTGGAAAGGCAAAGGTTACAATTCAGATCATAATTGTTGAAGAGACCTATAAGTTCGTCAATCGAATACTCATGTCTTGTCTTCTTAGGACAAAGAGTGATGCACTCAGGTATATTTTGCCATTGAGAATGACTGCAGACGCAAAATTTCCAGAGATTTCAGAGAAAGATGAGAAACTTAAGTCAATGGGGAAGACTGCTGTAAGGCCGCCCATTGAATTGTCAGGTAGCCTCAAAGGTCGTTTGCTTTCATTTCTCTCTGAAATTTTTCAAGCTGGTCTGCCCTGACCTCTAAAATGAAGGCCCCTACATATTGGCAATCGTCACACCTGTATACCGCACCTGCCACGCCACCGGCAATCCAGTTAACATGTATGGAGCCACATTTTGGGCATATCTTAATTATTGTTGATTCTTTCGGCCTAAAACACCCCTGTAAGCTGTTTAATGGAAAACACACATTATAAGGCTTTCATTTTCGAAAGAGCAAAAAAAAGCCGTCGTGAATAAAAGTGAATGCCAGTTTCAGAGTTTACCTTGTTCTGGAGACCCCATGATGCTGCATGTGTTCGTGTGAAGGCGAATCAAGCCTCGGAAGTTTCCCCTCGGTGAACGCATTAATTGCGTCAGTCACGCTCATTTCCCGTCCCATATACAATGTGGCCTTTCCACGAATGAAATTAAAAGCGGGAGCTCCAGCCTCTGCAACTATTATGGCTTCTGCACCCCTGTCTATTGCAGATTTTATCATCCATATGCCTCTAGTGCTGGTAGCCTTAAGGGCAGGATTTTCGTATTCCTCAATTACATGCGGAGAGGGAGCCGTTTCCACTAGAACCACAGTCTTGCCTTCGCCTGGACCCTCTACCTGATTATCGGTTTCCACCACTGCAATCCTCATAATTCTGTATCACAATGTATTAGATTAACTATTTCAACACAAATTACAATAATTATTTCATCATTTGCCGGAGAGACCCCAATATATCGGAATACCCGTATTGGTCATCCTGATCATTCGGCTGTAATAACCATTTATTCCCTTCTTCAGCGATGAAGAATGGCACATTATGTCATTTCCAATTTCTCCCATACATGTCACTGACACAGGCAGTTAAAAGTGTAGCGATAATGGTTGGAAATAATGTAGCAAGCCAGTGAAATGGCAGAATGGGAGTATTCTGTTCTGCAGATTCTTTGTAGAAACATTTAGAGGCTTAACCAGTCATGATACATTGATAAATTCATCATTCCTGGTGATTCTAGGAAACTTTCAGAACCCTCTATATTTGGCTACAGAGGTAATTTATATAACATTACAGCAGCGGCATGCATGGATTCTGATTGATGTCATACTGCAACAGCACTGCCCGATTTCTTAAGGTAAAAATATTACGTGATTTTCCAATGCAATATGCTGCGCTGCAGGCCAATATTGATGTGGGGCGTTCTTGCCATCGCAGAGCGTTCTCCTACCAAACATAAAGTTCAGCATTGTAAACACCAAAGACCCATTGGGACAAAGCGAGCACAATTCCACACCTGCCAACCCTCGATGAGAAAATTCTCCACCAGAAATATCTAATGAGCTCTGGCCTGGCTTGCTACAGCAGGGCTTCAAGACAGGGAGAGATGCCCTGAACTCCCCAGCTTAATGAGGAAAACCAGAGTAGATATTGAGAAGACCCCAAGGAATATCCAAGCATATGAGAATGCCCCGCCTGATAGGCCGATCACGTCTCCGAAGACATATGGAATTATCGAACCTATGCCAATCTGAATTGAATTTATGAGGCCGATGTTTAGAGCCATATATCTGCTTGATTTTTCCATGGCTGCAACTGATGCGTATTCCAGCGATATTACAATAGTTGCAACAACACCTACGGTTATGGCAACGCCCCAAAGCCCTACTGCAGGAATCTCAGATATTGCTGCAACCTCTAAACCTACGGCAACAACCATTGCGGCAGACAGCTTTATGGGATTGTATCTCCTGAAGACCCCCGCAAATATTCCACCAAAAACTCCCGCAATTGGGACAATCCCACCCATTACGCCAGCCACAAATGAATTTACTCCAACGGAGGTTGCATATGGCTTAAAGAATTCTGGGAGAGTGTAATTCAATGCCCAGAGACCGACAAGCCCTATGCCTATGATCCATATCTGCCTGTTGAGTATCCTATTTAAAAGGCCATGAAAATCGAATTCAGGGAAAGTCATGTCTCCCCTGACAATTGCTGTCATAACAATCGTGGAGACAAGAAGCAGCATCCCTGAAATCAGGAAGTCATATCGCCAGCCAAGGACGGAAACAACGGGAGTCATCGCAATAATACCCATTCCAGCCCCTACGTTGAAAGAAGCATTGTAGTATCCAATAACTGATGTGATTCTATCTGGAGCGAGATCGTTCAGGATACTGATGGCAGTGCTGAAGAATAGGGCTGCACCTACACCGACAATGAAGCGCATTCCAATCAGAATTGCGAAATCTGGAGACATGGAAGATCCCAGGGCAGCCCCTGACATAAGATAGAGGCCGATCATGGCTGTTTTTCTGGAACCTATTCTTGATGCCACTATCCCCGCAGGTATCTGGAAAATGCCAGCGCCTATGAGAAATGAAGTGAGGGTAAGGGAGGTTTCTGCTATGCTTATGTTGAATGCCCTCCCTATTGGAAAGAGGGCTGGAGAAATGTTATACCAATTAAGGGAATAAAAGAGGCGAGCTGCCATTATAGCGTAAATCGCCGTCCTGTTGTCCCTGGTCGACATTTATGAGGGTATCTGACGCCAGGATATTAATGATGGAGTGACTTTGTTGGTATATTATCACGATGTGTGTCACGTAAAAAGTAATATAAGAGGTGCCACCATGATTGGGGCATGACTTCTGTTGATAAGGGCCAGGTAATTCAGTGGCTGGCCGGTGGAGACGAAACGTCTGGAAACCTCGTTGATATGCCCTGGAAAGTAAGGGACCTGGACCATTTTTTGATGCTGGAGAGTGATAAACTCCCTTTTTCACTCTTTCTTGCTTTCGATGAAAAGATCGTAAGGATATTCTTCAGGACTGGCATTGAAACCGCCGTACTGGAAAATCAGCCAAGACTCGCAATATATAGGACACTGTTGCTTCTCAACAGGCAGATCGATCTGGTGAAATTCATGCTGGACGGCATGAACGAGGAGGTAGTTTCCAGGGTGGATCTGGAACTCGAGGGTCTGACAAAGGTAGAACTGAATGAGGGGCTCAATACCCTCTTGTCTTCCATATACCTCATGGTAAGGGCACTAAAGCTTGAAGAGGAATTCCAGGCCCAGGTTGCACAGCGAATGGCGCTTATGGTGCAGGAAATGATCAATCAGGGAAAGAGCAGGGATGACATCAAGAACTACCTGGTATCTAGGGTTGGCCTAACAAAGGAAGATGCTGAACTTCTGCTGAACAGGCTCATAGGAAAACCTGGAGACCATTCTGAGAGTGGATTGTACGCATGAGTGAAACAGTTCAGAGGGTAAAAATTTCCGACCTGCATGCCGGCATGCAGAATGTGGACATAGTGGGAAGCGTGGTTTCTCTGCAGAAGAAGGAGTTGAAAAATGACCGCGGCGAATCCGTTTACTACTATGGAATTCTGGGTGACGAAACTGGAACCATATCCTTCACAGCGTGGATGTTCCCGTCAACTGTTCGTTCTGGTGACACCATCGAAATAAAGCGCGCATCGGTAAAGGAATATAAAGGTGTAAACAGGCTTTATGTTGATTCAAATTCGGAAGTAATAATGAGGCCTGGGGAGACAGTGCAGGTCAAAAGATCCTATTCACAAATAAAGATCAAGGATATTTCCATGACACAGCCCTATGTTACCCTGGAAGGCAGGATATCCAATGTGAAGCAGAAAGAACTTGAAAGAGACGGAAAGAAGACGCAGATGTATTATGCTGATCTGGATGACGATACGGGCAGAATTAGGGTATCCTCTTTTGATCGCCCCCTGAAGGAGGATGGATTTGTCCGGATTGAAGGGGCCAAGGTGTCTGAGTACAATGGAAGGTTTCGTATAACCATAGGGAGCAGAACTTCTGTTGCTGAGATCAAGCCCAGTTTCAAGGTTGGGGAGAGAGTATACGACATCAGGGAAATTTCCTCCCCAATCGGTGGCATCACAGTGAGCGGATTTGTTGTCAGCATGGGTGAGAAGAGTGGCCTTGTTATCAGGTGCTCTGCCTGCAACCAGAGGCTTGACGATATTCACTGCCCAGATCACCCTGAAGCACCAATAAGCTACGACATATTTGCATACTTCAACATTGACGACGGGACCGGAAATATACAGTGTACAGGGGGAAAAAACGTCTTCCTGAAGGAACTTGGCTTCACTGATGAACAGTTCACCCCGGCCAACAAAGCCATCACAAGGAGATCAGTTTTCTCTGGCCTTCAGGAGAAGATACTTGGCAAGGCCATCGTAGCCAACGGCGATGTTTCCAGAAACCAGGCGGGGCTTAGCCTGAGATTAAGCTCCTTTTCACATGTGGATGAAGAATTTGTTAAGAAGTTAATGACACATATGGAGGCTGATTTTCAGTGATGGTAAGAAAGAGAGAATTCACTAACTGGATCTTCGGAAGAGAACTGAGGGATTCCAGGATCCTTGAGGAGCGCCCTGAGGAAGATAGGGCAAAGCCGTATGTCATAACACCTCTTGGCACAAGGGTAAGAAGAGTCCTCTTCTGCGGCGTTGTTACACAGAAAAACAGCGAAGAGAATATGACCAAGGTTACAGTGAGCGATGGAACCGGGAATTTTTACCTGTCAGCATTCAACAACGATTTCGGCATACGGGCAAAGGAAATGATGGATTCGCTTGAAATAAACGAGCAGGTAATGGTAATGGGAAGGGTCAGCACTTACAAGAATGATGACAAGATATACTTCACTGTAAACCCAGAAATTGCCTCAAGGATAGACCGGACAGAAATGGAATACTGGAGAGCAAGAACACAGCACCTGGCCAGGAGAAAGATCTACGCAATAAAGGCAGCCGCAGCGCGGCAGGATGCAACACCTGATACCCTTATTTCAAGTGGTTACACTGCGTCTGAAGCGGAGGATGCTTTCAGATCGCTTAAATCCTACCCGGACTATGATCTGCAGGATTTCGAAGCTGCAATCCTTGCCCAGATGCAGCCGGCAGAGAAGGAGAGCCAGGAATCGGCTAAGGAATTCGTACTGAACTACATAAAATCAAACGACACTGACGGGAGAGGGTGCAGATACGAAGACCTCCTTACAGCTGCCCAGAATGCATCCATATCCCAGAATGAACTAGATGTTCTACTCAACACACTGGGTTCACAGGGAGAGATTTTTGAGGTTTCCCTGAAACGTTACAAGGTAATATGAACGGCATTCATGTGTCGGAGAATATATTCTTTCCATATTTCTGATGCAGACCTGAGCTCCTGCTGAATATGTAAGATGTGGACTGCCTGTCGTAATCGACTACAAAATATCTCCTGCTAAAAAGCTCCTTGAATATTAGCCTAGATCTGAGCCTTATGGCAAGTGCCCTGTCATGGTCAGATTTTTTTATGGCTACATAGTCCTCCGGGATCGCAACCGAGATTACTTGGGGAAGCGCATCCAGATCAGGCATTGGACCGGATGCAGTGGCATCTAAATGTTTCAGGGGAGGCTGAGGTTTCTCCCTTTCCTTCGACAACCACCACTCAGCGACAAATCGATCGGTTGGAATTCCGAAGTTGAGGGCATCCTCCATCTGCCCGTAGAAGTTTTCCTCATACGATCTGGCAATCGAACCCAGCTTATGTATATTGAAATTGGCATTAAGGCTCATCAGAGGATCATATGTCCATGCAATTAGATCATAACCGTTCTCCAGAGCCCATTCCCTCTGCTTAGTTTTTAGCTGTTCCCCTACGCCTCCGTATTTCCTTCCGCTAATGACTCCGGTCATGTGGGAATACAGATATGTTCGGCCCTTCCTGCGACCCGGGAAACTGAAATGCATCCCTATGACCTCTTTGCCTTCCTTCGCCAGTAGAACGAGCCCTCCATGGAATCTCATGGCAGCAACTATGTCCTTGACAAGCTGCTCTATGTTGTTCATTCCCCAAGCAGATCTGACCACTGGAACAATGTTCCTTATCTCATCCGGGTCATTTACCACTTCAATCTCTACAGGCATACGGATTCCTTCAGACATGTATTGTAATATTCATTCCCTAGCCCTCGCCGGAAAGATTGGGTTCCATCACTATTTTTCCGGAAACCATCTTACCTTAAGATCCCTAGCTGCCTTCACATCGTCTGGCCTTCCAATAGGCAGGTTCACAGGATGTTTCTTAAGCTCCTCCTCCGGTACGTCAGCACTTTCAAGGAATATTTCCGCAAACCTGTCAAGATCCATCCTGGATACGGTCTCCGTAGGTTCAATCATCATTGCCTCGTGCACAATAAGAGGAAAATATATGGTAGGTGCATGGACGCCGTTGTCAATCAGGTACTTGGCAATGTCAAGGGCTTTTTTGCCCGTATTTTCTGTGGAAAGGACCAGCTCGTGCTTCTTCAGGGATTTGTAAGGTATCTTAAACTTATTCTCGAGCTTCTTTTTAAGGTAGTTGGTGTTCATTACAGCATTAATTGTATTTCTGCGCAGGCCATCAGAACCATGGAATCGAATGTATGCCCAGGCCCGAAGAAGGACCATGAACGAACCCATGTAGGACGAGACCTTTCCTACTGTGTGTTTCGGTGAATAATCAAGGAAATATTTGTCCCCATCCTTGCCTATTATTGGAACAGGAAGGAACTCTGCCAGGTTAGCCTTGACGCCAACGGGCCCTGCGCCTGGGCCACCGCTGCCATGGGGTGTGGCAAACGTCTTATGAAGATTGAAGTGGACAATGTCAAAGCCCATCAGGCCTGGAGAAGTGATCCCAAGTATTCCGTTGAAGTTAGCGCCGTCATAATAAAGCAGTGCGCCGGCTTCGTGGACAAGCCTGGCAATCTCCCCTATGTGGTCCTCAAAAATCCCAAGGGTGTTGGGGTTTGTTATCATGAATGCTGCCGTATGTTCTGAAATGGCTGCCTTGAGGGCTTCAAGATCGACGGTGCCATCTTCCGCGGATGGTATTTCTACAACATTGAAGCCTGCCATTGCTGCAGAGGCTGGGTTTGTACCATGTGCTGAATCCGGCACTATAACCTCTGTTCTGCTGTTAAGTTCACCTTTCACCTCGAAATACTTCCTTACTATGAGCATGCCTGTGTATTCTCCCTGTGCCCCTGCCAGAGGCTGCAGAGTCACAGCGTCCATGTCGGAAAGCTCCTTCAGGAATTCCTGGAGCTCATACATAATCCTGAGCTGTCCCTGGACTGTTGACGCAAGCTGAAGAGGATGCACATCATAGAACTGCTCCATCCCGGCAATTTTGTCCGCATATTTTGGGTTGAATTTCATTGTGCAGGAACCGAGCGGATATATCCCTAGATCAACGCTGTAATTCATCTGGGACAGCCTTGTGTAATGCCTTACGACGTCATATTCCGATACTTCCGGGAGATCAAGATGTTTCCTGATGAGCTCTTGAGGCAGGTCAATATCGCTGTCAGTTACAGAACCTGGAACCTTATACGTGGTGCCGGATCTGAAAGTGAAAATTGATGGTTCATCGTATGTGGCTTCGTGATAGCTCATCTGAACACCTCCATAATACTGACAAGCTGGTCAGTCTCATTCTCCTGTGTGGTTTCCGTTGCAGTGAAGAAGGCTGAATTGCGTATAAGTATTGGAGCTGCTGCCAGTTTTTGCAGCGGAACTCCACCGTTAATTCCTTTTTCAGCCAGAAATTCCTGGAGCTGTGAGACATCGGTCCTGAACTTTATGAGTACATCTGAGAATGGTTTGCCTGTGAGCTGTGGAACTCCGGCAGCTTTCAGTGAGGATAGCTTATTCTTTAGCTTCCTGGAATTCACATATGTAGTCTGGGCTATCTTCTTCAGGCCGGTTGGGCCAACGACACCCAGATAAACGGCAGAGGCAATTGCCATAAGGGCCTGATTTGTGCATATGTTGCTGGTTGCCTTTTCCCTCCTGATATGCTGCTCCCTTGTCTGTAGCGTCATAACATATGCCTTCTTGCCCTTATTGTCGACTGTTTCACCTATAATCCGGCCTGGAGATTTCCTTATGTAATCCTTCCTGAATGTCAAAATTCCAAGGCCAGGACCACCATAATTCATATGAATGCCAAGCTGTTGGCCTTCTGCTGCCACAATATCGGCACCATAGTCTCCAGGGGGCAATAACATTCCAAGCGATACTGGATCAACGTATGCTATAAGCAGGGCATCACCCTTGATTTGAGAAACTTTGAGCACGTTCTCGTCTATAATGCCATATGAATTTGGCATTTCAACGACAATGGCGGAGGTGTCCTTTGACACCTTTGACTGGATGTCATTCAGGTCAATGAAGCCGGTCACTTGATCTACCCTATAGGTAAGAAGCCTGACACTCAGCCCGCTCAGGTAACTGTTGATGACCTTTAGTTTGTCATCAAACATATTCTCTGGAATGAGGATATCTCTTCTTTCATTTATCCTGTGGGCCATTCTTACAGCCTCCCCAAGAGTAGTGAAGCCATCATACATCGAGGAATTTGATGCATCCATTCCGGTGAGTTCAGACATGAATGTCTGGTATTCGAATAGAGACTGAAGGACTCCCTGTGACATCTCAGCTTGATAGGGAGTATAAGCAGTCAGAAACTCACTCCGGCCTATTATTGAATCCACCGAAGCCGGCACAATTCTCTTATATATCCCATTACCTAGAAAATTAACCATGCCTGCAGAAGAATTCAGAGAAGCTATCCTTCTTGCCTGTTCTAAAACTTCGTATTCAGAGACACCTTCTTGAATCCTAATCTCCTTCTTTCTATATTGTGCTGGGATATCAGAGAAAAGGGCCATTTCATCAGAAATATTCAAAAACTTCGCAATTTCCTGCTTTTCCAGGTTTGACTGCATAGTATCGGGCATTAATCGTGTCCTTTCCTATTTATTTTCGCTAATCTGACTCCAATCTGATGATAGAATTATAAATCCGGTCCTGATGACAGCCTGTTGACAACCTCAGATGATGGATATTATGCAGAGGCTGTAGCCTATCCTACAATTGGGATAATTCTGCTCGGCGGAATTAGCGATAAGATACACAGAAACCCGCTTCACACGTCCGCAGGCATTGCATATACCGGGCTGAACGATGTTGTCGAGGCAAGAACTAGAGTGTGCATAGGCACTGGCACACCATCTGGATCCATTAATGGTGAGCATGTTGAATACTCTGAATCAAGCCGATCTCCGTTCTATGTGCTGGATAAATATTCCAAGGTAATTTTTAAGAATCTCGGCCTAAAGCCAGAAAATCACTCTCTTTCCTTTACGTCATCAAATATCGGGATATTAAGCGGCAGCTCCGATGCTGGGGCCGCTGCCATAGGTACTGATATAGAAGTCCTGTCGGGAGGAGGTGTTCCAAAATTCGAGCTTGAGGCTGACCTGAGGGCAATATCAGAAAGCGCAGGAAGGAGCTTCTATGGCGGACTTTCCATAACCTGGGTCAGGGATGGAGAGGTCACTACTGAGCGAGTTCTTGACGAATCAGCCTTTAACGATTATGGGATTCTCGGATGCAGGTTTAACGTTGCAAGAAACCCTTCTGACAGGATACATGAAAATGTCGTGAAGAGCCCCGATTACAAGAAGAGGATTGACAGCACTCAAAGGAAGGCATCACTATTGATGAAGAAAGCGGAGGATGCCGATATTGAGGGTATATTTGACTTGGCGCACGAAGACACAAGAGAATATCATAGGCTAATCGAGAGTGTTGGTGTTCATGTAATCACGCCGAGAATGGGCAAGCTCATGGATTATATAGATGGCCTTCGGAAACAAATGTGGGTATCTTACATCGTTACCGGCGGAAGCAATGTGTTTATCGTGGCTAGGAAAAGGGACCTAAGTGACATTATGCAGTCAGTAGAAGGTCTTTATGATGGAATTTCCCTTCTCAGGGTTGCGGGAAGTTCACGTCCCATCTCCGTAAAACTAAGCTAAGTACTATAGCAAAACATATTTAGTCGTTCAGCAATCACTCATTTGAATGGCAGACAAGAGATCTGAAGGATTTCAGTCTGGTGCTGGACTTATCCGATACTTTGACGAGGAGGAAATAAAAGGTCCTGCTCTTGACCCCAAGCTGATCATATATATAGGCATAGCTATGGCTGTTATTGTTGAGCTGGCCAAGGTTTTCTGGCCAATCTAACCAGCTATAATTGAAGTATTATTGCACGCAGTTTGCTAACCAAGAGGTGAAGAATTCTTAAATAAAATCCAGATGCTTTTCAATGCCTTGGAAAAGGATTGTACCAACCAAAACTTTGAACTATGCAGGTAGCTACTTTTCAATCAATGCGGGAGACAAAGTCATTTTTGTGGCAAAGGGAGTGACGGTTTCCATGCCATGTATGCGGTATGCTCCCACGCCAAATGCATTCTCGGGATTTATAGCGTATCAGACATGACCGTGAAATGCCCATGCCATAGTGCAAAATTCGACCTCATGTCTGGAACCATGACAGAACCACCTTTTGTTGCCCCAAATGCACCAAATAAAGAGCTAGGACTCAAAAAATACAGAATCAGGGAGGCAGATATCTTCCGGACCCGGATATTGAATGAGGCAAATAATCTTTTACACCAGATCTGTTTTTTGTTCATACAGATAAACGTTGCAAGAAAAGAAATAAATGACACTTAATGATTAAGCTTGAAGCTCCGGTGGTGTAGCCAGGCCAAGCATAAGGGACTCTCAATCCCTCGACTCGGGTCCAAATCCCGACCGGAGCACTCAATTAAAATACAGTGTCCTATGGCTTCTGCGGTTAATATCCTATGATTGTCATGGAGGTCATCCCGCACATGCCATGGTTCCTAAGGAATATCCTCAAGGATCTGTAAGAGATATTGAATATCTGCAGCAGGACAAGAATTATAAGGATCTGCCTATCTGAAAACTTTCTTCTCCTTTGGTCTGGGGAAACAATATTGTCTATGATATCCATAATTAATGGGATATACCCTCACAGAATATCCCAATATTCCCATTCTGTTAATAATGTTCGATATCTGCTGACTCTTCATGAAATACGAGAAACCCTATTTTTAGATATTTAAAGCGTGCCAAACAATGGAGGTTTCCCTATAACAACCCAATTTTCATGATTCAACGGAATGATTGTGAAATTCAGGCAGAATAGCTTCAAATTCAGTCTGATGGGGACAATTTCATTCTCATTCTTACCGTATTTTCCTGAGTGTCGATGGCTTACGCTATCCAGTCATGATATATTTATCTCATGAGATTGTAACAGATGGCTGTGAAATAGATCTTAACCCTGTTTCTCTGCACTGTCGTAACCACGACATGTGCAAAATGGAATATTCCTTTCAAATCATGCAATTCTGTTTGTAAAAAGTGAAATTTCCCATGCACAGTGGTTTAATAATTTATAAATGCGAACTTCTTTGAACCTTGTAGGAAAACCAACATGATGGGCACAGATACCGGAGTGATGTACAAGGATGTTGATGGAAGACTATCATACCGTTTAGTTATATCCATAGAACAGTCCATTAAATTGTTGCCTGTCCTGTCGAGAGAAATGGATACCGTTCCCCTGGACTTCCAGGTGACAGAAAAAGGACACTTTATTGATCTCTTTATTTGCGGTAGCCCAGCACAGAAACTTCAGGATTTCTTATACCAGTACAGGCCAATTAGGACAGGCGACTGCCATGTAGTCAGGATGAGGGCGGAGGAGATGGACACTGCTGCCCGGATCATGGAAAAGATCGACAGCATAGGAGAAGCTGTGAGGGGTAGCCTATATGTAAAGTCAGACAAGATCTACGTTGAATACCGGATTTCGAATGAAGGCATTTCATTTTTTACTAAAATAGCGGGGGAAATCATTGGCATGCAGAACCACATCCGGATTGTTGATCTTGGCCCAGGGGCAAGCGGAATTCATGCCCTAAACGAGGTTAACGGAAGAATTCCCCTAACAGTAGTAGGATATGAGGTGGATATACTCAGAGACCTCAATGTTGAAGAAAATTGCTTCATAGAGTACAACTTTCACGGTGAGGATAATAAAGGATTCAAGGCAATATTATATTGCGGTGATAAGAAGGAAGTGAGATATTTTGATTCGCCCTTCCTAAGGGAAGTTAATAAATTGTCTGTTGAACAGAGAATACCAAAGGCAGCAATTCTCGCTAAGCCCAGTAAAGGCAGGTACAGATCTTTCACGTTTCTTCCTTCGGCAATGGTGGAAAACCATCTTTCCATACTCTACAGTGCTGCATCCCATTGCAAGAGCTGCAACTTCAAGCTGCTTGCCGTTCGTAAATACACTTCAGATGTATGGAGTTGGGTCTGATATGCTCTGCTATTGAAATGAAATACACACAGAAGTGATGGGCAAAGCTGCTCCAAATCCACACTTGTTCCTTTATAAGTTAACCTCTGCCTCGCCATAAGCTCCCTCATAGATGAGTGTAAGAAGATAAGGCGCGTTGAAAGTGCGATTAGACAAAATCTCAAGGTGAAATACCGCTCCCGGTAAGACTGAAGCTGGACCATTATTCCAAGTGAAGCCATTCTGCCCCTCCACTGGATACCCGCCCACAATAGTACCAGCTGGGTCGGTTATATTCCCATTGAATTCAGTGGATACATTTTGCCCAACAGTAGCAAGCCAGTGAGGGCAAAAATTTGGCGAATAAACCATGGAAACATCATTTAAGGATACTCCTTTGAAGAGTTCTATGCTCTTATTTTGATCTTGTATAACAAATTCAATCCTGGCTGGATCGAGCCTGTAGGGAAGCGAGAATTCTATTGATATATTAAAATGCGCTTCGTATATGGTGCTGTTCCCCTGCTGGAAAGACGTGTTCCAGTTATTCACCACAGAAATTTGCCCTGCAAATATCTTTCCTGTCGATGGGTTTGCCACAGCAAAAAAGGCACCTGCCACCAGTGCTACTACTATGATTATGGACAGTAGCCTCTTTAACCTGATTCTTTGTAGCTTCAGCATTTCCCACAGCCCTATTTTGCCGATGTTTTTTATGGCTTTTCATTATATTAAATCCTTAGTATTATTTAAATCTTCAGCCATTAAGGTTTCTTCTGTTAAGAAAAGAGGTTTTTCTAATTTCTATGCCCCATAAAATGCCTCGTGAAGGATATCTGCCCATATCTCAGTATCTAAGAAAGTGCTCGATCCATCATAAAGCCATGTAACTGAAAAGAGCCAGCAAACACACGGTAAGGGCAAGATATAAAATCAGTTCTATTTCTTGGTATTCAAGATCAGAGATGAATTTTAGGCATAAAATCTCATAATGCCACCTATTTCAGTTGACGATTCTACGTCTGCGCACGCAACAAGTTAAGGATATGCCTCGATCTCCTTTTGATTTCTCGTTAAATGTAATCTTGAAACTCGTTGCCCGCAATAATTTATCAGAGTGTGCGTAATGCAGCAAAGATTAAATGCCTAATGAAAGGATACTCATTGCTGGATTTGGAGGCAGCCTAAGAAGAGGCTCTTATAGCTCACTTCTCCTCAGGGAATGCTCCAGATTGATGCCTGATAACTCGGAACTTGAACTGCTCGATATATCCAGAATACCTTTGTTCAGCCAGGATGATGAATACTCTCCGCCGGAGGCAGTCCAGAAATTCAGGGATGGTATTCGCAGGGCAGATGGTTTTCTTGTGGTGACACCTGAATACAACTATTCCATACCGGGATATCTCAAAAATGCCATAGATTATGCTTCAAGGCCTCCAGAGCATAATCCGTTTCCTGGCAAGCCTGGCGCCATCATGAGCGCATCCATAGGGATGCTGGGTGGTTCCCGTGCCCAGTATCATTTAAGACAGGTATTCACATTTCTGGACTGCAGAATCATAAACAAGCCTGAGGTTTTCCTTAACTTTGCTCAGACAAAATTTGATGCTGCGGGGCACCTGACAGATGAAAATGCGGTTAAATTCATTTCGCAGTTGCTGAACAATCTCGTCCAGGAAGCCAAGAATCAGATTTCTCTTAAGAAATCTTCACAATAAATCAGTTAGTCTACCTTTTATCTGCACTTGTTTCCCTTGCATACTCAATTAGGTCATGTATGGCCATGAAAGCCTCGCTTGAGTCCTTTTCCCTGACAACTATTATGGCATCAGTATAACTGTTGGTTGTTTCTTCGATATTGATTCCTGAAAATGCCAGCTTGGAATACAGTGCCATTAGGTATCCGGGCGTCTCTATCATTGATACTGGACTTTTTACTACTATTACTGCAAGACCTGACTTCCTGTCTACTGAACTCCTCCTTGCAATCTCCGCAAATGCGTTTATGTTCCTGTCCTCAATTATTACGGTTGAAAATTCCATACCAGTAGATATGTAAATGGCCCCCTGTAGCTTTAAATCATAGATGTCCCGAAAGATCTTTTCATTCCTGTTTGCTGGAAGGACAAATTTTGTTACCGAAGTCAGGAGGTGTATATTTGTCTGGGCTAGTGCATCAAGTACTTTACCGTCATATTTCCTTGAGAGATCCCTGTTTCTTTTCAGGGCAGACACAATGGCATCGATGTTAACCATCTGGCCGAATCTGCCCTCTATAATTGGCTTCAGGTCACGGGCAACTGCACTTAAGTTGACATAGCCCCTGTTTAGAGAGGTGGCCAGGAAGATGTCGTTTGTGACCATATTTTTCACAATTGCATTGATGCTTAGGTCTAGTTTGGTCATTTATGTCTATCTATGACCAGGATAGGTCATAAAGTATTAATATTTTCCAGAGCTCGACCGATACAGTACAAAAGAGCTGCAAAAAGGCAGGGAATGTAAATGGAAACCGAATGCAACATGTGCGGAGGGATGGTTCAGGTACCAGAGGATGTTCTTAGAGGCGAGATAGTTAGCTGCCCCGACTGTGGCGTTGATTACGAAGTTACGGAGATACAGAACGGCACCGCTGTACTCAGGGCAGCTGAGGAAGTCAAAGAGGATTGGGGAGAGTAGTCCAGTTTTTTCCTTCGACCTCATTTCAATAAAGGTTTGGATTTAATTGATTAAGGTAGGGATAGTTGGCGCCTCCGGATACGCTGGAGGCGAATTGCTCAGGCTTTTGTCAACCCATCCAGAAGTTGAGGTATCTGCTGCAACCTCGAAACATAATGCAGGAGACTATGTCTTCAAGGTTCATCCTAATTTAAAAGGCTTCACCAACCTGAAGTTCACTGCGGAAACTCCTTCCGAGGTGGCTTCGAGGGTTGATCTGCTTTTCCTAGCTGTTCCACATGGATCGTCTGTCAGGATAACGCCTGGTCTTGTTGAAACTGGTATAAAGCTTATAGACATGAGTGCAGATTTCAGATTTAGGGACAGTTCCAAATATCCAGTCTGGTACGGCTGGGAACATCCTGCACCAGACCTTCTGGCCCATTTTGTTTACGGATTGCCTGAGCTTCACAGGGAGCAGATCAAGAATGCAAGACTTGTATCGGTCCCTGGATGCATTGCCAGTTCGTCCATCTACAGCCTTGCCCCCCTTGCTAAGTCTGGCTTTATACAGGATCCAGTAGTGATAGATGCTAAGATTGGGTCCTCCGGCTCCGGAAACAAGGCTTCCCAGGCAACTCATTTCTCTGAACGCTACAACTCAGTAAGAATATATAGCCCATCCGGTCACCGCCATATAGGGGAAATCGAGCAGGAGCTTTCCTCGGTTTCTGGAAAACCTGTCACTGCAACAATGTCTGCCCACTCAGTAAACATGGTTAGGGGGATTCTCACAACTTCAAGTGTCCTGACACGCGATAAGCTCTCTGAACCGGATGTGTGGAAAGCGTACCGTTCCATGTACAGGAACGAGCCATTCATAAGATTCATGATGGACCCAACTGGACTTTACAGATATCCTGATCCCAAGGTGGTGGTTGGATCAAATTTTGCAGACCTTGGATTTGCTCTTGACAGTCATGTGGATCGCGTTGTAGCCATCGGAGCCATTGACAATCTCATCAAGGGTGCAGCAGGAAATGCTGTACAGTGCATGAATCTAATGAACGGGTTCCCGGAGACTGAGGGTTTGCTGGCTCCCCCTATGAGGCTGATCTGAACATGACTGTAGTGGTAAAGGTAGGCGGCAGCATAGCCAGCAATGGTATCCCGGATCGGCTGATAGCAGATATTGCTTCACTGGCCGAGATTGGACTCATTGTGGTTCATGGTGGCGGGCCTGCAGTAACGGAGCTAACTTCGTCCCTTGGCATAGAACCCAAATTTATCACATCACCAAACGGCATAAGGAGCAGATATACCGATGCGGCGACTATGTCTGCATTTCTTATGGCAATTAAAGGGAAGATCAACACAGAGATTGTCCTCGCCCTTGGAAGGTATGGCGTTAACGCAGTTGGGCTCACGGGGATAGATGCGGGTTTAATTCAGGCAGAACGGAAAGCTAGACTGAGAACTATAAGCGAAAATGGAAGGCCAATGTTAATAGACGGCGGGTACACAGGACGCATTACTGGGGTTAATTCATCATTCCTGAAAATTCTGTTGGGGGAGGTGCTGGTGCCGGTAATTGCACCCATAGCAGTCAGCAGCCAGATGGAAGCCCTTAATGTGGATGGGGACAGAGCTGCTGCAGCTGTAGCAGGATCAATGGGATCAAGCCTTCTGGTCCTGCTTACAAATGTGGATGCAGTGATTCTGGATGGAAAACCCGTACGTACGATCAAAAGAGATGAACTTATGGATGTAATGAAAAAAGTTGGAAGCGGGATGGATAAGAAACTTCTCGCTGCCGGTGAGGCAATAGATTCAGGTGTCAGCAGGGTAGTGATCTGCAATGGAAACAGTGAGAGGCCTGTTTCTGAAGCAGTGGATAATTCCATTGGGACGGTGATAACAAAATGATGGGGAATCAGCATTACCAGGAGGTGGAGGATAGATTTCTTGCAAAGACTTACCAGAAGATACCAGTACTCGCCGCAAAGGCAAAAGGGACCAGGATATGGGATGCTGAGGGCAAGGAATATCTTGACCTGATGAGCGGCTATGGAGTTGCAATCCTGGGGCACTCTGATGACCTTGTAATTTCTGCTATAAAAAAGCAGCTGGATGAAATCTACATAACACATGCATCAGTTTACAGCCCGACAAGATCAAGGTTCCTCCAGGACTTCATGACAATTGCGCCGCCATCCATGAGAAGCATCTACCTTTCCAATAGTGGAACTGAGGCTGTTGAAGCAGCCATAAAGATGGCAATAAAAGCAACCGGAAGGCAGAAGATAGTAAGCATGGAGAGGGCGTATCATGGAAAGACCGCAGGTGCCCTGTCAATAACACACTCGAGCAAGTACAGGAAATCGTTCCAGCCGTTGCTGATGAAGGATGTTGAGTTTGTTAAATTCGGGGATACCGAGGCCATAAGGGGAGCACTGAAAAAAGGTGACGTTGCAGCAGTCTTTCTTGAGCCTGTGCAGGGAGAAGGCGGGATTAACCTCCCTCCGGAGGGATATCTTCAGTCCGTCAGGGAGTTGACCGAGGAAAGTGGCACTGCCCTCGTTGTTGACGAGATTCAGTCTGGGCTGGGCAGGACAGGCAAAATGTGGGCCCATCAGCATTGGAACATAGTGCCGGATATAATGACCGTTGGAAAGGGAATAGGCGGCGGCATTCCAATGGGGCTCACTGTGGCAGGTAAGACTTTTGCTGAAACACTGGAAATAGGGGAACAAAGTTCCACCACAGGTGGCAACCCGCTTGCCTGCGCTGCCGGTTCTGCGGTTGTCGAGCGATTGAGGAGAGGCTACGTGGAGATGGCCAGAGATAATGGAAAGTACTTTCTGCAAAGGATGGAAGAAGAGCTTGGAAAACACCGCCTGGTAAGCCAGCCAAGGGGAATTGGCATGATGCTTGCACTGGAGCTTAGGATTAGGTTTCTACCCGTGCTCATGAATCTCATTGACCGAGGCATAATAACGCTATATTCCGGAATAAACACGATAAGGATGCTTCCACCATACATTCTCTCCCGGGACGAAATTGATTATGCAGTAGAGGAAATGAAAAATGTCATGGATAGGCAGCTTAACGGAGGCGGAAGCTCTTGAAAATTTCCATCATACACGACCTGGTGAGGTGGGAGGAGAAAGCACTGCTCAAGGCTGCCACTGACAGAGGAATAGAAGTTTCCATGGTAGATGTGAAGGATATGGATATGGACCTGGATTCCCAGCTGAGTGATTCCTATGGAGGAGTTTCGATCCAGAGGTGCACCTCATATTACCGTGGGCTACATTCCACAGCCTTTCTGGAGTACAAGGGCCAGATTGTAGTCAATGATTTGAATTCTACCACCACTGCGGGAAATAAGATGCTTACCTCGCTTGCCCTTGTGAAAAACCGTGTGCCAACTCCGAGGACTTCCGTTTCCACGGGATATGAGGCTGCCATGAAACAGTTTTCCGGAAAGTTTGGAAACCGTGCGGTAATAAAGCCGGTAACTGGGAGCTGGGGAAGGATGGTGGCGCTTCTCAATGACAAATCAGCGGCAACTGCAGTACTTGAGGACAGGGAATACATGTATCCGCTCTATTCTATTTTTTACCTGCAGGAGTATGTAAGAAGGCCGCCACGGGATATCCGTACATTTGTGGTTGGTGACAGAGTTATTGGAGGAATTTATAGATACCAGTCAGAGGGCGACTGGAGAACAAATACAGCCATTGGAGGGAGAGCAGAGAAGTGCGAGATAACTCCTGAGCTTGAAGACATATCCATCAGGGCGGCTAGAAGCGTGGGAAGGGGCGTATTTGGCATTGACATAATGGAAACCGATTCCGGCTATGTGGTGCACGAGGTGAATGGCACAACTGAGTTCAAAAACACTGTAAAGGTTGCAGGAGTTGACGTTCCTGGAGAAATCATTGAATATGTGAAGGGTGTTGCAAGGTGAGCCACCCAAGCGACCAGGTACTTAGGGAGCTTGTTCAGATATATTCGCCAACTGGGCAGGAAACTGAAGCGGTCGAAAAATTTGGAATTGAGATGCTTCAGCTTGGTGCCAACGATTTCTACGTTGACACTGCTGGCAATGGAATTGCCACATTTCTGGGAGGAAAGCCAGACGTTCTGCTCTGCGGGCATATAGATACGGTTCCTGGAAGGCTACCAATAAGGGAGGAGAACGGCATAATATCAGGAAGAGGCGCCACCGATGCGAAGGCCTCCCTTGTGTCTCTGATGTTCGGAGCCAGGCTAGCCGTTGACAGGGGATTTGCGGGGAAAATAAGGGTTATAGCCGCCGTGGGGGAAGAGGGACCGGGCAAGGGGATCATTGAGGTTGCATCATCGCAGCCCAAATCAGATTTTGCTGTCTTTGGAGAACCGTCAGGCCTTACCGGAATAACTGTCGGCTACAGGGGAAGAATACTTCTTGATCTTGAATTCAGCACTGAACAGTATCATGCCAGTGCCCCATGGATGGGGGAAAATGCAATAGATCTTGCCATACGTTCATGGGATGCGCTTAGGAGATCGTACGGCAGCAACAGAGATTTCTCCAGCGTATCTGCCGCCATAACATCAATTTCAGGCGGTGAAGCTGACAATATGACGCCTTCCAATGCGAGGATCACCATCGACATAAGATATCCCCCATCAAAGCGGCATGAAGATGTGCTTTCAGGAGTCCTGGAAGTTTCCTCAGAGGGGCTGCCTGTCCTACCGGTGTCAAGGGTCAGAAGCTATGTATTCCCTTACGTGGCGGGAACAAAGACGAGCCTTGCCAGGGCTTTCAAGTCATCTATAGCGAAAGCGACTGGCAGGGATGCTTCCCTGCTTTTCAAGAGCGGGAGTGGTGACATGAACATACTTGGTTCTTCCTGGAGAATTCCATGCATTACATATGGCCCCGGCAACCCACAGCTGTCCCATACGGTGAATGAGGAGGTCAGGCTGGAAGACGTGTGGACAAGTGCAGAAATAGTTGCTGATGCTCTTTTGCAGCTGCAGCTGGAAAATAAACCAGGTAATATGGAAGCAGAATAGGGAATTTGGAAAGCCAGATTAAAAGAGCGGCTTCTAAATGCTACTTAATGTCCATCTTTTTGAGCTTTGGCTTATCGGAACCCTCTCCCTTGCTGACAACATTCCTTCCTATCTTTGCAACGTCACCAGCAATAGCTAGGGCATCTTTCAGGGTTCTCTCAGCCAGATCAAGTAACCCTTTTGGAATCCTGACTCTCAGTTCCACCACAAAATCGTTGCCTTCCTCATTCCTGTTTTCATCCGGCATTTCAGATCAGCTCAATATGCAGATAGCCATTAATAAACTCTGCCGATGATGGTTTCCTGTCTGCTAGTGTCTGTGGCAAATAAAAAACCCTTCTCCAGTTGTCCAGTTCGATAACAAGCTCCCCTCCTTTGTTATAGAGATTGAGCCTATCTTTGCTTGCAAATGGCAACCTTATCTTTGCGACAACCTTATCTCCCTTCTTTTCGTAGCTCACCGGGATACTGTGCTGATAGACACTGTAAGGATCATCCGCACCATACAGGTCCTTTCCCATCCTAGCCAGTCTTTCCAAGCCGGTGGGCTCCTCACGGGAAAGATTCAATCGGAATATCTTGAGCTCCTGGAACGAATCACTTATTTCCTTGAGAATTTCCTCCTGGGATTTCCTCCAGCCATGGAAGAATTCACCTGTGTTCTCCGCGAATATCTTGTTCACAACAAGCGCATCCACGGGATACCCATATAGAAGAAGATATGTATACGCTCTCCTTGTTTCATTCATGGACATCCTGTCCGGTGTGCATACAAGCCTTATGGATGTGATCCTTTCATCGGTAAGTATGCCCCTCACTTCCTTGAGGCTCTGGTAAAGGTTTTCCATACTCCTGAATATGGAATCATCAGGCAGCGGGATGCTTGAGAATGGCTTCATGATTGGACGGACTATCTTTGCCGTGGTCCTGCTTATTGGGAAAAGCTTTTCCATATACCATGACATTGCCTCAGGGAATGAGAGGAGCTTCAGCGATTCTCCAGTGGGAGCACTGTCCATAACAATTGCATCATATTTCCCTTCCTTGAAGTAATCGTCAACATAAAGAAGTTCTGAAGCCTCATCAAAACCCGGAAGTGTAGCGATCTCCTCGGATGATACAGGATCAAGCCCCTGGGAACTGAACAAGCCTGTCAGGTAACCCTTCAGATTCTCCCAGTGCTCATTTATGGCTTCAATGACACTTATCTCCTGTGCAAAGAGGTTGTCTGAAATCTGTTTCACGTAGGGACCAATCTCAATTCCATAGGCATCAGAAAGGCTGTGAGCCGGATCTGTTGATATAATCAGTGTCCTCAGACCCTTTCTAGACAGAAGCAGTGCGGTTGAAGCCGCCACGCTCGTCTTCCCAACTCCGCCTTTTCCGGTGAAGAGGATTATTCTGGTTCCTTTCCCTATGGGCGTGGACTTCTTCTCAGCCATATCAACTCAGCCAGAGGTAATTCGAAGATCAGATTTAACCTTGACACCTTTCTGGAAAGGTGCCTTTTGAGAATTAATCATCAGCTTCCTCTTCGTCAAATTCGAAGCAGTAAGGTGAAACAAGCCCAAACCTTTCAAAGACAAGGCTTGCCCTTGAGCATACCGCCATACCGTGGAATACCATTTCTAAGAGCCCAGTCACAGAATTTCTGTTGTCAAGTATAAAGGAGCCTTCATCCCCTGTTTCCGCAAAGCTTCCCATATCACTTATGGCCAGAAAGTGATCCTGAAGAAAATAGAGCTTGTTGCGTATCACCACTTTCATTTTTACGTCTGTGCACAATATTTTTCCTTCGGTAAATCCAGTGCTTCGCCCCGATTTCCTGACTGTCATGCCGATGTGTGGTTCGCTCAGGTCGCCCGGCCGCCCAAGATTCTTGATCCATGGCGACGTTTTTATGTCGTCGAAAATTTCTACCAGGGCTGCATCCATATCATTGGATGTGTTTGGAATCATTCTTGAGATGGCTGAAAGTTTCCCCATGATTATGCCTCTCTTGGGAGAGTCTGGAATGGACGGATGGACAACTGAATCACCAATCCTGGAACCTTCTGGAGCTATTATGGACGCTGTGGCCAGAGCATATCGCTTCTCCCCTATTCGCATAATACCTCCTAATGTGCCCGTTGTTCCAGCCCTGAGGTGGCCTATGGAGGTCCCCCCCTGGACGAATTTCTCAGGGATGGCTGGAATCATCTCCGGTTCTCCGAGGACTGGTATTTCGGTGATTAGCGGATATATGCTGAATCCCAGCTGAGCTGCACTGAATTCTTCCCGGAGCGATGGAAGTGCCTCCTGTGATTCTACGAAGATGTACCAGAAGAATTCTGGCTTGTCGAAACCAAGCCCGTAGCCCACAAATGAGTCGACGTCCCCAAGAATCACGCCAAGAATATCCCTGGACCTCTTGATCTGCTGATTGGCACAGCCTATGTCACACTCATTTCCCGAGATGTGGAAAACGTAACCGTCTATCTCCTTGCCACAATACCAGCATTGGCTCAATAGTGGGAAGCAGTAAGATTTCGGCATAAATTTTTGCACTGTGAATGCAGCCATATGAACCTTTACGCCTCAACTGCCAATGCATCACTGCTGCAGAAGCTTGCATATTCCGGATCAGAAGCGGCATAACATACTGTCCTTCGATGGCGCTTTGACATTGCTGCCTAAGATTGCCCTCCTAGAGATGTCTGTGCTATGCCGTTCCGGTCTACGGCTGATGGAAACATGCTAAACAGACCTGTTAAGTTTACCAGCAATATTCTTTCAGGGAACAAACATTTTAGCGTCTTTATTACTTTCATTGTTATTTATATATATTAGTAAATCTTAAATTTCTGTTATAGATCATTATCCATGTGCGCTAAGGTTGTCCTTACCGCCGACAGAGGTTCCTTCACAAGCTATTCTGGCGTTTCTACGCTTGGCTACGTTGCTTGCATGCCAGCCAGGCTGGTTCCCAGGGTGCTAATGAATGCCATCTTCACACCACCGGAGCAAACTGACAGGAATGGTGAAGCCCTGGTTGCTCCATATGCACTCCGTAAAGTTGAGGCAAGCCTTGTAGCCTCGGGAATAGACGATGTAGCGGTAGTAAGCCCTGATATGGTTGAAAAAGCCATTGGCAAAGAAACAAAGGTTGTTGGCATATCTGTTCATGACCCCCTCGGCCTTTCTCCAGTGTCATTCAAGCTTACCATGATTTTTGGTGGCGGGCCCAGCTGGACTGAGGCTTTCTTCAGTGAGCTTGCCGCAAAGCTGGAAAGGCTGAAGAAAAAGTTCGGATTCAGTGTTTTTGCTGGTGGCCCTGGCGTTTGGCAGCTCACCTTAGAAAGGCCTGCATGGGTTGATACAATATTCACGGGGGAAGCGGAGCTTGATCTTCCTGATCTTGTTAAGAAGGCCCTCAATGGGGAAACCATGCCTAGAAACATGACAGGAAGAATGCCCAAGACCAGCGAGATCCCGACAATCATAAAACCAGCCCGGTTTGGCGAAGTGCAGGTAACAAGGGGATGCCCACGCGGATGCCAGTTTTGCTCCATAACTCCTGAAACGTTCAGGTCAATCCCAATTGAAGACATAATGAAGGAAGTGCACCTTAACATGGCAGCAGGCATAAACAGTGTGGAGCTGCTCACCGATGACATCCTTCTCTATGGATCAAGGAGGCTTGAGACTAATCATGATGCTGTTGTCAATCTCTTCATCAGGGTTAAGGAAGCTGGCGCCCAGCAGGTTTACTTTCCTCACATCTCTTCTCCTGGAGTGCTGAGCAGTCCAAAAACTGTCATGGAACTTTCGGAAGTTGCTGAATATTACAAGTACAGGGCTGAGGCTCCTGTTGTTGGCCTTGAGAGCGGGAGCGAAAGAATCATAGCGAAATACATGAGGGGCAAGCCCTTCCCCTGGAAACCGGCAGACTGGAAGAATGTGATACTGGAATCAACACCCATAATGAATGATGCCCACATCACACCATGCTACACAATGACCGTTGGATACCAGGACGAGACCGAAGAGGACCTGATGCAAACCATTGAACTCGTGCAGGACATAATAGACCAGAAACTCCGGGCCTGGGTATTCCCTCTCCCAGTTATACCGATGGGTACTTCCCGCATAAGAAATAATCCCTTCCCCATAATGGAAAAGCTGCCGAAAGGGTACTGGGACCTTCTTTACGTTTCCTGGAAGTACGACCTAGAAATGACCAGAAGAATGATGCCCGACCTGACAGGAAGAATGCCCAGCCGTACAGGCAGCATGATCGTGAACCTGATGACTGATAAGATATTCTCCCATATCGAAAACGTATTCTTAGAGCTAAAGGAAACAGGGGGTAAAAAGGCTTCAGATTTCAGCAATATAGACCTGAACAACGTCCTGGGACTCTTTAGGTCCATTTACTGGATTGGGAGAGCTTCTATTTCCTGATCCTGAATTTTCCCTGTCTGGCAAGATCCTTTGGTATAAGCATACTCACAACAAAATTTGGCTCATCGACAACCTCGCTTATTCTCAGGCTACCCGCAATGCTGCAGAGGACATAACCCTCCTCATCAGTGAATCCGTATTCTGCCAGTTCGGCCATCATGGATTCTACTGCCGTAACGGTGGCCATGTGCAGATCATGGTCAATCCCCATTGTAACAATCACCTCTCCAAGACCACGGTCAATGGAATAGGCTCTTGGTCCACCTATTTCAGTTCCCTTGATCACTTTGATGCTTATGACTGCCTCAGCAGGCGTTTCAATTGCCGTGCCGCAAACTTCGCCATCTCCCTGGGCAGCATGTGGATCAGCAAGTGAAAGCAGCCCTCCTTCGACCTTAACGGGAAGATAGACCCTTGACCCTGGCCCAAGCAGCCGGTTGTCCATGTTGCCGCCGAATATCTGAGGAGGGATCATTCCAAACTCACCCCTTTCAGGAGCAAGACCAACAATGCCAAGGAATGGCGACACAGGAATGCTGATTCCATGCAAAAAATCCCCTGTAGTGGTGGCACTGCCATTGCGAATATCCCAAAGGATCAGCCTTTCACGGAACCTGTTTTTCAGCAGACCAAAATCCGAAGATACAGTTGTCCATCCCCACGCCTCAGCCTCAATGCTGTGTATCGATACCTCCAGTACGTCTCCCGGGCTGGCGCCCTCAACAAATATTGGACCAACAGCAGCGTCAAGTTTGGAACGGTCAACATGTGCAAGGTCTTCAGCATGTGATCTCCTGGTGATCTGCAGTGTGGAGGAATCCGGAATCCTTACCCTTATCAATTCTTCAGGAGAGACTGTTATAACCGGATTCCGAAGTGAAGACCAGGTGTTGTGCTGATTTTCTGCCAGATAACCGTCCAGAAACTTCACACTAGATTATCGGAAGAGAGTATTAAAACATCATATAGATTCCTGCTTGCAGGAATGCCTTAGACAAAGCATCAACTTATATTCTCCCTAAGCCTGGACCTTGCGCAGTTCACACCTTTGGTTCACTTTCGCCTTCACACATTACGCCCTTTACAGTTCTCCAGGTGTCAATTGTCGTGCCTCAAGGGCTCTGCCGCCCTGAAAGTTAACTCCTTCAGGGGATTTTCCTGAAGAAATCGCCATCCTTTATTCAGGGATAATCCAAAGGATTTGCTCCGGAAATCCATTGATGGAGCGTTGATGTGCCAACACATTCATACCGTTGATCAAGACTCAGGGCACTCTACTTAGATGCGGTTAAAGGCCTGGACTTTCGCCTGGTATTATCTGTAGCACGCCCTTTCTTTCACCGCGTCTTATGTTCATCTCTGCTGCTTTACCAATTCCATTATCATTAATGAGCCTAGTGAGCGTTCTCATGTCAGGCGTGTCTTTTCCGTTAAACTTCAGTATAAAATCTCCACGCCTCACGCCAGCTTGATGGGCCGGGCTCCCGTATGCCACTGATGCAACAAGAACTGCCCCTTGATCCACGCCTATGTGCGCGTCAGAACCAGTTATGCCTATCCATGGCCTGATTATCTTGCCATCTTCCATTATCTTCGCAACAAGCTCACGGATTGTGTTTGAGGGTATCGCAAATCCCATGCCCTGCGCCATTGGTATCATTGCGGTGTTCATCCCTATCACCTTACCATCCAGAGTAGCTAGGGGCCCTCCGCTGTTTCCGGGATTTATTGCGGCGTCTGTCTGTATTAGACCCTCAAAGATGAATTCAGACATTGGAATCTGGCGCTGTACGGCACTGACTACACCCAGGGAAACCGTTGGGCCGCCGGGCAGGCCTAGTGCGTTGCCAACTGCTATGACAGGATCTCCTGGCCGCATGGCAGTCGAGTCTCCAAAATCAACGGCAGATAGGCTCAGACCCTTTGTCATAATCCTTATAAGTGCCAAGTCAGTTGCAGTGTCGTAACCAACCACTCTTGCCAGGTGCGTTTTGTTATCTGGTGTCGTAATCCGAATCTGGCTGCTTCCAGCCACAACATGGGCATTGGTGACAACATATCCGCTGCCGCTGATTATAATTCCAGTGCCAGCAGCCATGCGAGGTACAGGAAACCCTTCAGTTTCCGTATCCTCGTAATAAGATTTAACTGCCACTGTCTGTCCCGTAAGTGTGGAGGCTGTTTCAGCTATACTTCCATTAAATAGCGTTACTGCCATTTTTATCATATACAGATGCACCCAGTCTTAATATATGGGAAGGAATCAACCTTGCCCTAAGGTGACAGATATGCCTCTTTTAGACCTAATACAGAAAGATAAAGTTGGCAACCCGGATATGGCGAGGAAAGTTTTCAAATGCCTATCAATGCCCCTCTCTTTGGAAATAATGAACCGCCTTTCACCTGGGAGGGCAATGAGGTATAATGAGATCAGGAAATCCTTAGGAATAAGGGATACGAAGAGTCTTTCCAGAGCACTCCGTGCACTAGCTTCCCTTGGTCTTGTGATGAGAACAGTTATACCCTCAACTCCCCCTGCGGTTGCCTATGAGATTACCAGCAGCGGAAAGATTATTGTTGAGAATGCCGCAATCATATCGGAACAAGCAGGGATTCTGGAATGACAGGCATGGAATTCAAGGCAGTATCACCCAATCTGCCCGGTTATGTATGATACTACGTTGTCCAGGATTCTCTCCCTCACCATTGACGGATTGTGCCATGAGAATAGCGATGGTTCCAGGTAGCAGGAAAGGGCACATTTGTTGCAAGTTTCATAACTTTCCCAGTCATATGAATTCCAGAGTTCCCTAATGTCGATTTCCCATACTTTTGATTTACCGCTATATTCGTTGATTATATAGCATGGCTGAACTATCCTGCCCAGCGGGTCTATATTTATCGTTAGCCATGGCTTGCAGTGCCAGCCCTCGCCACCGTACCAGGAGTTAAGGATTGCATCGAAGTACTCAACTGAGTTTACAATTGGCCTGCCTGCCAGCTTCTGATATTTCAGGAATTCAATAGTTTCTTTGAGCTTTGCCCGATCCGGGGAAAGTGGATCTGCGGTTGAATAATCATATGCTATCTGGAAATTTATGCTGACTCCCAGATCTGAGGCCAAATTCACCAAGTCAGGGGCCTGCTGCATGTTTTCCCTGGTGATGGTTGAGCTGATTGCCATGGGTATCCTTCCGCGTGCTGATCGAATGCCTTCTATGGCCTTCTGAAATGATCCGCTAATCCCACGGAGCCTGTCATGAAGTTCGCCCACTCCGTCCAGTGATACAAAGGCAAAATTCAGGTAGTCTTCTATTTCCCTTACCTTACCAGCAAGAAGCCATCCGTTTGTAACCATGGAGGTGTGGAATCTTTTGCTTGATTCCTCTAAAATTTCAGCTATGTCTTTCCTCAGAAGCGGTTCGCCACCCTCGAAACCCATGAATGACACACCTGCACCTGCAAGAGCATTCATCATTTTCACTTCTTCCTCAATGGACAGGAGTTCCTCATCCGGCCTTCTCCAGAAAGGACACATTTTACATCTCAGGTTGCAAGTGTAAAGGAGCTTATGCCCAGCAATCATAGGCAATTTCGATCCTGAGAGACCTTTCATTGAACGCACCAGGCTTCTCCCAACCACTCCCCTGAAAATTGACATGAATTATCAAAGCCGAACTAGTATTCAACCTTTATGATATCATCGAGTGACTTGCATAATTCCCATGCCTTGTGAAATACAGCAAAGTGAATGGTTTGCATTGAACCCATATCTGTTCCGTCAGCAGAAAAAGGAAGCGCAGGAAGTTATGGTGTTGGGTCGAGCCGCATTCTAGGCAGGTACAACAGATCTTTAGCAGTCAGGCTCTATAATCTCATAGAAACAGGATTCTTCATGCGCTGGAATGGATTGCTTCATGGTATTATCAGGTAGATGGGATCCTTAGTATGGTGAAACCAATCCCTGCTGCTCCAGATGATGTCTCCGCCAATATTTCAACGAGATAAGGATAATATTTCCCTTCTTGGGGGATTGATACATTCATATCACTGAAATCGGTTGAATTGATGAATAATGTTAGGCTTATTGTGCTATTTGCCCCGGTTGTTACATTCTGCTCCATATAATTGTAAGGGTAAAGGGTCCTGTTGAAATATGTAAGATTTGGCAATGAATAAACCCTGAGTGATGTTACACCGGCAAACCCAGAAAGATTGGACGGGGATATATCATAGATGTATACTGGAGAATCCTGGCTAATTATGCTTAGGGATACGTTAATGGTTTCTGCTGATGAATTAACCAGGAATGCGGAACCATTCTGCGGAGAGTAAATCCTTACGGAGCCAGATGAAGCTGAAAGGGAACTGCTTGATAGCGAGGATGAGCCGTGACCTATAGTTTCAATGGTAACCCCACTGAAGATGGCTAGCATTACAACAGCTATAACTATGGCCGACCTGCTGGATAACATTGCTGCAGCATTGCTGATTGATATTAAAACTTATTTTCCTATTTATTACTAATTAAATATTTATAGCTAAATCAAATGTCCAGCAGATCACATGGTTCAGTATAAATGGGTTGCACTCTCAAACACCACAATAGGTGTCCTAATGGCATCAATAAACAGCACAATCATGCTGATATCACTTCCAGCTATTTTCCGCGGAATAGACATTAATCCATTCCAGTCAAGCTCTTTCGTCTACCTCCTTTGGATACTAATGGGGTATATGATTGTCACGGCTGTAATGCTGGTAACCGTAGGAAGGCTCTCCGATATCTTCGGTAGAGTTCGTCTCTTCAACCTAGGATTCCTCATATTCACGGTTGGCTCAATATTGTTGTTTGTGACACCAAGCAAAGGAGATCTGGGGGCCCAGGAGATCATAGTTTTTAGGATGATCCAGGCTGTCGGTGGCTCTTTCCTGTTCGCAAATTCTGCCGCCATAATCACGGACAGTTTTGGTCCAGAAGAGCGGGGAAAGGCAATGGGAATTAACCAGATTGCAGCCCTTGCTGGTTCACTCATTGGATTGATTCTTGGCGGGTTGCTGGCAACAATAAACTGGAGGTATGTATTTCTTGTGAGCGTACCAGTGGGCATACTGGGTACTGTGTGGTCCTATCTGAAGCTTAGGGATCACTCCATAAGGCACAAAGACCAGAAAATAGACCTGGCAGGAAATGTGACCTTTGCTGGTGGGCTGACCCTTATACTACTTGGTATCACTTATGGGCTCATGCCATACGGATCCTCTTCAATGGGCTGGTCAAATCCATGGGTTATAGTATCCATAGTGATTGGTTTCGTAATGGTAGTGGCCTTTGCGTTAATAGAGAGGGTCGTAGAACAGCCCATGTTTAATCTTTCATTATTCAAAAACAGGGCGTTCTCAACCGGGAGCATTGCTGGGATGCTTCAGTCAATGGGCATGGGCGGTGCGATGTTCATGATAATAATCCTTCTTCAGGGTGTCTGGCTGCCGCTACACGGCTATTCCTATACAAGCGTGCCCTTCTGGGCCGGAATTTACATGATTCCAATGATGGCGGGATTTGTAGTGCTGGGGCCAATCAGCGGAGCAATTTCAGATCGTGCTGGTGCGAGAACCATTTCAACAGTCGGAATGGTCATTGCTGCAGTATCATTCATACTACTTTCCACTTTGAATTATAATTTTTCTTACCCCGTGTTCGGTGCTATGCTATTCATGATGGGTTCTGGAATGGGACTCTTTGCAGCGCCTAATATAACTGCCATCATGAATTCTGTGCCGCCACAACTTCGCGGGGTTGCATCTGGAATGAGGGCTACCCTTCAGAACACGGGACAGACTGCAAGCATGGGCATATTTTTCACAATAGTTCTGGTTTCCCTAACATCTAGGCTCCCTGGGGCATTTACAGTTGCATTGGGCCAGGCTGGAGCGCCTGAACTTATTCCATTCTTCGTCAAGATACCACCTACATCGGCACTGTTTTCAGCATTTCTAGGGTATAACCCTGTTCAGACCATATTAAGCCTATTTCCAACTTCTTTCACCTCCTCAATACTTTCGCCCGGCGTTATTACATATCTAGAAGGAAAGACATGGTTTCCCCATGCACTGGCTGGTGCTTTCATGACTTCCCTGAGAATGTCATTCTACCTTGGTGCCCTGATATTCGGGTTTGCAGCCCTTCTTTCAGCCCTAAGGGGAAAAAGATACATTTACGGAGAACCAATAATAACAGACAGTTCAGCCGTCCTGTCCAGCACCGTTTCACGGCCTGATCCCAAGATGTCTGGGGAAGAGGCATCATCCACTGTACATCCCATTGATGATTCAGCAAAAAATATTTTATCTCCACAAAACGTCATGACTGATGACAGGGGACTGAGATAAGGTAATGGAAACAAGAAAGGAGAGAGCAGAAGAGGACGACCATTCGGGGCCAAATGCCCTGGATCCCATGGAGATATGGCATATCTTCACAAGGGTATTCAGGGGAGGCAAGAAAACCATTGAAAGAGAACTTGAAAAGATAGGAATCAAGCCTATGGAACTCAGGGTTCTCTTTTCCCTTTCGAAAGACGGGGATACAACAATGAATTCTCTTGCGCTTGAAAATGATGTTACTGGCCCCTGGATCACGGGTATTGTAGATGAGCTGGAGAAAAAGGGATACGCGGTTAAGATAAGGAGCCTAACGGATCGCAGGATTATCAAGGTATCAATAACTCCCGAGGGCAATAGAATACTTTCTCAGGCATTGAAAGTATATTCTGAGCTGATTGAGCTTGTTCTAAAGAACCTCACCCCTGAAGAACAAGCGCAGTTCTTTTCAATATTGAAGAAAATTGAGAGTGCAATAGATAGGTCCAATTGATCCGATCAGGCGCCATCCTGGGAAGACTTGGTAGCCATTCTATTGCAAAAAGACCGAAATTATAAGTTGGTAAGGAAAAAATCACGCCGCAGAGGCTGCCTTCTTTTTGCCCCCTCTGACGAGGCCTGACACTATGGCAATTGCGGCAAATATCACACCTACAACTACAAAAACTATTCTCAATGTGGATGCTCCCGGATAAGGTGCAGCATACGTAGTCGCTATGGCCAATATCATATACACTACACCAACACCAGCAGTTGTCTCAACAGTGAGTTCCCTATCTTTAACCATATTTTCACCGACTATCTATCAATAAGATATAAAGTAGCATGCATATTATTGTTTCGCAATGGTTTAAGACATTTTTCATTTAAGGTCAATAGATTGCGGCACTCAATTTACGGTAATTCTCTTCATCATGCCGCCACATAGGATTGCTTAACTTCTCACTTAAGCTACACTTGCCATTTATACTGATTGGATGACCTATATCTTGGGATGGCAAATTCCTATCTTCTGGGAAAGAAACTGAATGAGGAGCAGAAACAAATATCAGATGGGGGGTAAATTCATCAATAAATGTAACAGATAATATTTAAACTAAAGATTAAAAACGGACAAAATGGCGAAATACCTTCGACCTATGGAAAGTTTTTAAATGTAACCTAAAATCCCCTCCATTGAGAGGATATAACTGATGTCACTGTCCAAAGATCAATATCCTGAGAACTGCCTTGACATGGAACTCGTAATTGAGGATAATTCAGGGTTTCCAATTGAGGTTTTCAGCAGGGATCATAATCTATTCATCCCGGCCATTCTAATAACTGGGCAGGATAAAGTGGCTGTTCTTTACTATTTTAGTGAATCGCTTGTCAAAGGAAACAGAGATATGGAGATTTTCCTCAACAGGTACGAAGCCCGCAGCCATAGCGGGATCTTTACGCTTTATGCCTCAAGTAGCAAATACAAACCCTATTCGCTATTGGGCAAAATAATTGATGTGCCATCCGTAATAAACTATGCCTCATATGTGTGGAACGGCAGGCATTACTTCCACTTCGCCTTCAGACATGAATATCTCCCGCAGCTCTCAGATATAATGCTCACGTCGGATGCTCCGGAGGGGTTGATTATCAACAGGCTTGGAATAAATGACAGGATGAAGAGAGTGCTAGAGTGGATCGATCAGAAACTAAACCTTTTCGAGATCACCATTGAAACTGTTCCACCTCCAGAAGAACTCGAGCCAGACAGGAATCCGATTGGCCACGAATGGGCAAGGGAAATTAAGTGCAGGACATTCGACGGTTCAGTAAGGGCTGTTTACTGCACCCCTTATTCTAGAGAGATTGGGGGAGCCGTCAGGGTTGCAGACAGTATATTTGAACTTACTACACAGAATGAGCTTCTGAGCTATCTCTCATCAAAGGATGGAAATGTCATGATCCCGGCGTTCAGGCGTTTTCAGAGCTTGGAAAATTCTCGGTTCACCATATCAATGATCCTTCCATACGCATATACTGGTGAATATATAAGAAAAATTGCAAGGGCCACCGTCAAGTTTCCAAGCTGGAGAATTTTCCTTAAGGAAGTATCTCCGTATTCGGAAAAAATCAGCAAGGAACAGCAGTTCCCTGAAGCGAATTTTTAGCTGCCATAACTTAATTCCAGATATTTGTTCGTCAGAAATCGTATTGACATTCGACATATTTTTAAACGTTACATTTCTCTCCAGTTGTGGACATACAGGAAAAGATCGCAGGAGAAATAACAATAGCTGAAAATCCAGGAGAAACAATACGCAAGTGGCGGGAAGAATTTCAGGTTTCTCAGCTAGATCTGGCAAAATACCTGGAAATATCTCCCTCCGTTATAAGCGATTATGAATCAGGAAGAAGAAAATCTCCCGGAGTTATGTCCATCAGGAAGATCGTTAACGCTCTGGTGGAAATTGATCTCAAGCGTGGTGGGCAGGTGCTGAGGCGTTACAACAGCGGCATGCCGTCTGATGCAATAATTGATATCAGTGACTACAGCCATGATGTTTCCCTCGAAAGAGTCATAAGGATGATAAGCGGCACAAATTACTCTTCTGTGGGCCTTAACCGTTATATACGTGGCTATACGATTGTCGATGGGATCAAGGCAATCCTGTCCTTTTCCTATTCCGAGTACAGCAAACTCTACGGCTGGTCGAGTCAGAGGATAATCTTCTTCACTGAGGTAAAACTTGGCCGCAGCCCTATGATTGCCATACGCGTTCATCCGTTGAAACCCGCCGCAGTGGTTTACATTCAACCCGATCGAATAGATGACCTTGCAGTTAAGCTGGCGGACGTTGAAAACATACCACTAATAGTGACAGAACTTGATGCCAGTTCCGTGTCCAGAATAATGTCATCCCTGAAGTAATTTTTCTGATCTGATCCCGCAAACACAATGATCTTTAAGCGTTCCTGATGTGGGCACAACTTAAAGATTATAATGTATGGTGCCGATCTGCCCGTGTCTCATGGTAAAAGTTTCAGCAGGCCTGATAGCCTTGATTGCAGTTATACTGATTTTTTCTGGCATAACAATATATTCCGGGGAATTCCCTCCTGCATCTGTGGTAGAATCAGAAAGCATGGAGCATTCCAGCACCTGGACATGGGGTACCATAAACGTGGGCGACATAGTCATTGTAAAAAATGTGCCAGATCCTGTTAGGAATGTCATTACTTACGTGGTTGGGAGAGAGACTAATTTCAGCACATACGGTGAATATGGGGATGTTATCCTTTATCATGATCCTGATGGGGACATTGTTATACATAGGGCAATGTTTTATCTTTCCTGGAACAACGGAACTCCTGTTGTTGCTGGTTATGCGAATCAGAGCTGGCTCTCCATCCATGGTCAGGACATCATCATCTATGATTGTGGATACTCCCACAGGAACCTCCTGGTAAACGTATCAGAATTTGTTAACGAAAGCGGATTCATAACTGTGGGAGATCACAACCTGGCAACTTCTCCACTCTACAATTCCAGATATGACGCATATCTTGCTGCTGACCAGAACGTTGGGATCATGCCCACACCGGTCAAGGCGGGCGAGGTGCTTGGAGTTGCCAGGGGACAGATACCGTGGTTTGGGTTGATAAAGTTGAACATTATGCGCGCAGAGGGAGATTGGCCATATTATAATGAGGTCCCAGCCAACAGTTACCTGTATCTAGGTATTTCGCTTGCAGCCATTTTTGGGGCCATATTCTTTCCCTACAGATCACTTGGACGGAAACGCAAATAAATTAATCCACCAAGCTATTGTCAGACAATGAGCGATCTAACCATAGTGGCACTTCTGTTCTCCATTATCGCAATTGTCCTATGGATAATCACATTTCTAAAGAGCAGGTCAGTCAGGCCACAAGGCAATACCCAGCCTATGGCTCAAGAGGTTGAGACAAGTAGGTCGGAGGCAGGCGGTAATGAAGCAATGGTGCCCCAGGTGAAATCTAGTGCGGAAGTAAGCAACAGGGATGAAGAATTCTTTAATGATCTATCTAAATTCACACAGATGGTCAGGAAGAACCTGGAGATGATAAACACCAGAATAGGGATAAAGTTCGATATCAAGCCTCTTGTAAGGAGGGATCAGAAAAAAACCGAGCAGAACTACGTACCCTCAATGGACGTCAGTGACCAGGCGGAAAACACTGGCAATGAAAAGCAGCAATAGTTTACTTACCGTCTTCCGGCAATATCCTGTCCAGATACCATTTTGGCGAGAACTCCATTATGTCCCCCATTTCCTGGCCGGTGCCTATGAAATAAACTGGTTTCTTTAACTGATCCGCTATGGTGATTATGGCTCCACCCCTTGCATCTGTGTCAAGCTTGGTCAGAACTACGCCATCATAGGATATTTCCTTCATGAAGGTTTGGGCCTGCTGGACTGCGTCCTGCCCTATCATTGCATCAAGCACCAGCAGGACAAGGTCTGGTTTTGCCACCCTCTTCATTTTCTTCATTTCTTCAAGCAGATTCCTGTTAGTCTGCATTCTGCCTGCTGAATCTATCAGTACGTAGTCAAGATTGCGGGCCCTGGCATGCTCTATGGCATCGAATGCCACAGAGGCGGGATCGCTTCCTGCCTCGTGCCTTATGATCTCGGCCCCAACCTTGCCGCAGAGAAGTGCCAGCTGCTCGATGGCCCCTGCCCTGAATGTGTCGCCTGCAGCTACAACTACGCGTTTATCCCTTTTCTTCAGGTAATTCGCAATTTTAGCCACTGTAGTGGTCTTTCCAGTGCCGTTGATGCCAAGAAATAGGATCACATATGGCTTCTTGTCTGGATGCAGGATATCTTTGCTCACTGGGTTGGAATTGAGTATGCTTTCAATTGAACGCTTCAGAGTTGACTTAAGCTCTGAACGGGTCAGCCTTTTTTTTGGATCAGCCATATATCGATCCAGATCGGAAATTATTCTCTCTGCAGTTTCAAGTGCGACATCTGACTCGAGAAGAATTTCCCTTACTGCATCCTCAATCTCACTTTTCTTCAGAGTCTCCTGGCGATCTGAAATTTTGAAGATCCCTGAGAGTTTCTTTTTGAAGTTATCAAACATGGACGACTATCTCTCTTGTGGCTGCTGGATTTGTCTCTGCACAGCGGAAATAAGGGTGTTGTATCTCTCTGTTATCTCGTATCTCCTTTGCTGGATGTTCTGAACAGAATCCTGTATCTCCTTTATGTTTCTATCGAGTCTGCTGAGAGTGGTCTTAGAATCCTCCTCTATATACAAATCAGAACCTATTGGGACAAACAGTTTTTCATCAGAATGAATGTCTGCCTTAAGGTAAATGCCTGCTCCGATGCTGACCTTCACATCCCTGGAATCCTTGAGATAATTCTCCTTTAGAACCAGAAGTGCCCGGTTGTACTCTTCCATTCCTCTCACAAGAACCGAGAGCTGGTTGTCGACCGACTCTATTAGCGATTTCAGGTAGTCCAGTTCCTCCGAAATGCCCGCACTACTGTTGTCCATTCCCGTTACCACCAAAGATATTCCTGCTTTCCACCAAGGATTCCAATACAGGCATTGGGTCACCAGATAAATAACTTATGAGTGCGCCCCCTCCAGTTGATGCGTGAGTAATCCTTCCAAGCAGATTGAGTTTTTCAAGGGCATTAAGCGTATGTCCTCCACCTGCTATTGTAAGTGCCTCTGATCCGGCAACGGATTCGAGTATTTCCCTGGTGCCAACAGAATATTCTTCAATTTCATACATTCCCATGGGACCGTTTAGAAATATGGCCTTGGCTTCTGAAATCATAGAGGAAAACCTTGATATGGATTCAAGCCCGATGTCAGCAATAAGCTGGTCGCCCGGGATGTTTTTGCTCTTGTCTGCAATCCGCCCTGAGGGGTTCAGAACAAAATCTACTGGCATAACTATCTTTCCTGGGAATTCCTTCAAAATCTTCCTGCAGCTCTCCACTATTTCAGAATGATTCTTATTATTTTTAATAATAAAGTCCCTGTTCTTCATCCCTATGTCAAACCCATCCGCCCATAGAAAGGCGTTGGCTACGACTCCTCCTACAATGATGTAATCTACAGTATTATCCCTGAGAAAGCTGCTGCTCACCCTTATGCTGTCATCTATCTTGGAACCGGCCAGAATTGCCAGTTTTGGCCTGTCTTTGCTGTCCCGGAACTTGTCAATCATTTCGACTTCTCTTTCCACCAGCCGGCCGGCGATATTTGGCTTCAGCCTTCTGAAGCCCACAAGGCTCGTTTGAGCTCTATGTATTGCAGGGAAAGCATCTATGACAAAGTAATCAAAAAGGTCCACAAGATTCTTAACGATATGCGTTGATTCAGCGACCTCGATGTCCTCCGCGTCTATATCCACTTCCTCGCTGTAGAACCTGCTATTCTCAAGCATTATTATATCTCCGGGCTTCATCCTGCGTATCCTGCTCCTTGCATCGGATCCAAAGAGGGAATCCACAAATTCAACCGACCGACCGATAAGCTTCTCAAGCTGTTCAGCGTGGTTTCTCAGGGATGTGAAGTCATTTTTCCCTGGCCTGCTTTGATGAGCCACGATTACGAGCATCGACTGTGACAGCTCGTGAATGGTCTCAAGATGAGAGGCGAACCTGGCTAGGCTCATAATGTTTCCATTTATTGGATTTATTGGGGAGTTGATATCCAACCTCAAATAGACGCGCTTGTTCCTGAAGTCGAAATTATCCATCGTAAAAAATCTTCCAGAATATCTGGACATCAAGAGGTAATCGCACAGTAAAGATATATCTATTTGCCTATGTTCATATTGGATCGTACTTTTCCGTGGATTAATGCAGCATGTTCCCTTTTCGATGACATGTGATTTCCGGCAGCCTTTTAATCAGACTTGTAATGCATAACAGAAGATTATGCAGGGCCTCATAACAGCCGCAGGCAAAGGCACAAGGTCTGGCCTTGATGGAAAATTAAGGAAAGAGATGCTGCCCGTATATGATATTAGGGAGGGGCGACTTGTGCTGCGCCCGATGATCGATGTTATAATTGCCAGATTCAAGGCTTATGGGATAACTGAGATCGGAGTCGTCCTGGACCCTGCGGATGAGATAACACTCTCATACGTTAAAAGGGAATATCCTGATATTGAGATAATATTCCAGGAGGTTAAGAGAGGATTCGGACATGCAGTGCTTTGCGCCAAGGACTTCATAGGAGAAAATAGGTTTGTCCTCAACGCGGGGGATGGACTTCTGCTTGATGAGAAAACTGCAGCCGACTCAGTAAGATCAGCGTTCACGGGAAACATCCTAACAATAAGAAGGGTAAAGAACCCCGAGAATTACGGGACTGTTAGCATTGAGAGACAGGGAGCTATGCTGAAGATTACCGATCTTGTTGAGAAATCTCCCAATCCCCTCTCCGACTATGCCATTTGCGCCTTTTATGTTCTGACGCCGGAAATATTTGGCTATCTTGAAAGGGACCAGTCCGACAATGTTGAGCTGACGCCTGCAATCAGGGGTACCATAAAGAACGGCATGGAGACCATGGGGAAAGTTGTTAAGCATGATGACTGGATCAGCGTTGGCAGAGTTGATGACTACGTGCGGGTTTTATCTGAGACCCTGGGCAGGAGCAGGGGCAATGTCAGTTAACGCTGCTCTTCTGCCAGACCGTCCTTGGACTGATTACTTCTTTCAACGATTCTATGCGTGCCCTGTTGTGGGAGAGGTCCTCCAGAATCAGGGAAATCTCGTCCTTCAGTTCCCTTGACCTTCTATAGCCGAGCCTGGCCAGTTTAATGTGCTCTGGGTTATAATAGTGCTCTTCTGCCTCAATCCTTGGATTTGGCACATTAACTATCCGGGCCTCTTTTCCATATTCGGACTCAAAAATTTCCTTTACCATTGTGGCAAGCTGCATAACTGAATAGTGCTCATCAAACTGATTGAAGACTCTGTACTCGCCCTCATTGGGAGGATTGTCTATTGCAATATCCAGGCATGAAATGCTGTCCTCCAGTGAAAGGAATCCCCGAGTCTGGCCTCCCTTTCCATAGGGCGTGATGGGGAGCCCAGCAATGGCCTGGGCACAAAATCTATTCAGAGCCGTCCCCCAGACCTCATCTATATCGAATCTTGTTCTGAGCCCGGTCTCTGATATTTCGCGTGTCCTTGTGCCATAAACTACGCCCTGCATTACATCCGTTATGGCAAGTTTCCATACCTTGTTAGCAAACATGAGGTTATTTGAATCGTGCACCTTGGTCCAATGATACCATGATCCCGCCTGCTTTGGAAACGGCAGATAATCCCTTCTTCCATGGTACTCGATCTCAAAAAATCCCTCAGGGATGTCAATGTTCGGCGTTCCATATTCTCCCATTGTGCCAAGCTTGAGTATATGTGCTTTAGGAACTATATCCTTAACAGCATAGATTATGTTTAGTGTGCTGACAACATTCTTTACCATAGTCTGTGTTGCCTGCCTCAGCCCAATCATGGAATAAGGCGCTGATCTCTGCTCTGCAAGATGGACTATTACGTCTGGCCGTTCTTCCCGCACGGCATCCATGATCAGTTTTGGATTCGCGACATCCCCACGATAAAAATTTATCCTCTTTCCCATCTTTTCTCTTACCTGTGAAATTCTTTTCTGCATTGTTGAAATTGGTATGACGGAATCTGAATCTACTTCGCGGACCCTGCGTCTGGTGAAAAAATTATCAATCCCCGATACTTCATTGCCCTTACTTATCTCCCTCAGAGCCAGTGCCCATCCTATGTAGCCATCAATACCAAGGATCATAACCTTCATGGTGAAACCGTATTGAGGATACAGTTAAAAAGCTTGATTGTGCACCCAATATCTCTTCTGATACATATTGTGGCGGATTAGGAGGTTAATTTCCCTGCTGATCCCAAGTTGTACCTTTCCTTAGTTCCGATGCAAAAACGGGACATTGGGTTGAATTGAAATTATAGGTTTCCATGAGTTAAGTTAATGAGGTTCTTAACATCCCCAAGCTATTGGGTTCTGAGATACTTGATTTTGTCAGCATCTTCGTGCGGTTGTTCGTGGTCATAGACCCATTTGGATCGCTAGTTCTGTTCGTGGCAATGACAGGGAGCCTTGATAACAGAACAAGACGCGTGATTACGAACGATGCTGTGGTATATGGAGGATTGATTCTTCTATTTTTTGCAGTCTTTGGCTCCTATTTGCTAAGTTTCTTCGGGATTTCCATAGAGGCCTTGGAAATAGCCGGAGGGCTTATTCTCCTGATAATGGGTATAGAAATGGTGCGGGAGGGGGACAGACCCAAGTCCATGGGAGGTGGCGGCCCTGTTGAGACCGACATAGGAATTGTACCTTTTGCCACTCCTTTTATAGCTGGTCCTGGCGCAATATCCCTTGTTATTATACTTATGAAGGGGCAGCTATTCTCGAATCCGGTGAATGACGCTTTTACCATCCTGTCACTGACACTTGTCATGCTCATAATATACATCTTCTTTGTTTTCTCATCAAGGATTACCAGAATTCTTGGTGAGAAGGTTCTGAAAGCGCTGACGAGAATCTTCGGTCTCCTCGTTGCTGGTTTTGCCATTCAGTATTTCATTAATGCAATGATCGCCCTGGGAGTTTTGCACTGATTTGAAGGGGGAATAGGAAAATCACAATGCCGAAATATTCTGTATTGCCACATATATTCCCACTGCAATTATTATCAGGGCAAAGATCCGCCTAAGAAGCGTTTTGTCCATGCCGGAGGATATCCGCGAACCCACTACTCCTCCGAAAATTCCGCCAATGACGTACAGCAGTGCTATTGGAATAAGTAGCTGGCCGGCAATCCCGTACCTTATCGCTGTTACAATCCCGAAAGTCCCGACTGCAATAAGGGATGTCCCCACCGCCCTGTTTATGTTAAGGTTTGATGAATACAGTATTGAGGGGACTATGAGGAAGCCCCCGCCTATTCCAAAGAATCCGGATGCGAAACCGGCCAGGACCCCGAAGGCGCTGATGTTTGCCGGTTTTCCTATTTCGCTGGCTTTTTCGCTGCTGTCAGCTGAGGGTTTCCTGCATCGTGTAACGAAGATGTAAATCCCTATTCCCATCATAAGGAATGAAAAAATGAACAGAAGAAGATCGCCCTTTGTAATCAATCCCAAGGTTGTACCCAATAGTACGCCTATGACCCCCATCGCCGAGAAAATCAACCCAACCTTGAAATTTATATTGTGGCGCCTCCAGTGGCTTATTGAATTTATATACGCATTGATTCCTACTGCCAGGGCAGTAGTGCCAATTACAACGTGCGGATCATCAATTCCCACAAAATAGAGGAGGAGCGGGATTGCAAGTATGGAACCGCCGCCGCCTATGAGCCCAAGGGAGAAGCCAACCGCCACTCCTGAAACAACAGAGAGCAAATACTGAAGGAGCGTAATAATCATGATAAACACCCTTTGCTCACTATCTGCAGGGCAGCCGCAGGCATAGGGAGGTTTTGACCCGATTTAGTTGACATAATCTGTGATTGTAAATCACTATTTAAGATTAATTTTCATACTTATGAATTATGATTTTCAAAAATTAGAATCACTAACATTCACTCTACAGTAAACTCATTTCCGTTTGTGGGCAAAAGCACCTCAAACTCTGATAGATCGTCCAGCAGTTTTTCCCTGCTTTCTCCGTGGCAGAGAATTACTTTTTCGGGGCTGACTCCCTTCACAAACGAAACAAGATCATCATGGCCTGCGTGTGCTGAAAGATCGAAGAATTCTACCTGCATGCTTGGCCTGACGGGCGAACCTGCTATATTTATTGTACCTGTTTCCACAAGGCTGCGCCCGTTCGTACCCTCAACCTGATATCCTGTAAGGAATATTGCGCTTTTATCATCATCAACCAACTGCTGTATGTAGTTAAGGACTGGCCCTCCATCAAGCATTCCTGAAGTTGTTATGATCACATCATTCTCCAGGGCAGCTTCTCTCATCCTGCGGCCACGTATCTGTCTTACCCTGCCCACCTTTCTCCTGAATTCGCTTCTTGATCTAAGGTATCCTGGCGTGTTCAGGTATATGCCTGTGATAAGATTGCCCATTCCGTCTACTGCTATCCTATATCCAAGATCTGCCAGTATCATGATAAGTTCCTGAGTCCTGCCCAGCGCGAATGAGGGCAATATAACCTTTCCGCCGTTATCAACTACCTCCTTAATCCTGTTCTTGAGGCGTGCTATGACCTGTGACCTATCCTCGTGATTCTTGCCTGCGTAGGTACTTTCCATTACAAGAATGTCAGCCTTTACTGGTTTAGCCCCTGTTAAGAGATTTGAATCCCTTGTATACAGGTCTCCAGTCACAAGTATCTTCTTGCTGTTCTCAAACAACCACATTGACGAGCCCGGTATATGTCCCGCTGAATACGGGGTTGCATAATATTTCCCAACCTGTACCGTATCATCATAGTTCACGGCAGTAAGCTTCTCAAACATGTTATCAATGTCCGTGATATCAAAACGATGCGGATAGCCTTCGATCTCCATAATCTTGATAGAATCAGTAAGAAGCGGTTCCATGCTGTTAGCGGTCATTGTGGTTGTATAGAGATCCGGCTTGTCCGCATGGAAACATACTGGTAGCGCACCAATATGGTCCAGGTGCGCATGTGTAATGAATATCCCATCTACAGGCTCGTAAGGAAGCGGGTACTGTGGCGGCTTCTCTGGGACTACACCGTAATCCACCATGAAACCTGTGCTTCCATCCTGAAACTTTATGGCTAGCCTTCCTACTTCTTCAGCTCCTCCTAAAAACTTTACTTTCATTTTGGTTTCCTCATGCTTTGGCATCCTTAAGCCGGTCTTTACAGTGACAGTGCCTCTCTGAATTTATTACGGGAAGAACTTCCCTGATTATGGAGGTCACCTTATCCTCGTTCTCTTTCATGGTCTTGAAGACTTCAGACGCTTCAACTGGATTTTCAGACCATACATCATAATCCGTTACAGTTGCCAGGACAGAATAACACATGGACATTTCATCAGCCAGATTGACTTCTGGAACTAGCGTCATTCCTATTATGTCAGCAAACTGCCTGAACATCCTGGACTCAGATCTTGTTGAGAACCTGGGGCCCTCAATGGTTACATAGGAGCCTCCAAAATGCGAATTTGTGTCGATTCTTCTTGAGATGCTATATAGTGCGTTATTAACTTCTGGGCAAAAAGGGTCTGCCATTGAAATATGATATACATCTGGACCGTCGTAGAACGTCAGATCCCTTTTTCTTGTGAAGTCGATGAACTGGTCCGGAATCACAACGTGCCCAGGCTTTAACTCTTCCTTAAGGGATCCTACTGCATTTATCCCTATAATCCTTTTTACCCCAAGGCTATTAAGCGCCCATATATTAGCCCTGTAATTTACTTTGTGGGGAGGTATTGTGTGCTTTTTCCCGTGTCTGGGAATAAATGCTACTTCCACGCCGTTAATCTTTCCCACTTCCACCTGGCTTGACGGGTTGCCAAATGGCGTGTCAATGTCGAAAGATTTTGGGTTCTCCAGAAGGTTGTATAATCCGCTTCCTCCAATTATTCCTATGTAAACCATGCTATCACTGTGCTGTGACTGTAACTTTTTCCGGCTATTCTTTGATAATATTTAATTTAGTTGTCTTGCCCCGGCACAACTATCTAAACACTGGGAAAATGTATTCTCACAGTGGCAGAAGGTAGCCTACAACTAGGCGGCCTTATGACCTATTCTTGCAGAGAATGCAGGATCTTCATGATACCTGAACCATACTGGGCCGCTTTTTTTGGCATCTCAGAAAGTTCTTCCGGGTAACCCATGAGGCGTGCGGCCTGCCGAAGCACCTTCTTGTTTCCTGCTGCATCGATGTGGTCAGACCTCTGAAAGCTGGCAGCAAGCTCCATGATCTCATGTTGCAGATATGGCGTCAGCAATTTCTTCCCAAAATAATCCGCGAGCTTAGTCTCTCTTGGTAGGGTGATATTGAAAAGCTTTTCAATGTGCCCAACGTTGGTTAGGAATGGATCATCGGTAAAACGTCTGTATCCATAGAATATCTCATCCGAACCCTGTCCTGTTACCACATATTCCTCATGAACTGAACCAAGAAGTATTGCGAGGATCAACTCATACCCAATATCAGCCCGGGAAATTGAAGGATCTATATCCTGAATTATTTCCAGATACCTTTTAACATCAACCTTGTGCAGATCGATGTGCGTGAATTTTATTCCAAGGGCACCTGCAACTCTGGAAGCATTCATGTTATCCCTAGAACCCAGAATGCTGACATTGTAAGGAATAAGTTTTCCAGTGGAGAGATAGAGCAGCAGGGAACTGTCGATTCCGCCTGAGAATCCCAGTGCCGATCCTTCCGGGACTTCATTCCGAAGGAACTGTGAGATATACTTCCCCAGTTCTAAGCATTCTCTCTGGTAATCGTTGAACAAAGTGTCTTGAATATTCGATCCAATTATATAATTATGAGGACTACCAGAGACGTGGACTACGTTCCGGATACCTCAGTCATCATTGATGGCAGGTTTACTGCATTTCTCTCCTCTCATCACGAAGCCAGAGTGATACTTTCAGAGGCAATGATCTCAGAAGTTGAACACCAGGCCAACGAAGGCCGATCCATAGGTTTTGCCGCCCTAGAAGAACTGAAGAAGATAAGGGATATGGCCAACGATGGCAGGATATTTCTTGAAATTCAGGGTAGAAGACCCAGCGAATGGCAGATCAGAAGAGCCAAGAGCGGAGAGATTGATGAGATAATAAGAATGGTGGCTTATGAAAACGACGCCGTTCTTGTAACGGGAGATCAGATTCAGAGAGATATTGCCATTATTAAGGGAATCAAGGTAGAATACATCTCACCTGAAGCAAAAGAACCAAGGAATATCGAGGAGTTCTTCGACGAACTCACCAGTTCTGTACATCTCAAGGCAGAACTGGAGCCAGCAGTAAAGAGGGGGCCGCCTGGCATGGTCAATTACGAGAGACATGGACCCAGGATCTCGAGGAGAGATCTTGAGGACATTGCGAATCACATCGTCAAGCGTGGAAAAAATGAGGAGAATTCCTTTATAGAAATGGACTCTCACGGAGCTACTGTAATTCAGCTGCACAACATACGGATAGTCATAACACGCCCCCCTTTTTCTGATGACCTGGAAATTACTGCTGTCAGGCCCATAAAAAAGCTTTCTATTGACGATTATAGACTGAAGCCTGAGCTTCTGGAACGCCTGAAAAACCAGGCTAACGGAATATTAGTTGCCGGTGGCCCGGGTGCAGGAAAGAGCACATTTGTTCAGGCACTGGCTGAATATCTAAGCTCTCTTGGAAAGGTTGTCAAGACAATGGAGAGGCCCAGGGATCTTCAGGTTTCCAGGGAGATCACGCAATATACGGGCCTTGAAGGCTCCATGGAGAAGACTGGGGACATTCTTCTCCTGGTCAGAGAAGACTACACAGTATTCGATGAGATGCGTGTAACTAACGACTTTCATGTCTATTCTGATCTTCGCCTAGCTGGGGTGGGCATGATCGGGGTTGTTCATGCCACGAGAGGCATTGATGCCATACAGCGCTTTATCGGGCGTATCGAGCTAGGAATGATACCTCAGGTTGTTGATACCATAATATTCATAGAGAGTGGCCAGGTCTCGTCTGTGCTGGTCACACAATACTCTGTCAAGGTGCCAAGCGGGATGCAGGAGGAGGACCTGGCCAGGCCGGTGATTGAAGTCCGCGACTTCTTCACGCAAACTGCTGTCTTCGAGATATATACATTTGGAGAACAGATAGTTGTTGTTCCAGTCTTGAAGGAAGGGAAAAAGGGATCATTTTTCAGGCTTGCTGAGGACAGGATTGCCCAGGAAATAAAGAGAATAACTGGGACAGGCAAAGTGCAGGTGAAGATGCTTGGGGAAAACAAAGCACTGGTTCAGGTTCCGGAGGAGAATGTATCAAAGCTAATAGGGAGAAAGGGGGCAACAGTTTCTGAACTTGAAAAGAGGCTTGGTTTGCACATTGAGGTAGAACCGTTTGCTGGTGATACTGAAGAGGAGAGGAGGGATGCCCAGATAGAAATCAAGAACAAGATCATATACCTAAACGTTGGAGAACCTAACCGGGACGTCAAATTCTATGTGGACAATATACTTGTCCTTCAGGCAAAGAGTTCATCCAAGGGAATCGTCCGGATCAAAATTGCAAGTGATACCGGCTCTGCTCTGTACAACTATATAAAGGAGGGAAAATCAATAAAATTTTCCTTTTCGGGCAAATGATTAGGACCTATCATGCCGATTGATTTTCCGATTTTCCAGATGGAAGATTCCTGGTTGCATAGTAATAAACCACCAGGAAAAATATTACAAAAAAAGGCAAAAGAAAGAGATCGCTGATGGCATGGACTGATTCAATGAACCAGAAAAGCGAGAAAGAAAGAAGCAGAGCTGATACAGCTACTTTCATGTTGGCCTGCTTGACTTTCCTTACCTGATTCCTCAATATGTAAACTGCTGCAATGACTGCAATAATTCCAAGCACAAGCCCAATGAGTGTGGAATCGTAATTCTCAGGAAACAGAGCCACCAGAACTATTGCTGCCTCAAATGCCTCAACCATTCCCACAGAATAAGCAGTACTGATGACACTCTTGCTCTCTGCCTCGTGTTTTCCCTGGGGAAATCCTATCCTCTGGTATTTCATGGATCGCCTGGCGCTTTTCATGAGTCTTTGCCCGAAATACAAAAGGAGGACTGCTGAAATTATCCTCACATAGAACAGCGGGAATAAAGCGATAAAATTGCCAGCGAGAGCTGTGGGGATGAGGACTGTGATCACTCCAAGTGAGACTGCAAGGAATGGGGCGGGACTCTTTGCCTCTGCATATAGAGCCAAGCCAACGGCTGATGCTTCAGACATCTCAAGTAGAGTTATGCCCATTGCTGCCAGTAGTATTGCCACTTCAATTTCCATGGGTTTTGGGTATCATTCCATTGATTCTTTAATTTTTTTGTCGTAACATGTCGCTCGTAGCCATTAGATAAGTTAATATTCTAATAATTATTATCAATTAAGAGGAACTATTTTTTATGGCAGAATATTTATCGGCGGTATATGAGCAGCACATAAAAAAGGAGGATTGTAGAACATGAATGAAGAAGATTGCCCTTACAGTGGCAGAATTGCCAACAAGAAGAGAATAGAAGAATGGTGGCCGGAAAGGCTTGACTTGAGGATACTGAGGCAGAATTCAGAGAAATCAGATCCCATGGGCAAGAATTTCGACTACGCAAGGGAGTTCAGTTCTCTAGATCTTGTTGCAGTCAAGCGGGATATCTCAGAAATTCTGACGGACTCCAAGGAATGGTGGCCTGCAGATTTCGGAAATTATGGCCCACTGCTGATCAGGATGGCGTGGCATGCAGCGGGAACATACCGTATTGGTGACGGGAGGGGTGGCGCGGGCCATGCTCAGCAGCGCTTCCCTCCTGTAAACAGCTGGCCAGATAATGTCCTGCTTGATAGGGCAAGAAGACTTCTCTGGCCAATAAAGCAGAAGTATGGCAGGAAGCTTTCATGGGGAGACCTAATGATCCTTGCTGGAAACGTTGCTCTTGAAAGCATGGGATTTAAGACCTTTGGTTTTGGAGGCGGACGCGAGGATGTATTTGAGCCGGACGAGTCAGTCTACTGGGGACCTGAGGAAAAATGGCTCAACAGCAGGAGGTATACAGGGGTGCGGGACCTTGAAAACCCGCTTGCTGCAGTAGAGATGGGGCTGATTTATGTCAACCCGGAGGGGCCCAATAGGGAGCCTGATCCTCTCAAGGCAGCGGTGGACATCAGGGAAACGTTTGGAAGAATGGCAATGGACGATGAGGAAACAGTGGCACTTATTGCCGGAGGACATTCATTCGGCAAAACCCATGGTGCAGGGCCTGCTTCTTATGTCGGACCTGAGCCTGAGGCTGCGCCAGTTGAAAATCAGGGAATTGGATGGGTAAGTACGTTCCGATCAGGCAAGGGCGACGATACCATAGGAGGCGGGCCTGAGGTCACGTGGACTTCTACGCCCACAAAATGGGGGCTTGGTTTCCTTGAGAATTTGTTCAAGTATGAATGGGAGTTAGAAAAGAGCCCCGCCGGAGCCTGGCAATTTGTTGCAAAGAATGCCGACGAGATCATACCTTATGCCCATGACCGGACAAAGAGAAGAAAGCCCACCATGCTTGTGACTGATCTCGCACTGCGGTTCGACCCAAGTTACGAGAAGATTTCCAGATTCTACTTGGAAAACCCGGAGAAATTTGCAGATGCCTTTGCAAGGGCCTGGTTCAAGCTCACACACAGAGACATGGGCCCAAAAAGCAGGTATCTTGGCCCCGAAGTTCCTGTTGAGGATCTTATCTGGCAGGACCCCCTACCGGCACTTAATCACAAGCTGGTTGGGCAATCTGATATAAATCGCCTCAAGAAGATCATACTTTCATCTGGAATTTCCGTCAGGGACCTTGTATACACGGCCTGGTCATCGGCTTCCACATTCAGGGGAAGCGACAAAAGAGGCGGTGCAAACGGTGCAAGAATTAGGCTTGATCCTCAGATAGGATGGGAAGTGAACGAGCCTGAGAACCTCCGGATTATATTGCAAAAACTAAGCTCAATAATGGAGGAATTCAACTCAAAGGCGAAGGATGGAAAGAAGATCTCATTAGCCGATCTCATCGTCTTAGCTGGTAATGCAGCCATTGAGAAGGCTGCATCAGATGCTGGCCACAGAATATCTATGCCGTTCTTCCCCGGGCGCATGGATGCCCTGCAGGAGCAGACAGATGTAAATTCATTCAGTGTTCTGGAACCGAAGGCAGACGGATTCCGCAACTATTTGAAGGATGGCATTGATACCAGGCCCGAAGTACTACTTGTTGATAGGGCGCAACTTCTGACACTCACTGTTCCGGAGATGACTGTACTGGTAGGAGGTTTACGGCAGCTTGGTGCCACCCATGGAAAATCAAGGCTGGGGGTTCTTACTGAACGCCCCGGTGTACTGACAAACGATTTCTTTGTCAACCTGCTCAGCATGGATACAGCCTGGGAACCAAGCGGTAAAAACGATGGCACCTATATTGGCCGGGACAGGTACTCTGGGGTTGAGAAGTGGCAGGCCACGAGGGTCGACCTAATCTTCGGATCGCATTCTGAACTCAGGGCTGTTTCTGAAGTCTATGCAAGTTCAGATGGAGAGGAGAAATTTGTTCAAGACTTCGCATCAGCCTGGACAAAGGTGATGAATCTGGACAGGTTCGATATGAAACGGCCAGTACGGTGATCCGTACCGATGAGCCCGGAAACAACCATATGATGGCTACGCCCCAAGTTAAAATGAATGCGCAGCCAAAAATTATAAATTCAGTGACTATAGCAGCCGGGGGAACATGGGACTAAGTAAGAGAGATCTGACCAGGAAGAAGAAGAGCCTTGAACTCAAGCTGGAGGAGCTTGAGGAAAAGGCTAAGCATAACCCGATGAATAGGCAGCTCCAGGAAGAGATAAGGGAGCTAAAGAAGAAAATAGAAAAGGAAAAAGCATGATCCAATTCCCTGAAATGGCCGGTAATCAAGACATTCTAGGGGTCTCCGCCGACCGTATGCGTAGATGCCTGACCAAAATGTGAATTTCGACCTTTTTCATATTTGCAAATCATCTAGCGTGGTATCAATATATTTTCATAAGAATGGACATCTATGCCCTTTTGTGCGGATGTTGCCATCCAATACAACAACAGATTTCATAAGGAAATCTTAACACAGACATTACCAAAGTAATCTCTTAACTCGCCTTATTGAAGATTGCCATATGACAGTGACTTAATTCATCTGAAATCACCATATGGGCGAAATTGGATCTAATGTATCTCGGGATAGGGCTGTGCTGGGAGATTTCCGAATCGCTCCTTGATGAAAACTGTGGCACTTTCTTTCGGGTGCAATCATCATCGTCTTAATTATAATCCCGGAGAAAATTTTTCTAACATCAGCTATACTGTTGCTGCATTCTCCTAATTGCAGCGGAAAGCTTCATTTCTAAGCTGCTTCAGGTACAGGAAAATGGGAGCTGTGCAGCCATGAAATGCAAGATTCTTGGACTGGCTTCAGAACCAGGGTCTGGTTACCATTAAAGGGCGCAGCATGAATCCCTTCACCATTATCATTATCTGTATGCAGTCTTGTGAAGCGTATAATCAGGACCTGGCATTGGAGATAGAGTGGCACCAAAATGAGGGACTATTTCATGGATCCATACCTTCCTAAGTTCTCACGTTACGGACAATAACCAGGGATGATCATAAGGAATGAACTTTGCCGAAGCTTATCTCTTGAGCACTGTAAGAACACCAAAACTCTGGATTTTCGGTTGCCCTGACATATGAAAATGGATCTGATTATTGCATGCTGCACATCTTTATAAGCTATATATTTTCGTGCTTTTGAGCGGTTCCAGTAACCGGAAAATAACGGTAATGGTCTTGAGAGCAGAAGCCAGGGGAAGGATCAATAATTTATTTATTGATAAATAACATATTCATATGTGCAGAAAGGAAAAAATCCATCAGCGTCTGGGCCAGTTAACTATCAACTTATTTTATCAATGTCTGATCGCTTTAATCTAGTCTCAGGAAAAGCAAGTTTCAGTGGTTTCTGCATGGAATCAGCATTTCCATTAATAAAAGGAAAAACGTCATTGAATACTTCATCACTGGTAAATCTGTCCTCCGCATATCCTGAACTGAGGAATCTCACTGGAGTGCATAGAAATGGGAATTCCAGCAACAGTATGATGGAGATATCAGCAAGCCTGCAATATGAAAGACCAATATTTAAGGGACAAACCCAAAAGAAGGCGATTGAATTTCAGAAAGACTGGAAAATAGTTTCTGCCATTGGCACTTCGCCTATACACAGTAGACTGCCACTTGAGCCTGTATTCAGCAGCCAGGGGATTAACTTGCCGGGCATCGGTGCAGAGTTCGTGCAAGATGAACTGGAGGATATTTTTATTGAGGAACATGAGCTTGGTATCGAAGGAATAAGAAACAACCCAGTGTGGGATGTGGATTGTATTTCTGCTGTGTTGCCTGTTAAAATAGATTCTTCCTTTATGTATGGCGCTATGCTTGGACCAGACGGAAACGCCCACCTTGTTAATAGCAGAAAGCTGAGCATGCAGCTACCAGCGAGATTTATGATTTAGGTGAAAGCATGGATATTGAACAGGAATTAAGGGCATCTTTTCTCTATTTGCTTGTTGTGATTGTCTCCATAACTTTTTCGGTAAGAGCGAGTAACAACATGTACATGACAGAAATTCCGCTCATAGCAAAATACGTATTCGGCTTCAAGGAATTTCTGGTAGGATCGATTTCGGCCCTTGCAGCCACTGGCACATTTATAATGAGTGCTCTCATAAATTCAAGGCTGAGGGCAGGCAGGAGACGTTTTGTTTTCATTGCATCTTCACTTGTCTACGCTTTGGTATTTCCGATGTTTTACTTAACAAACGCGGAGACTATCTGGCCTGTGGTGTTCGTAGCCGGATTCTCACTTGGGGCCCTGATGCCGAACATAATAACATCTGCCGGCCTTCTTCCCGATAGAAAGCAGAGAGAAAGGCTGCTATCATTGTACACACTGACACTCAGCGTGTCGCTTGTAGCCGGACCGGCACTCGAAACTTATTTGCTTGATCTAATGCCTCTTCTAAAAACTTTCCTTGTATTCAGCGTTTTTCCGATAGCCGTGTTTGTGCTCTCATTCTTTCTGAGATTCCCAGAGGAAAAGGAAAAATCAAATGCGCCTGTTAGTGAAGTGTTAAGAAACCATGGATTCAGGGCAGCTGTGTACAATATTATGACATATAACATCCCGTTTGCTTTTATGCTGACCTTTGGCGGGATATATGCTGTTTCTAAATTCGGTGTCCATTATGCCACAGTGACACTGATGTTCTCAACTTTCTTTTTTACGTCGTTTTTGAGCAGGCTGCTGCTTTCTATTCGTCCTCCAGACGATATATGGAGGCTTATGATACTCTCAGTTGTGATAACTTCTGTCGGGCTCATTGGAATAATCGAATCCCCGAATATTCTGGTTCTGGAAATGTTCTTCCTTCTGCTGGGATTTCCCCATGGATTCACTTATCCGCTATCGGTCATTTCAATATCAAGATCATCCGACATAAGCACAAGGAATGCTGCGAACAGCATATTCTTCTCAGTTATGATGGCTGTGGGAGCATTGATGCCGCTCGTATCCGGCGTGATTGTTAGTTACATTGGTTTGAGATACTCTTTCGCCGCCCTGATACCAGTAATCTTACTCTTGCTGTTGTTCCTGTACAGAGAGATGCGTAGCATTAATTTAACTAAGGAGAGCACTAAGACGATCGCATCATGAAGCTGGGGCTTAATTCCATAAGTGTTTTTACTGAGCCCATTACGAAAGCATTAAGCTATTGTGCAGGTCACGCCTTTTGGACTTTACAATGATTTGCCACGAGCAGATGGGCTTGGCCGGATTTGAACCGGCGACCTTCGCTGTGTGAGAGCGATGTCATAACCGCTAGACCACAAGCCCCTGTGGTCGTGAAAATAACTTTGGATTAATATCTTTGCCTCTTGCTTTATTATTTTCCATTTGCAAAATTTTTATGCCAGTTATGAATTCGTGTTTTGTCTGCCAAATTAGTATGTGTGAATCATGATCACATATGACGACAGCAGACTAAAGATCGTTTCGTCATGGGCCTCGGGATCAGCAACTGGTGGGCCACCTGGCAGTGAACTCCCGATCAGCGACAAGCGAAAAGTTCCCCAGGGGTCAGTGGAGCTATGAAACGTGAGTGGTTCCCGTTAAACTGGGGAAAATTCATTAAAAGAGGATTGTAATGGATAACCAAACTAACCTCACTGGTATGCAGAGCGAAGACCTTGAATATGTGGTGAGGGTAGTTAGGGATCATCTGAACGCTTATGATATACAGGCTACCCCTGTGAGCATAAGATTCTATTACATAAACAGCGACAACCCGGACATTGACAACGCATTTGACGAGATACGGAAAGAACTTGTGCCTAAGGGATTCATACCTTTCCTGTCCGAGGAGGGTGAGCATTTTCTGGAAGTTACAAGGCGCCCACCAGTAAAATTCAGAGGTGTGTACCTTAACATAATAATGCTTATCCTTACCCTTGCGTCAACCATTTACGTTGGCTCAATATACGCAGTCAACTTTGTAGCAAATCCCAGGGACATTTACACCAGAATCCTGTATGGGTTTGTTTTTTTCTCGCTCCCTCTGATGCTAATACTCGGCATTCATGAAACGGGGCATTTCATTGTCGCCAGATGGCACAAAGTCAGGGCATCCCTTCCGTTTTTCATACCCTTCCCTCTGACACTTGGCACTTTTGGCGCTTTCATATCTCTGAGAGATCCGCTCCCAAACCGCAGGGCAATGACCGAGATCGGAATTGCCGGGCCAATAGCGGGTTTCCTGACCGCTCTGCCTCTGGTGTTCATCGCCAACTCCCTCTCACATGCCTTTCCTCCCCTCCATGATTTTCGCATTGGATTTTTCATCAATTTTCCCCTCATTTACAGGGTACTTCACCTAAACGAGCCCCACGGGGTGCCGGTATTTCCAATGGTGCTTGCAGTATGGGTAGGCATGTTTGCAACTGCCATGAATCTTATACCGGTGGGGCAGCTCGACGGCGGTCATGTAGTAAGAGGCTTGCTTGGCAAAAGGGCATCCATAGTTGACTACATTTTCGTGGCATTTCTGTTCATTCTTGGCTTCAGATACGAGGGGTGGTGGCTGCTTGCCATATTCGTGGTTCTGCTTGGACTCACGCATCCCCCTGCACTGGACGATTATGCACCTGTAAAGCCTGTGGATATTGCCCTTGGAGTTGCAGCACTTGTAATGTTCATCCTTACTTTTACTGCCGTACCAATCGGAATAAGGTGAAATCTGTGAACCATTTAATACACTTATGAGTATTTGCATGCAAGGATGAATGATACTTTCTCTGAATTCATGGAATTCCTGAAGAAAAACAGGGATGAGATAAGGAATGACCTTCTGATGCCATATGATTCGCCGCGAAGAATGCTTTATTCAGAAGTTTTCCGGAGAAACTACATTACCGAAATACCTGAAGTGCCATTTGGAAAGGAGATTGCGGCTACAGACAGCACGGAAACTGTTCGTGAGCTCTATAACGGAAAGAAGCTCATACTGATAAGATCATATTCAGTCCTAGGAACCCACCGATATGCCAGCTTCATTCCGCTTGTCATATCGGTTGGAAGGGATGATGTCCAGAGATTCTTGACCATGCTCATGGAACATTCGGAACATATGAGCATGCTGAAGCTTCTTGAGGAAAGGAAACCAGATTATCTCCTCGTTGATGGATCCATAAGCGGAAGGATCAACAGACAGAGACGCCCTCTGGTGGCAGAGGGTTACGAACAATTCCATGAGGAATATTCAGATACGCTTTCCAAGCTTCTTGACCGTTCTGCAGAGCTTAGCATACCATTGGTATTCATGGCAAAGAGCTCTGAATCAAGGGTTTTCAGGGAGTTCCTTCTTCAGGAATTGGGGAGAACAAAGTTGCAAGAGGATATAATCAGGGCAGAACATGAAACCCGCCTCAATGACCATTATCTGGTCAAGTCCCTTGCATCTTCGGCGGGATATACTAGGCCCCTGGCCCAGAGAGCTTCTCTTAGAACCACATTCGGCGAGAAGGAGTATACTTATAATACAACCCACCTACTCCCGGATCCAAAGGACTTACCTGTGAAAATGGATGTGTACTCAGGGAAAGATGGAATTATCGAAGATGATATACTTTCGCTGGCATTCTGGGGTTATGGGGACATAAAGGTTCACAACATCTGGTTGGCCGATGCAGACAGGCTGGTTAAATTCAGGAACGATGAGGTGGAGGGCATATATATGCGTGCCTTTGAAAAGGAAATAGGAATAAGCCTTTATGAGACAAGAGGTGAGCGCCGTGCCAGAATCAGAATCTGAGATAGGGTATGTTGTGGGGGATAACACTTCTGAGGTTTTCAGGTTCGTAATCAAGGACAAGGTTGACCTGAAGAAATGGGAGTACGTTTTTGTCAGGTCTTCTGGAAAGACAGTAGTTGGCCGCGTTGAAAGGGTTGTGTCAAAGAGCGAGCTGCTCAATGACGGGATGGATTTCCGGAGTGTACAGAGGTATGTGGAAAGCGAGATGAGTTATGCAGTCAATCTTGGCGTAGCACGCAGCCTTGGAAGCCTTAACGGAAACGAACTTGAGCTATCCCGAGATTTCATACAGCCTGGAACTGCTGTATTCAGGGCACCGGCTCAGGTTCTTGAAAGGATATTTTCCTTTGGGAAAGATGAAGGGCTGGAAGTTGGCACTCTGGCTGACAGGCCGGATGTGAATGTGTCCATCGATGTCAGGGGAATGAGGCGGCATGTTGCCATCGTGGCACAGACGGGAGCAGGGAAAAGCCACACAGCGGGTGTGCTGATGGAGGAACTGCTAAAAAAGGGGGCCTCCATAATAGTGCTCGATCCCCATGCGGATTACGTTCTTATGCGGAAAGGATCTGACGGCAAGTTTTACAGCGGCTCCATAAAAGTTTTCCGGACTCCTCTGAGCACAGGGAGGTACGATGAAAAACAGAAAGGCTTTGTGGATCAGTTCACGCTCAGATTTGCTGATCTTGACGCCGATGACGTATCAGAAATAATGGGGATAAAGGAATCCTGGACAAATCTCAGAAAAGCAGTGGAACAGGCGATCAACGGGATGCATGGAAAGCGTGATTTTGAGGATTTCCTGCATACTGCTGAGAACATGGACCAGGAAGACTATCACCGGATATCTGGAAGGCTGCGGTTGCTGGCAAAGATCAAGAGCATTTTTTCTGACAGAACAACTGGTATGGGCGATTATCTTGCACCCGGAATGATGTCCATACTGGATCTCTCAGGAATGGATCAGTTCCTAGCTGGTTATTTCTCATACAGGGTACTCAGCGAGATCTATGAAGCGAAGATTACATCTCAATACGAGTTCCCTGTTTTCATCTTTATTGAGGAGTCACACAATTTTGTTCCTCCCGGCTCCCAGACACTGATAGCGCAGATAATCAAGAAGATAGCCTCTGAAGGCCGAAAATTTGGGATTTTTCTTGTAGTGATAACACAAAGGCCCGGAAAGATTGATCAGGATGTACTGAGCCAGTGCAACTCAGAGATAATTCTCAGGATCACCAACCCCCTTGACCAGAAGGCAATCCTGGAAAGTGGAGAGGCCATCAGCCAGTCAGTCATTGACGATCTCCCGTCGCTGAACGTGGGGGAAGCGATCCTAGTTGGCCAATTCGTCAGGGTTCCAGTGAATGTGCGCATAAGAAGCAGGGAAAGCATGGAAGGCGGAGGAGATGTTGACATAGTTGATATGCTAAGGAAGGCCAGAATGGAGCGGGACCGATCAAAGAGCCCTTCCGCACAGAAAGAGAGGATTTCTCGCCTGCTGGGTGACTGAATGTTTAAATTCATACACATGTCTGATACCCACCTGGGGAGCAGGATGTACATGAGCGATGAGAGGGAACAGGACTTCTATGATGCTTTCCAGGAGGCTATAGATATATCTGTCAGGGAAGGTGTGGACTTCATAGTCCATTCCGGGGACCTTTTCGATACATGGAGCCCAAGCAACCTTGCCCTTTCTAAATTCCGGGATTCCGCACTCGCAATCAGGGATGCCGGCATCCCAATGTACCTTATCATGGGAGACCATGACAGGCCCAAGCGGGCGGATTACCCTGCGGCCGAAATATTTAACTTTCTTGGCATAAGGCTTCTTGGGCGCGAGGGGCTTGAAACCACGATCCACCAGAAGAATGGTGAGGAGATCTTGATTGCAGGCATTTCCAATCTTAAGGGATTCAGGCGGAGTCAGCTTCTTGAGGAGTACAGGAAGGCGGAGAACTCAGCTTCAGGCTTTAGCAATTCCATACTGATATCGCACCAGGCCATCACAGGATTCCTGTATGATGAAGCATGCGAAGCGAAACCATCTGATCTCCCGGCCAACTACTCTTATCTAGCGTTTGGCCACGTACATGACTGGGCCCTTAAAACTGATGCAAGGCCCGTATTCTCATATGCCGGATCAACTGAGATGAAAAGCACCAGGGAAATAAGATCGTTTATTCGGTATGGAAAGTCAGTGAATGTTGTTTCAATAGACAACGGTTCTGTTTCTGTGGAAAGGATTCCTCTAAAGTCGGTGAGATTCCAGTATCTTGTGGCTACAAGCCCTGGCTCTTACATAACTGACATTGAAGAGGCAATAAGTAAATATTCTGGAAGGTTTGGCAACAAGAAGCCAATTTTCACTGTACGGATATCCGGAACAGCGGACAGGGACAAGGTTATATCCGATTTGAAGAAGTACGACGGGATCATTTTCAGGCCGCCAGAGATTATACCTGACCATGTTGATGTTGAGACAAGACCCGGCATGGAAAACATGTCCGATTACATAGGGGCATATTTTAGAGACCATCCTGAACTGTCAGAGCTTGTTACTGAATATTACAGGAATGCCAGGGGTGACCGTGAGGCAGCAATCAAGGCATTGCTGGAGAGGCTGGGCGTGAGTGAATGATAATTCATTCAATTGAGCTTAGAAATTTTCTTTCCCACGAGGACAGCCGGGTAAATTTCGATCTTGGGGTCAACCTTATAACTGGAAAGAATGGCGCTGGAAAGAGCAGCATCATAGACGGGATTAAATTTGCCCTCTTTGGGGACAGCAGAGGAGGAGCTGTTGCTGACATGGTTAGAAATGGTAGCAGCGAAGCCTTTGTTAAGCTTGATTTCTCTATTTCTTCAGATCATTATACTGTCACAAGGGCCATGTCCCTGGGCCGTTCTGGGATAAAGAGCAGGGACGCAACCTTGATAAAAAATAACACGGAGATAGCCAGGACTGTTTCAGCCGTTAACAGGGCAATGGAGGACATCCTTGGCATAACTGAAGACCTCTTTCTCAATTCGGTATTTGTTCAGCAGGGCGAGATAACTTCCCTTGTATCTGAAAACAAGTCTGTGAGAGAGAGGACATTCAGCCACATCCTCGGCCTGAACTTTCTGCAGCAGCTGGCCCAGGACATACAGGATTCGACAAAGCTGCTGAGGGGTAGGGTTGATGCCATGTCCTCAGCTCCTAAGAATCTGCAGGAAGCCATTGAAAAGATTGAAGCCACACAGAACGAGATATTGGCAACCAGGAATGCCCTACATGAATCCGAGTCCAGGGAGGGGCCACTTAAATCCGCACTAGAAGCCGCCAAAAGCAGGTTCCAGGATGCAAAAGCAACGGTCCAGAAGATTGAATCGGATGATAGGAAAAGAAAGGAACTGCAGGGAAAGATTGATGCCGTTAGCATGGAACTCGCCGAAAAGAAGCGCAGGATCAGCGATATGGAAAGAAAATCATCCGAACTCAGAGGCCAGATAGATTCTGAGCTGCTAGGAATGCAACTGCATATCCAGAGGTATTTCGATCTTCTGACTATTCTGGATTCCAGAGAAAAGCTGATGCAAAATTTCAAGGAACAACAGGAAAGGCTCGAAAGTATCAGTGCCGAGGTGAGATCGCTTCTTCCGGACCACGAGAGCTTTAAATTACTGTCGGAAAAATTGGTCGTAACGAAAGAAAAAATAAAAACCTTGGAAAGAGGCGAGGAAACATTTTCTCTGGTAAGGAACTCATATGACCAGTCCATTAGCAGGATTCAGCGGATGAATGGGGAGCTTTCCGAAATAAAGGGAAAGATCCTGGGAATTCTGGATCAGGATGCTGACGAAGTAAAGGTTAACACGATCAGGAATGGGCTTCAGGGCAAAATACTCTCGATTGATGGCCGGATAGCCCAGATCAAGGCTGAGGCCGGACGGATATTCAATGAAAGGAAGAAAATTTCAGCCAGCCTGTCAGAACTCGGCAGCGGAAACGTGTGCCCCCTTTGCAAACAGCCGTTGACCAATGAACACATGGATAGGCTCACATCTGACTACAAAAATGAGGATAGTCGCCTCCTTGAGGAATTGGAGAAGCTTACTGAAGAAAAATCCCGGCTTGAAAGGGAAAGAAAAAAGCTAGCAGAAGAACTTGATGAGCTCTCTTCACAGGAAGTCCAGAATTACCTTTCACTAATGAAGCGGATTAGTGCAGAAGAACAGGAACTTGACCAGCACAGGAAGCGGATGTCTGAACTTGAGAATGATCACCTGGCTTACCAATCCCTGAAAAGCGAGCTGGAGTCCATCACTTCGGAGCTTGAAGCTAAAAATCCCTCAGAGGTCAGATACATCTCACTTCAGGCAGCCATGAAGGAGATGAACGGGGAAAGGATCAGAAATGAGATTTCACGCCTGGGGGATGAGATATCATTGCTGAGAAACGAGAAGGATTCCATTTTAAGGGACTTGGGATTTATTCCGGACGATGGAACTAAGGATAAGCTCCAGAAAAGTTTGAGAGCTGATCGGGAGCTGTCCGCCCTTATGGGATCAATTGGTGGAGAAAGAGAGGCGGAGAGAACAATAGCAGCACGCCTGGCCGATCTTGAAAGGGATATGGATATGCTGTCCGGATCAGTATCAGGACTGCCGGCTGCCATTGAAGCGCTTGAGAAGGCAACTAATGACCTAAGGATGGCTGATGATAGGTGGCAGAGCCATATTTCAGAGGCATCATCATACAGGGAAAGGCTGAAAGGACTTGAAGCAGCCATGGACTCCTCAATTCGCGAGAGGACTGCAGCTGAACAGGAGGTTGCCCGGCTTGAAAACCTCAGGGAAGCAATAGCACGTTTGGATCTGATCAGGACATGCTTTGACAGGGACGGCATTCAGAAGACCATCAGGAGGGATTCTGCGGTCTATGTCACCAACATGATGAGGGAATATTCCATGGCGTTCAACCTCAACTTTGATGATATTAGGGTGGGGGAAGACATGAGCATAGAGGTCTCACAGAATGGGAACGTAGAGAGCATAGACATGCTGAGCGGCGGGGAAAGGACAGCCCTTGCCATAGCGCTTCGACTTGCGCTTGTTAAGTACGTCAATGACAGTATAAAGACCATGGTTATGGATGAGCCCACTGTGTTCCTGGACGAGGATCGCAGGCAAAACCTGACCGATATTCTTCAGTACAGTTTCAATGGGGACGAAATTCCAATTCCACAGATGATAATAGTGTCACACCATTCAGAGCTGAGATCGGTTTCCAACAACATATTTGAGGTTTCCAAGGTCAATGGCAAATCTTTCGTACGCGAGGCGGAATAATCTGAAAGCTATTCAGAATGATGTGTGAACGTCGTAAATGGCCCTGGAAATACTTAAATATATTCCCTGTTAATTTGGTCTAGCTGGACCCTTAGGTGAAACTGTATTGAAAATAAGCGCAGTAATTCCGACAATAAACGAGGAGCGTACCATAGGTGAAGTCATTGACGGCCTCCTCAGCCTCGGAAATGTCGAAATAATAGTTGTTGACACAAACTCCACGGACAGGACACGGGAAATAGCCAGAAATAAGGGGGCTAAGGTAATTGATGAGCCAAGAAAAGGTTATGGCCGAGCTTACAAGACCGGCCTGGAATATGTCACAGGCGATATAGTGGTCTGCATGGACGGTGACGGGACCTATCCCACGAATGTAGTCGGCCCGCTTATTGAGCTTCTACAATATGATGAGGTTGATTTCATTTCATGTGACAGAATAACCCTGAGAACGGCCAAGAATTATACAACCTTACACTTCGTTGGCAACAGCATACTCACTAAGAGTATAGGGATTCTCTTTAAGACAAGCCTCAAGGATTCACAGAGCGGAATGTGGATATTCAGGTCGGAAATCTACAGAAAGATGAGGAATCTAAGCAACGGCATGTCATTCTCGCAGGATATTAAGATTGAGGCTATCAGGCTAGGTCAGTTCATTGAGGTCCCAATAAGATATGGAGTCAGGATCACAAAGCCAAAGCTGAAGACGTGGAGAGATGGCTTTTCTAACCTCTTTTATGTCTTTGTAAAAAGAGTCAGTGGAAATAGCTGAATGCATCCATGCTTTTCTCCTCGTGCTACATGAAACCATAAGTGTGCATAAATTGTCTCTGATTTGGCGGATAAGGAAAATTATTAGAACGGGATAGATGATTACTTACCATGGCAATCCTCAGGAAAAGATCTGCACCTGAAAGCGGTAATCCTCCGGGAACCCGAAAATTCATTGATCTGAACGATTACAAGTTCCCGGAAATGAAAGACGAAAGCAGAGGCATTGTCAGGGTTGCAGAAATTGCCAGGTTTGAGGATGTAAGAAAGATCAGCCCGTTCATCTATGAGGGGAATATCTTAATTCTCGACTGTTCCCCTGTATCCCGTGAGGAATATCTTATGACCAGGATCAAGGATGAACTCAAGCGAATCGTGCGGGACGTGAATGGAGATGTGGCAGGACTGGGTTCCAACGGAGCGTATTTCGTTGTTACGCCGCCAGGCATAAGCATAGACAGACAAAGAATACGCGCTTTCTAGTTTCCAGTTGCAGCCGACCTCGATGATTGCTGCCCAGTGATATAGATTTCCATCTTCCTCTGGAACCGCAGGAGCATTAGGCCTCCGGACAGCACCACAACTGTGGCAAGCAAAAAATCAATTGGGTATCCAAAGGCCTCGGAGACAAAGCCTGAAATGAGGCCTCCGGCTATCTGTCCTATGCCCAGGAATGAATTGTAGTAGCCAATGGCTTTCCCTCTGTTTTCAGGAATTGCCAGTTTTGAAATGGACGTCACCCACCCAATGCTGATGAAGCTCCAGAAGAAACCCATGACCGAATAGCATGCTATTCCAATCCACAGGCTAGCGGAAATTGCCATAAGATAAAGGCCAAGCAATGTGGAAAATGCCAGTATCCCGACTCTGGAAAATATTGCCATGGAAAGAGTTCTCGTAATTCCCACCCTGTTAACGGATTTTCCGCTGATCCTGAAAGCAACCATGGACGCTACGTTGTTCATAAGATACATTATGAAAACCTCTGTCTCGGTTCCGCCAAGCCTGTTGAGAACAAAAACCGGGAACGGCACAAAGAAAATCTGAAATCCCAACATAAGTATACATGTGTAGAGAATGTAGATCTTTGTTCGCGTAGCCAGTTTCTTGCCACTGCCGTTCTTGAGCGAGATGAGGTGGATAACGCTGGATGGAAAATATCGCATCCGCTCTATTGTCCTGAACGAAGCAACCCGCGAAAGCTCATCACTGTTTCTTGGCAGTTTCTTTCTTGGCTCAGGCAACAGAAATATTGCACTTAATGCAGCAGCAAGGTATACTATTGCTGACATAAGATAAAGAAGCGGGAGGATCGCAGTTCCGCCACTTCCATAAACATTCAGTATTACCGTCCCGGCAGCCAGGCCCGCAACCAGGCCTATGTAGGAAACGGTGTTGAAGCTCGCCATGACATTGGGCCATTTCTTTTCAACAGTACTCTCAAGAATGAGAAGAGTAGCTACAGGTGTGCTTGCCATTGCCACAATCTGGAAAATAACCAGGGTGGCGATGTACATGCCTATGGTATGGGTTATTAGGATCAGTAGCAGTGATAGGAATGACCCCGTGAATCCAATTACTATGAAGACTTTCCTTCTCTTCAGTGCATCTGACAGGTTGCCCCAGAAGATAAGTGCAGGCACACTGGCAGCCGATGCAAGTGATGATGTTATCCCAACATATACAACGCTGTAGTGAAGGTACAGAACCACAAAGAGTGGGATAAGGGGTGACGTCAAGCCGCCAGAAACATTTGACAGCAGGTAGCTTACGAACCACGCGTGTCCCTGGGAGGAAAATTTTCCAGACCGTATTCCTGATATTTTACCCGTCTCTGTGATCTCCAGGGTACCCATAATCTGTCAGCTTATCGGGTATAATGTCAGACAACTTATATTTTTATTTAGCCCATAGACATGTATTCAGGGAACGCAATTTAGCATGGATTCTGGCTTTCATCCCCATCTCTTCTCATTCGACAATAGTGTACTGGCAGTTAGGTCCAGTTTCCCAATACACCGTACCAAGGTTTTTATGCCTGCTGGGTTAACACCAATATGAAGGATCAGTGCATAAACAGGTTGCTAGCCAGCGGAATGGAATTCCTGCTTGAGTTGAATTCCAGCACCTGCCTGATTTTACCCGGGAAACCAAGAAAAGCAGGAAAATCTGCAGGGGAAACGCGGCAAGAGGGCACCGCGGCATCAAGGAGCAGGAGAAACCGCGATCCAGGTATCCATGGCTCGGAGCCGGAGATGGGATCAATGCCTTGAAATAAATCCTTTCTCATTCCTGCCCGTGAGGATCAACAACATAGAATTGAACCTTGTGGAAGATAGCAGAAAAAAAGCATCGCTCAATGGCAATAGCCTTCCTTCCCAGAGAACAATCGAGGGGAAATTCAGCCTTGACAGAAGCCCGATGTTCAGCGCCCCCATTAGCACTGAAATGAGCGCTTTTGTACTTGGCTGCGACGAACCCAGCGTACTTGGTGGGCAGGGTATTCAGCCAACTCCTCTGACATATCTGCTCTTTGGGGTTATGTCTTGCTTTGCATCAACACTTGCAATGCAGTGCGCCTTGGACGGCATCAAACTGGATGATCTGAGCCTTACAGGAACTCTTTACTATGATCTTGGGCCGGTTGTAACGGGCGAGAGCATGCCAATAATAAGAAAGATGGAGTTTCTTGTGCATTCGTCTGCAAGTCTGGAATCCGAAATTGAGAAGGCCAAGAAGAGATGCCCGGCCGTTTTCGCCATGGAGAATCCCATTCAGACCCATATCAGGCAGTCATAACTGCCAATTCTTTTAACCCATGTTTCCATGCATATAGATGTATGAGTCTGCAGCTTTTGGATATCCTGGAATAGAGCCCAGGTGGACATCCAGTGCAAAAGATGGTGTAGGCACTGCCATTTCATCACACAGCAGGATATGGTACACCATTTCCCATGGGATAGTGAATGAAGTCTATTATCCCCGCATTGACACTGCCAACACAAGAGACCATCAGTTTCTGGTTGCTGGAGATGGATTCTTTTCTGAGGAGAGAAGGGATACCTTCCACAGCATTGAAACCACGAAGCCAGGAATACCTGCTTATGCCATAGTAAACAGGTGCAGGGAGGAAAGATACAGGATTGAGAAAATCATCTTTTCTGACCCGGATGCAGACGTACTAGTGGAGCATGTTTTGTTCAAACCATCTAGGAAGTACAAGGACAGCCTGCACATCTATTCTCTTCTTGCTCCACACATTGGAAATTCAGGAAGCGGAAATAGCGCATGGATAGGCGAATACAAGGGAATCCCCATGATGTATGCGTCCCGGGAATCGACTTATCTCGCTGCTTGTATCGATGCCCCACATAACAGGATGAGCTGTGGCTACTCAGGATTTTCCGACGGATGGCAGGACATAAGCAGGAATCACAAAATGACATGGGAGTTCCCCCGGGCCATGGATGGAAATGTTGCAATAACAGCCGAAATTGAAGTTCCGGATTCCGGAGAATTCAATTTTTACCTTGCATTTGGGAGCACACCTGAGGAAGCGGCGCTAAAAGCAAGAAGCAGCAGGATGAAAGATTACAGAGACATACTCAGGAAGTTTGAATCGGGCTGGAACTCCTATAATTCCTATCTCGAAAAATCGCAGGAAAGAAAATGGAGAAACAGGCTCGATGACATTAGTATATCCGTTATCAGGACTCACCAGGCAAAGGACCAATTTCCAGGAGCACTAATTGCCAGCCTTTCAATACCTTGGGGCAACTCCAAGGGTGATAACGACATTGGGGGCTACCACCTTATCTGGCCCAGGGACATGGTTGAAGCCGCAGAAGCCCAGATTGCAGTGGGGGATTTCAATGGAGCGGTTGCTGCACTCAGGTTTCTGCTTGTTACCCAGGAATCTGATGGCCACTGGCAGCAGAATATGTGGCTAGACGGGCGAAGGTACTGGGACGGCATACAGATTGATGAAACCGCCTTTCCCATCCTGCTGGCTTACAAGCTCTGGAAGCTTGAGAAGATAGACATGCACAATGCATGGCCAATGGTTCGCAAGGCAGCGGGATTTATGGCCAGGAGCGGCCCATGCACTCAGCAGGACCGGTGGGAAGAGGATGGTGGCTACTCGCCATTCACACTGGCAGTGGAGATAGCAGCGCTACTGGCGGCTGCTGAATTCGCTGACCTGAACGATGAAACTGAACTGGGCAGATTCCTAAGGGAAACCGCTGATTCTTTCAACTCAAACCTGGAACGGTGGACATATGCGAAGAACACCGACACAGCCAGGAAGGCCGGAGTGGATGGCTATTATGTGCGCATAGCCCCGCCGGATAGGGGGATGCACTTTGCCTCATCCGCCCTGAAGGGTTACGTCCCCATAAAGAACAGGCCGCTTGGGCAAAGCGATGTGCCTGCTGAAGAGATAGTCAGCACTGACGCTCTGGCACTTGTCAGGTTCGGCCTTAGGTCTCCGCATGATGAGAGGATTGTAAATACCGTGAAAGTGATTGATGCTGTACTTAAGTCTGAAACTAAGTCTGGGCCAGTATGGCACCGCTATAATTATGACGGATATGGAGAACATGACGACGGTTCCCCTTTTAACGGAACGGGCAAAGGCAGGGGTTGGCCGCTCCTTGTGGGGGAAAGGGCTCATTATGAGCTTGCAAGTGGCAAATTCCAGGAAGCCCAGAGGCTCTTGAACGTGATGGAAAACATGACAAGTTCTGGAGGACTCATTCCTGAACAGGTATGGGACGCCGGAGACATACCGGAGAGGGGGCTATTCAATGGCAAACCGTCAGGTTCTGCGATGCCTCTCGTGTGGGCCCATGCAGAGTACCTCAAGCTTGGGCGATCGCTTCACGATCGAAGGGTATACGATATGCCAGAAGTTACTAAAAGTAGATACCTGGAACATGGAGTTACTAGTAGCCTTTCAATTTGGAGCTTCAGCAACAAGTTCACGTGGTTGGAGCCAGGAAGGACTCTCAGAATACACACCCTGGCCAGGGCAACCGTGCACTGGTCAGTGGACAACTGGGCCTCGTTTAGTGATAACGAAACAATTGACACCGGCATTGGGGTGTACTATGTAGACCTCAAGACATCAGAACTTAAGGGAGGCGATAAGGTAATGTTCACGTTCTACTGGTTGGATACCGGCAACTGGGAAAACCGTGATTTTTCGGTAGAAATAGTGGACGGCACTTCCCAATGATCAGCATTTACCTGGTTTGATGACATCGTCAAAGATGGAGTAGTACTCATCCCTGCAAGCATAATAGGCAGTCATGAATGTGTTTGGATTTGGGAGGTATCCCTTCAGCCCCGTACCTGTCTGTAAATCCCAGTCGTTTACTTGATTCTTGTCGTACTCAATGCAAAACTCAGATGTCCCCTCATATGATACGGGAACCGCCTTTACAGACTCAGGCTCTGTGCCCTGAAAGCCTCCTTCCAGCATGGACCAGTCCTGGTTTGGATTCAGAGTGAATACGAAGCACACAATCCTCTTCCCTGAAAAATTTATAACGCCGATGGGAGGCGAATTCTGTTGTGAACCGACGTTAATAAGCGGACTGTTATTAGACCAGTGCACGTTAAAGTTTGAATTTGCCAGATAAACAGGCCAGTATGCGTTTCCAAAGTAATATCCGGATCTGAAAAGTATTATGCTCTGAACCCTGGATGAAGGATTCCTGAAAGTCCACTGAACAGTGCCAGTTGATTTGTCGTACCAGCTCCATGTTACCTGGGCAAGATTCTTAAGCTTGAGATTCCCTGAAACTATTAAATCTGTCATTGCATATAATACAGTAATCAACTATTTCTACTTTACCCGGAACCTGAATATGCACATGCTTATTACTTTACTAGCCATAATATGGTGACGATCATGGGATCACTAGATTGGATTAATGGCGAAATTAAGGCTATGAAGGAGGCTGGCAGGTTTGTGCCCATAAAGGTTCTCCAGGGGCCACAGGGTGCCTGGGTGCGGATCGACGGAAGGGACTATCTGAATATGTGTTCAAACAACTATCTCGGGCTGGCAAATCATCCAGAAGTTAAAAAGGCTGCAATACAGGCAATAGAAGATTATGGCGTAGGTGCAGGAGCCGTGCGTTCTATTGCTGGAACAAACGAGATCGACGCGAAACTGGAGGAAAAGGTTGCCAGGTTCAAGCACATGGAGGCATCAATTGTGTACCAGGGGGGGCTTCTTGCAAATACGGGCACCATACCTGCACTTGTTGGGAAGGGCGACACAGTATTCAGTGAAGAACTGAACCACGCCAGCATCATTGATGGCGTCAGGCTTAGCGCAGCGCAGAGAACCGTATACAAGCACATGGATATGTCTGATCTTAAGGCGCTCCTATCAGGCTCCGGAACATCTGGGAAGAAACTGATTATAACTGACGGCGTTTTCAGCATGGATGGTGACATAGCCCCTGTTCCTGAAATTGTGGAACTCAGCCAGAGATATGGCGCAATCAGCTATGTGGATGATGCCCACGGCGAGGGGGTACTTGGCGATCACGGAAGGGGGATTGCTGACCATTTCAATGTTGCAGACCGAATTGACATAGAGATGGGGACGTTTTCAAAAGCAATAGGATCAATGGGCGGCTTTGTTGCTGGGCCGGAATACCTCATAGAGTTTCTGAAGAGGAAGGCAAGGCCGTTCCTCTTCAGCAGCGGCCTCAATCCTGGCGATGCTGCCGCCGTGCTGAAGTCCATAGAGATAATGGAAAGGGATGATAGCCTGCTAAAGAAATTGTGGGAAAATTCACAGTATCTTAAGAAAAGGCTTACAGAAGCTGGATTCAATCTGGGAAACAGCAAAACACCAATCACTCCAGTAATGATATGCGACGAAAAGCTAACCGTAAACCTCAGTGAGGAACTGTACAGTTCAGAGCGCGTTTTTGCGTCTCCCATAGTTTATCCAACTGTACCCGCTGGGACAGCCAGGATAAGGCTGATGCCATCTGCAGTCCACAGCAAGAAGGATCTTGATTTCGCAGTAGAGGCATTTGAAAGGGTTGGAAGAAGGATTGGTATCCTCAAGCGCAACTGATCCGGCTTTCAAATTTCATTCTTACCTTTGACTTTGCCGCATTCTTCAGATGCGTTATTCCCAAAGTTTTTATATGGCAACCCTGGATCATTATAAATAGATTCGGCTGTATTACTGGCTGCTTGGAACCCAAAGATCCATTCTCTGATCCAGAAATTGGGGCAACGGTCCTGGAATTACAAAGCAAAATGTTTGAAGCTAGAGTTGTGGAAAGAATTAACAGGTTTCTTGTAAAAGTTAGCACCCCGGGAGACGAGATCCTGTGCCATCTTCATGATCCAGGGAGGCTCAAGGAACTGATTTTCAGGGGAAATGCTGTACTGATCAGGGAATTCCAGGGAAATAAGACTCACTATTCCATTACGGCGGCCAGCCAGGATGGTGAATGGGTGCTCACGGATACAAGGTTTCATAGCTCCATAGCTAAAAAATTCCTTCCTGAAAATGCCTTGCAGGAAGTAAGAGTGGGGAAACACAGGCTTGATTTCCTGTCTGGACAGACATATATAGAGGTGAAAGGCTGCACTCTCATGGTGGATCACGTTGCGATGTTTCCCGATGCCCCTACTGCAAGGGGAGTGGAACACCTGAAGCTCCTGAGGAATCTTGTGGATTCTGGATATGGGGCAGAACTTATAGTTCTGGTTCTCAGGACTGGGGCGAGGTGCTTTCTCCCAAACAAGGAGACGGATCCTGACTTCCATTCAGAGTTCATGAAATGCCTGGATTCTGGAGTCATTGTCCATATGCCGTCATTCGGGTTTGACGGGTACAAATTAAGGTACGAGGGCGAAGTCCCACTATGCCCTCATTGATGCCCCGGTTGCATGGTTGGAAAACCATTTTATGCAGAGTTATAATCTCCAAACCCGAAAGACTTTGAGATTTGTTGACATTTGGGGAAATGCAGGTTTTATTGCCCCAATTGCACATGTGGATGGCATTGTTTCACGTGAATGTGCATCTGGCAAAACCTCTGCAGATTTGCTGGCTAATGACATAGTGGCGGTGGTCCAGTGAAGAGGTATCTTGTTCTTGAGGATGGTACAACACTGGAAGGCCAGGCTTTTGGCTATGATGGCGACTCCTATGGCGAACTGGTATTCACTACTTCCATGACTGGCTACCTTGAATCCATTACCGATCCTTCTTACAGGGGGCAGATACTGATCTTTGCCAGCCCAACAATAGGAAATTACCCTATGGAAAAGGGCTCCATGGAGAGCAAGTCAGCTCAGGTTGCAGGCATAGTGACAAGGGATGCTCATTCAGTGCTGAAATCTGATCAGTCCTGGGATGCTTTCGACAGGTTCCTTTTTGACAGCAAGGTTCCTGGCATCGACCTGCTTGATACGAGAATGCTGGTGAGGAAGATCAGGGAACGAGGCACAATGAGATGCCACATTGTTGACGAGAAGCCTGGAAAATTGGCCTTTCCTGATCCAATGGCACAGGACCTTGTGTCTCAGGTTTCATGTTCTGAGCCATATGAGGTCAAAGGGAATGGAGACTACAGGTTTCTCTTTGTAGACCTTGGAACGAAGTCCAGCCTGGTGAAGGAAATGGCTGGCGTTGGACGGCTCTTGGTCGTGCCCTATAATTCTGACCTCATTGAGCTTTCCAGGGACTGCGATGCGGTCTTCCTTTCAAATGGCCCCGGGGACCCTGCCCACAGCTCACTTAAGGGTATAACCGAATTCATCAGGAATACGGCGGAGACTAAGCCTGTTTATGGCGTATGCCTTGGGCATCAACTGATTGGGCTAGCATTCGGAGGGAAAACCGTAAAAATGAAGTTCGGCCACAGGGGATCTAACCATGCGGTCACCGATGGGAAAAGTATAATGATCACGTCCCACAATCACGGCTATGCCGTGCAAGAAGGCAGCTTGCAGGGCACAAACCTCAATGTAATGCAGAGAGACATCAACGATGGCACTGTGGAGATGATGAAGCACGGCAGGCTCAAGGTCATGTCCGTACAGTACCACCCAGAGGCTTCACCAGGCCCACATGATGCAAGAATTTACTTCAGGAAGATTACGGAAGACATGGAGGGACTCCAATGACCCGTGATCCTGCAATCAAAAAGGTCCTCATAATCGGATCAGGACCTGTTGTTATTGGCCAGGCTGCTGAATTCGACTACGCAGGTTCCCAGGCTTGCCTTTCACTCAGGGAAGAAGGTATAGAGACTGTTCTCATAAATTCCAACCCGGCCACAATACAGACTGATCATGAAATTGCTGATCGTGTTTACATAGAGCCCATGACACTTGAAGCTGTAAAGGCCATAGCTGAAAGGGAAAAAATAGATTCAATCCTTCCGTCAATGGGGGGGCAGACCGCCCTTAACATGGCAGTGGCATTGCAGAAGGATGGATTCCTCGAAAAGTCCGGAATAAGGATACTTGGAACCCCTGTTGAATCCATTGAGACAGCTGAAGACAGGGAGAAGTTCCATGAACTCATGATAAGAATTGGAGAGCCTGTTGCGCCCTCCGCTAGGCTCAACAGCGGCAACTACTCCCAATCACTGGGGATGATAGATTTTTACCCTCTCATCGTCAGAACATCCTTCTCGCTTGGCGGATCTGGGGGGAGGATAATAAAGAATAGAGATGAACTTGCCCAGCTTTGTGATGAGTTTTTCGGGATTTATCCTGATCAGACCCTTGAACTTGAAAAGTCCCTTGAGGGGCTAAAGGAGATAGAATACGAGGTCATCAGGGACAATGCGGGGAACTGCATAACAATATGCAACATGGAAAACCTTGATCCCATGGGTGTGCACACCGGTGAAAGCATAGTTGTAACACCTTCTCAGACACTTAGTGACAGGGAGTATCACATGCTGAGGGAATCTGCAATAAAAGTCATCTCTTCACTTGGAATAAGAGGGGCATGCAACATACAGTTTGCCCTGAATCCGGATACTGATGAATACTTCATAGTTGAGGTGAACCCGCGAACGTCCAGGTCGTCAGCCCTCGCCTCCAAGGCAAGCGGTTACCCAATTGCCAGGACATCCAGCAAGATCGCGCTTGGATATAACCTGACGGAAATCAGGAACCCCATTACGGGCAACACTTCCGCAGCTTTCGAGCCTTCTCTGGACTATATCACTGTCAAGATACCAAGATGGCCCTTTGACAAGTTCGAGGTGGACAGGAGAATAGGTGTCCAGATGAAATCCATCGGGGAGGTCATGGGCATTGGAAGGACTTTTGAGGAAGCGCTTATGAAGGCCATCGCATCCCTCGATACTGCGGAATCTAGGAAACTGAGGCTTGGTGTAAGTGATGATAAGCTATCCTCACTTTTACTTGTGCCATCGGATCTAAGGCTTTACGCAATTTTTGAGGCCCTATTCAGGGGATGGGATCAGAAGAAGGTAAGCCAGCTTTCTGGCTATCCTGAATTTTTCATAGGCAAGATACAGAATATAGTGAGGGTTCTGAATACGCTGGAGCGGGGGGTGATACCGGAGGACCTTGAAAAGATAAAATTCCTCGGCATACCTGACAGCATAATCTCCACGTTTATCGGAATACCGGAGACAGACCTCGTGCTGGAGAGGTCCAGAAAATCAGTTTTGCCTGTATTTAAGGCAATAGACACCTGTTCAGGAGAATTTGAGGCTGGAACACCATATCTTTACTCCACTTACGATCTGGAAGATGAAACCTTTCCGAGGAGGAGAAGCAGGGGGACAATCGTGGTGCTTGGATCCGGGCCCAACAGGATTTCCCAGGGGCTTGAATTTGACTTCGGCGCTGTGAAAGCCGTCCTGGAGCTAAGGCGACTTGGATTCAGGACTGTTATGATAAACAGCAACCCTGAGACCGTATCTACCGATTTTGATGTTTCTGATACCCTCTACTTTGAACCACTGGACCTTGAGCATATAAGCAATGTAATCTTCAGGGAGCAGCCGTGCCGAATAATACTTCAGTTTTCAGGGCAGACGGGGCAAAACCTGGCATCCAGCCTCCAGCGCATATTCGGAGCAAGCATCTTCCTGGGCACCCTTCCCGATAGCATAGACGCAATAGAAGACCGGAAGCGTTTCGCAGAGGCGCTGCAGGAGATGGGGCTTCTGCAGCCTGAATTTGTGACCGTTACCAACCTGCATCAGGCAGTGGAGGCTGTGGAAACAGCCAGGCTCCCGGTGATTGTAAGGAGCAGCTTCATCATAGGGGGAAGGGCCATGGACATAGTGAGCGACCGCGAGGAGCTGCTTCGCAGGATTACAGATCTGATCAATGAGAGGCCTGGATTCCCAATACTGTTGAGCAGATATGTGGAGAATGCCACAGAAATTGACGTTGACTTCGTATCTGACGGAAAAAATGCCGTCATAGCTGGTGTCAATGTGCACATAGAGGAAGCTGGCACTCACTCTGGAGACGCGACCATGATAATGGGGCCAGATGTGCCGGAGGAAAAGCTTTTCCATAAGCTGGCAAGCCTGGCAAACCTTTTCACGGCAAAATACGGGCTGATTGGATTTTCAAACCTGCAGCTAGCAGTGCGCGGTGACGACATTTTCATCATAGAACTCAATGCCAGGGCTTCCAGATCTCTGCCATTCGTGAGCAAGGCAATGGGAGTTGACTGGATCAAGACTGGCATTATGGCATACCTGGGAAGGAGGATAGATCATGCATCAAGGTATCCTAGATCTTATTTTGTGAAAGTTCCCTCGTTCCCTTTCAACCGATTCCTGGATCTGGATGCTGTCCTTGGCCCGGAAATGAAGTCCACAGGCGAGGCCATGAGTGCCGGAATCACCCTTGACGAGGCTCTGGTGAAGGCCCTCCAGCTGATGAGGGTCAAGATGCCAAAGGATGGGAAGATTCTGGTCTCCCTTAGTGACAGGGATAAGGAAAGAGGCTATCATGCAGTTGCTGCCCTCCAAAGTATGGGTTACAGAATATACGCAACCCCTGGCACTAGGAGATTTTTGCAGGACCACGGAATTGAGGCAGAGGTTGTTTACAAGATTGAGGACTTAAGGGAGCCGAAGGTGGACAGCTTCATCTTTTCTGGCAAGCCTGTGCTCATAATCAACACGCCAACTGCCAGGTCAGGTTCCATAAGGGATGGCAATGAGATAAGGAGGCTTGCAATAAGGTCAAATATCCCCCTACTGACAAACATAAGGCTGGCAGAAAGTATGGTCAGGAGCCTTGGATCAGGGGTTGATATCCATTATAGGGAAATAAGCGAATACTGGTAGGACTTTTTCCTAAATATTGATTCGGGACATTGGTTACAGGGCTTTCAGCTTGAGAAAATGCGATATCTAATCGTAATCACCATGAGATTGGAGTACGGAAAGAGATTCGGGCTCTCGCTGTGTCCAGTCAGTATGTTAGATAACTATATTGGAAAGCAAGACATGCACGAATGTAAAGCAAGCTCACATTGATGACCTGCGGCGGCAGCAAGTGACGGATCAAATGCTGGTGGGAATTAAAATTCAGCATTAAATATGGAACGCGAGTATTTTTCAGGAACGCACTGGAACTTCCAATGAATCCTTGACTGGCCCTGTGGATGGCTGTGCAATCCATATTAAATAGATCATAATATCCATAGGTACGCCATGCCATTGATCCATTTCCTCACCGTACGAATAGAATCTGAGGTTGAAATTCAATGAAGATAGCCACGGCCAGGAAAACCTTTAATGAAGTCTTCAGCCTGATTTCAAGCCAAGCCCCGCCGCATCATTTTGAATTCCATGATCCATTCTGGGTCCTCATTACAACAATACTTTCCCACAGGACAAAGGATGAGGTCACGGACCGGGCCGCCAGGAACCTTTTTGAACGCTTTGGCGACTGCTACGGTCTGGCACACGCCAGATATGAGGACGTCCTGTCAGCCATATCAAGAGTTGGCTTCAGCAAGGTCAAGGCATCAAGGGTAATTGGAGCTGCGAAGATTATCCTGGAAAAATACAAGGGGCAGGTTCCAGCTTCTATGGATGAACTTACGTCAATCCCGGGCGTTGGCAGAAAAACGGCTAATGTGGTCCTTGCTGATTCCTTCGGGCTACCCGCAATTGCTGTGGACACGCATGTTCTGAGGATATCAAACCGGATTGGATGGGCGCACAGCAATGACCCTGAAGAGGTCGAAAAGTCCCTGCTTAAGATAGTTCCGGAAAACAGGCAAGTTGGCTTCAATCCTACCATGGTAGAGTTTGGAAAAAAGATTTGCAGGCCGGTGGGACCAAGATGCAGTGAATGCAAGATAAGCAGCTTCTGCGACTACTACAGGCAGAAGCAGAAAAGGAAGGGATAATCAGACTGGATTCGGCTTGAATCTTTCCTTTGCCTCCTCAATTGTTGAGACAACACTCTTCTTGAATTGCGGGAACTTCTCGGGAGTGTCAGGATAATTGTCATACACTTCATTCATCTCCTTCATTTTGCCTACGACATACACAAGGTTAGTGAAGGCTCTTATGTTTGTGGCTCCCTTCAGGACCATCTTGAACTTTGACGCCAGGCTGAGTTCCGGTATGAGACCCAGAGTAATGTCAGAGGCTTCCTTTGATGTCAGGAAAGTCCTCATTCCGTAATTCAGGATATCATTGTTCAGTGACTGGAGATAGATCCTGAATACCTCCATCCCAGCGGTCCTCTTTCCATATGCCTGGTTGAAGTCCAGGTTATACTTCCACAGTCCCTTCACCGATGTGTCGCCCGATTCAATGGCAAGTGCCGCATTTTCCCCAGCAAGAGTGCCTGCTATAAGGGCTGGCCCTATTCCTCCAGCGCTGATGGGGTTAGGCATCACCATGCTGTCCCCAGCCCCCATGTATCCGTCCATCACCAGGCTTTCCATCTGCCTCCTGACCGTGACTGACCATATACCCTTTCCGTTGTTATTCTTGTTGAAGATCTTCAGATTCTTGAAGACCGGGTTCCACTTTACGTAACTATCTATCAGGGCTTGCAGATTATCGGTCCTGGACATCTTTGAATTCCTGATGTCAAGACTTTTCTTCTGAACACCTAGTCCAATGTTTATCCTGTTTCCGCTTTTTGGGAAAACCCAGCCATATCCACCTGGGGCAATTTCATTGTTGAGGTGTATGAGTGCATTGTCAGGGTCGTAATATCTGAGATCTTCATGATCAAGATCGAACTCGTATATGTATCTGCCCGTAGATTCGATGTCGTCTATGTCTATATTCCTGTCTATGTACGGATTCTCCGGCAGATTTCTCCTGATAACGGTTGATACTCCCAGAGCATCAATGACTATCTTCGACCTGAATTCCCTCACATTCTTGTCCCTATCCCTGCCATGTACCCCCACAACCCGCTTGCCATCCAGGATTGGGCCTGCTATGTCAAATTCACTTATGTAGTCTGAACCAGCCTTAAGTGCAAACTGAAGCAGCTTTGACTCAAACTCCGGCCTGTCCAGAGTGTAACCTACGCCCTCGAACATGAACCTAGTCTTTAGATCAGGGGATATTGCATACACTCCGTCAACACGCCTGTCTAATTCTGGAAATCCGAAAGTGGCACCAAGATGCTTGCTAATAAAATCGATGTGTGATCCAGCAACGGCATCGCCGCATGTCCACCCCCACACAGTCTTCTTGCCTACCTCATCCTGTTTGTTCCTGTCCAGAAGCAGCACACTCCTGCCGGCCCTTGAAGCCATTGTTGCTGCAAGCATTCCTGCAAGTCCGGCTCCCGCCACTATTATGTCGTAATCTCCAGATTTGTTCATGAAAATCTACTACTGGGTCTGTATATTGCAAGCTATTTAAAATTTCTTTGACCCTGATTGCCCCATAGCAAAGTAAAAACACTACCATATGATAAAGACTCATTGTTCGATTGCGCCATAATTGGATGTGGTCCCGCAGGTTCCAATCTGGGGAAAATCCTGTCAGAGCATGGCCTGAGGGTTGCCATCCTCGACAGGAGGCTGGAGATAGGCTCACCTTTAAGGGCGGATGGAGTTGTCAACGTTCATGATCTAAAGCGGGCTGGCATCAATCCCGAGGAAATAGTGCAAAGCAGAATAAAATCAGTCAGGCTGACCTGCGGTACTTCACATGCAGAAATGAGTGCATCAGGAGGGATAAATGACGCTTTCAATGCCAGTGTCGAAACCGATAAGCTGCATAAGGAAATGGCTGCTCTTTCTGCCATGGCCGGATCAAGCATTTTCCTTAGGACAGCTGCCACTGGCATCAATTGTAGAAATGATGGGACCTTCGATGTTATTGCCCTTCAGAACGGCAAGGATGCCCACTTCCAGTCAAAACTTGTGGTACTAGCCGCAGGAAACTGGAATTTCCTTCATCTTGAGGGTGAGATTGGTGCTCCCGCTAAAACCCGTTCCATTTTTGAGAATTATTGCAGGAAGGTTACTGGGCACCCTGGAGAGAGGGCGGAACTGAATGTAATTTCCAGACCGCATATTTCAATGGGCCTGGAATTCCCTTTCTCTGCCAGCATGACTGATTGCATGGAACTGGAGATGGCGACAGGCTCACGCCAGATGGATTTGGGTGCCCCATACATAATAAGGGGCCAAAGAATCGTTTCCATACCATCGGTTCCTCAGCCTGTCCAATCTGGATTTCCAGTTATAGGCATGCAGTCTGGAATATGGAATCCGCTTTTTCTCACCGGTTTTGCACAGGCTGTGGAAACTTCGTCTGTCCTTGCCAGCATAATTCTGGATCATATTCACGATGGGAGCAGACAGATATCTGATATTTACGCAAAGGCCGCAGATGAGAAAGTTATGCAGACCATTTCTGGCGAAGTTAGTTTATTTGATGCCCTGGAACATTCAAGCGATGAGAAAATATCCATGCTTCTTCAGGAAATCTCCCAACTTAATTTGAGAGAGGTATCCCTCAATGAGATTATTAGAAAATCAGGGCTTCACCTCAATGAAATAATAGATAGGCTCTTGGCGCCCCACTAGAGGCCTTCTATGTTCTCCAGGCCAAAGTTCCCCGCCTTGATCTGATTCCTCATCAACTTCTTGAAGCCCCTGTTCCCCTTCATTGCCTTGAGGTTGTTCTTCATGGCCTTGAATTCACGCAGCAAGTTTCGTACATCGTTCTCATCCTTGCCGGAGCCCCTTGCAATCCTAGAAATCCTCTTTGCATTGATCTCCTCCGGATGCTCAAGCTCGAAAAATGTCATGGAATCCATTATGACGCGGTAGCTGTTAAGTTTATTCTGGGCGTTCTCGATATCATCGCTCCCTATCTTGCCCGCGCCGGGCATTTTGGCAAGAGGCAGTGCATCAAACATCTTCCTCATTATCCCGGGCTGGGCAAACTTTTCCCATATGTCGTACATGTCCTTCAGGTTGAACTTTCCGGACATTAAGCGGTTCATGGATTCCTCCGCCTCTTCCTCAGTTATCTCTGTCTCTTTGAAAGCCTCAAGAAGTGTTTCCAGATCACCAAGGCCCAGGAGCCTGGATAGAAACTTCTTAGCGTTGAAAACCTCCAGATCATCCATATGCTCCCCTGTGCCTATGAAATAGACCGGAGCATGAATGCTAGCCACCGCACTTAGAGCCCCTCCCCCCTTACCAGTGCCATCCATCTTTGTAATTATTACGCCTGTGATTCCCACAGCTTCATTTATTGTCTGCGCCTGTGGGCCGGCCTGCTGTCCTATTGTGGCATCCATAACCAGAAGTACCTCATCAGGATTGAATTCCCTTTTAATGCCCTTGATTTCCTCGATAAGTTCCTGGTTCAGTGAATCCCTGCCGCTGGTATCTATTATCTTTACCTTTATCTCCCTGAACTCAGCCAATCCGTTTCTTATTATTCTGATTGGATCCTTAACATTTCTCTCGCCATAGAATGGGACGTTGACCTGCCTGGCAATCTGTTCCAGTTGATCATAAGCGCCAGGCCTGTGGATATCTGCTGCAATTAAGCCTACGCTGAGCCCCTTCCTGTGGAAGAATTTTGCGAGCTTCCCTGCGCTCGTGGTTTTACCCTGCCCGTACAAACCAACAAGCATTATTGTCTGCTCCGTAAGCCTAATCTTTGAGTCCTCGCCAAGAATTTTCAGTAGTTCCTCATAGATTATCTTGATCATGTAGTCCTGCTCGGTCATTCCGGCAGGCGGTTTTTCCTCAGTGGCCCTTCTCTCCAGAGTGGAAGACAGTTCCAGAACCAGCTTGACGTTGACGTCTGCTTTCAGCAGCGCCCTCTGAAGTTCCTTTGATACTTCCTTTATGGTATCTTTATCGATGTAGCTGGCGCGCGATATTTTCCTTATTGTTTCTCTTAGAGAACCGGCCAGGCCTTCAAGAACCATAATCAATTACCCCATGGCAATTCAGGTTAATATTCCCTCCACCTGTGGCCGCATGCCTCACAGGTGTAAAATTTTGTCTCCGGCTCGTCTGCGGATCGTGTCTGCTTCAGAAGATAATAGGCACCTCTGTGCTGACATTTAGGGCATACCGCGTCTGAATCAAGCGGTTCCGCATTTTTTTCTTCCTTGATCATAATGACTTCCTTGGCAAGAGATGTATTTACAATCAGGCCAGATTTTCCATTTCCAGTTGCCTGTGTATAGCCACAGGAATTGCAGACCATTTTTCCGTTGGAAGGTGACATGAGAGACCCGCACTTTGGGCAAAACATAGGATGCATGGAGTCTGAAATAGTATATATACCTTAACCTTTATAAATCTGCATTTTTAACGTAACCTTGTAAGCTGGCAATTCTCCAGTTAACTGAGACAAAAGTTCTATCTATTGTTTGTTAATGTGAAAACATGGATTCCTACGATGAGGAGAGGATACCAGAAATTTTAAAGAAAGCAAAGACTGTGGCCGTGGTCGGAATCTCAGACAAACCAGACAGGGACAGCTACAGGGTTGCCAGCTATCTCCGGGATGCTGGCTACACAATAATTCCTGTAAATCCGGTAATCGGACAGTGGAATGGGATAAAATCCTACGACAGCCTTCTTTCTATTCCCAGCAGCGTTAAGGTAGACGTTGTTGATGTCTTCAGGAAGCCTGATGCAGCAATTGACGTTGCAAAGGAAGCATCAAACCTTAAACCTTATGCGGTCTGGTTCCAGGAAGGCGTCATAAATAAGGAAGCAGCGGAAGTTGCTAAAAAATCCGGCTCCCTGGTTGTTATGGACAGATGCATGATGAAAGAACATTCTCGGCACTTCGGAAAGAGATAAAACCTTAATTATGACTTCAATACCAGTGGGCAGGTCGGGGTAGCCTAGCCCGGTAAGGCGATAGACTCGAGATCTATTGCTCTTGTAGCTCGGGAGTTCGAATCTCCCCCCCGGCGTTGTCTGTCACATTAATACATTTTCTGCTGATATTCTTACCTGTGAATTCAGCAGCTCACCATAAAGATTGCAGGCCGATCTGCATCCCCAGATATTTAATGGTGTTTGGAACCCCTGTTTCACATGTTCCGCAATATTGAGGATTATATTCACATTTGTGATAAAAGGTCATTAATGTAGAATATTAATATCAGCCATGAATTATGGCGAGTGATCTCTATCCTTATTCTCCTGGTTATTGGGGTTGCTGTTGGGGCACTTACAGGGATGACTGGTAGCAGCGGGGTGCTGGTTGTGGTTCCTGCACTTGGGCTACTGGGAGTTTCTTTCCAGGTTTCGGTGGGAACCAGTCTCCTTGTTGACGTCATAACCACGTCGGTTGTTGCCTATGTATACATCAGGAAGAAGAGTCTTGACCTCAAAGCAGCAATGCTAATGGGACTCGGTGCTGTCATTGGTGCGCAGATTGGCACAAGATTTGCAATATCAATATCACAAGTTCCTCTTGAGGTGGCATTCGTGATCCTGACCGGAATTCTTGCGTTTCTGATGTTCAGGAGGGCCACTGGCCATTCCCTTGGACAGAAGATGAGGCAGATGATCGGCATAACAAATCGTACTCTGGCATTTGCCTTTGCCATGAGCTTGCCTGTGGGCTTTATGACAGGCACTCTTGGCACCAGCGGTGGAGTAATGTTCATGGGGATAATACTTCTCCTCTTTACAATGAGTGCCCAGAAGATGGTTGGGACAGCGACTATGGCTATGTTTCTCAGCGCAGCTAGTGGCGCAAGTGGCTACATTTCCGTAGGGAGAATATCGTTGGTGGCGGCCCTTGTAATTGGTACCACATCTCTGGCCAGCGGCATAATATTTTCATATGCCGCACATAGAGTTGCGGAACGGATCATCTATCTTTCCATAGGATCGGTCTTTGTGGCTGTCATTATCCTTGAAACGTTCAAGATAATCCTCTAGCATTACTGGCCCTTGTCTCTCCTTCTCCTCTCATCATCCAAAAGAAGCTCTTCGTATGCTGGGTCGTCAAGCTCCATAATGAAGGGCCCACTGTATCCACAGTCAAGGCACTTGTATTGCCCCATAATCATTATCATGGCCCCTGTGACATTATCCGAATGGCATATGGGGCAGACCTTGTGCATGACTGGTCATCTACTTCGCAAAGATAATCCTGATCGTGATCATAACGGCACAAAGGCAACATTGTTTGCCCATAAGAGATAAATGGAAATACCCTGTCAGGTTCACAGGGTGATAGATCTGCTGAAGATACTGGATGAAAGCAAAGTCTCCCCGTTCATATCATTTACCAGGGAACAGTGGAGCTCATTGAGAGATTCCACACCTTTGACCATTTCAGAGGATGATCTGGCCATTATAAGGGGAATCAATGAGAAGATATCTCTTCGTGAAGTTGAGGACATTTATCTTCCCCTTTCAAGGCTCATAAATTTGTATTTCAATGCTGCTCAGATGCTATATAACGCAAGGAAGGCCTTCCTTAAAGAAAATGGTGGCATGGTGCCTTATGTTATTGGCATGGCTGGAAGCGTTGCTGTTGGCAAGAGCACTACCGGAAGGCTGCTGAAAACATTGATCTCAAGATGGCCAGGCAGCCCCAAGGTGGAACTGATAGCTACAGATGGATTTCTCCTGCCCAATTCAGAGCTTGAAAAAAGAGGCCTGATGAACAGGAAGGGATTTCCTGAAAGCTATGATGTGAGGAATCTCATACGTTTTCTTTATGAGCTGAAAAGCGGAAAGGGTGAGCTCAAGATACCAGTTTATTCCCATTTGACCTATGACATAGTTCCTGGCAAATTTCAGGATGTGAAAACCCCAGATATTGTGATACTTGAAGGCCTTAATGTTCTCCAGACAAGAAGCACAATGGCGCAGCAGTCTTACCACGAATTATTTGTCTCAGACTTCTTTGACTTTTCAATCTATGTTGATGCAGATGAAGCACATATAAAGAAATGGTTCATTGACAGGTTTCTCGTCCTCTATGAAACCGCGTTCCGAAACCCGCAATCATATTTCAGGAAATATTCAGAACTTTCGAGGGAGGAGGCAGTTGAAGTCGCCTCTTCAATATGGGAAGAGATAAATGGGGTCAATCTGAGGCAGAATATAGAGCCTACAAAATACCATGCCCATCTTATTTTAAGAAAGGGGCCGGATCATTCTGTTGAAGAAATATTCATGAGAAAGATATGAATATGACTGGATTCTCATTGGGCACCTGCCTGATCTGCATTGCTGCCGGAACTTCTTTTGCTGCGGTTTCCAATAATAAATGCCGCTGATAGAAAAATTATAAGAACAGAAGCTACTGCAGCCGGTACGTATAATGCATGGTAGATATCTGAGATTGAACTGTCTAATCCAAACAGAAGATAGAAAAGTATGGCTTTTAGTGAACCGTAGCCTTTGAATTTTATAATAAGCGCAACAGCCATAGATATAATTGCTGACGTTACAAACCAGCCGATAAAATTGGAAATTGGGTCCCCGTAATACTGAGTAGGAACGGACCATATCCATAGCACTCCCGAAAACCTTGGATCAAAAGATAGATCCAGGAAAAGCATGGAGAGAGGCATCCATAACGGGCCGAATGCTTCTATTGAAAAAAAACTCAGCGAAGACCATAACAGTGGAATGAAAATGGGTATGGGCCCAATTTCTGGCCCCAGTGCGTTTGTGTACGTATATGAACCAAAAGGATATCCTGTATGTATGCTGAGTAATTCCATAAGATATCCTATCAATGCGGAAATGACGAAGAAGATCGATGCCCTCCTTATCCCCAGGATTACTGTCGATGCAAGGGCATACTCCAGAACAAGCAGAACCGAAACAAAAAGAGTGGAAAATACAGTTGCTTGCTTTAGATGAGGGATCTGCCCTAAGTAGATGTATGCTATGTATATGAATGCAGATAACCAGGCTACATCTTCCCTCTTCAGTTGCTTCATTCAACCTCAAATATCCACAGGAATAAAATAATATGCCAGATTATGCAGCATTCTATACCTATGCTGCTGTCTTGCGCAATAGGTAACATTGGCATGCGGCAAATTTTGGCCTATGGGGCTGACCGGATTTGAACCGGTGACCTCCCGGTTATCAGCCGGGTGCTCAAACCATGCTAAGCTACAACCCCAGTCTCTGTGATGCATAACTCACAGGTTCCCCAAAATTAGAGGTGCCATAATAAATATTTCGCAGCAGGATCTACCATGAATCAGGAAGAGGGTTATTCAGCAATTTTAATTCCGCTATTTCCGGTGCCAGTAATCATAAGCAATTTACGAAGATGCGGAACACACTGAGCAGACATTCCCTGAAGTTGGGCGCCCGCAAAGCTGGCATTTATTAATTTCTTTCTTGTCATCGCTGGAGATAAGAGGGCGTATCTTTTCCTGGAAATTCAATATGGCATACTTAGTGCCTGGATGGCGCTCCTCCAGAGTCTCAATCACCTCCCTGAAAGTGTTTCTTTGGGCTTTTCCGTAATATGGGCACCAGGATGAATCAAACTCGATCTTCTTGAGTATTGCATATAGCATGACTTCCTTTTCTGGAATTCTCCGCAACGGAAGGATTCTCCTCACCATTCCCTCCTTGGATGTCCTGTGGGGGGCCATTCGTGCAAGCCTGTCCACGTCTCCCCTTGCAACGTTCATCAGGATGCTCTGGGAATAGTCGTCCAGATTCAGGCCCAGGGCAACGTAGTCTGCCTCAATCCTTAGGCTTTCAGCATCCATTATCTGCCTGCGCATAGGACCGCAGCGTGAGCATGGTATGACCTCTGGCATTGTTCTCACAACCTTGTCCATTGTTGTGCCGAATACTTCGTCAAACGAAATTGTCTTATGTGGAATTCCAAGTTCGGCTGATAGGCGCCGGGCAGTTTGCAATCCGGCGCTTCTGTAGCCTTCTATGCCCTCGTCAATGGTAAAAGCAGTCAGGTCAACATCATCTCTTCCACTGAAATGTTTTGCTAGGCTGAAAAGTGTAACGGAGCTGTCCTTTCCTCCGGAAATCGCAACAGCTATCCTTATTCTCCTGCCGGAGAAGTTAACCTGGTCTCGTATCTCCCGCTTTATCCTTCTCTCAACAGATTCCATGAAGTGGGACATGCAGAGGAGTTCACCGCTGTACCTTGCCTCATATACGGCTTCTCTCCCGCAAAGAGTGCATTCCATGATCTCCTATGCTGTCCTTCAATATTGTTATTTTCAGTCTATTACTCAATACTGCCCTTCAACACTAAAATGCCGCATCAGAGTTTCTTTAGATTTAACCAAAGCCATGTTGAATTTCAACTGTGTCGTTTCCCGTTGCCATTATTTTCTGTGCAGTCTGCAAGCCTAACGCAAATGCCTTCATATTCATATCCGCATACTTTTTCGCAAAGGTTTTCTCTATCTCTCTGTGAAAAATCTGCTGAGGGATAGATATCAGACCCAAACCGACAATATAGCCTACCATTACGGTATTTACTGTCCTTGTATCGCCAGCTTCCCTTGCAAGACGCATGGCGTCCAGATGGTAAAGCCTGAGCTTATGTGATATGACACCGATTATTTCGTTTAAGTCGGGATAGCTCTGCCTGTGTATTCCCAAATAGACTGGTGGCAGCCTTTCTTCCCCCATCACCACAACGGTGGATGGTCCTGCCCTTGAAATTGCCCGGAGAGCTTCTAGAGGTTCCAGAGAAATAATCAGGTCTGCCTTCCCATCCGGAACTATAGGAGCGCGATAATTGCCTATTCTTACGTCAACGGAAACACTGCCTCCCCTTTGCGCAAGTCCATGAATTTCTGACATTATGGCCCTTTCCCCAAATGAGATTGCAGCAGATGAAATGATGAGGCCAAGTGTGACCACCCCCTGCCCTCCCACTCCTGTTATTATGATATTATGCTGCATTGGCAGACACCTCATCTATCTGGATGGCGTTGAATGGGCAGACATAGGGCTGTGCACATACGCCACAGCCATCACAAAGGGCAGGATCTATGGTGACTTTACCGTTTGATATCGACATTGCGGGACATGAAAACGTAGTTACGCAGTTCATGCACCCGCTGCATTTATCTGGATTGACCTTATATTTTTCAGATATACCGGCCTTTCTGTTCCTGTTATCCCTTATTATTGCACACTCCCGCTTGGCGATTATTACTGATACTCCCTCATGCCTTAGTGCCTCCATGCTTGCAGCTAGGGACTCCCTGAGATCATAGGGATCGATTTCCCTGATGAAATCCACGCCAATTGATTTCACTAGATCGACAATTGATATGCTGCGCAATCCCCCCATAAGATTGGCAGGAGTTCCTGGATTTGGCTGCCTGCCTGTCATTGCGGTGACGTCGTTATCCATTATCACGAAGAGAATTCTGGACCTATTGTGAACGGCATTTATGAGGCCAGGGATGCCGCTATGGAAGAATGTTGAATCTCCGATGAACGATATGATCCTGCGGTCCGTTGCTCCCCTGAAGCCCGATGCAACACCTATGGATGAGCCCATGCTTAGCATCACGGTTGCTTCCTTGAATGGTTCATAGTCTCCAAGGGAATAACAACCGATATCTGAAGAATAAATAGGGTTATCTATTCTAAGCATCTTCACCGCCCTCTTTACTGCGAAGTAAGTTCCCCTATGCGGGCAGCCAGGGCAGAGAACAGGAGGCCTTGGTGGGACAGAATAGCCCAATGTTATTTTTTCTGAGTTTTCATTCCTTTCGAGATGCAGCATTTTCCGCAAAATTTTTTCAGTAGCACTTGGAGACATTTCATAACTCATTGGAAAGGTTCCATCGAGCTTTCCCAGAATTGTGACAGCTAACCCGTTCTTCTGTGATATGGCCCTGATCCCAGATTCTATAACCGGGTCAACTTCCTCTGCAACCAGCACCGTTTTATGGGTTGAAAGAAAGTCCACAATCATACCTTCCGACAATGGATTTATGAGACCAAGTTTCAGAATGTCAAGTGGTTGGGCTATTTCAGTCAAGACATCAGAAATTACGTTGTAAGCTTCTCCAGAGCAAACTATTCCTGTGTTTGAGCCGGAATTGACTATGGTAGAGTTAAATACCTTTTCATAACCAGCAGCTGCTATTTTGCCCATTCTCTCTATCAGTTTTTCCTTGAACTTGTAAGAATTAGACGGCAAGGTTACAAACATTCCGGGATCATTGAGGACTTCATATCTGGTCCTTTGTCTCGGGCTGCCGAACGTGACAGTTGACCTCATGTGGCTTGTTCTTGTGGTCGTTCTGAACAGCACGGGTAGCTTTTCCCTTTCTGACATATCGAAGGCAGATATCAGAAAGTCCTTCGCCTCCTGTGGATCAGATGGTTCTACCATCGGAAGATGGGACAGGCCGGCATAGATTCGATTGTCCTGTTCATTTTGAGATGAAAACATTGATGGATCGTCAGCGGTCATTATGACCATTGGCGCACCAACACCGGTATACGCAATGCTCATGACAGCGTCGGATGCGACGTTGAGCCCAACATGCTTCATGAACACGAACGATTTCAGGCCTGAAAGTGAAGCTGCAAAGGCTGTTTCCACTGCAACTTTTTCATTTACTGAAAACTCAAACCTGATGCCTGCTTCTTCGGCGATTTCAAAAAGGGCGTCCCCTATTTCGCTTGATGGGGTTCCTGGGTACGTGGAAGCCGCCTCTACTCCTGCTTCCAAGAGTCCTCTGACTATTGCTTCATTTCCCAGGAGAAATGCATTCGAACCTGGTTGTTGTGTAACAAGCTCCCTATATGAGGACATGCTGTTCACTTGATCAAATAATATGCAATATTTCAATGCGATCCCTAATGGTCTGATAGAATCTAACAAGCATTCCGTGATGTAACGAAACTATTTACCAATCTATTTCACTGAATATCCTAATGGTAACTTGGTAACTGATCCCCTGAATTACATTAGCTTTTTTAGGAAAAAAAATATGAGCCATCATGGCAATGAAAAAAGCATTGTTCTACATTATTGCAGCAGAGAAAGAAAGGGCTGCCATGGGTCTTACTGTGGCAAGAAGGGCGGCTGAAAACAAGAGATTTGCCGATGTCAAGGTTATACTTCAGGGGATGAGCGAAAAGCTTCTTCTGGATGATTCTCCAGACATAAAGGAAAATGTGGACTACCTCATAAAAAACCACAATATAGATTCTGCTTGCAAATTCATAGCCGAACGCCTCACCATAACGGAGCCCATACTGAAGAGAGGTGTCGAACTCCAACCCGCCGGAGAGAGGCTTGCTAAGCTTGTGAATGACGACTATGTTCCAATCGTCTTCTAGAAGCTGTTAATCTTTCCAAATTTTACTTTACTCTAGCAAGTAAGTGCAATCAATAAAGTTAATAACTATTCTACACTACTAGGCACATGACCGAAATATCTGCAGTGACTGGTCTAAGAAACACTCTCCAGAATTATCCCACCGGAGTGACCATTGTCACATCAATCAGCAAGGGAAATCCAGTAGGGGGGACGATGAATTCCTTTGCTTCCCTTTCTCTGAATCCGGAGCTGGTCTCCGTTAACATCATGTCTGGATCCAGGACAGCCAAAGCTATATTTGAAGCTGAAAAATTCAATGTCAACATTATGGCAGCTGATCAGAAAGACCGGGCCGTGCTCTTTTCAACCGGTGATCAGGTGATGCGCTTCATTGATGGAGGATACAAGCCAGGCATTAATGGCTTGCCGGTTCTTGACGGAGTCGTTGGCGTTATTGAGTGCGATCTTTTCCGGACCCTTGAAATTGCAGACCACGCAATTATAGTTGGCAATGTGACAAATTCTTATGTGCTTAGAGAAGCTCCTCCACTAATATATTACAGAAAGGACTTCCACTCAGCTACCCTGCAGTAAATAACACTCCCCCTAGGCAGAAGTGGCACTATCTATTGTACAATGGCATCTAGCAGAATATTTCCCCCTCCCTAACAAATATAAATATCAGGCTCCCATTATATTCTGACGTATAATGGCACTGGACCCTTCAGTTAGAAAACTGCTACAGATGCTGGAAAACTTGAGAGTTTCAAACTTTAACTCTATGGATGTTGGCCAGCTTCGTAGAATGATGGATGCCTCTCCCTTACCTCATGAACAGATTTTTGTCAAAAAAGTTGAGGATATCTCAATTGCGCTGGGAGACAGGAAACTGCCAGCTAGGCTTTACATCCCAGATGAAACGTGCAGATCGCTCATTATTTATTTTCATGGCGGCGGATTTGTATTTGGAAATCTTGACACACATGATGCAATATGCAGGCTAGCTTCAAGTGAATCTGGATGCAAGGTACTTTCAATAGATTACAGACTTGCACCTGAAAACAAATTTCCAGCCGCTGCAGAGGATGCTTATTCGTCTTTCCTCTGGGCCGAAGAAAATTCGTTTAGCCTTGGTATCATGGAGGATTCAATTGCACTTGCAGGAGACAGTGCCGGGGGAAATCTTGCAGCAGTCGCATGCCTTATGCTGAAGGATAAAGGCCAGAAACTGCCTCGGTTGCAGGTGTTGTTTTACCCTCCCATTGGAGCTGACCTATACTCAGAATCCATGAGGGAATATGGAAATGGATATCTGATATCGAGAGAGCAGTTAAAATGGTTTGGCGACATGTATCTTAGGGATGACAGGGATGCTCTCAACCCCTACTTTTCTCCTATAATGCATCCGGACCTTAGTGGCCTCCCCGAAGCAATCGTTGTTACTGCCGAGCATGACCCCCTGAGGGATCAGGCTGAGACCTATGTTTCCCTGCTGAGATCGGCCGGAGTTCAGGCCACTGGAATCAGGTCTCTTGGGATGATACATGGTTTTCTTAGCACCGCTTCGCTCATTGGGCCTGCCAGGGATACAGCACTAATGGTCTGGAAACTGGTTGGTATGAAGATTGGTAGGCATTAATCTGCAGGGTTGCTTCGCGCCTCTGAGCCTTCAACATCGAATTCTCCCGCGCTTTCCAGTGTGCCAGGACGCTTCCTTGAATAGTAAGCGGTAACAGCAAGACCTCCAATTATGATCCATGCCATTGTTACAATCAATGATGCGAAATATGCGTCATTCACCGCAGAAGGTGTGGAGAGCCACCTGGAAACTACATCGCTTATGGTGAAATATATCACAACCAGCCCAATGGCTGTAGCTACCGCAGGGGCAATACCATGAGTCAGGAGCTTGAATTCCCCAATCCGCCGCGTGAAAAACGTAAGTGAAGTGTTGGCAAGAATGTGCACGAGGATTATGGAAATCCCGGTTCCGGCTTCAAGAATGAATGCTGCATTCTCCGGTCCGTATAGTATTCCCATGACGACATCAAGGAAAAAGGAGCCAAGGGCCCAGGCGATAATGGCGTTTGCCGGAGACTTGTATTTAGGATGGATGTGGCTTAGTTTCCTGGGAAATACGACACCATCACTTGCAGCTGAATACCACCATCTGCTTACGGCAGTCGCCTTAGAAACGCCATTGGTTAGGTAGCTGTTCACTGTGAATATTATGAGCAGTACCAGTCCAACTGGGCCAAGGTATCTGCTGAAAACCACCAGTCCAGCATCGCTGGTAGTTGCAAAACTTGCAATGTTGTGCACCCCCCATCCAACAGTAAGTGCATACGTAGCAGGAATTATAGAAATTGCCGTGAGGACAATTGCATATATAATTGACCTGCCGATGTTCCTCTTAGGCTCCCTGATTTCCTCTGAAACTGTTGTCACCACGCCGCTTCCCGTAAAGTCCAGGATTGAAAAAACGGCACCGAACATTATGGCCGAAAACCCGATGCCAGTAGACTTTGATATTGTGAATGGCAACACTGAATTCCCCGGGCCCACGCGTATTATAATTATTATGGCACCTATGAGAAGGAACAATACCTCCGCGAGCCCTGCAATTGCATTGTACCCAAGTGATGGTTTTATGCCGAAATATGTCACCGCAATAATATAGCCAGTAAAGGCTGCAGCGAACAGTATCCATACGAATGGAATCCTTGTTATTTCAGGTGAAAGAAGAAAGATGAAGCTTGAGAGACCGAGAATGCCAAATGCTGCGCCGGTTATGTCATAATACATGAAGCTGAATGCTGTTATGGGACCAAATTTTCCCTTTTCGGTGGCCGAAGATGCGTACGCATAATAACTTCCGGCGTTTGACTTGTACTTGCTAAACTGGTAAGGCGTAATCATCCATAGGGCGTAAATCAGCCAACCAAATATTACAGAAAGCACCGTTTCTGGTCCTGCTATGGAGAATGACGCTACCAGAAGTATGGCGATGTCAGCAGCTGGGGCAACCTGTCCCAGTGACTGGAAAACACCCTGGAATAGCCCTACGGCATTTCTTTGTAGTCTATTTCTTCTTCGTATCATGATGTTATCCCCTTCAGTTCTGGGTCTTCTGGCGACCAGAAATTATTTATCCACTGCCTGCTGAATCAAGCAGCTTCACATTCCATTCGCCAGCATATCCTAATCGACTTCATTATATAAAAGTGTATTGTAAACGGAACTTATGTCGACAATTTGCCAATACTTAGATTAATTTGCTTCCTAAATACTCATAAATTTCCTCTAATTGCGATATAAATAATTAAATCCAGTTAATCAGAAACCCTGGCAGCAGTCAAGATAGATTGTATGTCCGCATACAGGGCAGGCTGGATTGTGCCTGTAGGCGTAGCAGCTGTTGCATTCGCATTCCTCAATTGCGCAGTCCTGACACAACTCTTGTTCCTGCCTCCATATGGTATGAGAATAAAATACTATTTCAGTAGAAAAGAAAATTGGGATAGGACACTTTGCCTCCTCATTTAAGCACAGACAGGCAAATCAATATTAATTTATAGTCCTGAAAACATGCTTTCGCATTGGAAAATTCCATTCTGGAACTGCTTCGGGCACTTCAATGGCCCAGCCCTAACAACCCGGAAAGGCCCACTTACGCAAGGATTGCCAGCAAGGTTGGCTTTTCTGAATGGACTGTTAGGGCACGATTGAGGAAGATGAGGGTTGACGGAGTTATCAGGGACATAAAGCTGGTTCCTAGGTTTCCTTTTTTGGGATTGGATCTATCTGCCATCGGGTTCCGTACAAAAATGAGTGCAGAGGAGATAGTGTCAAAAGCATCTGGCTTCTCATGGATCTATTCTGTACATATCGTTGTGGATGGGTATGTAACATATAACATACTTCACCGTGGGAACAGCGATCTAGCCAGGAAAATAGCAGTTTTGGAGGATCTTGGTAACACTCAGTTCCCCCTGGCTGACCTCACAGCATTCAGGAAGAGGAAGATATCATTTACCCTGAACGAACTCAAGATATTGAGGGAACTTATCCTGCATCCCTTTGTTTCAAGCAAGGAAATTGAAAGAACTGTAGGGCTGGAGCAAGGAAGTGCCGAAAAAATAATCAATAGGCTGGCGGCGCGGGGTGCTTTCAGCCTAAGAACCGCATTAAACTCAAAGAAAATGGAAAATGGCATAATATTTGCAGCAGTTCTCACAACCTGTACTGGCTGTGAAAGCAAGGTGATGGAATACATCATTTCTGCCTCGGATAGCGACATATACAATATAGATGACAATTTCGTTTCTTCCGTACTCGTAATGGGCTATTCAAAAAACTATGAGAGGATGCTGCACTGCCGGGAATGGCTTTCTTCCATTCCATTTGTAACCAATGTTACAACATTCTCGCCAGTTGACACCTATCCCATTTCCGAGGATGAGGTTATCGATGCCATAACCAGCAGGTTAAGCCTCATGGAGAAAAAGGAAAACGTGAGATCAGCCTGAGGCTTTCCCCTTGCCAAGACTTCTTGCAATCAGTATCATTATCAGTGACATTATGAGAAGTGCGCCCCCTATCACTCTCCACATTAATACGTAAGAGAAATTATCCACCAGTATGCCGGAGGTTGGTGTGCCCAGAATTGTCCCCATGCTTATCATCATAAGGCTCACTCCGCTAAACAGCCCAATTCTCTCCCTTGGGGCTATCTCAGAAACCATGGTTACATAGGTGCTGTTCCAGCCAATTGCACTCATGCCTATGAAGAAGGTCAATGGCGCAAGGATAAGCAGATTTCCCTGTGATACTGAAAAAACCAGGAATAGGACACCTGACAATGACATCAGGAGGGATATCATGTGGGATCTGCTCTGGGAGAACATGCGTTCAGAAAGGCTTATCCATACTATCCTGCCGAATACCGACCCAACGAGCAACGTGGCCAGTAATATTTCAGCGATCTCCAGCTGAATTCCCATGCTCCTATCGTAGACAACATAGAATGTCAGCAGACTAGCCTGCCCCCACGAAAGAAAGGCAACTGGAAGGCTTACAGATATTAAGGTCCTGTTTGCCCATGTCCTGGCAAATTCAAGAAAATATCCACTCCTGATATTTTTCTCCCGGCCAGGGTGTTTATCACGATGGACAGAAGCTGAAACAGCAATGGAAACTACAGCCACTATGACGAGGGCAGCCTGCAATGAAAAGTGAAGTGCCAATAGAGGAAGAGAAATTGCTGCAAGAGCAGCGCCCAGGGGAACTCCTGACTGTTTTATTCCCATTATCCTCGCATGATTTGGATAATATGACCCCATTACAGCACTGTTGGTTGACGGTGTCACAATGCCGTATCCAAACCCTATCATATAGAAACCGGCAACAAGCTCCGGAAAGCTTCTTGAAGCTGCAGCCAGCAGTGATCCTACTGAAATTATGGCAAAGGCTATTTTCAGGGCTGTCCGAGATCCAAGGCGGTCAACGAAAAATCCCGTAAGAGAAGAGACTGAAAGTGACCCAATGAAAATGAAGCTTGTTACGAGCCCAAGTTGTGCAGAGTTCAGCAGGTAATGTGATTTCAGGAATGGTGTCAGTGGAGAATAGGCGGAGTTGGCAAAGTTCCCCAGTGTCATGAACAACAGTGCCTGGAGGGCAACAGAAAATAAACGGCGAGATGATTTCGTGTGCTGTTATCACTCGCTGTATTCTTAAACTTGGTTAATTTTAAGACGCTACTGTCCTGCTTGACTTCTGGGCTCTATTATCCACTCCTCGCCCCATCTTTTGAGGTCCTCAAGCGAATATTTGAGAGATTTTCCCTTATCCGTAAGGCTATATCTCACCCTGAAGGGCCTTGTGCTTTCAACCTCCCTTGTTACTATTGAATGAGCCTCAAGATATTTCAGAGTGGATGATAGTGTTTTCGAGTTCAGCCCCTCTATGTTCTTAAGAAGATCGTTGAAGCCCATGGGGCCGTCATTTAGGTACCTTATGACAATAAGCCTCCACTCTCCCCCAATCTCCTTTATTGCCTCTACTATTGGGCAACTGTCCCTCTTTGGAGATATCTCCTCCGCTTCAGTAGATTTCCTTAACGTCATCTTATGTAAAGTAAGTTACAAAGATTATTTAAATATAACTGTTATATCGGGATTAGATATTCAATTAGATAGAAATGAGTAATCTAGGGTGGAAATATGGAAGAACAGAAATGGACTGTGGACAAGGTGCATTCGAGCATAGAGTTCAGCATAAGGCATATGATGATATCAACTGTCAGGGGAAAATTTACAGATTACGATGCTGAAATTACGGGGAACCCGGATGACCTGAAGAGCATGAAGGCCAAATTCGTCATAAAGGTGACCAGCATAAATACAGGAGAACCTGACAGAGATAACCATCTGAGGTCAGATGACATTATGGCCATGTCAAAGTATCCAACAATAACTTTTGTAACCAAGAAAATTTCAGGCACCCCTGATGATCTTACCATAACGGGCGACTTAACAATAAAGGGCATAACGAAGGAGGTTACCTTCAAGGGCGAATATGGGGGAAAATTAAAGGACCCATACGGTAACCAGAGATTCGGGCTCACGGCATCAGCCGCAATCAACAGGAGTGACTTCAACGTGAAATGGAACATGGTTCTCGAAGGCGGCGGAGTTATGCTGGGAGAAAAAGTCAACCTCTTCCTGCAGCTTGAGGCTTTTGCCCCCATTGCCCAGAAAGAAGTTGCCCAATAAATTCACTGTTTCTTCTTGGCAGCCAGTTTTTTAGCTGCTGCCCAGAGTATTTTTGTTCCGTTGAGGAGAGCGGCTTCATCAACATTGTATGTTGGGCTATGCTGGGGGCTTACAATGCCTTTGTTCTCATTGCCAACTCCAAGAAAATAGAATGCTCCTGGTACCCTCTGTAAATAATATGCGAAGTCCTCGCCACCCATACTGGGCTTGGGATATAGTATTCCCGATTTCCCTAGGAATTCTACTGCTGTTTCTTCTATGATCTCAGTCACCTGGGGTGTGTTTATAACAGCCGGATAACCCTCCTCGTATTGAAATTCATATTTTGCGCCATAAGCTTCGCATAGTTTAGAAAGCAGCTTTTCCATGCTTTCCATTATTATTTTCCTTGTGTTTTCTGAAAAGGTCCTTACTGTGCCGGTCATTTCCGAATGGGCTGCAATTATGTTGTATCTGTATCCAGAATTCATTGTTCCGAATGTGAGCACTGCAGGCTCCTGCGGATCCACAAGCCGTGAAACCACTGTCTGTGCCTCAGTCATGTAGAGGGCTGATATCATAAGGGCATCAACTGTTTCATGGGGAGCTGATCCATGCCCTCCCTTTCCGTGTATCCTAACAGTGAACTCATCAGCATTAGCCATTGCTTCCCGGGGGAAGAGGGCGACTTTGCCAGAAGGAATTGTTGACATTACATGCTGCCCAATGATGAAATCAATATCCTTTAGAGCGCCGGCAGCAATTAGCCCCTGCGCTCCCCCTGGAGGCCTCTCCTCTGCCTGCTGGAAAATCAACCTCAGGTTCCCATGAAGATGCTCTGATCTGCCGGCTTCCAGCTTAGCAAGGCCAAGCAGCATGGACATGTGAGCATCATGTCCACAGGCATGCATTATACCCCTGTTCTTTGACGCAAAGTCAAGGCCAGTTTCTTCGGTTACTGGGAGGCCATCTATGTCGGCCCTGACCGCCACATTGCTGCCGTATAACCTGCCTTTTATGTCAGCATATAGACCACCCCTAGGCACTTCTATGACATCCAATCCCATTGATTCAAGTTCTTCCTTGAGGAACTTCAGTGTCTTGGTCTCCTGAAAACTTAGCTCAGGATTCTCGTGAAAATACCTCCGTTTTGCAATTATATATTCATTCAACTCTGAATCCGAAAGTTCTTTGCTACCCATGACAGAAAATGGGAAAGATAGAGATAAAAATATGTTTCAGAATCCAAACAGGCAAGATTATTTCATCTTTTCAAGTGGATCACTATAATCCAGCTCTTTTATGGATTTTGAAATCCTTGATAATGCCTTGAGTAGGGCTGTGATCAAGTTAAAGAAGTCCCTGTCGCTCTTTATTTCTGAGTACATTGTAAGCATCGTCTGCTTCTTACCGGATGTCACGGTGTCTACTATGTCTTTGGATATATCTGGCATATTGTAAAGGATTGCCTTCACTATGTCTGAAGTTCGTTCATCGGACAGTGCATAAAGCACGGGTACCAGTGTGTTAGCCAGCTTCATTATGCCGTTTGCGAATTCCTTGGATGAAACAAATTTTCCGAAGAATTCTACGTCTGTTGGCAAATATGACCTGGAGATGTTTTTGAGCAGCTTTATTATGCCAGCTTGTTCCAGCTTTTCCAATATTTCAAGCATGGAAAGGATGGATTCCGCCTCCTTGCCAATCTTACCTATAACAAGCTCCATTTCGTCAACAGGTTCGTCGGCGTTTTGTTCCTTTTCAATAATTTCCATGATGCCACCTCACATTATACCTCTGAGCATACCTGAAAAGTAAGTATCTGCCGATGTCCACTTCAGTAGATAGTCAAACTTGCTTTCGTACCACGCTCTTGGAGGCTTGCTATAAGAGAAGTACAGAGTCATTGCGGTTTGCTCCCCCGTGACCGTTGTACAAGCCACCTCGCCATTATATGCATCTTCATATACATGCCCAGATGTTTCGTAAGCAATCCTGTTTGCAAGATACTCAGATTCAAAGTGTGCAGTTGCCCCTGCCTTGGAGATTGGCAAGTTAGTTGCATCCCCTATGGCAAATAGATCGTCATAATCAGCGTAGTTGAGATGATGCCTGTCCACGTCAATATATCCTGATTCGTCTGAGAGCCCTGAATCTGTGATTACCTGTTGCCCCTTGTGCGGAGGCACCAGTACTAAAAGATCGTAATCAACAGTCTCACCCTCAAGGGAGTTGACAGTCCTCTTCTCTCCATCTATGCTTTCAACATTGAACAGCGTATGGTATATCACTCCTTTCTCGTCAAAAAGCCTCTGTACCTCTTCAGCAACGTTTGCCATTGTGAATACCCTGTTAAGCGGATAGATGTAATGCACCTCCGTCTTGTCCCTTATTCCCCTGGATTTCAGATAGTCCAGAAGCTGGAATGTGAATTCATAAGGTGCAGGAGGGCACTGAATTGGGATGCTGGACTGGCCTACAACTATCTTTCCTCCCTTGAATTCACGCAGTTTTTGTCTCAGGCTGACCGAAGATGGCAGATCGTAGAAATGGTTTGCATTCCCTGAATATCCTGGAACATCATCCGTTGAGAACCTGTCGCCTGTCGCTATAATGAGGATATCGTACTCCATGACCTTTCCGCTCTGCAGCTCCACCTTACGGTTTGTGTGATCAATCTTTGTCACCCTGTCTTTTACGTATTCCACACCTGCGTTGATAAGAAATGCCGTGGGCTTTACACTGTCCTTGTAGTTCTTAAGATTCAGCGGAATGTGAATGCCATCTGGTTTGAAATAGTGGTACCGGGAGTTGCCTATTATGCTAACAGAAACTGTGTCTCTGTCGGTGAGGAGGCGAATTTTGTTTGAGATTATTATACCGGCTGCTCCGTCGCCTACCACCACAACTCTGGTGTTTGCCATATATATCACTACTTTACTTTTCTCATTATTATCTCGTAGTAGCCGTTACGGTCAAACACGCCGACCAGCTCATTGCCCGACTTGCTTATCCATGCAGCTGCATCTTTTTTGGTACCGCTATCAGTTGAATATACTGACAGTACCTCGCCAACCTTTGCCTGCTTGTAGGCCTTTATGAGTTCCATCAGTGGACCGGGGCAGAAACTTCCCCTGGCATCTATAATCTTATCTGCCTTAACACTCTCTTCTACTGCCATAAAATCACCTCACCTCAAATGAAAAGCGTCATCTTGGAATCCTTTGCCATATCTACAAATTGTGAGACGCCAATTACATCTTCTACCATCGGATCGAGATCTTCCTTCCTTATCCCCATTAGGTCAGCGAACATTGCACAACCGTATACATGGACATTGCCGACTTCTGCAGCCTGCTTCAGAGTCTCTTTCCAGGAAGGTACCTTCTTTTCTTTCATTAATGAGAACAGCTGCTTCTCCATGCCCTTGCCCTCAGGTCCAAGCTTGGTGTTTTCTGGGGCATTCTTCCTCATCTCCATAAGGGCCCAAAAGGTAACGAATACGTTTACGTCCATTCCGTTGGCCACGGCGCCAGATACAATAATTGATCCGGCCATAAGCTTGTCAACAGTTCCCGATTCCAGCACAATTGATGCCTTCTCAGCCAATTTATCACCGACTAAAGAGCGTCAGCTTGTATTAAAACCGGATGCCTTACCTCTTAGTATTTTAGCTAGAAACATAACGTAAAATTCAAATATGTTAAAAACTGAATATCCAGTATAATTCCGCAAAACTCCTGATTTAGTGCGATATCTTTCCAATTCTTGTTGAAATCAGCCAGTTATGCAAGATATGCCTGGAAATTGAGACTTCACAACGTTTTTTCTGTTTTTATGAAATTTCGATGGTTTACACTATCGCATCTAGATATTGGGGTCTCATGCGGTTGTAAGATATGGCTTTGAAATAGGCCCTTTCTGCTAGTTCACCGCACAGTTGTCACCATTACATTTCCAAAAGGAATATGTCTCACGTGACGACATATGGATGCTCCGCCAGCGATCTTATTCTATATTGCGGTTATTCCTCTACTGTACTTCATTGGAAGCTCATAGTTCCTAAAAGTGTCATCCATTGTTCCATTGATGTCATTGCAATCAAATCCGAAATATCCCTTGTCACAGCAACATTTGATTCCTGGCATTTAGAGAACAATCTTATAATCAAGGACATTTAATGGAGGGTAGCTGGATTCAGCGGCGTACGCCACGCCTTCTGATTATCCTGAACAGATCCGAAAGAGTGAGTACGCAGAATATCAGACCTATGAGGAAACACAGGAAGAAAAATATCTCAGAATCAAGATAGAGGAATGAGGTGTTGTCAGGTATTAGTCCTCCAACGAAGAAAATTATGAGCAGGAGAATTCCATCAAGGATTGTGAATACAAATAGGCTGTTAATCTGGCTGAATATTGGTTTCTGCAAGCTATCAGCTGAGAAAAGAGGAATAATGGTCACTATGAGGGAGTAGGCCGTCAGCAGGAGGCCAATAAGGGTTCCATAAAGACCCAGAAGACTCTCATTGTTGAAGAACGTATCAAATTTAGTCGTTAGTGTTGGGTCTTCCAGGAACTTTATATAATGGTTCTCCAACAGGAATGTGAGAACAAATGATATTATCACAAGAGTTCGCACCTTGTAAAGATTCTCCAGGTTATCTCTGAGTTTGATCTGCGCCAATGGAAGGTAATGGGAAGGCAGATATATTACATTTTATAGATGCCTCTCTCGCACAGGATAATGCTTGCTCTTTCTAGATCATCCTGGGTGTCAATGTCCATAAGATCGTTCGTGTCGCTGATCTCATAAGGAATTGTTTCTTGCTTATGCCTGTTTAGCACCGAGCGCCCTCCATCTTCACCATGGAGCGAGAAGAGTTCATCAAAATACTCCTTCGGGAAAATGGCAGGGCTTCTGAGGATGCCGCTATTGTATGCAGATATGATTCTTGTACTGTTTTTCCTCAATAAGCAGACCATTTCTGCGTAATGCTTCCATCCGAATAGCGGCATGTCGCCATTTGTTATCAAAAGGTGCGTGAAATCATCCCTTACAATGTCAACCGACAGGCGTATTGATGATGCCATCCCTTCCATATAGTTATAGTTAACAACTTTGCGCGCACCGTATATGCAGCTCATATCCTTCTTGCTTGTTTCGGGGTTAAGAATTACAAGTATGGTCTCGATGGATGCTCTTCTCAAATCCTCAACCGGATAGCAGACCATTCTTTTTCCGCAGAGCTCTGCAGTAATCTTCTGGTCACCAAATCTCAAGGACCTTCCAGCTGCCAGCACTGCAGCGGCTAACTTCACTATTGTACATTAACACTCACATATAATATTGACGGTAAGCGGTTGCAGGGATTGGAATCAGAAAAGATGATAAGTAATGTGCGTAATCACTCTCTTATGGAAACCATAGGATTTGCCGAGGAAATTCACCGGCTGATCTCTGACGGCAGGGCCTTCGTCACCGCCACAGTGGTAAAGACCGAGGGGTCGTCACTTGCAAAACCAGGCTTCAAGGTGGTAGTTATGGATGGGAACATTGTTTATGGAACTCTTGGCGGGGCTTGCCCAGAATCAGTAATACTCGATGCGGCCTCTGAAGTAATGGAGAGTGGGTTCCCCAGAACCATAAGGATTCATCTGGAAGAATCAGGCAAGGGCCTTAACGCAATAATATCTAGGAAGATGCCTGATGAGGTTTTTGTGGAAACTTTTTGCGGAGGGGTAATGGATGTATTCCTAGAACCCTATTTTCCCCTGCAGAGGCTCATAATTATAGGCCAGGGCGGGAAGGATGATATAGAGGATGGGCTCGTGGAACTGGGGAAAAAAGCCGGATTTGAAGTCATTGTGGTGGATCACGCCCCCTCTCTCTCCTGCCAACCAAGCAGGATCATATCGGACCTTGACTTCAAGCTTGAAACGCTGAGCATAAACCAGCGTGATTTCCTGGTTATACTCACCAAGGGTGAGAGGGACATAGCAGTACTCCGTGAACTTTCTGCCTTCTCGCCTGCTTATATCGGTCTTATGGCAAGCAGGAAGAGGATAAACCATGACTTCCAAGAGCTGAGAAAATCAGGTGTCAAGGAGGAATTCCTCTCCAGAATATCCGCCCCCATTGGCATTGACATTGGATCTGTAACCCCTTTTGAAATCGCCATCAGTATAATAGCACAGATAATAGCCTACAGGAGGGGAAAAGCTGGAGATCATGAGAGCTGGGGTAAGGAGAGGGTAAACGCAGAAACAGCAAAATAATCTGTATCCCATAAAAAATTTGTTTAAATACGACGAATCATTGTTTGAGATATGATGCCACCAGCCTTTGAATATATGGCCCCGACCGATGTGGACGAGGCGATCGACTTGCTGAACAGGTATGGAGATGATGCTAAAATTCTGGCTGGAGGCCAGAGCCTTCTGCCCTTGCTCAAGTCCAGGATCACTTCCATACCGTATCTCATAAGCCTCTCCGAGGTGAAGGATATTTCATATATCACAGACGGAAAAAACAGCCTTAAGATTGGCGCAATGACCCTTGATGCCGATCTTGAGTATTCACCGACTGTAAGAAAAAACTTCCCAATACTGTCCGATGCTCTAGGCCAACTTGCAGATCCTCTGGTAAGGAATATGGGTACTGTTGGAGGAAACTTATCCCATGGGGATCCAAGCAATGATCTGCCGTCTGTGATGCTTGCCCTCGATGCCACGTTCAAGATCAGGGGGAAGTCCGGTGAAAGGGAGGTCCATTCCAGGGATTTTTATATGGATACTTTTGTAACTGCACTGGAGCACGGAGAGATCCTAACAGAGATATCTGTACCTTACTGGCCAGCGGCCTCCGGGGGAGCGTATGTTAAATTCAGAAAAGGCACCTGGAACTTCTCAGTGGCAGGTGTTGCTGTGCAATTGCAGCTTGATAATGAGATTGTGAAGAAGGCTGGAATTGCCATAACGTCAATGGGGCCAACTGCCCTCAAAGCCAGCGAAGCTGAAAATTACCTGAAGGGAAAGAAGCTGACAGCCGAGAATGTCAGGCATGCAGCAGAACTTGTTGTTGCCGCTTCTCAACCCAGCAGCGACTCTTACGGATCGGTGGAATACAAGAAGGAGATCCTGAGAAGAATTTCCGTTCAGGCCATTAAAAAGGCACAGACCAGGGCGGAGGTGAAATAAATGTCTAATCTAAAAGTATCCATAACAGTGAATGGTGAGAGGAAGGAAGCTGAAATTGAGCCTAGGATGCTGCTTGTACACTTCATAAGGGAGGTGGCCGGTCTAACGGGAACACACGTGGGTTGTGACACCACTAACTGCGGTGCGTGCACTGTATTGCTTGATGGTAGGGCAGTAAAGTCATGCACAGTGCTTGCAGCACAGGCGAACGGGAAAAAGGTTACCACCATAGAAGGACTGTCCAAGGGAGAAAACAAATTGCATCCCGTCCAGAAGGCCTTTGTGGATAAGCACGGGCTGCAGTGCGGTTTTTGCACATCTGGAATGATTATGACTTCGTTCTGGCTCCTGAACAAGAAAAGAAAGCTCAGCGAGGAGGAGATCAGAGAGGCAATCTCGGGGAATCTCTGCAGATGCACTGGATATGAAAGTATTGTTGATTCTATCCAGGAGGCAGAGAGAAGAATGGATGAGAGCGAGGAATACATTGAAGAAGAAATTCCAGCCAGGAGGGGCAGGTGATATAGATGGACCTAACAGAAAAATTGGTATCCGGAAAGGGGAATTTTGTGGACGACATAAATATGCCTGGAATGCTTCACCTGTCTTTTGTGAGGAGCCCCTATGCCAGGGCGAAGATATTGAGGATAAAGGGAGGAATAACCTGGAAAGACGTGGACCTCAAGATGGCTTCAGTTGGGGAGGGTGCCACAAAGGGTTTTGAGTACCTGGAGCACCCCGTTCTCGCAAAAGACTATGTCGGTTACGTTGGGCAGCCTGTTGCTGCAGTGTATGCAGACAGTCCCTATGAGGCGGAGGATCTTGCTGAAACATCCGTGGAGGTTGACTACGAGCCGCTAAAAGCCATTGTTGATCCGGAGATGTCGCTGACTGCAGAGCCCATGTATCCTGGGCTGAAGTCAAATCTTCTCGCTGACAAATACCTGGGGGCTGATTTTGAGATCAAGGATGCCCCCGTTATAATAGAGGATCGATTTGTTAACCACAGGATAGCCACCGATCCAATAGAGCCTCGTGGCATTGTAGCTGCCTACGACGGAAACAGGCTCACTGTCTGGGTAAGCACACAAAGTGTGCACAGCCTTAAGGAGGGTTTTTGCGAGATAATGCACCTGGAACCAGAATCGGTCAGGGTTATACAGACTGACACTGGGGGAGCCTTTGGTCTGAAGGGTGGAATTTATCCAGAATACATAGTTGCCGCCTACCTTGCAATGAGGGAGAAACGCCCGGTTAAATGGATAGAGACCAGGAGGGAGCATCTTCTTGCAAGCCGCCCGGGAAGAGGTGTAGTAGGCAAGATGAAGCTTTATGCTGACAGGACCGGCAAGATTCTGGGGATTAAGGGGGATGTCATAGTTGATAGCGGAGCCTTCGCAGGCGGATCAGGTGAATTTTCTGCCAGATTTATTGCGATGCAGCTGACTGGCCCTTATGAAATTAAGAATGCATACATCCACGCAATGTCTGTCCTGACTAACAAGGTTCCTCAGGGACCATACAGGGGGGCAGGCAGGCCAGAAGCTGCCTTCTTCATTGAGAGGATGGTTGACAGGCTGGCGGATGAACTGGAAATGGACCCAGTGGAGATCAGGCTAAAAAATGCAACTACTGCTCCGTATGTGAGCCCAACCGGTCTCACAGTAGAAGCCTCAAAGCCATTTCTTGAGAGTGCAGTCAAGGCAATGGGATACCATGACCACGTGAGAAAGGGTAACACAGGTTTTGGATGGTTTGTCCTCGTGCCTGCAACCATGCCTGGGGAGACTGCGAGGATTCTTGTTGATGGTGGAACTGTCAAGGTATGGCTTGGGGGGAATGCACATGGCCAGCGGCATGATCTATTTGTCAGAAGCATACTTTCTGATGAGCTTGGAATTGACCCATCAGTGGTGGAATGGCAGAAGGGGGATACTGACCAGCTTGAAGATGGCGTTGGTGCCTGGGGCAGCAGGTCTGCCATGATGGGAGGTTCAGCTCTTGTTGAAGCAGCCAGGAAGCTCAGGAAGGAAGTGGAGAATAAGTACGGAAAGTACAGTCCCCAGAAGCTTCTGGAAGGAAAATGGGATAGCTATGAATTCTTCCATTACGACAAGCCCTACAATAACCTTGGAGCTAACCTTATCACTGTACATCAGGATGATCTCGGCGTCATACATGTCAGGGAATGCATCTCCTATTACGACCTTGGCAAGGTCCTCAATATGGACAATGTCATCGGTCAGAATGCCGGAGGATGCGCGGAGGGAATAGGCCAGACATTATACGAGGGCCTCATGTTTGATGAAAACGGGCAGATGATGACATCCTCAATAGCAGATGCCGGCGTGGTCACAGCTGACCTTGTGCCCCGGTACAAGCTGCTTCTCCATAAAAGCGAATCTTCTCTGCCATCAAGGGCAAAGGGCCTTGGAGAAGCGCCAACCATTGGCACTCCAGTAGCTCTGGCAAGGGCAATCGAGGTGGCCACCGGACTCAGGATAAGGGAGACTCCAATAAACCCAGAATACCTTCTATCCGCAAAGAAGTTTCACTAATTTGGCCCTGAAAAGGGTTATACCATTTTTCTGCATATATGGCCATGGATAACCAGAAACTTGGTTTTGTGAGAAATTCAAAAGAAGTTATGGCGCTGACCATGCCAGGCGGAGCAAGGATTAGATGGTTAATTACCCATAAGGATGGTGCTCCAACGTTTTCCATGAGGCTTATTGAGGTTGAGAAAGGGAAATCAACGCCTCACCACTCCCATGATTACGAGCATGAAATATTCGTTGTGTCAGGGTCCTGTAACGTCAAGATCGGAGACGCCACGGAAGAAGCATCAGCTGGGGATTTTATATTCATACCACCCAATGTCCATCATGGCATGACTGCCACAGAGGACCTGAAGATAATCTGTGTGGTGCCGGTAAAGGCCGCAAGGGAGATTCTCGGTGATTGACATGATCGATGTTGCAGAATTTTCTTTATATCCCTTTATATTGTAACTTTTAATTACATGCTATGGAGAATGATAGTTCAGTTGTATCCGTTTTCGGGGCAACAGGCCTCATGGGCCAGAATATAGTGAGAATGCTTCATAGCGAAGGATACAGGATCAGGATTTTTGCTCGGGACTTAAGCAAGAGCAGGAATTTGTTCCCTGAAATCAGCGATCATGTCCTCTGGCACTATGCCAATGAAGGATGGAAGCCTTCTCTGGCGGGCACGGGTGCAGTGATAAACTTCTCCGGTGCTCCAATATTCAGGAAATGGAAAGGCGACTACAGGAAGGAGATTTGGAATTCTCGCGTAGAGGCCACCAGGCAGATTGTAGATGCCATATCCAAGCTTGAGCAGAAGCCTTCTATCCTTATAAACGGATCAGCAGCCGGCATATACGGATACGACAGCTTTGATGACAGTGACGTGACTGAATCCTCACCTCCTGGAAAGGATTTCTGGGGCGATCTTGTTTCGGCATGGGAAGGTGAAGCGAACAGGGCTGAGAATTTTGGGACGCGTGTTGTTAACATAAGGACCACTGTTGTACTGGACAGGGAATCTGGAGCGCTTCCCCAGCTTGTCTCTGTGTTCAGGAAAGGCATCGGTGGGCCCATTAGCCCTGGAAACCAATGGTTCCCATGGATACACATTGAGGATGAGGTGGGCCTGGTAATGTTCGCCATGGAGAACGACACTGTTTCCGGCCCCATTAACGCTGGTTCCCCTGAAGTGCCAAGAATGGAGGATTTTGCACATACCCTGGGTGAAGTGATGCACAAGCAGTCGAGGGTTAAAATTCCACTTACGGTGATAAGGCTCATGATGGGGGAGGTTTCAAACGTTCTCGCAAAGGGGAAAAAAGTTGTTCCAGCACGGGCCCTGGAATTGGGATACAGGTTCAAGTTCGTGAAACTGAGAGATGCCCTGGAGGATCTTCTCGGGCACTGATCACTTAGTAATTCCCATATTTTTTAGAACTACATGGGCTGCAGCAACATCCTCAAGGCCAATCCCCATTGATTTGAACACCGTTCTCTCGCCCATTTCCGGGTTCCGGATGAAATCCCTGAGTTCCACGATCTTCCTGCCGGGATTTTCTCTCATGAAATCTATTATTTCCCCTGACTCCTTCAATGCCTGCTCAAGATTCTCCACTATGACATTCTGTGAACCTGACAGGACGCTGTTGTCTACTTCGTGCCTGTTTGGTATATTTCCGCCGCATAAATTAACATGATATGCAGCAGAGAGATCTTCCCTCCCAAATATTGGGTCATTGGAATCAGTTATTGTGTTTATGACACGTGCACCCATGGTAGCATCCCTCACCTTTTCAAAGGCCATTATTTTCCTGCCAGTCCTGGAAGACATTCTTTGGGCAAAAGCAACGGCATTCCTGTAATTTCTGGAATAAACCCTGATTTGAGATGGGTCATACACTGCAAGAAGCCCTTCGAGCTGTGTTTCCGCCTGGAATCCTGATCCTATTATGCATACGGGAATATCCTTCTCCTTCACGATGAGTGAAGTTACCATTGCAGGAAGGGCACCCGTCCTTACCTGTCCAAGCCTGTTGGCTTCCATGACTGCAATAAGGTCCATGTTCCTCGTATCGAACAGTACAACCACAAATCTGGCACCGTTTCTGGACGCTATGTAAGTTTTGAGTCCCGCCAGGCCATATCGGGGCAGTATGGCAGGCATTGTATTGTATACGATACCATCAAGTATTATGCGCTCCCGCGGCCTGGTGTCTGCTTTTCCGGTGGAATATTCCATGAATGCCTCCTTCATGGCGGCTATGGTCTCGTTCATGCCAAGATTTTCCCTAACATCTTCTTCGGTGATATAGTGCATGCATGTGAATATCCATGCAACTAAAAAACCTATATAGCCCGTTAAAATGTTGAGGCATGGGTCCTTCAATCGATGCCAGGAAATTAAGGGAATATGTGAGTGGCAACAACTCGTACTGGATCGAAGGTGAAGGTGAGGAATTTGAGCTTCACTTCTCTCCTGAATTTCCCGAGGCCATGGGGCACCTTCCGGAAGGAAAATCTGTGGAGCACATAATGTTTGGGCACGAAAGAAATGGAAGAATTTACTTTTATCGTTTCACAACGCGCAGTGCCTTCGGCGAAACAAACACTGAACTGGAAGGCGATGATGATCCAGTAATGGAATGGCTTAAATATATCTAAAGAAGCGGCCCCAGTATTAGAGGAAGTATTGCTGTAATGTCACCGTAAACATTTACGAACTCAGCATCTTCCCTTATCTTCTTCCATGAGATTGCTTCCTCAAGTTTTGCACCTGACAGTGATCCATCATATTCCTGCGCTGTCGTAACGTATACTGCGTAATCCAATCCTCCCCTGAACTGGTTCCACCAAATTGTATGGTGCTTCGATATGCCGCCACCCAGCATAAGCGCGCCCGTCTTTTTTGCGTCGAATATGATGTCTGACAGCTCGTGTTCATCCTGCAGCAGGTTGATCTTGAAATCATGGTGGCGCTCGTAGAATGACCAAAGCTGTGAACCAAATGATCCGTCAGTCATGCCGGGCACATATACTGGTATGTTGTTCCTTGCCGCGCTGGATATTATGGAATCCGGATCGTTGATTCTAAGCCCGAATTCGCGTATTATCTCTGAACCTCCCCATTCCTTCTTTATCTTGTACAGTTCTTCGAGCACGGGCTGCACCTTGCCCTCAATTATCTCACCATAACTCTCGTCTGGAACGAATACATTCCCAAGACGGTTAATGCCCAGATTCCTCAGTTCCCTGTCACTGTAGTCGAACGAGCCGCTGTAGTACTTCATGAACGTCCTTGCTATATCATGATCTAGGGTTCCATTGGTCGTAATGATTACGTCCACAAGCTTCTTTTTCACAAGATCATTTATTATCCCCCTGGTTCCCGTAGATATTATATCTGCAGGAAATGAGAGAAAAGTTGTATTTTCCTGCGTAAACATCTTCCTCAGGATTGTGTAGGCAGTGTATATCTTCGCTGACGTAAATCCGCCTGAAGCCCCGAACTGATCCATAAGTTCCTTAAGCGTTGTGGAGCCTGTTATCTTAATATCCCTAACGGGTGACGTAAGAAGTTCCTTTCTATCCATAAACCATTATGGTATTGAAGCTAAAATCCTTATTCAGTATGTAAGGCAAATGAAAGCGTTATGAGTTTCCTTAAAATATATCCCCATGGAAATGCAGATAACGGGAAATTCGGCCCTTGTGCTTATAGATGTTCAGAAGGCGTGGGATGATCCCATGTGGGGAAGGAGAAACAATCCCGGCGCTGAGAGAGTTATGTCTGAAATCCTGGCGGATTTCAGGAAAAGGGGACTGCACATATATCATGTTGTGCACGATTCCATGAATGAAAAATCACTTCTGCGGAAGGGTAAGCCAGGATTTGAGATCAAGCATGAGGTGAAGCCAATGGGAGATGAGCCAGTTATTGTCAAGCATGTAAACAGCGCCTTCATTGGTACGGACCTGCGGGAAAGGCTTCAGAATGAAGCCATCGGAACCGTACTGTTCTGCGGAATAACAACGGATCATTGTGTGAGCACTTCGGCAAGGATGTCAGCGAACCTTGGCTTCAGGACCGGTGTAATATCCGATGCCTGCGTTGCATACGACAGGAAAGACCAGAATGGGGAGACTGTTCCGGCAGAAGATGTACACCGGATAAATCTTGCATCCCTTAACGGAGAGTTTGCCTCCGTCTTTAACCATGATGAAATGATCTTCTTTTAGGGTGAGTTATGGCTGCTTGCTGTCCCTGTGTTCCGACTCATATCTGGCCCTGAAGTTGGCCAGCATTTCATCCATGCTGCTCTGAATCCTTTTTCTTTCCATATCCGGGATGTATTTGTCAGCCATTGGAAAAATGCCGTTTTCCTCCTTGAAAATATGCTGCAGCATTATTCTTGCGAGTTTCTCGGCTCCAGCATAGCGCTCCTCCCGTGTTGCAACCGGGTCCTCGGCTTCAAATGATCTCGCCCTGTTCAGGGAAGTGTACAATGATCTGATTGAAATGTGCTCCCCTGTAATTATCCTGATTGGCTCTAGAAACTCAAGATACTGCTGCAAATATGGGCTCAGGGCCGGAAACAGTATTTCATCCTCCAGCCTGAAGTGAACGTTTATTGTGTAATCCACGTGACTCAGAATCTGATTTATTTCAATGTTATTTGCGAGAAATGCCTCTGATATTTCAACCGTCACTGTATGCTGGTCACGAAGCAACTGTGTTGCATCCGAACCCTTGAATGATAGGGTATCCCGAAGGCTCATTATAGGTCATGATGCCTTTATATAAAGCTAATTCTTGGTTGCCTAACAGGTTAGGAAAACCATAGTTGTACTTGCATCCAATAACATTATGGTGATGTGATGGAGAAGGATTATCTTGAGTGGCTTGACTGGAAGCCAGGGATACTTAGGGCAGTTTATGAACTTGGAAAGAACGGGAAAATTAACTGGGCCGACATATCAGCTAAGACTGGAAGTTCACGGGAGTCCATATCTGACTACCTAGTCAGCATGAACATCGCTGAATATGGCGATGATGGATCTCTCATCTTATCAACGTTCGGCGCAGAACTCTATGATAAGCTTGAGGAGATTAACTACCTGTTCTCAAGATACATTGACGTTGGAGGGGAGGAGTCAGATTGAGGAAACTACGAGATGATGTAATCAAACTGCTCGGGTGAGATTTCCAGAATATTGAGGTACCTCTCTCTCCCGAAGGCATCTATTATTCCAGCGATCTCCTTTCTTGCGGTTCTTAATGCTTCGCCGTCAATGTTTTTCCACCATGGGAAAACAAGGCGATCCTCATTCAGGTTGTGCTCCTTGAGAAGCCTGAAGTACAAGGGAAATCTTTCGGAAACAAGATCGGTATTCTGACCCTCCATCCATTTTACAATGTTTCCAGCCAGCGTCTGAATAAGTTTGTGGTCAGACTTGATCTGATCAATTTGCCTTCTCACATCAATCCTAGTATCGGGAATGTTCTCGTAAATGACTGGAAACACAATTTTCTCCTCGATTTCTATGTGAACTGACCTCAGGTATTCGTGGAATTCGGAGAAACCTGGCAAAGAATCCTGTTTTAGGTATTTGCTGATGTGTCTTATGGACTGGTGTTCCATCATCAAAATCTCTATTGCATCTGCCATCCCTATCTGATATCAATAGGAGCACAGCATAATAACTGTGACGCTTAACTATGATGGAAAAAATTAATTAACAGAGAAGGTTGAAACCATTTCTGACTGGGACTTATGGAATTTGAAGAGCATGATTGATGCTGACACTAAGTGCTGGGCAACAGGCAGACAGCAAAAGAATGCTGATGAAATTAACTGAAGTGATTTGATGAGAAGACTTATTTCAAATATGAGGAGATTATCTTGCTGAGGCAGCAATCCTCTCTATTTCCTCTTTCCTGTTTACTGCGAAAGATGTGGCATCATTCTTGGCAGCGTTCATTATTTCATCTGCCAGGCAGTTCGCAATGGGCTTCTTGCTTTTGAACGAGGCATTAGTTGCACCTATTGCGATGTTCCTCAGAGCGACATCAACCCTTCTTGATGGTGATACATCAACGGCCTTTGGAACAGCTATGCCCCCATATTTGAGTCTTGTGACCTCCTCCCTTGGTGCAGCGTTCTCAATGGCATTAACTAGAACCTGGACCGGGTTCTGCTTTGTCTTTTCTGCTATCAGTTCAAAGGCTTCCTTCATGACGCGGTAGGCACTGTACTTCTTCCCAGTCCACTTCTCAGACCTCATCAGCTTGTTCAGAAGCCTTTCCACGGTGTTGACATTCCTCTTACCGGCTGAATAGCTTGAAAATCTCCCGCCACTGTGGAGGTTTATGTTGCTTGTCAGGTTTATGTATTTGGAGAGGCCCTCATCATGAACCTGGACCTCTCCGATTGGATATTCACCGAGTAATTTCAGATCTACCATTATCTCACCGTCTTCTCCTTTCTTCCCTTGACAAGTTCTTTCAGTGATATACCGTTGACCTTGGCTACCTTATATCTTACTCCAGGAATATCCCCCTTGCTCCTTCCCTGCCTTCCCCTTATGCCCTCTACAGTTACCTCGTCGTGCTCATCAATATAGTTTATGGCACCATCACCTGGAGCGAATGCTGTAATCTGCCTTCCGTTTTTTATGAGCTGGAGCTTGACACATTTCCTGATAGCAGAATTTGGCTGTTTTGCCTCAATACCTATCTTTTCAATAACTATACCCTTAGCGGAGGGGGCACCCTCCAGAGGATCGCTTTTCTTCTTCAGCTGAAGGACACGCCTCTTATATTTGCTATCAGACCATCTGAACTTCTTTCTCACGAATTTTAATTTTCCGCCAGCGTTTTCTCCGTTTGCCAATATATCACCCGTAATAGTGTTTATCTTAATCGAGCAGGCATGGGATATGCTAAATTATATTTAACGGCTTTGCTGGAATTCATCCAAAAGTTGCCCTGCCGCTATTTGGTCTTGGCTATTATCCTTATTACGTCCGAATTCTGCAGTATGTGGTCTTTGCCAATAACTCTCCTCGTCCTGCAGTCAACCGCACGTATGAATCCTTCACCTATATCTGTGTGTATCCTGAATGCCAGATCATGAGCTGTAGAGCCAGACGGCATCAATAGAGCGTCTGGAAGAATGTTCCCGTTGTTATCTGTCCAGTTGCTCTCATCCACCACCGGAAAGACAACAATGTATCCAAGGGATTTCTGCACCAGCTCTCCAGTTATGTCAAGGATTCTGGTGATTTCAGGTGACCTGAAAAATTCCTTAATTCTGGCCAGAACCGCAGCTTGCTGCTTCGTGGCTTTGTCACTTATATGAAAGTCTTCGCCTGTACTGTCGATAAGATGTGATTCAAATGCCTTTTCAAGGGCCAGTTCGTACTCTGCTGAAATAAAATATACCCTTTCCACAGATGCCCGCATCTGCTGAATAGACTGGCTATCCATGCTGTCTGCCTTGTTTAATATCCTGAAAACTGGCTTTATGTGATTAAAAACAGCCTCCGCAAAATCCCTGGCATCAGATTCAGACCACAGACCAAGTTTAGCAGGAAACACCTCCTTAGATAGGATAAGCGCAACTTCCTTTTCGGAGATGCCGAATGATGCTAACTTTCTGCCAAGAGACCTATCTGTGCGTTCTCCCGTAGAATCGGCCTTCTTAGAGAATCTGTCCCAGTCCCTGAAAATGCGATCTGCGAACCAAGTAATTATTTCATTCTCTATTATTCTGATATCTTCTCTCGGGTCTCTCCTCTGCTCCGACAAAGTGCCATCCGGCATGGTCATGCCGGTCCCATCTATCACATGGCAGAGCGCCTGCGAATCCCTCACTCCATCCATGAATTCATTTCCCATTCCCTTTCCCTGGCTTGCTCCCGGTATGAGGCCTGGTACGTCCACTACCTCGACAGGTACATGCCTTATTCCGCCTTTACAAAATCCCTCCCTTGGATTGCATTCTTTTCCCAATTCCATATGAGGGCACGGTATGCGCACAAATGTAACGCCAACATTTGGTTTCAATGTTGTAAATGGATAATTTGCAATCTCAACCTGATTCTTTGTCAGCGCTGAAAAAAGTGTGGATTTCCCCACATTGGGCTTGCCAACCAATCCAAATTTTAACATGCTGGCACATCTTCTTCAGTGAAATGCCGCCAGAACGCTCTTCATCTTATAACCTTTGGGGCAGTCAAGGTCGCCTTCAATTTTCTTTATTGTAACCTTCTGGCCCTCCCTCATGTGCAGAAGATTGCACGTTTCTATATTTGGACAGGTTATGTGGTCACACTCCATAGATTTCAGCGTAATTGACGAGCCCTCCTGAAGTTTTCGGCCTGCCTGCAGATTGACGTGCTCGGGTATCTCTTCCACCTCAATTGTGGCAACCAGGTCCTTATTGTAAACAAAACAGGGATTCTGCTTTTCCCTGACTTTGGTAATCTTGTAAGTTCTTCCCGGTTCGAGATTGAAGCAAACGTTCTTAATTCTGCATTCTGCACAACCTACAAGTGGACCGACAAATTTGAACTCCAGCCCTTCCCGTGCCAGATCTACTCCGATCAATGAAATTTTAGCCATGGTACCGACACCGCTATTAGATGATTCCCGTGATTTCGAGTGCTTTCTCAGAAGCATTTAAACTTATGTCCTTTTCGCCCAGTATGGTGTATCTTTCAGGCCTTATCCTGTGAGCTGTAGATAATGCCTTGATTACCACAGTATCAGGAATATTATAATCCTTAGCCCTGATGGATAGCCCCATCCTTGAATAAGCATTGGCAAGCACCTGCCAGTCTCCGCCATGAAGAAACATTGACACAACTGAGCCCATGGCGCACTGTTCACCATGTATTGAGGTACCTGGATTTGAAAGTTCCAGAGCGTGGGCAAGAAGATGTTCACTCCCGCTGGCTGGCCTGGACGAACCGGCTATAGCCATTGCGGTACCAGAGGCAAGGATCTGTTTTGTTACAAGCCACACTGATTCTTCGACGCCTTCCATTATCATATGGCTCTTTTCCAGCAGTTCTCTGGCAGCATATTCTGAAATTGCAGCTGCGCTTGTGCTATATTCCTCACCGTGGAGACGATTGGCAAGTTTCCAGTCAAGAAGGGCGGTTAGGTTTGAAATGACATCAGCAGCTCCTGCCCGGAGGTATCTGTAAGGGGCCTTTGCCAGTATCTGGGTATCAGCTATTATTGCAATGGGCATGGCAGCTTCCTGTGACACTGTGAGCTTCTCCTTTCTGATTGAAGCTCTGGGAGAAGCAATGCCGTCATGGCTTGGTGACGTAGGGACACTGACAAACGGCACGTTAAGGTCATAAGAAGCCTTCTTTGCAAGATCAATCTTTGTGCCTCCGCCAACCCCGACAATCATGCCAATATGCTTACCGCTGGCTTCTTCCTCAACCATTTGAAGATTTACCACATCGGCTTTATCCGCCTTGATGACTTTTACATCATAGCCCGCGCTTTGAAGGTGTGTTTCAACCTCCTTTCCCGCTAGGTCATAGGTAATTTTTCCAGTTATGATGAGAATGGAACCTGTCTTCATATAGCGTCCTGCAACAGGAACAATATTGGGAAGAACTCCATGCCCTACGTAAACATCCCTAGGAAATTGCATGGTCTTGAATTTTTCAAATTCCATTTAATAACTCATAATCTGCCCACATATAAATTTTGACCTCTATGGCATAATTAATTGCCGTTGTGAATTCCTGCTTTTGGTTAAATATTCACTATTTGCCGAACTCCGCATATCCAGTTGCCATGCTGCTATTTGAGTGCGCTGCCATAGAATCATCGGATAATGCAATCAAACCCACTAACGTATTGCCGAATTTCTCGATCTCCCTCATTAGTATTGAAGAAAGATCGTCAGAGCCTATCTGTTGATAAACCCTGTAACATAATGTTCGTTTAATGATCTCCTCGCCTATGCCGGTTGCAACAACTGCCCCCCTTTCGCCAGCGTAAAGGCCCGCTCCGGGTATTGGACTGTCCCCGACGCGTCCCCTCATCATGGGAGATGAGCCACCTGTTGAAACTGCAGCAGCAAATTTCCCATTTATTCTAGCGACTGCTCCAACCGTATCTTTGTTCTTTGGGATTCCAAGAATTTCGGCAAACCTCCTGTAATTAATGTATTTGTCAGGAGCATTTTTGTCCTTTCCCATAATGGCAGCTATAGCTTTTCTGTAAAGCTCCTCGGTCCGTGGAGTTGAAGGATCATAGTCAGGGAAGCCTAGGCGCCTGGCAAATTCCGTTGCTCCATCCCCTGAAAGCATAACATGGGGTGTCTTCTCCATTACGGCTCTTGCAACAAGTATGGGATTCCTGACACGTTCAATGTTGACCACTGAACCTATGGAATCAGGCGTCATTACTGCAGCATCCATCTGAATTGAGCCGTCCAACCTCTTGACCGAACCTGTGCCAGCGTTGAATGCCGGATCATCTTCCATAATGCGGACTGCTTCGACTACACTGTCCAAAGCACTACCCCTCATGAATGATGCTTTAGCGTATCCCATCAGCCTTTCTGTATATGAACTGTCTGAACCAGCGCCACCATGGATTAGAATTATATCAGACATTTCTTCTATTATAGCAAGGTTATATTTAATTCGACTTCAGCGGGGTTATGATTATTCATTATTTTTCAGTGTGTTCATTTCATCCTATACATCACGCACGAAAGCTGGTTTGAGGTAAAGGATTAAATATATTTTTAAGATTGGCTGAGACCTGGCTACTCGTGAGAGGGTAAGGTCTACTGGGCTCGTAGTCTAGCGGTATGATGTCTCCCTGACACGGAGGAGGTCACCGGTTCGAATCCGGTCGGGCCCATTCATATTTTTTTGTTGATGCTATGAAATATGGGGAACAAAATTTGTCCTCTTTAATAGTGGAGGTAAGTTTTAGCATATAATTTTGCGGGGAAAGTCAAGGTGCTTATTTGAAACAGCAGGGCAGATGGTCGCTTGGAGGGTTCCAGTCTCTGTCACTCCTCTTATCTCTCAGCCTTCCTCTTGGAGTATTTGCAGAATACATGGCTGGATGGCTTTACTGGCTATGGGTAGGGCCAATAAGACTACTATCTCTTTTAGCTCTTGTTCTCTTCGTGGACTTTCATTTTGCCACTGTGATAGTTAATCCTTATTTTTTCGTGATATTCTATTTCCCATATTTCATTTATTCCATGCTTTTCTATTATTATACATCCTCTGATGGACTGATGAGCTATGGGGCCAGGGGTTTTTTTATGCACCAGGGAGCTGAGTTGCTCCTGATTTTTACCGTAACAGGATCCTTCCTTGCTGCGCTCTTCCGCAGAAAGAAACCATTTGCCGTTACCCCTAAGGGTGTTGCCGGTACGTATTCATTTACTCAGGCCCTTCCAATGATAGCGATTGAGCTTACCATGGCATCAACGTTTGCCATTGGACTCATCTGGATAAGGGAACCCATCATAGAGTCCCTAAAACTTGCCATTGGAGTCAACATATTCTTTGCCCTTTATCTTATTCCATTTCTCATAGCTGGAAGTGTGATACTGTTCACAAGCACCTTCATTCCAAAGCCTGATGATCTGACAAAGAAACTCTCGGACATGCCTGACAAGTTATAGATGGAAAACGGTTATGTGACATTATAGTTAAGGTGCACGGCAGCTCCATTACTTACCCGCGGGAATCAAATGCATGCCCGCTTATTCCAGAGGTAAAATTAGTACAGCCCGCATTTTTACCCTTCAAAAAAGCAATTATACGAAAGGCGCACAATCACTCAATGCATCCTCAGATTTCATTCGGAAAGATGTTTGATGGATCTCATTGACTCTTTATACTGATTGTCATTTTCTCCGACTTAGTGGAATTGACTGGCTAATACTGCATACTAAGCCAGATTTACTGAATGCTAACAAGGCTGCATTGTTATGACACATAATTAATGATGCCTATCCAACTCATTTGCACATGAGCATTCATACATATCCATGAGAGGAAAGTGCAAAAAATGTCTTCTCCATTATTCTGCTGCTCAAAATTAAAACCGCGGCAACTATGTACGACATTATACAGGCAATTATTCCGACTAACGGCAAGAGTATCCCTACTGCAAGAATTGCAATGTATGCAATAACCAGTGGGATGAATATGAGATTGATATGTTGATTATAATTTACATAGGAAAGCTTGAACTGCATCTGTATGACGTTTAGATTTAAGATAACCCCGAAAATGAAGAATGGGTAGAAAAGGGCAATAGGCAGAAATATCACTGATGGAGCTAAATCAATTAAGAAACTGTTGTGCATAAGAAAGGCTACATAAATAAGAATTAGTAACGGCGAACTGAAAATAACTTCGTATAAAAGCCTCCCAATAATGTACTGTCTTGACGAACTCAATGGACTTGTTGATGCTAATGATATCCATACCCTCTCGTGAATAATTGAAAAGAACGCTATCAGCGTCATAAATCCGAAAACGTATACTATTACGAAAAACATAAGAAAGGTTACTCCTCCAGCGCTTGGCGGCAGGACCTTCCATATAATGTAGATAAAAGCAGATATAATTGCCTCAACAGCAAATAGATGAGTTGATCTGATAAGTCCTGTCCGGGATTTACCACTCATCCTAGATCTCAAGAACACAAACGAATAGAGCGATTGGAATTTCATTATGGGGAATCTTCCATTCCATTTTTCAAATGCAATTACATGCTTAACATTGGTTGGTCCCCAGTATTTTAGATTAATGCCTACAGATGAGACAGTCTTCAGAGTTGACCTAATCTGCACAGCCAGAGCAATTAAATATATTATCACCACAATAAGTGCATATGGCCAGTAAATACTGGAGATACTTCCTAATCCGATTGGAATTTTTGCAATCCCAAGAAGCGCAAGAACAATGAATGTAGCCAAAAACATAAGGAAACGGCCGTTTTTGGAAAACATCCTGAGTATGAAGAGCCCTACGACGGAAAACACAATGGCCAAATAAAATACAATGATGGAATATAATGGAGCATACTGTTTCGTCAATATTCCTGTTATTGACAGAATAAAGAGAGTAGGAAATGAAAGCAATAACAGCGCGTAAATTGAGAAGCCCAGCGCCAGCCTGCTGCTTTTTAAGCCAAAGCTTACCAGGAAGTCCAGGTCAGACTTTATCAGCAAGTAATTGCCCAATATCTGAAACATAAATAACAGCAGGATCAAGAGTATCGATATCATGAACTCCCTGGGATAGAAAGGAATGACAATTTTTAAGCCCGCAGCAGCCCCCAAGATGACTGCATTTGGAGTACCCAGAATTATATAAAGTATGATCAATATGATGAGCTGCGAGGAACGAATTCTTGACTTTATAAGGAAAACTGGCAGGTACTTTACCATGTTATCATCTCAGCATTTTCGCAAGCTTAGCTTCTATTGTTTCACCCTTTTGAAGCTGCGATTCAACTTCTGAAAGCTCGCCCTTCCAGATCACTCTTCCATTGGATAGTAACATAACCTTGTCAGTGAGCCTTGCTGCTGTTGAAACCACATGGGTGGAGAGAAAAACCGTCGAATTTGATTTTTTAATTATTTTGACCAGTGTTTCCTGCATGCTGAGATCGAGATAATTTAACGGTTCATCCATGATGAGCACATCTGGTTTGTGCACAAACATTATTGCCAGGGAGAGCCTCTGCAGATTTCCGCGGGAGAGGGACTGCGCCTTTGCCAGCCTGTAATGAGTCAGATCAAATAATTCAAGCATTTCCTCTGTGGCCTCTGACACCTCCTTTACTCCGCGCAAAACAGCAGAATATTCTATATTTTCCTGGACAGACAGGAGCAAATAAGGTGTGGCGTCCTCAGGCAAATAGCCGATGTGCCCCTTAACTTCCCTTGTATCCGGGCTCATGCCAAGTACCTGAACACTTCCGCCCCTTGGCCTGAGAAGCCCTGCTGCAAGTTTCAATGTTGTGGATTTACCAACGCCATTTGCTCCTATAATGGAGACTTTTTCACTCGGATTGACCGCGAATGTGGCCTCTGAAAGCACATCTTTGTCCGAATACCCAAAGCTAACATTGCTGAAATAGATCGCAGCGCCCATTGTTATATTATATGAAAAACACTATAAGTTATTTTTCATAAATTGGGCTGAGATTACTGCATCACCCCAATCTCTGCATATCGATCACGCTGTCAATTCTGAAAGCCGTTTCCCCTATTTGACCCGTTGATGGCGGACTGAATTTCCTGGGATGTCTTAATGAGATTCTCCTTTTCCTGATCATCCTCACATAGTGGATCGTTAAGATATCTGTTAGCTTCACTCAGATGTGTCTGGGCCGAAGAATAGTCTCGTCTTTTCAGATAAATTGTGGCAAGGGTGATCTCGGACTTGGCAGCGTCAAGAATCCTCTCTGGATTTGGGAAGTCTTGATCCTCCTTAATCTTCTCCTGCAGCCTTTTTATTTCGTCCTCAGAAAGTCCCTGAGGGCCTGGCTGCCCTATTGCTGATCTTATCTCCCTGTTATACTTTGACCTCACCAGGGAGTTTACTGCCATGCTGATTACGAAGATGCCCAATATTCCGAAGAAATAATAATTTGTTGGAAATGATGGAATAAGTATGGACGCCATATACAAGCCGAAATATCCAACACCTAGAATTATGAGGGACAGATAACGATATATTGCAGGAAGGGGCGGCACATCAGCTATGGCTGGATTTTCCTTGTAGAATTTTACGTATCTAAGCATGGCATCTGATTGTCTTGTCCGCGGGCATGTGGGGTCTTCCAGAACCTTTTCCGCATCATTTATCATTTCTTCAGCCTTTGCTTTGTTTCCAGATATGTTGTATAACTGGGCAAGCTGAAGCTCCAGTCTTGCAATTTGGCCACAGTTGGAAGCTGCTTCTGCACTCAGCTTGATATTCTGCAACCTGTATTCAAGCTGTTCTATTTTTCTTTCAGTTCTTGCCAAGATTTTACCTTCCTGAGTATGCAGGTATTTTTTATCGTATGGTGTATGCCTAATCTGATTGATATAGGTTCCCCTACCATAACAAATATCAATAGTTCAGGCCAATGATCTGTTTTTGGTCTCAGGTGCAAGAATAATTGTGACCACTAGGCCTAAGAATTCGAATGCGGCAAAGAAAATAAGCCCGAAAGACAGATTGAGGTATTGCAGCAACAGAGGGAAAGCAAAAACCCCCAGAATAGCTCCGATCCTTGAGGCCGCTGTCGATATTCCCATTGCTGTGGCCCTAATCCGTGTTGGAAATATCTCCACAGGGTAAAGGTAGGTGATATTCGTTGGGCCAATATTGTGAAAGAAATGCATCATTGCAAAGGCCGCAAACATAATTGCGAATGGAAAAGCCATGTGGAATGACAGAACTGAGAACAGTACAAGGGAGGCCCCAGCCAGGCCAAAACCAATGGTTTCCAACTTTCTTCTGCCAACCCGATCCACTGAATATAGACAAATCAATGTACCTGCGACTACAGGTATCTCCTCAAGCATTGTTGCCAGGACAGTAACGAGATAGCTGGACCCTGTTCCTGAGAAAAGGGCTGGTGTGTAATTCCACACACCGTAACTTGATACATCATATGCAAACCATGAAACTGAAGTGAAGATCAGGAGAGGAATATACTTGCGAAGAGAGCTCAGGGAGGTTTTGCCCTCCTCAACGGATGGTGGTCTGGCTTCTCCAATCCCAGCTTCTTGTGCAAAGGCTTCTACTACTTTCTCCGCGTCCTGTTTTCTCCCCTTTTTAATAAGCCAATATGGGCTTTCCGGCAGGGATCTCCTTCCCACTATTACCAGAATTGGCACTGCGGCAGCAGTTACATACATCAAACGCCAAGCAGTATGTCCTCCAAGAATAACCAGTGGTATTGATACTGCATAGAACACAAGTGAACCTATGGTCCATGAGAATATGTTGAACACAAGATATCTTCCTCTTGTTCTTCTTGGGGAGAACTCAGCCTGAATAGATGAGCTTATTGGGTAGTCGGCGCCAATCCCTATCCCTGCGAGAAACTGAAAAATGAAAAATGTCGCAAAGCTGCGTGAAAACCCGGACAGTGCCAGAAAGATTGCGGTAAGCAGTAAATCATATGTGTAGAGTTTCTTCCTTCCTAATGAATCGGAAAGGCGGCCGAGGATAAGACTTCCGGCAAACATTCCCATATATATTGAGGATGCTCCCAGAGAAACCAAAATAACCTCCCCAAGAAAGCTTTCCCTAAGGTAAAGGTATGCGGTGGAAAAAATGGACAGTGCATAACCATCCATGAACACTCCCATGGATGAAAGCAGGGTGATAACCTCAAGCCGCCTAGTCCTGCCTATCTGATCGAAAGAGATTGCTTCCACATAACATCAATGCCTGCCTGCTTAATTTTCTTTATTTATTTAGCCTGAATATTACGTCAATTACCATTTTGCATTGCTGGACATGCGCCTTCTAACGGGAAGTATTTTGTTGATATCCCGGATGCTGTGAGGTGCAAATATTTACTCTAATACTTGCCATTGCAATCATTGTCGCCACCCTTCATATGATGGCACCGGATCACTGGGTCCCGCTGATCGTTGTTGCAGAAAGGGTAGGGATGCCCAGAAGAAGGGTATATGGGATGGCTGGATTCCTTGGAATTCTGCATGCTGGAACCTCTGCCACGGTAGCTTTGCTTGTCCTCTTTGTTGGGGTTGTCCTGATTCACGGATATGTTTCAGACCTAAATGCCGCCTCTATTGTGCTTCTGATTGCTGTTGGGATATACTTTGCAGTAACAGGATACCGAGAAAGAGAAGCTGAGGTGATGCCAGACAGGATATCCACTGGAACCCTGCTGAGCGTTAGCATCTTTCCAGATTTTGCCCTAATACCCATACTTCTTTCAGCTGTATCCCTCAGTTCTCTTGAAATAGGCATAATCATCCTTGCCTTTGCACTTGCAAGCGCCGCTTCACTCATGGTTATGATTTACGGGCTCTCACTTGGCTTCTCGAGGGCCATTCAGAAGATGCCTCCCAGGTATGTTGACTATATAATATCGGCAATCCTCTGGCTTACGGCCCTGTTCATATTTTTTGTGGAATATAAATGATGGATTGCAGTAGAACTCTGCAGCCTATGCCATAATGATTCTAACACTCCTCTCGATGGCGTTAATTCATGAAAGGACCTCAAGATCAAATGGTTCCAGGAGTCCCATTCGGAAAGCTCGTTCATAGTAGAGTTTTAGTGCTTTGCGTCCCGTCTCCCCGAAATCTACCGAGAGGTCGTTTACGTACATCCTGATAAAGCGGCGCTCCAGATCGACATCAGCATATCTTGCATATTTAAGTGAATATTTTACCGCATCTTCTTCATGGCTGAAAGAATATTCGATAGATCTTCTGAAATCATCCATGTACTTTCTGGCATCATCTGCTGGGATGGAGCGCTTTATTGCATTGAAGCCCAGTGGAATTGGAAGATTTCCGGCGTATTTCTTCCATTCTTGATATAGGTCAAGAAGTTCCATCAGTCCCTTCTCTTTGAATGTAAGCTGCTCATCATGGATAAGGACTCCAGCATCAGCTTCTCCTGACAATACGGCTTGGGGAATTAGATCGAACCTTATTTCCCTGAACTGAACTGGCTCCGGGGCAAACATTCTGTAAAGAAGATATGCAGATGTGAATTTGCCTGGAACTGCAACTATTGCTTTCGATAGGTCCACGCTCTTCCTTCCTATAACCTTTGGGCCGTAGGATATTCCAAAACTTGCCCCCGAAGAGGTCAGAAGATACTTGTCATGTACTGCAGCATATCCGTTGGCTGAAATGGCCGTTACATCATACTTCTCTGAGGGTGCCTCCCTGTTGAGAGTCTCTATGTCCTTGACAGTCTGCATATATTCGAAACTGCACTGAATCTTCTTCTCAAACATTCCATAAAACATGAAGGAATCGTCAGGGTCCGGCGTATGTGCAATACTGAATTTCATGAGGGATTATTGCCTGATTGGTCATATCATTTGCGCACATCTTACTATTTTGAATTAATTTCCATTCTATGCACCCAAGCTTTACTGCGATGACGCTGCTTTATTAATGTGTCATAAGCCTGCTTTGTATGTTTGGGTCCATACGTAAATTTGCTCTTTGATGATGCTTTCTACGCTGCTTATTTCCATCCCATATTTCCTGTAAGCCCCATTATTAGGGCCTCAATTTAATGACTATAAAATATTCAGGGATACCCAACATAGAGCGAGCATCATGGCAACCAGGAACTACTCATAAAATACCGGATTTATGGATAGATTATGGACTTCACCTTAGTAGTCCTCAACTAGATTTCAGAATGCAGTTTAGATGGAACATCCTGTTTCCAATGCCAACATTTGAACACTGATTTCCACACAATCCTGAAGAGAGGCATATTCATTTAATATCTGAGTTATACATTTTTTTAATATACTGTTAGAATTGTTCATAATATTGATTGAACAGTCAGATTAAATAGTAAGCAGCGATGTCTGATCTCTTCCAGGGATTGAAATGGAAAGGATTCTCATAGCTTTCGGAGGAAATGCACTATTAAGGAACGGAGATGATGCTTCGTTTGGTAAGCAACTGGATCGGGCCCGTGATGCCCTGGAAAAGATATGGAAAGTAATTTTGGATAATGAGGTAATCATCACGCATGGCAATGGGCCTCAGGTAGGCAATATACTTCTCCAGAACGAGTATTCAAGCCAGTATGTACATCCCATGCCACTTCATGCATGCGGCTCAATGTCCCAGGGACTTATAGGAGAAATACTATTGACAGCCTATGACCATATCAGGCTGAAGTATGGAATTTCAAGAGAGGCGGCCGTAATTATGACCAGAACTCTGGTAAATAGGGACGATCCTGCATTTATGAAACCCTCAAAACCAATAGGGCCATATTACGACGCTGATCAGGCTGAAAAGCTTCGTAAAGAGAAGGGCTGGTTTATGAGGGAGGAAAATGGCAAGGGCTTCAGAAGAGTTGTCCCATCACCTGTACCTGTTGATATAGTTGAGAGATCAGCAATATTCAGCATTCTGAATTCAGGTTTCCTTCCCATATGCGTTGGTGGTGGCGGCACTCCAGTAGTCAGGACAGCAGAAGGGATCACTGGAACTGAGGCCGTCATCGATAAGGACCTTGCTTCTTCATTGCTCGCAACAATACTTGAAGCTTCAAAGTTCATCATACTGACAGATGTGGATTCTGTCTACTCCAATTATGGAAAACCCGAACAGAGAAGAATCGACAGGATTAAGTCCTCAGACCTGCTTAAAATGTATCAGGATGGGGCTTTCCCCAATGGTAGCATGGGACCAAAGGTGCTTGCAGCAGTTCAGTTTGTGCAGAGAAATCATGGCATTGCCGTTATAGGCTCACTGGATCAGGCAATGGAGGTAATAGCCGGAAGATCCGGAACTGTTGTTTACTGAGAAACAGGATTGCTCAATGGGTAATACTTATCTGCCACATGCCTTATTCGGCCTGCCTCGGCGAATTCGCCGAGCAGTGATTCGAGCCGGCTTTCACCCAGGTCCAGATCAAAGCTCTCATGCAGTTGCCTTCTGATCTCAGCCGTATTCATTTCTCTCTTTAGAATCTTTGATACAAGATTGTCAAGATCCTCGTAAACGTTCCATGGAAAAATGAACCAGGCCCAATTCTTTTCCGTAATCTCCTCACCATAGTAATCAGGGATAAATTCGGATCTGGTAATGTGAAGCATTGTTGCGGTCCTTATGCTGGCTGGGCCCTGCCTCTTCACAAAATCGTGAGCCAGTTTCATGCTCTGCCCAGTGTCTGTTATATCATCTACTATGAGGACATTTCTGCCCCCAATATTCAGACTTCCGGGATCCTTCAGTATTGCCTGTCCGCTCCTTGTGGCAGTTATGCCCCAGTGCTCAGTTTTTACAGAAAGAAGATCCTTGATCCAGAGGGAATCGGAAAGAATCCTTGCAGGCACAAGTCCACCGCGGGACAGCCCTATGATAAGATCGGGCCTGTAGTCTTTGATTATCTTTTGCCTTACAGTACCGCACCATCTTTCTATGTCATTCCAGGTAACAGCCCTTGCTCTGAACTCCATTATTTACCCCTTTGATATCCGCTGCTTAACTTAAAAGTTCCTCACGTTCCCGTAAATGAAAGATCAGGAGTGGCTGTAGGAAGCCACGGATGCTTCCTTTCTCCTCCTGGATGATGGTTTTTTGATAGCTGCTCTGGCGGCAGCAAGCCGTGCTATTGGTATCCTGTATGGTGATGCTGAAACATAATCCAGGCCAATAGTATGGCAGAATTCCACTGTTTCGGGATCTCCGCCATGTTCTCCGCATATTCCTATCTCCAGCTCCGGATTTGATGTTCTGCCTTTCTCAACGGCCATCCTCATCAATTCTCCTACCCCGGATTTATCTATTGTGCTGAATGGATCATTTTCCAGGATCCCATCCTCAAGGTATTTTGCAAGGAATTTGCCCTCTGCATCATCCCTGCTGTATCCGAAGGTCATCTGAGTTAGATCATTGGTTCCAAATGAGAAGAAATCTGCACGTCTCGCGATCTCATCAGCTGTGACACAGGCTCTCGGGATTTCTATCATAGTGCCGAATTTATACTTTATATCTCCTTTCCTATCCTCCTCCGAAGCCACTTTTTCAAGCCTTGCCCGCAAGGTAGCAAGCTCCGCATAATGCCCAACCAGGGGTATCATTATCTCGGGATAGATATTCCTGCCTTCGCCTTTCACCTGCAGTGCGGATCGTATTATTGCCCTGACCTGCATTTCATAGATTTCCGGATAGCTGATGCCAAGCCTGCAGCCCCTGAATCCCAGCATGGGATTGAATTCTTCCAGGTTCCTGATGGCTGAGAGAATCTTCTCCAGTTCATGGAGCCGAGAATTGTCTTCCTCACTGATCTTTGCAATTGCCGCTTTCTCCCTTATCTGAAATATTTCCGTCAGAACTTGTTCCTTGTCCGGCAGAAATTCATGAAGTGGAGGATCCAGCAGCCTTATAATGACTGGGAAGCCCTCCATAGTTCTGAAGAACTCCGTAAAGTCATTTACCTGCATTGGGAGTAACTTAGCCAGATGATAGCGCCGTTCCTCTGCAGTCGTGCTCATTATCATGCTTCGCATTATGGGCAATCTATCACTCCCTAGGAACATTCTCTCTGTTCTTGCCAGGCCAATTCCCTCTGCGCCCATCTTCCTTGCCTCTTCCGCCTCATCTGGAGTGTTGGCATTTGCCCTTACCCCGATTTCTCGAAACTCATCCGCCCAGGCAAGAATTGTTTCCATATCCTGGTTATGCCCAGGTTTTGCAGTTTCAACCTTGCCCAGGAAGAACTCGCCTGCCGTTCCATCAACTGTCACAACATCTCCTTCGTGAAGAGTGTGTTTACCAACCTTCAGTATGCCTTCGGCCGGATCAACTTTAATGCTCTCGGCTCCAACAACTGCTGGCTTTCCCATGGCCCTTGCAACGACAGCTGCGTGTGAGGTCATTCCACCCTTCTGTGTCAGAAATCCCCTGGATACTACCATTCCTCTCACATCGTCCGCGGTAGTTTCCGGCCTGACTAGTATTAATGGTGTCTTGCTCTTTGATAACTCTATTGCTCTCTCTGAAGAAAAAACAACACCTCCGGAAGCAGCACCGGGGGAAGCCGCTAATCCTTTCCCAAGAACAACTTCATCGCCAGTTTTCCTGATCTGCGGATGCATTAATGTATCCAGCATGGATGGAGTTATCCGCAAGAGTGCCTCCTCCTTTGTTATTAGACCCTCTGAAACCATGTCAACCGCCATTTTCAGGGCAGCCTTAGCAGTGCGCTTTCCCGATCTTGTTTGGAGGAGGTAGAAAACGTCGTCTTCAACCGTGAATTCTATATCCTGCATATCCCTGTAGTGTCTTTCGAGCTTTCTTGCCGATTCCAGGAGTTCGTCATAGGCCCGGGGAAGATCGAATCGCATGTCTGTTATGTGCCTTGGTGTTCTGATACCCGCGACGACGTCTTCACCCTGAGCGTTTAGAAGATACTCTGCGAACAGCTCCTTCTCCCCTGTGTTTGGATTTCGAGTGAATGCTACGCCGGTTGCCGAGCGGTTACCGGTGTTGCCAAAAACCATTGAAACTATACTGACAGCTGTCCCCATCTGTTCAGCGATCCTGTTCTCCTTCCGATATACCTTGGCTCTTGGAGAATTCCATGAGTTGAAAACCGCCTCTATTGACATACTGATCTGGCTTCTTACGTCCTCGGGAAAGGCTTTCCCTTCATCCCTGTATATTTGCTCAAAGACAGATATTATCTCCTGCAGGTCATTAACATCAAGTTCTGTGTCCTGCTTTTTGCCCCTGGACTCCTTGAATCTTTCCATTTCCCTTACAAATTTCTCCCCATTGATTCCAAGCACTATTGACCCGAACATCTGGAGTAACCTGCGATATGAATCCAGTGCGAACCGCCTGTTTCCGGATCTTGTTTCCAGCCCAGCCAGGGTTGCGCTGTTCAAACCTACGTTTAGAACTGTATCCATCATGCCCGGCATGCTTACTGGGGCGCCGGACCTCACTGACACGAGCAGAGGATTCCTGGGGTCCCCAAGCTTCCTGCCTGTCTTTTCCTCAATACGTTTTATACCCTGGAAAACCTGATCCATTAGCCCATCTGGAAATTTGCCCGTTTTTAGGTAAGCCCTGCAGGCTTCTGTGGTGATGGTGAACCCAGCAGGCACGTTCAGGCCCAGCCTGGTCATCTCTGCCAGTCCTGCACCCTTTCCTCCGAGCAAATCTGCCATTTCGCGGCTTCCCTCTTCGAACAGATAGACAAATTTTTTAGCGGTGTTCACGTCTGCTTATTATGCTATACTTAAAGCTATTTGTCTGGATGCAGACTGTATATGATCAAAATGTTTATTATAATGCATCTAGGTTTTTATATTGTTCATAAATTTTGAAAAAATGGCAAATTATCACTAAAATTTTAAATACTTATACTTCATTCTCGTTCTCAAATTGTGGAATTTTTATACAGCAATTTTTCAAAAATTTATAAGATTTGACTTAGCCGTAGGAAAATTTTTCTAACAATTTGGCCATATTTACACCACTTCCTTCCCACTGATGCTTCTCTCTATTTTGGCACTCTACTTTCTTCTTATCATGAGAACAATGAACGGTGAATCATTGAACCAGTCTGATCATGACTCCTAATGGTTCATGTCAGTCTGTTCTATCTGCGATGCAAGTATGTGTTTGGGATGTTGCATTTTGCCCTTTTGATTTTTCTTATGCACAAAACAATTTAATAGCTTTTTTATTATATGTTATTATGAGCGGATTGGATATTTTTCTCATAATAGTGGTCCTGATAATCCTGATAATTCTGCTATCCGGACTTCACATATTGAAGGAATGGGAACGCGGTGCAGTATTTACCCTGGGCAGGTTCTCCATGCTTAAGGGCCCTGGCGTAATCTATGTCTGGCCCATAATCAGCAAGGTAAACCCAATACTTTCAACCAGAATTCAGGTTGCTTCATTCAAGACTGAAAGCACGTTTACAAAGGATAATGTGCCAATAAACGTGGATGCCGTTATGTATTTCCAGATAGTTGATCCCCAGAAAGCTGTCCTGAATGTTGACAACTATGCCGCAGCCACAAATTATTCTGCTCAGACAACTCTAAGAGAGGTTCTTGGGAAAAGTTCGTTTGATGAGGTCCTCTCAGAAAGGGAGAAAATAGGTGAATCAGCCAGGCAGATAATTGACGAGAAGACAGAGAATTGGGGAGTTAAGGTCTCGTCTGTCGAAATAAGGGATGTTGTGGTGCCACAGAACCTTCAGGAGGCCATGTCTAGGCAGGCTTCGGCGGAAAGGGAGAGGAGGTCAAGGGTAACACTGGCTCTTGCAGAGGTGGAGGCTGCCCAGAAAATGGTGGAGGCCGCAAACCAGTACACCAACAACCCTACTGCGTTCCAGCTTAGATGGATGAACATACTGTACGAAATAGGCCTTGAAGGCAAAGGGACTCTTATGATGATACCAGCAAATACTCCTGCTGTTGGCGTCTCCAATCCCCTATCAATTATGGGAATGAATGACATTGTAAAGAATAACCAGCGGAAGGATACATCATAGGGCGGAAATGGCTAAATCATAGAGCTCAGCTGGGCTCAATTCCCCACATCTTTTATCATGATATTTTTGGGGGGATGCTGGAAGAAGCTTGCCGATTTTTTTTCTGCGCTGAGAAAAGAGAAGCTTTAAAATTTCGTCTGCGCGAATAAGATTTCTCCGGTCAATATTCGGCTTCGGGCTCAAAACTACCAGAAGGGAATCAACCTCTGGAGGGGGAGAGAATAGCCTCCTGGGAACCTTTCGCATCAGATGTATGTCATATCGGATCTGTGCGTTCACGCTTAATCTTGAATATTCTGGTGTTCCTGGGCTAGCTATGAGCCTTTTTCCGAATTCCAGCTGCACCATCATCACTGCCGACTTGAAAATGAAATCATCTAGATGGAAGATTACCTGAGAAGAGATGTGGTATGGAATGTTTCCAGCAATGCCATCAAATTTTCCTGGACCGTACTTGAGGAAATCCCCCTTTATGACATTCAACCTGCCTTCCATAGCATATTGTGGAAATTTTTCCGGGAGGAGCTCTGCAAACCTATGATCAGCCTCAACGGCCGTGACCAAGAAACCGGATTCCAGCAAAGCTTCAGTGAGAATGCCATCTCCGGGACCTATCTCCAATACACTGGCGCCAGGCTCAATACCAAGTGCCCGTGCCTCAAGCTTTGCTATATTCTTGTCCCTGAGAAATACCTGCCCATATTTTCTGGGATATTTGCCCTGTGCATCCAATTTATCTTGCCACGAAAAGCTTGTGTTTTTCGTATCTCTCCTGAAGCTCCTGTATTATCCTGCTGGCGATCATCTTCTGAGGGTTGTGGATAGTTTTAACTCTTTCAGTCAGATCATTGAAATCAGTGAACGGCCTCTTCTTCCGCTCGTCTATGATGTTCCACATAGTCTTGTTGCCCAATCCGGGAAGCAACTCAAGTGAATGCATTCTGGCATTGATTGATTCCGCATCGTTGAAGAATTTCACAAAATCCTTCTCCCTCTTGGCAACTATACTCTCCAGTACGAAGGGGAGCTCATTCTGGGCAGCGCTAGTGAGATCCTCATAGGAAATCCTCCGCTTAACAGACAGTACTTTGTCCCTCTTCTGCTGATCCTTTCCAATATAAAGCCGATCGCCTATTGTGATCACGGCATTTTCCTTTGGTATTATCTCGAGAAGCTTAAATTCGGTTTCACCTATGGCAAGCACAAGCGGGGTCTTCCTGTAGCTTTTGTCGTCAGATCTCCCCTGCGGCAGATAATCTATAACATAGGCGTACTCTTCCAAAAATAATAACCTCCAGTTTAATCTTCACTGAAATAGCTAATGAGGTTATTTAAGTCTTGCTCAGATAAAATAACACCGTATGGGGAAAGTATGACCACAGCCTCCTCCCTGCTCCTTGGTCTGATATCCGTAAGCTTCACAGCAATATTCTCTGTAAACTTGAAATTCTTCATTAATTCCTGGACGTCCTTCTGGGCCTGTTTGCCTTTAACCTTCAGGAATGCCTCGCAATATGCAAGGTTATCGGCCTCAGATGGAGTGTGGTTTGTAGACTTTGAAAGAATATCGTAAGCCTCTGCAATTGTAATGTAGCGGCTCTTCATCTAATTACCACTTATCTTCTTTAGGTGGACAGGCGCAGCCAGGATTCGCTTCTCAACGCTTCCAACTTTCACAGTAACATAGTAGCAGTCACCTTGCTTACCTGTTATTCTGCCAGTAAGCCCCTGGAATCCGTGATATGGCATGCCTGAATGTATTGATGGTTCTATATTTATTGCAGCAAGATCGCCATCGTTGAATTCCTGAAGGAATCTTGTTACAGGAGGCAGACCCCTGTCCTTAAACCTCTTGGTCATCTTGCTTCTGGAACCCGCCCTTGAACCGTGTGACATTTTTACCATATGATCACCTATCTATGAATCCAGATCACGTCAAGGGATTTGACCGTCAGGGGAGACCCGTAAACCTCAGCTAAGCTGGGATTTGTGCGACCCTCGTCCCCATGAATGAACTCCTTGATATAGGTTCCTGATTGGGCCCTTAACACAAGGAAAGCCACATTGCCGGAGACATTTTCCACCCTAATTTCCCTGATGTGTTTCTTCCTGACCAGATCTGATCTTCTAGTGGATACCCTTAATGGAGTCCTTTGATAAATATCTTTTCCAGAGAGAAAATTCACTGCTGTCTCCAGTTTTGCTGCGTCAAGAACATTTTCCGAGGCTATTTCTGCCCTGTAAGATTTATCGTATTCAGATGCCTTTAAGGCCGAAACCATTGATTTTTGGGCCACCTTTAGATCTGCTATCTCCACCGATCCCGATTCGTTGACTTTATGCATTAAATACTGCAGCGATATTTCCCGCTTCCGCGGATTTGAAGCTTCTATTATGAATTCCCTTCCATTCCCCAACATTCTCACGTCAACATCTTCTCTACCGGCACCATGAAGAAAATAATTGTCACAGGAGGTTTCTGTTTTCAAGATTTCCCCTATTATCTGTTCCACTGACGTTCCGTTGCCATCAGAGTGTATCCATCTGGTTTGGGGGATTCCCCTTACATACTTTCTATAGACGCCATAAACAAAGATGCTCCTAATCTTCATGGTTACCTGGAGATATTGGAGATCATAGTGGAATGTTATATCCGGGTCGGTAAAATCTGTCTCTTTTTTGCTAATGGCCCATATGATCTTTCCGACCTCCCTGTTAAATTCCTTGCGAAGGCTTTCGCCAGTTTCCCCGAACACTGACTGAAGATTTTTCTCCTTTTTCAAGGCATCTTCCGGTGGCGAAGATCCTACAAGGAAAGTAGAATACTGGAAATCTCTTGACGCCTCCAGGGCAAGGTTAGCCAGTTCTTGAAGATGAAGAAAAATGCCACCGCATATATCACATTTTGAATCGTCCACTATACTTATATTGTGATCAGCCAGAGTCTGGGAATAGACGGGAAGATACCTGATACCACGCTCTTCATTGGAAACGCCGTAGCCCATCTTTGCAAAGCATCGCCCAAAGCACCTCTTGCATACAGAGATGCCAGAAGGGGCAATTACCTCTGTCATAGGCTTATCTGGCAACTATCACTTTCTCGATGCTTGGACGTTCCTTTATGAATACCCGAGAACCGCATTCGCACTCAATCTCTGCAGTGCCGAAAGATTTCTCAAGAGGCCTTCCACATCTTATGCACTTATACATTTGGCTGTTCCTCCGAGGTTACAACAGGAGCCCTCAGCTCGGGAAGATATGAACCACCGGCAAATTTGTGGCCGCAGTGACGGCACTCCCAGATACCTGCAGCAACCCTCTTGACCTTTTTCTTCTTGCAGGACGGACAGGCATAAAATGCAATTTTCTGCTTGTATATTTCGTTCCAGGTCTTTCTAACGGTGACTCCGTATCTCGGGCCGAAACGACCAGCAGCACCAACCTTTACTGTTCTCTTGGACATGAATATCACTGGAAATATTTTTCCCGGATTTGCTTCCCGGTATTGCTTGATATCTTTATAGCTTTTCTTATTTCATCGAGGGTGAAGAACCCGGTATCGCCTTTTTGCATTGCCCTTATGTGCCCATCCTCGGTTGTCGTTACTGTTACCCTGGCAGTGGACAACTGCTCTTCTTCTAGATCCGGATCGGCAACTATCTCGTCTCCGATCTTAACCATGGTAACTGATATTGGAAGACTCCTGACTGGGAGCTGGAAGTCCTTGGATCCCTCTTTGGAACCCGGGACAATTGCTGATCTCAGTGCGGAAACAACAGCAAGCGTGCATGCATCAATGAGATTCCCGTCAAAGTCTATGACGTCAATATCTGCAAAGATAATCCATACCTTCTTGCCCGGTTCAATTACCAGGCTTTCAAGATCGATCATCTTGCTCTCCCTTATTCCACGGTCTACTACCCTAGCGATTTCTATCGAACCCTCGTTTGGAGGGCCTGCCTCAAAGGTTGGAAATGCCATTGGAAGGAGTTCAACGTTGGTTGTCAGTACTCCTTGGTTTGGAGTATCTGGAAATGGCTCACCAGACTCCACCTTGATCCCAGCCACAACCTTTGTACGGCCAAGCTTTACGTAAGCTGATCCGGCTGATCTTGGTATGTAGTTTGTGGTGATGCTGATTTCACGGAAAGCTGTGAGGGTTCTCCCGTCTCCACGCTGGCCTTCCTTTAGTTTCCTAAGTATGTAATTTCTCTTTATCTCTGAAAGAACTCCCGCTTCATCCTTCGGCATTACTCACCACCCCTTTCAATTGCCATTGCCCTGTATTTTCCGGCAAGAGCTTCCCTCTGGATCTCATAAATCCTTCTTGTGGCGTCCATTATTAGTTCCGTAGCCTGGTTGAATTCATCTTCCGTCAGGTCCCCGTCCATCTGCATTAGCACTATCTTTCCTGATCTTGCAAGGATTCCCATGGGTAGATCGGCCTGGCCGAAATTATCCTCTTCCTTGCCCAGATCAAGGACAATCTTTCCATCAACCTTCCCAGCAGCACAACCAACAACAAGGTCCCTCATTGGAATTCCTGCTGATGCAAGAGCCACCGAGCTTGCTGTCAAGCCTGCAATCCTTGTCCCTGCATCGGCCTGCAGAACCTCTATGAACACATCAATCTGGGCACGCGGGAATTGCTCCACCATCACTGCAGCCTGGAGAGCCTCCGATATAACCTTCGAAATTTCCACGGATCTTCTGTCAGGGCCTGGCCTTTTTCTTTCGTCCACTGAGAAGGCAGACATGTTGTATCTTGCCTTAATTACGGCCTTGTCAATATCCTGTGTGTGTTTGGGATAAGCTTCCCTTGGTCCATATACTGCAACAAGAATCTTGTTTCCTCCCCATTCAATGTAAGCTGATCCGTCAGCTCTGTCTAGCACATCGGTTTCTATCTTCAGAGGCCTGAGCTCAGTAGGTGACCTGCCATCTATCCTCAGACCATTTTCGTCTATCAGTTTAATATCAGATGCTGTTCCCATTTTTTTCACTCCGTATTTCTTCAAGATATTTCTGCATTCTGTCAGTCAGTCCAGTGGTATGGGCTTCCCTTTCCACCATCTTTATGGCAGAAATTGCTGTCATTACGTTCTCAGGTTCCCCGTCAACCCAGATAAGGCCATTCTGCCCCACAACAATTCTTGTGGAGGTGGCGTCCTTAATCATATTTACCATTGAGCCTCCTTTTCCTATGATCCTGGGGACCTTTGGAGCGGGGATAGACGTTATGTGCCCCCCTTCAAGTTTTCTCAGTCCTACATCCTTGAGCGTTATCCAGCTTTCCTTTATCTCGTTGACAGTCATCACCTTTGCATAGACATAATCGCCAACTCCAAGCAGCTTCTTTATGTTACCTGCATTGGCTCTCCACGGCGTATCGTTCATATGCAGAAGCGTGTAGTAAGGGGAGTTTATGTCCACGGTCCACATGGATGGCCCAACTTCAATTACCTTCCCAATAACTTTGTCTCCTCTTCTTGGAAAGTATGGCCCCGCAAACGGGACAATATCAATGGATTGATCACTGATCTGCACAATGCCAAAGTATTCTGAACAGAACTGTTGATCTCCACACTTGTATACACCATTCCTTGGCTTGCCCAGTGAGCTGTCAATGGGATCACCGGGCATCACTATCTGCTTGATCTCTGCCATATATTCACCTTTACTTGAGAACCTACTCCCCTTATGCTATCTGAACCTTGCCTCATGAGTCAAAGTGGCATAACGCCCTGCCATCATTGAAACAATACTCCCTTCGCCATTGGAGGGAAGTTGTTCTCTCCTCATCTCTCCGTTTGTCGTTTCATCTTTATGCAATATTTATCTTTATCGTATTGGATAATTTATGCGACTGCAAAGCACCTTGGCTTTTGATTTTTGATCATCCTGCAAATTGAAAATTACCAAATGGGCTGGAAAATGTAATAAGAAAGTCACCTGTTCTTGACTACCCTTATGTCTATATTATCCCTTGATCTCCTGCTCAGCTGGCTCATTATGTCACCAGCCATACCGGCTGGAACCTCCAGAAGGCCCATCCATGATCCATCCTTGCCCCATTCTTCCTTTACAAGATATCCGCTTCTTGCAATTTCACCATATACCTTTCCGTAGGCATCTCCAGTCAGTTTTACAGCAAGCTTGGTCTTCTCCATCCTTATTGGGAGTATGGGCTTTATTGCCTTGAGCACCACCTGCAACTGTTCCCCGGCACTCTTGAAGGGATCTATGTGAACCTTAGCTTCTTCGATTGCCTGGGCAATCCTGGCTGGTGGGTGAGGTGTGTTTGTCTGGGGATTTATGGATTCCCTAGCTATCATGTCAATGATCTGTTTCCTCTTCCTCTCCAGCATCTCGTGCCTCTGCTCTGTGGTCAGCTGGATCTGCCCTTTCTTCACGATCTCAACCGCAATCTGAGCAACATCAGTAGTCTTGAAAACCTCCCGCAGGGAATCTTCACCAGCTTTCTCTCCCTTGCGGGCATCCTTGTAAATTTCATCAAGGGCCAGATCATTTGATACGTCGATCTTACCTTCTTTTATCTTGTCAGTTGCATCTGGATCTACAAAAATCTCGAATTTATGGCCATGGGATTCGTACCTAGCCACTATGGCATCTTCCACTCTGACCATGGAGGAAGATTATATAAATGGATAAAAAATGTTTGATTCCGCTTATGCCTGCTGCATAAGTTTTTCCACTTCATCCTTCTGATAAACATGGAATTTGTTGCCTAGAGTTATGGCAGCAACCTCCGGATGCCTGAATTCAGCGCTGTCCTCGTTTGAGGATTTCAGGGCCTTTATCCCAAGTATGATTGCATCCTTTTCAGAGAGATCTTCCTTGTATTCCTTCTCTAGAAATGCCGTTACCTGGTCCCGCAGGGCACCTATGGACACTGCCTTGTATTCATTAATAGTTCCTGCAGGGTCACAGTCAAATAGCCTGGGGCCTATGCTGTCTGTACCGGCAAAGATCATTGCAACACCGTAAGGCCTGACGCCTCCATACTGCGTGTACTGTTGCATCTGATCGGCCACTTTCTTCACGAGATTTTCTATGTTCACCAGAGAACCGTATGTTATCTTTTCCTGCTGAGCTGCAATTCTGGCAAAGTCAACAAGTACGCGGGCATCAGCAACAAGGCCTGAAGTTACCGTAGCAACATAATCATCAATGGGCTGAATCTTTTCCATTGAATTTTGTTCAACAAGCCTGCTCCTGATCTTCTTGTCCGATATCAGGGCAACACCGTCCTTGAACCGAATACCAATGGCTGTTGATCCTTTCTTTACAGCCTCCCTTGCATACTCAACCTGAAATAATCTGCCATCTGGTGAAAATACTGTAATAGCTCTGTCATATGCCATTTGGCCCTGCTGCATCTAAGTCACCTTTTCGACCAATAGTCTACACCAATTATTAAGGTTTCGTAGCTTGAGTTCTGCATCCGCAGTTAAAACATTATATAACAGAAATTATACATCACGTCAGCATGGATGCCAGAGAACTAGCCCGGCAGGGGTACATAATCCTCGATAACCACATGCATCTTCGCGAGGATGGGAGGTTCCTTTCAGCGGTTGACATGTTCCTATCCGCAGGGGGGAATAGCATAAATCTTGTGAACCTTCCTTCTAGCAGTATTCCTCCAGCAGAGTACTATAAAACCCTCTACGAGAAAACCCTGAGGATGGCCACCAGGATCAGGGAAGAAAGAAGTATTCCTGTTCTTGTAACCCTTGGGCCCTATCCTCTGGATTATTTCATGTTTTCCCGTGCGGGAATGGACCCAGTCAATGAGATGAGAAGGGGCATTGACCTGGCTGCTAAGTATTCACAGGATGGGCTGTGCAATGCCATGGGAGAGGTTGGCAGGCCTCATTTCCCTGTTCCTGAATACGACCTGGAAAGATCAAATGCCATTTTGTCCTATGCGATGGAAACCTGCGCTGATAATCACATACCTGTGATCCTGCACACGGAAGACCTATCCCGGGACAAGTACGGAGAATTGGAATTGATGGCGACAAAAGCTGGAATGAAGCCTGACAACGTGATAAAACACCATGCTCTTCCAGGCGATTTGCAGTACAGCTCTGCTTTGAAGAAGTCCATACTTGCCTCGCGAAATAATGTCAGGACGGCAGTGGGCATCAAAGGCGATTTTTTCCTGGAAACGGATTATGTGGACGATCCGGAATCATGGAAGGTTATACCGCCAGATTCGGTTCCAAGGAGAATATCAATGATTGTACAGGAGAACAATGGCTGGGCCAAAATCATTGACAGGTGTTGCAGATCATTGCCGAAGGAAATTTATGGGGAAGATGCCTTTGCAAGATTGGAATCCTGACCTCTGATGGAATCGATTCACCATCGTAAAAAGTAATAATACACATTAACTATGGAATTTGATGCCTTTCAACCCTGCACAGATTGATAAGATTACGGACGAACTCAGGTCTTTCCTCAGGGTTGAAGTTAGGTCAAGGAAGCCAAAAAAACTGGATCCAGCATTCTACAAGAACATCACGTCTGCCCTGGAGACTCTTAAGGATGAGGCACAGCAATTTCTTGCAAATCAGGAGATCGACAGCTATATCAGGATAAAGGAACGCATAAGTGACATAGAGAGAGATTTCCGTGCATTCTTCCAAAAGAGATTCGAGAAGATGGCAACGCTTTCCCTTTATGATCTAGATGGGGAAACCATGAACGCCCTCACGCCGGAAGAGAAGGATTTCATAATAAAGCTGCACAACCTGATGTATGATGAATACAACTCACTGCTGAATAAAACTGTTGTTGAAAATGAGGCACAGGGTATTCAAGAAAAATCTTCGCCAAAAACGGATTTCAAGGAGCCACCGCAGGTGCAAATATCTCATGTAGAAGCGGAGATTGAAGCGCAGGAAAATCAACACCCTTCCGAGAGATATGTTCCAGTAAGAATAATAGGGGATCAGCCTCCAATTGCCCAGCCAGATAGGGATTATTTCCTGCATGACAATGATATTGTATATCTTCCTGAGAAATTTGCTGAACTCCTGATCAAAAGAAAGTCTGCGGTTGAAATTAAAATAAAATAGGGAAATAATTATGGAAATTATTTCCTCTTGATGGCTACAACTGTGCCAGCCACGGCCGCCACAACAACCGCTGCAATTACACCCAATTCAACCGGCGAAAGTGGAAGTCCGGATTGGGGCGTTCCTGATGAGATCAGGGTATCGCTTATTGTTATGTTGTGGTTTGAGAAATGAGGCACATGCACCACCACAAGGTAGCCCCCGTTCACCTGTTCGAAGCCGTAATACGCTGCGCTGCTGCTGGTAACGTTTATTGTTCCATTAAAGCTTGTCAGGTTGGCAAGGACCCCATCGAAGTAGACATATATCTTTCCACCATTGCTCAGGAAGCTCTGGTTAACGAAAAATACCAGATTTGTGCCTGCATGTTCTGATGAACTCACTGCTATGCTGACCCTTCCGCTTGCCACTGCTGTAATTTTGAGGTTCACAGAGTTGTTATACAGTGTTGTGAAATTTACTGCTGTGCTGTTGAGTGATTCCAATGACACCTGTGCAGCAATTCTGCCATGCTCTATTCCATATTCTATGGGCTTTATGAATCTCGAAGGCACCTGGTTAAGTCCAGGCGGAGCAACGAAGTTGATTGCTGCTGTTCCGTTAGTTGTAACAGTTAGTAAGCGGGTGGTGCTGTTATATGACGCTTTGCCTCCTGCCACATTAAGCATAGCCCTTACTGAAGAGTTGTGGATGAAGAACATGGAGTTTCCCCTGGGGAACTCGTGATCTGATTCCATAGTTGCATTCATGGCTTCGCTGGAGTTCTGGTTGATGTCTGTCGCATTCACTTCTGCACTGGAATCGAAAGAGCCCCTAAGGCTTGACAGGTTGCTCACGTTCAGGCCAGCTGGAATCATGAATTTCATGGTTCCGTTATTCAGTATCATGCCAAACTGCATTGCCGGGTTGTCATGCAAGGTGTATATGTATGATGAATTTGCATAGAAGAATATGTCCCCATAGACCATTGGAACACCTGTCTTGAATGCTGGAAATTCCGACTGGCTTCCTATGGTTCCATTCCCAGTTGCAGATATCTTTGTGAAAACATCCGTATGCGTGCTGCTCATTGAGAAATCACTGATGACACCGGAAGTTGCATTGAAGTTGAAGTCCACAAACCTGCCTGTCACATTCCCTGTCGTGGTGTTATATGCGAACCTGTTGCCATAGTTGTGTTCCCTAGCATACTTCTGCATGAATTCCTTGAAGTCACCTGACGCTACTAATCCAGAAACCAGCGGCCCATTTGAAGATGATGCGGTTAACGTCATGTTGCCGTTAGTAATGCTCTGCGTCTCGCCGTTGCTTACAAAGTAGCCAGTGAAATTAGTGTTCTCTATCTGGTAGACGCTAAATCCTCCGGTTACGCTGAATGTTGTGGATATTGAACCGAAGAACTCGTTGCTGGAAGCAAGATTAACGCTCGATTCCACCTTACTAACCGTTCCTGTAAAAACGACCTTAATGCTCGCTTCTTGCATTGTTCCGGACGGGGCTGTGATGATCAGCAATGTGTTGGAATCCTGCCCCGCAACCATTGTCTCGTTCTTTAGGTTTAACATATTCATATCACTGGAACGCTGCGTGTCTGAATTCATCACTGGAAGGGTAAGGTTCTTTCCGGAAATTTGGGCATAATCCACTATGGAGGAGTTCCCCTCATAGTCCTGTCCTGTATAGCTGACGTTTACCAACGTGCCGTTACTGCTGTAGTAGCTGAATGAATAGTTCCCCAATGAAGTTTGGACTGGGGAAGAAGGTGCGGCTGCGAAGGCACCAGCCAGCGCGAAGGCGCTGCCAGCCATCAGCACTGCAACTGTAACAGCAAGTGCCAACTTATTGTCCATAGATTACTGATGATATTGTATTCTTAAGCTTATAGGTACAATCTTTCTTATTTTTCACACCGCAATAAGTAAATAAAGGCCCGAGAGTAAAATATAGATTTTGCCATGACAAATAGTTTTATAAAGAGATACAATGGCGTTACAAGGGAAAAGCCCGAGGACGGCTTACGCTCATTTGAGTGAGGAAAGTCCCCTCTCCTAGGTGAATTCCAACCGCCGCAAGACGGTGCCCCGAGAGGGGTGGTTCAGGGAAAAGAAATCTACGGATCCGACTAAGGATGATTCCAGTGGATGACGTTCTCGGAGAATCCGATGGGAACCCTTCCTGGAAGGAGAAAGTCTAAACAGGCTCTGTGAAGTCACCGAAAGGGCCGGGTAAGACGCAGCCGCATGGCGAAAGTTGAATGCCGTCAACCCGAAAGGGTGAACAGAAAGGGGCTTACTCCGGGCATTTCCCCTTATACCAACCAATATATATTGACTAATCCTTATTGAAGCCTGATCGCGATGGCTGACAAGATGTGTGACGTTGAAGGGTGCCATAACGAGAGCTTCAAGACGGTACCTGCTGACCTTGCCAAGAAAGTCTTTACCATTGACCAGAAGAAGACAAAGGTGCATCTTTGCAAAGAGCACTACAAGGAATACAAGAAGGAGACGAAGAAGGAGAGGGAAGTTGGAAGAATGGACTGGGTTTAATACCCATGGAACCACATATCTCTCTTTCGGTAGTCATTACCACTAGGAATGAGGGAAGAAACCTTCCCGAACTTTTCAAGAGCCTTATTTCCCAGGGCGAGAAGTTTGAGGTTATTTTGGTTGATTCCCAAAGCACAGACAATACAAGGGATGTTGTTGAGACATTTAAGAGAGACCTCAATCTTAGATTTTTCTCAAAGCTTACTTCAAGGGGCGCAGGGAGGAACTTTGGAGTGCAGCAGAGCACATCTCCTTACGTGCTGTTTCTGGATGGTGATGTCGTTGCTTCACCTGGGCTCATTAAATCCTATCTTTCACGCCTTAAAGGAGAACCCGATTTCATCGCTGGAAATGCCATTTCAATTGGTGTTGACAGGTTTAAGCTTAACAGAGTGAAGCTCTTTGTTTCTGGCTTCGAGATTACATCCCCTTCTGCCAACCTCTGCTACAGGAAAGAAGTTTTTCAGAAGCTTGGGGGATTTGACGAAACATTCGTCACTGCTGAGGACATTGACCTCAATTTCCGTGCAGTAGTTTCTGGATACCATGGAGAGATGTGTGAGGAGTGCAAGGTGCTCAACAGGACAAGGCAGACTTTCACTGGATTTATGAAGCAGGCCTTCTGGAATGGCTATGGCAGGTACCAGCTAAGAAGAAAAAACGCTGCAAAATGGTATCTTGTTTCCAAGGGGAGACCGCTGAATGAGAACAGGAACCTTGTGAATCTCCTCAGGCTGGCAACAGGTTCACTCGGATATGTTTATGCGTTCCTCCTCAGGGGTAGATTCCCCTAAAAACCTATTAATCATTAGAGCCGATGAGTGTAAGGATGGCTGAAGAAGATATTCTCAGGGGAGCCAGGAGAGCGGAAATAAGGGTTTTCATAAGGCTTTTTCCTGTTTTCAGGAGATACCTGCATGATCGTGATGAGGCCAAGAAAGAGGAAGAATCAACCTGGAGCTACAGGAGGGAGAGGAACGGAAAGAGAGCTGTAGAAGCCTTCATCTCACTGGGCCCAACTTTCATCAAGCTTGGCCAGGTTCTTTCAGCCCGGCCGGATCTTCTTCCCAGAGAATACATAAAGTCCTTCGAAAAACTCCAGGACGAGGTTCCCCCGGCCCCTTTTGATGAGGTGGAACCCATACTAAGGAGAAATATCCAAAATTTTGAAACTGCCTTCCAGGAATTTGACCGGAATGCAGTGTCGGGGGCTTCCCTGGGGCAAGTCTATCGCGCCAAGTACATGGGAAGGGAGGTCGCAGTAAAGGTAAATAGGCCGAATGTGGAATTTATCCTCAGGCGGGACCTTTATGTCATTAACAGGCTGCTGAGTCTTGCCAGAGGAAGGATAGAAAATTTCCTTTACATAAGCGTCACGAATGTGATCAATGACTTTAACTCAAGGATATATGATGAGATAGACTACAGGAAGGAGGCTTCAAACGCCGAGCGTATCAGGAAGAACCTTGGAGGTAGGGAGAAAGTTGTCATCCCTGAAATAATATGGGAAATGAGCAGCAAGGAAGTGCTGACACTTGAGTTCAAGAACGGTATCAAGGTAACTGACGTGCAGAAGCTGCGGGAGGCGAAAATAGACCTAAAGAACCTGGCCTGGCGCATTGATCTCCTATTCATGAGGATGCTTCTAAGGGATGACATATTCCACGCCGATCCTCATCCTGGAAATATTTCGGTAACGCCTGAAGGTGAAATAATCCTCTACGATTTCGGCATGGTGGGTACGCTTGACAGCAAAACAAGATTTTCACTCCTTGCCCTTTATGACGGCCTGGTTAACACCGATCCTGATGCCATAATGGATGCACTCATAGCCATGGGTGCCCTTTCCCCGGCAGCAAACAGGGCCATAATGAGAAAAAGCATGGAGCTGGCCATAGCTAATTTCTATGGGAAGAGCCCGGATGAATCCGAAGTCAGGGAGCTTTTCGAGATAGCAAATAACGTCATTTTTGAGTTCCCATTCCGCCTTCCACGATCCCTTGTCCTTTACATGCGGATGTCATCACTGCTTGAAGGGGTGTGCCTCCAGCTTGATCCTGACTTCAAGTTTGTAAAGATACTCAGAGAGCTTCTTTACCGAGAAGGCCTTTTGGACGAACTCTACCGCAGGCAACTGCAGGATTTTGTCAGGAAGACCATTGTGTCCATAGAGAAAGGCATTGATGCACTGCCTCTGCTTAAAAGAAGGCTTGAAGAGGCAGATGGCCAGCCGCTGCAGAAGAGGGACAGAAAATTGCCGGCCTCCATATTTCTGGGGTCGGCACTAATAGCCTCTGTAATCCTCCTTCCATCACGGCCCCTGGAATCTTACGTCGCAATAATAGCTGATCTTGTGGGATTTGCAGTTGTGCTGATAAAAAAGTAGGTGTTTATTCGACCTTTATGGTCTTAACTCCCTTCGCCGGGATTTTCACCACCAGGACCCCGTTGGTATACTTTGCAGTGTAGTCCACGTCCTGATCTACCTCCACTGGAAGCCTGATTCTCTTCATGAATTTCTCAGGCCTCTGGTCAAGGTAAACAACGCCCTTAGTGGTAATTTCACGCTCAGCGGAAATTGTTAGCGAGTCCTTTTCAAGCCTCACTGTTATGTCTTTCTTGTCAAAACCCGGAAGATCAGCTTCGACGACTATCTCGCCCGATTCTTCGTACATTGTCACTGGAGGATAGAGGAAGGTCATTATTTCCTTCGCCCTGTCTGAAAGGTTCTTTGCAACTTCCCCTGTGAAATATTTCAGTGGGTTATACATAATTATCAACTAAAAATGAATACAGGATATTTAAAGATTGACTATCTTCAGCTGCAAATTTCAGGCGATCTCCTCAACAATTTCTTCTGCGGCCGAGTAGGGATCTATTCTTCTCAAAAGATATTCCTCCAGCCTCCCTTCATCCTTCAGTACGCCATTGATATCTTTCTGGAATTTTCTCCTCAACTCATCATCAATATGCATCTGAAGCTCTGTCCTGAACTTTCTGAGGCGGGCCTCCCTGTTTGTTTCGCAGAACGACCTGTGCTTGCATATGCTTTCAATGAGGGTATCATATCCTTCCCTGGTAAGGGAATTTATGCCAACAACAGGCGGTTTCCATTCCCCCCTTGGCATCATTGCGAGGGTTTCCTCTATGTCCTTCATTGCAATATATGCACCCTGCCTATCCATCTTGTTTATGACAAAAACATGGCCTATTTCCATTATGCCTGCTTTAATGGCTTGAATCTCGTCCCCCAGCCCTGGTCCCAGCACAACTATGACCGTATCGGCCAGGTTTATGACGTCAAGATCGGCCTGGCCAGCACCCACCGTTTCCACGATGATGAAGTCTGACCCTGCTGCATCAAGTATCTTTACAGTATCCCATATGGACCGGGACAGCCCGCCATTAATCCCACGGTTCGCGAGACTCCTCATATAGACACCGTATTTTGTAAGGGATTCCTGCATCCTTATCCTGTTTCCCAGGAGGGATCCGCCCGTGAATGGGCTTGAAGCGTCAATTGCAACAACCGAGACTTTTTTCCCTCTCTCTGAGAGTAGCGCACATATATTTCCTATCATGGTGCTCTTACCGATGCCAGGAGGGCCTGTTATACCTACTATGTGGGCATTGCCGGTCCTCTGATAAATCTGGCGAATGAGGTTCCTGGTATTTTCAGAGTCTCCCTCATTCTCCACTATTGATATTGCTCTGGATATGGACCTGTGATCCCCCCTGTATATGCCTTCGATGATCTTGTCAAGCATTTGATTCACTGACCGGATTCCTTGAGTTTCCTAGCCTCCATTGCCCTTTTGGTAACGTGATCTATGATCACTGATATGGGGGTTCCGGGCCCATAATTTCCTGAAATGCCGAGTTTTTCCAGCTTGGGTTTGTCAGCATCGGGGATGGTGCCGCCTCCAACAATGGCAATATCATTAACTCCCCTTTCCTTCATAAGATCAGCCACTTTCTTGAAAACTGTCATGTGCGCTCCGTTAAGAAGGCTGAGAGCCACCACGTCCACGTCCTCGTTTATTGCGGTCTCGACTACCTGCTCAGGGGTAGGGAGCAACCCCGCATAGATGACTTCCATTCCAGCATCTCTGAATGCCTTTGCCAGCACAAGTATTCCCCTATCATGCCCATCAATACCGGGTTTTGCCAGTAATATCTTTATTGGCCTATCCTTAAACGATAACTGGTTCTTTCCATGTTCCGAAGACCTTTCTTCCGACATTTGATATCTCCTCTATAGTTGCATATGCCTCAACTGCTTTCAATATGAAAGGCATGGTGTTAACGTCATCCTTTCTCATTGCGTCCTCAAGTTCCTGCAATGCCCTGTCAACCTTCAGCTGATCCCGTGTCTTCTTCACGTTCCTGATCCTCTCAAGTTGCTGCTTCTGTGCTGCCTTGCTTATCTTCAGGATGTTTATGGGCTGATCTTCCTTTTCAGTATACTTGTTTACGCCAACCATAATCTCCTTGCCTTCCTCGAGCCTTATCTGTCTTCTGTAGGACGTGGCAGCGATCTCCTTCTGAATGTAGCCAGCCTTCACGGCATCAAGTATGCCGCCCATTCTCTCTATTTCATCAAAATACCGGTATGCTTCCTCCTCCATCCGGTTGGTGAGCCATTCAACATAATAGGATCCGCCCAGCGGATCAATAACGTCTGGCACACCAGTCTCCTCGGCTATAATCTGCTGGGTCCTAAGGGCAATTTTTACTGCTTCCTCGGATGGCAACGCCCAGGCCTCGTCGTAGGAATTTGTGTGGAGGCTCTGGGTGCCGCCTAGAACAGCTGCCATGGCCTCAATTGTTGTCCTGATTATGTTGTTCAGCGGCTGCTGCCATGTCAGGGTATACCCTGAGGTCTGTGTATGGAACCTAAGCAGGAGAGTCCTTGGCTTTTTTGCCCCGAACTTTTCCTTGAGCACTGTTGCCCATATTCTTCTGGCAGCCCTCATCTTTGCGATCTCCTCAAAGAAATTTATGGATGAATTAAAGAAAAACGACAGTCTTGGCGCAAATTCGTCAACATCAAGGCCGGCCTTTATGCCCATGTCCACGTAGTAGAAGCCATCAGCCAAGGTAAATGCAAGTTCCTGAACAGCACTGGAGCCTGCTTCTCTTATGTGGTAGCCGGATATGCTTATGTAGTTCCATTTAGGCATGTTTTCAGTGCAGTAAGTCATCATGTCCCTGATGAGGCGAAGATGGGCCTCTGGAGGATATATCCATTCCTTCTGCGCAATATATTCCTTCAGTATATCTGCCTGGACCGTACCAGCTAGGTCGGATATGGGTATTTTTTTCTTCTTCCCAACAGCTATGTACATGGCAGTGAGAATTGCTGCCGGCGCATTTATGGTCATTGATGTGCTTACCTTGCTCAGGTCAATTCCCCTGAATATTACCTCCATGTCCTTCAGTGAGGTGACGTTGACCCCACATTTGCCAATTTCACCGTCCGATCTGGGATTGTCGCAGTCGAACCCATACAGGGTTGGCATGTCAAATGCTATGCTCAGGCCGGATTCTCCGTGCTGAATGAGATATTTGAGTCTACGGTTTGTATCCTCAGGTGTACCGAAACCTGAGAACATCCTCATTGTCCAGAGCTTTCCTCTGTACATGTTTGGATAAACTCCCCTGGTGAAGGGATATTCCCCTGGCATGCCCAGTAGCCTTGATTCAGTATCTTGAGGAATATCTTCTGGAGTATATACTTCTTTGAGCTCAATCCCAGACGAGTTTATATATTCCCTGTCCCTGTAACCGGTTTTCTGGTTCCATTCCTGAAGGGTCCTCTTCCTCCAAGAATCGTATTCACTGTTAGTGCGTGGAGTTTGGTCCCTTATCTCATCAAGTTTCTTTGAATAGAAATTAGTATTCGATGACACGATACATTAAGGCTTAACCGAATTAAAAACTTTTCAAGGGATAACGGGCTGCACACATTAAAGGGAATTTTTCAAAATTTCAGACAGTGCCTCCCTGATACTGTTCTCTGATGTGAGGCCCCTTATCCTCACGGCAGCTTTTCCTTCCCTGAAGATGACAATGTATGGCACTGTGCCAATCTCCAGAATCTCAAATATGTCAGTATTAGCGTCATAATCAACCTTGTAGAAGGGAAACTCCGGAAATTCATTGCTCAATGGGAAAAGGAACTTCTCAAGAATCCTGCACGGATGGCACCAGCCTGCACTCACCTCCACAAGGAATGTAGTCCCCTGCTCAATCATTTCTCTGATGGCTGAAGAACCAACTTGTGTGATCATCCCATGATAATCGGAATGTCACCAATAATCCTTGTTTATTATATCGTCATAAAGTTCAGAGAGTCTGTTCTTGTTCTCTGTCTCGTGTTCGGCAAGTTTCCTGAATATGTTTCCAGACGCTGGGCCGTGATATTCCTCCGACATGATCGACAGGATCTTCTGGAGATCGTTTGACATCTTTATGGCTGAAAGCAAAACGCTGCCTAAATCATTTGGATCAGGCTCTGCCATGTCCTCAGTAATTATATGATCCAGAATTCCGTAATCAGTGCGTGCTGCCTGATTTCCATCCGCACGGAAAGCTCCTGTTTCCAAGGCTTTTCTGATTGTTCTGGTGTCCTCCTCCTCCTTTGCCTTGAGCTCAAGAAGCAAATTACGGACATTGTCCATTAAAGATTTCCGGTAAAGCTCATCGTATCGCTCTGACATCCTCTCCTTTAGCCTGATTGTTCTCCTCAGGAGCTGATTCCTTACCTCATCAAACGACTTGCCGGATATGGTGGCCGTCCTCTTTTTTTCAACTGTTCCCATGATAACAATACTCATGATGATACTGCAATATAACCATTTCGATACATCCACTGATATATTTATTATTCCTGGTAATAATAGTGCCAACGGAATGATCCCCGGCAAGAACATATAATCATCTTTTGCAATTACTCATAAGTGGCTGTAATGGGAAAAACCTCCATCGAAAAATTATTTTCTAGGCTTGCAGGTCATGGCGTAAAGGCTGGAGATTTTATCTGGGCAGCTCCCGATCTTGTCTATGTTCACGACGTTCTTGGACCAATGATGCTATCTTCATACAAAAAACTGGGAAACCCCAAGATAAATTATACAGGTAAAGTAATATTTGTATATGATCACATCTTTCCGCCAAAGGATTCAGCTAGCGCCAATAATATCCGCAACATGCTAGGATTTGCCAGTGGGAACAATATTGAAAGTATACCAATGGGAGAGGGTATTGAACATACCCTTCTCATTGAGAGGGGCGCAATAGAGCCTGGAATGTTCGTTGTCGGTTCTGACTCACACACTGTCACAGCAGGCGCAAACGGAGCTTTCGGTGCTGGGCTTGGCTCCACGGACCTTGCTTGCCTGCTTGCAAGCGGAACAACCTGGTTCATGGTTCCAGAGACTATGGTCATAAATATGACGGGTAATCTTCCGAGATTCTCCACCGGAAAGGACGTTATACTGAATATAATTTCAAAAATAGGCGTTGATGGTGCAAACTACATGTCTATGGAGTTCCATCCCTCAAGTGATACCAGGTTGCAGCTTGATGATCGGCTCGCAATTGCTAACATGACCGTTGAAGCAGGTGCAAAGACTTGCATCCTCCCTCCTGACAGAAGAACAGATGCCTATGACAGCATTATATGGGATGAGGATGCAGTCTACCGAAGTTCACTCGACCTGAATATGTCAGAAATAAGGCCGTCTGTTGCAGTTCCCTACTCACCCGGGAATGTGAAGGATGTCAGGGATGTCGCTGGAACAAAGGTGGATCAGGTATACCTTGGCAACTGCTCTAATGGAACGTTTTCTGATCTTCAGCAGGCTGCCGAAGTATTTAGGAAGAATCCTGTGCATGAAGGGGTAACTGCAATAATTGTGCCCGCAACGAGGAAAATATATGCAAGGGCGCTTGATGCCGGCCTGATTAAGACATTCATCGATGCCGGCTGCACTGTGTCCCCTCCGACCTGCGGTGCTTGCGCTGGCCTTCACATGGGTGTTCTAGCCAGGGATGAGGTCTGCATATCTAATACAAACCGAAATTTCAGAGGAAGGATGGGTGACCCGGGAAGCATGGTATATCTGGCAAATTCATACGTTGCAGCTGCTGCGGCAGTAGAGGGAAAAATTGTTGATCCTACGGAGGTGTTCTGATGCCAAAAGCCTTTGTTTTTGGCGACGACATAGATACGGACGTGATCGCACCAGGAGGCTACCTGCACTTGAGTATTGACCAGGTAAAAATGCACTCGATGGAGGCGATCTTTCCTGATTTCCCAAAGATGGTAGAAAAGGGAGATATTCTTGTTGCTGGCAAGAATTTCGGGTCTGGATCTTCCAGGGAGCAGGCCCCAGTTGTGCTTATGGAGTTGGGAATATCCCTGGTAGTGGCAAAGGGATTCGCTAGGCTGTTCTTCAGAAATGCGGTTAATGTAGGGCTGTCCATTGGCACGATAATAGGATCAACTGATATTGCCCAGGGCGATCTGGTGTCCTACGACGTTGCCGGTGGTGAAATAAGGAATGTTTCCAAGGGCACTGTTACCAGATTCAGCCCACCCCAGGGGGCACTTAACGACATACTGAATGAGGGGGGAATTGTTCCATACACACTCAAAAAACTTGGTAGGAGCAAATAATTCTTCATTCTTCTCAGGAGCCCTCGAAGGTGAAGCTCTCAGCCTCGGAGCGGTTGGCTGCAAGAGAAACAACCCTGAATACGGGGTGCAAAAATTTGCTGTATGGGGCCATTAGGAATATTGCAGCTATTAGGGCTACGTGAATGAGAAAGAAGTAAGAGTATAATAGAGTTCCACTGACTATCGGAAACAATATCCCGGTCAGGCCGGTGAGCATCATGGCTGTGGTGAAAGGATAATCATTTTGCTTCATTGCAGTAGCCATAAGCAACTGGTTTGATGATGGTTTGAATGCCAGCAGGAATGATGAGCCAAGAAACATAGCCGCTGCCCCTGCTGTGTAGCTCCATACAATTACTCTGCCCATATCTGGATAGAACAGAATCGTGGCCAGATCAAGGATAAAACCTCCCAATAGCATTGCATGAAAAACCAGCCTGGTAGTTGTTCCCTTCTCACCCGGATAATTGCAACCGGCACCGCCCCCTCCAAAGTACTTATGCTGAAACGCATCCTTAAGGCCGAGCAGAAAATATCTCAAAGTGATCTTCCTCCCTGGCTTCTTGATTGAGTGCCAGTATTTCATGCCCTCAACGGACCATATGATAATCACATAGGCGTAGAGAAGAAGGCTGAGCACCTTGAAATAAGGATCGGGAATAATTTGTTCAGAAAGCATGGATGGCGAAACGAGAAACTTCACTCCGCTTAGAAAAACCGCCAGACCGAATGTGAATATAATGCTGATGCTGGCCACAGTCCCCCAAGAAGCAATGGGATGATCAAGGAATTTCTTTGCAAATCTTGGCCAAATATTCTCACTGTATGTTTCCAACCTCAGCTCGGAAAGAACCTTTGGGATATTCAGTTTAAATTCATGATCGTCTGTATAAGGGCATACGTAGTAGCACTCCCTGCAATCGTGGCAGAGATTTGAATAGTACTTCATATCGGATGTTAAGAAGCTTGGCTGCCTTTCAATGGCATCCCATACTGCGCAATATCCCTCACAGTACCTGCAGGCGTTGCAGATGTTAAACTGCCGGATAGCGTCTTCCATTAGTTCAGTCATATGGAAGAGGCCTCCTTTCCTGCTATTCTTCCAAATACGGTGCCAATGGTTAAGCCAAAACCGGCAAGATATCCACTTCTGAGTATATTACCTGACATTATCTCCCCGGCAGCAAAAACATTTCTCATCTTGCCCCTTTGTGAAATTACTGCCGCATCTCTATCCACCTTTACACCCATGTAGGTGAACGTCAGGCCAGGCCTCAATGGGTAGAGGAAGAAGGGCGGCTTCTGAACCGGGGAATAGAAGTGTGATTTTTTGGGAACGATGTTGTTTGCTGAGGCTTCGAAGGATCCGGGTTGTATTCCTGCCTTGACCAAATCCATTGCTGATTCATTATACTGCTTTATAGTCCTAATGAAGTTTTCAGCATTGAAACCCGCCTTCGCAGCCAGGCCTTCAAGCGTATCTGATACAATGGGCTCAAACGCAGTTGGCATGTATTTCCTTCTCATGGTTGAATCTACTATTGCGAAGGCTTTCTGATCCTTCTGCTCAGCAATTAGCTTGCCCCATATTGCATATCTTTTGGGCCAGAGGTCCTCTCCCTCATCGTAAAACCTCATTCCATCAATGTTAACCACAATGCCCCAGGGAATTGCATCTATTCTTGTCACTATTCCACCATCAAATTTTGGTCCTCTGGCATCCACTGCTACCATGTGCCCTCCCCTTGGATCGCCAGCTGTCTGGGCGCCAGCATTTATCAGAGATTTTAGCGGAAGGCCTGTATTGAAGCGTGACCCCCTGACCTGAAATCCATCTGTCTTTTCACCCCAAATGGTTGATAGCCATTCCGCGTTTGCCTCAAATCCACCGGAAGCCACCACTATGCTCTTTCCCCTTACCTTCATTTCTCCCTTTTGGGTCTTCAATATTACGCCTTCGAATACCCCGTCACTGACCAATACTTTTGTGGCCGTAGTTTCATAAAGTGTCCTGATCCCAAGCTTCTCAGCTCTATCATAATAACTATTGATCAGTGCCTTCCCCCCACCCATAAAGAAAACGTTTGTTCTTTTAAGGCTGAGAGTTCCCTGTATCTCCTTCTTGAATATTATGCCATGATCTGACATCCACTGGGGTATGTCTGTTGAATTTCTTATGGTAAATTCGGCCATTTGCAGGTCTGTTACTTCGCCTGAAACCTTTAGCAGATCGTCAAAAAATTCCTGAAACTGGTATGAGCCTCCGGTAAAAACATCTTCATCATGCATGTATCGAATGTCCCTTGTATATTTTGTGTTTCCCCCACGAAGCGGCTTCGGTGCGCTCTCGACCATAAGCACCTCTGATCCTGACTCAGCAGCTGTCATAGCTGCACAGAGTGCGGCGTTGCCACCTCCGATTACAATGACCTGATCTGAATTTGAAATATCCAACATTTTCAGGTCTGAAATGGCAGGTAAACGCATTAATGTTTTTCAAAAAATCCCAATCATAATGATATTTCTGCTAACATTACAGGGTCAAGCATCATGAGATCAATAGGCACTGTTCCTTTAATTCAGTTATTTCATTTACCTGAAGGGATTTTGTGAATTTCTTGATTCCACAATTCAGTCGGTTAAGAATTTAACTGATTAGATATTTTATTAATATAGCCTGGAACAATCAAATCCTTGATGATAACCGACGACACACTAAGGGAGGGGCTACAGACCCCGGGACTATCTTATACCGTTGATGAAAAGCTTAGGCTTGCACGCCTGCTGTCAGAAGCGGGAATAAAGAGGGCATTAGTTGCCTATCCATCGGCACATTCCTCAGAATTTTACACAGCAAAGAAAATTGTTGAATCTGGACTGTTTTCTGAGACCTTTACACTTGGCCGCACAGTTCCTTCCGACATTGATGCCATATTCGAGACCGGATCAAACATATCACTCCATTTCCCCTTCAGGTTAGAGAAGCTCGATCAGGTTTCAGATGCCATAAGGTATGCATCCAGAAAGGGAAGAATACTTGAAGTAGCTGTGGTAGACGTAATACACCACTCTGACAAGGAGATAATGGATCTGACACGAATGGTGGTAGAAGCCGGAGCCAATGTAGTGCAGCTTCCCGACACTACTGGATCGGGAAACCCTGCAAGAATCAGGTCTATTATCCGCAAGGTCAAGTCTTCCTTTGATGTTGATGTGGAGGTTCACTGCCATAATGATCTTGGTGGTTCAGTAGCGAATACGCTAGCTGGATATGAGGCTGGAGCCGACCATATTGACACAACAGTCCTTGGCCTAGGGGAGAGAAATGGTATTGCAGACCTGGCCTCGGTTGCCAGCTTATTGAAGACTGAGGGAATCGACACTGGTATCAATATTGATAAAATCAAGGGTGTCTATGACTACATGATTAACCTCATACTTGAAAAGATCGGAAAGGATTTCTTCATAGACAACAGGCCAGTTTTTGGGAAAAATACCGGCATTAACACGGCGGGGACGCATGCAGCCTATTCTGATGTATTCTTAGGCGGTGGCGTATCGGTTAATGTTTACACCGGGAAGGCAATGATAAGGGACATACTCAGGACCTCGGGAAAGGATCTGCCTGATGAGAAGCTGCCCATGATTGTTGAGGAAGTCAAGAACGAGTCTGTAGAAACTGGAAGAGTCGTAACTGTAGACAGGATTCTGAAAATTGCGGAGGAATTTCTTTGACGACAGTTCTTGAAATAGGACACATTGTAGCCGGGCCCACCGCGGGGCTCATATTATCCGATCTTGGCTACGATGTCATTAAAATTGAGAAACCTGGAGACGGCGATATCGCCAGAAGGCTAACAGGATCCAGCTCTGGAGCTTTTCCATTTTATAACCGGAACAAGAAAAGCCTGACTGTCGATATGTCTACGGATGATGGAAAGAAGATCTTCATAGAATTAGCTGAGAGGTCAGATATAATAATTGACAACCTTGGATACGGGGCAATGAGCAGGCTTGGGCTTTCATATGAAGTTATTTCCAGCAGAAACCCGAAAATAATATACCTCTCAATGAAAGGCTATGGAAGCGGTGTCTATGAGAGGAGGAAATCGCTGGATTACCCCATTGAGGTACATTCCGGGCTTGCTTACATGACGGGGCTTTCGGGAAAGCCCATGCGAGTAGGCGGATCACTGGTGGATATGAGTTCGGCCATGTTTGGGGTGATAGCAGTTCTGAATGCGATGTTGGAACGAAACTCTACGGGCAGAGGGAAACACATAGACATAGGCCTCTTTGAAAGTGCTGTTTTCCTTATGGGGCAGCACATAACAACATATCAGTTAAATGGCAGGGAACTTAAGCCCCTTAATGAGGAGGGGTTCGCCTGGGCCATATATGACTTTTTCCCAACAGCAGAGGGGAAGCAGGTATTCATTGCCGTTACAACCGATAACCAATGGAGAGATTTCTGCAAAGGCCTTGACCTAGGGGTATGTGAAGACCCTGAACTTGCAAGGAACGAGCAAAGGTTCGAGAAGAGAGACATGCTGCACAGTTTGATTGCCTCCAGAACCGCTGAAATGAGGATGTCTCAACTCATTGAAAAGCTTGAAAGGATGAATATAGCCTTTGCAGTTCTTAACAGACCCTGGGATATGCTCTCTGATCCTCATGCTTCTCCCAAGATGGTAAACGAAGTTTATCAGAATAGGAAAATCAGGGTACCGGTATCACCATTTGGCGGTTTACTGAGAAGCAATCCTCCTTCACTTGGACAGGACACTGATCAGATTTTGCATGAAATTGGTTATAGTTCCGATGCAATTTCGGACTTAAGGAAACGTGGAGTCATCTAATACAGTGCTTCCTTTTTCCTTAGATGAATGCTATGTACCATCCCCCGATATATTTTCGCTTCTTGCTTTCCAATCTGCCATAATGTCAAATCGGGAATATACCGAAATGTATAATGGCAACCTTGTTTTACATTATGGACATGTTTTACTGTGACATAAAGATAAACAGCAACTGTGGGCTTTCCCAATTTGCGGATTTTCTAGAGTCCACTGTTAACGTCACATATGTTAATCCTCTTTCGAAGGGGCAGAATCTAGTATTTTCATATGCAAAGACACCATTAAAGAATGAACAGCTCGATTTTCAGGCCAACGATTTCATCAACCGGACAATATCCGGGGTGGGAAAATTCATTGTGATGAATTCCCTGAAAAAAGGCCACGGAATCACATATTCCATAATCGAGAATGGCGGCATACCCGTATTCCCAGTTGTCATCGGATCAGGGATTGAAAATGTTTCCTGTATTGTACAGAGCAGGGATGCAGGGGAATTGATACTTCAAAGCATTGAAAAGAAGAGGAACCATGTTGAAGATTTCACCATCTCCAGGATGGGTCAGGAGGATTTTGCTGCATTAATGAACAGAAATTTTGTTCCACTTTATGGGCAGCTGACCACAATGGAATTTGAAATTTTGAGGTCTGCAATCAGCAATGGCTATTATCAGTGGCCGAGAGAATATAATCTTGATGACATATCTGGCAGGTTCAAGATAAAGAAGCCAACTGTCCTGTATCATCTTAGGAATGCCGAGAGGAAAGTGCTCAGCATGGTTTTCAGATAGCGCTGGAGAAATAATAAAATGCTTTGTGGCACTATCATCTGGTCTACATGAAGGTATCACCATCAATAATCTCGGCAAAGCTTGAACACCTGGCTACGGAGATCCTCCAGTGTGAATCGGCAGGTGTTGACTCATATCACCTGGATGTTATGGATGGGCATTTTGTCCCAAATCTCACAATGGGGCCGGATCTTGTAAAGGCTGTAAGGAGAAACACCAAGAAAAAACTGGAGGCGCACCTCATGATTGATAGGCCTGACAAGTATTATGGGCCTTTTCTAGATGCAGGCGCAGATACACTTCTTGTTCATGCAGAATGTCTGGTTGATTTCAAGAAACTCCACACAGACATCACGTCTGCTGGTGGTGATTTTGGAATTGTTGTCAATCCGGAAACTCCGCTGGAGCATGCCATCCCGTATCTGGAAGATGCCCGCATACTGCTCATAATGTCTGTTCACCCGGGATTCTCTGGGCAGAAGTTCATACCTGCAACTATTGATAAGATTCGCAGGGCAAAGAATTACATAACTGAAAAAAAACTGAAAGTAGAGATAGAGGTTGACGGCGGCATAAATGATGAGACTGGAAGTCTTTGTGCGGAAGCAGGAGCTGACATCCTCGTATCCGCTTCATACATATTTTCAGGGAATATCGCTGAAAGGATAGGAATCCTGAAGGAAATGGGCAGATAATGCTCAGATTTCTATTATTATTCTGCCATCCCTAATCCGGGAATATTCATCCAGTGCCGAAGAAATCTCGTTAAGGTTGAATTTCTTCGCAACAGGGACCCTGAACTTGTGTGTTTCGAAAAGCCTCATCAGTTCTGTCAGGTCCTTGAGGTCCCCTCCAGTTGATCCGATTATAGATAATTCTCTAGTGTACAGCGAAGCAATGTTTATTGCTGCTTCCCTTCCAGTTAGGACACCGAATGTAACAAGCTTTCCGCCAATGTTGAGATGTTTCAGGGAATCCTCCCAGAATTGTGATCCTAGGGAATTTATCACGATATCAGCTGCCAGACCATCCTGGACATTCCCGGGATTGAAGACCTTATTAGCCCCATATTCCTCCAGCCAGTTCTTTCTGGATACTGCATAAACTGTTAATCCCATTAGCCTCGCCAGCTGTATGGCAAATATTCCGGTATTACCTGAAGCCCCGTAAATTAGTATGCTACTGCCAGCCGCTGCGCCACCCCTCTTCAGAGCCCGGTAGGCAGTTAGAGCGCCGATTGGTATGCTAACAGCAGTCTCGTTGTCCAGATTGTCTGGAATTGGTACAAGATTTTTTTCAGGGATAGAAACATATTCAGCATATCCACCATTTGTCACTACTCCCCAAATACCACCGTTAAGGCAAAGATGTTCCTGATGAGACCTGCACCTTTCACACGTACCGTCAAATACACGGTTGTAAACGAGTACCCTCTGGCCCTTCCTGAAATCTCCCCTACTGCTCTCCACTGTGCCAATAATTTCTGATCCGGGTATGTGCGGAACAGGTTTGAGGTTGTAAACTATATTCCCATTAATCAGGTTATAGTCAAGCGGGTTAAGTCCTGCATGAGTTACCTTTACCAGGACCTGTGAGTCATCTGATTCAGGCCTTTCCACATTTGTGATCCTAACCTCATTGATTCCAAATTTGGGTCCAACAGTTATTGCCTTCATAGATCATAATCAATCTAAGGGTTATAATTAATATTTATGAACAGTAAAGAAGAAAAAATATAGAAATAATTGGGGGTCGAGTTTGTAAATCAGTTAGCTATCTGCTCCACATATCTTCTTGTGCTCTTTGGCCCGAGCAGTATGAGAACCAGAGATACTAAGACAACCAGCACCCATACGAATGCGAAGATTCCTACTGCATTGTGTGACCCTATGAAGAAAGCTATGAACAGCACCAATATGGTTGTGGAGATCCTGCTTATGGAATAGACAAAACCGGCTGCTGTTGTTCTGACTCTTGTGGGGAAAATTTCAGCGTTGTACTGGTGCAGGAAATTTGAGAAGTTCCAGAGCATGAATGCTGTCAGAAAACCAAATATTACCGCTTCATCCAATCCATGAATGACGGCGAAGAACGTTCCGAATATTCCTCCAAGCACAGCGAAAAGGATTATGCCCCACTTTCTCTCAATTCTGTCTATTATGAATATGTTAAAGATACTTCCAAAGACAAAGCCTGAGAATATAACAGCTGCAGCGCCAAGAGGATCACTCTTTGGATAGCTAACCGATACAAGACCAGGAGCAAATGTAACAAAACCGTAGAATATTCCAGACTGGAAGAACATGAATATTGCCATCATTATTGTAGTCTTTCTCACGTCAGGAGCGAATATATCCTTGTATTTCGAGACCCTTACAGGCACTTCCAGAGTATCTGTAACTGGTGGAAGTTCCTTCAATTTAGCACTCCTCTTAACCTCCTCTTCGATGCTGTCCATCATCTTTTCGGCTTCTTCCAGCTTTCCATGGTTCGCCAGCCATCTGGGCGATTCCTTGAGGCGGAACCTTATGAGCCACACCACTATACCAGATGCGCCCATGAACCATAGTGGGATTCTAAAGGAATAGTAACCAAGGTGGGATGTGAGTGAAGTTATGTACACGATTAGAGGTGCTGATGTCACCGCTATTGTGTATATGAGGGCAAGCCAGGCGCCTCTGTTTTTTCCTGTAAATACTTCGGTCCCATAGCTGTCAACAAGCGGAAATTCTCCGCCCACGCCTATTCCGCCAACGAGAACGAATACCCCGATGAGCTGCCAGCTATTCATAAAGCCAGCCAAAATCATCCCCAGCCCGAATATTAACTGGTTAATCAGGAAGACCGCCCTTCTGCCTCTTGCATCTGCCAACCTTCCAAACGCTATTGAACCTATGAATTCACCAGCAAAGAAGAATGCCGGAAATGCATAGGCTTTCAGATTTCCACCCAGTCCGTAATATGCTGCCACCAGGCCAAGAATTGCCCCATTTCCAAGCAGCATAAGGCTTTCAGCCCACTCACCGCTGGTTAGCATTAGGGCGAACTTGACGTGGAAGCTGCTAAAGGGAAGTCGTTCAAGCCTCCCGGCTATGTTTTCTCTATCCTGGACACCTTTGTTCTGTTCCACCATGGGAATAAACAATTGCTGAGATTATTTATAATTACATTATAACCTGTTAGAAACATATTTATCTTAAACATCGGCGAAATAAGATGAGAGACACTGTGATAGAAATACTCTTATTTTAAATAAAGAATTACCACATCAAAAAACCGTTACAGCCGGAAATCTCTGGTGAGCAGGCAAAGTTTCATGCAGCTTACCTGTCCCTGCATATGAAATGCCAGACTTTTTATCTCTCCATATTTTCATAGTTTATTGACACCAAAGTCCGATGAAATTGATAAATTCCAATCCATTATGGTAGGAGAACGGAAAAGTGCCTATACAGTAAAGGAGTATAAATTCCTGGCAACTGTTTTCATGAACTTCTTGGGTAAGCCACTAGCCAAGTGCACGCCCCAAGACATTGAAGATTTCAAGACCTACCTTGCCAGCGAGAAGGGGTACTCAAAAAGCAGCCAGTATCTTGCCATAAAAGCTATCAAGCATCTCTTCAGAAGTCTTGAAATTGCAGTACCGAAGAACCTTGTACCGCCCAGAAGATCAAAGAAGATGCCTACATATCTGACTGAGAGAGAGATGTCCACATTGTTGAATGCATCAATGGACGATCTGAGAGCACACCTTATTGTTTCCTTACTCGCCAATACCGGTATACGAGTTGGTGAACTTTGCAAAATAAGACTTACTGATATTGATCTCGAAGAGAGGATACTGCATATAAAGTCAGGGAAGGGCGACAAGGATCGAATTGTCGTGATCCCTGAAACAACAGCAGGAATATTGTCTGATTACCTGAAGCGAAGAAATGTCATTGAAACTGATTCCCCCTATCTGATTCTGAGCAATAGGAAGAGAGCCTATGATCCATCATCAATTGAGAGGATGGTCAGGGAATTGGCCAGAAAATCTGGAATACAGAAACACGTGACTCCACATGTACTGAGGCATACTTTTGCAACCGCAGTGTTGAGGAATGGCGGTGATATTAGGTTCATCCAGCAGATACTTGGCCATGCAAGCCTTAACACAACGGAGATCTACACACACATAGATGAGAATGCTCTAAGGGAAATGTACGAGAAACATCGCCCAAGATATTAGTTCGATCTTTCTATTATGTAGCTGGCAAGCCAAGACAGGAATTCCTTAATACTTCCGTCACCGTTCACCTGGCCAAGGTATTCCCTGCTTTTCTCAATCATTTTGGTCATCAGTTTCCGAGAATAGTCGTATGATCCGCTATTCATTACTATATCCTGAACACGCTTGAAATCGTTATCTGACACATTTCCTGACTTCAGGCAATCCCTTATGAAAATGGAATCTTTTTCCGGGGCTAATTCAATTGCTTTCAGCATTAAAAGCGTCTTCTTTCCCTCGTTCACATCGCTTTTTATTGACTTGCCTGTTTTTTCCTCTTCTCCAAAGAGCCCAAGTATGTCATCATGAAGCTGAAACGCTGTTCCAAGCAGGGTTCCATAGTAACTGAGAGGCTTTATGTTCTGTTTTGTTCCGCTCAGAAGGGCACCCATTTTAAGTGGCCCCTCTATTGTATATTTTGCTGTTTTTAATAGATGGAGCCTCATGAGGTCACTTTGCGAAAAATCTTCATCATATGAAGAGTTTATATCTATAAGTTGTCCGTAACCAGTCATTTCTATGATACGGGACAGTTCCAGATTTGCATCCATTGTTTCCTGGGGTGGAAGCCCGCACGTCAAGAGGGCCTGGTGCGCATAGGAATCCGCAAGATCGCCCGCAATTATTGCAATGTTCTCTGATATCCGCTTCGCATCTTGTGTAATTCTGCTGATTTCGTTACGGACTGCTACGTGCAGGCTTGGTTTTCCTCTCCTGACCTCGCTCTGATCCATTATATCATCATGTATGAGAAGGTAGGTCTGCGTCAGCTCAATTGATATGGCTGCCCGATATACCCTTTCGTCTGAAGGGGCAAAAAGATCGTGCCCTAGAACGACAAGTATGGGCCTCAACCTTTTTCCGCCGTTCATTGTGAAATCCTTGATATGCTGATATACCATCTTGCATACTGGATCTGATACTAAGCTGGTTGTAGTGTTAAAGTAGTCGATTAATTCCCTATCTACCCTTTCTTTCATCTTCTTGAGAGCAGCCTGGTGATCTAAGCTCATGATTACAACATATGGTGATGCGTATAGGAGATAAAATTTAACGCTTGTACCGCTACCTGGTGCATGCAAAATGGGGCCGAGTCCTATGAAGAGGTGGCTTGTGGTGTTGATGAAGCCGGACGGGGACCGGTTATTGGCCCGCTGGTTGTGGCATTGGTTTGTGGCAGCAACAAAGCTCTGCAAAACATAGGCGCACGAGACTCAAAGACACTTTCCCCGGCATCGAGGGAGAGACTTTTTTTTGATATTCAGAAGATTGCATCAGAAGTTTCCTACAGGATCATTCCACCGGATGAAATTAACAGGCGGATGGATAGCCAGACCCTCAACGAAATTGAGGAGGATACATATGCGTCGTTGATTGTAAACTCTTCTGGAAGAGAACGGGTATACGTGGATTCTTTTGATGTCTTGCCTGAAAGGCTACAGCATAAACTATCCAGCATTACAAAACGCGAAGTTATCTGCAGGCACCACGCAGATTCTCTGTTTCCAGTTGTTTCAGCGGCATCAATAGTTGCCAAGGTGATCAGGGACAGTGAGATCAGAAAGCTGAGCGAAAAATATGGCAACTTTGGATCAGGATATCCGTCAGATCCCAGAACCGTGAGATTTCTAACTGATGCCTTGAGAAACGACCTGGACATTTCTGGTATCGTGAGGAAGCACTGGTCAACATACAGAAGAATACTGTCCCAGGTACAGTCCGGCAAGCTATTTTGATTGCTGCCTCTCTGTTCCTGTCCATCCTGTCAAGGTTAATATAGGCTGAAATTCTGAAGGGTTTGTGTCAGATATTTTGAAACCGTCCAGCAAATCTGAACAGGCAGATGACTACAATGAGAGGGGCATATCTTACTTCAACCTGAATAGATATCCCGATGCAATCAAAGAGTTTACCAAGGCAATCAAGCTCATAGAAAACGAGCCAGATTTTTATTTCAACCGCGGACTGGCTTATTACTCAATGAAGATGCTTGAACAGGCCATCAAGGACTATAGCAAGAGTATTGAGCTTGACCCAGATCATTCAGATTACTATAATGCCATAGGTGCAGCATATGACGACATTGGGGACTTGAATAAGGCCATTGATGCCTTTAATAAGGCAATATCTCTGGAAAGTGACATTCCGGATTATTATTACAACCGCGGAAATGTTTACTGGAAAATGAAGAAATATGAGCTTGCCCTGAAGGATTTTGATAAGGCTGTTGAACTAAATTCCACCGACCAGATATTTATCTACAGGAGGCATGAACTTCTCCTGGCAATGGGGCGATATGAGGATGCCATAGCTGATCTTGATGCTGCAATTCGTATTGTGCCAGACAATTACCAGTATTATCTTGCAAAATCCGAAGCCTATGAGAAATTGGGTGATTTCAAATCCGCCATGAAGTGTATTGAGGATGCAGAGAAGCTCCTTCCTGATCCTGGACTCCTGAGCGAAAGGAAAAGGGAGATTGCTGGCAAGATGAGCTAAAGACAGTGATTATTTGACCGAAGTTTACGATCTCAGAGAGTACCAGAAAGGTCTGGTCGACTTCATCCTGAGATCGCTCGAAACCCATGGCGGTGCTGCAATAGAGGCACCGACTGGAAGCGGAAAAACTCTCACTGGGCTCATTGCCGCAACTAAGTATGCCAGGGAACACAACAAGAAGGTGCTCTACCTTACCAGGACAAACTCACAGCAGGAACAGGTAATAAAAGAGCTGAGGATAATCTCACCTGCACTTGGCCTAAGGTCTGTTCCAATCCAGGGAAGATTCAATCTGTGCCCCCTCTACATGGAACTGGAGCGTGAAGAGACATTCACCTCCGAATCTCTTTCAAGGTTTTGCAACAGCAGGAAGAAAAAGGTTAGGGAGGGTGAACCAAACGCTTGCAGATATTTCAGCAACAAGGTCTCATCCGACGAAAATCTATCCAGAATATTCTCAACACTTCCAACTGCAGAGGAATTCTTGCAGTACGGGAGAGAGGAAGAGATCTGCCCTTATGAGTCACTGAAGGCAGCTGCTGCTAAGGCCGATCTGGTGGTAGCGCCTTATGCATTTTTCCTCAACCCTGAAGTTGCGGAGCGATTCCTTTCGAGATGGGGGGTGTCCCGGGAGGATCTGGTCATTGTGTTAGACGAAGCACATAACCTTCCCGATCTTGCCCGTGAAGTCTCATCATTCAGAATTACCATAAATTCAATAAATCTGGCAGAGAAGGAGGCTGCTGAGTTTGGCGACCCAGAACTTGAACCGAGATTCAGGGTATCTGATTTCTGTGAGACACTCAGGAACGCCATACTCGATCTCGTGCGCGACAAGCTCGAAGGCGTTGAGGAGGCAAGGATCAGGTTCAGTGAGCTCCCGGAATACGCCGCCATAGGTTCAGGAATGAAAATGGAAAAATTCTGGCTCTACGCCTCACTGATGTCTGTGGTAGGGGACAATATATGCGATATAAGAGAGGATCAGGGGAGGGTCCCCAGATCACATGTCCTTAGCCTCGCCTCAAGGGTCTTAAGCTGGAAATCGATAGATGATGAGGGATATGTAGCTATCCTTAATGCTGACAATTCAGGAACAATTGAAGCTTTCTGCCTTGAACCAACTGCGGTACTAGAGAATCTGAGGATATCCAAGACAATCCACATGTCTGGAACTCTTGAGCCATTCCAGGTGTACAAGAACATCACCGGATTTACTGATATTTCTGCAAAGAAACTGGGAAGTATCTTTCCTGAGGGTAACAGGCTTGTTCTCTATTATGACGGCATATCCACAAAATTTGACAGTTTTAATCCTGATGAAGCAGCAAAGATGCGAGACCTAATATCAGGCATTATAGCCTCCACTGGCAGAAAGACCCTTGTTTTCTTCACGTCATACAACCTAATGGAAAAGGTCATGGATGCTGGTTTCAACTTCGATTATCTTGCAGAGACGAGGGACAAAAGCCAGCCTGACCTAATGGAAATGCTTAATCGCTTTAGAAGAGGCAATAAGCCCATGTTCGCAGTAATGGGAGGAAGGCTTTCTGAAGGCATCAATCTTCCAGGAAACGAGCTGCAGCAAGTTATTCTTGCCGGCATACCATATCCGCGTCCTGATGCAAAACAGAAATCCCTGTACTCATATTACCGCTCCAGATACGGAAATGGTTGGGAGTATGCAGTAACTTTTCCAGTCGTTATAAAGATGCGGCAGGCCATCGGACGACTCATAAGGGGTCAAGACGATACCGGTGTTGCCATAATCCTTGACAGCCGGGCAGCTTATTTCAGGAAATACATTCCTGAGATGAAGCTGAGCCAGGACCCTGCCAACGATGCCAGAAACTTTTTCCTTGCAGTCAGAGCCTAGCTTAAATCATCTGCGAGAGAAAAAGGATGTTTCCAATATGGAAAAGTATTATTTTGAATCTAACAATTTCATAAGCGAATGAGTACCGTTCGCCTCCATGAGTTACTGCATAAGATTATCAGCTTAGTAAACAGCGGGCGGGTGGGCAAGTGGGTCTTCATTGGGACACTCATAGGTGTGATTGCAGGACTTGGAAGCATAGCTCTTTATGAGTCCATTAGGCTTGTCACGCACTACATGCTTTATGCCATAACCGGCTTCAATCCCCCTGCAACAGGTTCCAGTGGGGGCTTGCCTGACTACACAATCACACACTTCCGGTATTTCCTCATCCCAGTGTCTACTGTTCTGGGAGGCTTGATATCCGGCTTCCTGGTCTACAGATTTGCACCAGAGGCGGAAGGACACGGCACTGATGCGGCTATAAGGGCATTTCACTATAACGACGGAAAGATACGGAGGCGGATTCCGCTTGTGAAGCTTGTGGCATCAGCAGTTACAATTGGTTCAGGAGGAAGTGCAGGGAGGGAGGGACCCACGGCCCAGATAGCGGCTGGTTTCGGTTCATTTGTCGCTGACGCCTTTCATATGAATGACCATGACAGAAGAATAGCCATGGCATCGGGAATTGGAGCCGGCATTGGCAGCATATTCATGGCGCCACTTGGCGGAGCTCTTCTTAGCACCGAAATATTGTACAGGCAGGATTTCGAGGTTGAGGCGCTTATTCCTTCAATAGTGGCTTCAATTATTGGCTATTCCATATTTGGATATCTCTTTGACTACAAACCTCTTTTCACCATTCCGGATTCCACAACTCTCCTTGGATTTTCACACCCCATTTCCCTGCTGGTGTATCTTGCAGTTGGCATACTGGCAGGACTTGGAGGAATCCTGTATGTGAAGACTTTTTATGGCATTCAATCCCTTTTCAGCAGGCTGAAGAGGGTTCCAAAAATGTTGAGGCCTGCCATAGGTGCCCTGATTGTTGGAATCATTGCCATGGAATTTCCACAGATACTTGGGCTTGGGTACGGCTGGGTACAGCAGATATTTTTCCAAAACCTTGCTCTGCTTCCACTCTGGATACTTGTGGTTCTTTTCTTTCTAAAGATAGTTGCAACATCCTTCACCATAGGATCGGGGGGATCTGGCGGTGTTTTTGCCCCAGGCATAGTCACTGGAGCGTTCCTTGGAGCCGCACTGGGTATTCTTGTCCACCCATTCTTTCCTTTCCTCAATGTCATTGAAATAACCATAGTTGCCATGATCTCCTTCTTTGGAGGGATATCCAAGGCACCAATTTCAGTTCTGATCATGGGAACAGAAATGACCGGCGGTTTTGCCCTGTTTCTGCCTTTGATGCTGGCAACAACAGTATCATACTTCGTATCAGGCCCCAAATATTCAATATACAGAGCCCAGGTGAAGGACCGCTCTGAGTCGCCAGCCCACAGAATCGAATATGAGAGGCCTGTCATGGATGAGGTGCTGGTTGAGGATGCGATGCAGACCTCCTTCCCGTCTGTATCTCCGGAAGATGATCTGGTTACTGCACTCAACTTGCTCAGGACTACAAGGACAAAAATGGTTGTGGTGGAAACAGACCATATTCTTCACGGCACGGTTTCGCTTGAAAATATTGTGAATAACCTTGACCTTAGAAATACAAAGGTATCAGAGGTAATGAACACGCAGCCTCTGACAATCTCAAGCAAGGAAAATATACATTTAGCCCTTGACACGCTAATTAGGAGCCCCTCCGGCAAGTTGGTAGTTGTTTCCCCGTCAGACCCAAGGATGGTTCTGGGTACCATAGGTCTGGCCGATATAGCCGATGCATATAACAGGCAGATAAGAAAGATAAAATCCATGCAGATCCAAAGCCGCTCCTGAACAGCCAAAAGATCAGTAAATACTGCTGCTGCTGAACATGAGATAAGTCAGATATTACAGGGGAAAAGTAGAAATCCACTGAGCACTGATCCATGATCATGGCAATCACCAATGCCGAGTTCGGAAGTATAAGAAATTTCAGGGAATCCGACCTTGACAGGGTGCTGGAGATTGCCTCCTCATCACTTTCAGAATATTATTCGGAAGCGCTCATCCTGGATCTTTACCAGGAATGGCCGCAAGCTTTCATTGTCTACACCATGGGACAGGAAATAGAGGGGTTCCTTATCGGTTCTAAATTTTCCCCTACTGAGGCACGCATACTTATTCTTGCCGTTGAGCAAAAATTCAGGAATATAGGAGTTGGTGGGGCACTTATGAAGGCTTTTATCGACCTCTGTTCCAGGAATAATTTTATGAGCGTTAAACTTGAAGTCAGAACAGATAATGACAACGCAATCAATTTTTACAGAAAAAGGGGATTTGTAGTTACGTCGAGGCTGAAGGCATACTACAGCGATTCATCCGACGCCTACACGATGTGGAAGATTCTCTAGAATACTGAGACCTTCCCTTCCACGAACATCTTGGTAAGATCGCTGATGTGGGCAAGCCTGTCGTCGGCAAGGTTCCTGATATTGTTCTGTATTTTTGACCTATCGGCGTTGTCTGAATACATCACCTGGATGCTCGCCACATGGGGATCATCTATGCGCCTTCCTATCTGTGACACTATCCTCACATGAACTTCCTCGACATCTCCCCCATGTTCCTTGACGATGTCCTGTGCAATGAGGTTTGACAGAACGTTGTAAAGCTTCCCTACGTGGGTGACAGGGTTTTTCCCAGCCGCAGCTTCCATGCTCATTGGCCTGTAGGGCGTTATGAGTCCTGAAACCCTGTTGCCTCTTCCCACAGAGCCGTCGTCGCCGTTCTCCATTGACATTCCAGTTACAGTCAGGTAATGCCCTGTACCCTTTCCGTTCTCATCGTCTGCAGTGTTGATGTATATCTTTACCGGTTTCTTGGTATATTTCTCAGCATTCTTATGAATCAGCTCCCTCAGTTCCTCCTTTACTGAGAAATATTCTGGATCATCCTTGACATATTTGTCAACGTAGGCAGCCGCAACTGTCAGATTAATGGTATCCTTCTGCCTGAATCCCATGACCTTGATATCGTATCCTATGGCTGGAAGCTTGGATTTCAGCTGTGGGCCGTTAAGGTATTTTTCGGTCTCATATACAAGCGTTTCTGTGTCAGTGTATGGGGCAAAGCCCACACCAAAAGATGTGTCATTGGCCCTTAGTTTTGACGTGTCGTAGATTTCAGTAAGATCAACAGAACCATGGCCAATCCTGCAGTCTATCATTACATCAGAATCAAGATCGAGATGCTTGAAATTTGAATTCAGGAATTCCCTGGTTGCTTTAATGGCAATGGACTTGAAAGGTATTCTGTCATTCCCTACTTTGGTGGTTGCCCTTCCGCTGAGAAGTATATAAGTTGGTTCAAGTACCTTTCCTCCGCCAAATTGCGGAGCGGATTGCCCACCTACTACTTCCACCTGATCGGTGTTATGATGCAGGATCTTTCCGTATTCCTTCAAGTAATATTTACTCAGTGCTCTGCTCACGGACTCTGCTATGCCGTCAGAGACGCTGTCAGGATGGCCTATGCCCTTCCTTTCCACTATCTCAACTTCCCTCTTGGCCGTTGGCGTCTGTGTAATGCCTTCAACTGCAATGTTTCTTTCCATTGTTTTTCCTCTTTTTCGTGGGGATTTATAAATTGAAATAAAGGTTTTGTATGCGGCTCTGTCAAATTACTGATTTTAAAGTAATATGACCTGTGGTAATATTAAGACTCTCCATACTTGGCAAATGAATTAAGCATGATTGCCATTCCACAATTAGCATGAGAGTTCTTGCCAGCGTTCATAACAAGGAAAAACTTGATTCCTTCTTAAGGGGTATCTCAAAATTCACCTCCGAAGTGTATGCATCAGGAGGGACCTACAAGTACCTTAGTGATGCCGGGATAAAATGCAGGAACATATCTGATCTGACAGGATTCGATCAGCTACTTGATGGAAGAGTAAAGACGCTCCATCCTGCCATATTTGCTGGAATTCTGTCCAAAAGAGACGAGGCCAGCAAAAATCAGTTGGCTGAACTAGGATTTCCGGAATTCGACATGGTTATAGTCAATCTATACCCGTTCAACGAGGTTGCCAAGGAACATAACCTTGAAAAGATGATAGAGAACATCGACATTGGTGGCCTCTCCCTAATGAGAGCGGGGGCAAAAAACTACGAAAACGTCACAGTCGTGAGCAGCCCTGATCAGTACGATGCCATCACTTCTGAGCTTATGCAGTCAGGCAAGATATCCAATGAAACAAGGAAGCGGCTTGCTATCAAGGCCTTTTCCAGGGCTGCCGATTACGATATATCAATTTACAGTTCCATGAACCATGAACTCTTTGGAACTGCACCCCCAACACTTTACCTTAAGGGAGTAAACGGTAAGGAACTAAGATATGGAGAAAACCCGGACCAGAAGGGATACCTATACTCAGACGGTACAAAATTCGGAATAGCCAACGCATCTCAGCTTCAGGGAAAGGAGCTTTCATACAACAATATTCTGGATGCAGATTCTGCCTTTGAAACTCTTCTGGAGTTCCAGGAGCCAACAGCGGTTGTCCTCAAGCACAACACACCCTGTGGAGTTGCCTCTGCAGACACTCTCGCCTCTGCCCTGAAGAAGGCCATAGCGGCAGATGAGGAATCTGCCTACGGATCAGTCATTGCCGTTAACAGGACTTTTGATCCTGATTCTGTGGAGGTGGTTTCAAAACTCTTTGTTGAAGTGCTAATTGCCCCCGATTATGATCATCAGGCCATGGAGCTGCTTAAAAAAAAGAAGAATTTGAGGGTGCTCAAGGTACCCCTGGTCCCTGATGAGAAACTTCGTGTGCGTTCCATATCCAACGGTTTCCTTGTCCAGGAGAGACTTTCCACAAAGTTCGATGATCTGGCGCGGAAGACCAGCACAGAGGCTACAGAAGAGCAGATCAGGGATCTGATGTTTGCTTGGAAAGTGGTGGCGCACAGCAGGAGCAACGCAATTGTACTTGCCAAAGATAACGCAACGGTGGGCATCGGTGCGGGGCAAACCTCGAGGATAGAGGCTCTAAAGGTAGCCGTAGGAAGGGCGGGCCAAAAGGCAGCCGGTTCTGTCCTTGCTTCTGACGCTTTCTTCCCATTTGCCGATAATGTGGAGATGGCTCACAGGTCAGGGATATCCGCAATAATCCAACCTGGCGGATCAATAAGGGATGATGAGGTCATAGCCAAGGCAGAGGAATATGGAATTCCCATGTATTTCACCGGAAAAAGGGTATTCCTGCATTGATCAGAATAACTTAAAGGCGAGGAAAGCTGCGATAAAGCCGGCAATTGCACCGGTATTGATAAATGGGAGGCCGGGTGCCGGCCTTGATATTTTTGTAAAGAGCAGCACCATGATTCCAGCTATTGCCCCCACCAATGGAAGAAGAAGGAATGGAACAATGTTGCTCCTTCCATAAAGGGCGGATGATGCGACCATTATGCATGGAAAAACGATGTCACCGAAACCAAGAATAAACGTGCCGCTTCCCCTTTTTTCCGCTGGGGCATCCTGTGATGACGGAAACGTAATCTGATCTAATTTTGTTCCGCGCTGCGATGGGAAAACAAACAGCATTGGCAAGCGGGACTCCATTGCGGTTCCAGCTAGGCTTATCATGTGCCTAGTCCTGTAAACTGCAATATAGTCATATACTGCAAACACCGCGAGAAATACCACTGATGCCCATACGCCGATTATGGTTGCCCATATTGAGGCAACACCAGCGGACAAAAAGAATCCTGCAACGTCCACAACATACCAATCATATCGGAAAATGAGTAGAACAACCATTATAATTGGGGCGCCAAAGCTTATGGCATAGTATTCGGGGTAGTTGTATGCTATATACAGGCCCAATATGCTCCACACATAGAACATGACGTATGCTATGACTGCAAGGAAGATCCAGCGTATTATATTGCCCAGCTTCCTTCGACCCAAGAATATAACTATTGCAGTGAAGACTAGTGCAGCTAGAAGATAATATATCACATATGAGAAACCGCTTGTTGGGCTCTTAGCCTGCACCCCTGGAGAAATAGAGATCAGGGTCAGGCTCAGGAATGTTGCCAGCAGGGAAGATGCCGAAAGCACAGCGATGCCCGTGATCTCAGGAATCCTGTTCTGCAGCCTCGCTCACCTTCCCCTTCTTGTTATAGGTGCACTCCATGTTGGGGCAGAACTTCCAGGCTCTCTTGCCCCTGAATGATATTATTATTGGCGAACCGCAATGAGGGCAGACATCTCCGGTTGGCCTTATATTGCCCATCTGTGGAACCGGATAAGTCTTCTTGCAGGAAGGATAATTCGAGCAGCCCAGAAAACGCTTGCCGAACCTCGACTGCCTTAGGACTAGCGTCCCCCCATCTTCTGGACACTTGCCAAAGGCATCTTTCTGCTGATTGAAGGAACACTTTGGATCTATGCATCTAGTTTCCGGAGATTGCCCTTTTCGGATAACTCTTATTTCTGGCAGTCCACATATGGGGCATTTCTCGTCCAGAATCTCAGGGCTTCCCCTCACGGGAGCTATGAAGTCAATTCTACAGCCTTCCGTGCTGCACTTGATCTTCGAATAATCCCTTCCCCTGATGAGCATCACTGAAGTGTGATGCACTGGACACTGGCCAATATCTCTGCCCATTTTTAGCGAATTCTGTATCGTGTCCCTGATGATGCCCTCTTTCTCCCTGAATTGAGCAAGTAGCCTGTGGAGCATCTGCCTTGAAATTCCAACCACGGCATCCTTGGATATCTCACTGTTTGCAATCCTGTCCATATCCCTTTCAAGCTCGGCAGTCATATCCGGTTCAGTTATATCGGATTTGACAGTAAGGAGGGCTTCTATGAGACCTATGCCCAGGAATGTGGGTCGCACCGGGTTCCCTTCTATGAATCCCCTCGTCTGGAGCTTCTCAATTATATCGTGCCTGGTGCTCTTTGTCCCAAGGTTCAGTTCTTCCATTTTCTTTATGAGAGCTGCAAAATCGTATCTGGGTGGCGGTTTTGTCTTATCCTCCTTCATTTGCCAGTCCTTTCCCTTCACAGTTTCTCTGGCAACCATGTCTGGAATTGCGATTTCCTGGATCTTCCGGTATGGGTAGACTTCAAGCCAGCCGGGATCTGTGATTTTGATCCCCTTTGATACAAATTCATGCTCACCGATCTGTAACAGAACATCCGTGATCTCCCTTCTACCCTCCCTGTACAATGTTGCGAGGAAGCGTCTGAGTACGAGCTCGTATATCTTCCTGAAGTCGCCGGAAAGAACTCCTTTCTTTGCTGCCGAGACCGGATAAATTGGCGGATGGTCTGTTGCTTCAATTCTTCCCCTTGAAGGCCTTATTGTCTCCTGATCAATTACCTTCTTCACATCCTCGTAATATTCGGTGTCAAGGAGCTTTGTGAGAATTGATCTGAAGTGTATGGATTTCTGGTATACAGTGTTGTCAGTTCTTGGATAGCTTATGTAACCTCTTGTATACAGAGACTCTGCTATCTTCATGGCCTTCCCGGGGCTCACCCCTATCCTTGAGGCCTCCCTGAGGAATTCCGTTGTGTTGAAAGGTATTGGCTTTGCTATTCTTTCCTCGTTTCTCGAGAATGAGATTACTTCTGCATTTTTTCCATTAACCTGGCTGAATATGAGTTCAGCCTGGTTCTTATCATATATTGGACCCTGCTTGAGCACAGCTGTGAAATCCCTCTTCTTGTTCAGTGTTACCTCTATGATCCAGAAGGGCTTGCTGACAAAATCCCTTATTTCAAGCTCCCTTCGCACTACAATTACAAGTGTGGGTGTCTGGACCCTTCCTATGGAAATAAAATTCTTTCCAAGCCGGCCTGATGTGATGGAGAAAAATCTAGTGAGAACTGCACCCCAGTAAAGGTCAATCTCCTCTCTTGCTGCTGCTGATTCTGCAAGGTTTTTGTCAAGATCAACCAGTTCGCTGAATGAGTTCTTTATCTCCTCGGGTGTCAGTGCGCTGAATCTTGCCCTTCTAATCTCAGGGCTTGATCCTGACTTATCAAGAACGTTTCTCCTGATTATGTCCAAAGCCTCGGAGCCTATTAGCTCACCCTCCCTGTCAAAGTCGGTAGCAATTATTATCCTGTATGCCCTATCGCTGAGGGAAACCAGTGAATTGAACGCACTCTTGTTTGTTATATTCTTCATCACGGGTGCATCTATGAGCTTCTCCAACTCCACTGATTTCCAATCCTTCATGTCGGGAGGGAAGTCAAGCTCAACAATATGGCCGCTCAATGGGATCACGATATTCGGAAGGCCGTCTTTCTGGAACTCAATATAGTTGAGACCTTTAACCCTCTTCTGCTTTGATTCCCCATCTGAAAGAATGTAGGCAATTCGCCTTGCAGCGTCTGCTTTCTCGGTTATTATTATGTTCCTGTCATTATCAGCCGGCAATGAGTTCTCTACTACCAGTATTTTCTTGATTATTATGTTTAGCCTCGTTCATGCATGTTTCACAGTTTGGCATTATTGGTGCCACCTCATCCCTGCCAGCAAAGATTAAGATTTTATCTGCGCTCCTACTGATAGTTTCTGTGATTATACATTACGAAAAGTATCTCGGCATCTCAATTGAGCATTGCCCAGGCGTCTACAGGCCTGCGGAAGATACTTTTCTCCTCATGGATCATCTCATACCGGGCAACAGGGTACTGGAGATCGGCTGTGGAACAGGAATTATCTCCATATATTGTGCCAGAATGGGACGCAAGGTAACATGCTGTGATATCTCGCAGGGTGCTCTCGATTGTGCAGAGAAAAATGCAATTCGCAATAGGGTATCCCTGAATATAGTCAACAGCAATCTCTTCCAGAATATTGAAGGGACCTATGACACCATAATCTTCAATCCCCCTTACCTTCCGGTCGAGGACAGGTTTGAAAATTCCGAACAGTGGAATGGAGGCTCGGATGGTTTTGACATCATCGCGCCATTTCTGGATTCAGCAGACAGATACCTGGAGGATTCAGGTTCAATATACATTATCCTTTCAAGCCTCACTGATCTTGTTTCCCTTCAGAACAGGTACAAGAAGTACACATTCAAGGAAAAGGCAAAAGAGAGCTACTTCTTTGAGACGCTTTTCCTGTTCCAGCTATTCAAGGCAGTTCACCAGGATTAGCCGAACAGGGCCATCTTTGCCTTGCCAGATGGCCGTGGAAGGAGAAACACAGCCAGTGCTGCAAAAATGGTTATAATAACCATAACCTCGAACGAGAATGGGAGCCTTGAATAGTTATCAACTATTATGAGGCCCACGAGCACTGGCCCTAGGGCCATGCCCCCCTGATTCCCCAGCCCCCAGACAACCGAGTTAGCCAGTGAGGAATCGCCTCTGGGAACGTATTCCGAAATCAGTGCGAACAGCAGAGGGAAACCGCTGAAAGTGAAAAATCCGAACACTATGAGAAAAGCTAGGGATATGGATCCGGTCGTATATATGTAGCCCAGAGTTGAGAGCACAGTTCCAAAGGAGCTGACAGAAAGCAGCACCCTCTTATCCATCCTGTCGGCTAGGAATCCAAATATTGGCTGTCCTATAATTGCAGCCACGAACATAAGTGTTATAGAATATCCCAGCAGAGATGATATTCCAACTTTCTGCACATTCGATATATAAGACGGTATCCACGATGCTATTCCCTGCGAAGCTGTACTCCTGATGAAGGCCACAATAGCAAGTATTATTATTGATGCTGACAAGGTACTTTTTCTCTTGCTGGTATTGCTGCTTGCCGGCCTATGATCCTGTTTGGAGTGGTTGGCCATGGGCATAAGTCCCAGCCATATGGCAATGGCTGCCACTACTGCAAATATCCCGAATACGAGGAAGGAGGAATCCAGTGTAAACAGGGCAGCAAACCCATAGAGAAGAGAGGGGTACAGGGCCCTGCCAACACTCCCCATTGATCCGTTTATCCCAAGTGCCTTTCCCCTTTTTTCTGCAGAATATGACATCTGAAGAACTGAACCTCCAAGAGGATGATAAAATGAGGAGCCTATTCCTGCAGAGAGGGCAGAGATGGCTGCAGCAGGAATAACAACGATGCTGCCTGCTTCCATTATGGAATAATAGAATCCAACCAACCCCAGTGACATAAGCAAAAGCCCGATGCCAATGAGCGTCCCCTTGTTACTCCATCTAGAGGCTAATCTTCCTACTTCGACCGAGAACAGGGATGCGGCCGCATAGAATATTCCTAGGAGAATTGTTACTGTAACTGCAGACAGGGAATCTGTTTTAACCAGTATATCCACGAGCAGTGGAAAGAAGAATACAGTTCCGTCATTAATGAAGTGCCCAAGAGAGGTGAAAACAAGTGCTGGGCTTGTGTATTTTGAAGTGGCCAGAGAATCCATAGATAAGTCAGACATCTATAAGTAATGTATATATTCTATTTAATCATTATGTACATTATGATGGAAAGGGAAAAGATTCTGCGCGGAATAATGACGCTGCTGGTGCTCGATCAGCTGTCGCGCCACGACCTGCATGGGTATGCCCTCCAGCAGGTTGTGTCTGAAAGGTTGAAACGCAGGATTGCTCCCGGCACCATCTACGTTTTGCTGACTTCAATGCTCAGGAGGAGATTCATAGAGGTCAAGGAAGAATGTACTGTCAAGAACAGGACGGTTAAGATATATTCCATAACCCACAGGGGCAAGGAATTCCTTCTTGATCACAGTGAACCGCTGAAGCTGGTAAGGGAAGTGCTGGATTACCTGATCCCGTCCATTGAAGACCTTGCAGCTGGGCTGGACGAGATTGCTGACAAATAAATGAGGAAATTCAAACTGCATGAATTTAAACTACTTCCCCATTAGGTGCCACATTAATGGCTACCATTCAGGACAGAATTAAGGAGATTGAGGAAGAACTCAAGAAAACCGAGTATAATAAGGCCACTGAAAAGCACATAGGACTCCTGAAAGCCAAGATGTCCAGACTTGAAATCGAGCTTCTTTCCCAAAAAAAAGGCGGAGGTGAGGGTTTTGCCATTCCAAAGACAGGAGATTCCACCGTAGCCCTGGTAGGATTCCCCAACGTAGGCAAATCAAGCTTACTGAATGACCTTACATCTCAGAGAAGCGAGACTGGGAACTTTGCCTTTACGACCCTGAAGGTAGTGCCGGGCATAATGAGTTACAATGGGGCCCAAATACAGATTCTTGATCTTCCTGGCATAATAGAGAATGCTGCCACCGGATCTGGCAGAGGACGTGAGATCCTGAGCATGGTAAGGAGTGCTGATCTGGTTGTGGTAGTTACCGATGTTCAGGTGAAAGGCGTGGACAGGATTGTTAATGAGCTGCATCGGGCTGGCATTGTTCTGAACAGAAAGCAGAAAAATATCTCAATAAAGAAATCCAACAGCGGGGGCATCAGAATCCACAAGCCAAGAAACGTGGCTGTGGACGACAGCCAGATCCGGGAAATCCTCAAGGAATTCAAGGTGACAAATGCAGATGTTTTCATAAGAGAAAGCATCGACTCCGATGATCTCATTGACCATCTCAAAGGACACACTGTTTACATTCCTGGTATATTTGTTGTGAACAAGATTGATCTTCCGCACAGCGACCAGGACATAGAGGATCTGAGGAAAATGGGCAAGGTAATTGAGGTATCTGCAGCAACAAAGAAGGGGATTCCTGAACTCAAGGAGGAAATATATCAGGCTCTGTCGCTCATAAGGGTTTTCCTGCGGGAAAAATCAGGTTACGTAGATCTGGAAAGGCCCCTCGTGTTGCGCAAGGGAGCACTAGTCAGAGACGTTGTTAGGAAAATAAGCAGGGAGATGCTTGAATCATATAGGTATGCAATACTTTCGGGCCCACAGAGAAAACAGGCAGAATTGCGTGTTGGCTTAGATTATGAGCTCCTTGATGGGGACATTATAACGATAATAAGCAGGAACTAAGTGATGTTATGAAGGTGGCAAGGCGTGTGAGATTCTATGGGCAGGTACAGGGAGTAAATTTCAGGAGGAATGTGGCTAACCTGGCCCAGAAAACTGGCGTGTACGGATGGGTGAAAAACCTGGAAGATGGCAGTGTTGAGGCCCACATGGAAGGTGAGGAGCATGTTGTGCAGAGACTAATACAGATGTGCTGCACAGAACTATTTCCGGCCCGTGTGGAGAGATATCATTCTGACGTTGATGAAATAGGGAATCTTGAAGATTTCAGGGTAATCATGTGACAAGTTCGAATTTGAAACCAAGCCCCCTTATTCTCTCAAGCATCGAGGAAAGATGTTTCTCGTCCCTGACATTCACTGTGAATGTGACTGTCTGGTACCCGACTGGTGTGTCTCTAGCAAGATTGTCTACCTCTGCATGAAATATGTTCCCGCCGGATTCAGAAATGGCGGATGATATTCGGAAGAGGGTCCCTGGCCTGTCTGGAATCTTGAATTCAATCCGCACAAGTTTAGATTCTATCTCCATGGACTTGTAGATGATCTTTGAAAGAAGAAGGAAGTTCATGTTTCCGCCAGATAGTATTACAGCAGTCTTTCCCTTGGTGACATTGACTTTGTGATCCATTATTGCAGCCAAGGCTGCCGCTCCTGAGGGCTCAACAAGTGTCTTGTTGCGTTCAAGCAGCTTATATATTGCCAGAGCTATGATTTCATCACTTACAGTTACTATGTCGTCGACATATTCCCTGGCTGCATTGAAAGTAAGATCGCCAGGATACTTCACAGAAATTCCATCTGCGATGCTGTCTCCACTGGTATGTGCAACAATCCGGCCTTGTTCCAGGGACTTCTTCATGGAATCAGAAAGCTCAGACTCCACCCCAATTATGCTCACGCTTGGATTGATGCTTTTTGCGGATATGGCTATACCTGAAATCAGCCCTCCTCCGCCGACTGGCACAATGATCCTGTTAACATCCGGAATATCATTGAGTATCTCAAGACCTATTGTCCCCTGCCCTGCTATTACATATGGATCGTTGAATGCTTCGATGAATGTTCTCCCTTCCCGGATTCTTATCTGTTCAGCTGCATCCCGGGCCTCTGAATAATCGTGGCCCATGAGCACGACCTCCGCCCCATAACCCTGAACTGCATTGATTTTAGCCGGTACCGTGTATTCAGGCATCACTATCTTTGCACTTAGCCTGTTATACATCGCAGCATATGCAACCCCCTGGGCATGGTTTCCGGAACTGGCAGTAATTATTCCCCGTTCCCTTTCCTGGGGAGTAAGTTTTGACACGCGATACATAGCTCCCCTTGCCTTGAAGGAACCAGTTTTCTGATGGTTCTCCATCTTGAAATAAATGTCACCTCCAAGCATCTGGCTGAATGTGGTCGAATGATGCAGTTCGGTTCTGTTGACTTTTCCAGCCAAGAATTCCTGAGCCGATCTTATGTCAGCCAACTCCGGCAAGCCATTTCTCAAGATGTCATCCTCCTTCTCACTGTATCCATCCCATGTTCGTAAGCTGCTAAGGAATCCTCCATGAATAGGCGAATTTTCAGCTTCTCACCATCTGTAAAATTCTTGTCCTGCATGGATTTTATGTTTATCTCTATGTTGAGGATGGCTGATTTTATTGCAGCAAAGGCGAATTCCAGTGCTGAACCTGCATCAGTCACTGCACTGGCGATGCCCGAGGACGCCATACTTTCCCCGAGTGTTATAACTTCCCTTGCAGCCCTGGCAATCCTCCAAGGAGTCCTTATTGCGAGCCTGGATGCTTCTTCCATTGCATTTTTCCTTTCTTCTTTTTCCTGATTGGTAGTTCTAGGCATTTTCCATGCAGCAAAGAGTCTGTTGAAAGCGTCTTCATCTTCAGCCATAAGGTTTCTAAATTCACTGGAAAGTATGCGGCTTCTCTCCAAAGCATGATCAATTATCTTCTGCTTTTCTTCGTAACCTTTTTTTCCCTTGGTTAGGCCTGCAACCATTGAGATAAGGTTGCTGGCTATAACACCCACTGCAGCGCTGGCAGCTCCCCCTCCAGGGGCTGGGCTGGGAGAGGCCAATCTCTCCAGAAAACTGTCAAAATCCTCCATTTATTCACCCCACATCTTTGTTTCCAGTATCTGACCAGGATTGAAGCTGTTCATCTGCAGATAAAAGGATGCTGATTCAACTATGGCATCAAGAGGGGTGAGCCCAACTATCTCAGATTCCGCCACAGATATTCCATATCTCAATGCCTCGAGTTTTACTAGTTCGTAGGCCCTGTATATTGGCGTCTTCCTAAAATTAGTCAGGTTCATGGATATCTGTACCTTGTTTTTGTCCTTCAGGAAAAATGCCAGCGATTTGACAAACGTCAACCCGCCATCTTTAGCCCGAAGTGCTCTGGCGATCTTCTTCCCTGTTTCCAGGTCTGTGGTGTTTAGGTTAACATTGTATGCGATCAGGAAATCTCTTGCCCCAATAATGCTTGCCCCGGCACCTCCCAAGCGTTGAGGGCCGAAATCCGGCTTCCATTGATCCGTCCCTATGGCATCCTTAAGCTGCTCAAACTGGAATGATTTGGTCCTGATGTTTTCTAGATTCCGCCGTGACTCAACTAGGGCAGCCTCACCGTACATGTATACCGGTATCCCAAGCTCCTCACCCACCCGCTTTCCTAGTTTCAAAGCCAAGTCCACGCATTCCTTCATTGTAACATTTGAAATGGGTACAAAAGGAATGACATCTGAAGCCCCAAACCTAGGATGTTCTCCCCTGTGGTGGTTGAGATCTATGAGTTCCCCCGCCTTCTTGATTCCATTGAATGCTGCTTCCACAGCGGTTGTTGCATCGCTTAGGAATGTGACAACTGATCTGTTATGGTTTTCGTCCATCTCCACATCAAGAATTTTTACTGTCGGGACCTTGCTGATCGCTGATACTATCTCATCGACAATGCTTCTGTTGCGCCCCTCGCTGAAGTTAGGTACGCATTCCACAAGTTTCATGATGCAAATATCACTATCTTTCATATTAACATTTGAAGTTACTCATAATGCACCATATTATTAACGTCATTTTATAAAATCTTTTACGACCTTTCCTGTAATTGATGAAGAGGGTGTTGAAACGAATTGATAGTTTGATATTAGTTATAGTGTAAATAGAATTGCTATACAATTGAGAGAGCTGATGGGAAATTTTATATTATCAAACATGGTAAAAGTCTCGTTACCATGTTGTTTACTAAATCCTTATACACTGATAGTCATCAATGATTCTCAGTTATGACCACATCGGGTCATAAAAGGATTTAGTAACATCCAACAAATGGCAACGTTACCAACAATGAGGTTGACTATATGATTTCGGAACATGAATACAAGATCAAGAGGATCATAAAGAGGGACGGCAGCGAAGTTGATTTTGATAAGACAAAGATATCAAGGGCAATCTACAAGGCCATGCTTTCTGTCAAAGCTGGATCAATGAAAGAAGCTGACGAAATTGCCGACCGGGTGATAAGCGAGGTCGAAAAGGAAACACTGAAACCCACAGTCGAGCAAATACAGGACAAAGTAGAGCAGGTTCTGATGTCTTCCTCAAAAAAGGGAAACAGATATAATGAGGTTGCAAAAGCATACATACTTTACAGGGAGAAGAGGCGCACAATAAGGGAGGAAAAGGAGAGAATTGGTGTCAGGGATGACCTGAAGCTATCTATAAATGCAATAAAGACTCTGGAAGCAAGATACCTTCTCAAGGATGAGGATGGCAAGATTGTTGAGACTCCAAGCCAGATGTTCAGGAGAGTTGCAAACCACGTTGGAATCGTGAATCTCCTCTACGATTACAGGAACTTCCAGAAGACCGGCAAAACCCCAAAGTCTGGAAAAATCATGGGAAATCTGATGCCCACTCAGATGGAAATCCTTGAAAGGGCCTTCAACCATCTCAAGAACGAGGGACAGTTGACTGGCACATTTGAAGAATTCATTGATTTTGTTCACACAAAACCAACATCTGCTCAGGAGATCATGGATCAGTATTATGATGTAATGACCAAGCTTGAGTTTGTCCCGAATTCTCCCACATTGATGAATGCTGGAGCCAGGCTCGGCCAGCTCTCTGCGTGCTTCGTACTTCCAGTTGGAGACAGCATAGAGGAAATATTTGATGCCCTGAAGTATCAGGCCATGATACACAAATCCGGGGGAGGTACTGGCTTCTCATTCTCCAGGCTAAGGGAGAAGGATGATCTAGTCGGTTCTACTAAGGGTGTGGCATCCGGTCCTGTCTCCTTCATGAAAATTTTTGACACAACAACAGACGTAATAAAGCAAGGCGGCAAGAGAAGGGGTGCAAATATGGGGATACTCCGCTTTGACCACCCCGATATAATGGAGTTCATAATGAGCAAGGACTCCGAAAACACTGTACTGAGCAACTTCAACATCTCCGTTGGGATGACAGATGAGTTCTTTGAAAAGCTCGATGCTGATGAGTACGTGGAACTCAGGAGTCCTAGGAGCGGGAAAATCGTCAACAGGATCAAGGCCAGGAGCATGTGGGATACCATCATTAATAAGGCCTGGCAGACGGCTGATCCCGGTCTCATATTTCTGGACGAGATAAACAGGAAGAATCCTGTCAAGCACATAGCCGAGATCGAGGCGACAAACCCATGCGGAGAACAGCCGCTAATGCCCTATGAGCCCTGCAATCTTGGCTCGATAAACCTGAGCAAGTTCGTAAAGGATGGAAAAGTGGACTGGGATCACCTTAGGGACGTAATAAGGCTATCCACAAAGTTTCTGGACGATGTGATTGATGCTAACAAATTCCCTGTTGATAAGATAGAGAAGATGGCCAGGACCACAAGAAAGATCGGGCTTGGCTACATGGGCTTTGCCGATCTTCTAGTGCTTTTAGGCATTCCGTACAACAGCGGCGATGGCCTTGAGATGGGCGAGAGGGTCATGAGTTTTCTGGAGCAGGAATCCCATGCTGAATCAAGGATTCTGGCCGAGGAAAGGGGCGTTTTCCCTGGATGGTATGGCTCCCTCTACGAAAAGGACGGGATCAAGATGAGAAACTCCACGACAACGACAATTGCCCCAACCGGAACTATCTCAATAATAGCGAACTGCTCATCCTCAATAGAGCCACTCTTTGCGCTTGCCTTTGTAAGGCACGTACTTAATGGGCAGGAGCTCATGGAGGTGAATCCAATATTCGAGCAGATGCTGAGAGACAGAAACCTGTATAGCGAGGAGCTGATGCATGAGGTTGCCAAGACCGGCAATCTTCACGACATTTCCCTGCCAGACGACATAAAGAGGATATTTGTAACTGCACATGAAATTGACCCTGAGTGGCATGTACTCATGCAAGCAACTTTCCAGAGGTATTGTGATTCCGGCGTATCAAAGACAATCAATCTTCCGTCAACCGCCACCCCAGAGGATATAGCTAAGGCTTACCTCATGGCACATGAACTTCACTGCAAGGGAATCACAGTGTACAGGGACAGAAGCAAGACTGAGCAGGTCCTGTATTCAGGCACGCAGTCGAGGAAGAAGGAAAAGGCCATTGAGACAAAGCAGCCTCAGGCAGAGAAGCAGACCATAGAACTAATTACCAAGGTCCCAGACAAGTATCTTAAGCTTGAGGCGACATTCGATCCGGCCTGCCCCACAGGAAAATGTGATAAATAATCACATTTTTTCAGATAGCTCTGATTTTCAGATAGCTCTGAGTATCATCCCATTTGCCATTCCACCACCCTCGCATATTGCAATTAGGGCTACCTTTTTGTTTCTGCTCTCCATTGCGTTGAGTGCCGTTGCCAGTATTCTGGTTCCGGTTGCGCCTAGTGGATGGCCTATTGCTATTGCTCCCCCATGAACATTTATCCTGTCCCAAGGAACCCCATATTCCTTCTGCCAGGCCATCACAACAGGTGCAAATGCCTCATTCACCTCAAAGATATCTATATCATTTATTGAAAGGTCAGCCCTTTCAAGGACCTTTTTGGTTACAGGTATTGGACCCGTGAGCATTGTTACAGGATCTACACCAACGGCGGCCATAGAAAGTATCTCCGCGCGCGGATGCAGAGAATACTTATCAAGCGCTTCTTCTGAAGCTATCACAGACACGCTGGCTCCATCTGATATCTGGCTGGAGTTGCCAGCCGTGATAAAGTTAAGGCCCTTGAAAGCAGGTGGAAGAGCCTTCATCTTCTCAAGGTCAGGTTTTTCCCTTACTCCTTCGTCATGATCCAGAATCGTTATGATATCCCCATCCCCGGATGTGTCTGCCTGGACAGGCATAAGTTCCCGCATTGTTATGGACCGCGCAGAACTGGCTTTTAAATGGCTGAGGTAGCTGAATTCGTCAAGCTCGTCCCTCTTGAAACCATATTTCCTGGCTATAAGTTCTGCGCCGTACGCCTGGCTAAACCACTCCTTGTCCAAGCCGTACCGGACAGAAAGGCCCAGAGTTATTGGATTTCCACTGCTGTTTATTGTGCTTCCCATGGGGACTCTTGACATCGATTCCACGCCTCCGGCCATTATTAGATGCTCCACGCCAGACATTACTGCCTGGGCTGCAAAGGTGGCCGCCTGGAGGCTTGAGCCACACTGTCTGTCAACAGTCGTTCCTGGAACTGATTCTGGAAGCCCGGCAGAAAGCCAGGCATTCCTAGCTATATTGAATCCCTGATCCCCAGCCTGGCTCACGCACCCAACAATTATGTCATCATAATTTTCCGCATCAACTCCCACCCTTCTTAACTCGCCATTGACAAGGTTTCCCAATAGATCCACAGGGTGGATTGCCTGGAGTGATCCATTTCTTTTTCCTATTGGGGTTCTTATTGCATCTACTATGTATGCCTTACTTGCAGGTGCTTTCACCTGTGACCACCTGCAAGCATCCTTACTGATGGGGCAACTTCCGAATTATGGTTTAACTTAACAGATAAAATTTGGACTTTCATTTCAGACTGCATAGAATAAATGGTAAGCGTATATTAATTTTATAATGAGCGGATCTAACTGTGCGCCCTGACCTTTGATTTACAATATTCATACAAGGCGTCGTAGACAGGAAACTGTTTTGACATGTTTTCGTAGTCGTTTCTGGATATTAATCTGAACCCTGTGGCTATTGCCTTTAACCCTTCAGCTTCCGGTATTAGCTCGCGATCGTGGGCATCTGCTGATCTTACGATTTCCGCAAGTGTGGTCAGAGCAGGGTCCTCAAGCCTGTATTTCCTTATGAAGGCATCAAAAGTTACGTATTCCTTTCCGTTCTCGTGAAAGTGATTTAGCTCAGCTCCCTCAACATCAAATGGTATGGCTCCTAGTTCCCTGGCTGCCTTGTGGACCTCACCAGAGGGGACAAACACGAATTCAGGGTTTTGATCAATAAATCTCGTGATGAGCCAAGGACAGGCTATCCTGTCAACCATGGCCCTTTCGCGGGTTATCCATTTCATGACTGGTAAAGCACCTCACAATATCTAATATTATCTAGGTAAGCGTCATTTGACCTGAAACGAGCTTGTCAGGCAAAAATAAATATCCGGCATTTCAATGGCGTAACTCCAAGCAGGGGTTGTCGAGATTGGTCAAAGGCGCCAGATTGAGGGTCTGGTTCCGTAGGGATACGTGGGTTCAAATCCCATCCCCTGCACTCTTCCACTATCAATAAAATGATAATCCAGAATTTAAAATTCGTATTCCCTGAAAAAATGAAAATATGGTAAGTTTTTAATTTCAGATTGAAGTTTTTGTTTTCATTGGTTTATCTTGAAGCTATCCGGTTCTGCCTGCAAAGAGGGTTCGTGCCACCATCTTCCAAAGAGATCGCCCAGGAAATAACCGTACACAACTACGGAAATGATGCCAAACCCGACACTGAGTAAATAATAACTATTGCCGAATTCTGCCCTGTTTGCAAGGCCCAGCAAAACGTCAAAAATGAGCCATAAAATAATCCCGAAGGCAATGCCTTTTACTTTGTCGTTCCTACCTGGAATCCGATGCACAGCCACCCCAAATATGGCTCCCAGTATGAGGCCTCCGATTATGCCTTCAAATAAGGCGACAATTGGTGCTGTAATAAATTCAGTGTTATACAATCCAGTTGCTGTGAGTCCTGAAACTGATATGCCAGTGGAAGACAAATTACTCAGATAAGAATTCAATGCCGAAATTATTGCACTCTTCTCTATGGTCAATACGACAATTCCGAATACGGCACCAAGTATGCCATAGATTATGCCTGCTACAGCCCCTGCTTTTGCACCTGTGCTTCCTCTACCCATATTATCCTATGTTCTATAACAACACTTATTATAAAATTTATCATTAAAAAAATTTATGGGAAATACTTTGCAAAGTCTATCAAGTGACCATTAAGTGCAATGTATCCTATGACCAGTGCAAATATTGTCCCGATACCCAGTATAACCCATTCCAAGTAGTAGAGCCATCTTCCGTTTCCTTCTGGCCTTACGTATAGAACAGGTGCAAGTATGGCGCCAATGCCATCAAAGAGATAGAGGCCCATTGCAGTAATCAGGTTCTCACCGGTCTCAAGGTTCTGCTGCACTATGCTGTATGCGCCAACTAGAACATATATGCCAAGCAGAACAAACAGCAGTGGCACAAGCCCAAGGCTGGCATTCTTGTAGATCATTACGGCCGAAACTATGAGCAAAAGACCGAACAGAAGCAGTGGATCTCCAAATAACATGTTATATCCGCTGGGCAGCGGCCAGGTGAACGACATCTCGTAGCCGCTTACAAAGTCAAAGAATCCTATTGCCAGAGCAGGAAAAACCAGATTGTGTATCTGCTGCTCGTTTCCTCTTGCCCGGAAGAAGAAATAGAAGGCACCGAGAAATGTACCCATGGCTAGACCAATGAGCATCACCGCCAGAGAATCTATAAACAGTGCCATTGTTTATCACCGGATTTAAATCGCCCGGATTGAGTTAAATCGAATTCCTCACAAATTAGCATAGACTTTTATATATAGGACAAGAATGAAAAGAAGTTCGTAACCATTCTAGAGATTCTGGATTCCCCTCTACTGGCTGGATAAATGGAACCTTTACGCTTTAAATCTCTGAATTTGGTGAGAACAAAAGGAAGTGCCCTATTGAGTGAACAGCTTGATGGACTCTCTGCAAATCAGGCAATGCAGAAATTGAATACATCCACTGCTGGTCTGAGCTCTAAGGAAGCTGGCAGCAGACTGCTGGAATATGGAGAAAATACAATAAGGAGGAAAAAACAATCTCGAGCCATTGTATTTTTGAGCAAATTCTGGGCCCCAGTTCCCTGGATGCTCGAAATAACAGCAATTCTTACCTTTATCATAGGCAAGACCCTTGACACATACATAATCATTTCGCTTCTTGTTTTCAATAGTCTGGTAAGCTTCTTTCAAGAATCAAAGGCAAGTGATGCCGTTGAATTGCTTAGCAGCAAGATCTCCGTGGCTTCTCGCGTTATCCGTGATGGGGTTTGGACCCTGCTGCCAGCGGCAGAGCTTGTCCCTGGCGATATCATACATTTGAGAATGGGTGATGTCGTTCCCGCTGATGTAGTTATCATCTCAGGTTATGTTGAGGTTGATCAGTCCGCCCTCACCGGGGAATCTAATCCAGTTACAAGAGGGACAGACAGTGGGCTCTACTCAGGATCGGTAGTGAGAAGGGGCGAGTCAACTTGCCTTGTGGTAGCCACAGGAGAGCATACCTACTATGGCAAGACAGCCGAACTGGTCAGCCGGGCAAAATCGGAGTCACATCTTCAGCAACTTATACTTGGAATTGTAAGGTATCTTGCACTCATTGATGTTATCCTAGTTTCAGCACTTCTTGCATTCTCCTTCATCTACAAAGTCCCAATAGTGGAGACTGTTCCATTCTCACTGGTTGTGCTTATTGCATCAATACCCGTTGCCCTACCAGCGACGTTCACAATTGCAACAGCTTATGGTGCCCTTGATCTTGCAGAAAAGGGGGCACTTGTGACCAGACTAAGCGCTGTGGAAGATGCGGCTTCCATGGACACAATCTGCTTCGATAAGACGGGTACGCTTACACAGAATTTGCTTACTGCAAGAGATCCGGTACCATTCGGATGCGATTTACATGATCTGATGACCTATGCAATGCTTGCCTCTGACGAATCCAGTTTGGACACCATCGATCTGGCAGTTATACGATATGGCAGGTCAAAAGGAATTGACGTGACCCCATACAAAATTGTTGATTATAGGCCATTCTCACCTGAAACGAAGAGAACCGAATCGGATTGTATCATAAATGGCGCAAAGATTACTGTTGCAAAGGGCGCGCCTCAGGTCATATCTGCAATGTGTGGCGAGGAAGTAAAAGACACTGTGATGCCTAATGTTATGGACTTGGCGAAAAGGGGATACAGAACAATAGGTGTGGCAGTCAGGGAAAATGGAAACTGGAAATTTTGCGGGATAATACCCCTCAATGATCCCCCCAGGCCGGATTCCAGGGAATTAATTGAGAAGCTCTCTGGCCTAGGTGTCAGGGCTAAGATGATTACAGGGGATTCCACCCCAATCGCCACGGAAATTGCCCGAGAGGTTGGGCTGGGAAGCGGCATTTGCAGTGTGGGGGAAATTGAAGCCGGAACCAAGCCAGTAGAGGAATGTGCAGCATTTGCTGAAGTGTTCCCCGAGGATAAATTCAGGATTGTAAAATCTCTCCAGGCAAGAGGCCATGTTACCGGCATGACAGGGGACGGCGTGAACGATGCTCCTGCATTGAAGCAGGCTGAGGTTGGAATAGCCGTTGCCTCGGCCACTGATGTTGCAAAGGCGTCTGCCAGCATTGTCCTGACGCATGAAGGATTAAGGGACATTGTTTCAGCAGTGGAGGACGGCCGCAAGATATACCAGAGGATGCTTACATATACACTAAATAAGATAATAAAGACCGTCCAGGTATCTGTATTTCTTACAACAGCTTTCTTCATTTTCAGGTTTTTCGTTACAACCCCTTTTGATGTCATTCTGCTCCTGTTCGCGAATGATTTTGTAACAATGTCAATAGCAACTGACACTGTAAATTTCTCGAAAAAACCTGAAAGATGGAGGGTAGGGTCAATAATTGGCACTTCAGTAGGCCTGGCAATTCCAGTTGTCCTGGAATCATTCATAATTTTGCTTGCTGGCATGAGGTTGGGCCTCAACCAGAGCCAGATTCACACATACATATTCGATATGCTTGTCTTCTCGGGACAGTTCACGGTTTACATGGTTAGGGAGAGAACAAGATTTTGGAAATCTAAACCCGGAAAATGGCTTATGGCTGCGTCTATTGGGGATATTCTATTTGTAATCTTGATTTCATGGAGAGGGATCCTGGTTACGCCCATACCAATTCAGGATGTCCTTTTTGTGCTGATTCTTACCTTTTTATCCATGTTCATTATAGATGCTTTCAAGAATTCAGTTTTCAGGCATTACGAGTTGTGAAAATAGGGAATCCATATTTCAAATCACTTCAGGCATTTATCTGTGCCATCCATACTACGCAGAAATCCTTAATCATCTTCAACTTTTAATGAGTACCAGTTGTGAGCAACAAAAATTGCTCGTTCATATCGCAGTCCGCATTTATCAACATCTTAGCAGTGCTTTATAACAAGGCCTGGATGTGCATTATTCTTTTTGGGACTGCTTAAAGAGAAAAGGGATGAACCTTTCCGACCACAACTGGGCAGGCCTGTTATCGGACTATTAGCACTGAGACAGGTGAATTAGCTGATACCCTTTCAGAAACAGAACCTAGAAGTATTCCCTTTTTGAAGCCATGTTTCTTGTTGCCCATTACGACAAGGTCAATCTTGAATTCATTCACTGTATCAAGAATGGCTACCACTGGTTCACCAGACCTTACAATACCATGGACTTTCTCGAAGCCGTTTGAGCGGATGTCCCTTGCCAAGCTTTCAATTTTCTCTCTTGCTTCCCTGAGCATCTGGTCATTCTCCTCAACCAATATCTCAGCCGCACCTGAACCGTCACCAATTGGTGCATAGACTGGTTTTACAACGTTAAGGAGATATAGCGTGGAATCGTTGCGTGGAACTATAATGCTGTATGCGAATTCCACAGCCTTTAGGGATTCCTCAGAAAAATCAACAGCGCAAAGGATTTTACTTAGTTTCCGGTCAAAATTCATTCATATCAACTCCTCATTATAAAATGAATTCTCAGAATTTTATCAGTTACTGGGTTATAAACAATTCGCCTATCATGTAAAGATAACCTATTACCCAACCGCTCTTCTCATTCTCTCGTAAACAGAATAGAGGAAGACCATAAGCGAGACCCCGGTAATCCCATGCTTTCTTGACCAGTCTATTTCCTTAACGAGGTAAGTGAGGTGATGGCTTTTATCCTCATGTGGAGTATATTCTTCACCATTCATATAACTCATTATATTGTTTACTATTTTCTCTTTCTCGTTATATTCGATATAACCAAGCCTACTTCCTACTTCCACCATCTTTATCCCGGAAAGGTATGTAGCATCCACCATGTCCTTCTTTGACATCCATTTGGTCTCATAGTTCAGGAAATCGTCCCATGATCTTCCTCTGTCCAGAAGATTGTAGTAGTCCATTATGTGTCTGGCGTGGATTGTAAAGCCATATCGATCAGGCATTTCGTAGAAGAGCGATCCGGGATCAAGAAATGGAGCTAGAGGGGAGATGAAGGCATAGACAGGCATTTCCGGAGTGCTGTATTCCTTGATGATCCTCTCGGAATATGAAACGTCCTTCAGGACATCTTCTTTTGTCTGGAATGGGAGGCCTATGGAGAAGTACACGTCAAATTTTTTTGATCCGTACTGCCGAGCCAAGCCTATTGATTTTTCCAGGTCTTCATTGGAATAGAATCTTCCAGTTTCGTTTCTTATCTTCTGGATTGAAGAATCTGGAGATATCTCACATGAAAAATCTCCAACGTACTTTGACAAGCTTGAGAAATAATCACCATCGGGAGGCACAAAATATTCCGTGAGAAGAGGCATGTCCAGCCCGCGGCTCCTTATCTCCTCAAATAGTCTGGTGTAGTACTTTTCACCTGCCTGGTTGATGTCGCCAGCTATGAAGACTGGGGAATTTATTGTTTCCTTTACCGCCTGGAGCTCATCTGCAATTCTCTCAGGCGACCTTCTGACCGGGGAGGATGGGAAATACTTTGCCTTGTATGCAAAGTTGGAGCCTCCGCAAAAACCGCAGTTATACTGGCACCCCCTCTGTATCAGCGTCATTGCAACCGGGTTCGTTATCCATGAATAGTAGGGAAGGTGTCCCCTGATATCATGGTGGATTATTGAGTTCCTGACAAGTACACGGTAATTTATGAACACAGATTCGCAGGGATCCTCATCCTTTAGCGGGGGGTTGCGCTTTATTCCGCTGCCGTCACGGAAAACAAGATTCGGCACATTGCCAAGATCCCGGCCCTTCTGAACGGAATCTACCAGTGAAACAAGTTGTTTCTCCACAAAATCTCCAGCTAGAATAAAATCAACTGCGCTGTTCTCTTTCAGAATATCCTCTGCAAAATATGTTGACGAAAAACCGCCCATCAGTATTTTGCTTTCTGGATGCAGACGCCTGATCATTTTGGCGATCTCAAATGCCCCATGAACATGAGGGAGCCAGTGAAGGTCAATGCCAAATATATCCGCTTCAATGTTCTTGACGTATTTCTCCACATCGAATCTGTCATCAGAAAGCATGAGGACTGCCAGGTTGGAAATTCTCCCACTGTATCCGTTCTCTATCAGATGGTTCAGCATGCTGATGAAACCGACAGGGTACATTTCAAATAGAGGAGTGGAAGGTATCACGTCGCCTATGGGGCCCTCCCTGAGATGCCGCTTCCTGAAGTCATATATGCTGGGTGCATGCATGAAAGCGACATCTACCCTCATCGCGTGACAAAACCCTAGTGAACTTAAAAACCTTTCATCTTACCCTTCAGGAATCAGTGTCAAGATCGATCATCTCATCGGCATTGTCTGTAATTATCCCTGCTGCCCCAATTTCCTTTAACTTGGCGGCTCGTGCGTGGCTGTTGACAGTCCAAGGTAATATCCGCTTGCCGGTTCGAACAAGATCTGACAGATTTTCCTCGCTGTGAAATTCATGGTCTGGGAGCAGTATTCTGAACCTGGAAAGGAGGTCTTGAATCCTTTGCCCATGATTTTCAAGGTAGCCGACAGATTCAGAATCGTAGTCAAGCCCAAGCAAAGCCTTCCTGTCTAGCTCCCCATACAATAAGAGCGATTCAGGATCGAAAGAAATTATGGTGACCCGGTTTTCCGATCTGCCCTTTAATACTGCATTGCGGACTGCCCTGCAAAGTGCCAGTTTTTCTTCCCTGCTGCTGGAGAACGATACTTTCAGCTCTACAAAAATGTGGGTCCCTGGAATGGCGTTAAAGACCTCCGTCAGGGTTGGTATCTCCCATTTGCCGGCAATTCTCAATTCTTTGATGCCGGCCAGGCTCATGTCAATAATTCGCTTATCAATACTGCAGAGCCTGCTGGTGCTGAAATCATGGAAGACGACGGGGACCCCATCCCTGGAAAGCTGAACGTCTAGCTCCACAGCCCTGGCCCCAGCCATTGCCGCCGCCTTAAAGGACTCTATGGTGTTTTCCGTTTTTTTCCCCGACAGGCCTCTGTGTCCAACAACAATAAATCCGGCATCAATCATGCTTGCCATATGGCAGGAAATTATGATTATATTAATCAATAATGCAGTGGATGGTATTTCATGAACTGTTTCTTGCAGAGATCTTGACAAACCCCTCTGTCGCCTCTGTACTCTCTGTCTGATACCCGTAGGATTCAAGGAAGCCTGATAAACCCTCGGCTGAACACCTCGAAGCCTCTTTGCTGTACCCTGCACCCGACACTATGATCCTTACGGTGGACCCCTTGATATCTATGCTGAAGAGATTTACCGGTATCATTGGCCTGTATTCCTCTATCATTCTGGAGAAGTCGGCCAGTGTGGGGGCATATTTCTTAACAATGTCACCTATGATGAAGCCACGCTCATGCCACTTGCCCAGTACCTCCCGATCCGATGATTCCATTGACATCCTGATTAGGAAGTCCAAGAGCTGCCCTGGTACGGGTACGGAATCTATTTCCTGCAACAAGGTAAGTATCCGGAATGACCTCATTATCTGATCTGGAGCTATTCCGGAGCGGCTGGATTCGATGTAAAAATGAGCTGATTCCGAAAGAATTGTGCTGATGCTCTTTCCGTTTTCCTGAGAAATCTTTTCCAGATCTGCAATAAGTTCGTTTTTCATTGAAACGTTTACCCGCCCCATTCAGATATCACTCCGTCTACCTTATGCAGAACTCTCAATAGAAATTTGTCTCTATATCCGATAGCATTTTAGCTTCAATGCAATCCACATATCTGGGATTGCCACAAGCTGTTCCCTGTAGTTTTCCATGATCCCTTTATGCACATTTCTGCTCTCTTATGCTCAGTACAAGTTAAATATTTACTCAGAATCATTAAGATATATGACTTCGGTGGTGGCATTCGAGAGATTCCTCATGGGTTACACCCTGGGCGCACATATCCTCATTGTCACGATGAGTATAGCCCTCTCGGTGATCATCTCAATAGCAGAACTTATGAGCCTCAGGCTTAAGGATGCCTACTACGAGGCCATAGCGAAGCGATTTTCAAAGGCGCTTGTCATATTTTTTGCTGTGGGAACAGCAAGCGGAACAGTTCTTGCTGTGGAGCTTTTCTCCCTCTGGCCAAATTTCATGGTATTCATAGCAAAGGTTGACATCCTTCCATTTTATTACGAGGTCTTCGCTTTCTTCCTGGAAACAGTAAGCCTTGTGCTTTATGTATATTACTGGGACGCTTTTGAAAACAGATACAAACACTGGGCCCTATCATTATTTGTGGCTGTTGGAACGGTAATGTCAGCAGTTTTCATCACCATGATCAATGCGTTTATGAACACACCTTCAGGCTTCACTCTGGTTAATGGGCAACCAACTAATATAAATCCTCTGGCAGCTGTTGCAAATCCCTCTGCATTTATAGAGATTTCCCACGTTGTAACCACAACAATTGCTGCAGGATCATTTCTTCTGCTTGCATATCTTGCTTACAGTTATTTGAAGGATAAGGCAGAGGAATCAAGGCGGTTCTATGGCAAGGCCATTAGCCTTGCTGCGGTTGTTGGCTTTGTTGCTCTGGTGCTTGCCGGGATCAGTGGGGATTCATCTGCTAGGATGCTCATAAGCCTTCAGCCCCTCAAATATGCGGCAATTGAGCTAAATCTGCATCCAGCAATTAATGCACCTGAAAGAATTGGAGGAATTTTTGTCAACGGCCATGTAGAATACTACATATCCATACCCGGACTCCAGAGCTTCCTTGCCTTCCTGAGCTTCAATTCAAAGGCCCAGGTTCCAGGTCTTTCAATGGCTCCTTCTTCCCTCTGGCCACCCCTTTTTGTGCACCTTACGTTTGACGTTATGGTGGGGGGCGGCACTCTGGTAGGGCTTTTTTCACTATACCTGATGTATCTCATCATTATCAGGAGAAAAATCCCTACCGGGAAGATTGCACTCTATGGCATGCTGGTATCGGGCATCCTCCTGCAGATAGTCTATGATGCGGGTTGGGTTACAGATGAAGTGGGAAGGCAACCGTGGATAATATACAACGTAATGACTGTGGCCCAGGCTGCCAATACATCCCCGTCCGTTATTCCCCTGGGAATAGCCATAGTAATATTCTATCTGATCGTAGTTCCGTTTACATTTTATTTCGCAGCAAGAGTCCTGAGAAGAGAAACCGTGGAAAAACAACTTGAAAACGTGAGGGGGTCAAGATGGTACAGTTCATCCATCCGGAAGTAGGAATCAACATAGCAATATTTTCAGTATTCTTTGCCATCCTTTCCACTGAGCTTATGGCAGCCTCCGCCATAGTATTCAGCTATAAAGAATCTGAGAAAAAGGTGTTTAAGTACCTTGTCCCAATATGGGAAATAACAGGCACTTTCCTGGTTTTCTATGTTGTCAACCTTGAAGCGCTTATTCCATCCGCGCTTCCCCTCGTAGCTTACAGCTTCATTAGTTATATCCTTGTGTTTCTCATACTTTACGTTCTTAGAAACGCCTCTATTATCTCTGCGGAATTCATATGGAAGGGCGCGGTTATCAACAGAAGGTGGCTTTATACGCTGTACGCTGTAATTACATTCATACTGGGTGCCATGGTTCTGGTGATATACACAGCCATACTCAGCGGCCATGGCCTTAACTACAGCGCCATGAGTTTCAACATATTGAAATTTGCAGAATTTCTGCCAGACGATGGCTTCATTGTTGGTTCTGCAATACTTCTTTTCGGCCTTGCATCAGTTTACTACGGCCTTGATGTCAATGGATACCTCTCACTTGTGGTTACGGCTGCAGGAATGATCATAGGAGGGGTATCATTTTTGTTCCTCGGTGACATGAATAATCCCTATGTTCTGGTCATTCCTGCTGTTATAACAATTCTCATACCAATCCTTTGGATGTATCGCCCAACAAAGAAACTTGTTGAAAACAAGCTTGTATTTCAGGGCCTGATGTCTATCTCAGTATTCTTCCTTGCTTATTCCCAATATCCCTACCTCCTTGGAAAATCTCTCAATCTTCTCACACTGCTTAACAACAACGCAATGCAGACTCAGATATTTTATACTACAATTGTGGGGGGTATAATCCTGCTTGTTCTCACCTACCTTTTCTTCGATGTTTACTTCAAGAAAGGGGAAAGAGGCGTTTCAGCCCCGTCTGAATCTGCGGATTGATAACTTTTGGATAATAAAGATCAATTTGCAGGAGAATATGCCGTCCCCTACTGGTCCCGTTCTGCCATGAGTATCACATGCCTCGGGTGGCCGGAGAGAATGCTTTTCCCGCCTTCGGTTGTTTCCCTGAATGGCCTGCTCTGAATGAAACGCGAAAAGGATTCCTTGCTGTCCCACTCACTGAATATCATGTACTCAAGCGGATTGGATACGTCCCTGTAGAGCTTTGCTGATTTGAGTCCAGTGTTGTTGCCCAGGAGGTAAGCTATGACGCCCGAGAATGTCTCCTCAAACTCCTTTTCGTGGCCCGGTTTCACTGAATAGAAGAAACCGACATTTATCATGATGGTTGTAATTTCTCCATCCCTATAGAATTAACTGTCACTGCTTCTATTTATGGGGCGCTCCAAGGCTAAACATCTTGGCTGCCCAGATATGGGCGCGACAGACGGTTATTGGAAGCCCGTCCACAAATAGGGTTGAAGTAACGAAGGTTTTCTTCTCAAATGAAACGCTGCGTATTTCGGAAAGCTTGAATTCCCTTTCTGCCCTCTTTGCCTGGAAAATTAGCCGGTCATTGTAGAGAAAAAGCTTTCCCTTGGTATCATCGATGAAGGCAAAATCCATCATCAGCGGATCATTCTGCATTGAGCTTTTCCTCCTCCACTATATTAACTGTCCTTCCTGCCCTTTCAACAACTCCAGGTTTCCTAGCTTTCATTTGCATTGCATATATCACGGCAAATACTGTATAAACTGCCGAGATTAAAACAGCCTGCGTCACTGGGAATACTGGGGGCCAGACGCTCTCATAAAGCACGAACAGGAATACGGCTGTAGCAACTAGCGGCATTACATAGTGCTCAATAGGGTGAATTATCTTGGTTATCTTTCTGTTGTGCCTTTCCCGTAGCCTTCTGAACAGTGTTATCACAGATGTATTGAGAAGAATGTGCGTCAGTATGAGGCCAAATAGCGCAATTGTTGTAAGAAGATCAAACGTGTCGGAGAGAGCCACGGTAACGCTTCTTCCTGTGGCGTAGCCAGATAGGAGGCTGACTGGGGAGATGCCAAGAGAACTAGATATTGCGAACGCAGCCGCAATGGAAACCATGCTTGCTACAGATCCTATGAATGCGAGGGCTTTGCTTGGAGTAATCCATCTCACGCTAATGTGTGCAAAGAATTTTGGGATGATGCCATCCCTGGCCATTGCAAAGTAAACCCTGCCAGCGTTTGATTGCATGGCAACAGAATCTGAAAATGCAGAGTTGAATGCTACAAGAGCAAGCATTAACCCCCCTGCTAGCCCGGTGTAAAGGGTTGCCACAATGATGCCTGGTATGTTGCTTGACGCAAATGTTGCCATCATTGAAACGCCCCACCCCACAGTCATCGCATAGGCCACCTCAGTGAGCACTACGCCTACCAGAAGGAGCCCAAAGACCAGGGACTTTGTTATGTTCCTGCTGCTCTTTACCTCCTCTCCAAGCGGAGCAGAACCGCCGTAGCCGATGAAGCTTGTCAGCCCAAAGATCATGCCCAGGCCCACTCCCGACACCGGGCCACCCACTGAACTGAAATTAGTGGAGTATGAAGGCCAAGCCCCGGGATTGAAGACTGCGAAGGTGTTGTCATGTGCCTTTAGGATTATTATGAGCGAAAGTGCTGCTAGAAATGCCACCTCGAAGAAAGCGGCGATCCTGACATACTTCATCTGCGGTCTTATGCCCAGAATTGCAAGTGCAATTGGAAGAACAATGAAGACAAGTATGAATGGTATCCAGACCCAGGCAGGCAGGCTGATCCTGAAGAAATAGTCCAGCACACCTGGAAGCACCACGCCTGCGACATATACCGGTATGGCGGCTGTGCTGGCAATCTGGTACATTACATAGAGGAGCCCTGAGACAATTGCTGGCTGGGGTCCAAAGGCAGTAGAAATATAACCGTAGTACCCTCCGGCACTGGCATGTCTTCTTGAAAGATGGTACAGTGTGTTTACTTCAAGGAACATTGTCAGGGTTGCTATGAGGAAAGACAGTGGGGTCAGGACGAATGCGAAGGCAGCAGCAGAGGTCATAAATGCCACCGTATCGCAGGCAGGAGCCATTGCTGCTATTTCTTCAGCTATGGCACCCCAAGTGCCAACCGTACCCCTCCTGAGACGCCCCTCTCTCAGGGGCAGTGGCACCTCACTGACTTCCTTCAAGGCATCCATCCCTTGCCAGGTTTCGCGCCATCTTCCGGAGCTAGATCAGAAATCTGTGGCCTTGTATTGAATACCTTCTGTGCCTCGCTTACCGACAGGCGGTAGCCCATATAGCCTATTATAACTACCACTGCTACAACCAGGAAAAAACCGATTCCAAGGTTATGGAGATTATGAACATGAATCCCGGTGTTAATGCCATAATTAAGCAGCTGTGGAAAAGCTAGAATCGAGGCCCCTGCTATTACAAAGGCATATCCCCCATATGTCAGAACGTACCTGCTGACGTTTCTTGCCACAAATGCAACTCCTTCCTTTGGAAGATTCTTCCTGGACTCCATCCATTTTCCAAATCCCATTCCAAACAGTATCTGCATGGTCATTGTGCCCAGGCCGAACAGGAGGCCAGGAGCAAAACCCACCCATGGTGAAGGCATTGCGGGGGCAAGTACTGTATATATTATCAGCGCGAAAGCTCCAAAACCAAAACCTGCAATCAGGCCATGAACGAATGCCAGTTTGAGAGGGACAGGCTTCAGATCATGTATGACAGGGTTGGCCTTGTGGTTCAGTTCATCTGCGTTCTGCTCCTCCTCATGATTGTGTAGATGAAATATCTTGCCAAGATAATTCTCGATTGGATGAAAATGAAGGTAACGCCCCCTCCGTGCTATATATATTCCTGCTGCAGCCATGGCCACACCAACTAATATATATGTGAAGCCAAAGGCCAATGCAGTCATGAATATTCCTGCCAGAGCAAAATAAGCAACTTCAGAAAGTATGGCCCTCTGAAGAGTGAATCCAGCTGAGAACATGGCTCCAGCCCTGAAACCGCCTTTGGTGCTGTAACTCCCAACAGAGTATGAAAATGTTATTGGCCATGTGTGCTCATCCGGTGTTATTCCATGAACAATGCCTAGGAGATAAGATATGATCAGCGCTGCAATGAAGCCAACATCTTCCGGATTCCAGAGATTGATGTTCATTGAACCACCTCTATTTTTTTGCCATGGGGGCAAACTTTTGGCTTTCCAAGCTCCGTGAATATTCTGTTTACTGATTCTTCGTCCATTACGAAATCTAGGTTGCATGAAAGTTTGCATGCTTCGTCCGCCGATAAGCCGTAACGGGCCATCATTGTCTCTATTACCCTGTGCGATTCGATTATCCTGCTGCATTCCGCCTTTCCTTTATCAGTAAGCCTGAGCATTCCCCTTTCGCGTTTCAGCATCCCTTTTGCCACAAGCCTCTTTATCAGGTTTAACGCTGTTGGGGGTTTTACGTTCATTCTATTGGCAACTTCAATAAGCCGAAGTGGGAAATCTGATGTGCCACGCTCACCGATCAGTACGATGCAGTCGCGCTCCTTCCTTGTTAGTGTTATTGTGTTTAACATATTGTTAGCATCATACTAATTTTATTCATATATATGAACTTTATTAATTTGAATAATCAATCTCGCCGCTAATTATTTTTAATCCGCCAGACATGAGGAAGAGATCAACATGGTAAAATTGAAATGGCTCGGACACGCCGCATGGCTTGTGGAATTCAGCAAGACAAGAATGGTTATTGACCCTTTCCTTACGAGCAACCCAAAGGCTGTCATGAAGGAAAGTGAACTGAAGGATATTGACTATGTTCTTGTCACGCATATGCACTTTGATCATCTTGGGGATGCCTATTCAATTTCCAGAAGAACCGGCGCCAAAATAGTTGGAATGTTTGAACTTTCACAGAACGCTGAAAAGGAAGGGCTGGGTGAGGACCACTTCATTGGGATGAACAAGGGAAGCCAGACAAAGTTCGGAGATGTTGCAATAGGGCTAACTGCAGCGGTCCACAGCGGCAATGAATCTGGCTTCGTGATATCAGGGGACGGAAAGACGATTTATCACGCGGGAGATACCGCCCTGTTCGGCGACATGAAATACATTGGCGAACTTTACGCCCCTGACGTTGCACTGCTTCCAACTGGCGGCTTCTATACAATGGGGCCGAAGGAGGCTGCTGTTGCTGCTAAGCTTATAGGGGCAAAATACACAATCCCAATGCACTATGGAACATTTCCAGGAATAGCCACCGATCCGCAGGAATTCAAAAAGCTTGCCGGAAAATCCACCCAGGTGGTTATATTAAGTCCTGGAGATGAATTCCAGGTTCCATAATCTGGATCTATGCACCAGTTCCGGTTGCACAATTTCCTATCCCTATTCAGTCATTATGGAGGATATTGACTCCCAAGGGTGCCTGCCGTAATATAGATTCAGAAGTTGGGAAGAGGTTATTTCCCAGCAACTGTTATCTATCCTGACAATCATGGCTGGAAGGGTAAACAGCGAAACGAGGGCCAGGATTCTGGAAGAGGCTAGAAGAAGAGAAAAAAGCGCTGCCCAGATAGCCAGAGACTTTGGAGTGTCACCTACTACAGTAAGGAGGATAGTTTTATCCGGCAATGTTCAGCCAAGTGGTCAGGAATCTGCGAACACGACAAAATCGATAGCTGGCGCAACCAGTGGGATGCAATCCAACGATGCAGCTCAGACAGGAACTAGCCGAGAAGAAGTTCGCATTCTGCAAAAGCTCAGGGATGCCATGGACAGGATGCAGGGCCAGAAAGAAGGCGAGGGGGGAGAGAGCGATCCGGGGCTTTACGTAGAAGAGTTTATGAAATGGCTCAATCAGAGAGATGAAATGGAGAAGGCAAGGATACAGGTTGAATCAGAGATAGATCAGCTCAAGGTCATTAAGGGTGATCTGGAGAAGCAGGTGTCCGACCTTTTTTCCCGTGCCGCCAGAGTGGAGTCCATGATAGGCAGGATGAAATCCCAGGCGGAAAATGCTTTGGAAGCTCTGGATATGGCAGAAACCAGGCTTTCCACTCTCGAGGATCGCCTTTCTATTGAGAAAGACGTTCTTGTTGTTGCCACGGGCCTGAAATGGATCCTGGATACGGGAGAGATCAACGAGCAGGCTTTGAACTTCATAAGCAGATTCAAGAGATTCTGGTATCCTGATGAAAATGAGATTCGCAGTAAGCTCAGAGATACTATTATTGCTGACCTAGAAAATGCTCTTTCAAAGCTCAAGCAGTCTTCGCATAACTAAAATTTGAAGGTTTTTGCTTCTCTATATGAAGCCAGCTTCTACCATTTTGTTAACACGCCTTTCCCAGTATCTTTGCCTTGTTAGGATCAGTGCCGTGACCAGCGCCATAAGCGGCACAGTAGCTATTAGCGAGGGGAGATAGAACATTGTTGAGAAGGCTATCCCGTAGAACATGAACAGGGGAAACACCATAATGAACTGAGTGGCGCTGAAGCGTGCGGGAATGTAGTTCTCATCTTTCATTTGGTATGGCCTGACTGAGAAAGCCATGAATAGGTAAACGCCAACAGTAAATGGGCTGACAATCTCGAAGACTGGTATTGCCCCCAGAGTTCCCTTAATTCCAATGAAATGAAGTGCAATATTTGCAGCTGATAGTGGGATTCCAGCAAGGGCTGCCTGCAGCATCTTTGAAATTATAAGAGTATTGATGTACCTCCCTGGTTCCATGGATGTCAAGGAGAGCCAGGCCCTTTCATATGCCATGGCTCCAGAGCTCATCATCATCTGCGGAGCGGATCCGCCGTAAAGCACCAGTATGAGTGCGTAGATGTTGAAGCCAAATCCGGAAAATATGGGGATGTAAGAGTCAGATGAATTAAGCTTGGCCACCACTACTGCATATAATATTGCGGCAATTGTGAAAGCGTAAAGGAATGTTGTAAACTGTACTCTTCTTGCTGTTGCCCTGATGTTTCCCAGGGAGCTAGACCTTGAGGCGATACTCACTTGGGTGATTCCCAGCTTAATAATGGCAATTGCCGGTGATAGTCCAGCATACGTGGATGTTTTCCTGAAATCCCTGGCCTGCCTTCTCATCCCAGATACCCTGAAGGGTAGGTTTTCGCCTGAAAGAACCAGTGCAGCCCCGACAAGGCTCAAAACTGTTACTGGTAGAACCGTTATCAAGGAATAATATGGATCTGTGGCCAGGAAGGATATGGCACCGTATCTGAACCCTAAATACGGAGAGAGTATCCAAAGCACGGAAAGTGCGGCGATAGGTATCCGCATGTAAAGCGGCCTGTCGGATAGAGCTATTCCTGACGAGACCGAAAAAAGTGTAAGTAATACCACGTCAACCAGAGCAATGATCAGGAGGGGTGATCCCCTGTATAACTCAACTATTGCCACAAGTGCAGCAGCCAGCATAAGAAGTCCGCTTGCAAGGAACTGTGCAAAAAATAGCGGAAGAACCATATCCCTGCGCTTTATTGCTGAAACCAGGAGGAATTCCTGATCAGACTTAGTAACAGATACTCCTCCCAGAATTATTGAGATTGTGATAAAAACTGTTATTATGAAGCCGAAATATATGCTGCCTATGAGGCTTATGTTCCTCTGGCCGCCATCAACCAGCGAAATAATTGAATAGAAAATTAGAAGGAATATCATGACGAAAAATGAGGGAGAAAACCTCGTCTTAATCAGCAGCTTCAGGACCTTATACAGCATTTGTCATCAGCCTGGCAACAATGCTCTCTATGGGAGTGTCAACCGGCTCCCCTTTCCTAAGATCTGGAATAGTACCCTCCCACACTTTCAAACCTGCAGAAATTATGATGCATTTTGATGTAAGCCTTTCTGCTATTGACATAATATGCGTTGATACCAGGAAGGTTGCCCTGCTCTTCATCAGAAAGCTTATGACTCGCTCCTGAGTTGGTATATCCAGATAGTTGAGGGGCTCGTCCATCAATATTATTTCAGGTTCATGTATAATCGCAAGGGCAAGGGCAAGTTTTTGTCTATTTCCCCTTGAAAGTCTGGATGTCCTTGACTTTTCATAGTCCCTCAACTCAAGCAAATCCAGTAGCATATCAATTCTTTCAGCAAGGTTTGTCGTTTCCCTTATTGCCCCTATATACTCAAGGTTCTCCCTGACAGAAAGAGTGAGGTAGGGACTGGCATCCTCAGGCAGGTAACCGATCATTTTCTTTGCCTCTAGGGTGTTGGGTTCATGGCCTCTGATTAGGACCTCCCCGGAATCTTGTTTGAGGAGCCCAGCAAGGATCTTAAGCGTTGTGGATTTTCCTGCCCCGTTTGGTCCTATAAGTGCAACACGATCTCCGCATTGTATGTTCAGAGATAGTCCCTTGAGAGCTTCATTTGGCCCGTACTTCTTCCAGACTTCTTTTGCAGTTATGCACGCATTGCTGAAGTTTAACCCTGCTTCGTTGCCACTCATGGGAATCTGGAGATCATTCTTTGCCTATATTTAACAAATCATTGTAATCAAAATCTTGGGACTGCTAGCGCGGAGCTGATTCAGATTTGCCATTAATATATTTTATTGCTCTCCGTTCTAATCCCATATGAATGTCCTTAACACTACGCGCCCATTCTTTGCTTAAATATTCTTGACCGAAACCTGGCGGTATAATTTCAAACAATGATATCTGGAAAGAATTATAAGGAGTTTTTAAATGCACCATTATTCGTGATGTTAGATGGTTGATGTTAGGAAAGTGCCTCCTGATCTACTTCTGAACCACCTTGTTCAGACTCTGAAGGCTGATAAGAGGATAGAGGTTCCGGAATGGACAGGATTTCTCAAAGCTGGCATACACAGGGAAAAATCTTGGGATGACCCGGACTGGTATTACAGAAGGTTGGCTTCCACGCTCAGAAAGGTTTACGTGATGGGGCCCATTGGAATATCAAAGCTGAGTGAGGAATATGGGGGCAGAGTTGATCGCGGTTCAAAGAGCTATCATCCTGCAAAGGGAAGCCGATTTATAGTGCGAAAAATGCTGAACCAGCTGGAATCGCTTGGGTACGTCAGAAAAGACAGGAACGGAAGAACTGTTTCACCTGCAGGATCCTCGCTTCTGGATAAATCGTCAAAGGAGGTTATGAAAAACCTGGTGCAATCTAATCCTTCACTTGAAAAATATCTGTGAGTGGTTGACATGGATGGGGACGACGAGCTTGAAGAGTTGAGAAGAAGAAAACTGCTGGAAATGCAGAGGAATGCACAGGAACAGCAGGAGATCGATGAGCAACGCAAGCTCCAGGAGGTCGAGAAGGCAAGGAAGCAGCAAATTCTAAGGCAGATCTTGGCCCCAGATGCACGGGAAAGACTTGCAAATGTGAGACTGGTAAGGCCGGACTTAGCAGAAAACGTTGAAAATCAGCTCATCCAGCTGGCATCAATGGGCCGGATAAACCGACTTCTGACAGATGCCGATATCAGGGACATCCTGGCCAGACTCACAGAGAAGAAGAGAGAAACAAAGATAGAGAGGAGATAATATTGAGCAGAAATAAGGAACTTGGAAGAAAGATACGTTTAATGAAGAAAGTTAAGGAGAACAGGAGAGTTCCCGGGTGGGTCATGATGAGGACTGACCGGCGGGTAACCACAAACCCCAGAAGAAGAAACTGGAGGCGCGGGAGCCTTAAACTGTAGGTGATGGTATGGTAGAGAACGAATATTCCAGCGAAATTATAATGAATGTGCCCCTCAGGGGAACAAGAAACTCTTCCGTGGCCAGAAGGGCAGATACAGCACTGGACATAATCAGGGAATACGTTTCCCGAAATGCCAAGATAGAATCGTCAAAAATCTGGATCGACTCGAGGGTAAATGAGGAACTCTGGAAAAGAGGCAGAAAGAAAGTCCAGTCAAAGGTTACTGTAAAGATAATAAAGCTGCAGGACGGCACGGCTGAAGTATTGCTGCCCTGATCGGATGATTAAAAAAATAACAATTCTCAGAAGCAATTTTATAGGTGTATACGCCAAGGTTTGGGAGGACGTTGCCTTCGTCCCTGTCCCAATAGAGGAGGAGTCCTTCCACGAGATTGAGTCTGGACTGAATGTAAAGGTGCACAGGATTCTGATAGATAGTTCGAACCTAATCGGAAGCCTTATGGTCCTGAATTCCACTGGAATTGTGCTTCCTTCCAATGGTGAGGAGCTCCCTCATGAAATGATTGGTGAAAGGAGAATCCTTTACCTTAAGGACAGAATAAACGCTGTTGGAAATGATATATTAACCAATGATCACGCTGCCATGGTTCATCGTGGCTATACCGCATCTTCAATAAAGAAGATATCAGATGCCCTTGGGGTTGAGGTAGTTAAGGGTTCCATAGGCGGAATTAAGACTGTTGGATCAGCGGCAGTACTTACGGCAAAGGGCATGCTTGTAACCCCTGAAGCCGATGAGGAGGAGTTAAAATACCTTGCTGACCTGTTCAAGGTACCCGTTAAGACAGGCACGGCCAATTTTGGCAACATGTATGTAGGTTCATCCGTACTGGCGAACAGCAAAGGGGTCCTTGTTGGGAAGGAAACGACGCCAGTTGAGCTGGGAAGAATAGACGATATTCTTTCATGAAATTATGCTGTTCGGGCTAGTCATCGCGTCTTTCTAATCTCGCTTATTGTGAACATGGGTGTGAGTGCAATTCCATTTTCACGGAGAAGTTCCATGCCACCCTCCTCTCTGTCCACCACACAGAAAGCCCGCCTCACTATTCCACCCATATCCCTGACGAAATTTGCTGACTTCAGAACAGAGTTTCCCGTGGTAACAACGTCCTCGATTATGTCAACATTGTCGTTTGGTGAGATTTCTCCTATGTTCAGTTTTCCTGTGCCATGCTTCCTTTCTTTTCGGATAATGACATACCTGATCTTTGCGGCCAGTGCAGTAGAAACAAGAAGGGGTACGGCCCCCAGCTCCATGCCGGCAATGACCTTCTCCGCAATCATTGTGGCGAATTCCTGGCCTATGGCCTGGAGAATGGCGGGATCTGTGGCTGCGTCCTTAATATCGACGTAGTAGTCCGATTTCTTTCCAGATGTGAGTGTGAAGTCACCAAATTTTATCGCTCCCTTCCTTAACAGCGCATCTTTGAGCTCGTTTCTTCTGTTTTCCATGGCCTGTAATAATTTAAGCCCTTAATTTAATACCTGTGAAGACGGTAATCTGATTGGAAGAGTATGGCAAGAAGATTTTGGCGGTGACAAGCACTGGATCCTTCCTTTCAGTGGTTAATTCGTCTTCTCTCCTCATTGCCATACCGTCAATAATCATAGACATTCACCTTAGCTTCTTCCTGGCTATCTGGGTCATCGTTGCCTATTCTCTTGCCCTGACTGTCCTTACACCGGTGCTGGGAAAATATTCTGATCTGGTTGGAAGGAAGCGGCTTTACACCTCCGGATACCTTGTATTTTTTCTGGGATCCCTCATATCCTCAGTTTCATTCAGCGGTACCCTGATACTCTTGGGCAGGATAATTCAGGGCATAGGGGGTGCTTTGCTTTTCTCAAACAGCCTGGCAATTCTGACAGACACCTTTGATACGGCATCTCTCGGGAAAGCCATGGGTATCAATGCTGCCATCATAGCACTGGGCACATCAATAGGCCCACTCATTGGAGGAATACTTACTGAGTTTAGCTGGAGATGGATTTTTGTCTTTAACATGCCAATTGCACTCTATGGATTCTTTGCTTCAAGACGCAATGTAAGGGATATGCCGTCAAGAAGCTCAGGGAAGATAGACCTGACTGGAGGGGTGCTCCTTTCATCTGCGGTGGTGATTGCAATAATATTCATGACAGTCCTTCCTGGAATCTCGGTTGCCTCACCGTTGTTCCTAGGACTTCTTGCTGCCTTGATTATATTAATTTCCGCATTTGTCTACCAGGAAATTCAGTCTGCAAGGCCAATTATTGACCCCGTTCTCTTCAAGATTCGAACATTTCTTGTTTCCATCATTGCTTTGATTGGAGGTTCAATTGCCAGATTCTCAATAATGTTCATTCTGATTCTCTTCCTGCAGGGCCCCCTGGACATATCTCCGTTGGAGGCGGGAGTTTTCATAATCCCTCTTGCCGGTTCCATGGGTGTGATGAGTTACGTTTCTGGTTCTATAAAGAGAAGGGTGTCACAGACAACACTAGAAGCACTTGGGCTTCTTTTTTCAGGATTGGGGGCCATTTTCCTCGGTCTCTTCGCATTCAGGGCACACGATTATCTCCTCTATGGCATTTTCATGGTTATTGCCGGCGCGGGAAACGGTTTGTTCTACACTCCGAACAGCACCGTGATAATGCTCTCTGTGCCGCCTGGAAAGAGAGGGGAAACTGCAGGGGTCAGAACACTTATGCTTAACATGGGATCGGTTATAGGCCTGACCATGGTGTTTCTAATAATATCAGGCTTTGTCCCTTCGTCCATTGTAAATTCCATATTCCTTGGCATCAGTACACCTGCTGTTATCAGATACTCTATCCTATTCACACAGGCCGCAAAGCTGGCATTCTTTGTGGCAGGAGTTGTTTCCATTGTGCCGGTGCCCTTTGTGCTTCTCTTTAGCAAGAAATAAATTTGTCAGACGTTGCATGACAATACATCTTTTCACAAATCTCCAGTTAAAGAAGTCTGGATACAAAAAAATTATATATTGAATTCCTTATCTTATCAGACATATGAGCGACATAGTTGATCTTCTCTTCAAATCCGCTATGGAGAATTCTGAAATGGGACCTAGACAGGACAGTATGGCCAACGAAGACTTTTCCTCACCGGAGGACAGGGAAATAGCTGAGATAGCAAACCGGCTCAGGGTAAGGATTAAGATAATAGGATGTGGCGGGGGTGGATCCAACACCATAAATAGGCTGGCCAATGAAGGGATTGATGGTGCAGACCTTGTTGCCCTTAATACTGACGCCAGCCATCTCGCAACAATAAGGACAAGATACAAAATGCTCATAGGCAAGAAGAGGACAAGAGGTCTTGGAACTGGAGCCATACCTCAAATCGGGGAAGAGGCAGCCATGGAAGACCTGACATCTATCCAGAAACTTGTTCAGAGGACAGATATTGCATTTGTTACCTGCGGCCTGGGTGGCGGCACAGGAACCGGATCAGCGCCAATAGTGGCAAAAAGTGCCAAGGACGCTGGATCCCTGGTAATTTCCATTGTTACCCTTCCTTTTACTGCTGAGGGGAGGATAAGAATGGAAAATGCTGTTGCTGGACTGGAGAAAATCTCACAGTACTCTGACACGGTCATTGCAATACCAAATGACAAACTTCTGAAGGAAGTTCCAAAGAAGCCCATAACCGAAGCTTTCCAGTATGCCGATTCCGTTCTTTCAGAAGCCATGAAGGGCATAACTGAACTCATTACAAAGACTGGCCTCATAAATCTTGATTACGCAGACATTAGAACGATTATGAAGGATGGCGGTGTTGCCATGATAGGCATTGGTGAAGCAAGTGGCGGGTCCAACCGGGTCATGGCGGCAGTTAACGACGCCATCACGTCTCCGCTTGTTGAGGCAGACATATCCGATGCCAAGAACTGCCTCATCCGGGTAATAGGCGGCCCAAACATGACGGTGAGCGAAGCTGAGAATGCCATGTCAGAGATACAGAAAAGGATAAACCGTGACGCAAGGATCATATGGGGTGCAAATATTGACCCTGAAATGGGCGACAAGATTAGAGTGCTTGTACTTCTTACCGGGGTGAAATCACCTTACATGATATCAGGCAGGAACGAGGCAAGAAACATAAGGAAGCTGCTCGGAGACCTTGGGGAAGAGAGCGGAATAGACGTAATATGATCTCCTGATGAAAACCTCACCTCATTGGGGAACATTTTTATTTCCCCACAAATTATCATTGGATTGATTTGGATTCTAGGCTTGTAGTCGCTCTTGACCTTACTGATGCTGATAAGCTGATGGAAATTGCCGGCAACATAGGTGGAGAGGTATTCGCGATCAAGATCAACTGGCCATCCATAATGATTCAGGGGACTGGCATAGTCGGCGAACTCTCAAGATTTGGAAAGGTGATATGCGATCTCAAGATCGCAGATATTCCCAACACGAATTCAATGATTGTCGAAAGTGTTGTCAAAATGGGTGCATGGGGTGTTATCAGCCATTCATTTACTGGGGGGGACTCTCTTAGGGCCGCTGTGGAAAGTGCAAGAAATGCTAAGGTCTTCTCTGTGGTCTCCATGAGCCATCCCGGCTCCAGTGATTTCATAAATAGGCATACTGATGAACTGATCGAGGTGTCGAGGAATGCCGGAGCATATGGACTCATAGGTCCAGGCAACAACCCGAAGGAGCTGGCTCGCATAAGGAAGCTTGCAGGCAACATGGTCATAATGACACCTGGTGTAGGAGCCCAAGGAGGAAAGGCCTCGGAGGCAATTAGATCCGGCTCAGATCTTGTTATTGTGGGACGGGCCGTATATAACTCGCATGATCCACTCGAAGCGGTGCGCGCACTTAATCTGGAAATCCTGGAATCAGTTCAGCGGTGAGTACCCACCATAGTAAAGTAGCAGTATGATTGGTATCGCCACTATTATCACCATTAGATAGAAACCTATGTAGTATATTCTCATGGCACGCCTTATGTCGCCAACTGATGGCTCGAACCCATTCTCATTCATGACATAAGAGCCTGCTCTTTCCAGCCTGAGGTTTAACGAAGCAGACATGGCACCGGTTGCCCATCCCTCGCCTGGGCTATCTGTTACGAGCCTCAATGACTTGAAGGGCACGCTGCTTACCCTGTAGTTCATGAATTCTGCCCCTAGAAGTATGAGGAATGCCGTTATTCTTGCCGGAACATAGTTAAGAATGGTGTGGAATATTGCCGGCCATTTCCCAAAGTCAAAATTCCTCCTGTTTTTCTGCCCCACCATTGAGTCCATTACATCAACCACTTTTGCAACCAGTGCCCCTATGATTCCAAACACCGAGAAGTAGAAGAGCGGAGAAGCCACCTCATTGAGAAGATGGTTGGAAATTGCATCTATTACTGCAGAAGAAACACTGGCGGCACTTTGCCCCGATAGATCGCGCCTTACAATAGCAGAGGCATAAACCGCGGCATCTTCCACTGCGCCATCCTCCAGGGCCTTTACAATTGGGCTGACCCTCTCCGTTAAGCTTGTCACTGAAAATAAACCCTTGAAAATAATTATACCAGCAATTACTTCAATTATTGTGAATCTGGATACGACAAGGAGAAAGCCTATAAATGGAACTGCAAAGAGAAACGCTATGAACAGAGAGAAAAATGCTCCTGAAGCCGCTTTGTTTCCATAGCTCCTGAAGAATGGCTCAAAGAAGAGCGCAACTCTCCTTATTAGCGAGACTGGATTAACGTATCTCCTTGGGTCTCCAAAGATGAAGTCCAGAACAACGGCCCCAATCAGGACAGTTATTGTGACCTCCAGGGAAGCAGGATTCATAGCAACGATCTCTTGACCTTCTCAATATCTACGTTTTCAATAAAAGCTTTCGTGAATAGGTCTATATTTTTTTCCATTTCGCTAAAATGATCAAACGTTGACTTTGAGCCTGTAATAAGTTCCATAATACTCTGGTTCTCCAGAATGCCATGAATATTGGTTCCAATTACTTTTCCGTCCTTGGAAAGTGAACCCTCAGGACCCAGATCTGTTTGAAGGAGACTCCTCTCTCCGCTCACTACTTTCCCGTAGTGAATCTCATAACCGGAATACTGCGGTCCATCCCCATCTGACGCCAGGCGATACCGGGCCTGGCGCACCGTTTTCTCAGTGTCGTAAATTGTTGAGGATTCCAGCAATTCAAGCCCTTTAAGTTGCCCTGACTTTATCTGAACGTTATGTGGATCTGATATCTCTTTCCCTAGCATCTGATAACCTCCGCATATTCCAAGAATTATCCCGCCTCTCCTTCTATGTTCGTATATCACTTTGTCAATGCCATTTCTTCTGATGTATGAGAGATCCTGTTCCACGTTCTTTGACCCTGGCAATATGAGGGTCCGGCAAGTTTCAGCGTCATATTGTCCCGCCTCTGATATGTAAGTGAACCCTTTTCCCGAAAGTATGAGTGGATCAAGATCGCTGTAATTTTCCATGAGTGGATACCGGATTACACCTATATTTCCAGAGTTCTTTCTTGATTCTAAATAATCCAGAGAATCCTCTCCGGGCAACCTTATTTCTGCAAAGGGTACAACACCGATTACATCTTTGCCTGTAAGTTCCTCAATCTTTGTTATCCCTAGCTTTAGCAGATCAACTGAACCCCTCATCTTGTTGATTATGATCCATTTCACCAGATCCGGCCTGGGCATTAGTTTTAGGGTACCATAAATGGAGGCAAATACCCCTCCTCTTTCTATGTCAGCAACAAGTATTGCCGGAGTGTTGTATATGCTTGAAACATAGATATTGGCTATGTCCCTTTCATAGAGATTTATTTCTGCTGGTGATCCAGCCCCCTCTGCCACAACAATATCATATTTCTCAAGGAGTGATTCCAGGGCCTGCCTTACTATTTCCTTTCCTTCATCAGAAAGAAATTTTCCGTATTGGGCATAATCCATAACTCCTTTGCTCTTTCCGAGGACGATAACCTGGGACGTTCTGTTTCCCTCAGGCTTGAGAAGTATTGGATTCATTTCTGTTAGAGGTTCTGTTCGGGCAGCAACTGCCTGCAGCCACTGAGACCTGGCCATCTCGTGACCGCCCTCTATGGAAATCGAATTCAATGACATGTTTACTGATTTAAACGGGCTGACACTGTATCCAAGATTTGAAAAATATCGGCAAAGAGCCATTGTCACTGTACTCTTGCCTGCGCTGGAGCTTGTTCCCAGGACCTGTATAATTCTCCTAGATGCTACCACTTCACATGAATTGCCATAATGTATTAAAGGCGATTCGGAACGTTCTGCCGTATAGGGAAAATCGGTAAGAAAAATTTATCCCTGCAATGCGCCAGACTTACGAAAGTTATTTATTGCCTGCGGGCATTCAGATAAAGCTTCTGCGCTGATTGGTCCGTATGAGTGAGCTTCTCGAAGAATTTGAACAGAAAAGAGAGAACATTAGACGAATAGTTGAAGAGCATATCAAGAAGAGGGATGAAGCTGCTGCCGAAAGCCACAGGTATGCTGAGGAAAGAGATCTTCTCAACAATAAGGTTCATGAAATGCGTGAAGAGGTCAAAAAGAAAATTGCCGAGAAGAATGAACTCATAGAGCAGGTGCAGAAACTCAGGGCTGAAAAAGAGCAGCATTATGCAAACCTGGCCGAGCTCAGGAAGGAATATAGGAAACTCAGGCAGGAAACGAACGTTGAAGGCGTCGATAAACAGAGCCTAAGAATGAAGGAAAAAGAACTTCAGCGGCTTGAGACAAAACAGCAGACGACTGAGCTAGGAAAAGATGAGGAGAAGAAGATTGTCCACGAGATCAGGAAACTTACCAACGAGATCCGGCAGATCAGGCAGCTTAGAGAAAAGGAGCTGGAAAGCAATGACTCAGTCAAGGATCTCAACCAGAAGATTGCTGCTGAGAGAAAGGCTGGAGAAGCCTTGAAAGTCCAGATTGATGAAATTTCAGCCAAGATAACTGCACTTAGCGATGACATAAACAAGAGCCTTCAGGAGCTTGACGAAACCCGTAAGAAAGCCGATGAAATGCACGAGCTTTTCATCAAATACAGCCAGGATTCCACAAAGGAGCATGAAGCTTTCATCCAGGCAAAGAATGATCTAAGAGACCTCGAAAAGGTGATTTCTAGCTTAAGGACTAAGGCCAAGGCTACCAAGAAGAAGGAGAAGGAAGGGGAACTCCAGAGTAAGGCCACTGAGCTGTTTGAAAAGTTCAAAAACGGAGAACAGCTTACAACTGAGGACCTTCTAATACTCCAAAAAGCAGGTTTCCTGTAAATTTAATACTGTCAGGATGAGTTTTCATCCTCAATGACATCTGATGAAAGTGATACGTTGTAGACCCTGGAGTTGCTCTGTAGTTTTAGCTGCGGTGCAAGCACGCTTTCGTGTATTTCGCAGTTCTTGTCTATGGACGTGCCCTTCATGATCACTGATTTCACAAGTTTACTGCCGTCGTTTACCCTGGCGTTTTCCATTAGGATAGAATCTTCAATCAAAACGTTGTCTCCTATCTGGACATTGTCATAGATTGAACTTCTCCTGATCACTGTGCCCTTACCCATCCTTACTGATGACCCAATATATGTCGGACCCTCGATTTTAGCTCCTTTCAGATCTTTCATAAAACTGTTTATTATTAATTTGCCAGACATGTTTTCCCCGTTCATCTCGGTCCCATATTTCTGCGTCATCAGCTGATTTGCCCTTATCATGTCATTTGGTCTGCCAGTGTCGAGCCACGTGCCATCGCCAATGTATCCATGGATCTTTACGCCTTCACCGAGTAGGAGAGGGAAAAGCTGTTTTGCAAAGTCGAAGGGTTCACCCTCAGGAATGTAATCCAGTATTTCCGGTTCCATTACGTACATGCCGGCGTTTATTAGGTTAGAGAATGCTTCCTTTGGACTGGGCTTTTCCAGGAACCTGGTTATGATGCCATCTTTCAGCTCAACAATACCAAATTGCGATGTATCCTCCACCGTCGTTAGCACTATGGTTATCTTTGCCTTTGATTTCCTGTGGAATTCTACGATCTTCCCAACGTTGAAATCGATAAGTGTGTCCCCGCTTCCGACCACGAACGTGTCGTCTATGAATTTCGATATTAGCTTTATGCTGCCTGCTGTTCCTGCAGGCTGTTTTTCTACTGAGAACAGAATGTTCTGGTCATGCTGCTTGAACTGCAGCACTCCATTGATCAGAGACTCGAACTTATACCCGGCAGTTATTATTGCGTCCTTAATCCCTGCCTCGTAATAGGAATCCAGGACATAGCCAATGCAGGGTTTCCCGGCTATTGGCACCAGAGGTTTTGGAATGGAATACGTGATGGGGCGAAGACGCGTTCCTTTACCGCCAGCCATTACAACTGCCTTAAGCGACATAATTTCATAGGATTAAATAAGACATTAATTTTGCGGCTCCAACTCCATAACGGAATAAATTTAAGAAGAGAGTGAACATCAGTGTCATGCATTGAATAGATATCTCAGGCTTGCACCATACTGGTTCCTGAACTTTACAATAGGCTTTGGATGGTTCACGCTAGCCCCGCTGGTTCCTGAACTTAGCACAAGATTTGATGTTAATTCCGCTTCAATCCTTCTGCTCATTTCTCTTTATGGATATACCATGGTGGCATTTGCGCTGCTCTCTGGATATCTTTCCGCGCGCTATTCCGTTAGGATCACGCTCATTGTCTCAGGAGCCCTATCGGCCATTGGCCTTATTGCTAGGGGCTTCTCAACGGGCTATGATTTCCTGTTCGTTTTCCAGACCGTTGCTGCTATTGCATATCCACTGGCGCTTGGTCCCGTCGGTGCAATTGCACAGTCTGTTGACAGCAGGAGATCACACACCATAGTGGGTATAAGCGTGGGCATACTTTTTCTGGGGATGTCCATGGGAGCGTTCCTCACTCCATATCTATACTCAGCCCTTGGAAAAAGCCTCACTCACACTTTTCTGTTTGACGGTATTCTTGCCCTGGTAGCCTTTCTCATTGTGCTGGCAGTTGTTAGGGACTATCCGGTGGAATATGCCGGAAAATCGCTCAGGGGTGTGTTCAGGCCAGGCATGATAAAGAACTGGTATGTTGGCCTCGTTATTTCCTCGTTATCGGTTATGTTCGGGGGGATAGCTGCCAACGACCTAATCAGCCATGGTGCCTCACGGGCTGTTGCGCTTACAAGCTCAGGCTCACTCACAGGACTGGCATTCTTGGGGTCCGCCTTGGGCGCCATCATATTGCCTCCTGTCTTTGAAAGAATTGGGAACATGAGATCTGGAATGGTCTTTTCATCTGCCCTTACCCTTGTATCCATTGTGTTTCTTACATATTATCTTGCATTCACTGCTGACATACCTGTTCTTGCCATTGCATATTTCTCTTTTGGATTCTTTGGAAACGCTTTCTGGTCCATGGCAATGACATCGACCACCAGGTATGTTGAGGACCCAGCCAGATCTGGTTTTTCCACCTCAATGTATAGCGTGGCTACCAACCTTGGAGTGGCACTAATCCCTGTTTTCTATGGCCCATTCTTTCTTGGGCATTCCCTGCTAGGGGTCATAATTACCTCGTTACTGGTGGCGGTTGGCTTTTTCCTTTCGTTTACCCTTGTGGTTGGTTCACATGCAAGATCGGGGGCCGTCCCAAAGGCAGAATGAGGCCATTTATTTGAAAGTGAAATTGTCTGACAACTTTTATATATTCTCTTTTCCATTCTAAAGGCAAGGTATTTTGAATGTCTGGTTCACTTATTTATCCAGCCGGCCTTGAGCCATATGCAATTTATATAACGCTGCTCCTTGGTTTCATTGACGGCCTTCTGTTCGGCCTTGCCATTAAGAAGGCGCTCATCTCGGTTGTGCTCATTATTGTGGCGTTCATACTTGCTTCCTTTCTGGGGCTTTCATTTATTCCCAGCGTCAGCACATCGCAGATATCATCCACAATATTTTCATTCTTCAGCCAGCTGAATTTCGGAACCATTGGAGTGACTTTCTCCATTGTTCTATTTGTCATAGGCTTTGGCATAGGAATATGGAAGGGATAATTAGTGTTGCACAGTTATTTCATTGGAACCTTGAACCTTACACCCTTCCTTATGAGCTCCCTGGAGCTATCGTAGCCCGCATCTGCATGCCTGATTACTCCTATGCCAGGATCGGCATTTAGGACCGTCGAAACTTTCTCGTCGGCCTCCTTGGTCCCGTCAACCACCAGCACGAAGCCAGCGTGTATGGAATTGCCTATGCCGGTACCGCCGCCATGGTGCACTGAGACCCACGTTGCACCGGAGGAGGCGTTGAGGAGTGCATTAAGTATTGGCCAGTCTGCAATGGCGTCGCTGCCGTCCTTCATGCCCTCAGTCTCCCTGTAAGGCGAAGCAACCGATCCAGTGTCATGATGATCCCTACCAATTGCTATTGGGGCTGATACCACTTTCTTCCTCACTAGCTCGTTCATGAGCAGGCCGAGCTTCTCCCTCATTCCGTAGCCAGCGTAGCATATCCTGGCAGGAAGGCCCTGGAACTTCACCTTTTCCTTGGCAAGCCTGATCCATTTTACAAGGTGTTCTTCGTAGCCAAAGTTTTCTATTATTGCATCGTCAATAGCGTAGATATCATTGGGATCACCAGAAAGTGCCACCCACCTGAATGGCCCGGAACCTACTGCAAACAGGTCTCTTATATAGGCAGGAACATAGCCCGGTATGTCAAAGGCATTTCTTAGGCCCCCCTCCTGTGCCCTGGTCCTGAGATTGTTGCCATAGTCAAAGACCTTGGATCCATTCTCCTTGAACCAGATCATGGACTTTGTCTCCTTGACTATGGAGGCGTATACAGCATTCTTGTAGCCCTCCGGATCGGAATTCCTGAAGACTGCGGCTGTTTCGACAGTATATCCCTCAGGGATATATCCAAGATTGAGGTCATGAGCGGCTGTCTGATCAGAGACAACGTCAGGCACTATCTTCCTTGATGCCAGGTCAGCGTATACTGTTGCTGCATTGCCCAGAAGGCCTATGGATAGTGCCTTTCCAGAAGCCAGGGCTTCGTCCTTCATCTTCAGCGCTTCGTCAAGGGTCTTTGCCGATACATCAAGATACTTTCCACGAATCCTCCTTTCTATCTTCTCAGGGTTTACTTCGACAACTATGGCAACGCCCCCGTTCATTGTTGCTGCTAGTGGCTGGGCACCCCCCATCTCGCCAAGCCCGGCAGTCAGGAACCATTTGCCCTTCAGGTCAGGAGTGTGAAATTCCTTTCTGGCGATTGCTGCCAGAGTCTCATATGTTCCCTGGAGAACACCCTGGGACCCAATGTAGATCCAGCTGCCAGCCGTCATCTGGCCAAACATCGTGAGCCCTTTCCTCTCAAGTTCCCAGAAGATGTCGTCTGTAGCCCACCGGGGAACTATCTGGGCATTCACGATGAGAACTCTGGGGGCCCACTTTGAAGTCTTGAATGCACCCACGGGCTTACCAGACTGAATCAGAAGTGTTTCGTCGTTGTATAATTCCTTTAGCATGCTGGTGATTTCGTCGAATGCCTCCCAGTTCCTTGCAGCCTTTCCCTTGCCGCCGTAGACAATGAGGTTATCAGGATCCATCGCCACTTCCGGATCTAGGTTGTTCATCAGGAGTCTCAGGGCAGCTTCCTGTCCCCAGCCTCTTGTGTTGAGGTGCGGTCCCCTTGGTGCATGAATAACGTGTTTTATATTTCTGTGAAACTCGGATTTCTCTTCAATGACCATGATAATAGAATGCCGGTTTGCAATAAATGTTTTCTGGAGAGCGCCCGAAGATTCCAGATCATATCTCTGAATTCAGGTAATCTATTTGATCTATCAGTTGATCAGCATCTGTGTCAATAAAGATCGTGTCATGGAATGTAAATGGACTCAGGGCCGCTGTCCGCAACGGCCTTGCAGAATTCATCGGAAAAGAATCGCCGGACATAATGGCAATGCAGGAGGTCAAGATCTCTGACGGCGAGATTCCAGTGGATATATCATCCCTGGGTTATGACATATTCCTCAATCCTGCACAGAAGAAGGGCTACAGCGGGACAATAACCATGTCCAGAATTCCCGTTGAACACGTTGACTACGGCCTGGGTCAACCAGAATTTGATTCTGAGGGGAGGGTGATTACAGCTGAGTTTCAATCTTTCTACTTGATAAATGTGTATTTTCCAAATTCTCAGAGAGGGCTGGCAAGGCTTGAATACAAGCTGTCATTCAACACCAGGCTTCATGCATATTGCAACAGCCTCAGGAAGAGGAAGCCCCTGGTCATTACGGGCGACTTCAATGTGGCCCATAGGGAGATTGACATTGCCAACCCCAAGGGAAATGAGAGAAATGCTGGATTTACCATTGAGGAGAGGAATTGGATGAGTGAGTTCCTAAACGATGGTTATGTTGATACCTTCAGGCTTTTCAATAACGAGCCGGGCCATTACTCATGGTGGTCATACATGCATAATGCCAGGGAGAAGAATATAGGCTGGCGCATTGATTATTTTGTGGTCACATCCGATATAAAGGATAGGGTGATAGCATCAACAATACTAGAGGGCGTCACAGGGTCCGATCATGCTCCTGTTGAACTTCTTCTAGATTTCTGAGGCGTGAGCCTTCCCTAACTAAGGTATTTTCCCTTCCCTCTCCAAGCGAGATAACGTCCACTGGAATGCCAAGGCGCTCCTCTATGAGGTTGATGTATCTGTGCATTTCCTCGGGCAGAGACTGGTACGAATATCCACCGTCACTTGCCTTTACTGCACCCCACGGCTTTATGTCGATATATTCAAGTTCTATCTGGGAAAGTTCGTCAAAGCTTCTTGGAACATAATCGATTTCCTGACCGTCTTTCATGTAGCGGGTACAGACCCTGATGTTGTCCATAAGGCCAAGGGTGTCCAGCCTTGTTATGGCCAATGCGTCAACATCATTCATCATTATTGAGTATCTCAGCATGGGTATGTCCAGCCAACCAACCCTCCGTGGGCGCCCTGTAGTGGTACCGTATTCATGGCCAAGCTCCCTGAGCTGGTTTCCGGCATCACCCTGCAATTCCGTGGGGAAGGGGCCTGATCCTACCCTTGACATGTAAGCCTTTGCTACCCCAAGGACATAGTCCACCTTTCTGAAAGGAAACCCGGATCCCAGAGAGAGTGCCCCTGCCAGGGCATTGGATGACGTTACGAAAGGGTACATCCCGAAATCAATGTCAAGCATTGTGCCCTGCGCTCCTTCAAAAAGTATGCTCTTCCCCGCTTTGTACTGCCTGAATATCTCAAGCTCTGTGTACTCCATGAACGGCATGAGGCTGACGCCGACCTTGTTAAGTTCACCAGCCATGGAATGCCTTCTTGCCGGATCGCTGTACTCCGTATCCTTGAGAAGGCTTTCCTTCATCCTGTATATGGTTTCTATCTTCTGTTCTATTATGTCCGGGCTAAGCAGGTCCACCATCCTGATTCCAGTCCTGGCATATTTGTCTTCATATGTAGGCCCTATTCCCTGGGCTGTTGTGCCTATGCTCAGTTTTGACCGGACAGTTTCTTCCTTCATGTCAAGAACCTTGTGCATTGGAGTTACGACATGAGCCATCTTGCTTATGAGTATGCGTGAGGTGCATCCGGATTTTCGAAGATTTTCCATCTCCTCAACAAGTGCATGAGGATCGATCACCATTCCATTGCCAAGCACCACGGTCTCGCACCGGAGCGATCCGGACGGTATCAGGTGAAACTTGAATTTCTTGCCGTTCGCAACAACAGTATGTCCTGCGTTGCCTCCCCCATTGAACCTCACTGAAACCTGGAATCTTGAGCTAAGAAAATCAGTTATCTTCCCCTTCCCCTCATCTCCAAATTGAAGTCCCAGAACCGCACCTATCATTACAGTGAACCTCCATGGTTTATGCCAGTATCATCATTCAGAACGCAAGAGCCAGGCAAATCTTCCATAACAAGGTTAGAAGCGTTTTGCACTTGCAAAACATAGTATCTTTCCTAATAATGTTTGCCAGTGTCCCCGGATTGAGAAACGATGAGGTTGATACAGAATATCGGTTCGTAATGCCTAAAGTTTGGAATCTCAAACTATAAAATATCACATGGCATTTCTGCACGATCTTACATGGCATACATTAAGGTAATAGAGGGAAAAGGGTTAGAGATTCCAAATAATCCCACAATAGGATACATCGAGGGTGATGGAATTGGCCCTGACATCACAAAGGCGTCAATTGCAGCTATCAACGCATCACTTGAGATCGCATACAAGGGGGAGAGAAATATCATCTGGGAAAAGGTACTCGCAGGTGAAGAGGCCATGGAAACAACTGGCAAGCACCTTCCCCAGGAGTCTCTGGATCTTCTCAAGAAGTGTGTAGTCTCCATAAAAGGCCCGCTGACAACACCAATAGGCCAGGGTTTCAGGAGCCTAAACGTTACTCTGAGGCAGTACTTTGATCTGTATGCCAACATCAGGCCTGTCAAATTTTTCCCAGGGGTCCCATCTCCTGTCAAGAATCCAGAAAAGATGAACATGGTGGTCTTCAGGGAAAACACGGAAGACCTGTACATGGGAATAGAATGGAAATTTGATTCCCCGGAAGCAATTATGCTCAGGAAATTCCTTTCCGAAAATTTCTCAATAAATCTTACTGACGACACGGGAATCGGCATAAAACCAATCAGCAGGTTCCGCTCTTCCAGGCTTGTGAGAAAGGCCATTGAATACGCAGTTCAGAATAGAAGAAAGAGTGTCACTCTTGTGCACAAGGGCAACATCATGAAATACACTGAGGGTGCCTTCAAAGACTGGGGATATGAGGTTGCCAGGAATGAATTTGGTGAGAAGACTGTCACTGAGGAGGAGTACCTAAAGCAGCCTGAAGCCTTCCCGAACAGGATTGTGATCAAGGACAGAATTACTGACAACATGTTCCAGCAGGTACTCACAAGAACCGAGGACTATGACGTGATCGCAACAACGAACCTGAATGGGGATTACCTGTCAGATGCTCTTGCAGCCCAGGTTGGAGGGCTAGGGCTGGCACCGGGCGGAAATGTTGGGGATGTTTACGCCATTTTCGAAGCCGTGCATGGAACTGCACCAAAGTATGCTGGGATGGATGTTGCAAATCCAACTTCACTCATGCTTTCTGGAGAGATGATGCTCCGCCACCTTGGCTGGAATGAGGCCGCCCAGGTATTAGAGGATGCAATTATGTCCGCATATAAGGATCAGAAGGTAACGCAGGACCTCGCCAGGGTTCTCAACATAAAGCCTCTGAAGTGCAGCGAATTCTCAGCTGAAGTCATAAAGAGGATGAGGCCTCTAAGGTAAATTACCTTTTTATCATCATTTCTCTTGTTCCGCTCATCTCATCCATGAGGTAGGAGACTCCATTCCTGAATGTCCAGTTTTTCCCTGTGCCTGATAGCGGCAGCTTGGCGGGAAGAAAATCAGGATAATCGTTGACTACAATCATAGGGGTCTGCAGTCTTTCACCAGCGAAGAGTGCAAGATTAAGGTCTGAAGTGAACAACCCTGTGTAAAGTCCGGATGAACATTCGTTGGCAGTCTTCACTGCTTCAGCCATTGATGATATGGGATTTATCAGAACTAAAGCACCTGGCACATCATTATTCCACAGGTATGACGATGTGCTTATCCCCTCGATAAGCGTGGGCTGCACCACATTTCCTTCCCTCTTCCCACCGAGTATTACCGTTCCTCCAAGACTTGATGCCAGATTGATAATATTCTGTGTGCTGTCTGCTTCTTCCGTGGATATCATAGGCCCAATATCGGTCTCAGCATCCATGGGATCACCACATCTCAGGTGAGATGCCACTTCCGCAATCCTGTTTTTGAAGTATTCATATGCTTCTGTGTGTATGAGTATCCTCTGCAGATGATGGCCGGTATGGGTGGAAGTGACAAAAGCTGACCTGACTATCTGTTCTGCCGCCGTATCAAGATCTGCATCATTCCAGACAATAGCTGTGGCGTTTCCATAGATTTCCATAATGTATTTCTTTATTCCAGCAATAGATGAAATCCTGTTTGCAGTGCTCCAGTTGCCGGAAAATGCCAGCACTTTCACTTCCCTGGAGTCAACCAGGAATTTAGTAACGTTCCCAAAGCCAGGAGTGAATGCTGCCTGCAGGCTGCCTGCAGGAAAATCTGATCTGCTTCCCAGGTCCACGAGCATTTTGCTGCTTACAGGAGCCTGGCTTGAAGGTTTAAGTATAACGCTGTTTCTTGAAGCCAGAGCCGCAGCTGCTCTCAAGGAAGCCGACAAAAGAGGACTGTGATATGAATACAGGTAGAGCAGCGGCCCTGATGAAATCCATGAGGAATATGCCGTTCTGTTTAGGCCTGATTTATCCCAGTCCATGGATAGCGTTGTGCCATGCCTGTTTTTAGCCTCCTCTGCGGCTTCCCTGAAAAGCTGGCTTGCAACTTCTACCTCCTCTCTCGCCAGTTTCACAGGTTTCCCAGTTTCCTGCGCTATTGTCTCGGAAAGCGAGGAGCTATCCCTTTCTAAGGCCTCAGATATGTCAAAAAGAGAATCATAAATCCTGAATCCTGGCATTTCCTGAAGTTCACGGTAGGAATCTGTAGACCTTTGGATGATGTTTCTAGCCTCTGGCAGAGTGGTCTCCCTGATTTCCATCAGTTTTGAATCGCTGTACTTACTCCTGACCATCATAATTAAGTATTTGATTCTTGTATTAAATAGGTATAACCTAACCAGTTTGCCTATTCCTTAATGTACCATTTGCATTCCCAAGTCACAATCAGCTTCCTGGATTGCCATTGTTATGCGCCTTGTGCCAGGTGATAATGGGAGTCCCTGTTGCGCCTTATTTCATACTTCCACATTGGGACCTCAGCATTGATCTCTTCCACCGCAAATTTGCACGCCGAGAATGCATCCTCAGTCCTTCTTCCCGATACTATAACGGCGTATACGTATTCACCCAGTGGTATCTTTCCCAGCCTGTGGATAATGTATACATCGCTTACTGGAAACCTGATCATTGCATCCTGCCTTATCCTGTTGAGGACCCTCAATGCTGTGTCTTCATCTGTTTCATAGTATATCCCTAGGACATCATCATAGTCGGAAAATTTGCCTGATCGCCCGAATGCCAATACTGAACTCCTGTCATCGGGCCCGGAAATGGGCGAATCCATCAAATCAGGAATCTGGATACGATCCCATGTCAGGACGGGATCCGTTGTCATGATAATGAAGACAGCACAAGAGTATTTAACGCTGATCAATGAGCTACATGTCCGGAAATGATTACTTTTATTGATTTGCTCGAGATTTACCAGCATGGGCACTATACTGGTGACCGGTTCACTTGGGCAGATAGGCACGGAGCTTGTCACTCTAATAAGCCAGAAGTATGGAAAATCAAGGATCATCGCAAGTGATGTCAGGGTTCCGGAGCATGACGTCTTTAGCGGTGTGGAAACCATAAAGCTCGATGTTTCTGATTCCACCGCAGTCCACAGCGCGATCCGGGACAATTCCATAACTGAGATTTTTCATATGGCAGGAATTTTGTCTGCACTTGGGGAACGCAACCCAGATCTGGCCTTCAGGGTCAATGCCTTGGGAACCTTCAATGTTTTGGAAGCGGGAATTAAGGAAGGCGTAAATAAGGTTGTAATACCGAGCACAATAGGTGTATTTGGCCCAGAAACACCAAAGGACAATGTTCCGGTGGTCACAGTTACAAGACCAACTACAATGTATGGAGTTACAAAGGTTACGGCAGAGCTGCTTTCATCATATTACAGGAGGAAATTCGGATTAGATGTCAGGGGTGTGAGATATCCCGGAATCATAAGCTACAAAACACCCCCTTCAGCAGGAACCACTGATTATGCGGTGGACATGTACTACCATGCAGTAGCTGGAAAGAAATACACTTGTTACCTAAAGCAGGATACAGTCCTCCCAATGATGTACATGCCGGATGCTCTTGATTCTCTTATTAAGATCTATGAAGCCCCGGCAAATAAGCTCAGGTACACCATAGAATACAACCTGTCAGCGTTCAGTTTTGATCCGATGACGCTTCATAAGTCCATAAGCAAGATCATTCCTGATTTCAGAGTCGACTACAAGCCTGATTACAGGCAGGAAATTGCAGATACCTGGCCCAGGACCCTTGATACAAGAGCGGCGGTTGAGGACTGGGGTTTTTCCCCCAGGTACGATCTGGACAGCATGTCCAGGGATATGGTAAAGAACCTAAGGGAAATGCACGTGAGCGTATAAGCTGCATCCGTTCCACCATAACAAGAGAATGTGGGGTGATTCATGTGGAGGCAACTTTCAGGAGCCAATTGGAAGTAAGGCCGCTGTGCTTTTCCCTGGCTGCTCTATGTGTATAATTCCATTAGCCTCTTAGTAAATTTTACTCTTGGAAATGCAGATGACTGTGTATTTCATTAGCTAAATCTTATGTTCAGCTCCTAGAACGAGGCAGATATGGCAGTATTCTGGTTGAATCGGGAAGCCCTTTTTTGTCCCTGGAGGATGTTACGTTGATGGCTTTCCCACATTTCCCACTAAAAACCATGTTCTACGCGAACCTCCGCCCAGTGCCAGGAAATTCGATTCAGATATCCATTTCAGTCTGCAAGATTGAATTCAACAACACATCTGTTATCTCCCTGGGAGAACTTTTCACTGATCTTGAAGTCCTGGTCTAGGGAATTCCTTATTAGCTCCGATCCAAGGGCATTGCATATGATTCTGCTGTTGGTCTTGGCTAGCTCATAGAAAATGCAGTTGTGCCTTATAATTCTGACAACATCGTCAGTTATCTCAAGCCTTGCGTAGTAACCGAGCTTGTTAAGTGTGTCTACGAAATCCTTCAGCCTCTCAAGCTTGCCTTCTCTGCTTTCAAGGGACCCGGTTGACTTTTTCCACCCCGATTCCCCAACTATACGATCTGCCACCTTTCCCAGTATTGTGTTTACCTTTTCCCTTCCAAGTTCAGCTTCCAGCTCTTCCACCAGCATTGTGGCGAATGAGATGTAGCGCTTAGGCAAGAGCCCCATGCCCTTTTCCGTAAGCCGGTAATATTTCTTTGGCCGGCCAGTTCCACCTCCCCTGAAGAATGACTGGACATATCCCTTCATCTCCAGAGATTCCATGTGTTCCTTGACGGCGGTCTTATTTATACCCAGGAGATGAGCCAGATCATCCATGCTCCTGTCGGAATAGCTCAATTCCCTGATTATGTTACCCTTCATCTGCCCAAGAAGTACGGAGAGATCGCTGGATATCTCAGATTCATTATTCATCTACAACAGGTGTAGATATTAAATCGGTATATATACTTTAGTCAGTTTAGACATAAGAAAGTGTTTATATATAATTTATTCATCCTCCACAGATGAAGGTGCAATAATTGCCGGAATTGATAATTAAGAATCTTAGCGCCTCTGTTGAAGGCAAGCAGATACTGAAGGGAGTGAACCTTACAGTGAGGGGAGGAGAAATACATGCCCTTATGGGCCCCAATGGGGCAGGAAAGAGCACTTTGGGCAATGTCCTCATAGGGCATCCTAACTACGTCATAACAGGGGGATCCATAGTGCTTGACGGAAAGGACCTGACTAACAAGACGCCCGAGGAAAGAGCAAGAACAGGCCTCTTTCTTGCATTCCAGAGCCCGGTGGCTGTTGTAGGGGTCAAGCTTTCATCGTTCCTCCGGACAGCATACAAGCAGCTGCATCCTGATGATAAGACATCCCTTCAGGAGTTCTACGACAAGATGAAGAAGCACATGAAGAAGGTTGGGCTGGATGAGTCTTTCATGTCAAGGTCAGTAAATGATGGTTTCTCAGGCGGGGAAAGGAAGAGGTTCGAGATTCTGCAGATGATGGTTCTCAGGCCAAAGATCGTGATACTTGACGAGATTGATTCGGGGCTTGACGTTGACGCACTGAAGCTTGTTGCTGAGGAGATAAAGGAATACTACAGTGAACAGGTGGGTTTTCTCATAATAACGCACTACCAGAGGATACTCAAGGATATAGAGCCCCAGTTCGTTCATGTTCTGAAGGACGGAAGAATAGTGATGGATGGCGACAAGAAGCTCTCACTCAGGATTGAGGAAGAGGGCTATGACTGGATAAAGGCAGTTTGAGGTGGTATGTAATGGAAACTGAATATAGCAAGGAAGATGAAATGGAAAGACTGCTCGAGGACCTCAGGAAATCCAACGTAAAGAAGGAAGACTGGGAGTTTCACGATAATCTTAAGCCTGTTTACAGCACTGGAGCAGGGCTGAACAGGAAGATCGTTGAGGAGATATCAGAAGTGAAGAAGGAGCCTGACTGGATGAGAAGATTCCGTCTGAAGGCCCTTGAGATTTTCGAGAGCAAGCCTGTCCCAACATGGGGCCCGGACCTTTCAGGAATAGACTGGGAGAACACGAAGTACTACACAAGGCCAGACGAGGTTAAGACAAACAGCTGGGATGAGGTGCCTGACCAGATAAAGGAGACTTTCCAGAAGCTGGGTATTCCTGAGATGGAACAGAAATATCTTGCGGGATCAGTTGCACAGTATGACAGTGAAGGCGTTTACCATAACCTCAGAAAGGTCTGGGAAGACAAGGGTGTCCTCTTTATGGATCTCGATCTGGCGCTGAAGCTTCATCCTGATCTCGTGAAGGAATATTTCTGCAAGGCAGTGCCTGCAACTGATAATAAGTTCGCAGCGCTCAACGGTGCAGTTTGGAGCGGCGGTTCCTTCCTCTATGTCCCGCCAGGCGTCAAGATAGACATGCCTCTTCAGACATATTTCAGGATGAACGGGGAACAGACAGGGCAGTTTGAGCACACCATCGTGGTGGCAGACGAGGGCTCCAGCGTTCATTACATTGAGGGATGCACGGCGCCCAGGTATGATAAAAACTCACTTCACAGCGCAATTGTTGAGATCTACGTGAAGAAAAATGCACATGCAAGATACACCAGCGTGCAGAACTGGTCGAAGAGCGTTTATAACATGCCAACGAAGAGGGCTTGGGTGGAGGAAAACGGAAACATGGAGTGGGTAGGCGGATCCCTGGGGTCAAAGGTCACAATGCTCTATCCGTCGTCCTACCTCAGAGGGCCGCACGCAACTGCCCATAACCTGAATGTTTCTCTTGCAGGTCCCGGAACTGTGAAAGATACGGGAGCAAAGGCTCTGCATCTTGCGCCATATACAAGCTCAAGGATAGTGGCAAAGAGCATCAGCATAGAGGATGGCAAGGCAATATACCGGGGCCTTCTGAGGATGAATAAGGGTGCAATAAATGCCAAGAGTCACGTCCAGTGTGATGCACTCCTCATCAATGACCAGTCACAGAGCTACACATTCCCGCATGACGAGATATATGAACCAACTGCAACATTCGGACATGAGGCTACCGTGGGAAGGATAGGCACCGAGGAATTGACCTACCTGAGGTCAAGAGGGCTGAGCGAGGATGAGGCCAGTTCAATGATTGTCCTTGGATTCCTTGATGATGTGATGAAGGAGATACCCATGGAATTTGCAGTGGAGATGAACAGACTCATCAAGCTGGAAATGAGCAAGCTGGGCGCAGTGGGATGAAAGGCCATGGAGAATTATCCCGAAATACTAAGGTCAAGACTCAATGATCCAGCTTACGAGTACAGGAGGGATGCTTTCCTTGCATTCCTCAAGTCACCCGTAAGGAACTACAAGGAAAGCCCAACAGTGAAGGACTACGTGGAGATACCGGATGCTGAACTGGAAGCCATGATATACAGCAAGCCAGGCCAGGGGAATGCAAGCTTTGAATTCTCATCTGATGCCAACATCTCTCTCTTTAATGATAGGATAGCAAGGACCTCAATCCCGGACAGCAGAATAATTGCAAAAGACCTTATTTCCGCACTCACCGAAGAGACTGAACTTGTATCAAAATATGTCTATTCTAGCCTTGGCAGAGACAGGAATGAGTTCCTTATAAACTCCGCCTGGAGGAATGGGCTTTTCCTATATATACCAAGCAATACCAGGGCAAATCTGAAGATCGACCATGTGTCGGATGCATCTGAGTCCTATGCCAAGAAGACCGTGATCATATGTGGATCTGACTGCACAGTCAACATAACAGATATCCACACTGCGGTTGGTGAAGGAAAAGCTGTCCAGGGCCACAACATTTACTGCCACGCCGGGGAAAACAGCAGGGTACAGTACAACTATCTGCAGGATAAGTCAACCGGTGTTACTGATATTACGTATATAAGGGAGTTCCTGGCAAAGTATGCGGAATTCACCCTATACCATATAAATCACGGATCAGGGAAGCTAATCTTCTCCGATGAATCGGTGCAGCACGGAGAATCTTCTTCGTTCAGGGTCTATGGCGTCAATTTCAGCAGCGGAGACCAGAAGATGGATATAAGGGACAGCAGTTTCCAGCAGGGGAAGGCCTCATCGGCGGATATCCAGGTGAGAGGGGTAGTGACCGGGAGGAGTTCAACCATTCACCGGGGGAATATAGACCTGGAGGAGGAAGCCATAGCCGCCACAGGGTTTTATGATTCCAGGATACTCCTGCTCTCCAAAGATGGCTATGCCAACAGCAAGCCTGGGCTGATGATAAAGAATGCCAATACCAGATCAAAGCATGGGTCATCCATCAGCAATGTGGACGAGGAGCAGATTTTCTATCTCAGATCAAGAGGAATTGATGAGGAGAAAGCCAGGGGCATGATCACAGCCGGCTTTGTAGGATCTATTATAGAACGTGCCGGAAACCCGGAATTTACCAAGAAGATCTACCAGTACGCAGAGGGACTTGGGGCAGATGCCTTTTTGGGAACGGATTAAGGAAGATTTTCCCATCTTCCATAACCTTGGAGAAAATTTCACCTATCTGGACAGTGCTGCAACAAGCCAGAAGCCATATTCTGTCATTAATGCCCTTTCAGACTTTTACTCAAGGCACAACAGTAACGTACACAGGGGAATTTACCGGCTTAGTGAGGAGGCCACAGATCTTTATGGCAGATCCAGGGAGAATGTATCTAGATTCATAGGATCCTCTGATCCAAGACAGATAGTTTTTGTAAGGAACACAACTGAAGCGCTAAACCTTCTTGCTTATTCCCTTGGCCACGATCTAGTGGAAGGGGATGAAATACTCCTGACCATAATGGAGCACCACTCAAATATTGTGCCGTGGCAGTTCCTTCAGGAGAAAGGTGTACGCATAAAATACGCAGATATCAGGGAGGACGGCACCCTGGACATGGATGATCTTGCATCTAAAATATCACCAAGGACAAAGATAGTTTCCGTCACACATGTATCAAATGTGCTGGGAACCATCAATCCCGTTGCTGAAATAGGCCGAATTGCACATGACAACGGGTCCATATTCATAGTAGATGGTGCGCAGAGCGTCCCGCATATGCCTGTAGATGTGGGCAGGATAGGATGCGACTTCATGGCTTTCTCCGGGCACAAGATGTTAGGGCCGACAGGTATTGGCTGCCTTTACGGCAGGATAGACCTGCTTGAGAAGATGCGACCATTCATGGGCGGGGGAGAGATGATCAGGGAAGTTTATACTGACCACTCCACATGGGCAGACGTACCTGAGAAATTTGAGGCAGGCACTCCAGATATAGCTGGTGCCATAGGGCTATCAGCTGCTGTTGACTATCTAAGGAATCTTGGAATGGAAAACGTAAGGGATCATGGCAGAGAACTCATGAGGATCACATTTTCACTTGAATCGGAGGCTGGGATCCCCGGCCTTATATCATATGGCCCCCGCAATCCTGATATCAGGGGCCCGGTGTATGCGTTCAATATTGGAAGCATCCATCCAATGTCCGTTGAGGAATCCCTTGCAGATCGCGGCGTAGGCCTGGGCACTGTAGTGCATCCGCATGACGTTGCCTCCACTCTGGATGGGAAAGGTGTTGCAGTCAGATCAGGGCATCACTGTGCGATGCCGCTCACACACAGGATCAACGCGGTAGCAACATCCAGGGCATCATATTACATATACAACACTCCGGAAGACGTAAGAAGGCTTTTCCATTCTCTGGAACATACTGTGAAGGTGTATTCGAGATGACAGATGAGGAGGAGAGGATGGAGGTTCTTCTCGACCATTACAGGTCACCCCACAATTATGGAAAGATAGAGAACCCAACAGCAGAACTTATGGAATACAATCCCGTCTGCGGTGACACTGTGCAGATATTCCTGATTGTGGAGAACCGGAAAATCAGGGAGATAAAATTTATGGGCAGAGGATGCTCTGTCAGCCAGGGATCTGCATCAATGCTTACTGATCTCGTGGGGGGAAAAACCGTGGATGAGGCTATGTCCATAGCGCCGGAGCAGATTGTTGACATGATTGGCCTCCCACTGGGACCAAGCCGGGAGAAGTGTGCATTGCTGCCTCTGAATGCCCTTCAGAAATGCCTTAAGAAGGCCGGATTTGGAAAGGTGTAACTTTGGATAGATTCAGGATTGATTTTGAAAGGGAAAAGTGCCTTGGAGATGCAATATGCACTGCAATATGCAGCAACTGGTACATGGATTCTGACGGTAAGGCCTCATACAGGAAGAATGAGATAGGGCAAGAAGACTATGAGGAAAACCATGAGGCAGAAATCTCATGTCCTGCTGAAATAATAAAGATCAGGAAGATCTGAAAGCCGATCTTATCTTCTCATTCCCTATTATTCCGGTGGACAAAAGATCCTGAGATGCCACCCTTATCTGCCTTGCAGAATCCCTCTCCCTGACAGTTACGGTTCCATCCTGCGTGCTCTGGCTGTCAAAGGTTATGCAGTAAGGCGTGCCTATTTCATCCTGCCTTGCATACCTCCTGCCGATTGAACCTGACTGGTCATACACAACATAAGGGTCAACGCGCTTTATCCTCTCATAGAAGTCCCTTGCCATGCTGTCCATTCCATCCTTGTTCACCAGTGGCAGGATTGCGGCATGATAGGGGGCAATTTCATCCGGAAGCCTCAGCACCTTGAAGCCGTTATCTCTAACGTAGAAGGCATGAACAAGAACACTCAGGAATATCCTGTCTATTCCGTATGACGGTTCAATTATTGATGGTGTTATAGATTTGCCGTCAACAAGTACTGACATGGATTCACCGCTTGCTTTCTCATGATTCTTTAGATCGTTCCTGTCAGCTATTCCCACAACCTCCACCCAGTCATCGTCCAGGAGGGCCTCAACATCCCACGTATCAAAGGAGTAGTGTGCAAGCTCGTCAGTTGGTACCTGCCTGAATCTCAGCCTTGCGGAGTCTATGCCAACCTCCGTGAGTATGGAAGCTGTCTTCTCCACGAAGTATGCCATTGCGTTGCTGCTCATTATGCCATTTTTGAGGGCGGTAACAACGTCCATTGAAACAGATTCTCCAGATCTGGGATTCAGATTGACCGGCATTGATCCTGCAGGCTCCTTCCAGTATTTCCTTTCCGGATCAACAAATACCTCGATCTCACCCTGCGTGAATTCCCTCAGCCTGATGAGTGTCTGCCTTGGGGATATCTCGTTCCTGAACCCTTTCCCAAGCTGTGCCACTGCCATCGGGAGCTTATTCCTGTAGAAGTTGCTTAGGAGCTTGAAATTCACAAAAATGCCCTGGGCAGTCTCAGGCCTCAGATAAAGGTCGCCCGAGCTTCCCTGGCCTGGCATCCTGAACATAAGCTTGAACTCTGTAGCCTGTGTTATACGGTTTCCGCATACCACACATTTGACAACATTTTCTTGGAGAAACCTGTTCGCTTCCTCAACGCTCCTGAAAGTCTTCTGGAAGCCTGAGGCCTTTACCACTGTATCCAGCTTCTGCTTGTTGTGGCACTTGCTGCATTCCGTGGCCAGATCAGCGAACTTGTCAATGTGCCCTGACGCCCTGAAAACAGTTGATGGGACTATTACGGGAGTGTCTATGAACACTGCCTCATCCCTCAGGTAGCTTTCCTTCCACACCTTAGTAATGTTGTCGCGCATGAGCACGCCCAGTGGGCCATAATCGTAGAAACCTGCTTCGCCGCCGTAAATGGAGAATGCCTGCCAGAAGAAGCCGCGCCGCTTGGCCAGCTCCACTACCTGCTCATACGTATTCATGCAAACACGCTCAGTATCTGAATATCCTGAAGCATTCCGACAAGATGTCCGTTGCCCTGGACAATTGGAAGCTGGTTATAGTTCCCAGTCTCCATTTTCTTGGCTGCGGTTTCAAGAGTGTCGTTTGCGTTGGTAACTACCGGCTTCGTAATCATGAATTTCTTGACGGGCGTGTGGGGCAGCTCAAGGTTGCTTTTTTCGATCATATAAGTCACTACGTTCCTGATGCCTTCCCATGACCATGGGTCCTCATCATCCGCAATTCCTGTCTCCGAGAACTGGAACTTTGACTTTATGTCTATATTATCAAAAATATCCCTGTCTGTTACCAGGCCGACAAAATCCCCGTTTATATTTATGACCGGGCAGGCATATACCTTGGAAAGCCTCATTGTGTATGAAACAACACTTAAAGGTGAATCTTCCCAGACTGGGACAGCAATGCTCCTGCTGATCTCCTTAACCTTGATCTTTCCAAATTTTTCCCTTACCACCCTCAGGAAATTCTGGGGGGTGAGAATGCCCACCACAGTCCCATCGGTGGTAACAACAGCCAGATGCCTGCGAAACTGTGACAGCATTTCCAGGGCGGCTTTCTCAATGGGCGTATCCGGTGTGACCGTTGCAGCTCTCCTCATGACCATTGCGGTCTGGTTTTCGTCAGGATTTTCAAATATGTCTCTCCTGCTAATGATTCCTGCATATTTCCCATTCGAATCCGTCAGGGGAACCCCTGTTATGTTGTTCTTTATAAGTAATTTTATGACCTCTCCAACCGTGCTTGGAACCCTGTAGCATATTGGATTGGGCGTCATTATATCCGCAACTGTCCCTGGCATGACTGGTGTAATGATTGGACAATATTAAATGATTTATGGATATTCCTAAACGCCAGAATCGTTGGATCACTGAAAGGCACAGGTTGCAGTATACCTGTCATTCCCTGTAAAATATTCTTCTGTCTCTGCCATATATTGTGATGAGTGCAATTAGGAATACAGCGGCCGAAAAGCCCAGGAATATGAAGTCCAGATGGAAGCCAATCTGTGAGCTCAGATAGCCGAATAGGACTGGCACCACCATGAACAGAATGTTGTTGTACGCCATGAAGTAAGAATTTGCCGCATTTCTCTCTTCCGGGGCAGTTCCTCTCGCTATCATCATTGTTGTCAGGGGAAATATGCTTCCATGAGGGATTCCAAGCAGCACCATCACTGCTAGGAACCAGTAAAAGGTGGGGGCAAACGGAACTGCTAGCAGTGACACAGCAGTTATGACAGATGAGACCAGTAAAGGGATCTTCAGCCCTTCCAGGGGCCTGATTGCCAGGAGCAGCCTCGTTGAGAATGATGATGCGAAGAATATGATGAAGGCTGAATAAGCCAGGCTGCTTCCTATGTGGTAGTTCTGCTGCGCATAAATGACCAGAAATGAGGTTATTGCAGCAAATGGCACATTGTAAATGCTGATGGAAAAGAACGATGCATGCAGAGACCGGTTTCCAAGGGTCTGTCTCCCTCTCCTTTCAGAGGCCCCAGACGGAAACCTTACCACGGGAGAGATAGCAGTGCCTATGATGCTTATTGGGAGAAATGCCAGAAACACTCCCCTGTATCCGACAACTGGCAGAATCAGCGTTTCAAGTACCGGCCCGATGACAAGGCTCAGACTGAGGCTAACTGAGTATATTGCCAGAAGCCTCATCTGTGCCCTGTGGTCTCCATGAAGTGATGCTGACGTAACAAGATTAGGGAACACTATGCCGAATGCTACCCCCGAAAGAGCCGCTATCCCCCAGACTCCATAGGCATTGGAAAAATAGAGAAGGACAAGGGATATGTCAATAAGGGCTATGGACAGGATGAACACCCTCTTTCTCTGCCTGCTCTCAAGCCTGGGGTTAAGAAGTGATGTTGCAAGGAAGGTTGTGGCATAGGTCAGTGCAGTAAGCTCACCCACTGATACGTTTGAAAAATTGAACAGAGACTTGGCAAATATGGGCATGGTTGTTACCATCATGTTGTTTGTTGATCTGAGAGTTACTGTTATGCCCACAATTATAAGTGCAGGTATTATGAGTGAACCTGCTGAAGAGATCCTGTTATGTTCTGCCGTCATCCCATGGCTCCGCTGTTGACTTGCCGGATAATTAGTTGATTGGATAAATAGTGTTTGGAACAATTTCAGCAACAGTGCACAGAATCATGCACCAATTGATCATAAGGCTTTAGTCCAGGTTCGCATGACAATATGTTATGAATTACCATGATTCCCATGAGTTCTGGAGTGTCGTAATAGCTGATGCACTTGCTTCCGGTCACCTGAAAGTGCCAAAGATGAATTTCCGCGGAACTCCAACTCCAAGGCCTGAGAGCAGCGGACTTTTCAGGAGATCTGTTGGCGAACCTAAGGGCCAGATTGCGGACTGGAGGGCTAACATACCTAACTCGAGCCGAGGGGTCCATGTTGTGGAATATCCAGGCCACTATGCTGTTCACGTAGATCATTATGATCCCGCAAAACATCCAGTACTTCATCTAGTCCGTGACAGCCCCCTTACTCTCGCCGCAATGCTTGCTGTGGGCCTGGGTTCATTCCTGCTTATGGGCATTTTCGGAAAGCAGACGTGAACTGCCTGCACTGGAAATGGCTATATATCTGATTTTACTGCAAATTCATGCGCGATTTTCTGTTTGTATCGCAGGGAAGTATTCCAAAATCACCAGGGAATGTAAAACTTCCTGAAGCAACTCCGAACGGAACTAAAGTGTCAATTTTCGATCCATCAGCTCTTGATGCGCAAAACGATTTTGATGGTGTTTTCGTTCTTGTAAAGAGGGCTGTTAAGATAGTGACTGGGAGGGAAAGATCCGGTCTGGGGCTTGCAATGTCCAACCTCCCCATAACAGTTGGTGCATTCTGGCAGGTGGGAGGGAACTATATCGTTATGAACGAGATCCTTCTGCAGGAAATGTCCAGAATTGCCAGGGACAATAGGGAATTCAATTCCTTTGTATTCATGATCCTTGCCCATGAATACCTTCATTCTGTTGGGTACATTGAGGAATGGAATGCGCGGGAGATGACCAGAAGGGTCGCCGAAGCGGCTTTCGGAAAAGAACACCCGGCATATCTCATGAGCTCAGAAGACGTATGGAGGCTCTACCCGCAGCTGCTGCAGCTCAGGGGAGGGGACGGCTCCAGGCTGAAAATAATAGAGAAATTCGACAGTCCCTCACTGGATTATTTCGCCTAGCGGCGTGCCATTATTCCCTGCCTTATTGGCATGCCCTGCACAACTTAGATATACTGTGCATTCCTGGCAGTCCTCAATACTGAATGGTGACATTATAATGCATATCCAGAAGAGCGTTTACACTGAAAGGCTGGCAAGGCTTCAGGAACTCATGGAAAAGTCCGATGTGGCGTCTGTGATCATACCGCCTGGACCTAATTTCTTCTACCTGACGGGATTTGAGACAGAATCCATGGAGCGCCTGGCCGCCATGATTGTCACAGGACATGGAATAATTGCAATATGCCCAGATTTAATGAAGGAGCAGCTTTTGGCAAATTCCTGGATTGATGAGATCAGATCATGGAACGACGCCCAGGATCCATATTCCATGATCAAGAATCTTGTTCCCAGGGGGAGGGTTGCTATTGACGGGTCTCTTCCCTACATGCATTACGCGAGAATGCACCGTTTCCTGGCAGGAGAGGACATTCTGGCTGATGACCTTATGGCGAAACTAAGGATTATGAAAGATGAACATGAAATTTCAGCAATAGCTGAGGCTGTCCGCAGGTCAGAGGCAGCGCTTCAGGATACCATTGAAACACTTGTCCCTGGGATGACTGAAATATCCATTGCAAGGAGACTCGAGGAGAAATTCGCCGAGAGGGGGCTTCAGGGCCCAGCTTTCCAGACCATTGTGGCATCCGGCCCAAACAGTTCAATCCCCCACCACGTTCCGGGAAACAGGAAACTGGATTATGGCGATATACTTCTCATGGACTTTGGCGGAAGATACAATGGCTATGCCTCAGATATCACTAGAACCTTTTTCCTTGGAAATGTTCCAGAGGGCTTCAGGGAAATTTACGAGGCAGTCAGGGATGCAAATGAGACTGCAAGGGGCATAATTGCCCCAGGAGTGGAATACCAGGAAATGGATGCAGCAGCACGCAAGGTCATTTCTGGAAGAGGTTTCGGCAAATTTTTCATTCATCGCCTGGGGCATGGGCTTGGCATCTCAGTGCATGAGGATCCTTACCTTGTTGCCGGCAACACCTCCATGGTGCAGGAAAATGGGGTCTTCACCATAGAACCCGGCATATATATACAGGGAAAGGGCGGAGTGAGGATAGAGGATACCAATCGGTTCGATGGAAAATCATGCACTGCGTTCAATGGCTTTACTAGAGACCTAACAGTTATTTGATTCATATGCACATTGTTATTGCCCTATCGACCAGATCATAGACCAGATCGGCGGTGGATCTGCCGATGCCAGTTAGCCTGCCAGCATATGGCAGTGTTCCCAGACTGGACATAACGAAAAGCGAAACCGTATCAGTTGATGTGCCTGGGGCAATTCTTCCACTTGACTTGTCCCTTATGCCGAGGTCGTTGAAAAGCTGGGACTTGGCTTCCACTATGCTCTGAATGAGGTTGAAGCTGGCACTATCAGACAGAGGTGCATCGGTTGCAACAGCGATGTTGACAGTGCCGGCACCGGGTTCCCCGTTGCTGCCCATGCTGAGCGCATTGCTTGAACCTGCAGTAACCCATGAATAAATGTTATGACCGTCTGCTTCCGCATTGCCACTTGAGTGCCCACCTACATCACACGCAGTGATGGTCATGCAGGTTCCGTTGAAGTCTATTCCTTCGCTGCGCAAGAATCCGATTCCATCCATTACCGGGTCAGCTGAAAAATTGCGCGGAACTGTCCTGTTCAGGTATCTTTCACACGGTCCATAACCTCCATTGATGGGAGCTGAGCTGAACTTCCTCACATTCATCCTGAAATCCACAACATAATATCCATCATACATTTTGAAGAGAGGTGCCGCAATCATTTCGTGATCCTCCTTTGCCTTGCTTTTCGCCGGCTGGAATGCTTTGCTTTAAATAAAAAAGTTTTAGTTTTGAAGCTCCCGGAAAATTTCATCGTATATATTTGTCTCTGGCAGCTCTTCTTCCTGGGAATCAGCGACTCTGTATATATTGTCCTTCTTGAAGCGCCACTGATTAACTCTCCAGGACCTTCCCTTTATGATGTTGACCTCCTCCCTGAATGTTTCCAGAAATCCGTATTCCTCCAGATTATAGAAAACGTCCCTTTCGGGAGCCGAAAGAACGTTGTCCAGAACGTAGTCTTCGTAGCCGAAAAAGGAAAGGACAAAATCGCAGAGTTCCTCAACCTCCTTCCTGGCCATGCCCTTGCGACCATAGGTCTTCTCAAGTGCTCTGATCAGGACTTCCCTTGTCATTACGGCCATGAAATCTGCCACTAATTTCCACTTAAATATTAAGCTTTCTCATCGGATGTCCAAGGAAAGTACGAATATCGGAATATCATCAGGAAGCAAATCTAACACACTCCTCTTTTAAAGCCCCATATTTTGAAATGAATTTATGTTATGATTTCGTATGTTAAATTGTTATCATTTCCATGCGTGTGTTAGACTGCGGGTCAATGGTGAATGGACCTTTGCAGTGGAACACCTCCTGTGGGCCATATTTCTTCTGTTCGCCAATAGTCAGGATGCCTGTTCCATCCATTATTCTCAGGATCAGGCCTTCACCTCCGTTAAGATCGACCCTTTCGTCAGCCTTGATGAAGTATTCTGTGAGCCTTCTTTCACCAGATGTGAAAAGTGTTTTGCTGTAACCCCAGCTATGGTCTTTCCTGTTTGAATAATCCTTCCTTATCTGTTCGAGATCCTTCTCGCTGTCGATACCTAGCCACATAGTATCTTCATTGTAGGCCCCTGCCAGTTTCTCATTGGCCAGCCTTGGAAATACTGTGGTCTCTACGTCCTTATCCACATAGTCCTCAAAGAAATACCTGAATGCAGCCTTTTTAATATAATATATTCCAGCGTTTATGTAATGGTCCAGATATGGCTTTTCCCTGAACTTGGTTATCTGGTCCCCCAGCGTATCAACTATGCCGAAGGGACTTCTCATCCTGGCCACGAACATTACTATTCCGTATGGTGAAGAGGCGGCAAAATTGATGAAACGCTTAAAGTTCAGGTCCGTCACCGTGTCCCCGTTCCTAAGAAGAATGTCCTCGTCAGACCTTTCGCTGATTAGGTTCCTCAGGGAAAAGAGGGTTCCAAGAGGCTTATCCTCTTTGAGGTAGTGAAAATGCATTCCTGAATGTTTTTCCCCGTATCTTTCCTCGATTTTCTCACCAAGATATCCGGATAGAACGTAAATATCCCTGATGCCCATGTTTGCAAAGTCGAATATCTGCCTGTCCATTATGGTATAATTTTCCCTGATCTGAACCAAGGCCTTGGGAATTTCATCAGTTATTGGTTTGAGCCTTTTGCCGTAACCTCCTGCTAGAATGGCACCGATCATACTGGGGAATGTGAATTGCATATTTTTATATTTGATGTTGCAAGATGCTGATTCTCTTCAATGGGCCATTGGCGAAGGATGAACTGTAAATGCCAAGGATACGCATTATGGGGGGCCAATTGACACCTGCGCCTGGCAGATCAATTTAGTGATGTGTGTCCGCATGTTTTGAAGCATGGGTTTCAGAAAAGTTAAGTATTGACGCTGGGAGGGAGATTTGAACTCCCGATCTACTAAGAGAACAGGTTTTCCAGACCTGCGCCCTACCAGGCTAGGCTATCCCAGCTTGCCTACCCCATTCCATGGAATTATTTAATTTTAGGCAGAAGGAACTGTCTCTTATTCCTGCCTACTTCACATGCTCAAATATCGGAACAGAAAGAGTCCTGGATATCCCCTCCATGCCCTTGAGCTTGTCAAGTACCAGTTCTGATAGCTCGTTCATGGATTTGGCAACGGCCAGTATAATGAGGTCCCAGTTGCCGGCTATCACAGATGCTGACAGAACGTTATCCATGGCGGCTAGTTGCTGGCAGAGCTGCTTCTGGCTTACCTGGGACTTGAAATCGTATTCTATGAGGATGTACGCCATTATGCTGTATCCCAGTTTTGGAAAATCAAGATCAAGGGTGTACCGCTTAATGAAGCCGTCCCTCCTTAGTTTTTCCATTCTTTCAAAGACTGTAGCCCTGGGAATTTCAAGCTTTGCTGAAATTTCTGAAATCTTATCTCTTCCGTGGTCTTTCAGGTAATTCAAAATCAACAAATCCTTTGCATCTAATTTTCCCTGCATTATTGACGAAAAATTATGAGTATATAAATTCATCTTTACATTTGATCAATTTTTATGATTATCCAAAATGAGAAATAAATTAAACCACGTTTAGATAATTATGCATTATTTGTTTTATCGCCAGCATTCTAGTGTTTTTATGAAAATATAACAGAAAATGCTACATACGCTTCAAAACATGAATTTTAACATTCAGTGATATACTTTCATAATTTACTAATTTCTGATAAATTTTCCGATTCCGGGAATTTTGCCATATTCTAACTGTTTGGTGCAAAAATTTCTAAATTCCAGCACAAAACCTGCTGTTATAATTGCTGGTGGAATTAACTCCCCAAGGATATCCGCTGTTGCATTTTTCTTGCCGGATATTATTATTGATCATTATGGTGTCCTGTTAACCGTGTTCATTATGATAAGAAGGCTAAAGAGATTTATGGCAAGTGTCGAAAGATAAAACGATACCGGATGGGAAAACGGTACCTTCACGACGATATAGGACAGAACGGTGGAAACCATTGTTGGAAGTGCAGTAAGTACTGCAGTAATGGCAAAAAGAATTACAAGTTCAAGATTCCCGCCGAATGAATAGAAATTTAGTGTTGTTGATCCCTTTGGGATCTTGAGCAAAAGGCGCCTGATATTGAATAGTGATGTGTACACAAATGATATTATGAGATTTATGGGAAACAGCAAGAAAATTACCGGGTCTCCCCTGGTCCTGATCAGGAATAGCACCGAGACCGGAATCACTATGGTGGCGAAAACTATTGCCCCGACATATTCCTTTGAGTATATTATGTCACGCATCCTGAGCGGCAAGGCTTGGATAACGCTTATGCCGCTGCCTTCTGAGATCATGAGCACCAGAGGATAGAAGGCGGATGACACTATGACAATTGCAAGCATTGAATAATATATGGAAACTGAACCAAAGGAAATGCCAGATGAGTAGAAGAAGAGGGAAAGCAACGTTGGAAGCACCAGGAAAATCGGGATCAGCATCATTAGAAAATTCTGAGATTTCCTGAAGATGTTTCTCATGTCCTTCCTAAGCAGGGTTATGTAGAAACCAGATCTAGATTCATGAAGTTTTTTCCTTGAAATTGCTGCTCCGGTGAGTGATGAGGCTTCGCTCTTAGTAATTCTGGTGAACGTATGCCTGTTTACCACAATGAATGCAAACACAACCAGAGCAGTGTAAGCCACAGTAATGAGCATATCATAGATCGCGTATGACGTGGAAAGAGGCCCACCGAACACCGTGTAGGCAATTCCCAGCAGGGGTACTGCCATATAAGCTGGATGATTGGCCAGTGATGGCAGTATTGGTATCTCCTGGGGAATCTGGATGGCAATTTCAAATAGAACAAAGAAAGTTATGAAACCAGCAACTCTCAGTATGCTTGATAGAGAGCCGCTCCTCATCCCCGGCCGCTTCTCAAGGCTTCCTGAGAGAGTGAATATCATTGCACTGCCCGCCGTGTATCCAAGTGCAAGCATAAGGAATGCCCATAGTGTTCCTGTGAAAATTGAGAATAGGTCTCCTGTTATCCAGAAATAAGCTGCAATCAGTGGCACTATTACAAAAAGGCTTGAAGAACCCGTGAAGACAAACCAGGACATGGGGAGGACCATGTGCCCAATATTTGTCGGCAAGGGTTTCAGTGGCTCAAAAAGCCTGTAAGTCCTAACAATATTGGTGAACATGATGAAGCTGTAGACACTTATGAGAAATATGTAGGCATACAGCAGGAGAGAAAGGGTCTGAAGGTGGGCAAGAGGATCGGCTAACCTAATCTGGGTCAGGGTCAGGAATGCTGAGAAGGCAAGCATGGAGACTGCTGTTACTGCATAAGTAAAAAATATAAGTCGCTCAATGTATCTTGCGCCCTGCGTAGCTGAGGCCCCGGTTTTCTGCTGGAATTTTGGTGAATCCTTTAGAGCAAGATACCTCTGTTCCGCAACTATTCGCCTGCTGAGCTCGAATATGTCCCTGTTCATCTTGACATCGTCTCTTTCAGGGATTTTATGACGGGCGAAAGATCCCCCTCACCCGTTGCCTCCAGGAAAATGTCCTCCAGCCTCTTGCTGCCTGATCTCTGTCTTAGTTCAGCCAGTGTCCCTATGTCCACTATTCTGCCCTTGTAAATGATTGCAATCCTTGTGCATACGCTTTCCGCAACCTCAAGAACGTGAGTGGAAAAGATTATGGTCTTTCCCTGGGCAGAATATTCTGTCAGAAGATTCTTGAGTATCCTTGCTGATCTTGGATCCAGGCCATTCATTGCCTCATCCAGGATAATTATCTCAGGATCATGAATTAGTGACGATATTATGGCAACTTTCTGCTTCGTTCCGAAAGAGAGCGATCCTATGAAAGTATTCATGTTGTCCTCGATCTCAAAAGCGTGAGCAAAACTCTCTATTCGCCTTGCTAGTGTGTTGTGCTCTATCCTCCTGACTGATCCTATGAAGTTCAGGAATTCTGTTGGAGTGAGTGATTCATAAAGAACAGGAGTTTCCGGAACATAGCCCGTTATTTTCTTTATCTCCATGGAATCCTTGACAACGTCTAGGCCAGATACCCTGACATATCCAGTGGTATAATCAAGGATGGAGCATACTATCCTTAGAAATGTTGTTTTGCCTGAACCGTTCGGGCCTAGCAGCCCGAAGACCTCTCCCGGGTTTATCTCCAGGTCTATTCCATCCAGTGCCCTCAGTTGCCCGTAATTCTTGATCAGGTTATGGACAACTATGGATGGCTTCCCCATTGTTGACCGAATGCCCTCTACCTAATATAGCTATCCTATGGGGGATCAAATAATGGATATGTGAAATATCAGGTGGAATACCTGTCCAACAAGAAACGAGCCGAACGCCGCCAGCAGAGCAAGCGCAGCAGCCTTCAAGGCCTCCCTGCGCACCTTCATATTCATTGAAATGGCCACGATTGAATTTGAAATGGCCTGTGTCAGCGCAACAAGTACTACCGATATTACAAGCGCAGGCAGGTTGGGAAGGAATATGAATGGTATAATGGGGATTGCAGCACCCAGTATGTAGAAGAAGCCGGTATTTATAGCTGCCATTCTTGTCTCTGTCCGGTACTTCTCAACCTTCTCCATGTCCCTCTCCTCGTTGTTGAGAATGGCCTGCCTTCTTATCTGGGAAATCCTGAACTGTGTCTCGGAATTCTTGGAAAGATATGCTCCGACGCTCATGCTCATTGCTCCGCTTACTCCAACAATAAGGCCACCCAGAGAGACATAAGTGTGATCCGCTATGAGGGCTGAAAGCCCAGCAAGTGCTGCCAGGACTTCCACAAGGCCGTCGCTAATGCCATATATTATGTCCCTGTTTCTCTCGAGCTGTTCCCGGCTCTGCTCAAGAGTATAACTGAAGACATCCTCATGCTCCACCTCGTCATCAATAATCCTTTCAAGGCCGCTTCGAAATTCCTCATCCGTCTCGGCAAGGGATTCCGCTCTCCTGTAAGATGCAACGGTTTCAACCTCTCCATGTTCCATGATCTTTGCTGTAAGGCCCGTTCCTAGAATCCTATGAAGGAAGAGAAGGTAAGCGATCCTGAATCTTCTGGGCCCAAGATTGCTTACATCCACTCCGTTCTTCCTTAGGTAGTCTTTCCAGAATAGTGAGTGATCATGCTCTATTGAAGACAGCCGCTCAAGGGATTGCCTGAGCCACGGATCTTTTACCCTCCTGGAAAGCACCATGTAAAATTCCATGTCCGTGAGTTCATCCCGGTAGAATTCCTTGGTGCGTAAGATTCGGTCGCTTTCAGGCATTTAATCGGCATTCGCTTAAAAGATAAATAAAATTCCATGATTATATAGATAATACGAAATTCGTAACAATTATCCGTTTTTCTTTCAATAAGATATATATTATTGGCACATATAAGTTGGCGATCACCATGATGAAGGATGTTGAAAAAACTGAAAAACTTAACAGGATATCAATAAAAACCACACCGCCCGGCCCCCTGGCAAAGAAGATCATTGAAGACGATCAGAAATATCTAGTCACCAGCACAAAATCCCTGCCCATTGTTGCGGAAAGAGGTGATGGCGTCTTCATCCAGGATGTGGATGGGAACGTGTACCTTGACCTATCTACTGGAATCAGCGTTACAAACCTTGGCCACCTGAATCCACATGTCACAGAAGCAGTTGAGAAGCAGCTCCACAGGCTCTGGCATTTTGCTGGAACAGACTTTTATTACAAAGAGCAGGTGGACGCAGCCAAGGCAATAGCAGGAGTGGCCCCAGGAAAGTTCGGCAAGAAGGTATTTTTCACGAATAGCGGAACTGAGAGTAACGAGGCTGCAATCAAGGTTGTGAAGGCTCACACGAAGAAGCAGCAGTTCATAGGTTTTATAGGGGGATTCCATGGCAGATCCCAGGGTTCCCTTTCCTTCACAGCTTCCAGGTCCATTCACCATAAGGGATTCTTTCCCTCGATGCCTGGTGTTGAGCATGTTCCATTTCCAAACCCATACAGGAATCCATTCGGAATAGACGGTTACGAGAACCCCGATGAGCTGGAAAACAGGGTAATGGATTTCATTGAGAAATTTGTAATAAGGACGTACCTCCCCAAGGAGAACCTTGCCGGATTCCTTGTAGAGCCCATACAGGGAGAGGGCGGATACATAGTGCCTCCAAAGAACTTCCACAAAAAACTCATGAAGCTGGCAGACGAAAATGACGCCGTTGTGATCATGGATGAGGTGCAGACCGGAATGGGAAGAACTGGGAAGTTCTTTGCCTCTGAGCATTTTGGCGTTGAGCCTCAGGTCATATCGCTGGCGAAGGCCATTGCAAACGGGATACCCATGGGTGCCGTAGTGGTAAAGGATACGCTAGATTTCCCTGAAGCGGGCCTGCATTCAAATACATTCGGAGGGAACCTGCTTGCCAGTGCGGCTGCCGTGGCAGTTGTGGAGACAATCAAGAGCGAGAAACTTTTGGATAATGCTGCCAAGCAGGGCGCATATTTCAAGAAGCGCCTCCTGGAACTCCAAGACAAATATGAGAAGATAGGGGACGTGAGGGGAATTGGACTGATGCTGGCACTCGACTTTGTGAAGGACAGGAAGACAAGGGAACCGGACACAAAGTTCAGGGACAGGCTTGAGATGGAATCACTAAAGAATGGCATAATTCTGCTGTCCACGGGATTGAGCGCTATCCGGCTAATACCGGCACTAAACATAACAGCGGATCAGATAGACATGGCCGTGGATGCCCTTGACAAATCCATAGAAGCGTCTTTCTAAATCTCCTGGTTCATGTAGTCAAGGAGCCTGGTGAGGGGTATTCCCTCATTCCATTTCATGACAAAATTTCCATTTTTTGTTTCCCCCATGTTGGGTATTATCTCATAGAGGTGCCTTATTCTGCCTTCAGGCTTGGCAGGTATTGTGAATATTCTCCATGGGTCCCCTGATACGCTTTTCAGCCTGAACGCATAGATGACAAACAGGCCGGCCCTCTGGCATAGATCCCTAAGCCTTGTTGCCTGATCCTGCCTCTGGCCGGATGATTCCGTGAACATGAGGGTGTCGTTTACAGATGACTTCACCTCTATGATCATGGAAAAATCGTGCCTGAGTGCGATCAGATCAGCGCCCAGAGACCCCGCAGACCTGGTTACAAAAAATGGTTTCTTCAACATTGAGGCCAATGCAGATTTGCCTGCTTCGTCCAGCCTTCTGGAGGCCTTTGAAATTACAGTTTCATTTCCCGAGAGTATGCCCGCAAGTTCCCTTTCATATATGCTGCCGTTCAAGAAATCCATTGCTATTCCTACAGGCTAATATAAACTTGGCTTTCCATGAAGCATTAGGATGCAGGGTGCTTCCTGCTGCAACCTATATTGCTATTGGCAAGTATATTTATTTTATGAAAAACATAAATAAAATACCCTGGGATCAAAGTTGCAACAGTGCTGATACGTTAAAGTCGGAATCCTTCCTGTAAAGAGCGATATTGCCAACCCCATTCGCACAGCTATTCCAACAGGGAATCTATGCAGAAGCATTGTGAAACAAAATTCCATTCAGGCATGAGCCCCATGGATATAAGTACGGGGATGAGAGACCATTGTTGTTCTGGATAAACTGGGGGTGTTTCAGCCGCCATTAAGACGACCTGTTTGCGCCACCGGGATCAATAAATGGATTCATGATCATCGAGGACAGACAGACAGGGAATGGGCCTCTGAACTGATATTCCCCATCATAGATTCGGAATGGCGCTGATCTCTGGATGCTTCTGGAAAATTTCCCCAGCTTCCACAGAAGAATCCCTTTTGACATTCTTTCCAAGTGCCACCATGGAGGTCTCTATTGCATTGATTGCCTGGATTATGTGGTTTGGCTCTATCCATCCCATGTGGCCTACCCTGAAATACCTGCCCTTCAAGGCTGGATGAACTCCGGCCGCAAACTCCACGCCATTGCTTAATGCCTTGCTCAGGAAGTCCGCAATGCTTATTCCTTCCGACATGACCCCTGAGACTGTGTTGCTCTGCAGGCCTTCATCAGCCAGTATCCTGAGCCCCATGTTTTCTATGCCTTTCCGGAATGCCTCAGCACAGATTTCATGGCGTCTTATCCTCCGTTCCAGGGTTTCCTTCCTGATCAGGTCCATGCTCCTGCTAATTGAAAAAACAGTGCCAATTGGTGGAGTTGCAAAGTATCCCCCCTCTCCAGAGAGGAACCTGGACATGATGTCCCGCCAGTTGCGCAGATCCATGAAATATCCCGCCACAGAGGGTTTCTCCAGTAGCCTGATTGCTTGCTCTGACGCCACAATGAGCCCTGAACCCGCCTGGGCGCCAAGTCCCTTTTGACTTGCGGTAAGGCATACGTCAATGCCCCACTCGGCAGCCTTCATCTCCTCTCCGCCGATGCTTGCTACTCCGTCCACAATGATCAGATCAACTTTTCCTCTCACAGCCTTTGAAACTGCACGGACATCAAGCCTTACGCCGGTGCTTGTCTCAACCTGTGTCATGGCAATGGCAAAGTATTTCCCGGATGATATTTCCCGTTCTATGTCTTCCAGGGGTACTGCTTTTCCAGGTTCGGATCGCAACACCTTCATTTCAACTGGATATCTGCCAAGTATTGCCTCCCACCTGTCGCCGAATACACCATTACTTACAACTAGAATCCTGGCACCCTTATGGAGGAATGATGTTACACTCTCCATTGCAACAGTTCCACTGCCAGGAAGAATGAATGGAAGGTAACTGCCATTTGCTCCCATCACATACCTCAAGCCCTCCAGAGAGTTCTTCATTGCTTCATTGAATTCAGGGGATGCAAATCCTATGTTAGGCTGGACAGCTGCGGAAAGAACGCTGTAATTTGCCACAGATGGGCCCACATGCATGAGAATTCTTGGTACCATGGATTATCATGCAATCAAAAGATTAAAAGATTGCAGGAGACCCCAAGTTGCAAAAAATTATTCTGTCTTAATACCGTACTGATTATGTGGCCGACTTTGTATATTCACCAGCAAATCCTGAGAACACCAACCTCATGAAGTTTGCCAAAAAGCATGGCATCTCGGGAATAAGCGAGCTATATAACAGGGCAGATGCCGATCCTGACTGGTTCTGGCCTGCGGTTATTGAAGATGTTGGTATCAGTTTCTTCTCGCAATATGCTGCCGTCAGGGACTCAAGCAGGGGAATACCATGGACACTCTGGTTCCCTGGCGGGCAGATAAACATAACATACAATTGCGTTGAAAGACACAAGGATTCCATTGATCCGGCTGTGAAATACGAAACCGAGGGTGGCAGGAATGGATCTGTAAGCTACCGTGAGCTTGACAGGATGACGGGAAAACTTGCAGGCTTCCTTAGGTCTTCTGGCATATCCAAGGGTGACCGCATTGGCGTATACATGCCTCCTTCCCTTGAGGGTGTTGTGGCACTCTATGCAATCATGCGAATGGGGGCAGTGGCAGTGCCAGTTTTTTCAGGTTATGGGAAGGAGGCTGTGAGGACCAGGATGATCGATTCCGGCTCAAGAGCAATGTTCTCAATGCGCAGTTACCGGAGAAAGGGAAAGATCATCGACAACAGCGATGTGACATCATGGATACCCGGTATTATTCATATTGTCAAGGATGGTGGAAATGATGGATCACTGGATTTCTGGAGTTGTGTGGAGAACGGAGACTACATGCCATCTGAAAGAACCTCATCCGAAGACCCAGCCATCATGCTGTATACCTCAGGAACAACGGGAAAGCCCAAGGGGACTGTTCATGTACATGGCGGAAGTTTCATCAACATAACAAAGGAGGTGAAATACTATATGGATATGGGCCCTGGCGATACACTGTTCTGGATCTCAGATCTTGGCTGGATGATGGGGCCATGGTCCATTATTGGATCGAATGCACTCAGCGGCAGCATATTTGTCTACGATGGGGCTGTGGATTATCCAGATGAAAACAGGCTTTGGGATCTTGTCAGCAGGAACGGCGTTACAATCCTCGGGCTGTCCCCTACCCTTGTGAGATCTTACAGGTCAAAAAATATCAGCAGGCCGCTTTCAGGAATTAGGGTCTTCGGATCAACCGGAGAGCCATGGGATGACGATTCCTGGATGTGGCTGTTCCGGGAGCTGGGAGGCAGCAGAGTCCCCATTGCCAATATTTCAGGTGGAACGGACATAATCGGCTGTTTTCTTGCTTCCACTCCGGCAATTCCCCTCAAGCCAAGATGTCTTTTCCGCGGGCTTGGGATGCACACCTCAGTTTTCGACGCTGACGGGAAAGAGGTTACAGGCAAGGTAGGCTATCTTGTGTCAAGGGATCACTGCCCATCAATGACAAGGGGCATATGGCAGCAGCCAGAAAAGTATCTTGAAACCTACTGGTCCATGTTCCCGAATACATGGGTGCAGGGAGACTGGGCGGAAAAGGATGAGAACGGCTACTATTTCCTCTTCGGCAGATCCGATGACGTAATTAAGACCTCGGGAAAGCGACTTGGCCCAAACGAGGTGGAAAACGTCGTTATGGAAGCCCACGGCGTTGTGGAATCAGCCGTTGTGGGTATACCTGATCCCGTGAAAGGGGAGGCTGTGGCTGTATTCTACACCGGCGAAGATACAGATCAGACAAGAAAATCAATAATGGAAGCCATAAAAAATGGACTGGGGCGATCTTTCTCCCCCAAGTTCATAATATGGCTGCCACAGCTGCCCAAGACAAGGAACGGCAAGATAATGCGCAGAGTCGTTAAAAGGGCATTTATCGGAGAAGATCCGGGCGATCTCAGCAATATTGAGGACACCGCCATTGTGGATTACATCAGGGAGGTTGGAATCATAAGGGACAGGCCTGATGGCGAAAATGGGCCAGGCGGTGATTGAATGCGCCTGGGAGACTATGAATTCCATCTTCTCTCCGACGGTTATTTCACCCTTGACCCTGGAGCGTACTTCGGCATTGTACCCAGGACTATCTGGTCAAGATATGCAGCTGAAGACCATAACGGTAGGGTAAGGCTAGCGCTGAGAATACCGCTCCTGGTTGGCAAGGATTTTTCCATACTCTTTGATAGCGGCATAGGAACTCCTCCCAGCCAGAAGCTGGCATCAATATATGAGGTGGATAAATCATCCGATCTTGGAAAGGATGTCGAAAGGCACACTCCACTTGGAAGCGTCAGATACATTGTCCACTCCCATCTTCACTTTGACCATCTTGGGCACAGCCTGCTTGAGACCCCCCATGGCAGGGAATTTTCAAACGCAGCCATTGTGGCACAGTCATCAGAATTCATGTCGTACTGGAGGACGAACGAATTCACGAGAGGCAGCTACTGGAGGTACGATAGCGCAATGAAAGGGGCGGAGAAAATCCATATTAATGGGTCCGGAAGAGTTGTGCCAGGTGTTAGGGTAATTATTACCGGTGGACATACTGCTGGCCATCAGGTTATCATAGCCGGGGATCGAAATAGAGAGATCATATATTTTGGAGACCTCATTCCGTCGGCTTTTCATATCAGGATACCATACATAACGGCCATTGACAGCTTTCCGCTTGAAACTGTTAAAATGAAGAAGGGCCTCATCAGGAAAGCGATAAGGGATGGTGCCATCTGCATATTCAACCATGATCCGGACACTCCAGCAGGGATAATCCGGGGTGATGTTGAGAAGCCCCAGTTGGAGCCCTTGGACATCGACTGATGTCAGATGCTGAATTCCTTGCTGCCGGCCACCATCATGTCCATTGCCAGCTCTGCTATGTCAGTTGCGTACAGCCCTATCCTCACAACCTCCTCTGACGCCGGAACAAGCGTATAAGCTGATCTCTCTCCGGTAACCGCCTTCAGTATGTCCGATTTGCCGCCTACAACCGTTGATTTTTTGCCTATGATGCCGTTCAGGACATCAAATTTTTTGGAATAGAATGCCTCCACTGCCTCGTTGTACATCTTGCCGGACTCCCTGAGGAGCCAGATAAGCTGCGACGCACCGTCTCCACTGATTCCGCCGGCATTCTTCCATATCCTGCATATATTCACTGCGTGGTCGGCAATCCTCTCCAGTATTCTTGAGAATATCAGGTAGAATGTGCCGTTCTCCTGCTCGCTCTTGCCCGACTGTACCTCCCTGTACACATATAGCTGGTACCTGTCCACATCATCATCCCTTCCAATTACGCTTTCGAGCAGATCGCTGTCTGAATTCTCCATCCCGGAAATTGTGTCGTCGATCATTGTCTGAACGTTGAGTGACATTCGCCTCACTGCATTCGAAACAGGGAATGAACTGGAATCCAGAACATTCTGAAGCACTATGGATCTAGAGGATTCGTCGAAAATCTCAACGCCCATGACGAGCCTTGTAAAGCGGGATATTGCCTCAATGGTGCTGCTGTCTATATAAGAAGAGCTCTTTATGGTCAGTGTATCAAATCCCGCTATGTATATGGAGGTGAGGACTCTCTGAAAATACTCCAGGTTTGGCTTCCCGGAGATGCTAAGAATCCTGGTATCCTCCCGTGGCTTGGCCTGTGAATTTGAAATTGTAAGAACTCCATTGCTCTCTTCCAGCACGAGCTCGCTTCCCTTGTTCAGGCCAGTCTCTTTCACCCATCTGGCCGGAAGAGAAACTATGAAAGTGGAGCCTCCTGTTAGCTGGACTCTCCTTGTGTATGTTACCATCTATTTATAATGGCAACTTCCTATATAGAATTTATGAGAAATTAGATTCCATAATTAGATATTAAAAAAGCCTTCGCTTTATGGCTGCATTGACTTTCTGCTTCAGGTCGTCATTGATCTCAGTAATGTTGTGAGCCGTTTTTGCATGCTCTGCGATCTGGGGAATAAGATCCTCGGCCTTCTTAGCCGACGCTTCGTACTGGCAGTTCATGCCTATATCCTTACATTTAAAATGGTAACTCGCCATTGTTATCCCAACAACATGATGTGCTTACCACATTAATGTTTCCTTGTCTGCATGATCATGAAGCGATTTCTTATACGCCTGAATTCGGGCACAGGTCTTAAATGGCGAAATCCACCACCGGAGCGAAAACTGAATAAATAGTGGAAAAAGCTATTTCAAAGTGGTCCTATGGGGTGGTGTTGACCGGCGGCAGCAATATCTCGGAACTTTCTGAAAGAATAGCCAGAGAGGCAACATCATCAGGGACCAGTTCGTTCATTATATCCGGGAGATTTGGCAGCGGAAAAAGCAGGATTCTGGAAAGCGTTGCCACATCGCTCTCATCTTCTGGATATGAGGTTTTCTTTCCACCGCCCCTGACCTCCCCGGAAACCCTTAAGTATGACCCTTTCAACCGTATTCTTGATTCCATAACTGGAACTAACAAAGTCAGGGAGCTCTCTGAAATCCTGCTAGACCTTGAAAGCCTCTGGAAGAGTGGACGGAAGATGGCAATTATTCTGGAGGGGCTCAACCTCCTAGGCGACCCGACCAGATACCTGTTCACATACCTGGCGAGCAATACCGGGGTATCAGGCATGATCCTAGCCGGATCACTTGATACTGACATGTTCCTCTGGAATGGGGATGTTGCTGGTTTCCTTGAGACCCATCGCACTGAGGGCATTTCGCGGATATACGATACCGGTAAGCCTGCCATTACCGATTTCACTGGCTTCCTTGAATCAAGGGGTTACAGCCTGGATTATGATCTTGTCCGTGATCTTTACAGGCTGGCCGACGGAAATTTCCGTATTCTGGACTACACACTCAGATACTACAAGCACAAGGGAATAATAAACGCCAGTGGAGGCGTAAACAACAGCCTGTATCGCAGCTTCCTCATACCTGCAAACATGGGGCAGTTCATTTCTCTGATACTTGACGAAGCCTCAGACGCGGAGAGGGAAATTATTGCTCTGCTTTCACTTTGCGAGACGGGGCTTGATCTGCGCCTGATGGCCTCACTCACAGGCATGACTGCCGATGAAACGAAACAGGCGATTGAGACCTTGAAATCCAAGGGCCTCTTAACACTAAACATGGGCACTGCATCCTTTACCAGCTACTTTCTGAAGAGATATGCTGGCGACCGGCTTTCTGCATCTGTACAGGAAAGTGCTGCCCAAAGGATTTCAGCCTCGGCAGAATTCGTCAATCTTCCTCTCCAGTCCAGAATAAACATACTTACAGTTTCCAGAAGCTATGAAGATCTTTCTAATCTCATAAGGAATGAGTGGCGTAGCTTCGTCAGAAAGTTCACCTCCGTCTCTGAGCTTCGACGGTTTTCTGAATCAATGATGGGAAAGTTTGCTGATGAAGAGACCAATTCCATACTGGGCCTGGTCCGGTGCAATGCCATTTATAATTCGGATGACCTGGAGGGCGCAAGAAGCTGCTATGAACATCTGGGAAACAACAACATAGATCGGGTCAGTACCTCACTTACCCTGGCCACCATATATTCCGCTTTGGGGAACCACGAGGCTTCAGTTTCCGTTCTGGATTCCCTTCTCGCAAAGAAGGATCTGGATTCTGGAGCAAGTGCCATGGCACATATTATTCTTGCTGAGAACTATTTCTCCCTGGATCAAATCCAGCGGTCAAAAGAACATGCAGATGCTGCACTTCAACTGGCACTGAAGGATAAAAACCATGAGGCTGAGGCCAGGGCTCTGACTGTGCTGGGCAGCATTTCAGGATATACTGGTGATTATGAAGGTGCTCTTGGCCTGTATGAAAAATCTCTGAAAATAAACATGAAGCTGGGCATCTGGCTTCAGATAACCAGAAACATGAATAATATCCAGGCGGTCCTTGAATACTTGGGAAGATATCCCCAGGCCATGGATACGGGCCTGGCCCTGATTCCATACACCTACCTTACGGGGGACAGGACAATGAGATCTGCCGGGATGCTGAATCTGGCATATGTCATGGATATAATCGGTGAAGCGAAAAAAGCCCGGCAACTTGCTGCCGTCTCTCTGGCAATATCAGAAAGGATGTCCAATCACATGCAGGCGTTCAGGGCTTCCCTTCTTGCTTATCTTGCATCCATGAAAGCCTTTGACTTTGATTCCTCAGTTTCCTATGCTGAAAAATGCCTAGAGATAACATCCAGCCTTGGCACCAGAGGTACCAAGGAATTTAGCATTGCCATACGGCACATGGCAAGATACTTTGGAGGGAAAGTCATGGATAAGGCTGATGAGGAGCTTCTGACAGCAGATTATAGCCTTGATCCCAGAGACGGCATACAGTTCAGTTTCCTGGTTTCACTATACTTCATGATTCGCGGCGATCTTTACAAGGCTGGTGATGCGTTCAACCGTGCGCTCGATGCTGCCACAGAAACGCAGGAGCCATATTTTCTGGATGCGGGCCTTGCCCTGTCGGCCCTCAACCTGTATTTCACCTCTGACTTCCGAGGCCTGGAAAAGATGGTGGAACGCGAAGCTGAAAGCCATTCAGCCTTCCTGCGAAGCGTTCTGCTGGGATGCAGGCTCGTTGTTGAAAGAAGAAAAGATGGCAATCTCAGGGACCTCTGGATAGAGGGCGAGAATTTCATGGAAAAATCGGCTACCAGGGCATTTGGTTCCATCCCGCTTTCCATGCTCCTTCACAACGTGATACAGGAGGGAGGTGCGGAAGAGCTCAGGACACTCCCATTGCAGCATTTTCTGAAAAGCATTCCTCCACCAATGTCGAGCTATTTCAGAATTCGCATAATAGACAGGGGACTCTCTGCATAGCATCCAGCTTCAAAGCCAATTTCATTGCTGTGGGGGCTGGTTCCTTCTCTGCTGGTTGTACCTCATGCTGTTGCCAATGCTTCTTCCTATGAACACCCCTACTGCAAATATGAGCTCGAAATAGATGAGATATGTGAGTATATAGGTGGGCAGGAAGCTTTCAAATAGCACAAATACGGTATCATGCACCGGGCCGCCGAGAGGACCGCTGTAGACCACAGTTCCATTTGGTTCGGTATAACTCAGGTTATAGCTGTAAAGGCCCACAGGAAGGCTTGAAGTGCTGTATGTATAAGTTATGTAGGTAGAGTTGATGGGTGTTCCATGCAGATTCACCGTGTTGCTGTAACCGGATGAAGATATGTGCAGGCTTATGACGGACAGGTTAGCCGCTGCACTGGTGTTCTCTATTATGGTGATGTTATACGTGAACGTGCCTGAAGTGGAGGCATATGGCGTTACATTCCCGAGCACAATGCTTCCGTCCGGGAAGGCTGACTCATATGTTGGGTGCGATGAATAGTCAATGTGTGCAGCAAACCCGGAGGATACCATGGCAGCTATAATGAATACAACGACGCTGCCAAGGAATCTTGGCTTAAGCTTGTAGAGCTTAACATAGTGGAAGCTGAAGAATGTGACTACCGGCACAAGGAAGACGATCTCGCCATACACATAAATTGAAAGAATCACTACCAAGGCAGATGCCAGTATTGCAAGGGCAAGCCCAGTGATCCTGTTATTCTTCTCAAGCCATTTCTTTGTATCGGACAATAAGGCGTAAAGGCAAACATACTATATTGAGTTATTTCATCTCTAATTATCCGCAGTAATGTTATCATGGGAATATTAATATCCCAGTAATAATCCCCAATAAAATGTTGCCTTCCATTGAGGAACTCCGAAAGATGCGCAAAAACCTTGGAATCAGCCAGAAGGAGCTTGCCAGGATTAGCGGAGTAAGCCAGTCATACATAGCGAGGCTTGAAAAGGGGAGCATCAACCCCACCTACGACAAGGTAAGAAAGATATTTGATTATCTCAACAAATCAGGCCAGCGTGCCACCACCATAGACATCACTGCAGAGAGGATAATGTCGGTCCCAGTCATTACCTGCTCCCCCACAGATTCAATAACATCGGCGCTGAATCTCATGAGGGAAAGAGGCTATTCGCAACTTCCAGTTGCCACAATGGACAGGAAAGTCGTTGGCACAGTTTCCGAGTCAGACATAAATGATCTCCTTCTCAAGGGCAATACCCTTGATTCCCTGAAGTCCATGATAGTGAGGAAGGTTATGGGGGCTTCCCTGCCACAGCTAGACAGGTCATCTCCAATATCAATGATTTACCCTCTCCTTAAGTATTCCAGCGCAGTTCTCATAATGGACGGTGGAGAACTGAAGGGGATAGTTACCAAGGCAGATATTCTCAAGGCTGTTGAGGAATATGCCTGATGCAGTCCAGATAGCCCTTGAAATTGTTTATGCCTTTGTGCTCTTCATTCCAGGATTTGTTGCCAATCCTGCGGCAGTGCTGACGGGAGGCCATTTTCCCATGGATCTGGGCCGCAATTTTCCTGATGGCAGGAGAATCCTCGGAGACGGCAAGACCTGGACGGGATATCTAGGCGGCTCTCTAGCCGGTGTTCTGGTAGGGCTCATACTTGCCGGCATATTCCTGGTGACAGGTTTTGCCGGTGGCAGGCCATATGGCAATACAATAGAATCCGTCCTAGTTACCCTCATGGCAATGTCCTTTGGATCATTAACAGGCGATGTCGCTGGATCATTCATAAAGAGGCGCATTGGGATACAGCGTGGAGGGAAAGGTGCACTGCTTGACCAGTGGCCGTTTGCCCTAGTATCGTTCCTGTTCATCTACCTTTTTTCTGGACATTTCTTCATGACATACTACGGAGATATAGTTGGTGCCCTGGCAATCCTCATTATCACTCCGCCTCTTCACAGGGGTGTTAACATAATAGGGTTTGCTATGAAGAAGAAGGATGTCCCATGGTAGACGAGATAAAGATGGTCATAGCAGTCAGGAAGGACCTGGACCTGGGGAAGGGAAAGATAGCCGCACAGGTTGCACATGCAGCGGTCTCATGTGCGCTCAAGGCTGAAAAGAGCGAGAAGAAATTGTTCAGGAAATGGCTGGAAGGGGGGCAGAAGAAGATTGTGGTGAAACTCCAGAACCAGCAGGAGCTTCTTGAACTAAAGGCCAAAGCCGACTCCGCAGGTTTGATAACCGAGGCAATATATGATGCAGGACACACACAGGTTGATCCGGGTACGCTGACCTGTGTTGGCATAGGCCCCGCCGAAAGTGCGGTTCTTGATCCTATTACCGGAACGTTCAAGCTTCTCTAAGACTAAGAGTCGATGGCAGAGAGTGAGGAATCCAGATCATTTATTATGTCGTCAGATTCCTCGATACCGCATGATAATCTGACAAGCCCGTCTGGAATGCCCATGCGTTTCCTCTCCTGCGGATCGATTGAGGCATGGCTTGTGTCCACCGGAAGCGATACCAAGCTCTCAACGCCGCCAAGGCTTGTGGCTACGACCGGCACTTTCAGCAGGCCGAGAAGCTTCCTCGCAGCCTGAAGCCCTCCACTGACCTCGAAAGAAAGCATCCCGCCATATCCTCTGAGCACACGCGATGCAATCTCATGATATTTGGAATCCTTGAGCCCAGGATAGTTCACTGAACTTACCTTCCTGTGATCCGAGAGGAATTTGGCCACCTCCATTGCATTCCTGTTCTGCCTCTCCATCCTTATTCCAAGCGTTTTCATTCCCCTGGCAGCAAGGTATGCCTGTATTGGGTCCGGCACTGGTCCGGTGGTCTTCCTGACATTCTGAATGCCGTCATAGTATTCCCTGTTGCTGGTGCCAGCAAGGCCAAGTGTGATGTCACTATGCCCGGCCATGTATTTTGTGCCGCTGTGCACCACAACATCTGCCCCAAGGCCAGCAGGCTTCTGGTTAAACGGTGAAGCAAATGTCGCATCCACTACAAGTGGTATCCCATGCTCTTTGCACACCTTTGAGATCCAGGAGATGTCAGCAACCTTCATTGTGGGGTTCGTAATGGATTCCACATACATCAGGCTGTGACCCGACGGATCAAAGCTGGGGCCGTTAGCCGCATCTATGGATATGAAATCACACTCCATGCCGAACCCCTGAATATAAGATGAAAAGAACGCATGAGTCTGCCCATAAAGCTCGTTTATGGCCATAATTTTCTTTCCCCTCAGGCCCATGGCAAAGATTGCTGATGTTATTGCTGCCATTCCCGATGAGAAAGACAGTCCGTGCTTCACACCCTCTAGTGTTGCATATTTCTCCTCAAGGGACTGTGTTGTAGGGTTTCCCCAGCGAGTGTAAATGAACGGTTCGTTCCTTGTTGCATCAATGTATGGCTTGCGGCTCGTGTTGGGAGACATAAATGTTGCCGTCTCGAATATTGGTGTTACTACGTTTCCAAAGCTTGGATCCCTGATTTCTCCAGCATGTACTGCTTCCGTGTTGAACCCCTTCGCGCGAGGCATGCATGAGTAGCTTCAGGCGGGATTAATATATGCTGTTCAGGAGATTCTTGTAATCTCTCCCCTGGGCCGCCTACTGGCCATGAGGGATTTTCCAACTCTCGAAACCATTGCAGAAAGGATTATCCCGGCAGTGAATATTGGGAGCCACATCAGCAACGGAGCATAGGAGAAATGCTCCAGTAAGGCTGTTCCTATTACGGGGGCAAAAGGGGTGACAAGCCCCATCATCAGCTGGAATGATCCGAAATATTCTCCTCTCCTATCCGGTGGAGACACTTTGCCTATGAGGCTGTAAGCCACGGGTGAGATTATGTTCTCGCCCATGGTAATGATGACCACATCAACAATCAGGAAGATGAAACTGGAACTGAATGCAAGCATCAGGAAAGACACAGCATACACTGCCCCTCCAAGCGCTATCCTGTTGAAGTCCCTCATCCTGGCAAGCATCCAGTTGGTGGGCACCTGCATGAACACTACAACGAGGCCGTTTACTGAGTAAAGGACACCTATGAGAGAGTTTGGAATCCGGTCCACGTTTGTCCAGAAAAGCGTCAGTGTTGTGCCCCACTGCCCTGCAACAAACCACATTGAGGCAACTAGAAGGCTGAGAACTATGAATTTCCGGTCAGACCAGGGGAAGCGGAATTTCTTTCCCCCGGTGTTATTGCCAGGGCTTGTTTCAGTTATATACCTGATGTAAAGAACCCATTCCAGCCCCGTCAGTACTGCTGGCACAAGGAATACATAAAAGTAGCCTGCCTGAGATATGAACCCTCCGATGGCGGGACCCATTGAGAATCCTATGTTGCCTGCAATACGAACTGCACTGAATGCTGACGTCCGTTCCGCTTCCTGTGTTGTGTCAGTAACCACAACGTTGTCAAGAATGCCCTGTACGCTTGTGAATGGCTCAACTAGGAGGAATGAGGCATAAATTTCATACAGAGGGGAATGCAGATAAACCAGGAGGGCAAGCGCAAGCATCAGGAGCATAATCACAGGAGGAAGGTATATGGCGGCAAACCTCCTGCCAAGCCTGTCTATAAGGCTGCCTCCGTATATGGAAAACGGAAGGCTGACCATCGCCGTGCCGAAGAAAAGCAGCCCTATGACCACATACTGAACATGCCTTACGTCGGCGAGATACACGGGAATGAATATCCATGCCTGGGATCTTCCAAGAATTCTTATGAGCTGAGTGGCAGAAATTGCAGCAACATGCCTATTCCTGGCAAGGCTGCTTTCTCTGAGTCTTATACGCATAATATGATTTCCGGGGGGTTCTTCAGAATGCACATTGGAGATATGATGTTTGCCATTGCCGTTCCTGATAATTTTCAAACATCATAAACACCTGGCAAGGGGTCAGGGAGAATTCATTATACTCCTGCTGCTTAACGAGTTGATGTTCATAGCCCTTGAAGGGATAGACGGTTCCGGAAAGTCAACCATGGCTAGAATGCTTGCCAGCGAACTCAGGTCTTCTGGCAGTGATGTTTTTCTCACACATGAACCAACGCCTTTGCTGGAGTTGCCAGCGGACCTCATATCAAGAAGAGATTCAGAAGCTGCCGTGGATCTGTTCTTCAGGTTCACCGCTGACAGGTACCGGCACCAGTTTGAGATTGAAGATGCCCTGCGCGAGGGAAAGATAGTTATTAGCGACAGATACCTGCTGTCCTCGCTGGCTTACCAGGGGCCGCTGTTGGAGGGAATTTTCCATGATTCGAGAAAGGCCGTTGACTGGATGATGTCAGTTTCTGAAATAATAAGAGTGAGGCCGGACGTCAATATTTACATTGACATCACGGCAGATACAGCAATAAAGAGGATCTGGAGAAGGAAAAACATTACGGGTTTCGAGGACCTTGAATATCTGGAAAGGGTAAGAACATACTATCTGGGTATCCTTTTTCAATATTTGCGTATTGTGCCAGGTTCAGGCAATAAGGAGGAGACACTTGCTGGGATTCTTGAGGTGATCAGGCAGTTGTGACGATTACCTCATCTGATAGTATCATTATGGTATGTTCAGCCTGGGATATGTATGATCCCCTGTGTTCCTTGAGAACTGGAAATTCGCTGACCTCCTTTGCCCTGATCATCCTGGATAGGTACTGTTCATAGTCAGGCATTATCTTAGCCACCCACCTCTGGGCAAACGGGACTGTGTTGAAATTGCGGTACAGGGGTTCATCCTGCCTGATCTTTGTTCCACTCAGTATATATATGTGCCCGCCGGGCCCATTGTGTATCATCCCAATTCCTGTGCTGGCGAATGGCTCAATCGCGATGACCATGTCGCTCCTCAGTGTTTCGCCATTTCCATCATCATAGTTGGGTATGAAAATCTCAGAGTGAAGATCATTTCTTTTTATTCCATGTCCGCCAAGATTCCTAATTGGCCTGAAGCCGTATGATGTTATCACCCTGCCTATCTCCTGACCGATGGTGCGGATTTGCACGCCAGGCCTGACCTTCTTAACAGCTGCGTTGAGAGCCTCCCTTGTGGCGTCTATTAGATCGCTGTGTTTTCCTTGTTCGCCAACCTCAACTGTTGCTGCATTATCAGAAAGGTATCCGTCCACTGATGCCCCAACATCGATCTTCACAACATCTCCTGTGCTGAATTTCCTGGTATCTCCTGGAGAAGGGGAATAGTGTGCAGCTTCATTGTTTATGGAAAGATTGACGGGAAATGATGGGACAGCCCCTTCATCCCTGATAAATGACTCTATCTGTTCTGCAACGTCGAGAAGCAGGGTGCCAGCCGTTACAAGAGTCTTCCCAAATTCGAGTGCCCTTCGGCCTATGGAGCCTGCTTCAAGATATTTTCGCTTAACCTCTGAATCCGTAATGGTCACCTTTCACTTAATTGCAGTATTCATAATTAAATTGATTAAAGGTGCCCGTTATAGGCAGCTTCTTCTCAAGGGTGAAAAAGACTTCAGCCATAATGCTGCCTTGTAGGCCATCGATCTGCATTAACAGCACATTCCACATAAAGATAAATATATACCTATAAAATTTAGACTATAATTAAATACCATTTATTACATGTTTTATTATGTCATCTTCACTCAGTACCTTCTCTGGCAATGATTTACCGGGTATTTCTTTGATAGATGGTATCCTTTATGTATCTCCCGAAGACTGGATAATTAGGCAAAACGTTTCCCTCAAGGGTGTTACCGGAGTGGTTCATCATGTTGAATTTTATGGTGAATCCCGGGGAGAAATAAAGATAATAGGAATCGTAAGTGAACCTACTGAGGAATCGATATACAAAGCCATGGGAAGGATTCATATGGCCAAGCTTGACCTCAAAATTGATTTTATATTTGTCTTATGCAAGTGCGATGGATACGAAAGCCCACACCTCAATGCGCTGAAGCTTTCGAAGGCCATAATTGTAAACCGGCTCATTGTCGGGAATGAGACTTACGATCCAGCAATTAGCAAGGCAAACCCGAAGAAATCCCTAATCGCTGGCAAGTCGGCAAGTACGATGAGAATCAGGAGGGATCGAATGAAGATTATGCTTGACGTGATGGAGCTGCTTAACTCTCAAAGCAGCAGGATTACCAACGTAGTTTACAAGTGTAATCTTAACTACAAAACTGCGATTGAACTTCTAAATGATCTCATAAGGAAAAATTATGTGGAATTGAGGAAAGAAACCGACAGAGAGAATTCATATGCTCTTACCAAGACCGGCAGGGAAGCTCTTCAGAGTGCAAGGAAACTGTATGCAACATGATAAACCCCATTGTAGAATGGACACCCACAATTATACTCATTACCTGTTCTTCTTTGTATATGGCACTAAGAAGTGAATCACGAAAGTATATAGAAGAGCTAAAAGAACTTGGCGAGGAGCAGGCGAAAATAATGAAACTTATATTCCTAAGGAAGCTGATCCTCTTTTTCCTAGAAAGCAAGACCAGCAAGGATGCCGACCAGCTTCTTGAGCATGTGGAAATATTCGCTGAAAAAATAGAGGAGGGTGCAGACAACATAACGAACGATGCAACTTATGAGATTGCAGATCTGAACGGCTATCTGGAGCGAATAAGAAAAAACCAGAAAAATCTGACCTCATTGGAAACTTTATTTTCTATTCTTACAAGGATAGTGCTTGCTTACGGTATAATAGTTGCAGCCATGCAATACTTCATCATTTTAATCTATGTTGAGCTGCCAGCATTTGGGCCCATTAAACAGGTTAATGATATAATGATAGGCGCTACGCTCATATTTGGCTCTGTTATAATCCTACTATATATGGATATTGCACTTAGAACACACGCATTGCGGGAAAGTAAATATGTCGATCACGATACTAATATGAGTGCAGAAAATACAGGCATTGAACTGTCTCAATCCAACCCACGATGAAATTCCAACAGTTCTTCGTTCCCCTTATTGTTTCCATATAATACTTTGCCTGAATACCAGAAATTTACAATAGGTTCATATTTATAATTCAAAACCGTTTTTAAATCATCAGAAATAAACTCAGTGTGAGGATCCGGATCATTGTGATATGTTCGGTTATGATACTTTCTGTTATGTCCGGATCCATGGCATTTTCCGCATTTTCAGGAACTTCAACAACAAATGTATCAGCAACTGCAAATTTCGTTGGAATAAATGATGGTGTTTCTGTCTGTGCCTTTTGGGCTGACAATACTGAACTATATGTAAACAACCATATTTTCAGCGGAAATTCAAATTGTCTGTTCAATGAACTCTATCCACCGGTCCAAGTTATTCCTAACCATACTTCTTATGATGGTTCAATCTATGACTACCTTAACATATCTAACCTTTCACCTGGAAATGCACTATTGTTCTGTATTCAAATTTATAATCCGAACAGCCAGACACAGATTGTGACAAATATTTCCTTTGGGCAGTTTTCTGGCAATGGCTTGAGTTTCTACAATTCGACCACCTGCAACGACCAGGAAGCCTGGTTTGCTGTGGTAAACAACACTGTAAATCAATGCCAGAATCCTGGGGGGTATTATGGGATCATATGGGAAAATGGAAATCAGGTATCACCTGGCTGCACTCTGACATTAGGCTTCTTCATTTTTCTATCGCAAGCTTCAGGCAATGTCTATCAGGAATCCTCGTTTAACCTTCCCCTAATCATTACGCTGACTGAGCAGTGACTGCCTTAAACAGGCCACTTCTTATGGAAATTAAGGAATATATGTGAGGTTTATTGCATAATTTTGGTAAGAGATTTATACATGCATTACCCTCGCTGAATCCTAAGTGGATTTCTAAAAACCATCTAATTTAGTGCGATGTCTTTCTTAAACGCGTAAAAACAGCTTATGATACCAGCATAATAGTGAAACATGGAGAATTTCTCCATGTTTTTCCTGTATTTTTATAAAATTTTTATGGCTTACGTCATAAGATCAGGATGTCCTGATCTCATGCTTGATATGCTCCCTTCAACATCTGGAAACAGGATATACCCGGAATCTCAGAACCTGAATGATCCCTGGTCTGACTGTCCATCATGCCAAGATATCCCGAAGACTAAAGACGCTTGGAATGAATTCACTCTTAACCAGCATTTCCGATCTCAGGGCTGAAGAGATCATTGATCTTTACGGGAAGAGAAACAGGGTGAAACACTGCTTCCGCACCATAAACAATATGGACATGGGATTCCCCCTGTATCACAGATCCCCCATAAAATAAGGGTTCACATGTTCTTGTCTCTGCTTGCCTATCTTTTCCTTTCATCGATATACAATGTGATACACAGTGCAAAGGAGAGCAAACCCATTCCATCAACTGTGAATATTATGAAAGACATAATGGTCATCTATGACGTCAGTGGAAAGAGGGTCATGTGGATACTGTATTACAAGTCGGAAATGGGAAGTGAGGTGGAAAGTAGCATGAAACTTGATCAGCTTCTGAAAGGGTAGTGCACACACAGTTATGGTTTGAGATAATGGTTTGAAAATCATATTGTGCGTTCCACAAAAATAAAATGGATGTAAAATCACACTCTCATTCTTTCAACATTTTGTGATATATATTCTGTACTGCAAAATATTTTAAGGGATATTCACTTGTTTCATATCTTCATGAAGTCTATAATTAGTAAGAAAAGTAAATCTACGGTTTTAGCAGTAGTGGGCATCATTATTCTTGCCGTAGCTCTCATTGTTCTTGTTCAGCCTCGTCCTAGGGATGTTCGCGAAGCATATGGTTCTTATTCGCTAGATACACGTATGACTCTTGTTGATCAGTTACGTAACAACACCCTTTACGGCAACAATACTAACCTTACAAATCCATCAGTAATATACAAAAGCATCAGCAAGAATATATTTATTGATGTGAACGTAAATTATTTCAATTCTCAGGGATTAAGTGAGAGACTTTATTACAGTTACAGTGTGTACGTCATATCTTCAAATCCCTCATGGGAAAAACTTTCTTACAGCACAGATAAAGTTTTTAACGCAACATCTGGCTTTTCGGATTCTTTTGTGATGAGAATAAATCTGACATCCAATGTTTCCCTAGGATCTGAGATCAATGATCAGCTTGGTTTTACCTCAGGTTCGTCATATTCAATAAACATAGTTTCACAGGCAAAAAGCAATCTTGGGCTGGCAGATTCCAACCTTACTATTGCCGTAGGCGGGACAACCGATTCGGTAACTGGACCGGGAGATGCTCCATTGACAGGTTCATATTTCAGGAACGCTGTGATTCCCGGAAAGATAATTATTCCACTGAGCCGCGATATTTCTTACCCACTGATTTTTGTGGGTGCAATACTTCTTGGCTCTATCGCCTATTTGGTTATGCCTTCACGACCTGACCCTGTTCAGAAATTCAAAAATGATAATCGTGAGAATCTAATAGAACTAGGTATTGGTCCACCAGAAGGATCCATTCCTGTAAAAAGTACAGATGACCTTTTCAGAATGGCAACTTTTGTGGAAAGGCCTGTGTTTATATTCAAAGATATAGTATTTATTGAGATTGACGGAAAAACGTATTATGCGGAGATTAAAAAATGAGGCAGAGATGGTACATACCTGTTTTGTACATCGCCTTTTGGCAGTCCAGCTACTTTTTCAAATTCAGCCCGTGGATAGTGATGCTTTCAACAGTACCGGTTCTGTTCCTCTATTACAGAAAATTCCTTGGGGACAAAAAATGGCCGTACGCGCCAGTTCTCTTTTCCGTTCTGGCATTTCTTCTCATAATGCCTGCATTTCTTACACAGACCCTGAATGTTGTTTTCTATAGTTCCGCTTTCATAAACTCAATGGAGTATTCCCTCGCACTTTCCATTGTACTTGTTCCTGTTATCTTCTCAACATTTGTGGATATGAGCAGCAAGAAAATATTCTACGGAATGATAGCCTCAGGGGTTGCATATTTTCTTGTGCTTACGCCCGTAGTTGTCCCATACGCTCTGATTCAGATAGTTAAAATTCTTCTGTATCAGCTGAGTTTTGACCTTGCATTTTCCATATATGTTTCGTATCTTTACATTTCAGCGAATAAAAAACTGGTTACTCCTGTCCTATTCTTCTTTCTTTATTCAACGTTTTCATTTCTTGGCATTACGGAGAAGGTTTCACCACTTTTTAATATTGTATGGGAAATCATAGCAGTATCAATACTCTTCTGGATGACTTACTTTGCGCTGGGAGAGAATATCTGGGTCAGGAAGCTTCTTAAATCAAAAAGGAGGATACATGTAAGAAAAAAAACAAAGTTATCAGACGTTGCCTTTGTAGTGTTCATCTTGATTATTGCAACTGGTGCAATTGGTGGCTATGTAACCCACACAGTGGCGGCTGACCCTACGCCAAGCATGTATCCTGTCATTGTTCCTGGATCGCTCCTAATCATAAAGCCAGCATCTGCACAGTCGATCACAACAGGCGAAATAATCGAATTTCATGCTCCATGGGACAACGGTACTCTTTATGCACACGAGGTGGTCCAGATAAAAAATGTAGATGGAAAAATATATTTCAGAACCCGTGGAATCAATAATCCTGTGGATGATCCAGGGCTTGTTCCATCATCAGATCTTGTGGGTATCGTGATCTATCATGTTCCTTACCTTGGTTATCCCTTAATTTATGGCAGGGTAACAGCTGCTGCCGTAATGATAATCATTGTGGCCTCAATAGTCAAGGAGGGTACATCTGGACATAAAGTAAGAAAATCCCACGTATGACTATATGTATCTCTGCTACATATTGAATGTCCATATTTGTGCTACTGATTTATAATTCTGGCACCTTAAGTATTTTCATGATAATCATCCTCTGGTGAAAACCACATGAACAAGAAATTGTTAGTGTTGGCAATTGTTCCAGTATTGGTGGTAATGTCAGGAGCACTGGCATTTTCCGCTTTTTCTGGGTCAATCACAACAGACGTAAATGCGAGTGCGGGCTACATAAGCTTTAACCAGCATGCATACCTGTATAATTATACACAGGATAACACCCAAATGACAGTGAATGGTGTTCAATTAACAGCAGGCCCTATGTCTTCTGACTTTAGCCCAATGAGCCTTGGATGGGCAGGACTTGACTCTCAGAGTGGTAATACAACAACTCAGACAGTAACCCTTGGCAATATGGCACCTGGTAACTGGGCAACCTTCGAGTTCACTGTTACAAACAACGGATCTGTTGGGTTTATGCTATCATCTGCAACAGCAACTGGAACGATAACGTCTGGTCTATCTGACACTTCAGCATCCTCGTGGAGTTCGTTTACCTCTGACATGACTGGAACAGGTTACGTTTACATGGTATCCTCAATCCCGTCCGGATCCATAGATAACGGCGGAACCGCATCATACTTTGTAGTTGTGGGACTTGCATCAGGCAGTGGAAACAGCTATCAGGAAAGCTCATTCAGTCTGAGCGTAGTGATAACGGTGACCTCGGACGCATGAGCGTCCACCATTTTTTGGTGGGATAAATGAATAAAAAATTGATAGCTCTTATGATTGTACCGATTATGCTTACTTTAAGCGGTGCAATGGCGTATTCTGCATTTAGTGGAACAGTTACTACGAAAGTAGTGGCATCTGCTGGAGATATTACAGCAAATGAATACGCAGAACTTGTAACTGGATATTCCCAAAATACTAACATAACCGTTACAGGCGGATTTGGTCAGAATACAAACACGGCTTTCCTGAATGACAGTAAGGTTATACCTTTTAATGATGAGCCTAATCTGGCGACCGTGCCATCTACTTCGAGTGGGGCGCAGGTTATAGTTTATTACATAAACGTTTCAAATCTGGCTCCGGGAAACTGGGTTAAGGTACATATGACACTTACTAATAAAGGGAGCGTTGGATTGATTTTTGGCACACCTGTAATTGATAAGGTTACTTTCAGCGGAAAAGGATTGAATCTAAGCAACGTGACTGGTTCACTTGGCCATAGTGACATATTCACAACAGGTAATCCTTTGAGTGGAGTGGCAGGTTTGTCTGGTTCTTCTGGTTATACATTCGCCACAAGTGATTCATCAGTAACAGTTGGGGGACCGGCTAGTTCAGGATATGCCTTTGCTTTTGGGCCCACAGTTTCTGACTTTGGAATTTCACTTACTAATGGAGGAGTAGCTGATTATTCATTCTACGTGGGACTTTCAGCAGGAGCAGGTAACGGATATCAGGAGAGCAGCATTTCAATACCGATCTTTGTTAGTGTCACATCAGACCCATAAACAGTCATTTCTATTTTTTCATTTTTAATTTTTGAACCCTAACATCACAATTATTTAGTGATTAGATTGGTACCAAGCATTTTATCAAGTTTCTCCACCGACCCTGGCACATCGCTCATTATCTCCCTCCTGCCGTCATCTAGCATGTATTATACTTGAGGATCTGAGAAGCACATCCCTCACAGAAAATTTTCCTGCGAGATCGTCAGCCCTTATGAGGACGAAGATACTGTAATACAATTAAAGAGATAAAAACCATATGACTAAATATGCCCTGACAGATTTATCACTTCTCAGGTAAGTTTTGTCGTTTCCATCCAGTTCATCGTGGCGTCAAACCCCTCTCCCCTCTGAAATGAGTTTTATTTATGTGCTGGCTTTTTCCGCCATGAGAGACTGACCCTGGAACACGTATATGAGGTAATTTCCATGCTTCTTGAAACAGCACAGCATTTCACAGCCAAGGCAGATGAATATGGATGTAAGATTCATTCCGTAATCTATGGGCTCTAAATCCATGCCGGAATCCATTATTTCAACAAGATCGTATGGGACAAAACCCCTGTCCAGCATAATAACACAATGGAAATAAATGAAAAGATTGTCGCATCTTTGGACAAAATACGAATTAATTATGATCCATGTTGTTCTTTTGCCTTATAAATGTGAGCAAGGAGGGTTTAAACGCCTGAAGAGAAACTGAAGATCGCCCCAGATGGCATGAGCGGTACCATATCCGTCCCAGATAGCTGCCGGAAATATGACCTCAGGTCTGCAAAGTTCTGCTGCCATAAGAATCAACTCCTGAACAGCGTACATGAAATATTTGAGAACAGCATTCATGGCTGGGAGATGATGATTCACTTCTCATATTCCATGTTCCTGGAAGTGGCCCTGATTGGGGGTATTGGTGAGGAAAGATCTCCGCAAAACACTAACTGAAGAGGAAAATTGAAAATGGTCCGTACCCTCAGTAAATGATGCCGCCAGCATCAGTGAAACACCAGAAAACGGCCCAAATATTTACGAAAGTGTATCCAGTGGTTTCCGTGCCTACTCTACCTGATTCCATGACTTCAGGGTATGAATGATTGGTCCTGTATCCCAAGGCGGACCCGCCACGATGCCAGCCAGTTTCGAATGAAGAAGGCCTTTGCATTCTCATTTACATGGTAACAGCAGATGAGCCGTGCATTCCCACCGGTGCTGCCGGTGCGCTATTCCATTGCCCTTTCTTAGATCGTTCGCTATTCTATTCTGTCTTGTTTTCTCATCTGCTATTTGATTCACGCCTTGCCTTATGGGCGGCAATAACACATTCTAATGCCTGATTGGTTTCCTGTTCCAGATTGAGTCGTTCCCGCTGCCGTCACTTCCATTCCTTAAGCATGGCGTCAGCCTCGACAATGGACTGAAATCCCCATTCAATCGCTTCGTTCAGGAACGTAAACCAGTTTACGCCGTACTTCTCGACGCTCACACGATACCTTAATTCAAGCTCACGGATGGCCTTGGCCGATTCCATGCTGAGTTTCAGGTCACTCAGCAGCATATCGCTCAGGTATTCACTCCCTTTCTGCACGTAACGACTAACTGTACGAGCCTCGGTGATTTCTTTAGCCGGTTTCCTCCTGACCCTAGTCGATTTGTCTGCTTGTGATTTGCTGCCATGGTTCCAGGATGGTTCTGAAGTGACTCCCGGTTTCGAATTTGGCGATTTCTGCATTAACTCACTTTCTCTTATCTGCTTTAATATTGAGGCCACAGTGGCTCGACGCATCCTCATAGATACCGCCATGGTACGCTGACTCTGGCCGGCATTAAGCATGGTTTCTATTGCTTCCCGTATGTGAGGATCACTTTTATTCCTCTTCTTTGCCATCGATCTATATATTATTCCTATATGACTGCATCAATGTATATAAACGAACTTAGATCAGACATTTGCAATAAATGGCTCGAGCCAGTGGTACCGTTATATTCTGTAAATCCACTTTTTTCTTGACTTTTCTGACAGGATGCAATTATTGCCCCTGCTGAACCATGGTTCCGGCCAGAGTTGTATTGGAAATTTCAGAATGTGTTTGAGAACATCTGTTTTTGTGGATCCCGAATGGGAGCAAGCAGGAACAAAGTTGGAGGCCAGATCAAACCGACGGTTAAGCCACTAGTTCCTGATTGCTGGACATAGTAAATTACTTACCCATCAGATAGTTACAGGTGTACGATGGAGACCAGTGGCCCCGGGAGCCATTTCTGGAACCAGTGACGATAACCGTACATGTATCTAAACTGATGAGATGCATGACCCTAAAAACTGCCTGCTTAAGACTTGCAGTTTCTGGAAAATTTCGGCGATACCTTTCTTAAAGGTGAGAAGATTGTCGATGGTTCGAATCATGCACAGCGCTGACTGAAGCCATGGAGTGTGGGTGTATGGAAATTTACATCATCTCCGAAGACTGAAGTATCGAAAGGGAAAAATCCCATTAACACGTACGACTACAGAAGGGACAAAAATGCAGTCATCCCATCTCCACAGTGGAGGCGTCTAACGAAATCTCGGAAATTGACATAAAATACGTCTGCATACATGATCTTAACTCCTCAATTTTCTAGGGTATAATTCTTCCTATTATTCTGAAATTGAGTATTTTACTACTTTTGATGATAGAATTCTTTTTATTCGTGTATGCGTCATAATTGTATATATGGATCCCAAGATCAGGGAGATAGCGAAGAGAATAGGCGAAGAACGCGGTATTCCGATTGAGGTCAAGAAGATAGGAAATTCCCACTATCTATACAAGGATACAACAAGATGGGATAAGGAGAGGAAGAAGCGTGTCCGTGTATCCGAATACATAGGGAGGATCAATGAGAATGGTCTTGTTAAAAAGAACCGACGATCCATATATGAATTCGGGAATTCTGAACTCCTTCTTTCTGTAGTGAAGGAAATAATGCCTGAACTCAGGCATCACTTTCCGGATCACTGGAAAGAGATCGTTGCAATGTCCATGATAAGGTGCCAGGACCCAAGACCCATAAGATACATGAGGAGTGCATGGGAGAAATTATACGCATCCACACAGATCGATGCCTCGCTTTCAGAGAACACCATATCAGAGAAGCTCAGGATAATAGGGTCCGACACCGTAGCACAGACAGGGTTCTTTCAGTCACTGACAACGAATCGAGATCAGATACTCTTTGATCTGTCATCAATATTCTCCCGATCCGAGAATATCAACCTTGCAGAGAAGGGCCATAATCCCAAGCATCTGCACCTGGATCAGATCAACTTCGCCCTTGTATTCTCAGGGAAGAGGCATAGGCCTGTCATCATGGAAATAGTTACAGGATCCGTGAGGGATTACAAGGCCTTTGATTCCATAATGAAGAGATACGACATCAGGGAATGCGTCATCATTGCAGACAGGGGTCTTGCATCGTATGACATGCCACGGAAGAATGGGGTATATCTCATAGTGGCAATAAGGAGGAATTTCAGCATTGTTGATTTCAATATGGATCTGGACAGAAGCTTCATCTTCCGCAACAGAGGAATAAATGCAGGAATGAAGGATCTTGGCGATAAGATCCTGTACATGTATGAGGACACATTGCTCAGAGCGGAGGAGGAGACAAACCTCATCAGGAAGATTGAATCCGGCGAGATGTCACAGAAATATCTCAAGGAGGAGAGAAACAAGCTTGGAAAATTTGCAATCCTCAGCAACATGCGGTCCGATCCCAAGGAGATATACGAACTCTACAAGTCACGGGAAGAAGTGGAGGTTGCATTTGATGCCATGAAGAACGAGCTGGAGAACGACAAATCGTATTTGCACACAACCGACGGTATCAGGGGATATTTCTTCATATCCTTCATATCCCTGTACGTGTACTTCAGCATCCTAAATGTGCTGAAAGATAAGGGTCTTTCATAGAAGATGTCTGTGAAGGACGCTCTCTTCGAACTGTCAAAGATATATGTCATAGCGGAGGGGGCAAGAAGAGCACTCGCCGAGATACCTGAGAGATTAAAGAAGGTTTCTGACTTATTTGGGTTAAAGTTATACCCTAAAATTCTGTGGAGTTAAGATACATGAAGAAAACAGAATATCCAGTCTGTTTGAAATGATAGACTGAGTGTAATAAGAAATAGAAACCTGTGTCCGCTGATTTGCCATGCATAATGAAATCCGATGATCGATTGAGTGCTGGAGGCAATCGGAAAATATCCCGGATATCACTGCACCTCTGATGATGTGAAGAAGGCAATGGATCTTGCACCCCTGGCTTAAGGAATAAAGATGCTTTCCAGTGTCTGTATAAAACACGGTGACGGCACTAAGTTTGTGATCAGATCCGTGCAGCTGTTCATATGATCATCCAACTATGCACATTAGAGGATATATCCAGCCACTCCGATGTAATGTACATATAGTATCATTCAGTCCCATACTGGAGAAGGAAGCGACAAAGAGGTTTGAGTTCTGTTCCTTTAAGGGTCCTGCAGCACAGTATCCAGGTTTATCTTATTCTACAGCAATGAATGGCTGCACTCTGCGATCCATTACAGATTCCCTAGGGAAGTATATAAAAATGAAAAGAAAATATAAAAGAGGGATGGACATAGTCATAAGCCTGTCCACTGTCATAGAGGATCAAATCATTGACAATCATCCACATTTGGAATCTCAAGAAAACGCAAATTATAATTTGCCTAATACAATCAAAGTAACATGGCATGGTATAAAGTAGCTAAGGAAGGTTCAATGAAAGACGGAGATCTCTTCAAAGCAAACATAGAGGGAAGAGAGATATTGCTTATAAGAGATGGAGCAAACTATTACGCAACATCGTGTTACTGCACGCACGAAGATTATGATCTTTCAGAAGGCTTCATGGATGATCATACTCTCATATGCCCGAATCACTTTGCAGTTTTCAACCCCAAGGATGGTTCGGTAATAAGCCCGCCGGAAGGTTCAGGTGACATTGACCCGCTGCATTCATATAAGACAAAGGTCGAAAATGGGCAGATCATGGTGGAATTGCCTTAGTGGAGTGAAGTTAAAATTTTATCTTCCACTAATTTCATGGAATGCTGATAATTGATCCATGGTTTTAACTTTAATATTAACTTGCAAGCTTTCATAACCCTTAGCGCTTAAAAACTATTCGTTAATTTTGAAAGTGGATTAATAACATAAAAATTACCTGAAGCGGTTAATAAGATTTATAAAATTTATATTGCATATTATCTTCTAACAAGTTTCGCAGCAAGCTGGAGCAATGAAATGGAATGTATCCACACCTTCCCCGGCCCCCTCATATTGGCAAAGAACAGTCCCTCGCCCTCAAGGCCTGCCAGTAACATGGTCTTAACCCCCCCAATTCTCTGAATTTTGTATCCTACCGTTTCCTCAAATGCCAGTACGTGGCTCATTTCTACCTGTATCTCCTCCCCAGGTTTCAGTTCCCGCTCAATGACCTGTCCATGGCCATGAAGGTAGAGTTTCCCTGTTCCACTGAATTTCTCCAGGAATACTCCTTCACCACCAAATATGGCCTGTGAAACGCCTGCAAATTTTGTTGAATAGGTGATGGAACTATCCATGGCAAGGAATGCGTTGAATTCTGCGTAAATAGAGTTTCCGTTCAATTCAATATCAAATATCTTCCCGGGTAGGAAACCGGCGCTGGCAAATGTACCCGGACCATCCATCTTGATAAGGAATATGGCTGACCCTGCCAGCATGTGGGAAAGAGCTCCCCTCAGGCCGCCAGATCCAACATCTAGCCTCATTCCTGCATCCTTGTACACAAGATGCCCTGGTTCCACATACACTGATTCACCGGCATTTAGTTCTATTTCAAGGTATTGCACATCTTCCCCTTTGATCTGGTACTGCGTCATCGTTGTTTAATATAAATATTGTATAAATAAATATGTCCATTTTACATGTTGTGTTTTATGGAACAAGAACTACAGTATATTTGCTAAATATGCTAAAAATTTGATAAAGAAGAAAGATTTCCTGCTCTTCTCCCTATCCTATATTAAAATGAATTGAGAAGAATCTATGCTGAAACTGCCTCGAGTGTTTTACCAGTAGCCTTTGCTCCACCTATCAAAACCAGAATTCCTGCTATTAATCCTGTTACAGCAATGAAACTGAACCCAAATGCGAAGGAGTAGGTTGCGACCAGTAAGGGCAGGAATAGTGCGCCAAACGCGCCTCCTACATGCCCGATTCCATCAGTGAGAGCAAAGCCTGAACTTCTGGCTCTTGTGGGATAGTTTTCTGCTGTGAATGTGTAAGCTACCTGAAGGTACATCCCAAGCGCAAGCGAAGCAAGAAATGATCCGGCATACAAAAGACTGCTATTCTTTGTTGCAAACAATAGAAGTCCGATGAACCAGACAACGGTGTCAGCGAAGATGACATACTTCCTTTCAAATCGATCAGCAGTAAACAGCATTATTGCTGCTCCTACTGGATAACCAACAGCACCAACCGCAAGATACAGGATTGAGCTTGCAATGCTGAATCCTGCGGCAGAAAGCAGAGAGGCTGAATCTCCAAGGAAAGCATAGTTGCCTATATACCAGAAGAACCAGACTAATACAAGAAGTGCGAGCCTTGATGAATAGGGTTTCCTGAAGAGATAAAGCGTAGGGAATTTCTGCTCTTCCACGACAACGCTCGATATGTCTGGATCTGGCAGCTTTCCGATCTTCTTCCTGGCTGTTTCCTCCATCATTTCCAGTACTTTTCTTGCTTTTTCTATGTTTTTCCCCTTTGTGGCAAGCCATCTTGGAGATTCAGGAAGTTCGAATCTGAGAATAAGGGCTATGAATGCAATTATTGCGCCTATGCCAAATAGCCAGCGCCATCCATCGTAGAACACTGGGACCAGGCTTAGACCTACAAAAGGTGTAACAGCCTGACCCAGTATACCTACAAGAAAAGTGTATACGGTAATTTTCCCTCTAACAGATGGGGGTGCGAATTCGCTTATATATGTCGAAACAAGATTCAAATCAGCCCCTAGACCAAGCCCAGTGATGAACCGGAAAATTGTAAGTTCCGGCACGTTCATTGAAATGGCGTCTCCGAATGAGCCTAATGCGGTTAACGCCATGGTCAGTATCATGGATCTGTATCTGCCAAATATATCGGCTGTGCTTCCTATGATATAAGAGCCAATTCCATAACCTATGAGCCCAACTGAAAGTGCAATAAAGAGGCTTGTTGATGCGCCAATGTGGAATTGATCGGCGATGGCTGGCATTGCCAATCCTATATCCGAAATATCGTAAAATGTAAAGAAATATCCAAGACCTATAATTGCCAAAAAGGCAGTTGGGAGAGACCAGACGGGTATCCTGTTAGCTCTTGCTATTATTTCATTTATTTCGTCTCTGTTTGCCTCAACCATAAAATTATACCTCATCATAGTATAATAATTTTTGTATTGTATACAAAAAGTTTAATACTATAAATGAAAATATAAAAGCTTAATTTACAAGGAAATTCAGTGAAGCAAAGATTAAATGTCTAGTTATATCTGCTTATGCGGAGAGACATTGATAAATGGAGCAAGTCAAAGGGATGCACTAATGGAACTTAAAAATATTTGCATTAGGGCTCTGACTCTTGATGATCTGGATGAAATAAGGCGCCTATTCCTTCAAGCGTCCACTGAAATAGGCTTTTCTGACGATATCCTTTCCGCAGCAGTTTCGGATGATCTGAATCATCTGCTGAAATCAAGGAGCCTGGAAAGGGCCAAGCATTATGTGAGGGTATTGATCAGCGATATGGAAAATGCTAGGTTTAACAGCAAGGATGATTTCAATGTTAAGCTCTGGAAAGGCTATTCTGAAATAAAGACGGACAGCCTGTGGCTTCTTGAGCGCAGAAGAAGCGACTCAGGACAGAAGGCATGGTACTGGGGCAATTTCGTTCCGCAGATTCCACGGCAGATGATGTTAAGGTACACAAAACCTGGATCCTGGGTTCTGGATCCGTTCTGCGGCTCAGGTACAACCCTGATTGAGGCAGCAAGAATGAAGAGGCATGCACTTGGGATCGAAATAAACAGCGAGATTTATTCCAAGGTCAGGGAATCTCTTGGAAACAGCCATGAAAACCTGGACGTTCACATAGTAAATGCCGATTCCATCAATGCCGATTTTAAGTCAATAATGGCAGAGTACAACATTGACAGTTTTGACCTGGTCATGCTCCATCCTCCATACTGGGATATCATAAAATTCTCAGACTCACCATCAGATCTGAGCAATGCAGAGACGCTTCAGGATTTCCTTGAAATGTTCACTAAAGTGGCTAAGAAGTCTGTCGATGTGGTAAAGGCCGGAGGGTATATATCCCTTGTAATCGGGGACGCCTACAGAAAGGGAGAAATCATACCACTGGGCTTCATGTGCATGGACATAATCAGTAAAATGGGAATGAAGACTAAGGGCATAATAGTGAAGGACATGCAAAACAACAGGGGAAAGAGAAACAGCGAAAACCTGTGGAGATACAGGGCACTGAAATCCGGATTCTATATATTCAAGCATGAGTATGTGTTCGTGTTTATGAAGCCATCAAAATAATCTGGTAATTCATTGTCAAGGATTTGGGGTAGTGAAACATTATGTGGTACAGCCATTCATTCTAATCTGCTATGTTCTTATTCATTTTTTAAAGGCTCTACCGGTAATCACTCAAGCTTGTTGGCCCCCTGTGTACATTAAAACCGTGGGGATCCAGTATATGCTGATCCTGCTTCTCAGTTCCATAATGAAAGTCTTCCCTCACTCCCCAAAGAAGCGAGGTTCATGAATTTCCAGGGATGTCCAGCTGATAGCAAAAATTCAGGAATTTTGGAGAAAATTCTCGAAGCCCGTTATGAATTCGTTTATGTCCATGACTAGCCCATAATCAGCATACCTGAAAATTTCAGCTGCCGGATCAATGTTCACGGCGAGAACCTTTTCAGCGTACCTTATACCCACAACATGATTTGCCTGCCCAGATATCCCCAAGGCAATATATATGGCCGGGGAAATGGACATTCCTGTAAGGCCAACCTGCTGCTGCCTGGGAATGAAATTCATATCAACCATTGGCCTTGTGGCACCGACAGCAGCACCGAGGCGATTGGCCAGTTTCAGTATTCGACCAACCATATCTCTCTTCTTAACACCTCTTCCGAAACCGATGACAATGTCGGATGCATTCAGTGGAACATATTCCTGAGGTATGTGTATTTCATCGAGCAATGCCTGGCCGGAACTTCTGCCTGCCGCCAGCTCCCGGACGGTGAAGCTGGTTTTTGTTTTGCCCGCCCTGAACATTCCCTGCCTCACTGTTGCCATTGCTGGAGAGGTTCTGGAATATATGGATGCGATAATGTTTCCTCCAAAGGCCGGCTTGTATTGAATCAGCTGGCCATTCTGTATCTTCAGGTCAACACAGTCTGCAGTAAGACCCAGTTCCAGAGTTGCGGCAACAGTTGCAGCAATGTCCCTGCCATCTGTGTTTGATGGAAATATCACGTATTTCACCCTGTTATTTTTTATGTAATCGGTAATTGACTGAGCAACTGCCGCATAATCGTCACTATTAACATGGTGATAAACGTGGCAGGGCATGCCAACAAGATCATCAGGATTTATGTTCCCAACCATGGACACATTTAGGTTGTTCTCCGCAGCAAGCTCCGAGATCTTTGTCGCAATCTCAAATGCCGGGGCTGGGCTGCCTAGCGCAACGCCCAGTATTTCTTCGCCCCCCTGCTTGTAAGGATGCAGGTTTATCTCCAATGGATTCTTGCGGGATTGTTTCTTTGCCATGGCTATGATTTCTGATATCTGGCTGAATACAGATTCCCCTGGATCAAGCATCTTCACCTTCCTGCTGCTCTCCAGCTGGGACGTCCCCGTTACAACAGTGGGACTGTATTCCTTTCCGTCAATATTTATGCCAATCCAGGCTCCGTCTACCGCTATGACTTTATCTGACATGTCGAGAACTTCAGGCTTAACTGCACGTGCACGGTTAATCTTCTCGCTAACGGAAACAACTGCCGGAAGCTGCATTCTGAATTTTCTTGAGCCGAATTCCGTGTCCTGCTCCACTACCATTGTTTTTTCTTCACTGTCAATATTGATGCTTGACACGGCTGAACGGAAGCCGAATCCCAGAAATGCAGCGACCTCCGGCGGAACCTGTGACGTTTCACCGTCCAGCGAATATCTCCCTGTTAAAATGAGGTCAGGATTCATCTTCTTGGCGAAAGCAGAAAGTATCCTTGATGTGGCCAGAGTATCTGATCCGCCGAATCTTCTGTCGGTGATAAGGTATGCTGAATCGATTCCCATCCTCAATGAATCGTTAAGTATATCTCTCGCCTGAGGAGGCCCCATTGATGCCACAATTGTCTCCACACCATATTTCTCCTTCATCCTGATTGCTTCTTCAACTGCTTTCCTGTCAAAGGAATTCATGGACAGGGGAACGTTCTCCCTTATGATCCTGTTTGTCTGTGGATCATAACGGATGCTGTTCACGTCTGGAATCTGCTTTGCAAAAACAAGCACTTTCATATGGCAAAATGCAGTTATAATATATAGATGATGCTCGGGTCAGGCTGCCACAGTATGCTGAATTGCATTCACCTTGTAAGGACTGCCCTGCACGGAGCCCCATCAGTGTCTATCTTAAGAGGAAGGCACATGAGGTTATAGATGCCTGGATGTACATCCTTCAGGTAGAGCCCCTCAATGATGGCGACTCCCCTGTTCATGAATATCTTGTGCACGTTCATCCCCTTGGTTCCGAATTTCTCTATGGACAAGTAGTCGATGCCAACTGCATCTATGCCGATCTGCACAAGTTTCTGTGCAGCCTCTGCCGATATATAGCAGAAATCCTCATGGAATGTTCCGTACAGATCTGAATTTTTCGTCTTGAAGATCACCCTCCTCTCAATTTTTTCCGGGATGTCGCTAGCCTTTACCGAGTCTCCGGCAACCTCTATAACCGAAACAGGGCCGTTAAGGTTCTCCAGAGGTATGGAGGACATCTTTCCGCCATTGGGAATTGCATGGTATGGTGCATCTATATGTGTGCCTGAGTGCGTTTCCATAATGACTCTTGTGATGTGCACACCGTTCTTTTCATGCGTCATGTAGTCATAATGCTCATACCTGGCGTCTCCTGGATATGTTATCAGGTTCCAGTCAAGAGGGAGAGATATATCTATCATGAATGGCTATTTCACTATTTTATAAGACTTTACTGCCCTCTTTAGGCTGTGACCGCAGACACTGCAGTTACCAACGTCCCTTGCATATACCTTTCCACATCCTGTGCACCTGTACTTCCATGTGATCTCCTTCCCGATCTCCTTCAGATCTGCGCCAGATGTGCCTATGCCAAGAAATCTGGACACGTTCTGTATGGCGTAATCGTCGGAAATAAGCCCTATGTTCAGATCAAGTGCCAGCGCCACAACATCAATATCGGTAGGGCTCAATTCTGCAAGATCCCCCGTTCGAGAAGCAGCCATCCTGACCCTTTCCACCGATTCAGGTTTTGGCTCCATCACTGCAAGTATTCCCGAGCTGTAGTCGGTGAGCCTTGCTATTTTTCCCAGCCTTATCTCATTCATCACCGACTGGGTGGTTACATATTCAGGACTTGATATATTCATTTTTCTTGCCAGTATGGCCGAGGTATCCAGTACGTACCTGTAAACGGGCACCATACTTTCATTCCAGGAACGAATAAATAGATTGCCGGTGAGTCTCAGCGCCTCCTGATAAGCGAGACCCCGCTGATGAGAAGTACTATGCCAAAGAAGAGCAGGGCTAGATACAGTATCTCTGTGCCAAGGAATGAATTACCCCTTGAATACACTACCTCAACCGTGACATTCTGGCCTGTCACGTTAACTGTTCCTGATGAGGGGCCAACAGGCTTCTGGGCACCGAGAACGGAGTAGGAATATGTGCCGTTGGGCACCTCGAATACAATGGTTGAATTTGTTGTGGTATTCGCCATTCCATGAAACTCTATTCCCCATGCTGTTCCGGATGTGAGACCAACTGCGCGGAATGTGACGAAGAAACCGAGGCTGAAGGCTACCTTGATGGTCTGGTTCTGACCGTTTGTGTTCAGGGAAATTGCTGATATGTTAGGAGCATCCTTTCCTGAGGGGTAAATGTAAAAGCTGTACTGCCCCCCATACAGGTAGAATGTGATGTTGTCAGATAGATTTGACATCGTAACTTTTGATGTTGAATTTGATGCCGTTACCTTCCATTGCTGGCCTATGGGCAGGCCGGTTTCTACGAATGAAACATTGAATCTTCCATGCCTGAAAGTCATGTTTATGGTGCCGGATGTGCCGCTGACAGTGAAATGCCCGCTATATCCGTAATAATTTGGGTCAGTTGACCTGGCAGTGTAGCTGTATGATCCGTTAGGGAAATATAGAATCGCATAGGAGCCTGTGTACTGCCTGTCATAATACCATGACTGCAGAGACCATGTCTTGTTGGCAGGCAGCCCTGTCTGCGTAAAGTTGTACTCATATCCATACTCAAATACTATGCTAACCGTCAGATTTGCGCCATTCACCGTAATGGAGGATTGGGGCGGAACCCCAACAAGGTTGCCAATGTCAGGTATCATGAACTGATATGTTCCATTGGGAAGGCTAAGGTTCACATACTTCGCGTCTGCTCCTGAGGAATATGTGTGACCCACTATGTATACCGACCATCTTGTTCCCGTCGTTAGTCCTGTCTCTGCAAATGATACATTATACCTTTTTATGTTGCTGTCTGCCAGAAAATTATACGCATTTATTGAACCCATGCCTGTGACAAGGTTGTATCCAGGGTACCCGAGCGGCGTAACGTTGTACAGGTAATTCCGGCCTGATGTGACATTAAAGAATGGTGCAAGTTTAAGCGGCAATGATCCGCGGTATCCGGGATTGTACTGTGAAGTTCCAAGACCATATATCAGGGGATCGATAAATCCAAGCGGACTCTCGCCGGAGGCGTTGAGGTAGGCATCCATTGTTGCAACTATTCCAGCCTCAACCGGTGACGATATGCTTGTTCCAGAAACTATGAAAAAGCCTGAATATGTGGAATTTGAATAATATACCACCGTGTTGTTTGCAATGGCTCCGAGATCAGGGACTCCCCTGCCCTTTCCCTTGAGTATTAGATTTGCTGATGAATTGATCTGCCACGATGGTTCCGCATATACGCTGCTGATTCCGCCGGTTGACCCAACCACTGATCTGGAAGAGTTGATGTACCAAGCTTCCTGCGCGTTCACCTTCAGAGTGGTCTGGTTAAGGCTGAGGTTTGTGCCGCCCACCGCAGTTACCCCATAGGTGTTGTTTGCATCAGTAGACGGAAACTGCACGATATCCGGGCCGCCTGCGAACTTCTGGCTCTTTCTGCTGTCCCCAGAATCTCCGCTGCTGGCGAGAACTGTTATCCCTCTTGCCTGTGCCTGTTCCAGCAGTGTGTTCCATGTTGCATTTGTGCCGTCAGAACCTCCCCAGGAGTTTGAAATAACTGTGGTATTCAGAAGAGCCTGGGGATAGCCTGAGGGTGGGCTGAGAACGGTTGCAAATGCCTGGGTCAGATCCGCCACAGATGGGCTTGGCCCGTATACGTTGAATATCTGCGATCCTGGGGCAAGACTGCCCACCATCTCAAGATCAAGGGTATTTTCAAGAGTTGCTCCTGAAGTATCCTTCTTTGCAGACGGGCCGGGTGGCGGAGCGTTCAGGATCGGTACCCCTGTTACGGTTGGTAGGGGTTCGGTTAAGACACCGTTGCTGTTTGTGGGATACGTCTGGTTGAAATAGCTGTAGATATCGCTTGGATCAAACGGCGCTGTTGAAACTGAAGCGCCAGTGGAATTGGTGTAATTTCCCGCCCAGAGAAGAGTCGCAATGACCTCGCCCCTGTCGTAGTGATTCTTGAATAGCTGAGTTTCGTTGTATGCAACCTGCAAATCGCTCCCGAATATTGCCTCTGCATTGTTCAGGTTTGGCTGTGGCTGAGGCACTGGAAAACCGCCCTGAGACAGATATGTGTCACCAATCGGGGCAGATAATTGAGCGGAATTCACGTCAAGGCTGAATGAGAGATGGGCCTCGCTGCTCAGGCCGACAACATCATAGACACTGCCGGCAAGCCAGGATGGCAGTTCTGGAGTTTCGGTTGGCCCGATATAGGAAGTCCCGTTCATGCTTGAGGCAGATATTCCAGTGTGAAATGCGTTCTCTATTGCAGACGATGTTCCAAACATAGACAGTACTGAACGGTCTGGAAAAGTGGTGATGTTATACATTCCGCTTCCCATGAAATATTCAATTGCTGATCTGTAGACAGATTCCGGAGGAGAGAAATTAGCGTCGAACTCCCTGGCAGTGAGATATTTGTGGTACTGGGGCGAATCCTGGTTTGTGAGGTTGTAAAGAAGATCGTTGAGCCTTGTCTGGTTGCTGTAGTCAAGGATTACAACAACGTGAAGTGGTTTGCCATAACTCTGGTTTGATTGAACAATATTGCCCAAGAATGCCACGGGTGAAAGGGCAGCATTCCCTGCACCTGCCTCCACCTTTTCATTGCTGCTGGGGGATCCGGAAACTCGGCCAGCATGTACTCCGGCCATGACCATGATGACAATCACTACTGCAGCTGCAATAACAGGATACTTTCGGGCTGAATGCCCAGACGGCATAGGGCATGGTTAGCCATAAACGTAGAAAAACTTTTAGTGCATCCGCGGCCAGATTTTATTTCTTATTCATCCGTTCTTCTATTAGGATCCTCTTCAGGACTTTCCCCGCCATGCTCCTTGGGAGTTCGTCCCTTATCTCAAATTCCGCCGGAACCTTCTCCAGGGATAGCCTGCTGGAGCATGCCTCGCTGAGGCTTTCCACAGAAACCTTCATTCCTTTCAAAGGCTCAACTACGGCAATTATGTTCTGGTCACCCTTGCCAGTGTCCACTCCAATAACTGCTGCATCGGCAACTCCTTCCACCTGCCTGAGAAAATTCTCAATCTCCCTCGCGCTCACGATCACGTCATGGGAGACGAGAAACTCCCTCCTGAAATCCCTGATGTAAAGGAAACCCTCTTCATCGCTGTATCCAAGATCGCCTGTCCTCAGGAGCCCGTCAGTGAAGTTTTCCTCCGTTCCCTCGGGAGGTATATAGCCCCTGGTTGACTGTTCGCCTCCGAGCAGCAGGATGCCAGATTTTCCTGGTTCGGCTTCCTTTCCCGTAGATTCGTCCACTATCTTCCATATCACACCTGAAAGGGGCCTTCCGACACTGCCTGTCTTACGCAGGTTCCTGTCTGCTGGCTGCATATGCGTTATGCCAGACATCTCGGCAAGATCGTAGTATTCAAGGACAGGAACGTTGAACGTTTTTTCGAACTGGTCCCTTATGGCGGCATTCATGAGGTAGGCTGGCGCCAGTGCCCCCTTTAGGCTCCTTGCACCCTGAAGCGGGACCTTTTCATCCGCCATCCTGAATATGTCGTTAGGCATGCCGCATACGTAATCACAGTCGAAGAGGCTGCAAAGCCTGCCTATGCGCTCGTAATCATTCCTTTCATAGGCGCATAATACTGTTCCGCCCAGCACTGCCGGCAGCATTACTGAAAGCTGAAATCCAGAGGGTGAGAATACAGGCGTTGAGGAAGCGATCCTGAATCTCTTCTTGGGAATGAGCATGTTCTCCCTCATGCCTGCGACGGAAATCAGAAGGTTCCATCCGGTGTAAGTTATTCCCCTGAGATCGCCATCAATTGACGGAAAGACGAATATCACCGCCGGATCTTTCCTCAGGTCTACTTTTTCCTCCTCCCCCTTTGGTTCGAATATCATCTGGCTGAACCAAGCCGACTTAACTCCTGATCTGTTCAGCTTGGTTGTCTTTGCTATCTGCCCAGCCGTGACAGATACAGCCTTCTCGAACGGAAGAAATTCCTGCAGCCTTGTGAGCACAATCCCCGAGATTCCTGAATCGGGCCTTAGTGCGACGTCAGCTGTGTATACTGCCACTAGAACCTTCATTCCTGTGAATTTTACCACAGTCTCCATTTCCCACGTCGTCAGCATGTGATCCATTGGGACAGCTACTGCCCCGATCTTCACAGCCGCAAAAAATGAGATTATGAACTGCGGGGACAGTGGGAGTGCTATACCTATTCTGTCACCCTTCTGCACGGAGAATTTTGTGCGGAGTGTCTCCGCCATGGAATCCACCATTGAAAGGACTGTGTGATATGTCACATGCTTGCCATGATATATAATAAGAGGATAGCTGGTGACGGCTCCTTCCGCCTGCCTGAGTATTGAATACAGCGATTCAATGCCTTCCATCCAGCCCGCGCTTTCGTCCAGCGTTCTCTCAACCATTGTTACCGAGGTTCCGGTTTCTTTAACCTGATCCATGGATAAAATCTTTTGCTGTGTCTCTAAGCTGCGGGAATTAAGCATAACATCTTAATATATGGTGAGCGTTGGAGGCAGGTGATGATGGAAAATAAGATATGGGTCAACGGCGAGATCATGGAATATGGAAAATTCGGTGTCCCGCTCCTGACGCACTCTCTTCAGTACGGGACGGGCATTTTCGAGGGCATAAGGTCATATGAAACCCAGGAAGGAAGTGCGATATTCAGGCTAAAGGACCATGTGGAACGTTTTTTCCGGACCGCCGCCACCTACCACATGAAGCTTGGCTTCAGCATGGAGGCCATAAGTGAAGGCATAAGGGAGGTGGTCAGGGTAAACGGATTTCGCTCCTGCTACATAAGGCCGTTCGCGTACTATGACAGTGACCAGATATCTCTCTCCACTGCTGGCAAGAAAGTATCCGTGGCCATAGCTGCGGTTCCCTTTGGGCAGTATTTTGGAGACAAGCTGAGCAAGGGCATAAGCTGCAAGGTGTCGTCATGGAGGAGAATAAATTCTGAAATTCTGCCTGTGCAGGCAAAGGCCAGCGGCAACTACCTCAATTCAATCATAGCGAGCATGGATGCTGATGGCACAGAATTCGACGAGGTCATCCTTCTCTCCGGAAGAGGCCATGTTGCCGAAGGTCCTGGGGAGAACATATTCCTTGTGAGGGGTGGCAGGCTTCTGACTCCTGGTGTAGAATCAGACATTCTGCTTGGCATCACTCGTGAATCAATAATTGAGCTGGCCGGAAAGATGGGAATTGACGTGGTGGAGAGAGAAATACACAGGGAAGAGCTTTATTCAGCTGACGAACTTTTCTTTTGCGGTACAGCAGCTGAGATAACCCCAATCACAAACGTTGATGGGGTGACCATTGGAAACGGGAAAGTTGGGCAGATGACATCCAGGCTTCAGAAAAAATTCTTTGATATTGTAAGCGGGAAGGATGCGGAATTCAAAAAATGGCTAACTCCTGCCTGAAATAATTATGGCTCTGATGCCTTGCGATTCCGGCAGATGAGGGAGCATATTATTACTGTGGAACCATTTTTCCCTGCCTTCAGGGAATGTTTCACCATTACGGGAAATGACCTGAATTCCCCCTTTTTCATTATGCTTTTCTCGCCTTCGATCTCAGTTTCCATGGTTCCCTCAACCACATACACCCACTCAAAGCGGTCAGGATGGTGATGCATGGGATATATTGCCCCAGGCTTGAATCTGAGAAATCTAATGGTACCGCTGTCCATAGAGTTGATGACGCTTTGAGCTATTCCAAGCTTTCCATCGGATAGATCGTCCCACTTGACCTCTTCAATGGATAGTGTTTCCATGTCAATCTCCCCAATACCTTTTGGTTAATATACATTATCCGGGGAAAGTAGCTTTCCCCACGTTAAGCGAAACAGGAATATCATGAACCATCATCCAGGGGCAACGAAGACCTGACCCACCTCTGCATTCCTCCGATGACGTTTGCAACCTTGAAGCCATTATCTGCAAGGTAGACGGATACGACCTCGCTTCTGTTGCCATGTGCGCATATGACAGCATATTTTTTTCCCCTTTCCAGTTCGTGAAGCCTGTCAGGAATGTCGTTCATGGGTATCCTCATGCTGTCAGCTATGGTGCCCATCTGCCATTCAAATGGCTCCCTTACATCGAGCACAGTATATTCATCAAGCTTTTCGCTCAGCTCTTCCGGTGTTATGAGATCAACAGTGGCAAGTTCTGCACCCTCCGCAGCGCATGATTCAAGCCCGTTGTCAATGGTTTGAACCACCTTAAGCCCCACCGAGATCAGTTCCTTCGAGGCTCTCTGAGATGTGTCCACATTGTCGGACACAATAACTATGTCAGGTGATCTGCCGTCAAGCCAGTTCTTTATTGATCTGGCCCATGAATAAGGGCTGAGTGGAACATTAACAGACCCGGGAATGTGCTTTGCCATGTAGTTTTCCCCATTTCGTGTGTCTATGATAAGGATATTCCCGCTGCGTGAATTTTCAACGATTTCCCTGCAATTCATCCTGCTATCCAGGGCTGATATTTTTCTGAATAATAACCTTAGTGCACACTTTTGTTATTCATAACACCTAAATTCTTGTTCTATCAATATGATGCTCTACCCGGTGTCGCTGGTTAATAAACTTCGCTAAATAAACAATCATGCCAGTGATCATACTTATATGCAAAGAATGAATTGCAAGCAGACAAATGTTCAACAACGACAGGGAGGTGAAGCAGCTTGGACCGCGGCTTGGAGTCAGCTTATGGCTGCTTGCGGCGGTCTTCTTTTCCGTTCTCTCGTTCGTCATCCTTCATGTCAGCAACACTTGGAATATTTTTACTATCTATGCAACCCTCTCATGGTCCTTCGGAATGCCCATAATAATAATGAGCTTCATAGGTGCCCTCAGGAGCCGAAGCCTCAAGATATCAAACTTCAAGGGAAGAGTTTCCAATCTTGTTATTTTTGAAATACCCACAATCGGGAATAACGATGTGATTCCAGCACTGTCTAGGGTTATTGATTCCATCCTCAAGTACGCTCCAAACAACCTTGACAGGTGGAGAATTGATGTGGTAACAGAGGAATGGGCAGAGGCACTTGACGACATCAGAGAAAAATACGCCTCCTATCCAAATTTCAATCTGGTTGTTGTTCCCAGGGATTACCAGACCCAGAACCATTCCCTGAACAAGTCCCGTGCCCTTCAGTATGCTACAGAATACCATATTTCAAGGGGGGAGAACACTTCAGATATCTGGCTGTTCCACCTTGATGATGATGCTTCAGTAGGCCAGGATACTGTAGCTGCAATTGCGGAGCACATAAAGTTCAAAGGCCACAAGTACTACATTGCCCAGGGAGTTCTTGCCTTCCCACACCATCTCTCAAAATCTGTCATAGCGAAATTCGCTGATTCAATGAGGCCCACTGATGATCTCACGAGATTCTACTTCTTCACTGCACTTCTGAAAACTCCTCTTGTAGGCCTTCACGGCGAGAATCTGCTCGTCAGGTCAGACGTTGAGGCTAGCATCGGATGGGATAGCGGCAACCGCCCCATTTCAGATGACAGCTGCTTTGGCCTGCGCTTCTCGGAGAAATATCCGGGAAAATCATCGTTCCTTCCTGCTTTCACATATGGTGCTTCACCATCGACTGTGAAGGACATGCTAAGGCAGAGAAGGAGATGGCTTGTCGATCTGACCAACCTTGGGGTATACGGCCCGCTCCCCTGGAGATACCGGCTACTTCTGATCTATTCTGTTATATTCTGGAGCAGCATGGCCACGCAGAACATAATGCTGGTAATACTTATTCTAGAGGGGCTCCACCTCATTGGGTTCGAACTCATAACCCCACCAATGGCTGTTATGTGGGCCTTCACCTTCAGCTTCTGGATATGGTTCTACTGGAACGGACTGCACATCAACAGCACCGTTTCAGAGGAGAAGATACCGTTCTGGAAGAAGGCCGCGCTCATGGTGCCTCTATTCTTCCTTGTCATAGGGCCGCTTGAGGTACTGGGTGGGGTCATGGGTCTGTTCGCATTCCTCAGAAATGAACGCAAGTTCGAGGTAATACGTAAACCAAGCTGATGAGCACCATTGCATGCCACCACTGCCAAAGCATTAAGGTTTCTTGCTTTTGATTTTCTTTCGCCTTTACCACCGCGCGTCCTGCGGTACACTTGCGTTCCCAATATATATGGCCTTACTGGCTCTTTGAGGCAGGGTTTTACCATATGACCACTTTGTGCCCCAATATGGCTGATTCATCTAAACCGAGACAATTTAAATTCAACTTCCTGGCTAAGGAATAGGTTTCCCGCCAGAGTGGTCATAATTCACCCATATCTTTGTTATGATGTCCCTTGCATCCTTGCAATCCATCTGACCTTCTGCAGTCCGTTCTCCAAGGCTGCAGTAGAGCAGCTTTGAGCCAAGGATTGAGAACGCTATCCTGTACATGGGTTCACCACCAAGCTCCATGGCAGCAACATTTCCATACGTTTGAACGAGTTCTATCAATGCAAGCCTGTTCTCCCTTGTAGCAGGTGCAGCGATTTTGAAATAAGTGTATCTCCCTGAGAGGCTTGAGATGGGATATTCAATTTCTTTCCTGTTCAGGATGCCTTCCATTTTGTGAAACGAAGCGATGTATGAATTCAGTGCGCCGTATTTCACAAGGAATTTTGCCTCAATATCTGTCATGAACCCCATCTCACGGGCAGTGGTGAAGAATTGAAGCCTATTAGCGTCAGTGAATCTGTTCCTGCCCCCCTCAGACGGCTCCCTTACTGTCAGGATCAGTTTGTTCCTTTTTTCCATAAGGTGCCTTAGTATTGAACTGTCCAGGGATTCCAAGTAGTCCAGGCGAAGCTCCAGTATGTCGCTAGGCTGATCTGACATTACAATTCTTACCGCATCGCTGGCTGATCTCACTGGTACTGACCCTACGAGGATCGGTTTGGATGGTGCTATCCTAATGATATGTCACCCCCAATTCCTGCCAGATCGCTGTAAAAATCAGGGTTGCTCTTTCCTACACACTCTGCATCCATAACAACCGAACCCATTGAAAGGCCCAGGACCGTTGCCAGCATTGCTATCCTGTGGTCATTCCCTGGATCAATTTTCGGCTGTTCCTGTGTTAATGGTCCAGAGATTGCAATTTCTCCTGATTGTTCAACAGAAGCTCCAAATGACATGAGTGTGCTAGTTATTGTTGAAATCCTGTTGCTCTCCTTGATCTTCAGATTTTCAATCCCGCTTATTATGGTTTTCCCCCTGAGAAACGGGGCAAATGCGGCTACGGATACTGCCATGTCTGGGGATTGTGAAACATCGACCTTCAATGCTCTTCCATCTGAGGACCTGAATGACCATTCACTGTCAAGCAGCTTGCTGTCCAGCCCAGAATCCTTAAGTATACTGACTATGCTGTGGTCGCCAAATTCTTTTGGCGGATCAGGCAGATTGGATATCCGGACAGAACCTGATGTTGCCATAGCCGCCGCTGCATAGAAAGATGCCAGGAGATAATCCCCCGGTATTGTACCACGGAAAGGCCTCAGTTCAGACCTTTCAACATGAATGGTATTGCCGTCCATCCTTATTCTCGCCCCATGTGATTTCAGCAACCCGCATGTCATTTCAATATAGCTTCTTGAAATCACTGGCGGCTTTATGTGGATGGTTCCGCCTCCGGCAAGAAGGATTGCATATATGAGGCCGGAAATGTGCTGGCTGCTTTCCCACCCGGGAACAGTTACATCCGTTTCTGTAATCCGCCCCACCATCTTAACTGGAAGGTTATCTCCGCTGATTTTCATCCCCATGGCGCGGAGAGGTTCTGTTATCTGACTTAATGGTCGCCTCCGCAGGGTCTCATCCCCGTCAAGTGTGAATTCGCCCCCAATATAAGAGAGAATGGGCATCATCATCCTCAGCGTGGTGCCCGAACCTGCAAAGTTGAGGCTGGCTGAATGCCTCACCCCATTCTCTGGACGCACTATTCTGCCTGCCTTGACCTCCAGGCCCAGCCCACGGATTGCACCCAGGGCCGATGATACATCCTGGGCCACGGGAAATGATGTCACCTCAACATCTGATAATAGGGAATAAAGTGCAACGCGTATGGCGTAGCTTTTTGATGGGGGAGCCCTGACAGTGCCATTTATGCGGGATTTTCTAACTGTCGCTTTCATATCCCACAGCCCTTGCAACTATTACCTTATCTGAATCTGACATGATGTCATATGCTGGCCCCTCGTCTCCATCATGAAACGCAGCGAATACAGCGGGACCATTGCCTGATACCCCGCTTGCTACCGGATGGGCGCTGTCTATTCTTGCAATGTAGTCCATGTCATATCCCAGTTTTCTGGCAATCATGTGACCATTCAGATTCATGGCCTGAAGCACATCCCCATTTGAGGCTAGTTCAACGATTCCGCCATAAGCATCTCGCAATTCAGCGAGCGAGGTCAATCTTTCCACCGGCCTCTTTCCCACGACACTGATCAGGAATACAATGTCATCGGGAAAATCCAGCCTTTTATGTATTTTCATGCCGTAGTTGTCTGTTAGAAAGCATCCACCGTGGTAAGCACTGACAGCATCATCAAAGGCTCCAGTTACTGAAAGGCCTGTTTTCCTGGATATTTCTGATGAAAGTGCAGGAGGATATACACTGATTCCCGTTATCCTGGACAGGGACGCAATGGCTGCAACTGTGACTGCACTGCTGCTTTTGAGTCCGCTTCCCTGAGGTATTTGAGATTCTATTGTAATATTGAAGTCCATTCCTGTAATGTTGCAAAAGTGATCCATCACAGCTTCGATTAGTGCACCCTGTTTTTCATGGCTTCCTTGTGCCACACATGCCTTTGCCTCAAGGCTTATTGCAACCGTGGAACCTATGCCGGCCGGAATTGCGTTGATTACAGACAGGCCGGCGTGTGCTATGGAGCAAACCTCTTCATGAACCCTTTCCATCTTTCCTCAATCCTAACTGCATCTTCCTCCCTTATCCTTGATGGAGGGATGAGGCCTTCATGCATTGCATAATCTGCAAGGACCAGAGCCACCATGGATTCCGCCACAGAAACTCCCCTGACTGCTACTACAGGATCATGCCTGCCGGTTACGGAGATAATATCCGGCTTCATGGTGTCCAGGTCAACGGTCCTGGCAGGCTTGCGGATTGAGCTGGTAGGCTTGAATGCGCATCTAACAACTAGATCCATGCCTGTTGTTATGCCGCCCAGAATCCCTCCAGAGAGATTTCTTTCCAAGGCTAGCCCCTTACCTTCATCCAGAACAATTGAATCCGATGCCTGGCTCCCCAGCATCCTGGAAGCCCCGAAGCCAAGCCCGTATTCGAAGCCGGTTGCCGCAGGAAGTGACATCAGGGCACTTGCAAGCGTAGCTTTAATCTTCCAGAATACCGGATCGCCAAGGCCATGCGGCACGCCTCTAGCCATTATTTCAACAATACCGCCTGTGCTTTCCCCCTCCTGAAAAAGCCTTTCTATGAGTTCAGAGAATTTCCTGTCCATCTCGGGAGATGATGCACGAGTTGGGAATTTCCTGGAATCCACGGCACCCTGGAAGTCTGTGCTGCCCTCATCTGAAATCTCGCCTACCGATTTAAGATATGCTGCGACCTCCGTGTTCACCATGAGAAGAAGCTTTCTTGCAAAGGTGCCGGCAATTACGCGAGAGAGAGTTTCCCTGGCGCTGCTTCTCCCTCCCCCAACGAAATCCCAGTTTTCCCTGCCATATTTCATTATGAATGCCAGGTCAGCATGCCCAGGCCTGGGCTTATGCGAAACCTCCTGATAGAGAACGGGCTGGGAATCCTTGTTCTTTACGATTACAGCAACGGGCGCCCCTGTGGTTCGCCCTCTGTAGACGCCGCTGACAATTTCAGGTATGTCATCCTCCCTTCTCCCTGAAACCAGCCTCCTGCCAGTCTTCCTGAATGATAGTTCGAACCTGATATCCTCCTCGGAAACTGGCAAGCCTGCAGGAAGCCCGTCTATCACCGCGCCAACATATTTTCCTGCGCTCTCGCCAAAAGTAGTCACTACCAGGTTCCTGCCCATTGTGCTAGTCATTGAATATTTCTCCCCAGGTTATCCTTGCCCTAATACCATTCCAGATATTCTGTGCCTGTATGGCCTGTTCAAGAAGTAGATCTTCTCCTCTGATCGTGCCATGGCTAAACATAACACTGTTATAGAAATTATTTCCTCTTTTCCCGTAGTTGAAGTTCACAGCGATCTTGCATTTGATCTTTGGAAACTCAAGCTCCCCGGAGGATATGGCATTTATTGCTACATCAGATTCCACAGCAGCCACGGACGATATGCCCATAACATCTGTATCTGGTAGGCCCATTTTTTGAAGGTGGTTTGCAATTTTGTGCCCGTTCTCTAAGTTTCTGCAGGCTATGGTCACATGGTAACCCATCTCGCCGAATGCCACTGCAGATGTTGTTGCTGCTGATCCAGAGCCGAATACAGTGCATCTTTTCCCGCCGAAATCAGCATATCTAGAACTGAAGAGGGAAACCAGTGCAGTATAGTCGGTATTGTATCCTGTTCCATTAAATACAGTATTGATGTTTCCACACTTCACGGCCTCTTCGTTCAAATGCCTGACCATTTTTGCAGCTTCTGATTTGTATGGCTTAGTTATGTTGAAACCATCATAGTCGGAGAGCATTTCTACCATGCTGCTGGCAAAGTTTTCAGGTTTCACGTCAACCACAGAATATGATGCTGTTATCCCAAGGCTCCTGAAAATAGCTTCATGAATTCTTGGTGATAGGGTGTATTGAATGTCATGCCCAACTAGGCCAAATTTTTTCCTGGAAATCTTAGAACTGGCTTTCAACAAACTCCTCCAGGATATTCATCTGCACCGCTTTAACTGCAGATGAGCCTATGTTTTCCACAACAGGCATAAGTATGGTTACTCCAGACGACTTCTTGTCATGGACCATGGCCTTCTTCATCCTCTCTGAATCCAGAGAATGATTGAGTTCCTCTGGTTTAGTGGGGAGAGAGAACCTTTTCAGAACTGCTGCGATTTCCCTATGAACTTTATGGTCAACGCCTAACTCTTCTTCTGCGAACATTGCCTCCATTACCATGCCAACTGAAACTGCTTTTCCGTGGGAAATTGCATAGTCTGATGCTGACTCTATGGCATGTCCTATGGTATGACCAAAATTAAGCTTTGATCTTAATCCGGACTCCTCGAGTGGGTCCTGCTTCACCACATTCATTTTATTTTCCACGCTTCGTGAAATAAGGCGAGAAAGAACCTCCGGAACCCTGCTAACAAGCTGAGCTGAGTTTTCGGATATGTCATCCAGAAGGCCGCTGTCCATTATGATTCCGTATTTTATCATCTCAACGAGGCCATCCCTGAAATTGTCTTCTGGAAGGGTTGCAACGAATGGCAGATAGGCAATAACAATTTCCGGGAAGTAAAATGTGCCAAGCATGTTTTTCCTGCCAAGGAAATTAATTCCAGTCTTTCCTCCTATGGCAGCGTCTACCATTCCAAGAAACGTTGTCGGAATATTCACAAGGCGAATACCTCTCTTATAGACGGAAGCTGAGAAGGCAACAGCGTCAGTTATGCTTCCGCCGCCAAGAGCAAGAACGTAATCTGACCTTGCAGGGTTTTCCTTCATCATTATATCCAGGATATTCTGGATCCCTGAGATAGACTTGAGGTCCTCTCCGTCTGAAAGAGGATGCAGTGATATGCCGGACAGCCCAAGATTGCTTACTGTCTGTTCAATGTTTTTTGGAAAAAATAATAATTTCCTGCCTTCAAGCCCCTGGATAAACCTTTGCAGGTCCGAGGATACGAAAAAGGCCGTATGCCTATTTAATGAAATTTGGTAAACATTAGATGTTTCGCTCAAGTGATTCCCTGATTCTTCGAATCTGTATCATAAGTTCCTTAAATTGTTTTAAAGTAAGTTGCTGATGGCTGTCGCTCAACGCTCTTTCGGGTTCTGGATGTACCTCTATTAAAAGCATCTGGGCGCCTGCAGCCGCTGCAGCAAGCGACAGGGGTGCAACGAGATCTCTCTGGCCGGCTGCATGGCTTGGATCCACACATACGGGTAGATGTGATTTCTGCCTTAGAATCGGAACTGCTCCAATATCCAGCGTGAATCTCGTGGAACTCTCAAAGGTTCTTATTCCTCTCTCGCAGAGGATTACTGAATGGTTTCCGCCCTGTAATATATATTCAGCAGAGTTAAGTAACTCTTCCACCGTGTTTCCCATTCCTCTTTTCAACAGTACTGGCTTTGGCTGGATTCCAAGGGCCCTAAGAAGGGTAAAGTTCTGTGCATTTCTTGAACCAACCTGAAGTATATCTATGTCGCTGAAAAGAGGTAGCTGAGATGCATCCATGATTTCAGATACAACAGGCAAGCCCGTCACGTCACGGGCCTCAACCAGTTGCCTCAATGCTGCCTCTCCGCTTCCCTGAAATGATCTTGGGCTTGTTCTAGGCTTGAAGGCTCCCCCTCTTATAACGCTTGCTCCGGCTTTCTTTAGCTCCAGGGCGAAATCCGGAAGATAATCGAAATCAACCGAACATGGGCCAGCAGCAACAATGAAATCTTTTCCACCAATTCTACTGGCTCCGAGATCAATTACAGTATCATCGTTTTTGTAGCCCCTTGAATAGAGATAGGGTATCCCTTCACTATCTTCAATCCCCGTCATGTAAGAAGAACTCGCTATACTGTTGCGACTGAATGTCAATTGAACACCTCTGAATCTGACTGATCACAAACTATTCCTTGATGGAGTGATGCATAATGAATTATTTCCCTTGCTGACTGCAGACTCCGCCTATTTGCGGTAATCACATCTATTAATCTCTCCTGTGACAAGATATTCACCTTATGCAACTTGAATATCAGCGTAATTCATAGCTATAATTTAAACATTATTGTACAATATAGAGCTATAAAAATACTATACTTCTGCTTACAGCAATAACAGAATAAGAGGTTTCTTCTTTGTTTTTATTTTATCCATACATACTGTTAGATGCAGCTTCGATTATCTGATCAGTTTCCTCATCGTTCTTAGTTTGTTTTCTCATTATTATGGTTTCAGTTTCAATGTATTTCAGATCATCCATGTAATCTAGGCAGAAATTTACTCTGGATTACAATTACCACTCTTTTCAGAGTCCACAGGTCGGTTTTTAAGCCATACTTCCTGGGCCCACTGTAACCGACATCCTTCACTTTCCTTTTCTGCTCCAGAAAGTGCTTATCCTGTCTTCCCTCCCTGTTTTGTGCCCTCCATGATGCATATCATTTCGGCAAAACGCTTTGCCAGGTTGTTCACACTTGTCCAGTCCGCATCAAGAATCCATGCCATTCCAGCCTTTGAAGTCACGTATTTAAGGGGATCATAGGCCATCTTCCTTCTGGGTTCCTCGAAGGATGGCTTTTCCGTTCTGCTTTTTTTTTACTTTGAGAGGCCAAGATAATGACTGCACTAAATGTGTATGGAATTATTCATCCGGAGAGCGTTATTCATAAAAGTTTGGCCACACGTACTTAAAATTTCATGTAAAATTCTGTTTTTTCTGCCATTTATCTATTACGGCTGGCATATTTATATATACCTGCTACGTCATAACACTTCAATGGCTGATAACAAGGTATCTGACGGGAAAAGGGTCGGTGTGTATGTTGTATCGGCAATTTTGTTGGTGATACCGTTCATAGCATACCTACTGCTTCCTACTTATGACAGAGTATCTCCTGAACTGGCTGGCGTCTCGTTCTTTTACTGGTATCAGACCCTCTGGCTGGTAATTTCTGCTGTTATGTTTGGAGTGGCTGCATACCTGATTAACCATCTGGGAGGCGAGGCTTCGTGACTACCTCAGGACTAGGGCTGCCTGGCATAGTAGTCTTCGTGGCGCTATTCATTGTCTTTGCCTTTCTGGGGTTTTTTGGAAGAAGATTCAGGAAGGGCGATGAAACCATACTTTCTGAGTGGTCGCTTGCTGGCAGAAAACTTGGCGTATTTTTAACCTGGTTCTTAATCGGAGCGGATCTGTACACTGCTTATACTTTCGTGGCAGTTCCTTCTGGGCTATTTGCCAAGGGTGCTCTTTTCTTCTTTGCTGTCCCATATGTTGCAATTACCTTTGCGATTGCAATGGTAACAATGCCAAAACTCTGGATAGTATCTAGGAAGAAGGGCTACATAACAGCCTCTGATTTCATACAGGACACGTTCTCTAGCAAGACTCTTGGATTGCTCATAGCACTGACCGGAATTGTTGCAGAACTACCATATGTGGCATTGCAGATTATTGGGATGAAGGCAGTCCTAACTGTGATGTTTCCCCTAGGGTCAGGGGTCTCCACAATAGTCACCTTAGCCCTCGTTCTGTCATTCGTCATACTGGTCATATTCACCTTCATGAGCGGGCTGAGGGGGGTTACACTGACTGCCGTTTTCAAGGACATTATAATATTCACCTCAGTGATAGTGATCATTATAGCAGTACCGCTCGCCTATGGGGGATTCCAGCACGCATTTAGCGTCAAGGCAGCATATCAGACGCTGAATCAGAGCACGTATGGGCTAGGGTACACTACTTTATGGATCGGAAGTGCCATGGCGCTTTACCTGTATCCTCATGCTGTCAATGGATCGTTGAGTTCCAAAAATGAGAAGAACCTAAGAATGAGCACGGCCCTGCTTCCAATATATGGCATAGGGCTTGCTCTGCTTGCTCTCTTTGGAGTTCTTGTATATGCTGTTGCCCCAGCAATGAGCTACCTAAGCAACTTTTCTGCGGCATCAAGAGGCATATACGTGGTTCCAGCCCTGATACTTTACACTATGCCAAGCTGGTTCGCAGGCTTTGCGCTGCTTGGTATCTTCATAGGGGGACTTGTTCCTGCAGCTATCATGTCAATGGCATCAGCAAATCTGTTCACAAGAAATGTTGTTAAGGTCTTCAAGAGCAACATTTCATCAAAGGGTGAAACTCTGATAGCAAAGTGGGCAACTGTAGTTTTTGTGTTCATAGCCCTGGCATTTACCTTCGTGGTACCTGAGACCTATTCAATACAGCTGCAGCTACTGGGTGGAGTCATAATACTTCAGATTCTCCCATCCCTGTTTCTGGGGCTTTATTTCCCCAAGCTCAACAAGCACTCCCTTATTGCTGGGTGGGCTGTGGGACTTGCCTTGGGTATAGCGCTGGAAGAGGTGGCTAACAAATTTGGTGTCTTGACCTCGAGCTTTTATACATTTGGTCCAGGTCTGGTTTATATTGGCCTGCTCGCAGTTGCTGTTAACATCGCAATAGCTGTTGTGGGAAGCCTCATAGCAAACGCAGCAGGAGTGAAAAATTCGAAGGTAGCTGCACCAGCTGACCCACCCACCCAGAATTAGTGGAAATCTTCTGATTTCCATACTTTTCAATTTTTTCCCGAGCTAAACCTAGCTGGAAATATCAATCTTCCATACTGATTTCATCTGAACAGCATAATTGAAGGGAAAAGCAATTCCCGAACCTATTATATTCCCTATCAAGGGATACAGATCAAAGAAATGTAGCAGGGATAACTGAACTGCTATGGCGATACCGTTACCAAGTAAATTGAGGAATTCGAATTTAAAGAGTCGCCATATATGGCCCTGTATGGAAGTACTGTGATATCCCTCGTTCCTTGTGGTCCAGTATTCGTTTATGAGGAATTCAGCAGCAACCCCAAGAAAGAAGGCAAGGGCATCTATCCATATTAAGTGGGCATATCCGTATTCCCTGAGAAGAATGTAAGTTACGCCTTCAAGGATGAAAAAGCCAATATAGCCTGAAATGGAATACTTGATTGAACGAAAAAGATTCTTTCTTATCAGCACCATTATTTTAGATCTCAGGTTGCCGTCCATCCTTGCGGTGCATTACTCCTTTCGTTATTTTCGTTTTGATTTTCTCTTTTCTTTTTCAGGAGCATATATGCTCTTCAGCACAGCATGATAGTCCTTGTCTATTTCCTCAAGCCAGTCTGGATGGAGATCTGACGCTCTTTTCAGGAATTTATCAAACTTGATGATCTCCTGTGTCCCATAATCCTCTGTTCTCACAAGGTAAAGGAACTTGAGGAACTGGAGAGCATAAATAAGTTTCTCCACTTCAGCCTCGAGAATCCTTTCATTGGGAGAAATCCCCTTTGCAATATCGCTGAGTTTGCTGTAGATCCTGTATATCTTCATTCTCCTGAACACCTTAAGGAAATCTTCCTTTCCAAGAAGCTCAGCGTTTTTTGAAAGGATGAGGCTAAAAACCTCCTCTGGATTCCTGCTATACTGGTGAGCGCTGAGATCCTGCTCAACTGATCTTTCAGCCTTCTGGTGCATTGTTACAACTTCGAATCTGTATTTTTCCTTAATTTCACCAAGTATTGCCTTTGTTGTCCTGATTATTTCCTCCACCAGTTCCGGGTCTGTTTTCTTCATTACTGAAACAAGATCGGTCTTCCTTTCCTTGGAGTTATCATTGGAGCCATAAAGTGCTAGAAATTTCATACCGTTTTCAATTTTATATGCCTCATCGCTCGTAATACCGCCATCTCCTGGAAATGGATGCTCGGTGTCAATGATTATCTTGTCCCAGAGCCTCACCAGTGAAGTTCTTGAGAATATTGAGTTCAGTATGTTATCGGTGTCATTCCTGGGTTCCGAAATTATGTGGGAATAGTTAATTCTGAGTTTCTCATAGAGGCGTAGTTCCTCATCATAATTCAGCCGTCGGTTTATGTTTCCACCTTCCAATAGATCGATAACTGCCATACTGACCATTTAAGGGCATAAAAAGTCTCCAGTATGTTACAGAGCATGAAGTGAAATAGTTCAACGTCACTTCTGTCAATGCAATAGGAGTTTTGTGATAGTATCCAAAGTCGTAAGCCAAGTAGTTAGCTTCCTGGAAAACCATATTGAAAAAGTTGCAATGATCATGCATGAAAGAAGTAACTCTTGCGCTGGATCAGGGGACGTCTGTTTCAAAGTGTGTGGTGTTCGATGAGGCATTGACCCCCATCAGGCAGTATCATTCCAGTGTTCCATTAATTTTAGGCAAAAATGGCGAAATTGAACAATCTCCTGAAGAGATCCTTAATTCTGCAATTACAGTGATCAAGAGAGCAATAGGCAGTCTTCGTCCAGGGGAAAGAATTCGGTCCCTAGGCATATCCAACCAGAGAGAAACTTTTCTGATTTGGGACAGGCATACCGGAAAACCTGTTCACAATGCCATCATGTGGGAGGATAGGAGAACTGATCTTTTCTGCCATGAGTTGAGAATGAAACATGGGAAGGCCATAAAGGATAAAACCGGCCTCATTCCTGACGCATACTTCAGCGGTTCAAAGATTAGGTGGCTGCTCAAAAAAGATGGTGACCTCATTAAAAAGGGCAAGAAAGGCGACGCCATATTTGGCACTGTTGACACCTGGCTCCTGTGGAACCTTACAGGTGGCAGAATCCACGCAACAGACCATACAAATGCATCCAGAACCATGCTTTTCAACATAAATAGCCTTGAGTGGGACGCCGATCTTCTCGACCTGATGGAAGTACCTCATGAAATGCTGCCTGAACTGCAGGAATCCTCAAGCCATTACGGAAATACATCTTTACAGATTCTGGGCGTGGAGATTCCAGTCACAGCGCTAATAGGAGATCAGCAGGCTTCAGTGCTAGGACATTCACTCAATGAAAATGGTGATACGAAGGTAACCTACGGATCTGGTGCCTTTCTTGTTCAGAACACAGGTTCTCATCGGGTGAGATCAGAGAGATTGCTGGAGACCCTTTTGTTCTCAGGACATGGTGAAAGGCTTTATGCCCTGGAGGGACCGGTTTTCTGGGCTGGAAAGCTTATTGATTTTATCGCAGAACTCACAGGATCAGGGAAGGAAGAATTATACGGTGCAAATCCAGCAAGAATCTTTAACAGTTTTCCTCCTGCGGTGATCGTCCCATCCATTGAGGGTACTGGCGCTCCGTACTGGGAGAACATTACATCAGGGACAGTTTTTGGCTTGAGGGCAATGACAAACAGACAGAACCTAATGGATTCAGCTCTAGCCTCCATAGCCTTGCAAATAAATGATATCGTGGAGGAGCTTGATTCCATTGGCAGAAAACCTAGGGAGATAATGGTCGATGGGGGGCTTGCCATGAATAGGCAATTTCTTGGATTCCAGTCCGCTGTGATGGATATTCCCGTGAAGATTGGCATGGAACCGCAGCTAGTAACTGCAAGGGGGGCTGCCTGTGCAGCTTCCGGATACAACCATTGCTCCAGGCCTGCATATCAGGAATTGAAGGTTGAACCCCCTGAGCTAAAAAAGGAAGACATTGAACTTCTGATAAGATTGTGGAAAAGGGCAGTTTCTAGGTCCATTGAATTTTATACTACAATTACTAAAGAAAATATAGATTTCAGCCAGAGGAGTATACCAAGAAAATGACCTATAATATTGGCTCTACAAGAGATTGCTTTCTGGCTGAACTCTTATGACATAACTATTTTAATTTCCAAGTCGTATTCTTTCAATGACCTTTCATGTCCGTTAAGAGGCATCTCAATTTGGAACAGCTGGAGAGGATGATTTCTGCAGAGAGGTCCAGAATCAGGGCTTTAAGGAAAATGGCTTTCATCAGGGATCTCTATCTGGGATATTCAGTTAAGATTGCGTGCCGCAGGAATTATATAACTGTAGCCTGTGGCTACCTATGGCTTAAGCAGTGGAATGCTCTTGGGCCTTTGGCCTTTGTCAGATCCAGGAAAATAGGGAGGCCAAGGAAAGTCCCTGTTTCGAAACAATTGATAGAATTGATAAAGAATTCCCGAAGCCTGAAGATGGCAAGGGAATCCATAAAGGAAAGATATGGTATTGAGTATTCATATCGACAGATATTGAGAATCAGCAAAAAGCTGGAAGAAGAGAGATTTCTTAGAAATGACCTGTGATCTGTGGTACATTCAATAATGTATCATTATTTAATGTCACACCCGTAAAAAGATAAATGTGCACTTAAAATTTTTCTGGCTCCCGAGACCATGTGTTAGATATTTAAATATCCTTAATGGAAAGCGCCTTTCTAAAATTTGACAAAATTCTCAAATATATTTTTCAATTGATTTCCTCAGGGTTGAGGCCCGCCCCCCTAAGAGCATAAGGCCCCAGCCGTCCGAGGTGAAAAAAGCCATGAGTAATAGGTATAAAGTTATTGTCTCTGTGATCGTGGTTGCAATTTTTATTGCCTCTGTCATGGTATATGGCATGAGTAATGCAACTGGTCGCACAGGCACAGAAAGCCTGCCAATAGCTGCCAATTCATCATCTTCTGGTACGCTTGTGGAAATGCAGGGATCGGCGCTATCAGGCCAGCTGTCCAAACTTGGAAATTTCCAGCTTGTAAGTGAGGGTGCACAGTTTAATCCCAACGCCCAGCTTGTCGTTACCCTGAGCCTGAAGCCAACAGGTAATCTCTCCGCTTACGTGTCCTCCATATCGAATCCCGGATCCCCTCTGTACAGGCAATACGTCTCAGCAGGCACCTTTGGGTCGATGTTCGGGGTTTCACAGCAGGTATACAACTCCATTGTATCTTACTTCAGCCAGTATGGCATTAGTGTCCAGACCAGTTCAGCCAGGCTTTCTCTTACACTGGTTGGAACAGTTTCCCAGTTTGAATCAGCTTTCAATACAAAGATAGGCGCTTATGCAATTCAGTACACAAGTGACGGAGTATGGATACCGCTGTTCGGCAATGGCAGCGCAGTCCCTGGCAGTGTTTCTCTGTCACCGATTGAATACGTTAACACTGCAGGCCTGAAAATGCCTGCTGGAATTGCACAGTATGTGAGCGGAATAACAGGCCTCGATGGCATGGCTGCATCTCCCGATCTGATGCTTCCCTACGGAATGAGTCCTGCTGGCATTGTACCTGGACTTTACAACAGCACAGGAACTTCTTTTACCTTCAATTCCACCCAGACTCCTGGCAGCTTCTATAATCCATATGATCTTGGTTCTGTCCAGAATATTACTGATGCAAACTTTACCTGGGCTCCAAATTACCTGACACCAACTGCTGCTGCTTTCAATGATCCGTCAGGCAACTATCAGATCATATTCCCGAGCACAATGCATGTTCTAACCGGAGCTAGCAATCTCTGGTCTGGACAGTCAACAATTGCCAGTGAGCCTGACATGGGCCAGGGAGTCACTGTAGCAGTAATAGAAGTTGGAGACCTGCCCCTTTCCTGGTTGCAGGGATTTGCCAAGGAAGTGTGGAATAACCCCAATCAGGTTACAAGCAGGTTGAGTGTTATCAACCTTCTTGGAGCAAATCTTTTTGACGGCGAAATATATGGCTGGACACTGGAGACAGCTCTAGACATAGAGTATATAGCTGCAATGGCCCCTGCTGCCCACATAGACCTTGTTGCAGTCCCCAATCCACAGTTCTCGTCCTTCGACTATGCATACCAATACATTGCACAGAATCTCGTGAGCGGAAACAACGCAACTGATTCAGTCAGCATAACAAGCAACTCTTACGGAAGTGGAGAGGAATACACCGCCTTCTTCGGTGCCCCAATGTACATGACTGTTGAGAACACACTGCTGTCCGAACTCAATGCTGTTGGCGTAACAAACTTCTTTGCAACTGGCGATTACGGCTCTTATGCTGCGGAATATGAATATGGGGCAACGTCCGCAGGAATGCCTGCCATAGCTACCGGATCCACGAGCGTTGGCGGCGGCCAGCTTACGGCGGAAAGCAATGGATTGGCCTTCCCTGACACTGGGATATATGCACTGAACTCCGAGTTCAATCTTGAGATGCAGGTTGCTCCGGCCACTGGTGTGCAGTCCTACACATACTGGTCGTATGGTTTCGGTGAGGACGGCACATTCAAGGGAGAAGTTGGTGGAGGATTTGGCCAGTCAATTATGTCAGCACAGCCATGGTGGCAGAATGCCCTTGACACATACAGTTCTGGAGCAAGAATGGATCCAGTTGTCAGTGGGCCAGCTGCATTTAACATGTCAGTATATACTGGATTCTGGAACCTTTTCTATGGAGGAACTTCATTTGCAACTCCAATAACGGCAGGTGAGTGGGCACTGATAGACGAGCAGGCAAATGTTGCATTTGGGTCTCCGTCAATGGGTGACATTAACCCGGTTCTGTACCAGGCGCACAACGCTTATGAAGCGGGAATGCCCTCTGTGCACTTCAACCCGTACATAGACATGCAGAACATCGGGAAGGGATTCAACTACGGACCAACAAACAGCTTTGACTGGTATTACTTCAACCTCAGCATAAACGAGCCCTCAGATCCAATCGTCCCATGGTGGATTTTCACCCTTGGAAATCCTGCTGGAAATAACTGGAACTACCTGCAGGGCCTTGGAATGATCAACGTTGGGATAATGGACAGCGCTCTCATAGGCCAGGTACCCAGCACACAGCATGCACTGATGAACGAACCCTTTACCATAATGCAGGTGACCACCTCAGGCCCCTCTGAGTTTGAAACTCTTGTGGGAGGCCATACATACTCCTTCCAGGTAATCCTTGCAAATGGGCAGCCTGGTGGATATTACACTGTGGAAGCCTATTCCGGAGGGCCTAACAACGGGATGTATGGGGGTGGCATACTGACGCAGATCCATACAAATGCACAGGGAATGTTCAACTATACGCCGGAATACAACATGAACTCACCAAGCCCAGCAGCTTCAGAATATGGTTACTTCCTTGTTTCGTCTGTGGCAAGCAGTGAGGCAAGCTTCCAGCAATTTGCTGTTGTGCTTCCACCGGTGACAACGGGCAACCTGACGCTTGGTGTTACAAATGCCCTTGGAATGCTTGAGACAAGTGTTGCAGAGGTGCCGATGTTCATGGACACACAGACGGGCTACTATAACCTCATTGGAGCTACAGGAGAAGTTTTCCTGAACGGCACTCCAGTCAGCAACGCGGTAATTCATGAAATATCAGTGAGCAACGCACAGTTCTCGTATGAAGATCCGACATTGCCAGTGAGCAGTTATGCACCGGGCGTACAGGTGGGTACGTTCCTTTCCGATGGCAGGGGAATGTTCAACCTCTGGACTGACGCTTTCCTTGCGGAAATAAACGGACCTCTCTATACGCAGGTTGACATGGTATATGCCACGTACGGTAACCTCACGAGCAACATGGTGACTGTCTACGTGGAGCCTCAGAGTGGCAGCTTCTATCCCAATGTGGGACTGAACAGCTCTGGAACTGCACTGGTTGGAACAGTTACTTTCAGCGGCATGAAATACGTGAATTATGTGAACATATCCATTGGATCAGCGCCAGGACAATACGTGAATGTCAGCTATCCACCCCAGTTCGTTGACTCTCTCACTGGAGTTCCTGTTAGCGGTGTCTTCAACGGTGTGATACCTGTGAACTTCACCAATCTGCCGCCTGCAGGTGCCCCCATAGTGATGAATATGGTTGCACAGGGATACAATGATCTTTCAGAGGAGTTCAGCTTCGACGGGTTCACTTTCTCATTGCAGGATGTCCAGAATCCAATAGTGTGGTCTGATCCACTAATAATCAGCAATCCTGGAGCAATGCCCATAACTTCGCTGTCGGCGTCTGAAACAGGGCTTGTGAGTGGTAATCTGACGCTCTCCTACTCTGCCGTATCTGAAACACCGGTTGTTAGTTCCTACATATCAGTAGTATCCGCTGCAGGACAGCAGATTCTTTCGCAGAATCTCCCGCTGAAGGGATCTCTTATATTCAACACCGCTGAATATGCTGACGGCTACTATACCATAACTTACACGGTGACAACATCAACGGGGCTGACCACAACATCACAGGATACTATTTACATTGACAATTCCCAGGCACAGCTTGAAACCCAGCTTGCAGGCCTTGAAACAGAATACTCATCGGCAATCCAACAGTTGAACACTTTGAAGATGGAACTGTCCCAGGCATCAATGAGCAGCAGTGCCCTCCAGAATCAGATCGCAACACTGAACCAGACCATCAGAGCAATGAGCTCCAGCCTTGCTTCAGCTGAAGCTCAGGCAAACCTGTCCTCATCTGAACTGCTCAGTGCCGAGACGCAGTTGCTGAATGCTGAGAAGTTGAATGGGGCTGATCAGCAGCAGATCCAGCAGATGAATAGCGAAATAGCCCAGTACAAGGCCAATGCAACAGCACAGCAGAATACAATAGCCTCATTGCAGCAGCAGATTGCAAACCTCCAGGAGCAGATAAACTCACTGAGCGGGAAGAACAATGCCAGGTCCCCATTCTACTATATTGGCGGCATAATGGCAGCTGTCATAGTGGGAATGGTGGCCACGATTGCATCTGTCAGTTTTTACAGCTATGGGAGGCAGAAGAGGAAGAACTGATTCGTTGGTTAGGCTAAATATATTTTATTATTTTTTTTATCTATAATTCCATTATGAACTGTTCTGTTTTTTCCGACACAATATTCCAAGGCTTAGCTGATAACGTTGGATTTAGGTTTCTACCTGAATACCCAATATCTGTTTGCACTGGTTGTCTTCCACACTCTGGTAAATCTGGTTTGACGCATACTTCCTCAAATTGCCCATTATGTTTTTTGCATGCAATCTGAATGAAAGATTTGGTTGCCAACAGTTCGCAACATTATGAACAAATGACAGTTCAGGTTTTGAACTTCATAATGCCATAATTAAGACGCCAGGAATGTCTCTTCCATGCTGGAACTTGATCATGTATCGGCAAGATATGACGGGAAATCCACAAAAGAAGCCCTGAATGATGTGAACCTTACTCTAAAAAATGAGAAGGCTGTGGTCGTTGGTCCAAATGGCTCCGGAAAGACAACCCTTCTTAAGGTTATACTAGGACTGGTTCACAATGAATCTGGAAAAGTTAGTGTTATGGGCCATGAACTCAGCCGGGTTCAAGGAGAGATCAGGGTTTCAACTAACCTGGCAGAGGTCTACAGGATCATTGGGGGTACAGTTAGGGATACTATCGCAGTTTATTCAATACTGAAGGGCGCAGATGAGAGCGAGGTGCTGAACACCATATCTGATTTTGGACTTGACAGCATTCTAAGGAAAAAAATCTACCAGCTGAGCTCAGGGGAGCAGAAAATGCTCGGAAATATTCTGGCATTGTCATTTTCACCATCTCTTATTCTGCTTGATGAGCCTTTTGACAATGTTGATCAGGGGCGGAGGGTTAAGCTTCTCCGGAAGGTTGAGGAATGCGGTTCAGAAATTCTCATGAACACTCACGAACTTGACATTCTTCCGAGGTTGGAGAATTGGGCCCTCTATTTCATTATCGAGGGGAGGATATTTGGTAGATTCTCCGCAAGCCAGGTCAAGAGGCTATTTATCAACAGGGGTGAGGTGCCGGGAAGTCTCGCCAGCATAGACACAAGCTTCGGAAAATTCTCCATTACACAGGATGAAGGCATGATACCAATTGCAACAGCCAGGAATCTAAACTCCATCTTCGATGAGGTGTCGCAATGATTGCCAGATATTTTATAAAATCACTTCTTCTTAACAAGAGCCTTCTCGGGTGGGGCATTGGATTCATGGCCTTCTGGATCTTTATGGGGGCCTTCGTATTCGGCTTCAATACCGATTCCAGATCTGGAGCGTTGGCGTATACCTCCATATGGTTTTCCCTGATTGGACTAATATCCGGAAGCGTTGTGGCCACATCCATTGCACATTCTGTATATTATGCAAACTCCTCACTGTCCTACGCATTCAGATACACTAAGCTGAAGCCAATTTCATATATTTCAGAAATGATGATTAGTGCGTCGCTTGTGACAGCACTTATTGGAGGAGTTGTCATTCTGCTTTCCGCTGGAATGTTCAGCGCCAAGGCTGGATACTTTCTTCTTCCGACCTATCCTGAAATATCCCTTGTTGTCCTGCTGACAGCGGGAATATTCATATTCTTGCTCTCCTGTGTACTCGTTCTGTTCGCTAATAACTCTTTGGGCTTGAAAAGCATATCATTTATCGCACTTTTGCCACAGCTGCTTTCTTATCTTTTCGGGTTTTCGGAACTTGGAGTGCCCTTGCCTTCTTACATTATTTATGCGAGTCCATTCAGTGAAATACCAAGACTGCTATTCCAGACATATTATGGAGAAGCCTCTCCACTGGGAATCTCGTCAATGAGTGGGCCCACCCTGAATCCTTATCTACTGTCAGCCGGATTGCTCTTCTGGATTGTGGTTCTGTTCATGCTGGCTATTTATCTCATAAGGAGAGTTAGAAGTGGTTCCATAGAAGAGGCAAGACAAATATGAAATCTGATGAACTGTCAGAATTGCAGATGCATCTGAGAGCCACCGGCATGGATGCTATCATGAATGAGAGATATTTGATGAGGAGAGCCTGGGGCCTCTATTATGGGATCTGGGCCTTATCAATACTGCTGTTTGAGGTTGACGGCTATGGCATATTCCCCATAGAGAGCCAGTTAATCCAGAATGTGGTTTACGTATCAATTGATGTGGCAATAATTGCTGTGGCAATGTACGTAACCAGTATGGTATTCGGTAAGGCCAAAAGGTTGTCACTCCTCAGGAGAGACCTGGATACAACAAAACGTGATAATAAAAGAAGAAGAAAATATGCTGGACCGGTTGTATTCATTTTCATTCTGCTGGCTGCACTGATAATAGGGTCTTCACTCCTGAGAACTCCGGTAGGAGTAACACTTGAGGTCGGAGCGCTCTTTGCTGTCGGGATTTATATACACTTTACTCAGAAAGCTACTTTCGAAAGCATACCTCTTGAGGGTAGGCTGGCAGTTATAGTATTTCTTGCCAGTGATCTGGCCAGCGGACTTTCAGTCGTGCTTACAAAAAAGGCCACTTATTTTGGCTTATTGTGGATTCCAACAATCATAATGTGGACAGTTGCTTCCTTTGCTTCCATATACTATTCAGTTGATGATCTCATGGAATCGAAAAATCAAGAGGAATGATGGTGAAAGAGAAAGAAACCCAGGATACCCCATACCAGTCTAACCTGACTGAGGTTAACTATCTGCTGGAATCTCTGGGGAACAGCCTTAAGGAACCAGTTATGAAGTCTACTGCTAGACTTACCATTTTAATCACATTAGCGATCAACAGAAGGCTAACATTCACTGATCTTCAGAAGATAACATCCATGGGAAAAGGAAGCCTTAGCAATCACATTGAAAAGCTTCAGGCGGGTAAGCTCGTCAGGACAAGGACCGTTCTCAGCCCAAGCAGGCCGAGGATGATCATTGAAATTACTAAAGAAGGCCTAGATGCTTACAACAATTACATAATGATACTGAAAAAGCTAATGTTTCTGTAAATCTCAAGAAAGATCACCATTTTGCTTTTTGATTTCATGCGCTCTTTGAACCTCCAGAAAATTCCTAGAGCTTGTCAGGAACGGTCAGAAGGCAGACAAATCATTCCAGAAAACCAAGAACGGCATCAGGCCCGGTGACTGGATTGTAAAGCCTTATTCCCCACATCTTGTGGAGGTGCTTAGGAAATCAGTTGAGAAGGGAAGGCTGGTGATGAAATGACCTGCATCTGCGGTCACACAAAAGAGCAGCACACATTCAATGGAAAATTCTACTATCTCTGCAGCTGTACATTTTACAGGGTCTCATACCAACTGTAATCAACACCGGACGAGGCGTATCTGGACAGAAATCTGTGTGTCCAGGCCATGGTGAGAGTGGCTTAGAAGCTGGGCCATAGTGCAGGGATCAAGGAAGATTCAAAATGGCCTATTCTCTACATAGACCTTCCAACCCGACAGATTTCATTGCTTATATTTAAAAATGAAATCGTTTGCCATTTTCCGAAATATCAAGGGAAATTGGACGTACACAGCGTTGAGGGGAAGAGGAATCGAATAATAAAATTCCTGGAGGTTTCAGATTGACATCTAGAGGATCAGTTGCAGAAGGTATCCTGTTAAAGATGCTTCTTCAGGACGGAATAGAGGCAAAACATGGGTCCCCATCAAGGCCGGGAGACACCATCGTATGGCCAAATGTGATAATTGAAGTTAAGGGTCCAAATGCCAGCAGTTACTCATTCAAGCAGAATTCTGGCAAGGGTGAGGCGCAGTGGAAGGCACTAAAGGGAATAAAGGAGATGTTTCCTTGGCTAGAGATATATTATGTTGTAAGATTCAATCGGAGAGAATGGAGATTCTTTAAGATTCCTGAAAAATTAAAACCACTGCGACTAATAGACGGATCCGATATGAGCAAACTATTTTCACTTTATTGAAGGGGTAACGATCATATTACAACGTGATGCGAGGTGATGAAGCATAAGACTAGAAAGGGCAAGTATTGATGCTTAAGACATTATGGACTATTTGAAGGCAGACAGGCACATCTCGTTCAGTTCTTCACGCCTGGCTAAGATTTTTGGACTTTCTGCACAGGAGATTTCTAAAAGGTTACTAAAATTGTATGGACAAGGATAGCTAGAAAACCGAACAAGAGGGAAACTAAGGCCCAAGTCATTTTAAAAATGGAAGCCATAAAAATGCCACATATTTCTAGTTCAAAGAAGGGATGTTCTACTCATACTGTCAAGGATAAAGATGTACAGGATGGAGAAGAGGGAGATCATGAGTGAGGTACCGAAAAAGGCGAAGGACCTGGCTTTGGCACTGTAGATTGATCTTGCCATATTACGTAAAAAAGCTTGAGTTAGGGTTTAAGAGTTTACATAAACTATCTTGTTGAGACAGGCCAATTATCATCTGGTCATGCTGAAGATTTGAGAAAAGTCCTAAAAGTTAGGCAATCAAGACCTGACACCTACGTTACAAATTATAAAACTGTAAAAGATGTATATGAAAAATTAAAGACGAGATGGTAAAACTCTACTTTGAAATTCTAGCGCATAGTGGTGTTAGCGTTACTGAAATGGCTAAAATGCTACATGATTTTGACGCTAAAAACCCCACAAGAATGGATAATTACGCAAGATACGCCTTTAATTTCAAAAGAGGCCAAAAGAACTCGTTCTACATCTTCATGCCTATTGAGGTCGCAAATATGGTGAAGAGATTCTACAAAATTGTTGCAAAAGCTATGACCATAATGTTTGACCAGCAATCTGGACTGATACAAAAATATCATAGGAAGTGGTTCTACAACAAGGTTATAATAGCTGGAATTTCTAAAAATGTGGCAGATTTTTATAAGGGAATATCTCCTGCTACTGTAGGATCATCAAACTATCATGCGCATACACAACAGGCTGATCACTGGTACGAGACAGCGATGAATACCTTAAAGGAAACGATGCCACTTTAATTTTCATGTCCTCTAAAATTGTGTACTGTTCAGTCTGTGGCAATAGAATTCAACCCTCACAGGCCTATAGGATCTTTTTAGATGAGATTGCAGAGGTTCCTTGGAGTACACCTGAGCACCCTGAATATAAAGGAGGCAATCACACATATTTATGCTCCAAGAAATGCTATGAAATTTTCAAGAAGAACACGAAGGAATTCTGGCATCCTGAAGGCGAATACTGATATTACTGGAGTATCCAAATTTAATTTTCAAGCTGGTTGATGTTAAATAATACTACACGAAGGCAGAAAAAGAAGGGATGGATTATAAAATTATTCTTTGGCTATTTCTGTTTCATTGATACTTACCGCTCGAATGGTTTTGAAATTGACCTCTTGTGTAAATCCATCTTCTCTGAGTATGTAAAGAAATTTACCTATCGCAATAAGCTTACCTACCGGAGAAATGTTCTTATTTCTTGTTACATCAATATGAAGCTCTGTGATCACTTTCTTATTACACGTTGCAAAATACTTTTGAGAGGCTACAAATTCTAATTCAACATACATCTTTCTATACAAATAGGCTTCTAATATTACTATGTAGAATGTTGCAATGAATAAAAACGTATAGAAGAATATTTCGCCAGTACTTCCCTGTGCTAGATTAACGTTGGAAACTATGAATACATTAATAAATAAAACTGCGATAATTTTTCCGACAGTAAATCTGATGAAAAACCAATTCCGCCGGTAAGCTTCATTTATTAGCTCTGAACCTATCTTTTTGGAACTTTTGTCATTGAAAGCCTCTAGGACTGAGTTCATTTTCCGACTTCATAAATTTCATAGATGGTGGTAAGAACAAAAGATTCGACAATGATTGCTGGTATTATATACAGCATGCTAAAACTGAATTTGTGCGACGTAAAAATAATTGTAGACGATAACGCCAACATCACCAAGAAATAATAATGAAACCACTTATCCTTTGTATTATCAATCCTCATTGGTGGATTGAATTCCTCGTAGAACTCTCTCACCTCTGTGCTCATAATCTTCAAGCTGTTAATCAAATCTGATTTTTTCTTCAACCTCGGACTAATTCCGAGCTTAAGTATGCTTAATATGGAGTAAATAGCAGAGGCTATCATTGAAGTAATTGTCAGAATTTGATATATGGAGAAAGCCAATTTCTGTAATATGATGTGAAATGTATTTATTTTTGTTCTTAAGAGTGGCAACTATTAACAATTGATTTCTTTTGTTTCATTTCTAATAGTTTCAGCTTCCAGAAAGTAGAGTATTCTAATTTTTCCTAAGTGGAGGAGTGAGAAAAAGAAACAATTGGTACACGTGTTTATTTTAGCTATCCAGCAATTTCTCTGGGATTATTCTATCTCGAATACAAAACATCGGAGATACCAAAGAAGTCAAGGATCATAACTCACAGCCTGGATATACCTATTATGTAAATTGGCGGGCGTTAGAGTTTAATGCTACAAGAGCGCACGTCCTGTAGACCTCATGCTTAGGCACTCCGTATTCTTTATGATAGGATCTCCTTGATCCAGTAATCTTATTTATACAAAAATCATCCATGCTTTTAAACCCTAACATTTTCACCGTGTTCTTTAGGCAAGCGGCCTTCTTATCCGACTTCATAGATGAAGCCCACGGATTACAAAGGATGAAGCAAAACGTAAGCCTGAGAATGCTACCAATCAAATTACCAGACCGGTTGTCTGATAAACAAATTATTCCAATAATTTTCAATGCTTTCTTTCTGGCGAGTCAAAATCGCCATATTCATTGAATTTTCAAAAGCTATTTCCTGTCCCTTTTGGGAAAGGTGAGTTTTCCAACGTATTCCATTATCCAGTTAACCAGCTTTCCATATGACCGCATTCCCTCTGCCGTAATGCTAATCATCCCATTGTCATTCGTCACGAGGTTCTTATTCTCCATCCAGCTCAGGTAACTAGCGAGACGATCATAAGCAAGACCTGTTTTAACCGATAAATTAGAGCGGTTTGATGATCCATCCTCTGCAAGGCTGTACAGAATTCTAGCTACGAGGTAAAGATCTGGTCTAAAGTTGTTCTTCCCGGATTCTTTCAGCAAACCACCTCAGCTGATCTACTGCCTGCCTCATGTCTCTTATCTCCTTGACTGAATTCACGATCTTCCTGTACCGCACTACCAGAGCTAGTATAACTGATAAAATGATCAAGGCAATTTGGTATGCGTGAAAAGAGAGAAGCAAACCGACACTAATGCTGAAGGCAATAGATAATATCAAGTAGAACATGAAGGCAAAAACAAATATTTCTATGCATGTGTAAAAAGTGAAACCATTCTTCCCTTTCCTTATTTCAGTAAGAAGAGAATCCCAGTCCTGATCAATTATGAACTTCATGACTTCCTTGACATTGCTACTCTGGAAATTTCTGGATCTCTGTATCTCTAAATTTTTCTTCACCCTTCTACCCATTTGGTGGACAAATGCAAATAGGCCAATGCCTGATCCGAATTCCAAAATGTTGAACACCAGAAGGTTATTTCCTTGCGATATCCTGATAGAACCCAGGAGAGCAACAGTATTATTGAAGTCATATTGCAGTATAAATATTAAAGAGGCAAGCAGCATCGCTGCAGTCAAAAGTATGAGAACAACCGCCCTAGCAGCCTCACTCCACAGCTGATTGTACCTCTTTGACTTTTCTATGATGGATTTCAGGGAGTTGGCAGCACTTATGGCTCTATCTACAGGCTCTGTGATCTGCTCACCTCCTTGTAATAGAGCCCAGAGGACTCATTGACTGATATGACTAACAATTCAATTCCATTTTCCTGGAACAGACCCGTCATCAGTCCAGGATGCTGATCTCCTGGAAGGAACTTCACAACGATTGGATCAAAGAAGGAGATGTTTTGAACGATATCAGTATCGAGACTTAAGCTACCTAGATTTTTAACCAAAGCTGTGGAATTAAAATTTATATAGATATTAGAAAGGACCTTTGGACTGTTGGATGCAGCACTGATATGGACATATTGGGAGTTAGTTGGCAGTTCCTCACTTATATTGTAGATTCCATTCCCATACAGAGAAACAACGATCTTTGCCTCAAACGATGGTAGCTTGGCTATCACGATGTAGTTGGATTCGTTCACTTGCGTATCTGAAGCATTTATATAGCTGGAGGAAGAATGGTAGCCGAAGATTATCGAGAATTCGAAGACAATGATGATCACAAGAGCAATAGCTATCACGAAGACTCTCTTCATCCCAACCCACCTCAGAGTACAATATTTTCTATAAGCTATTCAATTAAACTCACTGAGAGTGAGTATCAGTCAGCAAGTATCTACCTCCTATTTCTTGATGATTACGTTAACGGGAGACTTCAATAGGATTTGCAGCCCGACTATTATACAATCCGGTTCAAAACCTGGTTTCTGTCTTAAATGCATCAATCTAATCTACGCTACTTTCCCTTCACTCAAGTTTAAATCTTAACTCCACAGAATTTTAGTGTATAACTTTAGCCCAAATAAGTCAGAAACCTTCTTTAATCTCTCAGGTATCTCGGCGAGTGCTCTTCTTGCCCCCTCCGCTATGACATATATCTTTGACAGTTTGAATGGAGCGTCCTTCACAGACATCTTCTATGAAAGACCCTTATCTTTCAGCACATTTAGGATGCTGAAGTACACGCACAGGGATATGAAGGATGTGAAGAAATATCCCTGAGACCGTCGGTTCTGTGCACATATGCCTTTTCGTTCTCCAGTTCGTTTTTCATAGCATCAAATGCAACCTCCACCTCCTCCCTTGACTTGTACAGTTCGTATATCTCCTTAGGATCGGATCGCATGTTGCTGAGGTTTGCGAATTTCCCTGCTTTTTTCTCTCATCCATGAGGTATTTTTGGTCTATCTTTCCTCCTTTGATCCTCCTGATGGGGTTTGTCTCCTCCGCCCTGAGCGATGTGTCCTCATACATGTAAAGGATCCTGCCACCAAGATCCTTCATGCCTGCATTTGTACTGTTTTTCTCAATTCTGGACAATTTGCGAAAAGAATTATGATACAGTTCCTGCCGTTTCACCTCCCTTTCGTTCCTTCATATTTCTTTCCCTCCTTAATATTCTTGCCTTCTGAATCTTTGATTCCCTTATCCTGATCAACTCCTCAGGATTTCCCCTGTAATACTGTATTGGTGTGAGATAGTTCAGGGATGAATGCCTTCTCTTGTTGTTGTAATTATCCACAATTCTGGATATCTCATGTCTGGCCTGCTCATAATCTGTCAGAATTACCGGCGCAAGCGATTCCCTCATTGTTTTGTTTGATCTTTCAACGATGCCGTTCTGTTCAGGTGTATGCGGTCTTATGAGTTTCTGTGTGAGATTGTTCTGCTTCAGAACAATCCTGAATTCCATGGCGATAAATGATGATCCGTTATCGCTCTGTATGACTGGTTCAGAAATGGAATCCTTCCTGAGCTTTTCAATGGCTGTCTGTGCCTCCAGTGATCCGGAATCAGCATCCATTGCTGTAAGAAGAGAATGATGTACGATATACCTGCTGTATTCATCAATGAAGATCATAGGGGAAGAACCTTCCCTGTATTTTCACATACATTATATCGGTCTGCCACTTCTCATCAGGGAATTTTGCATGTTCAGGCCTTGTTGGTTCCCACACCGGATGCTTCCAAGGCATTATGAGATCGTGCTTCTTCAGTATCCTGTACACAGTTGAAGGTGAGAGATACACAATATCCTCATCTATCAGAGTGTATGCAATCTCCCTGAAAGACATCCCTGGATGCTGTCTCTTGAATCCTATGACAATCCATTCATCATCATCCCTGACAGCAAGCGGATTGAATCTTCCGTCATGGATCGGTGAGAATGACATCTGTGAATAGTACCAGGATCTGGATATTCCCAGCATAAGGAGGATCCTTGATATGGAATATCCTGATCTTTCAACTGTCCTCGCCACTGTTCTGTGTATGTCATAGAAGAGGGACCTCATATCCTCTCATTTCTACGCAAGCGTTCTCCAATCTTTTTTTTGATCTCCAGGTTCTCCTGAACAATCTCAGCGATGGTTGCCTTGAGCCTTGCAATCTCCTTATCCTTCTCCTCCCTTATGCGATCCTCATCCAGCTTTCTCCCACGGTTCTCAAATATCTCGGGTGCACTGTTAAGGAGCTGATCCTTCCAGTAGTAGAATCTTGCAGGCTTCAGATCATATTTCCTGCAGAGATCTGCTACGGATATGGTGCCGCTCATCCCTTCAAGGACGATCTTCAGCTTCTCCTCAGGTGTGTATACCCTCTTTGCCGACATTTATAAGGCAATGGAACAACATGGATCATAATTAATTTCGTATTTTGTCCAGAGATGCGTGAAACATTTCAAATCATACTTCGGGAGATTCAAGGATGACTACATATACACCGGGGAATTTGTCAGCTTTGAGGACTTCCGAAAGCACATGGAATGGGCTGTATCCGATTACAATACAAAGAGACCACATTCCTCATTGAATTATATGACACCGGAAGAATTTGAATCCGCAATATTGAATGAGAATTTCAGGAAGAAATGGTTAGAAAAGGAAACCGGGAGGTACAAACATGTTGAATTACTTGAATGAACCTGGAAAACTGTCTGAAGGAAGTGGATCCAGATCAGCCACCCATGGTACCCCTTGGGATAAACATAAACAGCACGGATCTGGAGATTATAAACGTACTGAAAACCGATCCACGGATGTCGGTGACCGATATATCCAACCATCTCGATATTCCATATATGACTGCCAAGAGGCGCCTGAATCTCCTGTTCAGGAACCACATACTTGGCGTCATCACGGAACTTGACCTGTCTGGTGGCGATATTGTTCTGTATTCAATTTTTTCCACTTCTGTTGACAGGGTCAGGGAAATACTTGCCCCACAGACCATATTCTCCATATCGGACAGCAGGGCCGGGGTATATACATGCTTCTCGGAGAGCCTGACAAATGCCAGGGGAAGCATATCGAGGATCAGGGAGGTTGATTCCTCTGCCAATGTGATGATTCTCTACGACTACAAATTCTACTCCTGAGGCTTTGCAGTGCCTTTTGCGTTCTTAATTTCCTCATCCGTTATGCCCCTAGCAATTTCCCCCATAAGCCTCATCAGAAATGCCATCTAAGGGCTCCTTGCCTCTGACAGCTGGGCCATGGTTCCCGGCCTGGATGATGATATCTCGATTTTCTCCTTTCCCTTCCCCGTTGATTCCACGACTGTAAGCAGGGATGAGAATATGACGTTCCATGAAAACGCCTTTCCAACGGTTTCAAACCTCCCATAATCCTGGGCTCCAGTTGCACTGCTGGTTAGAACCAGGTCACCATCCGGCACTCAGCTATCCTCTGAAACGTGATCTCGGCAGCCCCAGTGCTCATGATCTACACTAAATGTTAAAAACAAATGGGGGCTCACATGCTGCATGCACAGGGGTAGCATTCTCCTATCAGTGACGAAATCCATAAGATCGTTCATATTTGTATCGCTGGCAATCAGTGTGCCTTTCTTCCTGGCCGCCCATGGATATTCGCCCCTTGACACATCCATTGTCATATTTGCCAGCATTGGCATTTCCACTGCATTTCTCTACACCTATACTGCCCTGCAGTGGCGCACAAAGACCAGGCTTCTCTTTCTTTCCTCCGTCCTTATTGCGGCTATGATAATACTCTTCCTTGGCCGCAGTCCTCTGGCCCTTATTTCTGCCATAGTGGTGGGAGGGCTGTCCCTGGGGGGCCGGGATTACTCGGTTAACCAGTCCCTGGAGCAGTTCACCATCAGCTCATACTCCGAGAACCAGAAGGAGAAGAACGCCATGTTCACACTGTACAATTTTGCCTCCTATGGGAGCGGCGCAATTGCCTCATATTTCCTCTTCACCCTTGGGACTAATAACTTTACCCTGATATTCCTAGTTGATCTTGTTCTGGCCGCAGTACAGATTGTCCTCTACATTCCGCTTAATTTCCCTGACGTGGCTCGCCATGAAAAAGGGAAAGCCATTCCCGATCCTGCCGTGAGATCCGATGTCCGGAGACTGATGGTTCTGTTCTCAGCAGATTCCCTAGGAGGAGGCCTCGTGAATACGGCAGTTATCTCCCTGTGGTTCGAGCAGGTGTACCACATCACGCTCTCCCAGGCAGGCCTCATATTCATAGCTGTGAACATAATTACCGCACTATCTGTTATGGGGTCAGGATATATCTCAGGGAGGATTGGGCTTGTGAGGACAATGGTATACACGCATCTCGTGAGCAACGTGATGCTTTTCCTAGTTCCAGTTTTCCACATACTGGCAGTCAGTGAGATATTTCTCTTCCTCAGGCAGAGCACAAGCCAGATGGATGTGCCTGCAAGGGACAGTTTCGTGAACACGAGAATCCCCAGGGATTCCAGAGTTTCTGCGAATTCTAGCTTCCTGGCGGTGAGAAATGGTTTCCAGATTCCGGGACCCGGAATAGCCGGCGTATTCATGGAATTCTTCCCGCAGGGCGTGTTTTTTTCTGCCGCTCTTGTGAAGATTGCGTACGATCTGGCGTTTTACATGGGATACCGGGACTACAGAATCTGAAAGACCGAATCCTATTTGAGAGCCAAGAGAATAACAGCATGAGTGAAACTGTCGAACGGAAAAAATATCTTGATCACTGGCGGAGCCGGCTTCATAGGTTCCAACATGGTGGAAAAGCTGGCTGAAAATAACCGTATAACTGTTGTGGACAATCTTTCCAATGTGGATGAGAGGTATATCAGCAAGTACCTGAATAAGAAGGATTTTAGGTTCCTCAAGGCAGACATCTCATCCCTTCATGAACGCAGCGATCTCACGGACGTTGATGTGGTTGTGCATCTGGCTGCAAACTCGGACGTGAGAAACGGCTCCAACGGTCCTGAGGTGGATTTCCAGAACAATGTTGTGGGAACATTCAACCTGCTGGAATACATGAGGAAAAACGATGTTGGAGAGATCCTTTTTGCCTCCAGCTCCACATTATACGGAGAGGCAGCTGTTTTACCCACCCCTGAAAATTACGGGCCATATATGCCCATATCAAGTTACGGCGCCTCCAAGATGGCCGGGGAAGGTTTCATAACTTCATACTCGCACTATTACGGCATAAGGGGGACCATATTCAGGTTTGCCAACATAGTCGGAAAGAACTCCACGCATGGAGTCATTTTTGATTTTATCAGGAAGCTCCAGAAGAACCCGGAGGAACCTGAGATACTTGGAGACGGGACCCAGAGAAAATCGTACATGCATGTGCAGGACTGTGTGGGTTCCATGATACACGTGCATGAGAAATCTGCAAAAACCGACATAATCAACCTTGGAAACAGGGAGACGACATCCGTGACAAAGATTGCCCACACCGTTGCCGAAAGGATGGGCCTGCCGAAGGTGAAGTTCAGGTACACCGGCGGCATCGATGGAAGAGGATGGGCAGGGGATGTGAAGGTTGCGCAGCTGGACGTGAACAAGCTCTTTTCCACAGGGTGGACCAATAAGTATGACAGCGACGGATCAGTGGACGTTGCTGTTGCCGAGACCCTGAAACAGATGGGCTGGAGGAAGTGATTTCCATGTTTCCTGAGGATATCAGGCTTCTGATGTGGATCGAGGAAAAAATGCACCTTACTAGTTACAACCTTTCCCTTAGTACTGCCATACTAACTAGTACTTTTGAAACACCATTAAGTTAATATAGTTCTTAGTAACCCATCCAACCAGCTGTCATACTAACTAGTACTTTTGAAACTATCCATCCTTATCCAGGTACTGCCCTTTTCAGCAGCACCTGCCATACTAACTAGTACTTTTGAAACGTCGCTTACATGGAAGCACAGAAGCTGATCGAGATGTACACTGCCATACTAACTAGTACTTTTGAAACTAGCCTACGATTTAAGTTTTGCAAATAAAAACGAAGTACACTGCCATACTAACTAGTACTTTTGAAACAACAATGAGAATCGACGCACCGGACGGAAAGCCCAGGATACTGCCATACTAACTAGTACTTTTGAAACCATGATGAGGACGATGCACGACAAACGATCTATGAATCCTGCCATACTAACTAGTACTTCTGAAACACCTATGTTAAGAGGTATACCGTTTTATAGGCATCAATGGATTGATGCCTCTTTAAGCTTTCTTAATCAACTCAGAGCCTCCTCCTGTCTGTGTGATTGAAATATCCGATCATACACCTATCCGCCGCTCTCCGGCACTATGGATAATCCGACCATTTCCCAACAGATTCCCTCAATCACACTAACGATGCTTTCCATCCGTTGCACAAGCGAGGCCTCTCTATTGAGCGTTATTCTTGGAGTAATATGGTCTATGGTCCTTGAGGATCCAGTAAATTGCCTTGAGTAGCTTGTTTGAAGCTGCTATTATGGCCTTGCTCTTCCCCTTTTTCTTTGCAAGGTGCTTGTAGAATGATGTTATCGTCGAGCCGGGATCATTGATCATGTGGGAATGCAGTGCCTCAACCATGATCCACCTGAGATACCTTGAACCCTGATAAGTGATTCTTCCATGGTGTATTATATCGGATGACTGCCTTACTGAAGGAACCATGCCAGCGTATGATATGAGTTTTCCTGAGTCGCTGAATCTCTGAATATCACCAATCTCCGAATAAATGACAAGGGCAGAAAAGAGCCCGATGCCTGGGATTGTCTGTAGATTGATCACACCGGGAATTGATGTGTACCTTTCCAGGAGTGAATCTACCTTCCTGATCTCCGCCTCCAGGGATTCCATTACTGCCAGATATGATAGAATCCTGTTATTGTTGAGGTTCCTCAGGAATACCCTTCCCTTCCAGGTGAAGGGATTCACTTCATAATCAACATGCATCCTGAGGAGTTCGAAATGAATGCGGTTCTTCATCCTCGTGAGATCTCTCTTCAGCTGTATTCTTGTCCTTACGATCCTCCTCATCTCCCTGATGTCACTTGGCGGAACATATGATTCCGGAATCCAGTCATTCTTCAGAAGCTTTGCAAGGACATCTGAATCAATATCGTCATTCTTCATCCTGGATTCCGCAATGAGTTTGATCTTCAGGGGATTTGCCAGTTTCACGCTGAATCCATGGGATTCTATGAAATCATACAGCGGTTCATAGAATCCCGTTGATTCCATTACGAATCTATCTCCCTCATGGAACTGCGATAGGTATTCCTGCAGCCTATCAAAACTGTTCTCAAAACTATCCTTTCTCACTACTTTTCCATCTGCATCCAGAGTGGTGCATACAATTATTTTTGAATGTATATCCATTCCCGTATACGTGGGATCATCGCCTCCTTAAACGGTGATCCCACAATAACAATTGATGGATGTTAATTTTCACTTTCCAGGGCTCTCAAGCATACCATCACACTTCGAGTTTGCAAACATTTTTTATGATGAAGACAAAGATTTCCATATTGTATGAGGTGAGTGAAACGGACGATTCTGTCTGAACTGTAGGTGAGAGGTCACTAACAAAACTCTATGATGAAGACACAACTCTCATTTGAAAGGAGTCATTAATGAGAAATGTTGTACAGCTCAATGACGTGCTTGCAGCCATTGATCTGGTCCTTGAACTACTTTCCCGAGCTAACATGTATTACAGGCAATCCTCTCGTTGATACTGAAAGAACTCAAGGATGCAGAGGCTAAGAATGGAAAGAAGGCCATGTTCATTCTGCACCGTTGATTTTGCACAAATCTTGACCGGCGTTTATACTCAGATGTGCTGAATTGAAGAATCTGTTGTTTGACAATACTGCCATATTGTTTATTCCCCTGTCTATTCCTGCCGCCTTTACATTACCATCTGATTTTTTCCATCCCCATATCCGGCAGTTCCGCCTGGATCATCACAGACATTTTCCTATGACAAGAGCGGAGGGCAATGCGGGCATGCCCTTCCTGATGTCATGATAGTTTGCCCTGTTGAGCTTGTTACTGTTTAATGTATGTGCAGAAAAACCATAATCCAGGACTTTCTGACAGGCTTCCCTGAATCGCACTCCTGTTTCCAGTAGGGAGGGATCACAAGGAAGTTTTAGTCTAACAGTCCTGAACATCGTTTAACAGATGTGCAAGTACATTGATAAATATATCAATTGGGTAAGCCCATGTATCTCCTCTCTGAAGATTGGAGTTTTACTGCTTCTCCCAAACGCTTAATATTGCCATAAATTCGTTTGCAAGTAATGCAGAAGTCAAATAATTCAAGAGCATTATGTGACATACTATGTATAAGAGCATAAATCGTTATGTACAGAATATAAATGACATATAATGCCTAAATCAAAAGTCACAACAATTCAACTGGATAGGTCGGTTGTAGATGCTCTTAAAAAACTTAAAATATATCGACGGGAGACTTATAGCGAGATCATTCTCAATCTCATAAAAAGTACTGAAGAAACAAGGGAGTTTGAAACGTTTGTTCAAAAGGCTCAGGAAGAGAGGATGAAGGAGCTATGGGGTGAAGGGGATTATTCAGGGTGGGAACGTGCCTGAGCCTGGAGATGTGATATTAACAGGGTAAAATTTACTGATTCTGAGAACTCTAAAATTCGTCCCGCCCTCGTATTATTCGAGGAACTTGGTAACGTCATCATAGCCGGGATAACAACCAACACCAGAATGAGCGGTATAGGCATATCGAAGAGCGAAGGAGCTGCTCAGGATAGTGTGATTAAATTGAATTATATCTTTACCATTACAAATGCGGCGATAATAAAAACGGTATTTCGACTGAGCACTGAAAAAAGGAGTTTGGTTTTTGATGAACTGGCGAAGAGGCTTTCATTCTTGAAATATTCGTGATTGTTTCCCATTATCACCATAATGACTCTTATCCTCTAACTGCACATAACAGACTTATATCGGATCTTAAGCACAGTTTGTATGGAGCTCTGCAAATTATAGTCCGAGCGCTACCGGGTGAGATATCCCTGTGAAATATGAAAATAGTCACTGAGTAAACTGGAATATTCGGCTTCATTCTAAAGTGAATTTGAGGTCCATGGCATAACCTGGATTTCCCTGAACTTGGTAATTTTCTCACGCTCTTAAACAGGGTTTCGTTAGTCCTCAGTTTAACGTCCTCGGTTTCCTGCAATATTATGATTTATGTAGCCATATATGTGTTAAGAGGGTAAGATTTTAAAAATCAGGGGTTGTAAGTATTCTCTTGAAGCTTCAATCCAGTCCCGACCGGTCCTTTTTTGACCTTACTTGCGTTCTTGTTTCATCTTGATTCATTGTACTGTGCATACGGTTGATTGTATCCGACAGCAAGTATCGACTCATCTTTAGACTCAGAAGCATATCGGTGAAAAAATTAAACACATCTGACCTTAAAAACTGGATGTTGTACAGAAACTTCTTGGCAATCACTTTTGTTCTTATCTGTTCGCCAACTTTTAATAACAATATGACTGTGCCATTCCTTACTGTGCCACCATTTGTGCACCACATTAATATGGAGTTATTATATTGAAATGACGTGCTTAAACCCGGAATCTATGAGCAGGTAATCAACAGGTTAATACATGATGAGATCGAATCGCAGAATGCAAAAATCATAAACAAAGCAAGAATAAACGGTGAAGAAGCCTCAAGAATGCTGGCCTTATATGTTGCAGATACTATTGAAAAATATCTTGAACTCCTGAGGGAAAAAGGTGCTAGCATCAGCGAACTTGTTTCTGTGCTGAACAGATCGCTCGAATCCATGAACTATCGAAAAATTGGGCTTGAGCTGGATGATTTCCTAATTCATGATACAGGGGAAAAGTTACTGTCCGTTACTGAAAGGATCTCTGAGGCTGGGAGAGCACAAGAAAATCATGCAATAGTAAGGCCAGAATCGTCCATTTCCATGAGTTCCCTGTTCACGGGATCTCTTGGTGAGCCCAGCCTTTATTCAGAACTGAAAAAGGAGATACAGTCCTGTGATTCCATTGACATGCTGGTTTCCTTTATAAGGTGGAGCGGTCTGCGCCTGATTATTGACGATCTCAGGAATTTCACATCCCGGGGAGGAAAGTTGAGGGTAATAACTACTTCATACATGGGCGCAACTGACATTAAGGCAGTTGAAGAGATCAGTTTCCTCCCAAATACACAGATCAGAATTTCGTATGATACCCAGAGAACAAGGCTGCATGCCAAGACATACATATTCAACAGGGAAAATGGCTTTTCAACAGCCTATGTGGGATCATCGAACCTTTCCAATGCCGCGGTCTCCAGTGGCCTGGAATGGAACGTTAAGGTTACTGAGAAGGACCTGACCAGCACCATGCAGAAGATCAGTGCTACATTTGAAACCTATTGGAATTCAAAGGATTTTGAACCATATGGCCCTGAAGACCGATCAAGATTCACCAGGGCAATAGAATCGGAAAGGAAAAGAGAATCGGGAAGTTCTGCTCCATTCCTTTTTGAGGTGCACCCATACACGTATCAAACAGAAATCCTGGAGAAACTGGAAGCTGAGCGTCTGGTGCACAATAATTACAGGAATCTAGTGGTTGCTGCAACTGGTACAGGGAAAACTGTCATATCTGCATTTGATTATGGAAAATTCCGCAATGAAGCGAAAAACGGGAGGCACCGGCTCCTTTTTGTGGCACACCGCGAGGAGATTCTCAGACAGAGCATTGATTGTTTCCGTGGAATTCTCAGGGATTACAATTTTGGAGATTTGATGGTGGGTAATTTTAAACCATCCAGCCTGGAACACCTTTTCGTAAGTATCCAGTCATTCAATTCACAGGAACTGTTTCTACAAACAGACCCCCATTATTATGATTATATAGTGATAGATGAATTTCATCATGCGGCTTCCGCAAGCTACCAGAAGCTTCTTGAATATTATCATCCGAAGGTCCTTGTGGGACTTACAGCAACACCGGAGCGTATGGATGGCAGAAATATACTTCGCTATTTCGGGAACCACATCTCTGCGGAAATCAGACTTCCGGAAGCCATTGACAGAAAGCTGCTGAGCCCTTTCCAGTATTTTGTAATAACTGATCCTGTGAGCCTTCAGGAACTGCGCTGGACAAGGGGAGGCTATGACACCTCTGAGATCGAAAAACTCTACACGGATGAAAAGGGCTGGGGGATCACCCGTGCAACACTCATAATTGATTCGGTTATGAAATACATCTCGGACATAAGGACTGTCAGGGGGCTTGGGTTCTGTGTCTCCAGGGTTCATGCTGCCTTCATGGCCAGGCAGTTCAATGATGCGGGAATTGCATCAATGACCCTTACTGCAGATTCATCGGATGAAGAGAGGTTCACCGCCAGAGAGGCTCTGGTATCAGGGAAAATCAGGTTTATTTTTGTTGTGGACCTTTACAACGAGGGAGTGGACATTCCTGAGATAAACACCATCCTTTTCCTCAGGCCCACGGAAAGCCTGACAATATTCCTGCAGCAACTTGGGCGTGGCCTCAGGATCACTGAGGACAAAGAGTGCCTGACGGTTTTGGATTTTGTCGGCCAGGCAAACCACAGGTACGATTTTGAATCCAAGTTCAAGGCCCTCCTGGGTAAGAATAGCAGAGGTATTGTAAATGAGATAAAGAACGGCTTTCCCGGGGTCCCAGCAGGCTGCTATATTCAACTGGAGCGCAGAGCCACAGAATTTATACTGAAGAATATAAGGGAATCCATCGGGACGCTTTCCGGTATGATTTCCAGGATTTCAGCATTCCAGGAAAGCACATCACTGGATCTTTCACTGGAAAATTTTCTCAGGTATTACCATATGGATGTCCGTGAAATTTATGGGAAGTACAGTTTCTCCAGACTCAAGGCAAGGGCAGGCATAATTGAGGATTTCAATGAACCACTGGAAAACGTTATGACTAAGTCTTTTTCGCGCATATGTTCGATAGATTCAAGGAAGTGGCTTGAGTTTCTCATCGGCGCCCTTGAACATCTGGATTCTCTTGATGTGGAGAAACTTGATCCTGAGAAATACAGGATGCTCATGATGTTCCACTTCACAATATGGCAGAAAAGCCCTGAGATGTGTGGATTTTCCAGCATTAAGGACGGGCTGCTGAAGATCAGGGAGAACCACAACATGTATGCTGAGCTGGTGGAACTTCTCCGGTACAGCCTCGACAGCATTGACTTTGTGGATGAGCCTGTCGACCTTGGATTTGAATCGCCACTGTATCTTCACTGCAACTATACCAGAGACCAGATTCTTGTGGCCTTTGATTATCTGACGCCTGGAAATGTCAGGGAAGGGGTGAAATACATTCCTGACAAGAAAATTGACATACTGTTCATCACCCTGAACAAATCGGAGGAGCACTATTCTCCATCCACAATGTACAGGGATTACTCCATAAGCGATTTGCTGTTCCACTGGCAGAGCCAGAGCACAACTTCAGAGGATTCAGCTACGGGGCAGAGGTATATGAACCACAGCCGGAACGGTGGGAAGATAGTGCTCTTTGTGCGGGAAAACCGGGAAGATATGGCCGGTGCCTCTCCATATACATTCCTTGGAACTGTCAGTTACCTGAGCCACACCGGGAGCAGGCCCATGAATGTTGTGTGGAAGCTCGACAGGCCGATTCCAGCCAGATTTCTTGCCTACACCAGTGTCCTGGTGCCAGCTTAAATCAGGGCAAAATTAGTCTGTGCGCACCACGGTTACACCTTGAATATCACTGGCACTTTCTTTATCATTTGCCAACCTACCTACGTTTTCATGATTCCACGACTGGTCTGATCTTAACTCGCTCTCCGAAAATTTTCTGGAATATATCATCCCCAAAGCTTGTTGGAATCGGATCGGCCTGAATGACTCTGAATGTACGTGTTCCGTCCTCCAACCTCTCTGCCCTGAGAAATGTTGGCCTTGGCACATTTCCAGCGTATGCTTCAGCAAGTTCATTGAAATGTGTTACAAATATAGTTTTTATACCTCTGGCCAGCAAAGCGTTTATGATCTGCTTAGCGATCTCAGATCCTTCCCTCGCGTTCGTTGACGAGAATGATTCATTTAAAAGCAGTCTGCTTCCAGAATACATGTGGTCAATTATTGCACTCATCCTGCTCAGTTCCTCATCAAATTTTCCCATTGCTATGCCGGAATCCTCCTCTCTCTTGAAGTGTGTGAAGATGCTGCTGGCAATAGAAGTGCTGAATGTTTCTGCACCAACAAACATCCCACACTGCATCATCAGCTGTGCCTGCCCTATGGCTCTGAGCAGAGTTGATTTCCCACCCTTATTGGCACCGGTTATGAATATTATGCCATCACTTTCTGCATTAAGCGAGTTTCCAACTGCAGCCTGATCTATTCTCAGAGTCAGTGCTACATCATACAGGTCCTCATATCTGGTTCCCTTTTTATAATCGTGCTCAGGAACTGGGAATGAGGCCTTTGCACCTATGAGTTCAAGTTTATTCCACAGGTTGAGGCATCCCAGATAGAATGCAATTTCCTCCCTTAAGTCTTCAATGAACCCCAGAACGTGTTCTGCAGATTCTCCTACTATTCGGGATGTCTCACCTATGCTTCTCATTCGCATTTCAGCAAGTGCCTGGGCTCCGCTTTCATCCCGATCTGGAAGGACATAGGTATAGCGGGGCTCCCTAAGATGCGTGATTCTTTCCATAAATCTATCAGGTCTTACATCCGGTACCACCAGTGTGTATCCAGTTAGGGAGTTTCCTCTTCCAATTTCGCCACGCACATATATTCCCCTTGGAAAACGAAGGCTTTCTAAGTAATCTGACACCGTACCGATATATTCTTCGCTAAACTCATCGATTATCATGGTGAAAAGCTGCCTGAAGCCTTCAGAACGAAGCGATGGCAGTGCTATCTTTCCCATTTCCCTTATCTTTTCCAGGGCGGCAGTGTAGATCTTCAGAATGGATATAGATTCATGCAGAACAATCTCCGGGTTCGAACGGCTTATCCAAAAATGCTGTTTCCTGGCTTCCGCAATAGCATTGACGAGGGTTGAATACAGTTCACGAACGAACATCTGGTTGTCGATGGCATCACGCATCACACCCTGACGGTACATTATTGTCTCATGGTCTGTAATGCTGCTTAGAACAACTTTCCGACACACTTCAAATACATAAGCGTCCTTACCAGCCATTGCACTGAATATTTCATTGAGATCCAGATCCTTTTCAAGATCTTTGCTGTTCCACGGAAAGTTGTCTGAGTTTCTGTACGTTCCATTCCGGAAAAGCAAATTCACCTTCATTCCTTGATCCTCCGCAAAATTTTCTCATATGTAAGACCGTACTTCTCGACTACTGCTTTCGCGTATGCGAGGCCGTTTGGTTCGCTTCTGACGATCTTTAATGTCCTTATTTCAGATGCCGATAGATCGACCTGGCTTACCATGCTGACAACACCAGGAATCCTGGCAAACTCATCAAGAAATGTCACGTAAATACAAATGGAATTTTTCTTCCTTATGAGGTCTATGATTCTTTTTCCAATCTGAATTGCATCGTTTGAGGTTGTGGAACTGAGCATTTCATTTATCACAATTATGCTCCTTTCTGTTGCGGAATTCAAGATTATTCGCATCCTCAACAGATCGTCCTCCAGTTTTCCCCTAAGGTTTTCAGGATCCTCAGATTTCTCAAAATGGGTGTAAATTTTGTCCACCAGGAACAATCTTGCTTCCATTCCCGGAATAGGGAGACCAAGTGCAGCAAGATAATATGCCTGTCCGAATGATCTGGCGAATGTTGTTTTTCCTCCATTGTTAGGTCCTGTCACGACAATGATGCTTTCATCTCTGGATAACCTGAAATTATTGGTAACTACTTGAAAGCCTGAAGATGAAAACTTGTGTGCAAGAGCAAGATCAAAGGACTGGATGCAGTAAATATCCCTTTCGTTTCTTATTTCAGGAATGCAAAATTTCAATCCTGCATTTCTGACTGGAGATATATATTCAATATATGAGAGGTAGAACTGCAATTCATAATATATGCGAGCCAAAACCGGATCTATGAAGCTTGAATGGTTATCGTAGAAAGTAATGAGTGCTTTGAATTCTTCAGGGAACAGACGTGCGATCAATGCCAGCACTGCAATTTCGACGTGATTCATGGAAGGATCATTGGAGTGTTGCATTCTTCCTGCCGATTCTTTTTTTTCTCTGAATTTGCTAAAGACTCCACGCACCATCTCATTGTAGTTTTGCCTGCCCCTGTCTTTCCTGACTGTCACTCTTGACGATCCTATGGACATCTCATAACGGATTGCGGATAAGTCTCCCTTTACACGGTTTGCCTCTTCTTGTGCTTCCATGAAGCTTTTGGAGGAAACATACGCCTGAACATAATTCCTCAATAATATGAGACCCTGCGAATCAATTTGCGTATCACTGAGTTTTTTAGCAAGGTCCTGAATTGCATCAAAGTACATCAGAGCGGCGTCCAGATGCCATCCCTGCTTCTGATATTGGTAAAGCCTTTCACTTCCGGAAAGTCTCGTGTTTACACTCTTCATTCTCATGGAATATTCCTTCAATGCTGCTAATGTCTCTCCGTTCTGGAGGTCTCTGAAAATCTCCTGCCTGTATCTCACCGTTTCAATGCTTTCAGGTATTGTGTCAAATAATGGTCGCAGGTTGTAATCTCCATATGCCGCCGTTATCCCGTCTATGATCTGATCAATATTGAGATCAACGAAGAAATCAGGATCTTTCTCTGCAAGATGACCTGTTTGGCCCTTTGTCCACAGAATACTGTTGAAAACCATCACCTTCACTCCTGTCGCAACCCTTTACTTTCATCAGTTGCTCCTCAGGAGTTATCAGTCTCATGGAGACAATCATAGGGAACTCCATCCCTCTGGACCACATACTCTCTGGCTGATTCTCAATCTGTGTATTTTATTTAAATATTACCGCGAATTTTCAGGTTTCTACCTGACACATTCACTGCCTGTATCGGGAATACTACCACCATGAACATTCCTGGGCAGATATTCATAATTTCTCCGGTAAACTTCTGCTTTTTCCAGAGCCAGCCTGATGGCCGCGACCATGCTGTCCTCCCTTGCGATTCCCCTCCCCGCAATATCGAATGCTGTGCCGTGATCCACGGATGTCCTGAGGAATGGCAATCCAGGGTTCATGCTCACAGTGCCGTGGAAGTCCAGCATCTTTGCTGCAATGTGGCCCTGATCATGATATAGTGAGACAACCGCATCAAATTCACCCAGAGAAGCACGGTAAAAAACAGAATCAGCGGCATAAGGCCCCGACACATCAAAATCTGCTGATGCAGACTTCACCGCAGGGCCAATTATCTGGATCTCTTCGGTCCCAAGAAGTCCGCCTTCTCCGGCATGAGGATTCAGGGCTGCAACTGCTATTTTCCGCCTCTTGATTCCAAGAAGCTTCAGCGCCATGTCCGCAAGTGAGATATATTTCGTGATGAGATCGCTGTTGATCTCCTTTATGGCACGGGCCAGGGGAAGGTGCTTGGTTGCGAATACTATCCTGAGTTTTCCTGTCTGAAACATGGTGACCGCATTCTTTGTTGATGTCATATGTCCCAGCATCTCAGTATGATCTATGTAGGGCGATCCGGCCATCTTTAGGGCCTCCTTGCTTATGGGTGCAGTACATATTCCCTGTACAGTTCCATTCAGGCACATCCCGACAGCCTTTTCAATGGATTCAATGGCAACCCTGCCTGAAATCTCCGACGGCTTTCCCATTTCAATATCCCTGGATTCGATATCAACAGTATGAAGATTCCTGAGCACATTCGTGTCCAAACCCAGTTTTTCCATCGTTTCCCCGAATACTTTCCTGTTTCCAACTATGACAAGATCATCTGCACTGGATTTCAGCTTCACAACTGCCTTTGCAACAATTTCCGGCCCTATGCCTGCAGGGTCCCCCATGGTGACTGCGATCTTCACAACAAATGTATGCTGTTGTTGGATTAGACATTATCTGATGGCAGTAAACAGCACAGAGCGTTAAAAATGGCAATTATGCAGCCCTGTTGGCGTTCTCGTCCTCCATTGCACTCTTCAGTGCCTTTTCCCTGCCAAGCTCCACTCTCAGCAGAACGTACAGGACGGCAACAACCGGTATGATTGACATGAAGGCGTATCTTAGCCCCAGGGTGTCAACAAGGATGCCGGACACGAATGGCATTATAGCGCCAACAAGCATCATGAGGGAAAAGAAGTAGCTGTTTGCAATGTTCCTCTTCTCCGGGCTTATGCTTCTTGATATGGATATTATGGACAGCGGGTAGGTGAAGCCATGTGGAAAACCCAGAATGAGGAAACTTATGGAAAATATCAGAATGTCCCTTGACATGCTGAGAACAACAAGGCCGGCGCCTGTGATTATGACCGATACTGTCATGAGAACGCGGAGGTTATCTGGGGGCCTGAGCGTGAGCGCAAGCCTGGATGCAAAGGATGTCAGGAAGAACAGGCTGAATAGCAGTGTGATCAGGGAGTAGGATGCGTTAAGGTATTCCTTTGCGAATATTCCACCAAATGTCAGTATGAGTGCGAATGGAATGTTGTATGTCATGATGTTGTATATGGCCGCCCTGAATCCATGGCTTGACGTGACCTCGGAACCGCCTGTGATCCTTTTCCCTTTCTCATCAGGGAACTTTATGCCGAATGCTGAAATGAATACAACTGCGGGAAGGACTGAAAAGAAAAGGAATGACTGTTCAAGAGTGAAGAATCACAGTATTTCAGATTCTATGGCCGGACCAGCAACCAGAGATATGCTCAGGGTTAATGTGTACAGTGAAAGTATCCTTTCACGCATCTTCCTGTCACTGAAAAGGCTGGCAGATGTGATTATGTTGGGCATTATGGCCCCAAGAACGAATCCTGCAATGAGAACAAGTGGCCAGATGACAATGGCAGATGATATATAGAACAGGGGAAATACAACCATGTAGGCGAATGATGAAATAATGAACACCCATCTGCGCCTGGTGGATGTAAGCCTTGCGTTGATCATGGCGCTCATGATGAATGTTCCCGTTGCTCCTGCAGTGGATATGAGGCCAACAAGGAACTCTGAAAAATGAAAATTGTACCTTGCAAGGAGAGGGAGCGTTGTCATGAACATGTTGTTGCTTGCTCTCACCGCAAAGGTAGCAGATATTATCACCATCACGGTGAAAAGGAATGACTGCCTGCTGTTCATTAAACCATCAGCTGAATCTTCTAACAAGGTCAGCAAATTCCCTGTGTTCCGGGGTGTCCTTCACAGAGGTGTCGGTCTCAAGTATTGCCTTTCTGATGAAATTCGGGTCTGTTTTGTTGGGAAGCACCGATGCAACATATTTTGCTGTCCCTTCCGGATCTTTCCTCATTTTTTCTATACCGTTGCTGTAAGCCTCAACAAATGCTCTCTTTACTGAATCGTCAACCCTTGCAACACAGCTTCCTGGTGTGCTGATCCCATGGGATTCCAGGATTGTTTCAAGGGATATGCCCTTTCCAAAGGGTGCTGGCACTATGGCTGAATCAATGGAGCCATCCTTCATCATGCCTTCAATAGATGACGCGTCCTCTATAGTGACAACATCAGCCTGCTCCTGTTTCAGGTGCATTATGGCCCTGACCAGAATCTCGTTTGAGCTCCCCCTCCTCATTATGCCAATCCTCTTTCCAATTCCTGGTGAGGCCACTGCAAGTCCCCTTATGAGTGAAACATTTGGAGTGAGTCCCCTCTTTGCCATGGACACTGAAGAATCAAGAATTATGGGGGCTTCTCCCTCCTTCTGGAACGATATGTTGAATCTCTCATCCTGCGCTGCAATCAATGGATAGCATACTGGACCTGGCGCTGCAATTACATTTATTTTTCCATTATACAGTATTTTACTTATGTATAAGTAGTTTACCTATAAGTTCACGTCAGATAGCATTATATCCTGATCTCCCTGCTTTTACCACCACGATACCTTTTCAAGTGCATCAAGGATGTCTTTCTGCTTCCTTGTCCTTTCCAGTTCGCTCATACTTCCATTTGCATCTTCCACAACATGCAGCTTTTCCAGCTCCAGGATCAATTTCTCCAGGGAATACTTCCTCATCAGGCCTGATGAGATCATTCCCCTCATGAGCGCCGTCCTTATTATGAGCGATATGAAGAATATGAACAGCATCCCCCTGATGGTTGATTCCTTCCTCACCCTCATGGGGAATATGTCCATATCCGTTTTCAGCATGCGGAATGCCTTCTCAATATTATCCCGGTTGCGGTATATGGAAAGTCATTCCAGTGCATTGGCGGATCCTCTGAACATGTGGAGAATGTGGGGACATGGTATGGATATCCCCATTCCGGCGGCATTGCTGATTCAGTAGGAAGGAAATGGTGGGCTTACCAGAAATGCACCATATCGAACTATGAGACTGCATGGTGGAAGGTTGAGAAGAGGATCCGGAAACTGAAGGAGCTGGAGGTGGAGGCATGAATCACTTTTCACTTCTCAGTTCCCTTCGCACAAGCTCCTTCACAAGGTCCGCAACTGACGTGTACTCAGGATGTGATTTCAGGTATTCCAGCATCTGCTCATACAGGGGTTCAGGCAGGGAAACCTGCCTGTATCCTTTTGCCATATACCATGTATGGTATAGGTTTCTATCAAACATTATGACGTATGTTTACACTAATTATAGTAGAAAGTTTAATATGAGGTTTAACATTTCTACTAAATATGGTAGAGGAGTTGAGAAAATTGAAGGGTTATAGACAGGTCTCACTACCGGATGCTCTTTACAGGGAGATTGAGGCCAGCCTGAAGAGATCAGGTTCCTTCACATCCGTGGCTGACTTCATAAAGTATGTGGTCAGGAAAGAACTTGAAAAGGGTGTATCTGCATGATGGTCAACGGCACCCAGTACAACAAGATGGATTTCTTCGACATCAGCGATGATGGCAGGATAATATGCAAAATATGCGGCCGAGAGGTTCAAACCCGAAGGGGAAGACGTACACATCTTACGGTCAGGCATGCCGGTTATTTTGGTATTGAACAGGAAAAAAGCCATTGGATCAACATCTGCGAATTCACCAGGAAGCAGAGAGAGAACCATGCCAGGGCAATGGCGGAATGGTACAACTCATCGGGATGGAACAGGACTGAGGTGAGGAGATGAAGACAGCATCACCGTTTGTGTATTGGCTCGAATCAAGGACCAAGAATGAGACCAGGCAGTCCATAAGCGACGAGAAGAGGATGAGCCTTCTCAAGGCACTTGCAGCCAAATACAAACTTAAGATCTCAGAGGATAAATTCTTTATAACCTCGAGATTGGAAACTGAAGAGTTCAAGAGGCTGTCAGAAAACATGAAGCTGGCGGGATACAGGTATGATTCAAAGGACAGGGCATTTGTGAGGGATGTGAAATGACTCCAAACCAGGGTACTCTTGATTCAAAGCTTCAGGAATTCAGGATATGGGCCATGACACTTGGAAGGTACAGTCCCTCAACTGTCAAGAGGGCAGTGAGGAGGATAAGGAGCTTCTCCAGGGTCATGGACCTATTCAACCCTAACCAGGAGAAGCTGCTCAACTTCTTTGCATCTGAGATTGAGAAGGGTGTGAAACCTCACACAATAAACAACCAGAGAAAGGACCTGGCTGCATGGTTCCGCTTCCTGAACATAAGCATAGAGATGCCGAAGATCCGTGAACCGCCTGTTCCCGACCCATGGATACCTTCAGACGATGAGGCAATGGCCTTAATGAATGCCGCCTCAAAGCTGAGCAGGAGAAAGGAGATCAACCTCAGGAATTCCATCATTGCCTACCTTGCATTCTTTGGCGGAATCAGGGTCGGAGAACTGGTGCAGATCAATGTGAATGACCTCATGGACAATGGCATCAGGATAAGATCGGAGAAGGGCGAGGCAGAGAGGATCATAGGACTGCCCGATGAGATTCTGGAAGACGTGAGAAGATATATTAGAGATTATAGGCCGTCATCCGATCCAACGGCACTTTTCACAACACCCAGAGGAAGGATGACCTATGACTATGTACGGAATCTGGCCAAAAGGATCGGGGCTTTCACGGGGATCAGAAAGTTCCACTGGCATGCTGCAAGGCACTGGTGTGCCACGGCCCTGTTGAAGGGCTACCAGGGAGCAAAACCCATGGATATCCGCATGGTCCAAATCCATCTGGGTCACAGATCACTCCGGACTACACAGAGGTACACCCATGTGTCTCAGCATGAAGTTGCGGAGGTGGTCAGGTCCCGCATTGGGGAGATATTTCAGGGAAGTGAAAAAATGATCGAATCCGTGCAAATGGACGAATCCGGACCTAGATCACATGGGGCTGCCCGAATACGTGTTTTTACTGCTGAATTCCGCAATCTGCTAAACGTCCTTCATTTTGGAGGTGCGATCCATGCAGAAGTTCAGTAAAGTAAGGGGCTTGAGATTCACCCGCAGGGCAAAACAGCTGGGGATTCCGACTCAAGCCCTCAGGGAACTTCTTAAGATTTACAGGGAAGAGTACCTGATCCAGCCAAGGAGCTTTGAACAACTTCTGGAGGTTCTGGAATGAAGCCCGTAGTACCACCAACAAATAAGAATCCATTCCATGGCATTTTCCGCCAGCTCAGATCTGTTACTGATGAGGATCTGAAGAAGGGCATCGACAGCGCCAGATTCCTACTCAGGGGGATGAGGAGATGATAACCCGGAATGACAACCTGATCCAGCCCAAGGTCTCCCTCCTTATCGAGATGGAGAGGCCTGACAGGATAGCAGCCAATGATCCGGGAATAATGCAGCTTGTCGATTATGACCTGCCTGAAGCCGAGAGGCAGCTCCGGATATGGATGTCCAGGCATCCCGATGATTTTCTGATCATAGGAAAGAATCCACTGGAACTGAAGATCTATCCTACAGCGTACAGTCATGATCCGGAGCAGAAGTCCCGGAAGGATGCATTCGTGCAAAGGAGAAAGAGGAGGTATGGAAGATGAACCCGCATTTTACTGCTTCGGAAATTAACATATATGAAAATACTGCAAATGGATATGCGCTGGAGAACCGCTCAGAGATTGTTTCAGGAATTTTCATATATATCAAATTCCCGAGGCAGACCTTCCGCAAAACCAGTAAAATTCTCTTTTTTCCGGAATTAAATAAATATTTAAAATATTTATTTATTTTCTATTTTTTCCTTATTTCTTTTCTTTCTGAAGGATCGGGAGGTTATCAGAGATGAAGTCCAAGGCAGGAAGACCTACCATTGGAGACAGAAAGCTGGTCCAGAGGATGGTAACATCTGATCCTGAGATAGAGGAGTTCCTGAGGAAGAATCCATCGGTAAACGCATCTGACATCTACAGGAGGGCAGTCCGGAGCATGATGCCGAGGGATATTGATTCAATAAGATTATCCAAGCTGGCGGAGGAGATCTCGGAGATGAGGGTATCCCTCTCCATAAAGGAGGCTGAGTACAGCAGCCTCAAGAAGAGGGTTGAGGAGAGGGAGAAGCTCCAGCTTGACCTCAGGCTTGAGCAGGACTGCCATCCATGGTATCTCCGGTCACTGGTGCAGTCTGGCGTCTTCAGGGTGATGAGAAGCGAATCCGTTGATCCTGTTGCCATGGTGATGGAGGAGATTCAGGCCGGTACAATCAGGGAATACGAGGTGGAGATATCAGACGGAAGGGCATCACTTACCGATAAGGCCACACCGCAGACAAGAAAACGATTAAGGCAGTTCCTCAGGGACAGAAACAACACTCTGATGCCCATACCGTCAAGGGAATGGGTTGTACCGATACAGGACACCCTCAGGTCAGGATACAGCATATCCATTGAGTTCGACGAGTTCCAGAAGGAGTTCCTGCTGAACCAGTCGATGGGCGACCTTCCTGTTGATTATTTCAGGAGATTCAAGCCTGTAATAATCCAGGAAAAGGTCAAATCTGAGGTGAAGGGCAGGATGGAACCAGCATACAGGCACATCACTCTTGAAACAGGGGGCGTGGCCTGATGGCAAAGAAATGCGCATTCTGCGGAAAGCCGATAGATATCTATGCCGGGCACTACGTCAACTCCTATGGCGAAGCCTGGAAGATGTCCTCATACCATGAGGTGTGCTACAGGAAACTCATCCTTGAGAAAGCTGAAGGAGCTGATGTCCGGTGATTTCATTGTTCTCATTCTCAGAGAACTGGATGGACATTTCAGTGACAGATCCGGTCGCATTTGTTGACGAGGTCCAGGCCAGATATGCCGTCACAGGGGACTTCAAGAAGTTCATAGAACTAATAAGAAACGGACAGAAGGCTGACAGGTCGTTCCAGAAGGCTAAGAACGGAATAAAGCCGGGAGACTGGATAGTGAGACCGTATTCGCCATATCTCGTGCAAATTCTGAGGATGGCGGTTAAGAAGGGGAGGTTGAAGGAGAGATGACCAGGAAATGCCAGATGTGCCATGGCCTCCTGGATGAAGAGGTGAACTCGACAGTTTCAGTAATCGGTCCGGAGGACAACCTCAGGATGAATGTATGCGGGATCTGCGCTGCATCCGTATACGAATTCATCCTTGAGTATATTGATGACGTCAGGACAGGGTTCAGGGACCAGGACGAGCGATGGAAGCTGGACAGGGAGCCATGGAAGCAGAAGAAGCTGGAGGTCTTTGCATGACGGATCTGCTCATAATCAGCTGCTCCAGGACAAAGAAGCATCTTGATAACGTACCTGCCATTGAACTCTATGACGGCCAGGCATACAGGGTCATCAGGAAATCAGGTCACAATAACGTAAGCATACTGACAATTTCCGCCAAATATGGCCTGATAGGCGAGAACGACAGGATTTCATACTACGACCAGCTCATGACCATATCAAGGGCCACAGAGCTGAGGGACCAGGTATCCTCCGGAATACTTAGAATTCTTTCCCAGGGGCATTTTCAGGGGATTTTTGTATACCTGGGCTCCCCCTATAACCTTGCAATTTCACGAGATCTCATTGAATACATGGACGAGCACCACAGTCTGCAGATAGCGTCAGGCTCAATAGGAAAGAGATTGCATCAGCTGAAGGAATGGCTGGGGGTGACTGAGAGATGAACAAACTAAAATCGCTGAAAAGATTAATCGGAAAGGAGGTCACGGTGAGTTTTTCCATCAGCTTTGAGGATGAAGGTGAAACCTACGGAAAAGCGGTCTTTGGCAGGCTGGTAGCTGCGGACAGGGATGGAATACTTATAGCCGACAGTGAGGGCAGCGCATGGTTTAATTTGTATGATGTTCACAGCATACGGGAGGGAAACCATCTTGACCTCATGCATCTGGAAGTCCCGAAAACGGATGGTGATTGAGAATGGCGAACTTGAGTGAAAAGGAAAAACGCTTTTACCGGCTGTGGCTGGAGAACATCAAGGCTCAGATAGACGGGGATGAAACTCCTCCCAGGATCAGGCCGATGATAACAAGAATGGCTCCTCTAAGGCTATTTTTCTGGAGATACCGGAGAAATACGTCACACAACAGGGATATGGCAATGGAATTCATCGAACCCGTAAGGCAAAAGCTCAATGAGGTCACTGCCCTCATAAACGAGAAGCTGCAGGAAATAGAGGATGAGAAAAAATGAACAAAACAAGGATATCATGGGCTGAATACATTTTCAAAGGATTCAAAACCTGCAATAAATGTGGTCAGTTATTGCCATTGTCTCTCTTCGACATGGATAGGAGTCATAAAGATCTACATACAACAATCTGCAAACAATGCAAATACAAACCAACAACAGATCGTATAGGAAAAAGAATCCGTAGAGAGATGAGAAAAAAAGGATTCCATCACTGTAGGATGTGCGAAAAGTGGCTACTTTTAGAGAACTTTTATCGTGCTCACGGATACTACAAAAATATCTGTAAATCATGTAGCAGGGTTTACGCCAGATTGAGATATGCAGAGAATATTTCTTATAGAACCGAGCGAAGATTACACGCACATGCCAGAAAGAGAATGACAGTAAAACCAGACCCGAAAGTTGTGAAAACCATATTTGCCTTAACGGACGGAAAATGTGTGTATTGTGGAAGTCCAGCAAACACTTTAGATCATGTAGTGCCATTATCCAGAGGAGGCGACAGTGAAATGGGAAATTTAGTGCCTTGTTGCATTTCTTGTAATTCAAGAAAAAAAGCAAAAAGCGTGTTCGAGTTCATAGATGCGAAAGTGTTTGCGTTGCCAGACGTATTTGAAGATATCATTTCTGTGGCCTTAGCTAACGGCAGGGATTTGATATTATATGAATGAGACTAACATAAGCTGGACGGAATGGGCTGATGAGAACGGAATAGTAAGAAAGGGCTACACTTGGAACCCTGTATCCGGATGCACCAAGGTATCGCCTGGCTGCCAGAATTGCTATGCGGAAGCCTGGTCGCACAGATGGCACAGGTCATTCGATGTGACCCTGCATCCCGAAAGATTGAGCCAGATCAGTAGAATACCTTCGGGCACAAAGGTATTCGTAAATTCCATGTCGGATTTATTTCACGACAAAGTCCTGGTGCCGTACAAACGATATGCGTGGGAATGGGAAAGCCCCTACGAGTTTCTGGAGGGGGTTTTCAGGGCAATGGCATTCAGGCCCGATGTGACCTTCCAGATCCTTACAAAAAGACCTGAGAACCTGTTGAAGTTCTGGCTCCATCTGATTGACAAGTACGGTGCTAATGAGATAACGGAATGGTCAAAGACCCAGGGAAAGCACATATGGCTTGGGGTTTCGGTGGAAATGAAGCAGTATGCCCACAGGATCGTATCGCTCCGTGCCGTTCCCGGGTTTACGAAGTTTGTTTCATTTGAGCCGCTTATCGGCGACATCGGGAACATTGATCTGACAGGGATTAAATGGATCATAATAGGAGGCGAATGTATTGCGAAAGGTACGAGAATTGCCACAAAGAACGGACCAAAGAGTATTGAATCTCTGACTGAAGATGATGAGGTCATTTCCTGTGACTATTCAATAACAAGCGATCAGCCTAGTTATAAAATTCAACATAGAGTCAAGGCTGAAACGGTCTATTCCCATATCAAACATTTATCATTAGCTGGAATCAAAGAGTCTCTAATTCTCGATACTAATACCAGGCAGATACAGTGCTCAGAAGACCATAAGTTCCTACGTTTGACAATAGAGAAGATTAAATTTGAACAAAGAATAAGACATCGCTACTCGTTTGAATGGGTACCCCTGAAGTATATAAGAAAAGGGGATTTGATTTTGATAAGTAAATCTATCCCGGATAACGGCGTCCCTTTTAACTTGCCAGAACCATATGGCCAAACATCTGAAGAATTTATGACAATAATAGGTGCGTTTTTAGGGGATGGATGGATAAGACTACGTGAGAGAAGGAGGAGTGAAGTTTCCTTTGCGCTTCCAGAAGGTTCTAATAAACGCAATGTGCTTCTTCCACTTCTTATTAAATTCTTTGGTAAAGTATCAACACAAGATCCCAGAGGGATACAAGTTCATATATATAAAAATGAAGTGGCGAAACTATTTTGCAATCTTGATTTAAATAAAAAGGCATTACAAAAGAGAATACCTGCATGGTGCTGGGGCTTGCCAAAGAGTCAGAGAGAAGCTTTACTCCAGGGGTATCTAATTACGGATGGAACGATTGAAAAAGCCACAGGCAGATGGAAGTTTGAGTCCCCAAATAAGGAACTGATTGAGGATTTTTATCAATTGGCTTTAACAATTGGGTTGCCTGCGACTATAGTGAGATCGAGAAAAAGAACGAGGGGGGACTGGAAATCCAATAATGGTATAAATTATCATTACGATGAAAGCGAGAGTTTCTATTTTTCAATAAGTCCACTTGGAAATCAGCACAAGTCTTTTAATGATATTAGTGCACGACCAATAATGAGGAGCTTGAAGAATACTAATTTTACTCTTGAAAAGGTTTATTCTATCAGTCATGGTGGGCCTAAAGAAATGTATGATCTGGTACTGGATGGGGACATACACAATTACATTGCAAACGGTATCGTGACGCACAACTCTGGACCACACCATCGCCCAATGAAGCTGGAATGGACACGTAACCTCATCAGGCAGGCAAAGGAGCAGGGTGTTTCCGTCTGGATGAAGCAGCTGGGCGGACTGAGGCCCGGCGGCAATCTGGAGGACTTTCCTGAAGACCTCCGGATAAGGGAATTTCCAGAGGTAGAGGTGACTGAGGAATGACTCAAAAAGGCACAGCTGCCGAGGGAATCTTCCTGAAGATGCTCCATGAGAACGGAATAGAGGCAGTGCATGGGTCCCCATCAAGACCGGGTGACATCATCGTGCCACCGGATGTGATCATAGAGATTAAGGACCCGAAGTCCAACTCCTTCAGCTTCAGGCAGCATTCCGGGAAAGGTGAGGCGCAGTGGAATGCATTAAGGGAAATGAGGGGGAAATTTCCCTGGGAAATCTACTATGTCATCAGGTTCAATAGAAGAGAGTGGCGTTACTTCAACTTACCGGAAAAGCCTGTCCCTCTGAAAATCAGGAGCAGTCTAAGAATTGAGGGGCTATTCGATCTGCTCAGGTCAAAACAGCAGGAATATGTCAGAATTGCGGGGGTTCGGCTTTGATTCAGTCAGAGCAGCCAGATTTGCCACAGGAATGGGAACAGATACTCGAATTTTTAAGAAAACACAGAACTATTTCCTTCAGCTCAAGGAGACTCTCCAAATATTTTGAACTCTCATCATTCAGTATTTCCAAAATTCTCAGGGAGCTGAATCAGATGGGTTATCTGGAAAGACGTACCCGGGGAAAGTCCAGGGTAAAGAGTTTCTACAGATGGAGGGAATGAAATACCCCCATCTCTCTATTTTCCTCCTAAAGTAGGAAATAAACTATCAAGGCAACAATGGCCCCTGCTGCGAATACTGAGATCCCGGCATACATGGATATGGGGCTAATCAGAGCCCCTACAATCAAGCCGGAACCAAATATTGCTGCAAATGCTCTTTTATTCATTTATCACCCCCGTTCGCTTAGGGCATGCTTGTTTAGAGTGATAGACTATATTAAATTTACTGTTTATTATATATATCAGCATTAAATCTATTAACATCTACATCATCAATAAAATACGAAATTTCTGATACAATTTGCTGAAATATATAATATTTTATACAATCGCAAAATTCGACCTAATAACAGTTGTAATAACATCACGATTATTTAAAAGAGTACTAACAAACTTCCAGCAAACCTAATGTCAACTCTATTTAAGCAAGGACTTCTTATCTAATGCTGAAGCTAATCGGGAAGCGGAAGCCATATTCTTGCCCGATTAGCTGGGGTTTCCGTTTCCCCGATGGCGGAGGAAACCTCATGGTAAAAAAGGCAAAGAACCCGGAAAAGAGGAAATGGAACAACCCCAACTGGTCTCTTGGAGCAGTTATTGTTGCTCTCCTGGGAACGTTCCTGCTGCTTGTCTCAATGCTTTCAAAGCCGCAGTTCGTCATTCTGCACCATACCGTTGTGCTTACGCAGGGAATTGTGGCACCTGCCATACTGATGGGTGCCATAGTTTGGGCAATCGTGGAATTCTTCACGCCCCCTGGAAGGAGCATACAAGATCTTCTCATCCGAATTATTCCTGCCTTTATCGTTGGAGCATTTGTCGGCGGCCTCCTAGGATACATGTTCAACTTCGGCAAATATGTGATAGAACCGGCATTCAACGGAAATCCCGATGCACTGCTGTTCCTTGTTGCTGTCCTGACAGCCGGTCTTGCAGTCACCTGGAATGCGGCATGGTCACACAAGCATGGATTCAGGGGTCAGAAGGCTGGCAAGTCCGTTGTCCTCACCAAATCGGAATCAGGCACATCCAAGGGTGCAAGGGGAATGCTTGCTCTGCTGATCATATTCATCGTTGCCATCCTCATTGTTCCCATAGGTGCAGGCCTTGGGGGACTGTTTGTGGCAGGGCATGATAACACTCATGTCCTGCAGGAAGAGTCTGTTGTAACATATATATCAGGCAGCTCCGGACCTGTCCCATTCGGCTCGGTCAACGGAACGGCAACATTTGACTTTCCTTCAGTCACAACAAACAATGTGACGACCTATTCCCACACTGTTTATGTGGAGAGCAATCTCACCCTTGCCGAGCTGAACAACTTTGCAGTCTCAAGGATAGTTCTGGCCACTAATGTCAGGGATTTCAACGTGACCATGGGAACCGGAATTAACGCAACAGACTTTACTCCCATTATAAGCGCAGCTTCTGGCAATTCAACATCCCTGTCGCTTGCCATTTCGCCAGCACTCCTGACGGGAAACCAGTCCTCCCCGGTAACCTTCGAGATACAGGCCAATGCATCATCTATGAGCCTTAACATCCAGACTTACGGTAACAACGGCCTTGTAACCGTGTTCGGACCGTATCCGGTGATGCAGATCTCTTACATCATAGGCGCTGTACTTCTCTTTGCATCGGCATTCCTGGAGATATCCGTGTACGATATTTCGCTGAATGCTGGTGCAATCGTAGCACAGAAGAAGGGAGGTCGGAAGGCATGATCGGAATACAGAATATCAGGAAATTTGCTGCCAGGATAAGGGCAGGCAGCAGGAAGCTGAGCATGGGTATATTCCCCGTGATCTTGCTTGTGGCAGATTCGACATCCTCATCAATAGGACAGACAATTTTCAACGGCCTCTGGGGCATAATACTGAATCTCTTCAAGTCAATCACTGCAAGCCTTGGTTCACTCTTTGGCGAGATGATGTCCGGCTTCGGGCAGTCCGTTGTGCTCATGTTCCAGAGTTTCGGCTTCTCGATGTCAGGCTACGGGGTGTGGGCGCCGGTCATGTTCGTTGTTGGCCTTGGGGTGGCAATACTTGTCGGTTATCTGTTCTTTACCTTCATAGACGCCGAGAAGGACGTAACCGGCTTTGAAAATGACCTCTGAGGTGTCCGATTGAATGTCATCCGCTCCCTCGCTGCTGACCCTTCTGCTGAATTTCTTTCGATCCCTCATGGGACTGTTCGTGGGGGACATAACGTACGAGCTGAACTGGCTGGGATGGAAGATCAGCTATCTGTTCTCTTCATGGGGGAGTTCATTCTCAGGATACGGCCCCTGGATACCGGCGCTCTTTGTGGCAGTTATCGGTGTTACGGTGGCGGGACTGTACCTGGTATTCGTCTTTGTGGACGCAGGAAAAGACGTGGTGGGAGCATAGATGGCATACGGAATCAATCCTCCGTCTCTGGTGTCATGGCTGAACCCTCTGGATGCAATCAGCAATGTGGAGCACATAATCCTGTACTGGCTCTCCGAGATTCTTTATTCGTTTCAGTTGGGATTATCCGGAATTTTCAGTTTAATGATGTCAGCATTCCAGGGGACAGTAGGGATGTTCATATCAGCAGCGGTGTCGCTGGGACCATTTTCTCTCCCTGTCTTTGTAATAGGCACAGCACTGGTGATCGGATCAGGATATCTCATATTTGCACTGGCAAAGGACACCCCCGTTGTGGGTGCAGTGGTGTAGGTGGTGTCTGTGGGTAGGAAGGCTGGAATTGCCCTGATTTTCGTATCGCTGATGATATTCTCTGCGATTGGAATTGCAGGATTCCAGGCACTCAGCCACTGGGATCCATTAGAAATTCGAAGTTCCCAGGTTATAGGAGCGTTGCCAGATTCCGAGATATCATCGGGCGGCGAGATTGAGGTGACGGCAGAGTCACCTGTGGATGTGGGCCAGTCAGATACTCTCTGGCTATCTGACAACTACAACGGTGCTGGGGGTGGCGTCACCTACACCTGGTACATAAACGGTGCAAGCATATATTCTGAAAGCACCGACATAACTTCAAACCCGTGGAATCTTTCATACACCTACTCGTTCTCATCATCAGGATCGCAGAGTTATTACGGGAGCGTCTCTGGCACCGATTCGTCAACAATAACGATTACTGTCAACCCTGACCCTAGCGTGACCATAACATCATCCCGAAATCCTGCAGATGTAGGGCAGTCAGTTACTTTCTCATCATCCGTCTCGGGCGGGACGCCTGGATATTCTTACCAGTGGTACCTCAACGGTAATGCCGTATCCGGAGCGACGTCATCCTCATGGACTACGTCGTTCGGGACTTCAGGGACAGAAAGTGTGTATCTGCATCTGACTGATTCAGTCGGATACTCAGTTAATTCCAACACAATATCCGAAACCGTTGACCCGGAACTATCAGTTTCAGTTTCCTCCAGCCGGAATCCAAGTGACCTCGGGCAGATCGTGGATTTCAGCACATCTGTATCAGGAGGTTCCGGTTCTTATTCATCTTATTCCTACGCCCTCTATGACGGCACCAGTACATCGGATTCCCAGCTTGCGTCCGGATCAACATCGTCATTCAGCTATACCTTCTCCTCTACCGGATCGTATCTCCTGGATTATTCCGTCACCGACAGCAACGGTTACACATCCAGCACCTCACTGACCCAGACTGTCAACACTGACCCTTCAGTCTCAATCAGTTCCAGCCAGAATCCCACAGATGTGGGGAATTCCATAACCCTGACTGCCTCCGCATCAGGAGGTACCGGTTCCTATTCCTACCAGTGGTACCTGAACAGCAATGCCATTTCTGGGGCAACGTCTTCAACGTATTCTCCCGGTTCCTATTCATCATCAGGAACCTATGACTATTACGTATCTGTCACTGACCAGGCGGATTACACAGTTGATTCTAACACCATATCCGAGACTGTAAACTCGGATCCAACAGTATCGGCATCATCCAATGTCAGTTCGGCAGATATAGGGTATCCCATTGAGTTCTCATCCTCACCGTCAGGAGGAACAGGCGGATACTCCTATTCATGGACTCTCAACGGAAACCAGATATCCACATCCCAGGACTTTTCCTATTCATTTTCGTCCTCTGGTTCTTACACGCTCACAATAACAATAACCGACAGCGTGGGAGAGACGAGCAGCGCTACAGTATCGGTGACAATTAATCCCAACCCCTCAGTCTCCATATCATCAAGCCAGAACCCAACCGATGTGGGGAATTCGGTCACATTTTCATCCTCCCTAACAGGCGGGACAGGATCTGATACCTATGTATGGACAATAAACGGGGCCGAGGAATCAACCGCATCAGAATTCTCATATTCTTTCAGTTCTGCTGGATTATTCTATGTCAATGTCACCGTAACCGATGGGGACGGCCATCAGGCCTTCTATTCGCTGAAGGAAACCGTGAATCCAGATCCATCAGTAACCATAGGCGTGGATCACAACCCAACCGATACCGGCATCTGGGCCTTATTCTCATCATCGGTAACAGGGGGAACGGGGCCATTCAATTACACCTGGACCATCAATGGTGAGAATTTCTATACATCATCGGTGAACTACACCTTTACTTCATCGGGGACTTTTCCGGTGCAGCTTTCTGTAAGGGACGCAAACGGCAATACCGCATCTGATTCAGTCGATGAGGTTGTGAACCCGGATCCCACAGCGACAATCCTGGCTTCATACGCAAAGGTCGATCAGGGAATAAATGACACATTCTCCGCATCAGTCACCGGTGGGACTTCGCCTTTCAATTACACCTGGACGTTGGGATCAGTTGTCGTAAACTATTCCTCAGAATTCCACATGAACTTCTCTTCAACTGGTTCCTATACAATCAACCTGACAGTTGTTGATTCCCTTGGTGAGAAGGCCCGATCATCGATCACCATTACGGTGATAAAGAAGCCGTCTGCCCTAATTGAGGGAGTCAATGAGACTGATGTCTCAACTGAAACGTATTGGGAAGGCTACGGTTCTTACGGGACTGCCCCGTACAACTACTACTGGTTCATCAACGGAGTCAACACATCTGCAGGCCTGTATCTTGAGTACTCCTTCCCCAAGACCGGAGAATACAACATTTCATTGCTCATAGACGACAGCCAGGGATCAAAGGCCTACGCGTACCTGAACGTGACCGTCGAACCGCTTCCAGTCATAGCCGTAACGGAATCTCTGTCTGCAACTGATGTTGGCATTCCCGTCACTTTCAATTCCTCAGTTTCAGGGGGATCTCCATTCTTCAACTATTCCTGGTCCATTGCAGGCTATGGATATGTAGGGTTTCAGAGAGATCTGACATACATCTTCAGCTCTCCCGGTGATTACAATGTCACGGCATCGGTTACTGATGGTCCCGGAAACAGGGCATCGGTATCCGTTGAAATCAAAGTCAATTCCATTCCCCATGTGGTCATAAGTCCGGAGTATTCCAACATCGATCCAAACGTAACGGATGCCTTCAATGCCAACATAACAGGCGGAACACCCGGATTCCATTTCTCCTGGTATGTTTCCGGAAAACTGGAGGGGAACGGGAGCTCCCTTTCATATTCATTTGCTTCCCCCGGCATCTACACGGTAAGCGTCCTCATAGCAGATTCCCTCGGCGAAACATCATCCTATGTTACTGACATCACTGTTGTCTCCTATCCTGAGGCCTTCATCATAGCATCCAGCACTCGAACCGATGCCAATGTGTCGGACCAGTTCAGGGCATCAGGCATTGGCGGGATAGGCCCTTACAGCTATGAATGGGTAATTGCCGGCCATACATTCACCAGCCAGACCGTATCGTATGCATTCAGGTCTCCAGGTAACTATTCTGTTCAGCTCATAATCTCCGATGCATTCGGGAAGGATGCCGCTTCATCCGTAAATGTGTCAGTCTTTCCGGACCCGTCAATAAAAGTATCATGGTCGGGGCATCCGGTTGTGTCAAAGGCATTCAGCCTTGAGGCAAACATCACGGGCGGAATTGCTCCCTATTCGGTATCATGGATATTCCCTTCGGGGCAGCATGAGACCGGCCTAGCCATATCCCATGTCTTCTCAGCATCAGGACCTGAGACATTCGAGGTTCAGGCCACAGACCAGAGCGGGTTCACTGAGACAACGAACTTTACAATTGATGTGTCATTGTTTGTGGCCATATCGGCAAACCAGACATCCGGACTTGGTCCTCTTGCAGTTCAATTCAGTTCGTCTGTCCTTGGAGGATCCGATTACTCGTACAACTGGTCATTTGGCAACGGGCATTACTCGCTCCAGCAGAATCCAACATATGAGTTCCCCGTAGGCAACTATACGGTGCATTTCTCAGTGACATCAAGCAATGGGGCAATCGGGAGCGCAAACCTATCCATTGAAAGCCTTCCCCCGCCTGTTGCCTTTGAATATTCAACAGGCCTGAACATTACGCAGGCATTCAGTTTCAAGGCAATACCTAACTGGGATGCTGCAGGGCCATTCAACATGTCATGGTCATTCCCCAATGGGCAGACACTGACCGGACTGGACCTATCATACAAATTTCCCGTTTACAATGAACTGAATACGGTTATTGCCACATTCTCATATGATAACGGTTCAAAGTCCTGGACCCAGGATCTAACAGTACGGATGATACCAGCAACTCCGGTAATAACGTTCCACCCTCCCTCAGAGATTCCGGCAGGAACCATGCTGGCCCTTAACGCAACTGCATCCGCCCCGGACTCAACATCATTCACATATTCCTGGGACATAAACGGATCCTCTTATTCTGGGCAGGATCAGCTCTATTACTTCTCGTCTCCAGGGAATTATTCCATATCAGTCACTGCCACAGATTCCCTCGGGGCATCCGCGACAGCAAGGGCAGTCATAGAAGTCCTGCCGCTGGGAACAAACAGCAGCATAGCAATATCATATGTCAAAACAGTCAATGGCCCGATGGACTACTACACTGTCAAGGTCCTGTCCACACATGGCATAACTGCAGTTGAGGCATTCCTTGGATCCACCCAGCTTAACATCACTGAGATCAACACCACCTATACGGCATCAGGAGAACTGGCATATTTCAATTTGACAACGGATCAGAGGGATTACCCCGCCGGAACATATGGAATCAGCGTTGTTGCATTCAACAACAACTCACAGTCAAATCACATAACAATTCCATTCACTGTCACATCAGAATATTCGTCGAGCACATTCACTCTTGCAAATGTGATTGCATTCTTTGGAGGCTTCTCGAACTTTCTCATCACAATCCTCACGATTGGCGGTCTCGTCATTGCATACGCATCGCTGAGAAGGCAGGACAACCCCGATCTCATTGTGCAGGGGCTCAGTCCGAAGGGAAAGAGCGAGAAAATAGTGCTGAAGGGAAAGAAATGAGGAAAATGAGGTATTGAAATGGTGAGAGTGGTAAGAAGAAATGGAAAGAGCTGGAAAGCTCCCATAGGAAATGCGAAGTCGAAAAGGATCAGGGAGCACCGCCTGACGCCAAGGGAGATAGAGGATCTCACCGGTGTTGGTATCAGGCATCCCGGATCCCTGACAGATCTGGGTTATCACATAGCCGAACCAGAGGCAAGAAAGCATGCAGCCCTGAACAGGGCCGTGCAGAAATATGGAAAGAAGGAGACGCTCAGGAAGCTGGGCGAGCTCTATCGACTCGATTATAACAGGCCTGAATTGAAGGAGAAAATCGTGAGAGACATTCAATACGTCTCTGGAGGTAAGCGAAAATGACAGAATTCAGAACGAAGGGAAAGGGAGCGGATAGGAAGGTCTATCCGTTGAGCAAGAAGAGGACGGCGTTCGGTGTTTCTCGCAATCTTGCATACAAAGAGGTCGAAGCTCTCAGGAAGGAAGGAAAGAGGGCCAGATTAATCAAAACAAATCAGAAGCTCGATCTCTATGCACCATACGTCTCTACAATCCCTCCTGAAGCTGCGGCAGCGCAGCCGGCAGTTCAGGAACCGGCCTCTGAAAAGAAGGAAAACGAAGCGGGAAAGAAAATAAATATTGCCGGAGAACTAGGCATTCTCAATAGCAACGGAAAACCGAACCTGAACCTGACCGATATCGATCACTTCTACGGCAGGGACAGCATGATCAGGATGTCGATCAATGACGGCAAACTATCCTTCTTGAGCATAGATCCGAACCATATAGCAGCGATAAGGGAAATTATGGAAACCGATTTACCCAATGGATATTTAGAGCCTACTGCATACGGAACCGATTTTACGGCAGAATGGGTCAGCCACCCCCCTCCTGGATCTGATAAAATCAGATGGCCGGATGTTAAGTTTAACGATGACACATGGAATGTCCGGCTGGAAGGGGAGAGTCTCAAGTCGTTCCTGAACGCAATCCGCACATCGAAGGATGAAGCCATCAGCTTTGGGCTGTCAGGCGATGAGAAAAAGGCTTCCATATCGCTTTACAGGAAGGTTTACGACAAAGAGACAGGCAGGTATAACAAAGACATTCTCGCAACCGTGAACGCATCGACAAACAGGCCTGTAAAAGAACTCCCTTCGGGATGGACTGATGACCTCCACGCAACATTCCCGAGGGAATATTTAGAGATGACCGTTCGTACATTGTTGGGAAGAAAAGCGTTCCTGAGCCCCAAAGGGGAAGTGCTGACGCTGAAACTCAGGGCCGATTATCCCATAGAGATATCAACAAGGAGGATAGGGCACAATGGAGAGCATATTCAGGCTGAGGGACTGATCGCTCCCAGGATGGGTGATGAATAATGGGGAAAATAACTGATGCAGCAATAGCATTATTTGTAATAATTATAGGATTTTTTATTCTGTATAGGCTGGGAATAACGCTACCTCTCTTAGAACACGTCATTAAGCAGTTCTTCTCTCCATCATCGCCGGCCGTCAATTCCACCTCAGGATTCATCCTGCCGCTGATGTTGACCAACTCCAGGATAAGGGAGAAGGCCAGAAGGAGGATTGAGAACTTGAGACGGATCCTGAAGCTGAGATCCCTCAGGGGAACTGAAATCAGGTCAAACAAGGGTGATTTTACTGACAAAAGGTAAAATCATACCGTTGACGATCCTCATAGGGCTAATTTCGCTTATTTTTGTGCCTGCTGTCAGTGCAACGTCTCCGGTCTCACCACATGTGATGGTGTATTCCACATACGACAGCAGTTCTGAGTACCTCTACGTGCCCGTAAACAGCACAGGGCAGTACGCATACCCTGACTGGCACATCTTCCTGTATGGTTCAGGCAGCTTCAGGTTCTCGGTCAACGGAAGTAATGTTGAAACAGGCGTCTCAACGGGGGAATTCAATTTCTCATATGACTGGACCCTTACCTCGGGAGAATTCGCCAACGCTACCCTGGTATTTGGAGGTGTCTCATACAGCTTCAGCACCATCATAACAGGGCCCCTCTCAAACAGGGTCATATCATCCGTATCAGTGGAATCCTCATATCCCGGGCAGGACCAGTTCCTGACTGTTGCACCAGGGACGTCCGGGGCACTGATGTATCCGCACTGGATCGTCACGATGCAGTCATCCCAAAACGTGTCATATTCAGTCTATTTGAATGGCCAGGAACTACTTTCAGGGTATGTCTATGGATCAAGGACCGTGGATTTCAATGTATCGGGATCGTCCGCCACAGTAACAATAGGGCTGGGAGATCAGGTTTATAAATTCAGCAATGAGATCATTGCCACAGTCCCGATCCAGAAATACTACGGTCCCAAGCCGCCGTCATTGGCATACACTGTTGCTGAATATGAGTATGGAATTGCAAGGGCCTTTGTGGCATCTTTATTTTCAATCATAATCGCACTTTTCACATCCCGCAAGTATCTCATAGAGAAGGTAAGAAGAGAGGTAATCAGAATATGAAGGATGCAATGGGCAGGGGTTTCTTGCAGCGCAGAAGGGAGAATGCATTCGAGAAGTCCCAGAGATCTGCTGAGGAGAGAAGGGCTGAGATTAAGAGGGCCTTTGAGACAAAATCCGGGGAAAATATCAAGCGGCTGATGAACTTCGTTTCCCTGAGGTCTCTTGTCAGGTCAATGCTTCCCCAGCTCATAATAGGGGGAATACTGGCATATGTGGAATATGACCTTGTCGGTTCGATCTACACGCTTGTCTCCATCCTTGTTTTTGTGCCGATGATTTACTTTTACTCACGCACTCTAATGACCAGGAACGGTGTTTTCATAATGGTGCCAACGTCGGATTTCATGGACTGGGACCGGATGTTCGTATCAGATGAGATCTGGTCCCTTGTGGAGAAGGAGACGGGACTGACGCTGGAGCAGGGCAGGATCAATGGAAGGATAACATACTGGTGCACTGACGTGAAATACCTCGAGGGTTCTAACATCCCGTGGTATGTTGAAATTGCCTGGGCCCACTACAATAGAGCTAAGTATGCAATGTTCCAGTCGGTTTTAGATGATCTGACAACAATGCTAAAGGATGCACTCCTGGAAATTGCAAAACTGAAGCAGACGGGCGACGTCAAGGCAATAACGGAGGGAACAAGGCAGTCAAGAGAGCTGATAGAAGCGGTGACGTCAGCACACAGGGACAGCATGATGTCCATCCTCCACAGGGAGAAGCTCAGCGAGGAGGAGCGCAGGCTGTATGAGGGCGAGATCGACCAGCTCCTCAAGGATCCCGAATACATTAGGGCACAGATCAGGAAGATGAAGGGAGGTGAACAGCCACGGCAAGAAACGTCGTAAAGAACTGGTCAAGGGAGCATGCCTTCCGTGATCTGTTCTTCTCCCTGCCTGAGATGCGAGAGAACGAGTTCATATCGCATCTTTACCAGATGAACAAAGAGGAGGAGGACGAGGGTGAGAGGGCGCCACCGCTGGCAATGATATTCCGGGATGAAGCCAGGAGGATACCAGAGAGCCTGGAGAAGACAAGGGTAAGCCTTGTCCAGATACCTGATAGGCCGAGATTCTGGATCAGGAGGGATAGCAATGAGTGACAACGAAACACCAGAGGGCCTCAGGCTGCTCTATGATCTTCTTGTCAAGGCGTCAGAGTATCCGGGCGAAACGCCGCATAATCCCCGTAACCTGTACAGCTGGGGCGAGAAGCTCAAGGCCCTGCACCAGATCATGTCATCATACCATGATGCCGAGTATCTGAAGGAGTACAGGCTCGCACAGCAGAACATCAGGGAAATCTCTAAGCTGTATCCATCTGACAGGTACATATCTGAGGGCTATGAAGCCCTGTATGAATGGCTTGGGTCATTATCAAGACTGTATCAGAGGCTTGGGCTGCTCATACCTGAGAATCTCACATATACGGAAGGAGGGGAGGAGGGACTATGACCGGAGAGAAAAACAGGGATGAAAGCAAAGACGATCCCATGAAGAACAGCGTCTGGCTATTGCAGTGGATCCGGCACAGGATAGAGAATAACCGCAATCTCATCGCACTGTTCATCGGGGATACGGGTTCAGGGAAATCCATGTCGTCAATAAGGCTGGCGGAACTGGTGGATCCAAATTTTTCTGTTGACAGGATCGTCTTTACAGTCAAGGATTTCCTGTCGCTGGTCAATCAGGGCCTTCCACCTGGATCGGTCATAGTGTTTGACGATGCAGGCCTCGGCATCAATGCAAGGCTGTGGCAGGAGATGTCAGCCCGGGTATTTGGCATGCTGACGCAGGGCTTCAGGTACAGGCAGATACTGACATTCATCACAGTTCCTGATGAGACATTCATCGAAAGGCAGTCAAGGAAACTTGTTCACATAAGGTTTGAAGCATCTGACGTGCAGGGCCTGATGAAGATGAAGCTCCTTTCACGGAACACTTTCGATCCTGAGCACCCACTGGCAAAGTTTCCCAGGATCAGAAGGGGCGTCTCAAGGATCGTGGTAAAGATGGTGAAGTTCCGCCTGCCATCAGATGATCTCAGGGAGAAATACGAGGCCAAGAAGAAGGAGTACATGGAATCAAGGTTCAAGGAATTCCAGCAGGAGCTTGAGTTGTTGGATGGCGGTAAAATGGTACTCAGCAACGGCAAGCCCGCTGTGCATCTGCAGTGCGATGAGTGTGGCTATGAGTGGGATTATACGGGATATAGATCAACAGCGAGATGCCCCAACTGTGACCACCGCATATATGTGTCAAAGCTGGAGGAAAAGGAATCTGCAGGCGTCAGGGTGAAATGCCGTCACTGCGGATATTCCTGGACATATACTGGAGGAGCCAATCGTACTGTGTGCCCGAACTGTGAGCAGCACGTGAATGTCATCAGGGATGTTGTTGAAGCAAGGCATGATAACCAGATTGATCCGCTTGATCCCCTCAACGCTCCATACAGGCCTGGAATGACAAAGGAGGAGATCTTCGACCTCATGGTGGAGAAGATGATCCGGAAGGGAGAGAAGATAACGCCTGAAATGAAGAGGGTGCTCGAGACGCTTGCTGAGAAGGTAGCAGAGGAGGGTAACAGAAGACAGAATGAGAAGAAGGAAGGGAATGATGGCGGCAGTGACAGTGATAAGAGGGAATAGTGGCATGTCAGGTGACACATGCCACATACATGCCATCGACAGGGAACCTATGAATCACGGCTTCATGATGTTGAAATGGCATGTGGCGGCTGCTGCTTCCCTATTATTATATACACATGATTCAAACGCCGATCCAAGGTCGGCTTCCAGGTCGCTTTAAATACCGGAGCTTGAAAAGATGAATACAGAGAATGAAAAATACAGGATAAAACCGAGAAGGAAGTATGCGAGGCAGGTATGGTCAATGAATGGTAAGGCCATAATTGTGGATCCAATAGAAATTAAGGATGAAGAAATTGAGAAAAAAGTAGAGGAGGAATAGGAAAATGGCACAGTGGATAACATTGGGAAAGGGAGAGGAGAAGAGGCACGTACTTATGGAGGACACTAGGAATCTAAGGGAGGTCCAGGTCGCTAATCCCGGTCCGTCAGTAAAGGATCTGGAAAAGGAGGCATGGAACATACTTGGAGATCTCTCTAAGGTGTCGAACGTGGATCAGCTGCTGCTGCAGATGAAGAAATACTCCGGCACCCTGGGGGACTACTCTTCATTCAACTCAATGCTTATAGAGCACCAGTTTCCAAACGCCACAATTGTGAGATCAAGGAATGAATGGAAATACTTCGGCAGGGATGTAAATCCGGATGCCCAGCCCATTGCTGTCCTGTATCCAATTGGTGCCGGAAGGAAAGACGGTCCAGGAAAGGTCAAGGCATTCATAGAGGAGAAGAGAAAGGAAGGATTGAGCGATGAGGCGATTGATGAGCTCGTGAGGGAGAAGTTCAACATACAGGGCGGCGGTTCCACCCATGTTTTCAGCACCGGAACCGTTTACGATATCTCACAGACGTCAGTAATTCCAGGCAAGGGAAAGCCTGTCGAGCAGGATGTCAAGGCCACAACCCTATACAATACACTGAAGAAGATTGCAAAGGAGCATTACACAGTGGAAGAGGGTACAATACACAATGGCGCCAGGGGATATACGGCACATTCGGGAGAGGGGCAGAAGATTGTCGTCATGAAGATTCCTGGAGAGGATGTTAACGTTCTCCATACCCTGATACATGAGATGAGCCATGCAAGGCTGGAGCACCTTTACAGGAACGTTCCCAGGGGAATAGCGGAATCTGAGGCTGAACTTTCAACATACCTGGTGGGTGCACACTTCGGCTTTGATTTCAGGGACGACTCAGCAGCATATATCAGAGGGTGGCTTGACAATGCCAGATCCCAGGGCAAGGATCTGGGGAAGGAGAACATGGATAGGGTTATGAATAATGCAAGGTGGCTGATAAATGAGATATCTCGCAATGTAATTTAGGATCAACTAAATATCTTTCTTAAAGTTGCATCTTTTAAAGATGCAGGAGAGAAGAAAGTGATCATAGTTGATTGCTTAATATATTCAGAAGAGACAGTGAAATTTATAGCGAATAAGAATTTAGCGAGACAAGAATGTTGATTATTCACCATAAATAAGTTTTTTGAGAATTAATTCTGAGGGAATAACTAAAAATGAAATCAAATGGGTATTAAGACCAAAAGGAGGTCAAATTTGGGTCATACTGGTAAGAATCTGTATTGATTTAAAAGATTTTAATTTGTGTTAGTGAACTTGAAATAAAATTGCCTAAAAATTTATAAGTCAGTATGCATATAATGTATTTAGTTAAATAAAACTTAACAGATGCTGAACGCATAGGAGATATATCACTTTGAAATTCATCAATCTTAGGACCAATAAATGTAGCAAGAGTACTTGTTTATGCGCAAGTGAAGGTGTTTGAAGTGGAAAACAATGGTAATGTAATACTTGTAGCTTATTTGATAATGTTAAGAGAAAAAAATAACACAAAGAAATACCTTGATCTTAGTCAATTTGGTGATGCGAATGAGGATCTATACCAAATAATGAAGGGCTATTTGGAATCCCAGAGACCACAAAACGGTTCAAATCCAAAAATATTCAAGGAAGGGAATAAGAAGACCATATATTTTAATTCAGTTCAATATAATGACCAAGAGAGAACTATCAAAACAAGAGTCGATATTGGAGAATTTGGAACATCTTATCCGATAATGGATGTTAACACCGGGGTCACGAAGTACACCACAAGCAAAGACGATACTACTTCAACGCCAATAAATATCTTCATAAGTATTCCCAAAGCTTCGAATGAGAAAGATTTACGTCGTACTCATGGAATTGCAGTTTTTGAAAAGTTCAGAAATAGAGCAGCTAAAGGATTGTTCCAGGAAAATTTTAACAAATACTTTAAACCAAGCCATGATAACTTCATTGTAGAATTTGAACCGTATACACCTAGTTATCTTCTTGACTACCTGAAAGAGGACTTAAAGAATAATAACAGTCTAACCAAAGTTGAATTAAAAAGTATGCAGATTCCTTCAGACCTTACTGATGTGTTTGAGGGGACAAATGAGCACGGGAGAGGCCCCACAATAAGCTTGGAACTTAGTGGAAAAGGATTCACACCAAGTTTTCGTTCTAAAATAGGGGGGATCTTAAGGCACGAATCAAGTATACGTGGGATTTTGGGGGATTGGTTCCCTACGGATCAAATTGCGTTTAATATAGAGGTTGAAGGTGAAAGAAAGAGAATTGTTATCAAGGAGGATGGAGAAACAATCTTACCAGGAATTGATATAACTCATTTAGTTTCGGAAGATCCACTAACTGGGTTTCCGGACCAAGCATCTATCTTCAAGGAATCTGAAAAACATGTGAAACAAATTTATGAGATGATGAATAAGATGGAAGGTTTATCGCCCTGATCCTTCTCTCCATAAATAGGTGCCATTAAGTGTCTAAATTTTCTGTTGTTAGTATTATACGGAATCATATACAGACCCTAGTGGATTATAATACTTCTAAATTATCCAAGTACGATGTCACTGCAAGCTTTGTTCTTCCATTAGTTATCTCTTTATTGTTCCTTTGCTTTGGTAGAATCATCAATGCATTGATAGTAGGGAGGCTGCTCACTGCTTTCTCGGTTTTTGCTGCATTGATGCTGAATTTATTATTTGTGATTTATTCCGTAAAAAGCAGAGAAAAAACAAAAAATGACAAAGATATAGATAAGCTCAAGATAAAATTACTCAACGAAACAAACAGCAATATTCAGTTCGAAATACTTATAGCCATATTTGTAATAATAATTCTAATAATTTTCTTATTTATTCCAAATATTGCTTGGCTTGTGAGACTCCTATCATTCCTAACACTTTATCTTGTTTTTGTGTTCGTAGTTACATTATTTATGATTCTTAAAAGAACGGCGACAATTATGGCAAAGGATTAAGCACCAGTCTTTAGCAACTTTCAGAGTTTTCCTTAGCATTGTCATTCCCGTATTATAAGCTAAAATAAATTAAATTTAAGGTATATTCTAGAATACCATTGCTCTATTAATGATAGCATTCAAAGAGTTAGGAGAGATTAGACAAATTAAAGACGGGGTTTTCTTATGATTAGCCTTAAAATCTTAAGGTGTTCCTCCCATATATTGGATTCCTTGATACAAAAAAGACAACTTATTAGAATTTATAGAAGAGAGGAAATAATCATTCTCAAAAAGTGTTAACTTTTATGGCAAAACTTAACGGGGTTTATATATCGAATAATTGTGGCCTTACAATCCAGATGTCAAAACCTGATGGAAAGCGTTAAGTTTTGTCAGTATCTTAACAGTCATTTTGAGAGCCATAGTGAGATCTTCTGAAAAGTTTCAGGTGAGGATCCTGAGACCGATAGAATTTGAAAAATTAAGAGAGGCAATGGATCCTGACACCAGGAGGATATGCACCTCTCTTCTCCTGACTGGAATGAGGTATGCCGAGCTGCAGAGGTTCAGGGAAAATCCTGACTGGCTTGACGGGAAGTTCGTTTATCTGCCAAGAGGATCCATGCTGAAGGTCAAGGCAAAGCAGAAGGAGAGGGCAATAAGGTTGAGTGACATGGGAAAGACCCTTGTGCCAGATCTATTCCAGTCCTCATCCCCATTGCCTGAGCTCCCGGCATTTGACATGAAGCTGAAGAGGCTTTCTAGGAGGATCCTCGAGGGAAATCCCGTCAATAACAAAACGTTCCGAAAGACCTGGGAATCCTGGCTTGTATTTTATTATCCTGATAAAGCGCTACAGATTGCCCTATCTCAGGGCCATACCACAACAACGCAATATGAGCATTACCTTAACATACCGTTTGATGATGAAGACAGGAAGGAGATGAGGAAATGGGTGGAAGGGTGGATATGAATTTGCGTTGGATTTATAATTCTATAAGGATCCACCCAGTAACTTTCATTTTCATCATTGGGGTTATAATCCTAGCATTTTACGGCCATTACAACTGGCAATCTGCTATTTTAATCTTCATAATAAAACAACCAACAGCTTTTGCTACTCTATCTCTTGCTCTTGTCACAGTAATTGCGATTTTGCGGGAGCCAGCGTCAAGAGTCTTTAACAGGCCCATTTTAAATGTCCTTCCCGAAAAAGAAGCTGAATATCCACGAGATAGAGACAAAGAAATTTCGACCTTTGCGGTTGAACCCGGGAGTGGGAATAATCCTACACATATATGGGTTAGACTTTTCTTAATGAATCTTGGAAGAACCGTTGCCCAAAATGTTTATATTAAAGTTGTTTCGGTGAAGAAACTTAACGTAGATTCAGAAGTAGGCGGATCCACTAGGCTAACGCCTTTTAATCCCTTCAAATCAAGGTGGGTAAGCCTTGATAAAACAACGACATATAAAGCACCTTGGCATAATTCTATACTTAAGGGTACCTCTACTCGTGAAACGGTAAATGGAAACCTAGCCCCAAATGAGGCAGAATATCTAAATATGTGTACATTTGTTGGCAAGTATCGCCAGGAAGGTGAGATACTCAAGCTATGTCCATTACTGGTTCCAGGTTTGCCAGAAGACGACGGCCATCATAACACTGTAGGTCAGGGGAGCGTCGCTGGAATGAATAAAGAAATTCTTGAAATAAAAAGAGAAAGCAATAATGGTGCTCCGTCTACCAGGTGGGAAAATGCGAGTTTTGAGTACGAATTGATTGTTGGGGGGACCAACTTTAAGACTAAGCATCTTAATTACATTGTAAAGTGTTCCATTGATAATTCCATTAAAGATTCAACTAAAGAAGGAAACTATAATGAGTTTCAGGATTTAGCAAATCAAGTGAAAATTAGAATATCCATTAAATAGCATCCTCTGGTTAACTATGAATGGCTACTTTCTTTCAGAATGGGGGTTATGCTCGAAAAACCCACCCCTCAAAACTGACCCGTTTATTTTAATACCTCCTACCCATGTTTTTACTGTCCGAAAAGGAGTTCTTTGTTGGACACATGAATTAAGTTATATGACTGACAATACATCATTTCGAGGCACGCGTGTAAGAACAAGATTTGGATTATTAACATTAATTAGCTTTTGTGCTCAAATGATAATAATTCTTGTTATAGCATCAGGCCATATTACTGATGCTCAGGAGTTAAAATCTCTATTCAAAAGTATTTCTAATGTAGATTCTATAGTAGCTCAATTTGTGAATATATTCCCAAATAACTTAAGGATCGCATCTTTTGATTTTATTCCAGTCCTAAGCACAATTTCATTCATTGGAAATGCCTACAACACCGGAGTGGTACTCGCAACTTTGGGAACAGAACAAAACGTCCCAGGAATCAGTTATTTTGTATTTTTAGCCCAGTTTCCGGACACTTTTATAGAGATTTACGCCTATGCAATTTCTTTTTCATGTTCAATTTACGTGCCCTTTCTGCTGTTTTGGCACCGGAATAGGCTTAAGAATATGCTAATTCCCCTGCTGTATGTATATCTCTTTGTAGTGTTAGAACTAGCAATTGCAGCTTTCTTAGAATCAATTGATAAATTCCGGGAACTTCAATCAAATCCTCAACTGACACTTTATAACGGTCTGCTCTGGATTCCCGGTATAATTTCAATAATTAGTTTGTATGTGCTATTCACCAGAATTTTGCATCTAATGGATAAAGTAAATTTAGGATCCTCATCCCAAGGAATCACTGGACAAGAATCTTAGAAGGTGTTTAGCTGGTTATTTAATACTGCATCCTACTAAGTCCACCCACCTAAGAAAGCAGCCATTTCTTATATCTAGATTTATGATCAAAAGTCTATGGACCTGACATAACATAGCCCTATGGGAAAGTACTTGAGAGAAGCAAATGGTGAATGAAGAAGAGGAGTCTTTCCAGAATGAAATAATAAATGCAGTGTTATGGATCTGGTGCCTTAATCGATGACTGCTTAAACAAGTGAGACTTCTTTGTCAATTTTGACTACAATTTCTAGAGTTTTGTTGATAATGGCGGCTATCTTTGAGAACAATTCAATGTCAGAAGACTTTAACTCTCTCCCGATTCTGCTTTTCAACCATTTCTCCAGTACTTTGTAACTTCCTATTGAAAAGTTCCAAATTTCCGAAGAACAACCACCAAAATATTGGGAATCGTTTATGTATACTCTGTCATCCTCGAATTTTGCTCTTGTGACTTTATTGCTCCCACTTTCCGGGTAGCTTAACATACCTTCAACGGGCTCTTTCATAGTATGTATATTTAATAGAGCAGCTCCATAGCTTGCGATTGAATTGAACTCCTTTACAGTTTCTGGGAACCAGATTCTTGGGAAATCTCTCTGGAGCTCTTTGTCATACTTTGTCCTGTACTTTGATGAATTTAAAATGCCATATATATAGTAGAATATGGATTCCGGAGAAACTGTTTCTCCATACTTCTGCGACAGTTGAGTTATTACCGTGTCACTGATGTTATTGCTTTTTCCGTTGTCATTGTATAGATACAATGGGAAATGGTATGATGACCGGCTTGTATTACCGGACAGGACGGCAATATCAGTCATCTTGTCGCTTGCAAACACGTCCTTCCAGGCCTCAGGCCTAGAGCCCCTAGTTGTATCTATCGCCAAATTATCCTTTATCATATTTGACATTACATCAGTTCTAGGTCTACAAATGAACCCTCTACTTTTTCCTGTGTAATATGTTATCCTAGAATCAAATGGCCTGTAAGTAACTTCTATGAAGTTCTCCTCACGGATGCCGGTTTTTTTAACATCTTCTTGGGCATCCTTTACTTTCCAATCTTTTGCATCTACACCAAGGGAGAAGGCTCTCCTGGCTTCCTCTTCTGATAATCCTATAAACTCATTTAGTCTGTTCTCAAGTTTTTCTTTTTCGAAGTCCAGTGTGAATTTGTCGCGAGCCGTTGCAATTCCAACGCTGTATTTCTTGAATATAGATGTTATTGGCAGTAGGGAAATGTAGCTTTCATCGGTCTCATGCGGTATCAGGAAATAGTAGGGAGATACTGGCCTTACTTCTTGGAAATTTATCTGGTCAAGGAACCTGTTGTCCAGCCACTTGAATTTTTTCTCCTTTTTACCGAAAATTTCAGCATACCTGACGGTTTGGTCCCTCTTCCCAGCATGTTTAATGAAGAAAGTTATGGTAACCCCTTGCTTAATGTTGAAAACATTTTCATCACCCTTTACACCTTCTTTTTTCCTCGAGCTGCCATGCAGGTTAACAACATATATTGTATCAAAGGTCTTCAATAGGGACTGTCTCATGCCTGCGAAGGTTGGGTTATCCAGATACCCGTTATTGGAAACGTATGCCATTATGCCTTCGCCGCCCTGGGCTATCTTCAGCTGACCAAAGCGGATAAACTTAACATAATCGTCCAGCAGCCACTTTGTATTCGTCTCATTCAGTGGCAAACCATTTACCGTGTAATAACCCTGAAGTTCTTCTCCATCACCTAGTGCCTTTCCTGCCTTTATTGAATCTTCTATATAACCTCCCTTGTTCTGTGAATGTCCTGAATAAGGGGGGTTTCCCAATATCACCAGGATTTTCTTCTTTTGCTTGATTTCAGAGGCTATCCTGTTCTCCTGCAAAATTTCATCGAACGCGTACAGATTTTCCAGCTTAGTTTCCTGAAGTGTATTGGTCAGGTATATCTGCACCCTTTCATCACCGGAGAAGCGGTAATGCCACGTCTGTTCAAGTTCTCGTGTTAGCTTGAGATGAGAAATAACGTAGGGCGCTACAAGAAGTTCAAACCCAAAAAAGTCCTTCAGAATGTGTCGTTTTATTTTATCTTCGATAAGTCCACCATACCCTGCTGACCTAATGCTCAGTAATGCAGCAAGCTGAGCCATCGCCAGAAAAGTTCCAGTTCCAGAGGATGGATCTAGGATAGTAACATCATCGCTTCCCAGCGAGAGCTCCTTTCCAAACTCCTGTCGCAGAATCCTGTTGATGTTCATAACAATAAATGACACTATTGGCCTTGGAGTGTAATACACCCCATGCTTTCGCCTTTTTTCGGGATCGTAACTGCCCAGGAAATCTTCATAAAACAACAGGAATGCATCCTGAACCGCACCAGTTTTATCCTTTATTTCTGACAGAATCTCGTCCATATCAGATTTGTTGACAACCTCAATAATATCATCTATTATCCATCCTACATTGGCTGGGAGATCCGGCTCAATTATATTCATCAGGATACGCCTAATGATCCTCACAGAGGAGGGAATTACAGAAGCAACGTTGTCTCTGTTCAGTATCTTGTTCTTTCCAAGAGACCTGGCAAGAAGGATTCCAAATGTCATAGTCTGTGCGTAGGCATCCACATATTCTTCACCCGGGGCATCCGACAAAAGGGGCGAGACCAGAACCACAAAATCCTTAAGAGGAGGCGGAGCTGGTTTGTTCTGAAGTGCTGCTTCAATTCCTTTCTGTGATAGGAACCTAAGCAGCCTTGCTTTCTTCGAGAGGTAATCGGCAAGCTCGCTTGCACTGGTGATCGCTGGTATCTCGTACTCCATGAAAGATTCAAGGAGTTCCTTCACTGCTACAGCGTCCGCCGCATGTAAGTCTATCTTTCCCGGTGCATTCAGCGCCGTATGAACAAGAGTTGCGGTCATAGTCTTGACCCCATCACGAATAAGGGTGAAGCTAATGTAATCTGTCAGTACCAGGTTGTGAACTGATGAAACATATCTTTTGAGTTGCTCTTTTTCCAATACTTTATCAAGGTCTGTGCCCAAATCCTTGGTTTCGATATATCCTATTTTTTTATTATTCTGCAGGACCCTTATGTCGATTCTCAGGTCATTTTTCTCTGCCTTTGGCTCATTTATCAATTGACTACCTTCAAACATCTGCGATATTAGCCATATGAGTGAAGCACGGTAAGAATGCTCAGTGCCCTGATCCTGCAAACCGCGAAGTTCATTAATATATTTTATGAAAAGTGAATTTGTTCTCTCCAACAGCACCAATAACATTTGATATAATTTAAGGTTGTTTTCTATGTGTTGCTTCCATATGTTTTAGATAGCATATGGCTGGCTCATGAACCTTGTAACGTTTAGTCCATTGCAGATTGTGAATTAGATTTGTACTTTGAATGTTTTATCAAGTTCGCGCCAGCATAACATTTTAGCTGTAGTTTCTCATTTTGTCATTTTGCAGGGGCATATGTGGCTGCTTTATATACCATATCGAATAGACTGCAGTACAATGAACATCAGGGGAACACTTGTTGATATTGATCAAGCCGTCATTGATGCGGCAAGGAGCGAGGGCTACAGGAAGGGATGGGATGACAGGAGGATGCATGATTCCGGCATAATAGAGCAGTGCCTCAGGGAATCAAGGAACTACAGGGAGTTCATTGCTGCGCTCAGGGAGAGAATGGAGCTGCTGGATGAGTGAAACAATGAACAGGTTCGACATGGAATTTTACAACGGTTATATCAAGTCAACCCTGAGGCTTGCAAGGAAGGTAAAGAAAGCCAAAACTCTCGAGGAAGCCAAGCAGATAGCCGAGGAGATGGAGGAGAGAGCAATAAAGAAACTTGAAGAAACCATGGGAGACCTTTAACTCCATTTATCCCAACTCAGTTAAAATTATGGACATGATTGTATATCATATTAACGAGAGGTAGAAATGATAAGTATAAACCAGACTGCAGATCCTGAGAAAGAAAAACACAGGATGGCTGCTCTGAAGGCCTGGGAAACAATGCGCAGGCTGAAGATTGAGAAAATAAAGTCTGAAACTGAAAGCGTCGATGATTATCTGTTCGATCCTGACATGAGAAAGGTAGCATTTGGCACATACCGGATAAACCCGCCCCTGATCAAGCCTTCCAAGCTCACCTGGATTGAGAAGGGCGGGGTTGGAAAGGAACTGTCCGATGGCTGGGCACTGAATTATGCGGTTGGATGCACACATGCCTGCAGATTCTGCTACGTTGATAACATTAACAAGAGGTACGGCACCAGAAGAACCGGTCCCCTCGTCAATAGGGCCTGGGGAAATTACTTCTATTCCCCTGAGAACATTGACGAAGCGATTGAAAAGACCAACTGGAAACGCTGGAAGGGTATAGAGGTCATGATGTCATCAACTCATGATCCATACCTGCCTCAGCTGGCTTCAGTTACCAGGAAAATCATAACGAAAGCTCTTGAGAACGGGGTGAGGCTATGCATTCAGACGAGATCTCCGCTAGTCAAAAGGGACTTTGATATATTCACCAGATACCCTGACTTGGTAAGGATACAGGTCTCGGTGGCCACAATGAATCACGAACTTTCAAGGATTATGGAACCTCGGGTGGCAACTCCTGAGGCAAGGATAGATATAATAAGAGAAGCAAAGAGGCTTGGGCTCAGGGCTGGTATCATCATCGCGCCTGTTATGCCGCCTTTGAAAATAAGGCCTTCAGTGTCGGCTGATATGGATGCAATTGTAAGGAGCATTTCCGACATAAAGCCGGACTTCATTTACGGGGAATCTCTGCATACCAGGGGATCAAACATCAAGGAATTGGAGGTTGCACTGGGAGAGCCCATATTTCTTGAGAACTTTGATGCAGCAATAGAGAAGAAATTCCACGCACTGCTACTAAAATACGGTATGACAGGGAGATGGTGGAAAGAGCATAAAAGAATCAATTTAGCGTGATGTAACCTCTGTCTGGGAAAGTCCTTTTTCTTCTTTTATCAACGAATACGTTTATTCTCTTTGAATCCTCCATTTCCGCAAGGATATCATTTTTAAACATCCACTTGGATTCGCATTTTACTATGCTTTTCACGGTAGGGATTGGTATACTTCTTCCTTTCCCAAATCGAGTTAAGAGTAACTGGTAAATTTCTTCTGAAGCCCCTATTACCCAGTCTGATTCCTGCCCATAATCAATAAGTGTCTTCTGAGCTGGATCGAAGTCGAAGTCACTGAACTTATAAGAACCGTCTTTCGCTGAGAAAAACATGGCCGATTTCATGACCTCCAGGCCCTTGCAGCTTTTGGTAAGATAAATAAGATAATATTCTAGCCTATTGTGATTATTATAAGTCGCAAACGAGATGTTAAAAAGCCGGTCCTTTATTCCTAATTTTCTGATGTTTTCAGTAAGATTTTCTAAGAAATATTTTGTAACAAGGTTTTCTTCATTACTGCTTTCTCTGATTTTTTGTATCTGCTCGTCAGAATAAAGTCGCTTGATTGATGAAATGTGGATAGGGTCCCAAACGAAACGTTCCAAGTAACCTGCCATAAATGTAATTAAAAGTTCTGCCTTCTCATACTTCATAATATTTGAAAGTATTTCATAATCGATATCGTTCCAGCCGAAGGGATCAACAAAACACAGACAGGGTGCCAAATTTTTCCCCTCAGATTCAAGTTCATTCAAAATCTGTTTCATTTCTGTATTGAACTCTGAATGCTTGATTTCGTACTTAATCCAACTGGGTAGAGTGCCGACCCTTTCCTTTATCACTCTTTCAAGGTTTTTCGCCCTGTCATCCCTCTTCTCTATGAAGATATTAACAAATTCAGTATTTCTGAAATTACCTCTGAGCTGGTGCTCCTTAATGGCCTTTAATACAATAATAGGAGAGCCATCTTCTCCGTTTTTGTATTCTCCCGGTCCAGCGAAACCATCTATGTATACCAATCTCCGATGATAAGAACCCTGTGCAAGAATTGGGGCCCATGCCTGAATATATTTTTTCAAAATACTATGCTTTGCTGCTGTATGCGGCGATATTTCCCAAACGGTATCATCATTCGCATTAATCACCCCACCGAATGATCCCTTATCCATCGATCTATCTTTTCATTCAGTGCATCCTGTATGAACTGTTGAGGTGAGTTCCATTTTTTATCTTTCTCCATGATCTTCATGATCTCGTCGTAAAGTCCCTCTGGAAGCCTCAGATTCACAGGTACAGTTTTCACATATGGTTGCTTAGGCATGAAACCATAACGTTACAACAAGATTTATTAATTAGGTAAACCTATATGTTATAACTTGGTTGCATAAACATACCAAGTTAGGCTAGATGCAGATGGATAGGTCAGTATCAGTTAACATAAGGATACCTGCAAAATTGTATCAGGAAGCCAAGGAAGCTGCAGACAGAGGGGGATTTAGCAGCGTCCCAGAGCTGATAAGGCAGGCCACAAGAGATTTTCTGAAAAATGAGGTGTCTAAATGAATACGGAAAAAATGAATGGTTTGCGAGACCATCCAATAATATTGGGCAGGCTAAAAAGACTTTTGACAAGGGAGTATGAGAGAAAGATCAGGACCATGGAGATGATCCTGGACATACATGACACACTGAATTATCTCCTTCAGATCAGAAGGGAGAACCAGGACAACATCTACCTTGAATCCCTGATCAGGGATTCGGCAAGGATACAGAGCCGGTTACTTGAAAAATATACCAGGAGATACGGGGAGTTTCCCTTCACGGTTGTGGAGGTGGAGGAGTGAATTCAGAGCTTTTCCACAATTATGGTTCCATCCTCTTTTACAGTAATCCTGACCTGATCGCCGCTGGCAAGCGGAAAATCGCTGAGGAGACGCTTGGACACGTAGATGATCCCCTCCCCTCTAGTTCCGATGTGAAAACTCCCGGTTCCCCTTTTTTCCATTCATGTGAAATATACAGAATGTTAATAATAAATGGCAATTTCATACGAAATCATAAGATTAATATACGTTTGATTTCATACAGTTTCATACGAAAGGTGATGAAATGGAGGATCAAATGATAGCCACAACGAGGGTCCACATGGACAGGAAATCTCCCGGTCTCATTATACGGGTGCCAAAGAGCGTTACTGAGGAGATTGGGTGGGCAGACAAGCAGAAAATTGTGATCTATGTTCAGGGAAACGAACTGCTGCTCAGGGCTGACGGGGTGATCAGATGAGTGCAATATGGAGTGGCCATAACCACACTGTAACTCATTCCTCATCCTGGTATGAGCCTGATGATCCCCTGGATGACATACCGGATTTCACAAGGTCAGATTTCAACCTGCCTGAACACATTGAACTGAAATGTCCCATGTGCGGTGAGGTGCTGAACCACTGCGGCATATGCGATAACCCCTTCGACACTGATCACTGGATAGCCTGTGGCAAGTCCTATGATGGAAAGCCAAACAATATGCACATCTGCTACAACTGCTGGGACGACCTTCCGGAGGGAGAGCAGTGAGGTGCATAAACTGCGGAAGGGAACTCACGGATCCTGAATCCGTTGACAGGGGAATAGGGCCGGTATGCCTTTCCCATATTAAGAGGGAGGAGAAGAAGCAGGACCGGCTCCAGGATGAGATCATACTCACTGCTGACATGGGCGGTGAGATTGAAGATCTCATCGGGAGAACATCGGGAAAGTCATTCGAGTGCATCGGCGGATCCTATGGCCATGTCGAGGCTGTGGGCACATGGTACGGATATCCCCATTCCGGCGGTATTTCCGATTCCACAGGAAGGAAGTGGTGGGCATACCAGAAGTGCACCCATTCCAGCTACGAGACTGCCTGGTGGAAGGTTGAGAACAGGATAGCAAAGCTTCGTATTCTGGAGGCGTCCCCATGATTGTCCAGGGAACCCAGTGCAACAAGCTCGACTTCTACACCCTCGATGATCAGAACCGCTATGTCTGCATAATCTGCAGGAAGATCATAAGGAGCCAGAGGGGGAGGGCAACACACCTCACCATGGCGCATCCTGATGTTTTCGGCCTTGAGAAGCCTGAAACAGAACCCAGGGTGACAAGGTACAGCAGGGCGGAACTAAGGAGGATGAGGCTTCAGGTTGTGGAATGGTACAACTCATCCGGATGGAACAGGACGGAGGTGAGGAGATGAAGGCAGGATCTTGTGACATAGACGCTAGGGATTATTTCAGGCCGGTCAGGGAGAAGGGGCACACAAGATGGGAATGCATATTCTGCTCAAGGAGGGTGGCAAGGGCAACACGCATAGCCCACCTCAAGGGGAAGCATGCCGGTAAGATCGGATACGTTCCGGACAGCTACGAGCCCCTGAGCCCGTCCGAAACCAGGGACATGTGGATCAGGTGGCATTCGGACGGAATGCACCGCGTGGATCTTGAGGAAAGGGTGAGCGATGATCTCCGGAGGATCACAAGTAATGCCGTTGAGAGGGAGATAAGGAGGATTGTTGAGGAATGATATTTGATTCTGACGGGAACCTCGTGCTGCCAAGGGGTGCAAGGATGGAGTTCTCAAACGTCAGGAGAAGGATGAGGCCCAGGGCTACCGGCGTCTTTGTCGTATGCCCCAGGTGCGGAAACGCCTGGGAGAGGAGGACAAGATCCGCCGGCACTCTGAGGTGCTATGCATGCAATAATAAGGTGGAAGTGGAGGAGATTGAATGATTGCAACAGAGGCTGGAATAAGCGGTATTGACGGTGACAGGAAGAGGTACTACGACTACCTAAGCTCGATATACAGGGAGATATGGGACTACCTGAAGATCCAGGATGGATCGGTAAATCCGCAGAAGCTTGAACTCATGTTTGACAGGACCGTGTCGCCGTATGTGTACTGGCTCAAGGAAAACTCCGAGAAACATGAGCCAGGAATGAGCGACGAGAAGAAAATGACACTGCTGAAGTCCCTGGCCGCAAAATACAAACTCAAGGTTTCGGAGGATAAATTCCTGATAACCTCGAGGCTGGAATCAGAGGACTTCAAAAGGCTGTCGGAGAACATGAGGATTGCAGGCTACCGCTACGAATCAAAGGATCGTTCATTCGTGAGGGATGTCAAATGAACCCTGGAAGGGATTCCCTGGATTCAAGGATTCAGGAGTTCAGGATATGGGCCCTCACCCTTGGAAGGTACAGGCCTTCGACGGTAAAGAGGGCAGTCAGGAGGATCAGGAGCTTCTCCAGGATAATGGACGTGTTCAATCCTGACCAGGAGAAACTCCTGAACTTCTTTGCCTCCGAGATAGAGAGGGGCGTGAAACCGCACACAATAAACAACCAGAGGAAGGATCTGGCGGCATGGTTCAGGTTCCTTAACATAAACATTGAGATGCCCAAGATAAGGGAGCCGCCAGTTCCTGATCCATGGATACCTTCGGATGAGGAGGCAATGGCCCTCCTCAACGCCGCATCGAAACTCAGCAGGAGGAGGGAGGTCAACCTGAGGAACTCCATCATCGCATACATTGCATTCTTTGGAGGTGCCAGGGTTGGTGAGATAGTGCAGATCAACGTGAACGATGTCATGGATCATGGAATAAGAATAAGATCGGAGAAGGGAGAAGCAGAAAGGATCATAGGCCTGCCCGACGAGATACTTGCAGATGTGAGGAAATACATAGAGGACTACAGGCCCAATTCAGATCCAACCGCACTTTTCACAACGCCAAGGGGAAGGATGACCTATGACTATGTACGGAATCTGGCCAAAAGGATCGGGGCTTTCACCGGGATAAAGAAGTTCCACTGGCATGCGGCGAGGCACTGGTGTGCCACGGCCCTGCTGAAGGGCTACCGGGGAGCAAAACCAATGGACATACGCATGGTCCAAATCCATCTCGGCCACCGGTCGCTGAGGACAACACAGAGATACACACATGTGTCACAGCAGGAAGTTGCGGAGGTGGTCAGATCCCGCATTGGGGAGATATTTCAGGGAAGTCAGAAAATGACCGAATCCGTGCAAATGGATGAATCCGGACCTCGATCACATGGGGCTGCCCGGATTTGGACCGGAGTCTCAGGCTCCCAAAGCCCGTAGGATACCAAGCTACCCCACAGCCCCCTGGTGGAATCAGTACATCACTGTACGGATAAAAATTTAACGCAACTGCCGTGTTAGATGCGGCCTCAATTTTTACCTGATAAATACCTTCTGGCACTGGCATTATGATCATAGCCATCCGCAGGGCAATGCACCTTTGTAAGAATTACCAGATGGAAATTAAGAAATAGTCTTCCATGATAATAGTCCGCCACTGTGATGAATTCAGCCTTGTCTGATATGTGATGAGCGACGGGCAGACTGAGTGGTACCTTTTTATGCGCTTGAAGATGAATTTAAATAAATCATCAAAATATCCTGATGTCCGTGGAATGGCGTTTCCACTAGTTTAAACCGCCGGCTGAGGCTGGCTGATGACGCCTGCTTGAAACTGGTGGTTAAACATGGACATGATCACACTGGCAGAGACCTTAACGCAGTACTTCTTTGTTGTTCTCAGTGCACCGTTATACGCGGGGATACTTGCTAAGCTCAAGGGCATGGTTGAATCAAGACAGGGTCCCAGTATATTCCAGCCATACTATGATCTCTGGAAACTTTTCCGGAAAGTTACAATAATTCCTGCGGGTTCAGGCGTATTCTTCAAATATATTCCCTATGTCATCTTCGGCATTTATTCTCTGATTGCACTCATAATACCCGTACTTGTTCCCGTACCCATATATTTCACTGCCTCCGGTGATTTTCTCAGCGGTGCCATACTTTTCTCACTTGCAGCGTTCCTCAAGACCGCTGCAGCCATGAACTCCGGGAGCAATTATGTGGCCCTTGGCGTCTCCAGATCCATGTCATTCAATTTCCTCTCGGAAGGCACTCTCATAACGGTTTTCATTGCCGTGTCACTCCTGACTGCAACAAATAACCCGTATACAACAAATGCGTTCCTTGTATCCCATTCCCTTGAGAATCTGTCCCTTGCACATATATTCTCAACACTGGCATTCTTCATGCTCTTCTTCTACGAAACTGGGAAGATACCACTGGAAAGCCCGGGTGTGCAGGAGCTTGGAATGATAGATGAGGGGCTGAATTACGAATACAGTGGCAAGCTCCTGGCCATAAACAGGTGGTCATCTTACATCAAGCAATACCTGCTGGGTTCCGTCCTCCTGAATGTTTTCCTTCTGCCATGGGGACTGTTCTCCTCATCACCGTACTTCCTGCTTGACATTCCGGTCATGATTGCAAAATGGGTTCTCCTCATACTGATTGTCCTTGTGGTGGAAACAACGCTGGCAAAGCTGAGGCTCTTCAGGGTCTTGGACTATCTTGCCACTGCATTCACCTTTTCCATACTTTTCCTCATCTTTGCTGAGGTGATACCATGAACAGCGTCGACACTGTGGTTTACCTTATCTCCAGCCTGATTGCGATTTCAGCATTTTACATCCAAGGCCAGGAATTCATCGTTTCAATGATAAGGGGGCAGTCCGTCCAGTCAGTGCTCATAGCAGTTGTTGCGTTCATAATAGGCTGGCAGGAGAGATCCTATGATTTCTTCATCCTGGGTGCGCTCATAATAGTCCTCAGGGCTTTTCTGGTCAATTACTTCCTCCAGAAAAGAATACCGAAGGAGAAGGTTTACCTATATGAGAGGAAGGTGAGCCTCTCATACCTGTTCCTGCTTGACCTCATATTCATCGTAATATCTGTGTTCATAATATACTCCATAGCATTCTCCGGAATAGTCCTGCATTCGTTCCTCGGAAATTCTGGGAATTCCGCTGTGCTTGTTTTCCCACTCACACTCTTCTTCCAGGGGCTCTTTCTCATAGCCTCGCGCAGGACAACATTCACACAGATAATAGGCTACGTTGAAGAGGAGAATTCCCTGGTTCTCTTTGCAATGTTTCTTCTTCCCATACCCATCATAATTGAGGCCAGCGTGTTCCTTGATGTGCTTGCCCTTGTTGTCATATCATCAATAGTTGTACTGGAGAAATTCACCCACGAGCCGGTGGAGGAGCTGAGGGGATGATTCTTGGCCAGTTACTTGCAGTGCTTATCATACTGATACCGGGAGCTGCCGGCATCCTGTACCGCACTGGCATAAAGCAGGCTTCCATCATTGGGGGCTCAGTTGATCTGGCCATTGCGGGCATAATGTATTTCATCCGCCCTCAGGTGGGTTTTTTCTTTATCCAGAATTCCACCATGGTCTTCATAGTGATGGTTCTGGCAGTATATCTACTGTCAACAGTATATTCCACGAGATACCTGAAGGGTGTGGAGGTTATGGGCATCAGCGAACCGACCTACTACCTTCTCCTTAACCTCTTCACTGTTTCAATGCTTTTCTCACTGGAGGTAAACAACTATGGACTGATGTGGGTTGGCATAGAGGCCACCACAATCTCATCCGCTCTCCTCCTAATCACGGAGAAAACAGAAACTTCCCTTGAGGCAACGTGGCGATATATAGTGATAGTTTCAGCAGGAGTCACTTTTGCCTTCATCTCGATAATTCTCATATATTATATTCTGGGCACTCTTTCCGTTTCAGCTGCCATAGCCTCACATGTGCATTCCAGGATAATGGTCCTTGCTGTTTCGTTGGCACTCATAGGATTCGGCACGAAAGTTGGCGTCTTCCCTGTCCATACATGGCTTCCGGATGCACACAGCGAGGCACCATCCCCTGTGAGTGCCATGTTCTCGGGGGTACTGCTACCAACAGCACTCTACGTGCTTTACAGAGTATACGAAATCGAGCCGGTGAGGGACCTGTATGTCTGGTTTGCCGTCTTATCCATAGTGGCTGCGTCAATATTCCTGGGTTACCAGGTCAGGTACAAGAGGATGTTCGCGTATTCAACGATGGAGAACATGAATCTTGCACTTCTCGGGATTGCTGCCGGCGGACCGCTTGGAATTACCGGAGCCTTGCTGCTACTGCTTTCTCACAGCTTCGGAAAGGCAGGGGCTTTCTATTCATCAGGAAATGTGCTCAGATTCACGGGAAAGAAGAAAATTGCAGAGATCAGCGGGATGGGCACTTCAATGCCTTACACATCCGCTTCCCTGCTGATGTCGTCGCTGGCTGTTACAGGTGCACCACCCTTCGGGACATTCTTTGGTGAGTTCCTGATCCTTGCCGATATACTCTCGCTTCACATGTATGCGCAGTTCATAATAGTGATCATATCCCTGGCCGCTGCCTTCATATCAATGAACTATAACGTGACCGGTATGATATTCAGCGGAAACCAGCCCAACGTGGAGAGGGACCGGCTCATGCCGGCACTTTCCGTGCTTTCTGCTATCTTGCCGCTTTTCATTGGAATTTTCTATCTGGTGGTGTACATTGAGATATTATAGGTTCGGTAATCCCCAGGGCAGATTCCTGGGGAATACAGAAAAGTATTCAGTGTATGAAAAGGTCATATCAGAACAGAAGCATGAGATGCCTGCAGAAACATACCAGAACCTCCCAGGAGAGTTAACCTTTGCATACGGCCCAGCAACTGGAGGCCTTATGGAATCTGTGGCCTTTAACATGCATACCCCTGGCGAAGTCATCAAGCACATTGAGGTTGACCCCTACGTGAAGACCAGGAGACTGAAAGTGAAGGGCCTCACACCGAGGGATGCCCTCCTGATGGTGGAGCGTATCAACGGATTTCATGCAGCCTCAAACGCTGTGGCATTCGAGATGGCAGTGGAGGATGCACTGGATATAGACGTGCCTGAGGAAGTTCAATATTCAAGACTCATAATGCTTGAACTTGAGAGGATTAGAAGCAACCTGGAGGTTGTGAAACGTGTTTGTGAACCTGCCGGTTTTGGCGTTCCACAGAACCAGATTGCATACCTCAGGGAGAATGTGGCAAGGATCATATCGCGACTTTCGGGACACAGATATTTCTTTTCAGCTTCATCCGTGGGGGGCTGCCAGATCAGCAAATCAGGGATCGAAACCCGAATCGGTGGCGTAAGGAAAGAATTCCAGGAGATTTTCGATGCTCTGCTGCAGTCTAAGATATTCCTGAACCGGCTGCAGAACAATGGAAACATCAGTGAAGGCAGCCTGCTTGGACCAGCGGCAAGGGCTTCTGGCATGAAAGTGGATGCGAGGCTGGACGAAAAACTGATCCCATACAGGAAACTTGGCTTCAGGCCCGTCATATTCGATGAGCCCGACGCATTCGGGAGATTTTATGTGAGAAGCCAAGAGATACTTGCTTCCGCTGACATGATCTTGGAGGCCTTGGATAACAACGAAAATTCCACGGAGGTTGATACTGCTGGAATGAATGGTGAAGGTGCAGCCAGGATTGAGAGCCCGCAGGGGGATCTGTTCTACTACGTCAAAATCAGTGACGGCAGGATTGATGATATTCAGATGTCCTCTCCATCGCTGCTGAATATTGATGCCTTCAGGAAATCCATGGCAGGCAATATCTTCACTGATTACCACTTCAACTGGGAGAGCTTTGGCATCTGGATATCTGAACTTGCGGTGGTGATGCAGTGAGCAGCATATGGTTCCTCAATGGCTTGAGAAAGGGGATAAAGACCGAAAGGTATCCTTCCGCTGATCCAGCTGCTGCGCCGCAGTGGCCGTCACGCCTTTCCGGAAGTGATGCAGGCAACTGTCCCGTTGATGCAATAACATCGGATGGTTGGATCATTGAGAAATGCATATTCTGCCGCAGATGCCTGCCAGATTACCAGCCAACTGGAGAACAGGACATATTCACAGTGAAGAAGGCTGAGACAGCTTTCAGGAAGTCCTTTCATGTCTTCCCCTTGGATTCTGGTGCCTGCGGTTCTTGCAACATGGAATTTCTCAGCATATTTTCCCCACAGTATGATGCAAATCGGCTTGGCATATTCATGGTGAACACGCCGCGGCATGCAGATGCAATTGTCATAATGGGGGTTATGACGCCTGGAATGAAGGAGGCGCTGGACAGGGCCTATGAGGCAATGCCAGAACCCAGGCTTGTGATAGCCCTCGGAGCCTGTGCAGTAACGGGCGGCATTGTTGGGGATGCCCCGCTGGACAGGGAGAAATACCATGTGGAAATTGCCGGCTGCCCTCCATCCCCTTACACAGTGCTGGCTGCTCTCAACGCTGCAAGAGGTGGCATCAACAGCCACACGGATTCTGGATGGAGAAGCGAGGAGGTACGCTGAAAATGCTTCCTTACCTTGGGCCTGTGCTATTCGGTATTGCAGCCCTCCTAGGGATATTCAACAGGAAAGCCTCGTACCTCATGCTGTCTTCTTCATCGATTGTATTCGCTGCCACGCAATTTGTGTACGGGGATTATCTTTCCTATTACTCCGTCATAGCTGGAATTGTCTGGGTATTTGCCGGAATCTATTCATTATCTTATGGGGAGAAGTACGGCAGATGGCTGGCTTCACTGATGTCACTCACAGTTCTGGGAATGTCCATCATACTGGTGTCAAACAATTATCTTGCACTTATAGCTAGCTGGGAGATAATGTCTGTGCCCTCATATGCCATAGTTGCCCTGAACAGGTCGCAGAAGGGACCGGCATTCACATTCATGACATTCAGTGAATTCAGCACCGCCCTGATCATTGCCGGTGCAGTGTCATCATTCGTGGCCTCAGGGAATTCCTCCTTCGGCTTCATCCATTTAACCACATTTGTCCCGCTCCTTCTCATTTCATTCGGCGCAATCATAAAGATGGGCATGTCACCATTCATGATCAGTGAGTGGCTCCCAATAGCCCATGGGAATGCTCCTGCAAATGCATCGGCCGTATTCAGTGCAACAATGACGCTCATGGGGGTCTTCCTCATAACCAGGATGATATTCCTGAGTGCAGCAGGTCCTGCACTGGTTTACATAGGAGTCCTCTTCCTGATCATAGGAAGCATCTCAATCCTGTTTGCATCCATCTATGCCTACATATCTGAGAACATGAAGATGCTCGGGGGCTTCAGCACCATAGAGAACCAGGCCGCCATTCTTGCAGCCTTCGGTCTCTACCTTGTATCCGGGAACAGCATCCTTCGTGAGTTTGTACTGGTTACCATAATCATCTTCGCACTGTCCCATGCTGTGTCAAAGACTGGACTTTTCCTTTCCATTGGAAGCACCAGAGGTGAGTATTTTGGGGAGGCCAGGGCACCGGAGGACAGGTGGATGCGTTTGGGAACCCTGCTTTCAACCATGTCCCTGTCCGGATTGTTTCCCACCATTGGGGGGCTTGCAGTATGGATGCTTCTTGAATCCTTCTTCATGCAGGCGTATCTTGGCGGATACATTGGTATCATATCAATAATAGTGGGGTCTGTTATTGCAATTTCGGAAGGTATGGCAACTGGCGCCATGATGAAGATACTGTCATTTTCAGCACTATTCCGGGCCAGTAAGGGACATGCCAGCAGGATTGAGACAGTGACTGTATTCAGTGTGGGAGCCACACTACTGTTACTTTTTGTCATTTCTGTGCTGCTGGTTCCAGAAGTATTCAGGGGTGGCATACCGTCTGTGCTTGTATTCAACGGGTTCACCATAGAATCCAGGTTTTCCGCTGCGGATTTCGGGTTGCTGTCACCGGACTATGTCATAGCGCTCATAACAGTATTCTCGCTTGCAGCCTATTCCGTTTTCAGGAAACCAAAGACCAGGACAGCGGAAGTATGGAACAGCGGCAGATCAGTCTCCAGCGAGTATACTTCATTTGCCTATGCCAACAACATAAGGCTCATGCTGCGCAGGTTGCTCAGAACCAGAATTGGAAATGACAACCAGCCTGTTTCCGTAATAGATGTCTTCTGGTTCGCAATGAACTCCGTTGGAAGAGGTTACATGAGAATGTGCATGATAGCAACAAGGAAATTCATGAACAGCTCCATAGCATGGTACATGGTGTACATGATAGTGGCGTTCATGGTGGTCATAATACTGGCTGTGCTGCTTTACTGAAAAATAAATCCTTAACTCCACGTTTTTGTGCAATATGGATCCCATCTTCCCACACTTTAATCCTCATGAAATGCCTTTTTATGGCCTCTTCAACATACTGCGATAGATCTTCATACACATTGCACATATTGTGTTATATGACTGCCCTTCCTATCTGCTGCTTTGCCTCTGAGGTGCCGTTTATTGATTGCATTAACAGTATACGAGATTATTTATCCAAAAAGAAGCAAGCAGAACTAAAAATTTCAACGTATCCTTCTCAGATCAAAGGATCCAAGATCCAGCTTCCCTCCGGTAGTGATGACCTCAACCCATTCTTTTGTCCGAACCTCATTAAGGCCCCTAACCCTGAGATATTCATTGAGATCGTCAAGCCTGAAGTCCAGAGAGATGTCCATAAAATAGTTGATGTTTTCATATATTCGCCTCTCAAATAGCCCGGATTCCAGCATATATATAGTTGTGGCACCTTCCGCCTTCCTCCTCTGGGAAAAGTGCTGTATTGCCTTTATGAAGCTCTTTTCATCAGTCTGGGTGAGTAGGCCTGTAAGTGAAAAAACCACCATTCGATACGTTCCCATCTCCCTTATTGTCGAAGCACAGATTGTGTCAATGCTTTTGAGAAAATTACTAAGATTTGATGTTCCGTCAATGACTACAGCCAACGGATCTGATGGGTCAGACTGCACAAATCTTGAATATGCATCCACAACTTTGAGGATGCCCTTTTCTTGGCTTTCCCTGACCAGATCCGGAGATTGAACAAGATTCTTTATGGCGGCCGGTTCCCGATCCACTGCTACTATGATTGTTGGAAAGTGTTCAGAAAGCGATTCCCTTATGAAATCAGCGACAAATCTCTCCTTTGAACTGAATGGGGGGCCATTCAGGGTGATATTGGAGCCGGGAGGATAACCTCCAATTAGAAGCTGATCAAGTTTCTCCACACCAGTTTTGATCTTAGCGTGATTCACATCACTTTTGACAACGCTCGGGGTTACCATGATTTCCGTTGGCTTTATAGCAGAAATTGACCTCTCCACCTCCTCCAACAGTTTTGCAGATTGGCTAATCTGATCAATAAGTTTGGAACGCAGGCTTATTAGGTCTTTTAGGCTCTGCTGATTTTCCTCCATTTCACCCTGGCTCATCCTTTATCTCTTCGAATGCCTGTATGTGCCGGAAACCACCCATGGTGGCTCAACCGGATCGAAAGGCTCCATACCCTCAACCCTGTTGCTTTCAAGTATTTTTTCATTGACCTCTATTCCAAGCCCCGGTTTTCCAGATAGCGTAAATTTACCGTTTTCTAGCTTATACCCCGTGCTGACAAGATTTCGCTTCCAGTCGGGCCAGAACGCTTCGAAACTTTCCTGGATAAGGAAGTTGGGAAGAGTCTTGTCGACATTGAGCGTTGCAGCAGTCTGTATTGGACCAAACGCATTGTGGAAGGCCACCGGAACTCCAAATGATTCTGCTATTGCTGCTGTTTTCTTGTTTTCCAATATCCCAAGGGAATTAGTTAGATCAGGCTGTATTACGTCAACCAATCCTTCTGATATGTATCTGGCAAAATCTGTCTTATTAAGCAATCTTTCGCCAAGGGCTATTGGCGTCCTTACGTACCTTTTCACCTCAGCCAGCCCAACTTCAAGCTCTGGATGCACGGGTTCCTCCATAAATAGCGGATTGAATTCATCCAGGGCTGTGCCCGCGTCTATGGCGGCTCTGGTAGAGAAACGCCCGTGGCACTCAATCAGCAAATCTACTGAATCCCCGAATTCTTCCCTCATTGCAGAAACAATGTCAACTGCATTTTTCAGCCCTTCTTTCGAGAGTTTATCATAATTGTCACCAAACGGATCGAACTTGAATGCATCAAAGCCCTTTGATCTTGCCTGTTTCGCCTTCTTTACAAAATCTTCAGGGGTAACGCAATCGGAATACCATCCGTTTGCATACGCCCTCAGTTCCTCGCTGAATTCGCCTCCAATCAGCTTGTAAACTGGGGTTCCCAGGGCTTTGCCAATCAGGTCCCAGCTCGCTATCTCGAATGCACTTAGTGCAGATGTTGCCTCCATGGATTTTGATAGATAAAATGAGTGTCTGTAGAACTCCTTTATGTTCCTTTCTACATTAAAAAAATTGGCATCCTGAAAAACCCTCTTCACCTCGCTCATGCTCTCCTTTACCGGAAGGGTCATGAGCGTGGTCGGAGCCTCTCCGAAACCAACGAGGCCATCATCACTTGTCAGCTTCACGAGAAGAATTGTGGAGCTCCAAGGTGAAGATATTTCCCTGCCCTTTTCCCCAAGTTCCAGAATTTCTATGTTTTTGATCTTTCCTGACATCGTTGGATATCAACAGAATCCTACTTAAAGTTTCATAAACCTGATGGAATGTTATCAGTTGATGCCTTATTATTTAGCTTTGCTCATCTGATATATCCTGATTGCTTTAAGGAAACTGGAAAATACTAATTACAGAGAAAGGATCATGATTGGATATTCATGAATTCTGAACTGCAAAAAATCTCCGTGTTAAAAGCTGGTAGGAATGAATACAAATATTATTCCCTGAAAGAACTCGAGAAACAGGGGCATAAAATTTCCAGATTGCCGTATTCAATAAGGATTATCCTGGAATCGCTCATAAGGAACCTAGACGGAAAAGCCGTAACCGATCAGGATGTCATTAACTTGATTAACTGGAATGCTTCAAAGCCTTCCGACAGTGAGATACCGTTCAAGGTTGCTAGGGTAGTAATGCAGGACTTCACAGGCGTTCCTGCAGTTGTTGATCTCGCAGCAATGAGAGATGCTGCAAAGTCTGCTGGAAAGAATCCTGAGATAATCAACCCACAGGTCCCTGTTGATCTTGTTATTGACCACTCTGTTCAAGTTGACTTCTACGGGGAACCTAATGCATTGTCTGAAAATGTTGAGAAGGAGTTTCAAAGGAATGTTGAAAGGTACAGGTTTCTTAAGTGGGCACAGAATTCATTTAACAATATGAGGATAATTCCGCCATCCGTGGGAATTATACACCAGGTTAATCTTGAATATCTTGCAAAAGTGGTTATGACAAAGAAATCCGGAAATGATCTGTGGGCTTTTCCGGACACACTTGTTGGCACTGATTCCCACACTACAATGATAGATGGCCTTGGAGTAGTTGGATGGGGTGTTGGTGGCATCGAGGCTGAGGCTGCGATGCTGGATCAGCCTGTTACTTTCAAGACCCCTGAGGTTATTGGCGTGAAACTGACGGGGAAGCTCAAAGCTGGCGTCACTGCGACTGACATGGTCCTGACTATTACTGAGCTTCTGAGGAAGAGCAAGGTTGTCGACAAATTCGTTGAGTTTTTTGGTGATGGGGTCTCTTCCCTAACTCTCCCTGACAGGGCTACTGTCTCAAACATGTGCCCTGAATACGGAGCTACAGTTGCTATGTTTCCCGTTGATGAACAGACCCTTGAATACCTTAGGCTCACAGGAAGGCCGGAAGATCAGGTAGATCTCATTGAGAAATATTTCAAGGCCCAGGGGCTCTTTGGCCCCCAGTCCGGAGTCGAGTATACAAAGGTAATTGAGTTTGATCTAGGCTCTGTGAAGCCAAGCGTTTCCGGACCAAAGCTGCCCCAGCAAAGAGTGGATCTCAACCGGATAGGTGACAGTTTCCTCTCCTTCATGGAAGAGAGCGGCTCTGCAACAGGAGCTGGATCCTCCCAAAAACAGGTAATGCTGAAATCTGCAATCGTAAGCGTTAGAGGAAAGCAGGAAACACTTACTGAAGGAGATGTTGTTATTGCTGCAATCACAAGCTGCACCAATACAAGCAACCCATACGTCATGCTTGGAGCAGGCTTGCTGGCAAAAAAAGCCGTTGAAAAAGGGCTTAAAGTAAATCCAAAGGTAAAGACGAGTCTAGCCCCAGGCTCTAGAGTCGTATCGGAATATCTGAAGAAAGCAGGTCTCCAAAAGTACCTAGATGATCTTGGCTTCGATCTAGTGGGCTTTGGTTGTACTACTTGCATTGGCAATAGTGGACCACTTGATGAAAACATTGAGGCTGCCATAGTTAAGGAGAACCTGAGCACAGCAGCAGTCCTCTCCGGAAACAGGAATTTTGAAGCCAGAATACACCGCAACGTAAGGGCCAACTACCTGATGTCGCCGCCGCTTGTTGTTGCGTTTGCCATTGCTGGGAAGGTAACCATTGACGTGGAGAGGGAGCCTCTGGGAACAGGGAAAGACGGCAAACCTGTATATCTGAGGGATATTTGGCCAACATCAGATGAGATTCTTGCTGCAATGAAGGGGTCAATAAGCAGGGAAATGTTTGTCGAAAAATACAGCAACCTTGACGATTACAATGCAAAATGGAAAGAGATGTCAGCACCTTCCGGCAAGACCTATGAATGGGACGACAAGAGCACATATATAAGGAAGCCACCGTTCTTTGAAAACTACTCCCCAGACACGGAAATTAAATATACTCAGATTTCAAACGCCCGCCCGCTGCTAGTTCTAGGTGATTCCGTCACTACCGACCATATATCCCCTGCAGGCTCATTCAGCAAGGATACACCGGCAGGCAGATACTTGATGGAGCGGGGCGTCAAACCGGAAGACTTCAACTCGTACGGCTCGAGGAGAGGAAACCACGAAATAATGATGAGGGGGACATTTGCAAACAACAGGATAAAGAACCTGCTGGTCAAGAAGGAAGGTGGCTTTACTGTTCACTTCCCGGATGGAAAGGAGGGTACTGTATTTGACATTGCCATGCAATACGTCAAGGAAGGTGTCCCGGAAATTGTCCTTGCCGGAGACCAGTATGGAACTGGTAGCTCAAGGGACTGGGCCGCAAAGGGACCATTCCTGCTTGGTGTAAAGGCTGTCCTGGCAACTGGATATGAGAGGATTCACAGAAGCAATCTTGTTGGAATGGGAGTGGTACCCCTTCAGTTCAAGTCCGGTGAGAACTATAACTCCCTGAAAGTGGATTTTTCAAAACCAATGGACATTATATTTGACACCGGGGTAACTCCTCTCGGCCAGGCAACATTCAGATTCTACGAGAAGGATTCCTCTAAACAGAAAACCACAAAGGTAATTGTGAGGGTGGACACACCAGTTGAGGCAGAATATCTTGCTAGCGGCGGAATACTTCAGCATGTCCTGGGAAAAATTCTCAGGGCAAACTGAAAAATTTCGCATGCATAATTTTTCATAAAGATAATCTTTTTATCCCTGTAGCTTGTTCTGCACGTTGCTATGTATATTTCAGCCCCAGCAGGAATAAAGATCCTGGCAAAGTACCTCATGCCGGAGGATGAGTTCCAACTCCTGGAAGAACAGGATTTCAACATATATGGTGAGCAGAAATCCATGACCATTCTGCAGTTTATGAGGGACCTTGACTGGATATACATATCCTACGATGAGGGTGACAGGATCAGCCTGAAACCCACAAAACTTGGAATAGACATTTTCGAGAGCGGCCTTACGGAGCAATATCTCAAAGCAAATGGAAAAATAATTACCCTGGTCAAAAACTATCTTGAAAACTACCTGAAAGGCAGTGACAGGGTATCAGAGGAGACATACATACTCGCCGATTATTTCCTGAAAGCTGGGAATTTCAATCGTGCATTGGATCTGGGCTCTACTCTGATAGAGCTTGGCGGGAGATATAATGATCCCAAACTGCTTGGCAGGGCACACCAGATATATGGAACAATAAACCTCTACAAAATGGATATAGAATTTGCGAGGAATCATTTTGAGAAGTCGATACACTATGCAGATATTGCTGATGACATAGAGACTTCTGCCAAGGCCCATCTAGGAATGGGTTCCTATTACGGTTACAAGGCAGATTTTGAGACATCCATGAGATACCTTGAGAGAGCACTGTTGCTGTTCAAGGAAATAGGAGACAACGGGGGAATTAACCAGGTCAAGATGAATGAAGCCCTTACTTTGGCGAAGATGGGAAACCTGAAGGAATTTTTTTCCTTGAATCATGAAGCCATAGACTTCTTTACGGATAGTTCAGACGAGCATCATCTTCAATACTGTTACCAGAACGAAGCCTCAGTGTTATTGGCAATGGGACAGTACGACGCCGCCATAGAAGCAGTTATAGAGGCACACCATCTTGCTTTGAAAACTGGAAATGAGAGGGTGCAGCATCTATCCGGCCTAAACATAGCAATGATATACGTCTACACAAACAGGCCTGGAGACGCTTATGAATACATACAAAAGTCATTTGATTACTTCAGGAAGAACTTTGACAATAACGGGTTGGGTTACTCTTATCATGCCTTCATGGCTTATGACATAGCTACGAAGTCTCTTGAATCTGCTGATAAGAACAGAGAAAAGATGATACAGAATTATATGGTGAAAAAACAGAAATCACTTATTGCCGAGGCACTCAGTGTATATATAAAACTAATGAGGCAGTATCATTACAATGAGAACATTATTTCAAAGAAACAAGAAGAGATAACAAAACTAACGCAAAAGTTGGGTATATATGAACAGTTCAAACATTATTTGGAAATTAGGAAAGATTAATCAACACAATACGAAGCTCCAGCCAGCTCTGTCCTGACTTTTATCTTCTGTATGTCTATCTCATCTACTTTCAATTTCAGTTTTCCAAACATTTTTGTTCCCTCAAATCTAGATTAACGCTCATTGGGAAAAGCTTTGCCTGTTAGTGATTGTCTTCCAATCAGATTTCCGTTGCTTCATCTGATAGCTTATGTAGGTGCGAAAAAAATAATGAGGCTATTATCACAATTTATCGCAGGTAAATTACATTAACTTTTGCGCTGTGAACAGAAATTTCGCTTTACAACCAAATACATGATTATGTGCTTAAAGCTGAAGGAATTTCAATTGTCGGCGTGAAATCATAAAGTGTCGCCAATCTTCCCTTATTGTTATAAAATTGATGTCTTGCATAACTAAAGTTATTTATGCGCACCTAAAATTAGCTTGAGCATGGAAGAGGATGTAAAATCCGCCCTTAACCGGCTCAAGCAAGACAACATTGAATTTTTGCAGTTGCAGTTCACTGACATAGTCGGTGCTGTAAAGACACTAACAGTGCCTAAGAACAGGTTTGAGAGTGCCCTCTCTGAGGGTGTTGTATTCGATGGGAGCTCTGTAGCAGGATATGCCCAAATTGAGGAATCAGATATGCGGGCTCATCCTGATCTTAACACCTATGCAATACTTCCTGAAAGCACAAAAGATGTAAGGACTGCCAGATTCATATGCAATATTTATACGCCAGAAGGAACCAGGTTTCCTGGCGACCCAAGATTTGCGTTGGAGAGAATCCTTGAAAAACTCCACAAGAAGAACATGGATTTCTTTGTGGGGCCTGAATTTGAATTTTTTGTTTTCAAGCGAGACAGCCAGGGAAATCCAACAGCTATACCCAGTGACTACGGTGGTTATTTTGACAATACCCCCATAGATGCAGCAAACGAGATAAGACAAGATATTCTCAGATACCTCTTCGATCTAGGGTACCAGCCTGAGGCTGCACACCATGAGGTAGCCTATGGACAGCATGAGATAGACCTTAGATATGGGCAAGCCCTCGCCATGGCTGACCGTGTAGCCATGCTTAAGAGCATCATAAAGAACGTAGCCCAGAGGCACGGGATGTACGCAACATTCATGCCTAAACCGATCAATGGTGTTAATGGATCAGGAATGCACGTTCATCAGAGCATTATGACCATGGGAGAAAAGGAGAATCTCTTTTATGATGCTTCCACAAAATATGGCCTGAGCGAGCTAGGAATGAACTACCTTGGAGGTATATTGAAGAATATAAACCAGGCTTCAGCGGTCCTGGCATCTTGGGTAAACTCATACAAGAGGCTTATTCCGGGATATGAGGCACCAGTTTACATATCGTGGGCAAATAAGAACCGTTCCGCCCTGGTGAGAGTTCCCGCTGGGACTGGGATGAGGAAAAGGATGGAGCTCAGGTGCCCTGACTCTGCAGGCAATCCTTATCTGCAGTTTGCTGTAATACTGGGATCAGGACTTGATGGCATTGAACATAAGATTAGCCCACCAGATCCAGTTGAAAGGGATATATTCCACATGACACCGGAAGAGAGGGCCAAACATGGAATTCAATCCATGCCTGAAAGCCTTGGAGAAGCCCTTCATCATTTCAGGAACAGTAAACTCATGAAGGAGATACTGGGAGAACACATTTTCGAGAATTTCATAACGGTGAAGCAGAGAGAGTGGGATGCCTTTAGATCCTATGTGACGAAATGGGAAATAGACCGGTATCTGCCGATTCTCTGAGAATTCTACTGCGAGAAACCCCTGTTTTTCTCTCTTCTTTTTTCCATATATTTTGTGTAAGAGCTGATAGCAAGAAGTATTATTCCCAATATAAGGAGTATAAAGCCAAAAATTGCCCCCAGTAACCACAGGTAAGGTATATCTGTAATTGTTACGTCTACTACAGCGGCAGATTTTGCGTGATTTACAACAACCAGGGACCAGTTGCCTGAATATCCTGCCACCATTACCTGGGATAATGAAGTGCCGTTATCTGAGGATACGGAATTCATCCTGTCTCCATTGGGAGCAACCAGGTACCCTGTGACATTTATGAGGGACGAGTTTGTTCCAGAAACTGAAAATTCAATGTCGTTTCCCGCTGCAACATTATTGACCGTGAATGTCAAGCTTGAGCCCGGCCCGGAAAGAATCCTTACATCATGGTATGTTCTGACCCCGTGCTCAATTGAATATACGGAAAACCCAAACAGCAGAACTGATGCAACGATAATGGCTGCGGCGATCTTTGCAATCTTCCTCTTTGTAGGCCTGAACATGTTACTATCCTTCCAGAGCAACAGTTTGATGCCCTTCCCTTACTGTGAGGTCGGCAATATTCATGACTGCCCTAATCTCTTCAACATACTGTGAAATTATTGCCGCCTTTCCCTCTATGGTAATTTTTTCCAGTGGAGTGCCCATTGAAAGTTTTTTGGAAGATTTAAGTGCCCTTACAGCTGAAATTGTTTCAAGCAGTACCTGGAATCCTGCTTTAAGAGTGTCTTCATCTGCCAGCAAGACTGTTTCAGGCCAGGTTTCTGTGTGAATGCTTTTCTGTCTGCCCCCAATCATGCTGTAAACCTCCTCCGTAATGAAAGGCATTATGGGAGCGTACATTTTCATGATTCCCATCATGACAAATTTCAGGGTCCACCCCATCTCCCTCTTCAGAGGCGATGAAGCTTCGAGCCTGGCCATTGATGCCTTTGCTATTTCAAGGTAATTATCGCAAAATACATTCCAGAAGAAGTTATCGACCTCTGCCCTTGCCCTTGAGAACTGGAAATCCTCCATTAGGACTGTAACATTTCTGATCAATTCATTGAAGTGAGCAAGGATACCCAGATTAACGGGTGAAACTGGCTCCATAAACTCAGGGATATTCATTGAATTTATGAGCATGGATACAAGCTTGGCGGCGTTGTAAATTTTTATAACTGTCCTTCTTCCTCTTACAAAATCCTGCTCACGTACTCGTATATCCTCTCCGGGAAGAGCCGTGGATGCCCAGTATCTAACCGAATCTGCTCCATATTCTGAAATAAGAGTTATAGGCTCTATGATGTTTCCACGGCTTTTGCTCATTTTCTGCCCCTGCGGATCGTACACGTTGCCGCTTATCATTATCCATTTCCAGGGAGCCAATTTATCATGGATTGCTGATCTGACAATGGTTGTGAAAGCCCATGTAGATATTATGTCGTGGCCCTGGAACCTGATGTCCATTGGATATAGCTTTGGAAAAATTCCGTCATGAATCATTGCCAATCTGGGACTAAGTGAAGATGTTGCCCACGTATCCATTACATCACGTTCCGGATCAAGGCTGTTTGATCCGCAACTGCTGCACTTAACCGGGATATCTGAAGTTCTTGGATCGACTGGCAGCATATTCAAATCCGCATAAACAGTACTGCCGCAAGACTTGCAGTACCATACAGGGAAAGGCACTCCAAGAAATCTCTGCCGCGATATGCCCCAATCCCATTTCAGCCCGTCTATCCAGTTGTCAATTCTAACCCTCATATGCTGAGGTATCCACTCCACGGAGTGGGCGTACCTCTTTAGTTCGTCGCGGATGTCAAGGACCTTAACGTACCATTGCTTGCTAATGCCAAATTCCACAGGAGTGTCGCATCTTTCGTGGGCATTGACGGAATGCTTGATTCTTTCTACGTGATCAACAATTCCTTCTGCCTGCAGCAGTTCTATGATTTTCTTTCTACCTTCCCTGACAGACAATCCTGATATTGGCCCAGCTGAATCCTTGAATTTCCCAAAGTCATCAAGGATTATGCGTGTTTCGAGGCCGTGCTTTCTCCACAGATATATGTCGTTCTGATCACCAAATGTGCAGACCATCTCCGCTCCGGTGCCCTTGTCGGATGACACAATGTCATCGGCTATGATTTTAACCCTTCTGTGATAAACAGGTACATCAAGGGTTTTGCCTATGGCCCCAGCATATCTCGCATCCTGTGGGTTTACTGCCACAGCGACACAGGCGCCCAGAAGCTCCGGTCTAGTTGTTGCTATCATAACCTCGAATTCCTCTGCCCTGAATTTCACATAAACAAATTCGCTGTTCTGCGTTATGTCCTTCAGATCGATCTGGGAAATTGCTGTCCTGCATGTTGGGCATCTTATGGTCGGGCCTTCTTCTCTATATGCCCGCCCCTTTGAAACCAAGTCCAAGAACATTGACTGCGAAATCCTCATGGATTCCTCTGAGAATGTTCTGTATGAATTCGAGAAATCAGCGCTGAAGCCGAGGTCAATCCAGCTCTTCTTCAGTTCTTCCTCTGCCTTAGCACTCTCCTGCATGCATAGCTTTATGAATTCTGCAAGCTCCGTTTTCTCCGCCTTTATTCCGAGAGCTTTTTCTGTGAATCTCTCCGTTGGCAGGCCGTTATCGTCAAAGCCCCAAGGATAGTAGACATTGTACCCTCTCATCCTCTTATACCTGGCAATAAAATCCTGGTGGGGGTAGGAAAACGCATGCCCCATATGCATCTTTCCAGATATTGTTGGTGGAGGAGTATCAATGGAGAAGCATTTGTTTCTTTCCAGAACGGACCTATCAAATGATCCAATACTGTTCTCTGCCCAATATCTCTTCCACTTCTCTTCCATTGCGGGAATATCTAAATCCATTCCATTGGTTAGGATGTTGTCGATTAAAACTATTTTCCTGTCCCCTCACCGGATTGGGTAATGTTAATAGAGTGTGATTTAATATTAGGATCTGAAAATGTCTTCACGGCAAAATTCGGCCATAGAGGAGATTGTTCGCTCCGAGGAGAAGTTGATAGATATATATTCAAGCCTGGAGGAACAGGCAGCCCAGCAAAACGTTAAGATGTTCCTAGAGGCTTTTTCTAAGGGTCATGAAGGCATAGTTTCAATGATAAGGGAGAATTCCGTAAAGCATTCCGGTGAAACCGGTGTTGTTGGCAGGTATAGACACATTCATGCCACAGATCATCTGTCATGGAAAAGGCAAATAGACCTTGGAAACCTGCAGAGCGTGCTACTCTTTATCACCAAAAACGAGGCGGAATCGCTCAGGGAATTTGATAGGATCGCACAGAAGAACCAAGAAGAGAAATCAGCCAGTGTACTGGAAAAGATACGGGCAGAGAAATCTGCACTAGCTGCAAAGGCTGATCGCCTATACTTTGATTTAATAGAATCGAAGGTATCCTGATGGCTGTTTAAAATGCGCCTCATAATAGCTTCAAGAGAGGACAGTGCAAGTTCCTCAATTGCTGAACGTCTTCTCGACCGTGTGGATTTCTCGCCAACTGATTCCAAAGGTGTGCTGATCCATGGGGAATTCCTCTTCGGCTTCATTGAAAAACGGCATCTTTTCATGGATAATCTTGACGGCCAATTCCAGAAATTTCAGAAAGATGTGGATGAAGTTATCTTTCTCTCCAGGCATTCGTCCGCCGCCAACATAAAAAGTATTACAGTGCACCCAACAGGAAATTTTCATGAGGCTGTTCTTGGCGGAGTTGTTGGGAGGCTCTCGCCCACAGCCCCGGAGGACATGACATCAGCTTTGATGGAAATTCACGATCGGTACAATGGAAATGAGTTCAGCGTTACCTACGAGGCAACACATCATGGGCCTGCACTTGATATTCCGCACTTCTATATGGAGATAGGAACAACTGCAGATCAGTGGGAAAATCCAGAAGCGCAGGATCTTATAATTGATGGCATCTTCGCTCCGAGGCGATCGTTTGCAGGAACATTTGTTGGAATAGGAGGGGGACACTACATGCCCAAGATCACGCAGTATTCCCTGGAAAACGGGGTTGCCATGGGACACATGATATCAAAGCATTCCCTTCTGCATGCAGACCGTTCAATAATTGAGCAAAGTGTTCAAAAAACTCCGGGATGCAGGGGCTTTATCGTGGACAGGAAAGGTGTGAAGTCGGAAACAAGGGTGATCGTGGAATCAGTAGCTGATTCCTTGGGTCTTGAGCTGTTGAAAATATAAATTATACTGCGTAAATGTTGACCTGATTAACAATATATATTCCAGAATATATGTAATATTTTATTTATACTTTTTGATGAAAATAGACCTCGGAAAATGGCTTATGGACAGATTTGAGAAATGTTCAGATTACTCACGAATAAAGTTATATAGTTGAAAATTCTTCCCTCATCTAATCAGGCACATGTCCTGAGTGAACAAAGATGGAAGGCATAGAAGAGGACGAACCTCCTGGTAAGACACCTTTTTTTAGAGCAAAGAACCTCGAACGTGCCCTCAAATTAAAGAATCTTTATATAAAGTTTGAGGGAGCTGGACTAACAGGCACACAAAAAGACAGAATTTCCAAGCTGCATGTTCTTAAGGCGCGGGAAAAAGGATATGATACTGTTTCCCTGGCCACCTGCGGAAACTATGGCGCATCTATCTCCTATTTTGCAAACCTATATGGCATGAAATCCGTTGTGGCAGTGCCGCAGTATTATTCTGGAGAGCGTAATGAGGAGATAAGGGCCAACGGCGCGGAAATTATTGAGATGCCGGCAAAATACGAAGATCTCGTTGAATATATGCGTGATCAGTCAAGGGATAACGCATGGTACGATTCAAGCCCCGGCTCCGAGAATTCTGAAATGGATATTGAGGGATACGAGACCATTGCCTATGAGATAGTTTCCCAGCTTGGCCATGCGCCAGGCTATGTATCGGTCCCGCTTGGAAATGGGACGACCCTGGCTGGAATTTATTCCGGGTTCGAAAGAATGCAGAGGAGGGGAGTCATAAGGAGGGTGCCTAGATTCATCGGTTCCAGTACGCCAAATGGCAACCCAATTGTTGCCTCATGGAAAAGGAAAAGCCGGACCATAATTGAACTCGAACCTCAAAGCATTCGTGAGACGAAGGTATCAGAACCTCTTGTTGCATACAGATCCTATGATGGGCAGAAGGCCCTCAACGCGCTTTACAGGAGCAACGGCATTGCAACCTACATTGCTGATGACGAAATGTACAGGTACAGCACCCTAATTGAACATTTTGAGATGCTTTCTGTTCTTCCTGCTTCTGCTGCTTCACTCGCTGCCGTAGATCGTGTAATAAACAGGAAATCTGAGCCAAGGGACATAGTTGTTGTCCTTACGGGAAGGAACAAAATATGGACAACGCAGTAGTTCTTGCCGAGGGAGTGTTTGGCACAACCTACGGAAAGACGGCAAATGGGCTGGTAAGATACACAAGAAGATTCACAGTCACCTCTGTCATAGACAGCACAAAGGCAGGCCAGGATGCCGGAACAGTCCTGACGGGAAAGGCCAAAAACATTCCAATTGTGGAATCTGTCAAAGAAGGATGGCAACTTGGGGCAAGGACACTTGTTGTTGGAATAGCTACAGATGGGGGGTACATCCCACAGGAATACAGGAAATTCATAACTGATGCTCTTTCCATGAAGATGAACGTAGTTAGCGGGCTGCATGAGTTTATAAGCGATGATCCTGAATTTGCCTCGCTTGCCTCAAAGAATGGATGCGCAATTACGGATGTCAGGAAGATGTTCAGAGACCTTAAACCACCATATACGGGCCGTGTCAGGGAAATAGGATCGGACAGAATTGCGGTTCTTGGTACCGATAGTGCCATAGGAAAGAGAACTACTGCCGTGATTCTTACAAACACTCTGAAAAACAATGGAGTGAAGGCAACAATGATTGGCACTGGCCAGACCGCATGGATGCAGGGCTTTGAGCACACTGTAGTTGTTGATTCAATGATAAATGACTTCATTCCAGGTGGGCTTGAAAAAGTTGCACTGGAAGCCTGGGAACAGGAAAAGCCGGATGTTATGTTCATAGAGGGCCAGGGCTCTGTGCTCCACCCAGCCTATCCGGGCAGTTTTGAAATAATAGGTGCCCTGAGGCCTGATGCAATCATACTTCAGCATGCCCCAAGGAGAACATTCTTCGACGGATTCCCTGACTTCAGGATACCGGATCTTGAGAAGTACATCCGGATTCTGGAACTCCTATCTGACAGGAAAGTGATAGCCATCTCCATCAACAGGGAAAACATGGCAGATAGTGAGGTTACAGAGGAGATTGATAGGCTTGAAGGCCGTTTCGGCATTCCGGCATTTGATCCGCTGAATGCTGAAGCAAAAAAGATGCTAGAGATTGCAGAAAGTGTCTGATCATGGGGTATCTGGATCGCATCACCGAGTTCTCCAATATTACTGTGACGCCTGAGGAGTATGGAAAATCCAGAATAACGGGAAAAATAACCTTGGAAACCAGTTCCGGCCCCTTGGAGTTCAGGGTCGTGTTCACCTATTCTGATGACATTGAGGTTGACAGGAACCTGGCCGGTCTTGTGCTGACCATGCCGGTCATAAACTTCACGCTTTTTTCAATGAAACTGACGCTCGATTTCCCTGTTTCAAAGGCTGATCTTGATGCGATCAGGGAATTTGTAAAGATAAATAACCGTGAAGTCTTCGTAAATAAGCTTGCAAGGAGGCGGTACGAATTTTACCGCAAGGAGTACCTTCCATCCGAGGAGGACATTACACCACAGAACGCTGACGGCATCACAGAGGTTGTTGCAAATGAGAATTATTCGGATAGGCTGTTTAAGCCAGCCGGAGGAAGTGCGGCTGTATTCTCTTCCGGCGGCAAGGAGAGCCTTCTCTCATACGGGATGCTTAAGGAGCTGGACCCTGAAACTCATGCCTTCTTTTTCAATGAATCTGGCTTCCACTGGCTCCCCGCCAAGACTGCCCACGATTATTACATGTCGCATTTCAAAAACGTGCACAAGGTTTGGTCCAATGTGGACCGATTCTACAGATTTGTACTCAGGCACATGAAGATAATAGACCAGAAAATGGTCAACAGCAAGACCGATACCTATCCTGTCCAGCTGTTCATTTTTCCAGTGTACATAATGTCGATGGTGCCTGTAGCCTTAAATACGGGCATCTCAGGCGCTGTGCTGGGCGATGAATTTGACGATCCAAGGGAGATGCCCCCCTTTCATGCCATTAAGCATTACTATGAAGTGTATGACCAGACACATGATTTCAACAGCTTTATTTCTGATTATTTTCACAGAAAAGGGATAGACTTCACTGTTTGGTCCGCGGTATATCCCATCAACGGATCAGTTGTGGAGAAAATCCTTGTAAACCGCTACCCTGAACTGTTCAGATTGCAGAGATCCTGCCACTCTTGCAGGAACGTTGGAGGAAGGATAGTTCCATGCGGGGTCTGCTCAAAGTGCCTTGGCATTCTGCTTTTCGTCCTGAACGCAGGCGGCGATCCAAGGAAGATAGAATATTCCGAGGAATCCATAAGAAGCCTGAAGCAGAATGTGGAAAAGGAGAGGATGAAACTTGATCCAGATGAGCTTAATCTCATGAAATCAAACCTTGGCTTCATTGAGATAAGGAATCCTGAGAAATTCCAGCACGTGCCAGGGATTCATATGCTCCCGGACGAGGAAATTCCGTTCCAGAAAGTTCCAGAGAAGTACAGGGATGGAATTCTCGGCATAGTCAGGCAGTACTCCGGAGGAGTCTTCATCCTTTCAGAAACCGGCTGGGTTCCGGTAAATTAGAAATACATGTTCTGGGCCCTTTCAATGCATTCCTGGTCATTGCATTCTCCATAATCCTGCAGTGGATTTGCATTGACTGTGTAGAAATGCTGGCCCCAGTTGAATTTGGACAGGATGCCAAGGCCGGTTTCCCTGAAGCCTAGTATGTATAGGGCAGCTGCCATTGCCTCAACAGAGGATAGCTTTCCAGGCTTGCCGAAGTTAACTGGATTTACGGGAACAAGAAGGGGGAGCTTGCGCGGATACTTCAGCCTGATGCCTTCAATGCCGCCAATAAGATTCCATGATCCATCTATGACAGACAGGCCCCTGCGAATTGCCAAACTTCTGTCAGCCTTCGTAATATATGAGCCTGCAAATGGCGTCAGGCACATTGAGATGCGTATATCTCTCAGGGGGACCATCCTTGCAAGGCCCATCCTTTTCAGCTTAAGCATGGTGGATTTCGAAGGATCATCTTCCTTCAGATATGTGAAAAGCAGGTCTGGTTCATTTTCAGAGGTCATTGATATGTGGTAAGATAAACGTTTCTTGTATACATTATGAAATCCTCATAGCCATATATATCAGTGGGAATGTTACAGGCATTATAATCCGGTCCATTCCAGAAACTCCAGCCTGTTGCCAAAAGGATCGTTTGCATAGAAACGCGTGGCACCAGGCAGTGGCTCTTCATCCCTGGTTTCTATGCCTGTGAGTTCAAGGCGGCTTCTCAGAGTATTTATATTTTCAACTACAATTGCAGGATGAGCCTTTCTTGCCGGCGAGAAGTTGCCATCGACACCGATATGAATCTGGTTTGTGCCGCATCTCAGCCATATTCCCCCTCTACTCCTAAGGTTTTCAGGCTTGGGTATTTCCTCCATTCCTAGGATATCCACGTAGAACTGCCTTGCCTTCTCTTCACATCCCACGGGAGCTGCAAGCTGAACATGATCGATGCCCCGAAATGCGTAGTCATTGCTTACCATCAGTTTCTTTGACTCTGTTTTCTGTATAAATTTTACGCCCATCCTTGCATAAAGCCCACTCCTTTGGGGGAGCAGAATTAATGTAATGGGCTTTGTTGAGTTAAATAATGCATACTCTGGTGCAGGACTCCCTTTGGAGAAATCTTCCATTTAAATCACAATAATACGTTTGACCCTGAAGAGCTTGAACCTGAGATTGGGGATTAAACCGCTTCTTACACCAGACAGTGAGGGGTTAAGCCGAAAATGAGGCAAATGAGGAAATGGCACAAGCATTAGCCGTGTTAGTTTCCCTGCTGAAGGAAGAATCTTGGATAATTAGCTGGCCGGAATGGCTGCCCAGCCGGGTAAGATTATAATGATTAAAAACATGGGGGGATGTGCTTAACCTTCCATGGGTATTGGTCACAGAACTTGTGATGACTTCCTTCATCGTCTGGATCATAGCTTATATGAGGGAAAATGCAGACAGCCTATCATTAAGGAGCTTCTCAGTCTCAATAATATTACTTGTGATGATGGGCAGCATGTTTGATGCGATAGCCTATTACATTGCCATGCCGAAGACGTTCTTCAATGTGGTTTTTGCAGTGAATATATCCATGATATCCATGGCAATATCCATTGTTTACATACTCTGGACAGCAGTTAAATCGAAAATATATTCAATGAAGGGAGGAACCGTTCTTGCATTTGCCCTAATACTCGGGTGGAATGAAGTATCCATGGCCATTCTTCTGCGCCTTATAGCCTATTATTTCAGCGGGCCCTCTAGCTTCATTGGTTATCTTTCTTACTTCAGCCTTTCAATTACTAGTTTTCTTTTTCTTGCCCCAATGCTGGCCGAAATGATATATTTCATCTGGCTGAGATTCACACCTGGAATGGAACGCAGGGTGTCAGTTTCCCTCCTTCTAATGCAGGTTGCCGATCCTGCAATAATTGGAAAATCTGTGCTTGTTACGCCTCTGCTGGTTGCTTATTCTGTAATAATGATACTGGCAATTTACTATGCCCTTAGCTTCGTTTACAGCAACAGGCATAGTATAACGGAGCCTCAGAAACGTATGGTTAACTGGTTTATTTTCATAGTGGTACTGTCAACTGCCGGCATAATAGAACCCATTTTCATTCATAACCCATTTGGACTCTCATGGCTGCTGTTTGCAGTATCCATGATGTCATCAATGGTACTCTATTTTGAGATAGTCCTGGGATTTTTTACCCCTGTATCCGACAGGAGGGCAAAACGTGTAGCAAAACCAGCGGCAAGTTAGTCCTGATTCCTGCCGATCTTTTCCTTCAGCCAATGGCGTACATCGTAGTAAAAGATGTTTTCGTAAGGACATGCATTGACGCAATCACCAATACCCACACATCTTGAATCCTTGTATTCCCCTGTCCTGATGAAATTTCCTGGTTGGCCATAATTACCAACCGGACAGGCTGTAGCACAGTCCTTGGTGGGACAGTTCAGGCACTGGTTCGGATCCCTTACCTTGAGCCTGAAGAAACCAAACCTTGAAACAAATCTGTTGAAATTACCCCACTGGCAGTATCCCGTATTGATACAGCCGTAAGAACCAAGATATGGCATAAGGATGAAGACAGCATACCACAGGAAACCGAAATAGAAGAGATACAGCATGTATTCTGGATCAGTTCCGTAAAATGTCAGATGGAGGTGGCCAGTGGAATCAAGCCAAGATATTGCCGCTGCCACTATTACAGATATGTATACCAGGTTTGATACTACCCTGTACACTAGATTACCGAGCCTATCGGCAGATGTGAGAGATTTGCTCAACTTCGACGATCTGTTGAACTTCTTCATGGAATCGTAAAAAGTGCCCTGGTACATGACGGGTGCAGTGCAGAACGTTGAACAGAGCTGCCTAGAGCCGAAGAGCAACGACAGTATGCCACTTATTGCATAAGTCAATATCATGGGAATTATGAGTGCAGGTGCAACCGCCCCGGCCGTACCGATACCCATGGACCATCCTACAAACGGCACCGCTGCAGGATCAGGAAGTATGAATGACGGAAGGAGTATTGAGTAAATTGCATATGCAAGAAGCATCAACAGGAGCCTGATCTTGGTTTCCAGATCCCTTGTCCTTTGTATCTTGAATACGACAAGCGATCCCATCTCTATTCCCATCATGACCAGAAACCAGCTGGAAAGACTTACATCCGCGAAGAATATAAAAAAATCATAGACCGCAATGGGAATGTCCTGGAGAATCCCTGAGCCCAGGGCAACAATGCCGGTTGATGACATGAAAGCTGCTGGCCCATAATACTGGGCATCAAATGCCGCACCCATGAAAAATTCGGCAGAGAAAACCAGAACTAGGAAAAGGAAGGACCAGCGCCGATCGGCCAGCCAGTACAGTTTGCCTCCCTTAGTGAAGAGTTCAGGCCTCAGTATGGCTCTTAGATATATGACCATGTCAAGTACCATGCTCATCCCAAAAAGTGCCTGAATAGAGTAAACCTGAAAAATGAATACCCCCGCCATCATTAAGGTGTAGGTTAACAGGAGCAGCAGGATATATCGCCCAAGGTTTCTGTCAATGCCCTGCACCCTGTAAAGGTGCTCGAACAGGAAAACGAAGAATCCTGTCATTACGGCGCCTGAAAGGTATACTGTGAGCGCGACCCATAGGGTGTTGTGAAGTGCGGTCGGTGCCAGAAGCATAAGAGCAGCCTGGACCCAGAAAACTACCTTCTCCGCCGGTCGCAAAGCTTTTCCCAGTAGAAAAGAGCTTAGGAACATCTCCATGCTCATTGGGAATACAAACCAGTAGCTGGAAAGTGAGGCCACAAAAGCAGCTGCAGCATTTTTATGGATAGAGGAGAGGAAAAATGCTCCGTAGGTTACAAGGTTGAAATCCAGGCTCATGAGTATTTCATCAAGGATTACGAACAATATTGTGAAGGGCAGGAGAAATGAACGCTTTGCCTCCTCCTTGCCGGACAATGCTTCTTTCACGAAGGAAAATAGGAACGGTATCATCTCAACGGCCATCAGCGCAAGGGACGCCTCTACCGCCCCTTCCACTGTCAGGATTCCGGGAAAAAGGAGATAGATCAGCGGCCCAACGAGCATGCCATTCATCATTGCCAGCAAAAGATACACCAGCAACTTCTGGAGAGGATTTGATGCTCTTCTAGCCAGAATTATGATCAGGGCCATGCCGAAGCCCATGGCAAGCATTATGGCCCAGAGAATTGACAGCTCCAACTCAGGAATATCCGACACCTGCTAAAGGATATCCACAACTATTGTAAACATTTCCAGAATTTCATGGTTCAGCTGTTTTAATGTTGAAAAAAGTAAGGAACGAAGCTGAGAAAAATTAATTAATTTTAATTCTCTATCTTCTGATGCATTACGTTGTAGTTACTGGAGGCGTAATTTCTGGCCTTGGGAAGGGAACAATAACTTCCAGTCTTGGCCATCTTCTGAAATCTCATGGGCTAAGGGTAACCGCCCTTAAGATAGACCCGTACCTGAATTATGATGCTGGTACCATGAACCCATACCAGCATGGAGAGGTTTTTGTCCTTGACGATGGAAGTGAGGTGGACCTTGACCTTGGGAACTACGAGAGATTTATTGGGACAGACTTGACTGGGGACAACAATATTACGACCGGAAAGGTCTACAAGGAGGTTATTGAGAAGGAAAGGCGCGGTGAATACTTGGGCAGCACCGTGCAGATAATTCCCCATATTACCAATGAGATCAAGCGGAGGATAAGGGCAGTTTCATCCAAGGATTATTATGACGTTGTCCTGATTGAGGTCGGAGGTACCGTGGGCGATATTGAATCAATGCCGTTCCTCGAGGCTCTGAGGCAGCTGAATCGTGAAGAAAAGCCTGGTTCCGTTATCTTTGGCCATGTAACACTTGTGCCTGAAGTTGGGGCAATGAACGAGCAGAAAACAAAGCCGACTCAGCATAGCGTCAAGGCACTCAGGGAAATCGGAATTCAGCCGGACATACTGTTCTGCAGGTCCAAAAATGAGCTTTCCCTTGAGACTAAAAAGAGGATATCCCTATTCACCGATGTGCCCCTTGAGGGCATTGCAAGCATAAGTGATGCACCAAATGCCTATCTGGTTCCTGATATAATGGAAAGGGAAGGTATAGTGGATTTCATAATCAACCGTTTGGGCCTGAAAAGCAAGGAATACACCGACGAGTGGGCAGAGTATAAGCAGAACCTAAGGAATCCAAAAGAGCGCGTGAGGATAGCCCTCGTTGGTAAATACACTGAGCTCCAGGATGCCTACATGAGCCATAAGGAAGCTTTCCTGCATGTAACTGGAAATACAGGGATAGCTGTTGACATAAAATGGATAAATTCTGATGATCTGAAAAACAGCCAGGATAAGCTCTCCGATGTCCATGGAATACTGGTGCCAGGAGGTTTCGGATACCGCGGCATAGAGGGAAAGATAGCAGCAGCAAAGTATGCACGTGAGAACAATGTGCCTTTCCTTGGGATTTGCCTTGGATTTCAGGTTGCGGTAATGGAATTCGCCAGAAATGTTCTTCACCTTGGGGATGCCAACAGCACTGAATTTGACAAGAACACTCCCCATCCTGTGATTGATCTTCTACCCGAACAGGAGGGGGTAAAGGATATGGGAGGGACAATGAGGCTCGGATCAAAAAAGGTGCTAATAAGGCCAAACACCCTGGCGCATTCAGTGTACGGGAAGGATGAAATATATGAGAGGCACAGGCACAGGTATGAGGTTAATCCAGCCTATATAGATGCTTTCAGCAGTGCCGGTCTTATATTTTCTGGGACAGATGAAGAGGGCATAAGAATGGAAATTGCAGAGTACAGAGACAACGAAAACATGATAGCTTCACAGTATCATAGTGAGTTCAAATCCAGGCCGCTCGCTCCCTCGAGAATCCACCAGCACCTTGTAATGAGGGCGCTTCTTTTCAGGCAGCGTCTGCTGGAGGCCACAGCTTGATCTCTGTCCAGGATCTCATACTGAATAAAGCCAACAGGAAACTTAATGACAGGACACCGGCCGCTGAAAGGCTGAGGAATCTGACCAGGATTATACAACTTGACACTGGAGGCGACAGGATCAACTTTATTCTTGACCATGGGTTGCTCTCACCGGCCGGAGGGGAATTGAAACCAGACATTGTTCTGATCATATCTGAAGGTGACATAAGGTCGATCCTGGAGAAGAGCCTGGATCCCATGGAGGCCTATTCACAGGGCAGGCTGAAGGTTAAATCCTCCCTCATGGATAAGTTACTCATGGCAGAGCTGTTATCATGATAAAGACTGGAGACCTATCCTCCTACAGGGAATACCTCTGGAAAGAGGTAAAGCTGCAGTATGAAATTGCAAGGCAGGCAAGAGAGCTTGGCCGGGACGTCGTTGATAGGGTAGAAATACCACTGGCATCCGACATGGCTGACAGAATAGAGGAACTTATCGAGATCAGGGGCATTGCCAAGGAAATAAGGGACTTGGCTAGCAGGAAATCCAGGGAAGAAGTATCCATAGACATTGCCCGTTCTGTCGCAAGGATGTACAGTTCCCAGGGCAAGAAGATTGCCGTAGAGAAGGCAGTCAGAGTTGGTCTGGCAATCCTCACTGAGGGCATTCTTGTTGCTCCCCTTGAGGGCATAGCTGATGTATCCATAGATAGCAACCCAGATGGGACGGACTATGTTTCTGTTGTATATTCCGGACCAATCAGGGGCGCAGGAGGAACTGCACAGGCCCTCAGTGTTCTTATAGCAGACGTGGTCAGGCGTGATCTGGGTATAGGTTCATTCAAGGCAACTGAAGACGAGATTGAGAGATATATTGAGGAGATTCAGGCTTATAACAGGATAAAGCACCTGCAATACCTTCCCACCCCTGACGAAATAAGACAGGTAATAGTTCATTCTCCTGTCTGCATAGACGGTGAAGGGAGCGAAGAGGAGGAGGTTTCCGGGCACAGGGATATGCAGAGGATCAAGACCAACAGAATAAGAGGTGGAATGTGCCTAGTACTGTGTGAAGGGCTCATTCAGAAGTCAAAGAAAGTTCTGAAACACACAGAAAAGCTCGGGCTTACGGAATGGAACTTTCTGGGAAACAAGCAAGAGCAGAAAGGTGGTGATGCAAAGGCCGATGCAGGGAAATCTGAAAAGTTTCTCAAGGATCTGGTTGCTGGGAGACCAGTATTTGGCCATCCTGGAAGGCCAGGAGGATTCAGGCTGAGATATGGGAGGTCAAGGGTGAATGGCCTTGCAGCGGCTTCCATACACCCAGCAAGCATGGTCATAGTTGACAGGTTCATAGCAATAGGATCACAGATTAAGGTGGAGCTCCCCGGGAAGGCAGCAGCTGTCACACCATCCGACGGCATAGACGGTCCCATGGTCCTGCTGAAGAGCGGTGATCATGTTAGGGTTGAAAGCCAGGAAGAGGCTGAAAAGCTCCTCCCCCAGATCGAGAGCATAACAGACCTTGGGGAGATTCTTATAGCATATGGCGATTTTCTGGAAAACAACTATAAGCTTGTCCCTGGATCGTTCAACCATGACTGGTGGAAGCTTTACCTGCCTGATGATCTCAGAGCATCTTACTGGGATTCCGTTCCTGATCAGTTTGAAGCGGTTGAACTTTCCCTGAAACATGGGGTCCCGCTCCATCCCAGGTATGACTACTTCTGGCATGATATAACCCGGGATGAGCTTTCATTTCTCAGGCGCAAATTAGGCGATTCAAAAATTTCCGGCGATCATCTTTTGGCAGATAACTCACTTAAAGATATACTAGTTAAGTTGGGAGTTCCCTACTCTGTTTCCGGCAACGAACTGGTGCTTGCGGAATATTATCCGCTAATTGCTACAGTTGGCCTGGATATTGAAAACGGCGCTATTGTACATCGGAGAGGCATTCCGGATTCAAGGGACATCATGGAGGCTGTGAATGAACTTGCAGGTTTCAGAATCATTTCAAGGTCCCCCACAAGGGTAGGATCAAGGCTTGGAAGGCCTGAGAAGGCGGGAGATAGGAAGATGAAGCCAAAGGTGCATGTCCTGTTTCCTGTTGAGAACTATGGAGACGCAAGAAGATCTTTAAAAAATGCAAGGAAAAATGCACAGGGGGGATACCAGGCAGAGGTGAGTGTGAGGGTGTGCTCGAGCTGCGGCCTTGAAACCTCACAGCCCATATGTTACCAGTGTGGATCTGTCACAAAAAGCACTGGCAAGACCAAGAAGATCAACATGGACCTTGACCAGATCATGGAGAGTTCAATAGCACGCCTGGGGATACAGATTCCAGAGAAGCTTGAGATAAAAGGTGTCAAGAAACTCATGTCGAAGGACAAGGTCAGCGAACCCATTGAAAAGGGTTTCCTGCGTGCGCTGCACGATGTGTCCACAAACAAGGATGGAACGTGCAGGTATGATATGTCAGATATACCAATCACCCATTTCAAGGCTGAGGAAATAGGCCTTCCCAGAGAAAAATTGTCCGAACTGGGTTACGATGCAGAAAAGGAACTCAACGAAATATTCCCCCAGGACATCATAATCCCAAGGAAGTCTGCCGAATATCTGCTGAATGTTGCCTCCTTCGTTGATGATCTTCTGGTAAGGTACTATGGAATGGCTCCTTTTTACCTATGCTCCGAGCCAAAAGACCTTATTGGAAAGCTGGTAATAGGCCTGGCACCACACACTTCCGGAGGAATACTGGGACGGATCATTGGTTTCTCGGAGGCTAGCGGCTGCTACGCCCATCCCTTTTTCCATGCTGCAAAGAGAAGAAACTGTGACGGTGATGAAGACAGCATACTTCTTCTGCTGGATGGACTTATTAACTTCTCAAGGGAATACCTTCCCTCCACAAGGGGAGGCTTGATGGATGCTCCACTTGTTCTAACAGTACAGCTTAATCCGGATGAGGTAGACAAGGAAGCCATGAATGTGGACACACTCTGGGAATATCCACTTGATTTCTATGAGGCGATGCAGGAACATAGGGCTCCTGCAGAGATCGAGGAAACCATGATGACAATGGGCGCCAGGCTCAAGAAAACCGGCAGCATAATGGGCACTGGATTCACAACGGGCACCTCTGACATAAGTTCGGGCGTCCTTGTATGCTCCTACAAGACCATTGATTCAATGCAGGAAAAGATAGAGAGGCAGCTGTCACTTGCCAGAAGGCTTCGTGGTGTGGATGAGAATGATGTTGCTGCCAGGGTCCTGAATTCGCATTTTTTGCCCGATATGTACGGCAACTTCCGTAAATTCTTCTCTCAGGAATTCCGATGCACAAAGTGCAATGCAAAATACCGCAGGGTTCCCCTGTCCGGGAGATGCCTGCGTTGCGGCAACCATAACCTGATACTCACAATACACAAGGGGAGCGTGATAAAATACATGGATGAAACAGTGAAAATAGCGAGCGAGTTTAACCTGCCTTGGTACCTCAACGCCAGGATTGACAACCTGGTCAGGACAATCAAGGGTACGTTCAACATGGAGGAGCCTGACAGTGAACCAAATCCACCAGACCTGGATAGCTATGAGGAGGAGGAAGAGGCATGATAGGATCGTTGTTTGTGACCGGCCCTGCGGGAACTGGGAAATCAACATTTTGCGCCGGTTTGAAGGAGTGGCTTATTTCCAATGATTATGACGCGGCCGTCGTGAATCTAGATCCGGGTTCAGAATACATACCCTACGATGCTGAAGTGGACATCAGGGAAACAATATCCCTGAGCCAGATCATGTCTGAATACAACCTGGGGCCCAACGGGGCACAGATTGTGGCCGCGGATCTTCTGCTGGAAAACGCAGACAAGATAACAAGGATGATCAAGGAACTTGATGACTATTATGTTATATTCGATACGCCTGGTCAGATTGAGCTTTTTAGCTTCAGGCCTGGAAGCCCCATACTTGTGGACAGGCTGAGCGGTGGAAAAGCCATGATAGCTTACATTGCTGATTCGGTCATAGCTTCCTCGCCCTCCGGATACATATCACAGAAGATGCTATTCGGTTCAGTCATGTCAAGATTCTACAAACCAATGCTCTTTGTGCTAAACAAGACCGATCTGATAAGCGAGGAGGAGATAAACAACATAGTAAGCTGGGAGAACTCCCCCGACCTTTTGCTGGATGCATTTCTTGAGGAGAAGCAGGAAATGGTTAAGGACTATTTCTCATCAATACTTCATGCCTTCAAGGAGAGCCAGATGGTAAACCGCATTTTCCAGGTCTCCGCAAGGGACATGTACGGCTTTGAGGACATATACGGTGAGATGTCACTTTTCTTTACAGGGGGATCTGATACTGATACCATGTTCAGGGATGACTGAAAAAAAATTCTGTAATGATTAAAAAATTGCCATGGCTGTTTGCTTTTATACTTGTGTAAATACAGGGGGCTGGAACAATATAAACGCTGCTTTCCTGAACAAAATGTTTTAAGCTCCAGCCTATGCTGAGTTGATGTCAGTTAAGCACCACTGTATCATATGCGGTGACCTCATTTACAGTGGCATGTACTGCTCATCCTGTTCAAGGGAGATAGGGCGCGCCCGTACCCTTGATGAGGAGGCCCTGGAGGAGTGGGTTGACAGGACCAGGTCATACAAGATCATTGCAATGGACTATGCCAGAAGCTGCATGATTCTTGATCGTTTTTCATCTCTTTTCAGCGGAGATTATTGACATAAAAACTTTAGTGAACAGCGGTCATTAAGATTTTATACGAAGAGCCGATGAAGAAACAGGTGAAAAAATGGCTGAAAATTGGCAGGCAAAGGATAAACTGAAGCCCAATGGGCTGGATGGAATTTCTGACAAGCAGATAGATTACCATTTTGAAACCCATTACAAGGGCTATGTAAATAAGCTAAACGAGATCTGGGAGAAGCTCCCAAACGCGGACAGGAGCAAGGCGAACCAGAACTACAGTGAGTTCAGGGAACTGAAACTGGAGGAGACATTCAACTATGACGGATCGCTGCTCCACGAGATATATTTCAGCAATCTCTCAAAGGATCATGTTCCAGTTCCCGAGACATTCAAGAAGCAGGTTGAGAAGGATTTCGGGAGCTATGAGAAATGGGTTGAGGATTTTAAGGCCACCGGAATAGCATTCAGAGGTTGGAGTCTCTGCGTATATGACCTTAACACTGGAAGGCTGAGGAATATCGGAGCTGATGTGCACAATACCAATGGAATATGGAACGCCATTGTTGTCCTAGCCCTCGATGTCTATGAACATGCGTACTACACAGATTATGGCCCTAAGAGAGCCCCTTATCTCGACGCTTTCCTGAAGAATGTAAAGTGGCAGGACGTTGAGCAGAGACTTGAGAAAGCCAAGAAAATGTACGAGATCTTCAAGTGATCTCTTTTTTTAGCAACAGAATTATAGCTTTGAAAAAATTACCTAACCAATGGAAGAGCTGAGGAATGCCTACACTGAACTTGATTCAGTGCTAGCCACGGTCAGGGAACTCTCTTTATCTCCATTTTCCTTTGAGGTTGAAAGCAGGGCAAATGAATTCAGGGCCATGGGGCGTGAAGGATATGAGAAGCTCTTCGGGGAACTCTGCTTCTGCATTCTGGCTGCCAACACTTCCGCTGAAATGGGGCTTAGAACTCAGAATTCCATAGGCATAAGAGGATTTTTGGAGCTGCCTCAGGATATCCTCAGGGATCGACTGAAATTTGTGAAATACAGGTTTTACAACCTTCGCAGCAAGTTCATTGTCCAGGCCAGGGAGATTGCCAGGGAGCTGCCTTCAATAGTAAGGGCCGGCGATGCCGACTATGCCAGAAAGTTCCTTGTGGACAATGTAATGGGGATTGGGTACAAAGAGGCTTCACATTTCCTCAGGAATGTGGGGGTTTTCAAGTTTGCCATACTCGACAAGCATATCGTTCGTATGCTTTCCCAGGGAGGTAGCGGAGAGATACAGAAGATCACTTCACCAAAACGTTACCTTGAAATGGAGAGGAGGTTTCTTAAAATATCTGATCACCTTGGGATGGAGCCTGGGATACTCGATCTCTACATGTGGAAGATTGCCACTGGAAAAATGATAAAATAGGGGGAATGGTAAATGCCTTTTAGCACCTAGTCCATGGCATGCCATGATGTCCTATGATGATGTTGCAAGGGCAGACCGGAATTATGAGTTCTTTTTCGGTGATTTGTGGAAACTGATGCAGAATGCCGGATACAGGGTGGCCGAGTTCATCAGCAGGTCCTACGGATCAGGCAGGAGAATACTCGTTGTTGCCGGCAGCGGAAATAACGGCGGTGACGGCATTGTTGCCGGCACATACCTGCTTCAGGGCAATGATGTTGTCCTTTACGCAGTTCCAGGGGTGCAGGGAATGAAAACCAGGGAGGCCAGACAGGCAATAAGGCAGTTCAGGGGAAGATTCTGCGATTCCGCTGGTTTTCAGGATGAGGCACATTCTGCGGACATTATCATAGATGCAATCTTCGGTTCAGGATTTTCCGGTGATCCCAGGCCTCCTTACGATTTTGTAATATCTGAGATAAATGGGTCTGGCAGGCACGTAGTGTCAGTAGATGTTCCTTCAGCCCTTGGCAGCAGGTTAGCTGTCCACCCCGAAGCTACCGTGACATTCACTGATGTCAAGGAGGGGATGACGGAGGACAATTCGGGCCAGATAGTTGTGGCTGACATTGGGATACCTGAAAAGGTGTTCACCCACAACGGACCTGGCGAGTTTGTTTATTACCGGAGAGCCAGGGCTGGTTCGCACAAGGGAATGAATGGGAGGGTTGCAGTTGTGGGAGGCTGGACCTTCCATGGATCGGCAGTGATAGCTGCTAGGGGTGCAATGGCAGTTGGAACTGATCTTGTGAAGGTGTATGCAACTTCCAGAAACTATTCTCTGATAGGTTCCTTTGATCCTGGCATAATTGTGAGGAACGTGGATGAGGGCCTCGATGAGGGGGAACTAGCCAGCAACGATTCCATACTGATTGGGTCAGGGCTAGGCAAGGGGCAGGACCTTGGAAACATTCTCAGCGAGCTGGCGGGCTTCAAGGGAATCATTGTTCTGGATGCGGAAGGCCTGGATCTGCTCAATGACGTCAAGGCCGCAGTACCCAGGGCCCAATTAATACTCACGCCCCATAGCAGGGAGTTCACAAGGATTGCCGGTAAGGAGGCTTCTGAGGCCAATGCCAGGGAATTTGCGGAAAGGACAGGAACATGCGTCATTCTGAAGGGGCAAGTGGACGTGGTATGTGCGCCAGGAATGACAAGGTATACTGAAGGAGGGAATCCCAGGATGACCATGGGTGGAACTGGAGACCTGCTTGCGGGCCTGGCAGCTGGAATGGCTGCTAGAAGCGGGAATGCCTTCCGGGCGGCCTGCATTGCATCATTCCTCAACAAGAGCGCCGGCGACTTCTGCATGCACCAGAAATCCTACTGGTATACTGTATCTGACATGATTTCCGCTGTCCCAGAAATAATGAGAACGTACATCGGATAGGTTATCCTGAAACTTATTTCTGGGCAAAAATTTTAACACCTCTGCTATAACCATGGCGTAATGATAGTAGTTCCGTCGTCATCATCCCTCAAACTTGCCGGATCTGTGGCAAAGCTGACATCTTCCCAACTCTCAGACGTTGAAAGAAAGCGTTTTCCTGATGGAGAAATGTACATTCGGATCCTGTCAGATCTTTCCGGGCAGGATGTTACGGTCCTTGGAAATACCAGGTTCGATTCCGAGATCCTTGAGATGCTTCTGCTTCTGAACGCAGCAAGGGAGGGTGGGGCTTCAAAGGTCACGGCCGTCATACCTTACTTCGGTTATGCCAGGCAGCACATGAAATACAGGGAAGGCGAGCCAGTTTCTTCCAAGGCTATTACAAAGGCTCTCGACACGACGTGCGACAGGATCATTTGCGTTGAAATACATGATACAGAGACTCTTGGCTTCTCTGCGCATCCCTTTCTTAATCTGAGCCTTATAGAGGATATGTCAGATCATTTCAGGAAGAAAGCCATAGACTACGTGATTTCTCCTGATGATGGAGGGTACGAAAGGGCTCATTCAATGGCGTCCATCATGGGTTCTGAATCGGCTTATATAAACAAGAAAAGGATCGATGCCGGCACGGTAGACATGAAGCTTCCCGATCTGGATTTCAGAGGAAAATCAATACTGCTGGTTGATGATATAATATCAACTGGGGGAACAATTATAAAGGCAGTTAAGTTATTGAGAGAGGCAGGTGCTGCCAGGATCAGTGTAAGTGCTGTCCATGGTGTCTTCGCCCGTGAATCTGACCGGATCATTTCGTCGTCTGTGGATGATCTTGTTGTCTCAGACACCATTGACGGGCCATACAGCATGGTCTCTGCTGCTGGCACCATTGCAAGATCGCTGAAGGGATAATTATGGAGGAAGAACTCAGGACTTGTCAGAGAGACGGCCCGTTCAGGGGGGGCCAGTGTCCGGTATGCGGAAGCAGGGGCAAACTTCTGATGCATGAGAATGAGGTGGAGGGTGTCGGAAGGATCCTGGCTGGAATGCTAAGGCACTTCCCTGAGAACTATGGCATCAGACTTGATGACCATGGCTGGGTCAAGATATATACCATAATACCTGTCATAAGGGCACAAAAGAGGAACTTCTGGTGGCTAACGCCTTACCATATAGAGGCGCTTGTTATGACCGACCCAAAGGGACGTTACCAGATAAATGAGAGGGGAGAGATCAGAGCGTCATATGGCCATACAATACCCATCAATGTTGATGACATGCCTGAGGATGCCCCTGACAAGCTATATTATCAGACAACTGATGAGGAGCTGGAATTCATCAGAGAAACTGGCATAAGCCCCTCCGACAAGAGCTGGATTCATCTTTCCCTGACTCCAAGGCAGGCTTATGTTTCAGGGCTTTTCCACATAGATTCCCCGGCAGTGGTTGAAATAGACGTGGCCGGGCTGAATAATGCTGGCATCCATGTCTACAGGGCCACAGACGAGGTATTCCTTGTGAAGGAGATACCTCCGGAATTTGTGGGCAATAGGATTGAGGAACGCTTTGAGCTGACTCCAGAGGAGAAGGATGAGGTGGCTCAGGTCAGGGAAAGGATGGAGAGAAGGATGAAGCGGGATTCCACAACCTGAAATCCATGTATCTAGAGGAAATCCATTGACCTTCCTTCTGCAAATCTCCTGAAAGCCTCCCTTCCAGATATCATTGCCTCACGAATGTCGTACTGATGCCTTTCCATTATGGATACGTCTGGTTTTTCATTGGATTCCTTCACGATACTTATTCCCTTTTCAATTGCAATACGCCTGAATGCGGCCTGCCGGACACGATCCAGGCTCGTAAGGCTTCTTTCTGTGATTATGACTTCATTTTCTTCAGAGAGGCGAAGCGCATCATCGTGATACCTGTAAATGTTGGAATCAATAACGATCCTGCCTTTTGCTGCCAGGTCTGGGTAAAGCCGGTCAGGCAGGCAGAGTATGCCGTCCCCTGTCAGGTTTTCCCCCAGCCTGAATTCAGCCCCCATCCTTGTAAGGACAGTTCTGTAGTAGTCAACCAGTGCTACGAACTCCCTCCTTTTCCATTGATCCCATATTGCATTTATCTGCCCCCCAAGACTGCCGTTTTTCTCGTATATAATTACATGCAGCCCAGCTCTTGCTGCCTGCAGGGCTGCTTCAAGCCCCTTTACTCCGGACCCGCCTATGGCAATTTCCCCCTTTAACTTCGGGATGTGCCTCAATGAGTTCTCCAGCCCGGTTGATGGATTCACCGTGCATCTCACCTCTCCGTAGCCAAGATCCCGGCATGCCTGGTTGCACCTTATGCAGGGCCTCACAGTTGCTGGTTCGGACATTATCTTCTTTGGAAAATAGGGATCAGCAAGCAAAGCCCTCCCTACGGAGACAAAGTCTGCCATCTCCAGGACCTTTTCAGCGTCTTCAAGGGAGGTTACTGAACCAACGACCATTGTTGTCAGTCCAGGTTTCCGCGGGAGCCTGTTCAGTATGTGTGTCTTTGGGCTGTAGAAGGACGATGATGATCCTGGTGGTGCAAATCTGCCAGCCGAGAAATGGACGTAATCCAGTCCCATCAGGGACTCTGCAATCTTGAGGCCGTAATCTGGCCCGTACCCGTCCTGGTCGTCTTCATACAGGCTGAGCCTTATTCCCAGGGCAAAGCTGTTCTCCTCCCTTATTGCATCTATGATCTCCTGGACAACCCTTAGCCTGTTCTCGAATGAGCCGCCATATCTGTCGGATCTGAGATTAAGTGAAGGGGATAGGAACTCCTGCAGCAGGTATCCATGCGCTCCATGCAGCTCTACGCCGTCAAAATTGGAATGCCTGGCAAACCTGGCTGCCCTTGCGAAAGAAGATATCACTGTATCAATGTCGTTGACCGTCATCTCCCTGGGCGTATATCCGACGTAATCCACAGCAGACGGTGCCATGGGAGATTCCTTATTCGTATCAAGGAAGGCCTTTCCGCCTGCATGCACGAGCTGCATGAACACCTTTGAACCATGAAAATGTACACGCTCCGTCAGTCTCCTGAACTTGGGAACAAAATCGTAGTTGTAGGCACCGGATTCATTTCGTGAACCCCTGGAATTCCTGTTGTCTACGTAGGTATATTCCGTAATTATCAGGCCAGCTCCGCCCTTTGCTCTCTCCTCTAGGTACGCAATGTGATTTTCATTGGTCATCCCGTCAGGATCGGCCAGATTGGATATCATGGGTGCCATTGCTATTCTGTTCCTTATTTCAAGGTCCCCTATCTTTCCGGGCTGATCCGCTCTCATGCTTCGGTGAATATGGCATCGTTCATAATACTAGCTTTGCCCATCGTTTAATTAATATCTGGATGTTGCCATATTCCTTCATGCAAGGGGTTATTGTGAGCGGCGTTGGAAACGGCATGGGCTGTGCAATAGCCAGATACCTGAGTGAGAAGGGATTCAGGGTGGCTGTTATGTCAAGAAGTGATGGAGGAAAGCATGTGGCCAATATGATCGGGGCGGATTTTCTGCGCTGTGATCTCAGGGATCCGGATTCTGTGCGGGAGGCGCTTGACATATTCACTGGAAGGGGCGGATCACTGGATCACGTGGTGCATGCTGCTGGTGGATACTTCAGGAAAGCAAGTATTGCGGAAACCGATTTTCAATTCTTTGCTGACGCAGTGATGAACAATGCTGCCACTTTCTTCAATATTGTTAAGGCTGCGGTCCCCTTGATGAAGGGGAAGTGGGGAAGCATAACTGCAGTATCGGCTGCCAGGCATGTATATATCAACAGCAACCCTGGCTATGCTGCCGGGAAAGGCGCCATTAACCTGATGGTTGAGGAGATGGCAAAGGAGCTTGCCCCGGTTAACATAAGGGTAAATGCTGTGGCTCCCGGGTTCATTTCCAAAGAGAGTTGCGGATCTGGTGCTGAGGAGACCCTCCTTGGCAAGGGCAGGCATCCGGCGATCCCAGTTGCAATGACCGTTCACTGGCTTATATCTGGCCAGGCGGTAACAGGGCAGGTGGTCACAGTAGATTCTGGATTCAACCTGCAGCTACCTGACGGCCTTTGACAAATTTCTTATTATACGGCTTTTTCTTATTCCAACCATGTCAGTGATCTTTGATGCCTCATTCTCAAGATTCGGAAAAAGGGTAGAGGGAATAATAGATCTCTCCGCGGAATCCGCCCTTCCTCTTGTGAGAAAATATGGGAAGGACATAGATTTCATAATAGTTTCAAACTCCTATTCTGGAGAATACAATGGCATTTCCGGCATTAACAACCTTGTCTCAACCCGGCTGTCGCTGGACAGTATCCCTTCGGTTCGAGTGGATAACACAAGCGGTAGCGGGGGCAGCGCCATCCTGATGGCCCACTCCATGATTGAAGCTGGTGTGGCCCAGAATATTCTGGTCATAGGAGCTGAAAAAATGACATCTTATCCGACCAGAAAGTCCACCAGCATAATTGCTTCCCTTCTTCATCCTGAGGAGAGAGCCGCTGGGCTCTCCCTTCCATCTCTCGCTGCGTTCATGACCAAGGCTTACCTCCAGGAATTTGGTGCCCCACGGGAAAGTGTGGCAAGGATTGCGGTGAAGAATCATCACAACGGCTCTCTGAACCCGTATGCCCATTTCCAGTCCGAGGTGAGCCTTGATGAGGTCATGAATTCAAGAATCATAGCGGACCCGCTCAGGATATATGAATTCTGCCCCGTAAGCGACGGATCAGTATCCATAATGATGACCTCTGAGGAGAACGCCTCTTCCATGTCTGGCAATTATGTTGAGATTCTTGGAACTGGAGCAGCTTCAGGAACCTCATCCATTTCAGCCAGGCAGAGTCTCACATCAATAGAAAGCGTAAAAAGGGCTTCGGAGTTGGCTTTCAGAAGATCTGGAGTAAAGCCTTCCTATGTAGATGTCGCAGAGCTCCATGACATGGCAGCCATACTTGAGATTGTGGAGAGTGAGGATGCTGGCTTCTTCAGAAAAGGACATGGCTGGGAAGCTGTCATGAACGGCGAGACAGAAATCACCGGATCGCTTCCAATAAATGCAAGCGGTGGTCTCAACTCCAAGGGGCATCCAATAGGTGCCAGCGGCGTCGCACAGGCCGCTGAGATATTTCTTCAGATAACGGGAGGTGCCGGAAGGAGGCAGGTGAAAGATGCCCGCATAGGGTTCTCCCTTAGCATGGCTGGATTTGGAAATAACGCTACGGCGGTTGTGTACGGAGGTGCGTCATGATACTCAGAAGATGCGGCAATTGCGGAGAAACTTTCCTTGTTCCCAGAGTCAGGTGCCCAAAATGCTTTGGGGAAAATTTCGATGAAGTTGTGGTCAATGAGGGTGTTGTTTCCGACTGCATTGAGATCATAGCCACTCCAGATCCTTATCCTGAGAGGTACTTTCTTGTGCTGGCAAAAACTGTCGATGGTGTGGCGGTATTCTGCAGATCGGATAAGGAAATAGCCCGGGGAAGCACCGTTGTCATTGAAGATCTGGAACTTGGCCCGGTCTGCCGAAAGGCTTAGTTTCAGGCGTCTGTTCCGTTGCTGGCTATAACTGTTCCATCCTTGATGAATTTTTCAATCTCCTCTCTTGAAAATCCGGCGGCTGACAGTATCTCAATTGAATTTTCCCCCAGAGCTGGCGGATGCAGTCTTACAGATCCTGGAGTTTTAGACAACCTGAAAGGAGTGTTTAGCAGAGGTATCCTGCCATATGGAGAATCGATCTCTGTTACCATGTTGCGCTCCTTCACCTGATCGCTCTTTATGGCATCCTCGACGGTGTTAATGGGGGTTGCTGGTATGCCGGAATCCAGCAGTTTCCTGAAGAGTTCGCCTGTATTAAAGGCTGAAAACGTCTTTGTGATCTCCCCCGCCAGCAGTTCCCTGTTCCTTACCCTTTCCATGTTGGTTCTGTATCTTGGGTCCTCCAGCAGGTCTTCACGCCCAACCACCTTACAGAAAGTTGCCCAGAGTTTTTCCGTACCAACAGCCATTGCTATATATCCGTCAGCGGTGGGAAAAACCTGGTATGGGGAGATGCTGGCGTGTGCTGAGCCAAGATGTTTTGGATTCTTTCCAGTTGCAAAGTAACTCATTGCCTGGTGTGTAAGTATGGAGAAGTTCGCGTCTAGCATTGACAGGTCTATGTATTGGCCCTCCCCAGTGTAAGACCTGCTGTAGAGCGCTGACAGTATTGATATGGCTGCAAACAGTCCTGCAGTAATGTCCGCAATGGGGACTCCAAACTTTATTGGTGGCCTTCCCTCCTCAGCATTCAGGCTAAGCAAACCGCTATAAGCCAGCACAGTAAGATCATAACCGGGCCATTCTCTTGCCGGTCCGGTCTGTCCGTATCCGGAGAGGCTGCAATAAATTATCCGCGGATTGATTGCCGAAATTTCCTCATATGAGATGCCCAGCTTTTCCATGGTCCCCGGACGGAAGTTTTCAATAATGATGTCCGAGGAAAGTAAGAGCTTTTTCAGTATCGCTACGCCATCTGGCTTCTTCAGATCAATGGAGATGCTCTTCTTGTTCCTGTTTGCGCTCAGGTAATATGATGATATGCCATTTATATACGGAGGGGCCCAGGATCTGGTCTGGTCCCCGGAAGGCGGCTCCACCTTTATTACTTCAGCTCCAAGATCTCCAAGTGTCATGGTTGCCATGGGGCCAGCCATGGCCTGCGTAAGATCTATGACCCTAACCCCTTTTAAAGGGCCCTGCAGTCCCATAACCTGGGAAAGCATGATAACTTAATAATTATGGGAGTTGTTAAACATTGGTTGGGGATTCCATTAAATCCCAACATTCTTGTCATTTTCATTCACCAAGGGCCATTTGCTGTATTTCTGCTCAATAATTCCAGCAAATGTGCAGATGTTTCAATTTTATATAGGCATATGGAATTTCCAGCTATGCCCATAGATGATCTGGAGGAATCTGCCTCACTGGAGGTTGTAAACCTTGTGCTTAGAAAAATTTCAATGGGAGAACAGGTATTTTCCCTTGCTGTTGGGGAACCTGTATTTGATACCCCTCCAGAAATTGTGGAAGCTGCTATACAGGGCATGAAGAAAGGAATGACGCACTATACATCATCCCTGGGCATACCTGAGGTGAGAGAAGCCATAGTTGGCAAGGTGAGAAGGAAAAATGGTATTAAATGCCTTGTCGACAACACCATGTTTGTCTCAAGCAAGATGGCAATTTATGGCGTTTTCATGGCTTTGAACGCCGGGGCCAGGAATGAGATTCTGATTCCGGACCCGGGGTATTTCTACAGGGAGCCTGCTATTCTTGCAGGACTGAAGCCAGTTCCATATCCCCTGAAGGACGATTATTCTCTTGATATGGGAACCATACGCAAGCTTATTTCCACAAGAACTGCAGGGATAATAATTAACACACCCTCAAACCCCACAGGAAAGGTGTATTCCAGGAATGAGCTTACTGAACTTTTCAAGATTTGCCATGATGCTGGAATTCGCATTATAAGCGATGAGGCGTACGAGGATCTTGTTTATTCCGGTAGCCATTTTTCCATAGGGTCGCTGGAAAATGAGCCTGATGCTGTCATCAGCATCTTTACTTTGTCCAAGAGCTACGCAATGACGGGATGGAGGGCGGGATATATTGTTGCTGACAGGACCATAATAAACAGGGTGCTAAAATTTGTGGAGCATGCCTTCACATGCTTTCCCCCTTTTATTCAGTACGCATCCGCCTTTGCACTCCAGAACATGGACACTGCTGTGAAGAGGTTCAGGGAGCAGTTTCTTGAAAGAAGGGATTATATTCTTGCCAGGCTCCGGGAAATTGATTCATTTACGGTCAATGCTGTTGACGGTGCATTTTACGTTTTCCCAAAATTCAGGCAGAAGATGGAATCCAAGCGCCTTGCCAATCTCCTTCTTGAGAAAGAGAATGTTGCGATCCTTCCCGGGTCTGCCTTTGGTTCAAGAGGGGAGGGCCACGTAAGGATTTCTTACTCCGGGAGCCTCGAATCAATTGGGGCTGGTATGGATAGGCTGGAGAAGTTTATGAGGACTATCTGAAAACCAACTATTTCTTTTTTGGTTCCCCTCGAGAAATTGCCCTTATGGCATCCCACTGGCTTTCAGTCAGCGCCAGGAGATCGTTGAACTGCCCTGCGCCTTTTAGCCATTCGCCTCCGTCAATTGTCACAACCTCGCCATTTATGAAAGATGCAAGGTCAGATATGAGATATGCAGCAAGATTTGCAACCTCGTCAAGCTTGCCAACCCTGCCAATTGGAACCCTTCCAGCTATTATTTTCTCAACCTCAGGTATGGGGAACAGATTCTTCTTTGTGGCCTCAGTAGGGAAAGGGCCAGGAGCTATGGCAACATGTCTTATGCCGTATCTTGCCCATTCCACGGCAAGTGATCGGACCACAGCAAGGACTCCGGCCTTAGCTGCTGCAGACGGCACTACAAATGCCGAACCTGTCCAGGCGTATGTGGTTACTATGTCAAGCACCACTCCACCCTGGCCAGATGCAATCCATCGTTTCCCGAGTTCAAGAGTCATATACAGTGTGCCGTGCAGCACTATTCCAAGTATGGAATCTATGGCATGGCTGGAGAGCTTTTCTGTTGGAGACACAAAATTTCCAGCTGCATTGTTTACAAGAATGTGGATTGGCCCAAGCTTCTCAATGAAGTAATCAACCGCAGCCTTCACCTCCTCAGGGTCCCTTATGTCACATCTCCTGTATTCAACCCTAATCCCTGACCTGGAGAGCTCTGAGGCCGTATCAGAAAGTACGTTTTCCCTTCTTCCAAGAATGCACACTGATGCTCCAAGTTCGCCGAATTTTCTTGCCATGGCTTTGCCTATGCCAGTTCCGCCTCCGGTTACCAATACTGTTTTGCCCCTGAGAAGATTCTCCGAGAACATGCAGAAGGAACGTTTCTCATGATAATGAATTAACGCTTTTGCATAATTTCTTATCGTCATTAGGACTACTCTTCAAGTTGGTGATTGAATGAGCGGAATTGACGATGCACTTTATATCAGAAAACTTGCCATGGAACATCAGAAATTCTTCAGGGAAAGCATCCCACTGATTGCCTCAGAGAATATAATGAGCCCGCTGGCAATGGAGATGCTTACCACTGACCTAGGATTCCGTTATGCAGAGGGCCTTCCTCACCACAGATACTATCAGGGTAATTTCTACGTTGACCAGATTGAGGATAAGGTTATTGAGCTTTCCAACAGAGTATTTGGTGTGAGGCAGAGTGATCCAAGGCCTGTCTCAGGAACAAATGCAAACACGTCGGTGATTTATGGACTGCTGAACCCTGGCGACAAGATTGCGGCACCTGATCTTTCAGGCGGCGGACACATAAGTGCTGCTAAATTTGGGGCAGTAGGCCTCAGAGGACTCAATATCATTAACTATCCCTACGATGCGGAGACCATGAGCATAATTCCTGATGAGGCCTCAAAGCTAGTAATCAGGGAAAAACCAAAAGTATGCCTCTTTGGCCAGTCTGTTTTCCTGTTTCCTGCCCCTCTTAAGGAAATGGCAGACGCTTTTCAGGAGGCTGGATGCACAGTTTGGTATGATGGAGCACATGTCCTGGGCCTCATCGCTGGAAAGCAGTTCCAGGATCCAATCAGGGAGGGGGCGAATGTTATTACGGGAAGCACGCATAAGACGCTGCCCGGACCTCAACATGGCATAATCCTTGGAAACACAACCGATGAGAAATGGAAAGATATACAGAGGGGTGTATTTCCAGGAACGCTAAGCAATCATCACCTGAATGCAATGGCTGCTCTGGGAATTACGCTCGCGGAGACTCTGGATTTTGGGGAGCAGTATGCCAGGCAGGTAGTGAAGAATGCCAGGGCAATGGCTGAAGAGCTGAATTCTCAAGGGGTGCATGTGCTTGGCGAATCAAGGGGTTTCACACAGTCACACACATTTGTTGCTGATGTCAGGGCATTCGGCGGAGGGAAATTGGTGGCAGAGAACTTGGAAAAATCAGGAATAGTTGCTAACAAGAACCTTCTGCCGTGGGATAACAACAGGAATTCACAGAATCCCAGTGGAATCAGAATAGGCACACAGGAGATTACAAGGATCGGTTTCGGTGAGTCTGAAAGCAGGGAAGTGGCCAGAAATATGGCATACGTAATGAAGAACGGGCCTTCAGATAAGGTAAAATCTGCCATGGCAGATCTGAAACATAAGTTTTCAGAAATAAAATACTGCTTCGGAAGAATGAAGCCATATGAATACGTAGAGATATACAGGTGATGTTGTTGCCCCATAAGGTTGCGGTCGTGGGATTCCAGGGGGACGTCTCTGAACATGTAACAATGCTAAAAAGGACCTTCAGAAAACTTGAAATTGATGGTGAAGTGGTCCAGGCCAGAAGAGCAGAAGACCTTAGTAACGCTTCAGGAATAATATTACCTGGAGGCGAGAGCACAACAATATACAAGCTTACAAAACAGTTTGGGCTTTATGATGAAATAAGAAGACTGGCAATGTCTGGGATTCCTGTCATGGGGACTTGTGCTGGACTCATACTTATTTCCAGAGAGACCAACGATGACAGGGTGAAAGGAATGGGTCTTCTAGACATTGAGATTGAGAGGAATGCCTACGGAAGGCAGATAGATTCCTTCATTGAATATATTGATATAATTGGCATTGGGATGTTTCCAGCAGTATTCATAAGGGCGCCAGTGATTTCAAATCCAGGTGCAGCTAAAGTCATGGCAAAGAGGAAAACAGAGGTTGTTATGGTCCGGCAGGATAATATCATCGGATTGACATTTCATCCTGAACTGACTGATGATACCAGGATTCATGAATATTTTATTTCAATTGTAGAGGGAGAGAGGTACATTTCCACTGGAAGGTGAAGACAACATGGTAGAGAATAAGAGAACACCGCTTTATGATGAGCATGTAAGGCTGAATGCAAAGATAATTGATTTCCATGGTTGGGATATGCCGCTGCAGTACACCAAGATACTCGATGAACACATGGCAGTTAGGAGACATGTTGGAATGTTTGATGTCTCCCACATGGGTGACATAATAGTTGAGGGGAAGGACGCTGCTTCTTTTCTTGATAGAATACTTCCCACTAAAATTTCACAGCTGAAAATTGGTGATGCTGCTTACAGTGCATTCCTGAATAATGATGGGAATATAATAGATGATACAATTGTATACAGGCTCTCTTTGGATAAATTCTTCTTCGTCCCAAATGCCTCAATGATAGATATTATTTTCAACTGGGTAAAGGAGAATTCAACAGGTTTTGATGTTAGGATAACTAACGTATCTGATGATATAGCATGCATTGCCATCCAGGGCCCTGAAAGTGATAAGGTGATGGCTGATCTTGGGATTTCCTATCCCGGTCAGTTTAAGTTTTCTCTGCAGAACAGCAGTATGGCATTAAAAACCAACAGCATCACCAACTCCAAACAGTTAATAATTTCAGGAACTGGATATACTGGTGAGAATGGAATTGAGATTCTCTGCAGTTCTGAAGACGCTGTTGGAGTTTGGAGGTCAGCCCTAGAATCAATAAAAAGACACAGTGGGCTTCCTTGCGGCCTGGGTTCAAGAGATACATTAAGGATGGAAAAAGGTATGCTTTTGTCAGGTACGGATTTTCATGGGGACAGGAATCCGCATGAATGTGCTATTTCTTTCATAGTTAATAATGACACTGAATTCATAGGCAAGAATTCATTGACAAAGGGAAAACAGGTTTTCAGGGGTTTCATCATTGATGGAAAAATAATACCAAGATCAGGGAACACAGTTCATAATGGCAATATCACTATCGGAACAATTACTAGCGGAACCCTTTCCCCAATACTTGAAAAATCAATTGCTCTTGGTTTCATAGACAGGGAATATTCCAAGCCAGGAACAAATGTTACCATAAGAATCAGGGACAGGTATCTGCCTGCTGAGGTATCCAGGCCAAAGATGGTTCCATAGGAAGTGTACCCCTCTCCCCCTATTTTTTCTCAAAGCTGATGAATTTTCCGTCTGAATAAGTTCTAAAATAATATTTAAATTCTTCATCCCCCCGTCTTGCAGTGCAGTTTCTCCCCTTAGAGTAATTCCCAATAAGTTCTATATAATCTATTTTCCCCCATCCTGTGTTTTCCTTTACCCTTCTGACCATTTCTTCGAATATGTCTGCACATATATTGCAGCAGAAGAACATGTTTTCCCCATCAATTTCTCTCCAGTATTGGCCCCATGTTGCATTGCACAGTGCGCAACCTTCAGTGTTGTTTGTTCTCAAGCAAAACCCCCCTCTCCAACCTCGCATTGAGATAATCATCAAACAACTCAATTGACTTAAGGAATACTGCCTGGCAATCCTGCACATTTCTTAGCTTTGCTGAATATTTTTCCATGAGATCAAGGGCATTTTCCGAATGTGACACATCTGCATTATAACCCTCTCCAAGGAATGCGGCCGCTTCCTCAGTTATGGATCCATCATGCAGAATTTCCGGATCAAAGTACCCAATTTTTGCACCCAGCGACTTGATGTTCCTGCTTGCTATAAGTTCAAGGGAATGCATTGCTGCCATACCCTCAACAAATGTTGATTCCCTGCATATCCGATCCCACATCTCAACAGCCTTCTTTGTCTGTGGCAACGGTTCTGATGAATATATTTCTTCCTTCGTCAGGCCATAGGATTCTCCCATACGAATCAGAAGTTCATGATGCGATGGCAGCCTGCCTGGAATGCCATACCATTCAGAGATTATATTTTCAATCTCAAACTTCTGCACGTCCTCTTCATCAGTGTTGGATATTATCTGGGCGCAGCTCCTAACCCACTGTTTAAGGAAATGATGATGTTCGGATGCATAACCCTTCAGGACAGCAGGTGTAGGTCTCTGCATTTCAAGTATGAACCTGTGCACATTCTCACTGTAGAACTTTTCTACGAATCTGGAGATTATCCATTTCTTTAGTGAATCTGTCCTGAAGAATTTTTCAAACCGGAGTTCAAGCTCGTCCTGTCCCATCTTACTTTTTCCAATATATCTGTTAAGCCACATTATGTGATCTGAATCATTCTTCAGCTGCATGGCGTAGAAATGATCTGAAAGCCTGGCTATTGTATCATTGATCTGCATAAGGCAGACTGGGCATTTTGTCATGGAACTTCATCTTGTTCTGCTAAAATACATTTCCCATTCCATAAATATTAGTGGAGGAGAGCGCAACGGCGATAAGGCACATTTCAGGGGAGAACTAAACCAAAAACCGCAAGCAAGGTATGAATCCAATGGGTTATTCATGCAATAGATTTGCAAGTCAGTTGCATAAAATTTGCATATAATTTTGAAATTTGCTTATGAACGGGTGTTTCATATTTTGCACGATAACAATGGATAGCAAAGCTTTGAAAATATTAGCTGCAGTATTTGTTGCGACAACCGTAGGATTTGCAGGCCTTTTCGCATTTGAATATTCAGCATATTCAAGCACCCAGGGCAGCTACTCTAATCTTCAGGGATCATATTCGAACCTTGTAACCACATATGATAATGTCCAGGGTTCAGTAGTGCTGAAAAATGCATTCTCCCACTGGGACGATATAGCAATAGAGAATCTTTCTCTTGTAATGCCGCAGTATGTCAGCAACGCAACTTTGCACTGGATAGGCGGGCCACTAACAGGAACCTATAACGGCATAAGCCAGATCAATGGCACATGGAGCAAATTCTTCGGGCTGTGGAGTGCTGTGTGGTTCTATACAGTAAACCCACCGACAGTTGTGGTAAATGGCAATAGCGCAACAGTAACCTCTCTGAACCAGTTTGTGCTTACTCCATATTCTGACCAGCAGCAGGTTCAATACCTCAATGTTAGTTACACTCTCAACTATGTCAAGATGGGCGATAACTGGTACATACAGAATGAGATTTGGCATATAGTGGGCTCCGGATATGTTTCATACACTGGAGCACAGGTGTCAGCATTGGAAGCCCAGACAAATGTAACAGCTGCAGCTTTTTCCCACTGGAATAACATCGCAATTGAAGACAGTGCACTTCTTGCCCCGGAATATGCCCAAAATGCGACGCTGCGCTGGGTGGGCGGTCCCCTGACTGGAAATTACAATGGCATATCCAATATAACCACAACCTGGAATAAATTTTTCAACCTCTGGAGCGCTGTATGGTTCTATGCCACCGCGCCGCCATCTGTTGTGGTGAGTGGAAATTACGCCAGTGTCACTTCAGACAACCAGTTTATCCTCACTCCGTTTTCAAACCAGAGCCAGGTTCAGTACCTAAACATAACTTACACTCTCGATTTCGTCCACACAGGTTCACTGTGGCTCATATACAACGAGGTCTGGGATATTTCAGGAAGTGGTTTCATATCATTCGCCCAGGAGACTTCAGAATATAACACAGTAAGCTCACTTGCATTCAACCACTGGAACAACATTGCAATAGAGAATGTCACTGCGGTTATGGAACAGTACGCTTCCAACGCCACGCTTTACTGGGTTCATGGCCCACTTGCAGGAAACTATACGGGCCTGACAGAGATCAATAGTACATGGAGCAAATTCTTCGGGCTGTGGAGCGCCGTGTGGTTCTACAGCGAGAGCCAGCCATTGATAACAATCTCCGGAAGCAATGCATACGTCAATTCAGTAATTCAGTTTGTTGTCCAAAACGCTTCTAATTCCAGTCAGTTCAAGTACATCAACGTAACATACACCATTGACTACCACAGCACCGGATTCAACGCCAGGACTGGGACATTCTCATACCAGATATTGTATGAAGTGTTTAACAACACCGCTGAGGGTCCACTGTCAAAAGTGTGACCCGGTTTATCTTTAGGGTAGCTGAATGGCAATATTCTGGACACTAATCACAATTTTAAATTTAGCCAACGCAGCACTGTTCCTGGCAATGGTATACAGGTATTCCTTTCTTTATATACGGAAACGTTCGAGGCCTATTGCTAATCTGCTGGTTTTCTCAACATTCATAACAATCAATTCCCTGATGTGGGTATTCCTCGTGCTAATATATTTTGCAAAAAATTTTGGAACAGCCGTGTCCATTCCACTCTTCAGCGTTTCGGCAGTTGAATTCATGGGCTACTTCTTCCTCTGGAGGGTATCAATATACTAAGGGTGAAGCCCCGCACGCTGCTGAAATGAAGCATTAAGAAAAATACCAAGCTGGCATGACTGTGTATGCATGGTAAGATTGCAGTCACGCTTGGCGATCCGGCTGGAATTGGCCCCGAAATTGTGGCTAAATCACTTCCTAAACTCAATGGTGCCCTCAATAGAATTATTGTTGTTGGAAACGTTAAAAATTTCAGGTCTGTCTGCCACAAAAGCGGCATAAGGCCTGACATTATTGATATGGTAGAACTTGTAGATATTGATTCACCTGAAATTACTCCAGGGCAAGTCCAAAAGGAGGCTGGAGCAGTGGCAATTAAGGCAATTGAAGAGGCAGTGAAGCTCTGGAAATCCGGAATAGTTAGCGGAATGTCCACTGCCCCAATAAGCAAGGAAGCCATCAGGTTGGCCGGCTCAAGCGATATGGATCACACCTCCATGCTAAGCCGCCTTACAGGAGGCAAAAGACTGACAACTCTGTTCAAGGCAGGAAATCTCGCAACAACATTCGCCACAAAACACCTTCCTTTGAGGGATGCAATATCAAGAATTTCGGGAGAACTGGTATATGATTCCATAGAACTAGCTGACATTTCGCTCAGGCTGCTTGGATCGCCAAGAAGGAGGATAGCAGTGGCCGCCCTCAACCCCCATGGAGGAGAATCCGGGCTTTTAGGCACAGAGGAAAAGGACATAATCCTTCCGACTGTAGAGGAGGCCAAAAAAATGTTCAACGTATACGGCCCTTTTCCGGCAGACTCAATCTATCACAGGGCTAACATGGGCGAGTTCGATGTCGTGGTATCTCTTTATCATGACCAGGGCCACATCGCTTGCAAGATGCTTGATTTCGATGGAACCATTAGCATGAATCCGGGGCTGCCGTTTCTCAGGACATCAGTCGATCATGGAACGGCGTTTGATATTGCTGGGAAGGGAATCGCCAGGGAAAGAAGCATGTATCTTGCAATACAGTACGCTCTTGATATGGCTGATGCGTATTCCGATAACTTCGCAACAATACTATAGATCACTTTCATCCAGTGTCGCAAGCCAAGCTGCATTTTGATGTATACATAACACTAAAATGTACTGAGTACACTTTGTAGTATGAAAAAGTATACCACAGTCTCTGCAAAAATCCAGGGAGAAGAAAGGGAGGAAATAAAGAACCTGGGATTAGATCATACAGAAATTATCAGGAAAGCTGTGCATGAAGATATAAGGAACGCAAAAAATAAAAGCTTGATAGAAAAAAATGAACAAAGTTCGCCCTGTAATATCGAAATCCAATCTGGATGAAATAATATCTGACATTCACGAGGACAGATTAAGATGAAGCTACTGGACGCATCTGCAATATTTAATCTATTCATAAACGGTAAATTCAATGTAATTTTGTCTTCTGCAACTATTCCGCTTGCGAAATCTGAAATTGGGAACGTTATATGGAAGAATTATAAAGTTAGAAATAGAATTTCGAAGAAAGAAGCTAAGGATGCTGGAATGGTCTTATCTGATCTGATTGATTCTATGGAACAGATCAACCAGGTTCCGGTTTCAACGTTAACAATAGAATTAGAAAAAAACCTCACCCTCTATGATTCGTCATATCTAACGTCTGCAATGAATGCAGGTTACCATCTTGTTACGGATGATATTGGATTAGAGAAGACTGCGGGAGTGCTGGCGCATACAGAAAAGAGCCATGAAATATATCAATCATATCCTGGTGCATAATTTAGTGGGGATTATCTTTCATGCTTGTGATAACGGACCGGTAGGGAACTGATTAAAGTTTTAAGCGAATACATTGATTTATAACAAAAGGAAAGAATGTTATTATATATTTGGGCCACTTACAAATAAGGGATCCTGTGGTAAAAAGGGATAATGTCAATTCTGGCTTTACGGAAGAAGAAAAAATGGCTATGGCGGAACATGCAAAGGAACTGGATACCAGAAGGATGAGGGGACCAAAACCTAAACTTGAGGATTTCGAAAAGGATGTACTTGACAAAATTGCTCAAATGGATGAGCCTGATCTGACCATCGCAACCAACTTGCACAAAATGATTAAGGAGATAGCACCCGGTCTGACTTCAAGGACATGGTACGGGATGCCGGCCTATGAAGAGAATGGGTCAGTTCTTTGCTTTTTCCAGGAGAGACGTAAGTTCAAGACGAGATACGCTACTGTAGGTTTTAGTGATAAAGCGAAATTAGATAACGGACCTATATGGCCTACCACATTCGCGGTAGTTGAATGGAACCAGGAAGTTAGTAAGAGGTTAAAGGAGTTAATTACAAAAGCAATCTCTTAGTTAGAAAATATCCTTCATACTGTGATTCTGAAACCTACTTTTTATCGTTTTAGGTGAACAGTCCATTTCATGCATAAGGTTGATTTTTCAATCGATGGCCATAATGCGATTATTTGCTGGCCCCAGTGTGAATAGTACAAATGGTATGATTGGTGAAGCTAGAGGACGAGAGTCATTGGAGTACAATGTACATATATTATGGTGGCTTAAGGGCGGAAAGCTTCTTTAGGAGTTCGTCAAAGACCAAACTCCTTTTTTCACGGGATAATCGAAATACTGTTTTGATTATCGCAGCATTTGTAATAGTAAAGACATAATTCAATTTAATCACACTATCTTGGGCAGCTCCTTCACTTTTCAATATACTTATGCCACTCATTCTGGTGTTAGTTGTTATACCTGCTATGACAATGTTCCCAAATTCCTCGAATAATATGAGGGCAGGCCGAATTTTAAAGTCATCTGAGTCAGTGAATTTTACTCTTGTTAATATGACATCTCCAGGCTCAGGCACGTTCCCACCCAGAGTAGTCACCTTCTCCCCATAGCTCTTTCATCCTCTCTTCCTGGGCCTTCTGCACAAACATTTCAAACTCACCACTCTCTCTCACACTTTCTATAAGATTAAGAATTATCTCGCTATAGGTCTCCCGCCGATATCTTTTAAACTTTTTAAGCTCATCTACAACCGACCTATCCAGTTGAATTGTTGTTATGCCCGATTTCGACACTAGGTGTTATCTATATTTTGTATATAATCATTTATACTCTCTTATATAGTACATTAAGACTCATCATTGAATTATATGGAATATAAACCAATCTCAAGTAACTTGATTTCCTTAAATCACGCTTTATAAATTCTATTTTGAATCACTTACACTTTCACGTGGAAAATCCTGCATTCAATCTTATGCTTTTACCTATAAGCAAATTCAGTAAGAGCCAGAGCGGACCGGCAGGTATTTGATTAAAGTCCTAAGCAAACATTCTGAAATATGATTTTCAGACAAAAAATATAGTGCTCTTTTTAAGGGGAGTGTTTGAACGGTATCCATGACAGTTTACTGTTAAATGTTTATATTGTATGATGATTAGCATTCATGGTCAAAACCACGATAAACCTGGACGAAGAGATCTAGGCTGAAATCATCAAGGAATCCATAGAAAAATATGGCAGCACAAAGAATATGTCGAAGATCATTAACCAACGCCTCAGGAACAGGATGAACACCACAGGGAAACGTAAAGTGCGAATTACCTTCAAGGCAAAAGAGAATCTTTCATATCTGGATGCGGACAAGGAGATAAGGGAGGGATGGGAGGAAAGTAATAAATGACGGTCCTAGTCGACACCAATGTTCTGGTGTATGATACCATAGAGAATTCCCCGCATCATGATATTGCAAGTGAGCTTATCGACGAGTCGGAAGACCCCATAATAAATTCGCTGTCAATTGTTGAACTTGGTTTTGTGCTTCCAAGGTATGGAATAGATAATAAAAGTGTTCGAATGAAAATAGAGGAATTATTGCAAAGTGATTATTTCACAGTCTCATGGCTTTCTGGAAAGATGATGGAAAAGGCATCCTCTTTCATGGTCGAAAACAAGCTGAGTTTCAGAGATTTCAATGACTGGATAATAGAGTATGATGCAAATTTGAGAAAGGTACCTTTTGTCACTTTTGATAAAATACTGCAAAAGAAATGCAAAAAGCTTGGTATTCAAGTCATTGAGATATAGTTTGCCGAATGGGCCGGTCGGGTCTTGATCAATATTTTAAACGAACACTAAATGTTCTAAGGATATAACTTACCTGAACTCCCCCTAATTTAACCCATAGGTATCATGTCCTTGAACAGATCAACAATCTTCTCAACCTTTTTTGGAACTGCTGCAAAGTATTCTGCACCGCTCTTCTCAACAATCCTCTCCATCTT
>JAJZZX010000010.1 GCA_021797355.1 Thermoplasmata archaeon | reverse complement strand
ATGGACCGGTCGGGATTTGATTAAAGTTTTAAGCGAATACTAAAATCCAAATTTTCGATTTTTATGCAGTTCCTTTATGCCGTTGTTTTTATGGGTAACATTATAGCTCATTACGTATGGTTCTCGTCAGAGGCCAAAAACGCGTGTTTTTTAAGACCATTGCGTGACGCGAAAGATTTCTTCGTCCAGAGATAGAAGAAGATGCTTATAATCATCAAGGGAAGACCGGTATTTGGATCTGTGCTCAAGATTCCCAGTATACCAAGACCCTGGAAAACTATCCACGAAAAGGATGCGAGAACACCAGAAAAAATATAGCCATATGACTTTCCAGAGACCCATCCAGCAGTAGATGCCAGAATAAGAAAAAGAGCCACAATATCCGGCCATACTGGTGAGTGGGTGAAATAATACTGAAATTCATTTGCAAAATTCAACATTCCATATGGAGATGGCATAGGCATGTATACCGATGACATGTTCCAAAAATGGCTAAAGGACAGCATGAGTTGTACAATTAATGCTGGTATGAATATCACCGCTCCGAAAAGTGATGATGATTTGTATATCATTCCGTGGTGATTCTCTGACGACAAAAGCAGGATTATGGATGCATAGACATAGATGAGCGCAGAGCCTGGAAATCCAGTAAGAATCGTTTCCCCCGATCCGAATACACCACCAAATCCCTCTCCAAGAATCCAGATGGAAAGACCCCATAATATGGTTAATATTTGTGTCAAAGAGTAGACCCTTCCTCTGTTTTGTGTTAAAAGAACTCCACCTATATATAGCTGGACTAGGGAAGCGACAACATCAAACACAACGGGATGCATGTTCCACAATGAAAGGGCAAAGGTCGAAACATATCCGGTTATTCCTCCTGTGCTGACATTAGGGGATAATATCGTTGAAGCGAAGTACTCGTTCATTCCGGGCTGCATCTGCAGGAACGCGTCAAGGACCCACAAATAGCCAAATGCAATTCTCAAAAAATGGATGAATTTATCCTCCTCTTGGTGCTTGTGTCTTCTCCACCAAATGAACAGGTAAATTATTAGGGGTACGGTGCCCATTCCAAAATACGCGTAAAAGGCGCCCAGCGTAGAAGAACCGATTCGCAGGTAAAAGTCTTCCAAATATATATCCGAAAGAACAAAAGATGAAACTCCTACAAGAGATAGCTCGAGGAGTCTCATAAAATTTTTCTCCAAGCCTGGGTTCCTCCTACCGACTGATGGAAATGATGTATAATATCGAAGCGTAAGCAACAACGGTAAAGATGAATCCTAAGGACATGAGGAAAGAGAATATGTTGTTAGTAAATCCAGAGAACATGAATTCAAGGCCGCCAATGCCGGCAGTGAGTATGGATACAGAGGAAACAGCGCTTAACGCTGAAAGCTTTAAATCGCCTACCATCGCAAATACAAAGAAAATCATCAAAGACACCAGTCCAATAAGAATTCCTAGCATCATGTGAACCATGAGTTCCGGTACGGAAAACATCACCTGCATCATTCCATACATGAAAAAAGACTGGCCAAAGGATGGGAATACGGCAAAGAGGTTCATCCACATTCCGATTACGAACTGAATGATCAGCAAAAAGAATTCCAGCAGTATCAGGTTCACACCTAATCTTGACGCCGTGCCCATGCGGTTTCTTCTCGTTGCGTCATAATTCATTTTTATCATCTCCGGGCTTAGAAACAACTACCCAATCCATCATGGCTGATGATCCTGAATCTACCACATCAAATGATCTCTTGATTCCCTCCCACTCATCCTTTGGAACGCCAAGGCCATCTTTCCTGAACAACCTTGCTACGCTGATGAAACCTCTTGAGCCCGTTTTCATAACCCGCATCATCTCGCTTACTGCCCTTTCGTGATCAAGCATGCAGCAGAGAAGCCCATTAGCGAAGAGAATGTCTATTGATCCGCTCTCTACAAACGGGATGTCGGCTGCAGAAGAAGCGTATGCCTTGATATTCATTAATCCAAGTGCTCCAGCCCTGTTCTGGAGTCGCGTCACAGCAGCTTTATCACCATCCACCGCATAAACAGTGCCGTTTATTCCTACCGCTTCCGATAGCACGGTCGTGAAGAATCCGGGGCCGCTTCCAAGATCGAGTGCGTTCATTCCCTGTTTCACGTTGGTCTTTATAAAATCGTGTTGGGGTCCTGACAGGTATTTTCTGAGTGGAAAAAGCATTATTCCCGATCTGAAGTGCCTATCTTGTTTCTGTGACATAATCTCTCTTCTCCTTAGCCTTGAACGGAAATCTCTCCATACATACCCATCTGTGCATGCCCCGGAATGAGGCATATGTAGTAGTAGTTCCCACTGGAGCCGAATGTCACCGTTAGGTTTGAGGCAACGTATGCCTGATCTTGGGCATTCGCCGAGGTTCCAGGCTGCATGGGACCTATCGCAAGCCAGCTACCGTTTGCACCGTTTTGGTACCCCATCATTCCGGAACCTGAATCCGTACCAGATCCCATCATGTTGCCCTGCATAGGCATGTAGCTGTACGGTGGGCCAATGGTGGTGATAGCGGGCATGTGGGTAATGTTATCCATATTTATGAAAACAAAATGAACCGTAGTTCCCGCGCTGATTACTATATTTGGATTGACCAGCCCATAAATTAACCAGAAATCCCCCTGTCTGGGGTACCATGTGGGTGCAGCCTCAACGATGAGAGTTACGCTCTTCGAAGTCACGTTTATGGTATTGCTGCTGTTGTTGACGAGAACACCTGCTGGAATGGAATTCATCCGATTGAATGATGTATTGTTCACGGAGAAGAGTGAATCGATCCCGCTTCCCGACTGTCCGGAGCCAAAAACACCAGTTCCTGAACCGTACATTACAAACGCAGCTGCTGATATTGCGGCGAACACCAGGATTGCAATAATTATGACAGAGACAATGGTGGTTACGGATGCCCTTTCTGATTTCGTCTTTCCCGTATCTATTCGTTCCATAATTCTCATCTCCTGGGCTGCCATGAGACAATAGCAGTTCTCATGGAAGGTGGCTCTTGAATCCGGCTTCTCATGTTCTCCAGGATTTCCTTCAATCGTTGCATGTCTGCAGGCTTATCTCTGATACTCAGGAGCTCGGAAAGCAGGGGAATGATCCTCGCTGGTTCCATCACTGACTCGGACATGCGTTTTTCCTCTATAATCGCAACATTGGCTATGATGCCTAAATTCAGAAGCATTGGATAAAGAGCAGAAAAAGTGAGCATCGCAGGCACAGGTTCTGAAGGGCGGAAAACTTGCCAGATGTCTTTCAGGAAACCGAGTGGCGGGTCAACGTGTATAGAGAGGATGCACCGTTTGTTTGTGCATTTCTCCATGGAATGAATAAAGTTTTCAGGATCACGGGAAAACTGTATAACGAATGACGCAAAGGTCACGTCAGCTTGCAGGTCTTTATCAACGGGCCATGATGACTGGATCACATTTATTCTGGATGTAAGCCCATTCTGCCCTATAGATCCAAGTAAATGTTTGAGCATCTCTTTATTTGGTTCAACCGCAGTTACACTGAACCCTTCCTGAGCCAATGGGATAGCAAACCTGCCTACTCCAGCCCCTATGTCGATCACCGTACCATCATCTCTAAGGTGAGTGATTATCTCACGATATAACGGTGTTGTCCTCGGGTCTGTTTTGCTAATAGATCTGTTCAAATTATCGGCCATTGTCTTCATGAAGGGTGAGGATAATAATGTATTAGTCCAGTCTTTTTTAATCATGGTTTTAACCCAGATAATTCTTCCACAATTGCCTTAAGCTTCGTTTCTACTTCACGTAAAAAACTTTCCATGTCCTCAGATTTCTCTCGATGAAGAGATTCAAACATATCTCTGGGCATCTGGACAGATATTTCTGTGTGATTTCCAACCCCCTTCACTATAAGGTGGCATGGAACAATTGTTTCAACCCCTGAATCAAAAGAAAGTGCCCTGTTAGCATAACCGGCATTGCATATATCGTAAGTATGCAGATCTGCATAGTTAAATCCTTTGGATTTCAGAATGTCACTCGTTTTTATATCTGCCAGAACTGCAAAACCATTTTTCTGAACAACTTCAGGAACTCTCGCGCATAAATTCTCAAATGAAAGTTCGGATTTCTTTCTATATTCTGACATTTAATCATCCTTAATAATGTCTTCACGCATCTTTATATATTCTTCCCTGCCCAGTTCCCCTTTGGCATAACGTTCGTTTAAAATTGCAAGAGCATTTGAACTGCCACTGTTCACTACTTTCTTTCCATCGGATTCTGCCTGCATGTTGTTCATGCCCATATTTTTCCCGGAATTATTCATACATCCACACGACATGGTTAGTGCATTAAATGTCGATATTTAAGCGTATTCTTGGCAGAATGCAAAATGTCAGCATACATTTTGTGCATAATGCATACTGTTACATATCCTGTTCGGGCCCTCTTAATTTTGCGAGACTTGTTCTCTTCCAGAAGCAACCTCCAGTTCATGGGGTGATGGATCCACCTATATAAGATCACCGAGGGGTCAAGGGGGTTTCCTTATTTCACCTGTCATTGAAAGACCCTTTTCAGGATGCAGTGGAAGTGTTCCCCTCCCTCTCTTTCGTGTTCACGCATCTCAAGAACGATATTGCACTGTTTATTTGGTTCGTTTCCAATCTCAGAGATCAGCACAAGTCCGAGATATTCATCCACTTCCAAGTCCCTGACTTTTAGTTCCTGGGCGGAAATTATTTCATACCCACCTTCTGGGACGTTATATATTTCTTTTACAGTTAATTCGTTATCAAATTTTACTGTAATGTGTGTCAAGTTACTACCCTCAAAAATAATATAGACCGAAAATTCGCCGCCATTGAGAGTGTAAGGAGGGACAAAAAAGATTTAATTTGCATAAAAACGTATTATTCCCAAACATAAATACTCATGGAGACAACCTCTTTCAATTAGTGAAATTACAGTACTTTACTTCGTTACCCCCTCTAAATATTTGAAAAATTCCCCCTGCCCCCTCAAATTGCACTCCGCAGGAGAGAAGAATGTGCCCGAAGCGAGCCGGAAGTCTTGCGCAGCAAGACCGAGTGGTGTAAGCGTTAGCGGTGGGTGGTGTGTAACACCACACATACACCACGAGCGGCGAGCACAGGACACCACCCCGAGTGAGCAAAGCGGATGAGGGGCTCTTTCGAAGAAAGAGTGCGAGCCGTAAATCAAAAGAGGGGTGGATTGCGAAGCAAGACGGGGTGAATTTTGATTGGAGGCGAAGCATGGGGTCCTGTGCTCGGCGTGCAGGCGAGCGAAGGGCACATAGTAATTGGCGAAGGCTCAAAGAGGGGTGGCTGAAAGTCGGGGTGAATTTGAGCCGAAGCATACCAAAAGGTATTAAAATCTGAAAGGATATAGAGTTATATTATGACCACAGCAAAACAGTCAAGGCTTGTAAGCATTCCAAAATCGGATCTGGATAGCCTTGAGGCTACCATTGAGACTCTTGAGAATGAGTATGTCATGGATCAGTTAAAGAGGAGCGAAGAAGACATAAGGAAGGGCAGAGTCAGGGATGCGCGTGAGTTCCTGAAGGAACTCTAGTAATACTTCATAGCATCATCTTTGTGTAGAATGGCTCTGAGCTTCAGATTCTTTGTTCCTAACAGCTTCAATTATTGACAGCGGATCTATCCTTTCATGAACGTGCAAAGATTACTGTGTCAACTTCAAAGCTAGTTCCTTCTGTTTTTCCTGCCCATTGTAACTCCGGGATCTAAATGCGGATCGAACATGTACGTTTTCCTCCCATTAATTGGGTCTGTTTCTGCCGAAACAAGACCTGTCTGGGGTATATTCAACCGTTTCTCTTCTTCAAATGTATATTGTGTTAAGGCATCCTCTTTTTCTTTCACTCTGTCCTTTAGCCATTTAACCACCGACTAATAGCTATTCCAAACACGTGTTTGGCACTATAGCCTCTTTCTAAGCTCTCCAGATACAATAGAAGCATCCGATAATAATATTTGTGACTCCATTGTGTAATATCTGCCTATCTTCTTCTTGATCAGCGTGATAAGGCCAAGGTTCTGCAAATAATTCACGCTCTGGAAGAACGTTGACTTGCTCACTCCCCTGAGCAGCAAATGACTGGATGCAGAAACTTCGGAATACGCTCTGTTCGTATCCTGATTCTTGACCAGTGCTGCCAGTATCAGCAAATCCCGGTCTCCAAGGTTCTTGAGCGTTTCGCCTTCCACCTCCACGTAAGCCTGCTTCAGTGCTGTCTTGATCGAGTCCTCGTCCCACTTATTGCTCCTGCCAAGGATTTCAAGAGCCTTTATTCCAATCCTTGCGTCACTCCTGTAGTCTCGTACGAGAAGTGCAGACAATAGACCCAGCGACTCCTTGCCATATTCATTCAGGCCTTCCTTGGCTCTCATCCTCAATATCTCACGAATCTCCTCCGTGCTGTATTCATGGAATACGATGTGATCAGGCTGCAGTGAGCTTTTAACGCTCTCATCGTTCATGTTCTTGTACCAGTAGACCTTCTGCGTCAGCAGGATTAGATTGGCTTTGGTGTGTCTTGTTATGTGGTAGAGGATGTCGTAATCCTGCAGGAAATCAACCTCGTCCAATACCACAAGAGATCTGCTGGAAAGCATCTCATCGCATCTGTTCTTCACCTCCTCCACCTCATGCCCCTTGCCAAACAGGCGGGCTATGTTCCGATAGATTTTCGTAGAAGTCGGATTCTCCCTCACGTTCACGTAAAAGTACGGGACGGACTTTGTGTCCCTGAGGGCCTTTGCCATGATGAGGGCGCTGAGCGTCTTCCCAGATCCCTTGGAACCGTAGATGATGATGTGCCTTGGAAGACCCAGATTGACATAATCTGCCAGATCGTCTGTCACCCTCTCCAGCTCCGACCTTATGAGTATCTCTCCCGGCGTGTAGCTTATGTTGAAGACCTGTGCATTCTTCATGTTGCTCGTTTCCACTGCTCTTGCACTGAGCTTTGCAGCCATGAACGACTTGGGATTCTTTGTGTCCATCTTCCGCACCAGCATTAATTCTTCAATGAGAAGGTTATTAACGCTATCGAACGAGTCGAACAGATGTGTGTGGGAAAATGGTTATTTCAGGAACCGGAATGAGTGTGTCAAAAAACGCGTGGACCTTTGCAGGGATCGATGCTCTTCAAGAATTAAGGAAAATTCCATTTTTCTGGTATGTTATGTTCATTGTATCAGTTGTATATATAATATATAATAAAGAGCCTGACGCGTTCGGAGACACACACACTCATCCAATCAGTAGCCGGTTTTCCCTCAGAATCCTGAGTACAGGAGTGACGGAGCACCTCAGAGCCTTTGCTATGGCTCTGGAAGACAGCCCTTTCCCATTCAGTTCAATGACCTTCCTCCTGTCTATGAAGCTACCGTTCCTTGTTTTCAATGGAGGTCTCCCGAACCTGACTCCTCTGTTCATGGCCTGCTCCCTTCCTGCCTTCGTGCGGGAATTGATCATATTCCTCTCAAATTCAGCGAATGCGCCCAGAATCTGCAGCAGGAGCCTTCCATTGGGGGTGGTGGTATCTATGCCAGGATCGTTGACGCTGACGAATCCTACGCCCTTCTGGCCAAGGTATTCAAGCATTCTCAGCAGATCGGACAGGGAACGGGCAAACCTGTCGATCTTTGCCACAATAACAACCTTTGGCTCATTATCAAGGGTATTCAGCATCCTTTCGAAGTCGGGTCGCTGGGTGTTCTTGCCGGATTTCGCCTTATCTTCAAAGATTTCGAGCTCGTAGCCTCTGGATTGGGCGTACTCCCTGATTATGTCCTTCTGCCTCTCGTTGGAACCCTGCCTGACCTCCTCCTGTGTGCTTGCCCGAACATAGCCGAAAGCGAGCGTCATTTATGTCATAGACTTTAGGGACGCATACGTTATTAAAGTCCAGTGTTTAGTGGCGTTACTAAAATTACAAGTTTAGTGACATTACTTAGATGCTTGTGATACCAACGAAACGTGATATGAAGATTTAAGTTAAAAGACAGATTCGTTTTCGGTACAGGAAATGCAAGACAGGTTCACGCACAAAAACAAAGTTGGAAGGCATAGAATACCGTGGAAAGTTAGAAAAGAAGTATACGCAAGAGATAACTTTACCTGTCAATATTGTGGAAAAAAGATTTCGCGTGATGAGATCACAGTAGATCACCTGATACCCCTAGCTGAAAACGGCACAGACGAAATGATCAACTATGTGACATCATGTCTAGCGTGTAATCAACTGAAGGGGTCCATGCCATTGCGAGATTTCGCTAGAACAATGAATTTCCAGATTGAAAACTTACCTGTTCATGGTGATCCAGTCACAAACAATCCGCTTCTTCCTATACAAATACGTCTATTGCGCAGAAAAATCATTGAGAAAGGTCGTCTAGAAGGAACTCTTAAGGGTACCAGAGCCCAGTACAAATTGGAAAAGGAATTCAGAAGAGCATTCTGGAATACACCTGAAAGTCTCTCTCTTCAAGCTATCTTTCCAAACTTACCCGGTCAGGTGAGAATCATGATCCCAGAAATCCAAGCCATCGCAAAAAACAAAAGAGAATTTCTATTACTTGTTGAGTTGGCAAAGTCAGCAAATACGCGAAATCTCATAGGTAGTGTTATAACGACCGAGTCTGACGTTGAACAGGTCGTCATGAATATAGCAAGAAAAACGAATGATAAGGCTCTTCGACTTCGACTCGAACAAGCTCTTAAGAGATGGCAAAGCGCATTGATGAAATAAGCATGTTTGAATTTTATGAACTTATGAGGTTTCCGGTTAACCATCATTTGGTTAACCGTCTCCTGATTTCAGTTTCCACGCTTTCCATGTCCTTGCCCTTCTCCTGCTCTATCTTGTCAAGGTCTGAACGCCATTTCTTTATGAGATCATCAATTCCGAAATATTTGGAGTACCTCCTATACGTTTCGTGCTGCTTCTCCGTTACCTTGAATCCAACGGTCTTTGTGAATCTCTCTTCTTGCTTATTGATTTCAACATCGGAGATGGAGTTCTGTGATAACAGGCTTTCCAGGCCTCTTTTCTTGATATCTACCATTATTTCACCTTAAGTTTTTTCTCAAATTCACTTGCAAGCTTAACATAAGCTCTAGAAGCGGATGCGGTTTTGTTGTATCTGACAGCAGGCGACCCTGCCATGGTAGAATCCGTTACTGTGACATTCCTTGGTATCACTGTTTTGAATAGGCTCTTAGAATAATGCTTTCTCACGTCTTCCAGAACTTCATTGGATGATCTTGTCCTGGAATTGAACATCGTTATGACCATTCCAAGCAGTTTCAGGTTTCTTGAGAGCCTTGAATTCACGAGTTCTACGACTCTCATGAGTTGCGTCAAACCTTCCAGTGCAAAGAATTCAGCCTGCACAGGTATGAGCACATAATCGGATGCAACTAGCGAGTTTATGGTGAATATTCCAAGGCTGGGCGGAGTATCTATGATCACATAGTCATATTTCCTGGCTATTCTCTTGAGCTCGTTGTTTAGAATGTATTCACGGCCAATCTTTCCGGTAAGTTCCACCTCTGCACCTGCGAGGTCGATGGTGCTTGGTACAATGTCGATTCCATCCTTTCGAATGATTGCCTCCTCAATCCTGCCGTTGAGCATTACATCGTATATTGTGCGCTTCTGTTCCGCCTTGTTTATGCCAAAATGAGTAGTCAGATTGCCCTGCGGGTCAATATCAACCAGGAGAACCTTGTGCTTTACCGACAGCAAGGCTCCCAGATTGGCTGCAGTGGTTGTCTTTCCGCATCCTCCCTTCTGGTTGGCGATGGAGATGATCATTGATAGAACTTGGAAGGAAAGAGTTATAAGTTTATGGTTAACCTGTTTGGAATAACGGTTAGCAGTTAACTGACAGGCACGGGAAGATTTTTAGCATTTATCAGTTAGATTGTATTGTGAGGAAATGTCAAATGATGTTCCATCAGAGATACAGGCACTGGTTCTGGGCGCTATTTTCATTTTCATCGGTTTCGAGTTCTTGACCATCTCCGCCCCCGCTGGAATTGGGTCCGCTTTTGCACATAATATTGGATGGGCGTTTGCGTTGGGAGGAGGAATTAGTCTTTTGGCAGGGATATGGGCAATTATACAACGTTTCAGATGAGGCAATAATTTCATGGCAACCTCACGCGCTAAGTCAGGAACAGAGCAGGGAAAGGACTCCATGGATTACTTCTTTTTCCTGGTATCATTCTTGGTAGTTATCATATTTACCATCGCACCCTTGTATCTGACGGTATTCTCCAAGCTAAACCCGACTAACACTGGGTCGTTGGTTAGTTTTGAAAATCAATTGGATAACTTCGCCAAAATAATCGTACCACTTGTGATATTTGGTGCAGTATTAGGATATCTTGGAACTGGAGTTCAATTATCCAAGACAAGGACCTTACGGTTGTCCAGCATCGTATTTCTGGTGGCTTTTTTGGTAGAACTTTATTTCGTTTGGGTTTACGTTTATTTGTAACTGGCCTTCTTTTCTGGTTCTATTAGTATTTCTCTTAACGAGTCCATAGTCATTACCATAACCCTCTCGCCAAGCCCTTGGTATTTGTCGATCAGCTCCCTGTTCGGAACGATTATAATCACTCTCAGGTTCGTTCCTGCAATCCTTTCCTTGAGGTCTTCCAAGCTGTGCTTCAGTCCCGTCTCTATCTCTACCATGAAAAAATCTGTCTCGATGTCAAATGCTCTCCGTTCTCCAGTGGTAGATATCCTGTTTACGGCTACGCCAAGTTCCGTGAGGATGTCCACTGCCTGGGACTGCATTCCTGTGTGCAGGTTTGACAGGTTAGGATTCTTGGAATAGTACATCACAATGGGCTTTCCTTCCCTGAGGTACTTGACCCTGCCAACCTCGTTGTTGTTCTTCATCTCTTCAAGGATGGACTTTATCCTGAGCTTTGCCTGGTCCTTTTCTATTCCGTACTTCGAGGATATCTCCTTTCCCATTTCAGTTGCATAGGACATCTTGTTGCTGAGAATGCGAATAACCTCCTCCCTGTAGTCTATATCCTTCCCTCTCCCTCCGGCTCCCTCTTCCATCCCTGCTTCCCTGACCGCTGCAAGAATCCTTGGCGTTTCCCTGTACTCGCTGCCATCCGGCATGTATGTCAACACCGGTGCAAAAGAGTTGCTCTCAGGAAATTCTATGTCAACGAACTGCTTGGGCTGCAGCATTGAGACAGAGAATCTCACCAGGGAGTTGTAGGACAATAGCTGAAGATCCGCATCGCCCAGCTTGAACGTGAACTTCGTTCCGAAGTTGGCCCTCATCTCAGGAAGGATGTCGATAAGGTTCTGCGTAATGATCCAGAGCATTCCCTTGTCCCTTATCTCCCTGCTCATGACGTCGAGGATGGTGTGGTATGATTTTGTAAGCCTGTGAGCTTCGTCTATGCAGATCAGCACATCCGTGCGCTTGCGGTCTTCCATCTCCCTGTAGATCTGCCTGAGCATCAATTCCGCATAAAAGTTCTGAGCCTGCTTTGTCGGCAGGGTGGAGAAGTCAAACACGGTACTCTCATTCGCAAGCTCGACGCTACCCATATCCTCCACGATGAGCGATTTGACGTTCTGCTCTATGGCATTCAAGGTTTCGATCTGGTTCTTTGAGGCTGATTTCCGCTTCTCGCCGATGGTTTTCATGAAGCTTTTCCAGTCGGAGCTTTGCGAAGCTATCTCCTGGAGGAATGCAGGAGTCTGCTGCAACTGGATGCCTGAGCTCACTTTTTCGCCAAAGAATGCCGTCATATAAGCTTCGGAGAAGGCATTGACGTCCCTGAATGGATTCGGCAGGCACTCCTTGGCATCTATGACCGGTATGCCCAAATGGACTTCATGATCATCGGGCTTGAATGAGAATATGATTCTCTGCCTGTCCTCAAATTTTCTCAGAAGGTGCATTGTCAGGTAGCTTTTGCCTTGGCCGGATACGCCGGTTATTGACACGTTCCTGTTCCCTTTGTGCTCTATGTAGTCCCGGAGATTCGCCGCCCTGGCTGAGCATTCCTCTCTCCTGAATTTGCCTCTCTCCACATCGGGTATGATGTTATATGCAAGGGCTGTGTGGCCTGCAAACCTCCTCAGCCTCCTTGAGAGATCATAGAACAGCCTCTGCTCATCCCTCAGAGGCAGCTCTATAAGCGGCTTTGATAATACGCGCCTTGCATTTATGAGCTCTGAAAAGCCATATTCTCTCATATGCGTATTCTGGTCTTCCAAATATTTATTCATATCCCGCTACCTTTTTACAATGTATCGCCTGTGAAGGTTCAGCGTTACCGTGTAGTGTTCCACCTCTACTGTGCGGGTTTCTGTCAGGTAAATGAGGATTATGACGCCAATGACCACAGCAAGAATTATGCTGTATTCGAGGCCCAGAGCAAGGTATACCAGATACGCAGGTATGCCGAATATTACGCAGAAGAAGAAAAGGTAGGCCAGACAAATGAGAGCGCAATACAATATGACAAGAGCTCCGATGAATGTTAGAAAGAAGCCTAACACGCCTATTATCTCATAGAGTAAGTTTCCTGACATCATCATTGAAAAAAGAAAGGACCAGAGTTCCTGCCATACCAGGCCGGCTACGAACACTGCAACCGAAGCGATCAGGAATCCAAAAGTTAATGCATCCTCGTCCATAGCTCACCTCTGAGCCCTGAATCTCCTGTTTGGCGTGAGCGTTGCCGATATTGAGGCCTCCTCGCGCTTGAAGATCAATCCTCTTCTCGTTATCACGAGGTCCATTCTCAGTACTGGATTCGATTCGTACTCCACGTAACTGATGTCGGGATTACGCTCCATGAACTCCCTTATTGCTGCGATCTGCCTGCGGTCCTCAAGCTCGTAACGGTTAACCGTGTTGTCGATAACCGTTTCCTGAAGCTTCTCTATGGTGCCCTTCCTTTCCGGTCTTGCTATCCCGTACCTCACTATTTCAGGCTGGGAGCCCTCAAAATATTCGGGCTCACTACCTCCATTCATCCCGGTTACTCTTACCCTGGTTCTCTTCATTTCTCATCTCTCCCTTCAGTCTGCAAGAAGACAAGCCAGGTGCCGGTTTTTCCGATCAGTTCTTCGATACTCATCGAGTCCGGTTCACGAAGAAGCACTGCAACCAGTCGGCTATTTGGGAATTTCTTCACAAAACTCCGTTTCAGATTGGATATTGACACTTCTCCGGCTACTTTGCCTTCCTGCATGAATAAATGATGCAACTCAGGGTATTGTATCGTTTTAGATACTCCCAGAAATCAGAAGGCGATGTAGCTCTTCATTGAGCTTTTGTGCTCAAAGTTGCAATTGGGGCAACTCCACTTTATTGTCTCCACCATGGTAAAGGGGTGCCCCTTTGTGTAGTGATGAAATGTCCTGTCATAAGTGGGCTCTATACCTTTATTTCCGCATTCAGGGCAGTCAATCGCCAAAGCACTGCCAAAATCCCTCTTCTCCGCTGCGAGGACAAATGGAAAAAAAGGGTTTTCCTCGATGAGTTTCCACTTCAGCTGCGGATTCTTTTCAACCATTGACACATAGATCCTGTTGCTGTCTATCTCCAGATGTTCGTGATCAGCCTTGCTTCTGATAAACTTGAACAGATATCCATTTTCGATCAGTTCATCGATATGCTTGTCAATGGTTTTGTGGGACATCCTGTTCTTCAGAACGGTGTAGAGATCAGAAACGCGGGTGTCTTTGGCATCATTGCGGATTGTGTTCACTATGGTTTCACATCGCTTGCAATCCAGAGTAAATTCAGACGGACATCTTCTGCATGGCAAGAGTATTCACGCATGGCTAGAAAGGCATTTTCATTATAGCCTTTCCGTTGGGCAGGACGGCCTGGAACTCATAGCCTTCGCCAAGGAGCTTCTCTATCTCGCTCATGGGAACGAGCTTCTGCTTCGATCCGTTGCTTGCCATTGCTCCTGCAACCTTGTCCCTCAGGAGCTTCTGGAAATCCTCCGTCTTAAGGTCTGCAAGGTTCATCTTGTCTATCTCATCCTGCCTGTATCCCACTGCAGAAAGGAGCTGCTGCTGTAAATAGAGACGGGCATTGTCCTCTGACACCTCGCTCACTCTCGTTTCCATGTATTTCAGGCATTTCTTGTATGATTCGCGCATCTCCTCGATCATGTCAGGCGGCAATCGCTTGTTTGTGCTGTATCTTGCCTCAATGTCGCCCTTGTGGCCCATGATGAACTGCCTCCAGGGATGGGATATGAGGCCCTTGGACTCTGCGATATCCAAAGCGGTTGAGAAATATGCCCTTAAAACATATGGGCGCATCCTCAGTCCCGCTGCCTCTATTGCCTCTCTAATATCCCTAGTTACCAGTGTTGTTCTCAGGAAAGCGTTCTTCTTGGCACCTCTTACGTCAAACTGCAATAGCGGGGATTCATAGGTAAGATCTTCTCCCTGTTTTCTCCGCTCTTCCAGATATTCCTTGATGTAGGTTGTACCTTCCTCTCCTATGAAGGAGAAATACTGGTGCCTCGCCTTGCTCAGCTTGCTCTTGACCATTACCGTCGCTGGAACCTTCTCAAACTGGATTTTATCCGATATATGCAAATCCTTGAGATCGCCAAGCTTGAGGCCGTCCGTACCCTCATAGTCTCCCAGAGATTCCGGCCTGAGGCCTGAGAATGCCATGATCGCTATGGCAACCCTGCCTCTTGAGGTTGCTTTTCTCATTATCCTTGCCAGTTCCTCCTTGCTGGGAACTCTTTCATTGGCTATCGTGGGAGTCTCGTTCTCGCCCGATATGTTAACCGTTAACTGCAAACGGATATCGTTAAACTTCAGCCATGAAAGAATGACCTTCTTGAACCTTGCAATGTACGATCCTGCCTTGCCCTCCTTCTCCAGTTTCCTGACAAAGTCCGTAAACTCGTAGCGAAAATCCTTTTCGTTTGATCTGGCTCTGTTCAGGATTTCCTTTGGTATCGTCTCTGTAAGCTCGCAATAGTGCCCAAGATTCCTCAAGCCCACGGTTGCCGTTAGAACTGACTTGGCTCTGAGATTTTCAAACCATCTCCTTACATCATCATCGAGAAGAAGCTCCTGATACTTCGGCTGCATGGTCATGAGAACATAACGAGTGGTGGAATAAAAGGTATTCGATTAATAGATTAAATGGACCGGTCGGGATTTGAACCCGAG
>JAJZZX010000015.1 GCA_021797355.1 Thermoplasmata archaeon | reverse complement strand
TATATTATGTTGAAGACTTTCATAAAAACCAGCAATTCAAACTGTTTTGCGGACACACTTACCAAGATCTACTTCCAGGTCGGAATAAGTGCAGTACAGGGCGATAATGCAGGATCCGGGTCTGCCATTGCAATTATTGTGGATAGAAGCGGTTCAATGCATGGTGAAAAGCTTGACGATGCACGGGATGCTGCCAAGATGGTACTTGATGTTCTGGGGGAAGCTAATGAACTGGCCCTGTATTCATTTGCCAGCAGAGTGGAAAGAATTATACCAATGGGCCCTGTTGATGATGTGGATAGAATTTCAAAGGAGATTGACAGGATCAGGGCATCGGGAGGAACAAGTCTTTACAGGGCTTTGGAAACGGTTTACGACGATGCAAGAAAGTTTTCATCAGAAGGCGGGTCAGTGACAGCCATACTGCTCACAGACGGCCAGCCCTCAGACGTCACTGAGGTGGACAGATATGAAAAGCTTGCAGCCAGCGCATCTGAAATTGGCCTTAAAATAGTCAGTATCGGAATAGGAGATTACGATGAGACCATACTGAAGAAGATTTCTGACATTACAAACGGCGACTTCGTGAATGCCACTGACAGGGCTCTGGTTTCTGAAACATTCAGGAAGCACGCCAGGGAGGCTGCCACTGCTGGAGGCACATCGGTTACGCTGAAGATAGTTCCCAGGGAATCCGGTTCATTGAATGTGTTTGATCAGTCCTTCACGGTGGACGACGGGATCGTAACAGTAAATCTGGGCTCTGTTGGCGCAACTCCGGTCAATGTAACAGGATCTGTGGATATCAAGGGTGGAGCAGAGGGTAGCATTACTGCCATGCAGACCATCCTTTCTTACAGGGACACTGACGGTAGCCCAAGGGAGGACAGGTTTCCCGTGACCCTGAATAGAACAAAGAACTCTGAAACTGTTGTGTCAAGCATAAATAGGGACCTTGTGAACGAGGCACGCCTGAAAATGCAGATGAACCAGGTGGAATATCTCATATCGCAGGGAGACTTCGACAATGCTACGAAAATAAACCGGCAGGCCATGGAAGCCGCCAACGCAACAAGAAAGATCGAACTTATAGAGGCAACAAGAAAACTGGACCGGGTGCTTTCTTCCGGTTCAGGTGAGGTTGACAGAAAGGAAGCGTATAACCAGACAACAAAAATAAAGAGGAATTGAAATGACTTGGTTTTGCACTAAGTGTGGGTCACAGAATGAGGATTCGGAATCAGCTTGTGTCGTATGTGGATCTGGCAAGATCAGCGAAATGGAATCACAGCAGGGAGTGATGGTCCAGGACTCCGGAACACAGCAGTCTGCCCCCGAGCCTTCACCGGTTGAGCAGACTTCCACGCCTTCTGTTACGCAGCCTGCCGAGGCTCCGCCGGAGGAGAGCTTTCTGGAGTTCCAGTTTGTCCAGAGCCCCATGGACAGTCTTATGGGAAAGAAGGTGAAGGTGAATTTCTCCGTGTTTCCATCCGTATCGGTTGGCCGTTCTCCAGAGAACGTTATGCAGATCCCTGACGCCAGCGTGTCAAGGATGCATGCAAAGATCACCCTGGATGGCGGATCTTATTACCTTGAGGATGTTGGTAGCAGCAATGGAACTTTTATTTACGATGGATCGAAGTTTGTGGAAGTGAAAGATAAGACAAAGATTCAGGAAAAATCCCTGGTGAAATTTGGGGAGGGGACCATAGTAAAGGTCACTTCCGTAAAGGCAGTCTGAGGTGCGGACCTTGGATTTCCCATATCTCATAATACCGGAAATGATGGCAGATACACTGGACAGGTATGTGGAGAAACTTGGTAATCCGGTACCTGTCAGGAAAATGGTTGTGGAAGCTGGCGAAGCCACATTTGTGGGCGATACGCATGGAGCACTGGATGTATCATCATACGCACTGGCAGTTTCCAGAAACAGTGCACTGGTATGCTTTGTTGGAGACCTTGTTGACCGGGGTAAAAATCAGCTATATAATCTTCTTTTTATTGTTGAATCTGCCATAATATCAAGACGTGTGGTGATTGTGCGTGGCAATCATGAGAGCACTCTTACCAACGACTACTATGGCTTTTCGGACGAACTGAAAAATCTGAATGTATTTGACCATCTTTATCCGCATGTTGTGAGGCTCTACGGTCGGCTCCCATACGCTTTGTTGCTGAACAATTGCATCCTTGCGGTACATGGGGGAATTGCCAGTGATCCCTCTTCTCTTCATGCCTGGGATTCTCTTCCAATGGATGATCCAGAGCCGTCAAACCCAGGAGCCTTTCAGATACTCTGGAATGATCCCAGGGAATATGTTGATGGATTTCTTCCCGGCACCAGAGGAGAAGGAACATATCTATTCGGACCCGACGCATTCAATGAGTTTACAGAGAAAAATGGGATTAATTTCCTGATTAGGGCACATGAGGTGAAAAAGTCGGGCTACGAATACATGTTTCAGGGTAAGCTAGTATCAATTTTCTCTTCAAGGTACCATAAGGGAAAGGCTGCAATTTTGAAAATGACCTTTGGCACTGATAGCAGGCAGGAAATCATGGTTGTTCCCGATGAGGAGGGCTCAATCGAATGGCCAGCAAACCCAGTCTGATAGTGCGGGCAATAGCAGCAGCATTAACAATTATTGCTATTCTACTGCTGGCAAACGTTTACGTTCTTATTTTCCCGTCTTTTCCATACACAGCTGAGATCATTATTCTGCTTTTCCTTGCTGCATTCGCATTGTTTGTGGCAGGCAGAATGGCAGAGAATACCAAATCCGGCTACAAGATAGCTCGCTCCACACTGGTAGGCTTTGCGTGGATATTCTTTATAATGTGGGCATTTAAGGACTATATTAGCCTCAATCCCGGAATACTACCAACTGGAATGGCCGCAGCAGTTGAAACATACTTGAAGGAGGTTCTGTTCTGGCTGCCATATACTGTGGCAGTGGTGTCACTGGGTGCATTTATCGCTGCCATGGCATCAAGGGCCCCGGTTAAGAACAGGATATCTGGAGAAGCATTAATCTTAGGCTCTTTCATGATTCTGGCGTTCATTCCCGTGATCAACCGCGGGCTGATTGCGTTCGATACGGTACCGGTTTTTATGAGGGAAGTTCTGTATCTATCTATGCCAATTGCAGCAGTGGAGGCCTATTTCACCCGCTTCAAGTTTCACAGGCAGATAGCAAAGTTCCTGATTCTTGGTAACATGGTAATGTTGCCTCTGAGATTTAACAGCAGCGTCATGTTCCTGTTCAGGGGTCTTGCACATCCAGCAGTTATTGTATACCCGTTGTTGTACCTTGTGCTTTCCTACATAATTCTCATAGTATCTGTTACAGCTGTTGTGTATATATTCAGGGGATTTGCCCCACCTTCGTCTGCCAGAAAAATGGCTGGAGCATTGATACCACTTGTTGGAGGCTATTTCGTTCTTTCATATTTCCATCTACTCCCTGTCTCATTCGAGAACGGCTGGCTGACCTATTCAGAGTTTCTGTCTGCAAGGATCTATTTCCTGCTTGTTATTGCCATTGTTATCCTTGCAATAATAATTCTCGTGGGAAGAGTCATAGCTACTCGGGGTGGAAAGGCAACGGTTCTGTACGGTTCAGCCCTGCTTCTCAGCATCATTGTTATGGACAGATCAGGATA
>JAJZZX010000004.1 GCA_021797355.1 Thermoplasmata archaeon | reverse complement strand
AAGATGGAGAGGATTGTTGAGAAGAGCGGTGCAGAATACTTTGCAGCAGTTCCAAAAAAGGTTGAGAAGATTGTTGATCTGTTCAAGGACATGATACCTATGGGTTAAATTAGGGGGAGTTCAGGTACCTAAGTGGAATTTGTTTTTAAGTGGTGTCCTTGTCTCTATTAATAGAAATATTTTGGATAGACAACGATGAATAGACCTTACTCACAGATAATTGCTAATCATGATGCAAAGTAAATTTAGTTCTTTTTATTACCAAATGTTATAATACTTCATAATTTATATTATTTTATGGCAAAGAAAGTTATTGCCCTAATAATGGCTTTGCTGCCAATAGTTTTTTCTTTGAGTGCATTAACTGTTTTAATACATTACAATGGAAATGCAGCGAATACCACAAACCAAATCGTAAAACCGGATAGTCTCCCAACTACTGGAGACGTAGTACTTTGGAATACGCAAGGATTCACTGGAAATTGGAATGGGAATAATCAAGTTTTCTGGGGAACGGCATATTATTATTATGTCGGATATCCAGGCGGCGAATCTAATCCAAGTTACAATTGGTACATAGTGGCAACACAGTTTTTTAAAGGTTCAGGCAGTGATGCAGTCGATATAGGTGGGACTTATACTTCTATGGACCTGTATTCTAATCAAGTATGGAATGTGAACGCTAATCCGATTTCCAAAAGCCCAATAAGTACTGGGAGTGCATCTGTGGGCTTAGGCAGCAGTGCCTCCGTCACAGTAAGTGTAGGCTATAATGGATATGATACGGGGACCGTTTCTGGTGGAAACGCTGTTTCTTATGGTGAGTTCGATTGGCAACACTCCTTTACTATAGCGGATCAGGATACTTGGGGAACCATGAGTGGGGCATACTGTGGCAAAGTTTCAGCCACAAATAGTCAAGCCTCCGTAGAAGGAAGTGTCGATGTTCAATACTATATGTGGTGGACTGGCGGCTGGAATCCTTTTGCCAGTGGTTCTAGTTGGGTATATGCCTCCTACAATAGTGGTGCAAGCGACTACCAATTCTATCCCAGCAGTGTAGCTTAACCAAATTTATTTATATAAATATCTATTTTTTTATTAGTGGTGTGTCGTCACATGAAAAGAGAAAAGATATTGGTCATCACATTAGCGTTACTTATAGCAGTGCCACTCAACGCGCTAGATTTTAACTTAATTTTGAACAATTCAGTCTTAACTACTTCCGATTATAACTCGATTAGCACCGCCAACCCTTTCGATGTCCATACCTCGGCTGGCCCAAATGGGACATGGGATATTTATCTCATAGCAGGAACATACTTCTTGGACTTATCAACCTCTGCCCCGTTTGAAAGTTACTATAACGTTTCTTTCATAGGAAACGGGTTCAACGAACAGTTTTTTACTAATAATTATGAGTTTCATGGTGTGAGCGTTAATCAATCTGGAATATACAGCTTAAACTCTGTAGGTTCAGGGAAATGGATGTTCTCATTATTCGCCCAGGATCCTAACAAAACCTATAGCTTTCAACTATCTTCCTCCGAATCTTTCGTGATCGTACCCAACATCGGTGGGAACTCAGAAATAAAAATAGGTTTCAGAAATAACCAATCAGTTGATGTAACAATTTTCAATGAATTGTTGAAATCTATTTATTCTGCCAAATCAACTCAAGATGGCACTTTACACTTGAATTTGTCAGGAGATTATGAAGGGATATTGTTTTTATTCGTTTCTCCTGAAAGCAATAATACATTTTTGAGTTTTTCATGGACTCCAGTTCAAAACAATCATCCCCCACCTGCAAGTAGCATCCATCCATTTGGCCCGTATTATCTGGAAATAGTTCTCGCAGTCGCAGCAGTTATGGGCATAGTTACATTATTATATAAAAGGAAGAAATCGGACGTGAAGAAACGGAGGCGAAGGTAATGCCAGAGAAAATTCTAAGAATTGTAAATCTTTCAGTCACATACAATAATTTCACCTTAGATAGAATAATGTTTGAACTGAACGAAGGAGAGGTCCTTGGAATTGCCGGGGCCAACGGTTCGGGGAAGACAACCTTAGTGGAGACTATCGCCGGGATAAGAAGGTTCGATTGTGGAGAGATAAGTTACAGAGGCACCAAATTAGGTAAAGATTGGCGCATTCTTAAATCGAATATGCTCATAATTTCTTTAGATATCCCTTTTTTTAATAATCTGAGTGTCTTCGAAAACTTAGAATTGGTATCTAATTTTTTGCCACGTAAATATGCAGAACAAGAGATATTAGAAAAACTAAAATTAGTTGGGTTGTCGGGATCCGAGAAAACATTGTATACAGAACTCTCTAGGGGCATGAAGCAAAGACTAGCGTTTGCAGAATATTTTCTTAGACAACCAGAGTTTGTCATAATGGATGAACCTACAGAGGGTCTGGACCCAGCTTCCAAATCGGATATTATGGGAATCTTTAAATCCATAAAGGAAGGAAAAGGTTTATCTAAGTCAGCAATCATAATTTCTCATGACCTGGACTTACTATCCACTGTGTGCACCAACATTCTAATGTTATCTAATGGAAAAATAGTAGACAAAGGAAGTTACAAAGAAATTATTGAAAGATTTCAGGAGAAATTCATTATTGTCAATGCGGACATTCAAACAATAGGTATGCATATCAATGATCTTTCAAAGATCAGCTGCGTCTCGGTTGGGTTAAATTCCTCTATGGTTCCATCAGATTATGCTGGTCGACTTTTATCTGAAGGTTTTGAAATAAGAAAACCAGAACCTCACGACATTTTCAGGAGGGATGATTATGTATAAGTCCCCTATCTATAGAATTTTAATAAAATCAAAAAGTGGGAATTATAATGCGCTGTATGCCATTCTTGCATTCGCAGGAGTATTTTCTATTATCACATCATACTCGGCACGCGGGACCATTGAGTTAAATCCTCTGACTTCAAGTGGAAATTTATCAACGTATTATGCATTGTTATCCCCTATTTTTGTGATGCTGCTTTTCTACGACACAATTTCTTCCAAAGTTGCGGATAATTCGCTAAAGAAAATACTGTCAGAACCTATTGGCTTAAGAACAATAAGGCGACATACAACATCCCTGCTAATCTCATTTTCTTTATTATACTCCTTAACACTTGTTATACCGGGAGCAATCCTTTCATATTTCATTTCAGGGGTCGCTACTCCTGATTACTTGTTGAGATACATTTTCGTGGTGTTCCCGACATTTCTTTATATACTTTTCTTTACGTCTATAGCATTTTTGATTTCTGCATCAACTTCCAAGCCCTCGTCTTCTATTTTGATTAGTTTCTTTGTAGTTGCTTTTTGTTACTTCTTGTGGATACCGTTGATGCAGTTGTTAAACGTTGCAATTATTGGTCCTATTTTGGGGATTAGTCAGAATTCTTCCGCAGCTTTATCTTTGGGGAATGAAGAAAGTTATTTCATTCCAACTCAAGGGTATAATAATTCAATAATACCATTGGGATATCCTTCCGTAGTTGGTTTTAATCTACAAAATTTGCTAGTCTATTCATTCAATGGGACCTTAAGCTCGTCACTTCGGTCCCTAGAGCTGAGCCTTATTTTTATGATTCCTACGTTTTTCTACATTATATTAATACTTTTAGGGGTGAATTGGCGTGTTTCTAATCTGAAGAGTAACTACTAGCGTTCATCCCCTTTATATTTTCTATTTAATATTTAAAACATTTTAGAAGAGTCTTAACCGCATCGAGTTAACTTTTAGGGTAAAACTTCACGCCCTCTATATATCGACCGTCAGGTTTTCAAAGGCCAGTATATAAACGGACAGAGAAAAACCATTAAGTCTTGTTGCAAACATAACACTCATTTTGAGAGCCATTGTCAGATCATCGGAAAAATTTGAAGTAGGCCCCTCAGGCCGTCGAAATGGGAAATTAACTAAGGGAAAAATATCGTGACATCAGGTTCCAGGATGACCAATCGTTCCTATTCGTTTTATCCACCGAGACTATGCACACAAAATTATTGTACTTTGGGGAATTGAATATACGTGATGTTAAGCGTAAAGGATAGATTGATCGCCGGTATTGGAATGGTAATCTCAGGCGCTGCGCTCAACCTTTTGACAATTGTGCCGCATTATATGGTAATTGCGCACAACAATTATGTTATGGATCAGTACCACGGTCCTCCTAACGTTCCTATTAACATGCCATTGCTGTATAACATCCCACCTCTAAATTATTGGGCCATAGATCTTGGCTCGATACTTATTATTGCAGGCACAGTTCTGTTGCTGTCTGGGTTGGTGAAAAGAAGCAGAGCTCGCTTTACTTCACCCAACTGATTATCGACACAGGACAAAACACCGAGAACCCGAACCATCATATTCGGATCGTGATGGCGGAGATGGGTTTGCAGAAGCTATTTCGTAAAATGATGGGGACTAAACAATATTTAAGCATCCGCACAATCGAAAAATGATGATTGTTGGTCTCTATGCCAGGGTATCCACAAAGGACAAGGAGCAGAATCCGGAAAATCAACTAATCAGACTTAGAGCATATTGCAAGGCTAGAGGCTGGGATTTCAAGGAATATATTGACTATGCCTCGGGTGCAAAGAAGGATCGCCCCGGACTTAAGGCAGTTATGGATGATTTGCCTCAACTGGACGGGATTCTTGTTCTGAGACTTGACAGGTTTGGAAGATCTCTTCAAAATCTCTTGGAGAATCTAAATCAAATAAGAACTCAAGGAAAATTCTTTGAGGCCATTGACCAAGGATTGAAAATCTCTGAAAAGAAGGATCCCATGAATGACTTCATGCTGGCCATCCTTGGAGCAGCTGCTGAGTTTAAAAGGGAACTAATCTCAGAAAGGGTAAGGGATGGCATGGCCAGAGCAAGAAACGAAAACAAGAAAATAGGCAGACCTGAAATTCTGGAGAAGAGAGGTATAGACGTTACAAGAATAATTGAACTGAGAGAGTCAGGTAAATCCATTAGGGAGATCTCTCAGTTGGTTGGGATAAAGAGATCAACGGTTCATGGGATCCTCAAATCAGTGTCCGAAAAACTTACCACTCAAAACTGAATGGTTTATTTATATACCCCCTACCCATGATTTTACTGTCTGAAAAAGAAATCTTTGCTGGACACCTGAATGTATTTGTAAGGGATCAGATGAGAAAGTTAGGAGCAAGTTGGTGACGGGGTGGATATGGTAAAAAATGATGATCTTGCGATAGAACATGAAGTTATGAGCTACATGGAAGGAATCTACGTCAACGAGCTCTTTTGGCTTTTGACAGCAATAAAATCAAACTGTGAAAGGCTATTTGAGATAGCCAAAGTCCCAGAAACAGGATACATCATACAAGTGGACATAGAGGCTCACTCTCTGATAAAGTCGATTGTCACTAATTCATCTCATGTGGCAAATTTAATAGACCCGCGCACGAAGAAAAAAGATGAAAATGAAGAACGTTATAAATTCCGGAAGGGGAGGGGAGAATATCTTAAGAAAATTTTCAATGTTATAGTCATTGAAGAAATCTTACAGCGAAAACTAAGAGACTCTATTGAACACTTTGATGAAAGGCTGGACAATTTGGTGCATTCTGTTTCGAAGAAAGCTAGGAAAAAGGATCAGAGTTTGGCACACAATATGGTATTTTCAAAAAAGGAGGTTCTTCAACCGTTTCCAATACCTGTGAGAGTTTATGTTTCCGCTGAAAAAATATTCTATAACATGAATTGGCGGCTAGATATTGGAAAAATATATGCCGAATGTGTTTCAATGCTTGAAGCAGTTCAAAATTTGGAGAAAATTAAGAAGATCAAGGAGCCTGGTGGAATGATTGTAATTGTGCCTAAACTGACGGATTCGAGTCCAAAGACCTGACAATTGCTTGTTCTTTAAATATTGTTCAGATTGGAAGAATTGTGGCCGGAAATGACAGTATATAAGAAAAGATCAGAAAATAGTCTTTGATACCTGACATTTCTTATGAATTGTCAGGTTGACATTAGGCAAGGCCTTCCGTAGTCATCACTAAACCTTCCTAAAATAAACTAGAGCTTAAAAAAGATGAAGCAATATCTACAAAAACCTAATTTGAGCCATTAATTTTATGAAAGGAGTACCCGACTTGTCAAATTCAAGGAAGCCAAACTCATGGCGGCTTGTACTAGGCGTGTCAAACTTTGTGTTATTCAAAAGAAAATCCCTTAAATTTTGTTCATTTACAAAGGGATGAGCAACAATTTCTCCAGTTTCTTCAACTATTATGTAACCTCCGTCGACATCCCATCTCCCGTCCCATTTAGTTGCAGAGTTCATGCTCAAAGTAATGTCATATAAAAATTGACCAAACTTAAGCTCAAGGCTCATATGCCCAAAATTGTCGGGATCACAAATTTTACATACGTTGCGAATTCCTCCCTGTTCTAATCTCCATATAACATCTTTCAGATTGCTCGATTTGCCCAAATAATATGCCAATATGGAACAAGCATACAAGTCCGGGAAAAAAGTATCAATCATTTTCAGGTTTGACTTAAAAACATCACTGGAAAATTCGACCAATCTGAACCTAAATCCAATTTCTGATAAGCTTCTTATCCTCTCCTTGACAGTGCCTAAACAAATCAGGACCATAAGGAGATTCGGAGAGATATGTAACATGCTTAATCCTAAACGTTCGCAGGAAGACATAATAGAAGCATTGCTCAAGGATTCTGAGCGTGGTATCCAGCCACAGACTTTGAACCATCTTGAATACGATATCGAAGCTTGGGCAAGATTTCTAGGGATGCCTATAACACTTCCAAGATTCAAACAGTCAAGGTCTCCTGAACCATGGATACCTACAGATGAAGACGTGATGAAGATCCGTAAACATGCTGCATCTCAACAAAACAGGGGCCAAGCTTCAAGGGACAGCTGCCTAATTGATTTGTTGTTTGCAGGTGGCATGAGGATAGGAGAACTCATACAAATTAACCTGGAAGATCTTGATGGGAATGTGTTGACTATCAAGAGCGAAAAGGGTGAAGCGCCAAGGCAAATTGGATTACCCGATTCATTGGTTAACAGATTGTCTGAGTACATTGAAAAGTACAGGATAAGAAGTGATAGCCATGCTCTCTTTACAACCTTGAAGGGACGTTTAGATTACAACTGGGCAAGGAATCTCATTAAAAAACTTGCAATCAAGGCAGGAGTTCCGAAGTTTCATGCACATGCTGCAAGGCATTGGTGTGCGACAACCCTGTTAAGAAGAGGCCCCAGCGGTAAAAGACTTGACATAAGGGAAGTTCAAATCCATCTTGGCCACAGTTCTCTTTCAAGCACTCAAAGGTATACTCACATCAAGGGAAGAGAAGTTGCAGAACACGTAAAAGAGAGGATGGGGGAGTTTTTTCGAATGAAAAATGAAATGGTTGATAGTATAAAAAGAAGTTCAAATCCCCATGGGACAGAACTTGAACTTGATGGGGCCGTTGAGATTTGAACTCAAGTTACCAACACCCCAAGCTGGTAGGATACCAAACTACCCCACGGCCCCTCACGAGAAAGGCAGAATCTCATCAATCAGATCAGTGTGGGACAGTATCATTCTCCTGCAGCAGTATCTGTGAAGGTGAAGTTCATCCATTGTAGCGGATATCTCTTCAGGGGTTGGCTCCCTCCCAGAAGACCTGATCTCTGTGATCTTCTCATTGAATTTCACATAGTCTGAGGCGATGACACGGCCACAGCTGAAACATCTGACAGGTATAATCATCTGATCACCTGTAAGACTTCTGCCTCTTTGCCCTGGCTCCCCTTCCGGAAGGCTTCTTGGGCATCTTTCTTCTTATATCATTCACAAGGAGTGTTCTGTCATACTGCCTAAACATCTCCTCAATCTTGTCATCCTTGAGGAACTGGACTATTCCCTTTGCAATTGCAGTCCTTGAGGCGTCTGCCTGGCCGGTCATGCCACCACCGGAAACCTGTACATCTATGCTGAACTCATTTGCCCTTTCCCCTATGAGGAGAAGAGGCTCAGTTATCTTCTGCCTTAGAATCTGAACAGGGTGGAACTCAACGGGATATCCGTTAATAGTAACCTGTCCATTGCCCTTCTTAGTGACAGCCCGGGCAATTGCCGTCTTTCTCTTACCTGAAGTCACTATAACATTCTGGTTCTTCATATTAGTACTTTCCTCCAAGCCTTTCCGCAACCTCACCTAATGTAACAAAGCCACTGACCTTGCTGTTGCGCACTTCTTCTATGGTAGACATCTCCTTCCCCTGGAATTCCTTGGGGACGCTACTGTATACCTTGCACCTGGCAAGAGCTTCCTTGCCGGTGGTTTTCTTTTTCGGGAGCATATCGCCAATTGACCTTCTCAGTATCTGATTAGAGGTCCTTGGGTAGTATGGGCCCTTCCTGACACTGCCTATATCAAGTCTTTCTCTGAATTTTCTAATAACAAACTCCCTTGATCCCGTTACTGCCACATTCTTGGCGTTCACAATTACAATTTCCTCGCCACTGAGCAACTGCTTGGCAACTATTGCAGAGAGCCGCCCGTAAACAAGGTTAGTGCCGTCTATGATCTTCAAGTGTTTCACCTCAGTAATCTAATATTGGTTCCTTTGGGGTTCTCTCTCGCGAGATCCACAAGGGACTTGATCTCCCCACCAGAATTGCTGATCTTTGCGAAAGCTCCCTTTGAAACTCTCATGGCCGCCAGAGTAACTTTCTTTTCAAAATATCCGGAGCCAAGCAGTGAGCCGGGAACCACAACTGTTTCGCCGTCATTTACCAGGGAATCTATCTTCCCGACATTGACGCTTGCATAGGTTCGCCTCGAGGCTGCAATTCTTCGGGCAACGTCTCTCCAGAATACGGAGTTGTTTTCACGTGAAATCTTTAACAGCTCATCTACGGTTTCCCGGATGGCCTGGCTTTCCTTGTTAACAGGTTTTAGTGACATTATGTTCGACCAATACTCCATCCGAATTGTGAATCCGTAATAAAAGTTTTCTTAGGGCTTCCGCTTCTCAATTTCTGCATCTTCACTGTTCCAGGGGGATAGGACAAACCGGAGCATGCCCATTATCTTATAGAACTCAGATTCGGTTATATTGGAGCGGGACAGTAACCGCCTGATCATTACCATCCCATTGGACATCTTGTAGGAGGGATATCCATATTTCCTGAGTACCTCAAAAATTCGTTCCTCAAGCAATTTCAATTCATCAGGGCTCACGGGATCAGGAATGGAAGGATTTGCCTGTGGGATATGCCTGACCATTTCGTACAGTACTATTGATACAGCATGGGATAGATTATACACTGGATAATCTGGATTTGCAGGTATGTGTATGAATGCGTTGCACATCTGAATTTCGTGGTTCCTGAGACCATCGTCTTCCCTGCCAAATACCAGGGCGGTCCTGCCGGTGCCAGTGGAGTGGATGTCCCAGAATTCCCAGGGCGTAGAGGACAGCCTGAGGAATTTTCTGTCGCTCAGGGTCTGCTCGCTTGAGGTCGCAGCAACTGTTGCGCAGTCTGATACAGCCTCGGCAAGCGTTTGAAAAGTTTTGGCAGAAATGAGGATTTCCTTTCCACCCATGGATCTAGCCATAGCTTCGTCATCAAGCGCAGGAGGATTGACTAGACGAAGATCAGTAAGGCCGGAATTTCTGAGAAGCCTTGCGACTGCACCAATGTTTCCCTGATATTTGGGCTCAACCAGAACAACACATACTCTTTTTGATAGCGTCCTGAGCCTCTCAGAGAAATTGGCAATAAAATTATCTTTCTTGGCCCTTAGTTCCTGCTTACTCTGAATTCTCTGGTTCAACCTTGGCCTCTTCCTTCTTTTCCCCAGCAGAAGTAGCCTCAGTTCCCTGCCCAGCCTCCGAAGGTTTCTCTTGGGCAGGCTTCTCCTCTTTCTTGTACAGCTCTACAACCTTCACATCATTGTCTGGAAGATACTTCCTCACATCGCTTATGAGCCTGAACTTAGCTTCCAGCCAGGCGACATCAAACTTCACCTTTTCCGGAACTGTTACAGTGAATACATTATTGGAATATTCAACTGCGAATTCGGATGAGTCAACATTGTAATTGTAATCAATGAGCGCCCTTAGCTTCTCCTCAGGCTTTTCAACGACCCCAAGAACAGTATACTTGTACAAGACAGGCTTGCCTGCCCACTGGTGATTGTAATCAACAAGAACTCTGCCGGGCGTGACCGAAATAACCTTCCCCCTCCTTCCGCCTATGGAAACTTCTTGGCCAGGGACAGGGTCTATCTTCTGTCTCTGGAATTCCCTCACAGTGTGTACCTTTATATTCTTTGGGTCTCTCAGTCCATAGGCGTTCTCTGCTGAGATGGAAACCTCGTATTCCTTTCCCACCTCGGCCTGCTTCAGGGATTCATTGACCTCCTTGAACAATACATCCGAACCGACGATGAGAACTGTTTCCTTGTACCTGGTGTTCTCATCATATATTCCGTTGTCTTTGGCCAGCTGCTCGCTGTTGGTTGAGACAAGTTTTCTGTCCTCACCAACGTACATTTCGAAGTTGATTCTGATAAAATCTCCGTCATTCATCAATTCTCACCGAAGATTGGCAATACCGCCGAGAGCAGAAAAATGTATTTATATATATCGAAGTGGCGTCCAATCAAGAGGTGATCACTCCGGTTGATCCATCTACGAATACCATGGTGCCCTCTTCAATGGGCCTCAGAAGTTTTGTGTTGTGCAGGAATGGGATTCCTATCTCACGGAGTGCTTCAGCCAGTGCATGGCTGATCTCGTCAAGGAATATGACGCCGGAAAAGTCGGCCAGCGAAGCCGGTTCTACCTTCCCTCTTTCAGGAACCACAAGGATTCCCCTTCCATTTACTGCCTGTGAGGTTGCAGCACCTTTGAATCCCTTTCCTGAGGCATATCCACGACCCATGAACTTTCCAACGGTTGACACTCTGACTTCGTTTGTGCCGCCGAAGAGAAAATATGGGGCACCTGAGGTAACGACAATTCTTTCCCCCTTCTTGAGGTTGGTCTTCTTCTCCACCGTAGCCATGATTGTTTCAAAGTCACCCAGATCATTCTTTGAATTCTCCATGAGAAGCGGCACCACTCCGCTGTAGAGACTGAGTCTGTTTGCAAGGCTTCTCTCTGTTACAACTGAAATTATCGGAAGGCCAGGCCTGACAGCAGAAATCATCTTTGGCGTGTTTCCGGTCTTGGAAAAGGTAACTATTGCGCTTGCCTGGATTTCCCTGGCGACGACCTTTGAAGCCCTTGCTATGGAATATGCGACATGATTCCCAAGGAACTCAGTGGGCTCAGGGAACTCCCTCTTTTGCGATTCAACAAATTCAGCTATTTCGCTCAAATATCTCACCGCAAGGTCAGGATACTGTCCAACTGCGCTCTCTTCAGAGAGCATTAGAGCATCAGTGTTGTCAAGTATTGCGTTTGTGACGTCTGATACCTCGGCCCTGGTAGGGCTGCTGGAGCTTACCATGGATTCCAGCATCTGAGTTGCAACTATGGAAGGGACCCCATGCCTGTGAGACTCTTCGATGATCCTCTTTTGGGCTATCGCCACCTCTTTAAGCGGTAACTCCACACCAAGATCGCCCCTTGCTACCATGACAAAATCCGATACCCTGGATATGTCCCTGATATTTTGGAAACCACTCTTGGTTTCGATCTTTGATATCAAGAACTGGTTTCCGCCATACTCGTTTACTGTCTTCTGCAGGGATATAATGTCATCCTTCCTCTGGACAAATGACTGAGCAAAGAAATCAACGTTTGCATTCACCCCCTCTTTCAGGAACAGAAGATCCCTGTCAGTAATGCTTCCAATGGGCAGAAACTTCCCAGGTATGTTTATGCGGCTCCTGTCCCTCAGCTCCCCGTTGTCCAGGGATTCAACAACCAGAGAATCATCTTCCTTTGAAACCACTTTCATTCTCACTTTCCCGTCGCTGAGAAGTATTGTATCCTTTGGCTCCAGAATTTTAGCTACCTCAGGGTGGCTGAGCGTAATGTCACCGTTGTTATCCCCCATGGGAATCCTGTATTTTTTTCCCTGAGAAACCATGAGATGCCCATCCCTGAATGTACCTGTCCGGAGCTCGGGCCCCTTTAGGTCAACCATGACAGCCACATGCCGTTCAAGGCGCGAATTCAGGCCGCTGATCAATCCCATTACCTTGCCTATGTATCCTGATTCTATGTGAGCAGTATTTATCCTGATGCATGACAGCCCATGCCGGTACATTTTCTCAAGGACACCTTCGTTAAGGCTGGAAGGCCCTATTGTGGCAACAATTTTTGTAAATGGCATGGCTGACCATATCAGAATGGTATTTAATTGTACGATCTACGGCAGCACGTCGTCAGAAAGAATGCTGGAGCCTATAAGAAGCCCGAAATAGGAGCTGACATCGTTAGCTTTCAGGTATTCGGAATCTATGCCGCTTTCAAGTATTATTCTATCACCGGTCTGCCTCACGTGCCTGAGGACATAAGACTCCTGTGGTTCCATGCGTAATGTCCTCAGATTGCGCCTGTTGTATCCGTATACCACATGATCCATGGGTTGCAGCATATCCATATACCTCAGATCATGAAATTCGATCAGGACTTCCATCTCTCTCCTTAACGCCAACTCTGTGAGCTTCCTGATATCGCTCGCGGGCAGGAAATCCATAATCAGCAGCACCGCGTCTGCACCAGCATTGTAAGCGCTGTCAAGCATGGGCTCCGTTGAAATGAAGTCCTTATCCAGTATCGGATAGCCAATACCCTGCATGGCCGCAATATCTCTGTAGCTTCCTCTAAAATAGTCTGGCTCGGTTAGAATGCTTAAGGCTGCGGTTGTTGGAGATATCTTCTTCCTGAAGTATTCCTCAACTGATGGGTATGATCTGTTCTCGAATCCAGATGGGGAAGACCTCTTGTATTCCATTATTATGCCGGGCATAGTTCCGGTTCTTTTCCTTTTGAGGCTTTCAATAAGGCTGATAGGTTCCCTTGTCCTGGAATATGGGAACATTTCCCTGATAACATTCCTTCCGTAGATATGTTCCACAACGCTCAAATTTTCAGGAACTCCCCTATTATTTCATTGCCGAAGCTGGAATAGTGGCTTTCCGGATGGAACTGAACGCCGTACATCCTTGAATCCCTGCTGTGAAATGCCATTATTGTGCCGTCTGACTGCGATACGGCATCAACAATGATCTCAGGATTTGGTGTTACGGCAAGTGAATGGTACCGTATGGCCTGGAATTTATCAGATACGTTTCTCAATATGCCTCCATGGAAATTGCGTATGACATCGACCTCCCCATGATATATCCTTTCTGTGCGGTAAATGCTGGAACCAAGGCTGTATGCAAGAAGTTGGTGCCCAAAGCAAATCCCCAGGATTTTTCTGAATCTTCCCTGCCTGATTAGGTCAAGTGTTTTGCCCCTATCCTCCTTGTTAATTGGATTTCCAGGCCCTGGTGATATTACCAGCGTATCATATCTCAGAAGGCTTTCACGTTCCATGTGCTGGTCATTTTCAATAACTTCCACCTTTTGCCTGTTGCGTTCCAGCAAATCAACAATATTGTAAACAAATGAATCATGGTTGTCGATCATAAGGACAGTCATGCTCTCACTCCTGAAACCACCGTGCCTGCCTTGGCAAGTATCTCATCGACCTCCCTTTCGGGATCGGAATCCTTTACAATGCCAGCCCCTGCCTGGGTGTAGTTGCCTTCAGGAGAGGAAAACAGGGTCCTGATTCCAAGTGCTATGTCTGCAATTTGCGGCCCTATGATTCCAATGCCTCCGGAATAGCCTCCCCTGGCTGCAGCCTCAAACCTGTCAATGGTCTGGATTGCGCGCAGCTTGGGAGCGCCACTCACAGTGCCTGCAGGAAATATGCTTCCCAGCGATTCCAGAGGAGTTACCCCCTTCCTTGCCCTTGATTGCACCATGCTAACCAGGTGTATCACTGATGAGAATTCCTCTGGCACCATATCCATTGTCACCCTTACGCTGCCAGTCTCACTGACTCTGGCAAGGTCATTCCTGGCAAGATCAACAAGCATCCTGTGCTCACTTGTCTCCTTCTGATCTGAAATGAGATCCTGGACTAGCCCATTTCCCCCACCTGAACCTGTTCTAGGCCGCGTCCCTGCTATGGGGCTAACCAGAAGTTCTCTGCCTGACTGCCTGAAGATGTTCTCCGGGGAACTTCCAACAATCCTGAAATCGCCGAGGGAGTAATAGTAAACATACCGGGAACGGTCATTTAACAGGAAGTTCCTTGCAAGATCATAGAGTGAAATTGCAGACGGCATTTTGAATCCGTGCGATATGACTGCTTGAAGCATTTCTCCATCCCTGATCAAGTCCTTGACCTCTGAAATCGAGGATGAGAGCAGCCTTCTTTCATCAGCCGCCAGTTCAGGGCGGCGAATTCCGGGCAAAATGCCGCCTTCCGGCCTCGAAAAATTAGATAACTCAATGCTCTCAGGCACAAGAACAGAATAGTGGGGCCATCCAGAACCTTGCTTAAGCCTGTAGCTGAAGATGTTCTGCAGATAGTCATAAGAAATTAAGACTGGAAGATATGCAGCCGAACCAGGCGGGAACATCCCACCCAAGGATTCGGTCAATTTTAGAACACTGGCCGGTATTGGCCCTTTTCCATTCAGTGGTTCGGAATCAGCAGTGAAAAGTATCTCCCTGCCTTCTGTTCTTTGCTGATCAGAGAAGCTGCAGAAATATGCGAAATTTGAATTTCTAGATTCCAGTTCAGGAATGCGACTGAACAGTTCTGATACCATCCCTGAACACCTCCATAAACCTTCTGACAGCTGCTGGATCCTTTTTTCCAGGATATAGTTCCAGTTTGCTGCTGACGTCCAGGAAACCAGGCCTCAGGGCGAGGACCCAGCCTATGTTTTCCAAGGAGATCTTGCCTGCAATGCCGATCCTGGGATGGTCTATGAAACCAAATCTGCCGCCAAACGCACTATCGGCGGGCTTTCCTGTGTCTATTAGAGCGAATTTCGCTCCATATCGGATTAGCTCCCTTGCCCTCGCTACAGCCTGGTCCATGTCATCTCCCTGAACCACAGAGATCACTTCCTTCCCAGTGTTATTAATCACCTTCTCTATTTCGGCAGCTCCATGCGGAAAATGCAGCTGAATGAAATCTTCCACGGAGCTTTTGGTTAGGGCGCTGTCCAGATCAGTATGAACTGTGGCAACTACTGCGCCAATGCCCTTCAGTTCCTTAACAAGGTCTATGCTGCCCATCCTGGGAGAGAGAGGTGAGAGAACCACCCCAAGCATTACTGCCCCCTGGTCAATGGATAGGATTCCATCCTGGAGATTTGTTATGCCGCATATTTTCACAAACGGAAGATCAGGCATTTTCCATTACCCTCCTGAAATGATCGTATGCTGCTCCAGATGAAATGAATTTCATAGCCTTCCTGAAGTGCCCTCTTATGTCAAGGTCACCAGTTGCGGCAGAAATAGCGCATGCAGCATTCAGTGAAATGAATTCTGCGCTATGTGTGTCCAGCCCTTTCAGCCCCTCCTCCGCAATCCTGAACGATTTCTCAGGAATCGGCGTAGTTATGGCATCAAGATCGATTCTGTGCCCAATTATTTCTTCCGGAATTATCTTAAAATGTGTGATTTTTCCATCTCTGACGTGCAGAACACTGCATTCAGCTGATGGCGATACCTCATCCATCCCATCCATGGAGTGGATTGCAAATCCATCCTTTCCAGTTGCCAGCATATACTGCGCATAGAGATTCTGTATCTCACTGCTGGCAGCGCCAAGCATGACCTTATCTGGAGATGCTGGGTTAGTTACCGGCCCCAGATAATTCATTATTGTCCTGTGAGGAATGTTCCTGCGCGCCTGGGCGAATCTGGCAAAACTATCATTGTACATTGGTGCAAGTATGAACGCAAATCTGAGGCTCCCTAACCTGCGTTTCAGCTCCCGGGAATCCAGGTTAAAATTATATCCGAAATACTTGAGGAAATCTGCACTCCCCTTCCTGTTTGATGAACCAAAGTTTCCATGTTTCACCACATTGTATCCGAGTCCGGAAACAACAATGGACGCAGCAGTGCTTACGTTGATTGTGTTGAGGCCATCCCCTCCAGTACCGACAATATCCATGCAGTTCTCAACCTTTGTGAGCCTGGCCATGGAGAGGACTGCCTGGGTGTAGCCTGCAAGTTGTGCACCTGTAATGCGTTCTGGATCAATATTTCTGAGGAAGAGTTCTCTTTCCTCATCACTTGGAGATTCGATTGCACGTTGGAACTGCATCCTGGCGTGCTCAATGACATCGTTCTCCTGGCTGGAACCCATTCCTATCATGCAACTGCCACCTCTCCCAGTTCATGCTGGAATTTGAGGAAAGCCTCGAGATCATGGCCGGTTAGCATTGGAATTATCATTGTTCCAATTGCCACACCGTCTGAACCAAGGCTCATAATCTCCCTGACCTGGTCCAGGTTCCGTATTCCAAAGCCGAAATTCACTTCCCTACTGGGAAGCAGTTCTCTGATCCTGGAAGATACCTCAGCCAGATCGTATGGGATTTCTATCCCTGTGGAAGGCTGCAGGCCGTAATATACCCAGGATCTGGTCATCCCACTTATTCTCGAAACAATGGCGTCCGGCGTAGCAGGATTGAAAAATGGAATGAATTCAAGTTTCTTCTGCACTGAAGCAATGATGGATTGCGCCACATCAGCATGATCAATGAGGAGATCAGGGATCAGCAATCCAGCAAATCCAGCATCTGCAAGATCATCCAGCATTCTTTCTCCTCTTTGAGCGAAATCATTGTAATATGCCAGCAGGTATGGCCTCACCCCCTTCCGTGTAAGAATGCTACCGTATTCCGCGAGGTGAGAGAAATGAAAATTTCTCAGCGCATCACTGTGAGTTTTCCTAATGCTAGGGCCATCGTATAGAGGGTTCATTGACGGCAGCCCTAGCTCAACATACTTTACAACCTCTCCGTCAACAGAACTGATGAACTTTAGCAGCTGCTCATGAGTGGGATAGGAGGAAGTGAAATAGAATATTGTTTTCCTGTTCATTTATCATCCCTGAAAATTGATAGATCAAGAAGCCCGTGACCGCTTACGTTTACAACTACGGTCTTCTTCTCATGCTTGTGCTTCCTGACATAGTCAATGGCAGATGCCAGTGCGTGCCCAGACTCTGGAGCAGCGACAATCCCCTGGGTCTTTGAGAATATTTTCAGTGCCTGGATGACATGGTTTTCATCCTCATCTCTTGTGGCCACCCTGCCTGTCTTTACGAGCATGGAGAGAGACGGGGCGGCTCCATGATAGCGGAGGCCTCCAGCATAGATTTTTTCCGGAACAAAGTCAGCACCCAGAGAATACATCTTCACAGATGGCAGAATTCTGGCTGTGTCTACATAGTCATATTTGTACTCACCATGAGAGAACTTTGGAACCTCAGCAGCCGTGGATGCTATGACTTCCACCTCCTTGAATTTCTTGATGAGGGGGAACGAGAATCCGCCAAAGTTGCTTCCTCCTCCCACACAGCCTATAAGCACATCGGGCTCTTCACCGGCAATTTCAAGCTGTTTCTCTGTCTCCAGGCCGATTATGCTCTGGTGCGTAAGTACTGAGTTGAATACGCTCCCTACCAGGTATCTCAAATCATGATCCAGGGCATATTCCACAGCTTCACCTATGCCTATCCCAAGAGAGCCGGGATGATCGGGGTTGTCCTTGAGAAGGTTCCTGCCGAATCTTGTCTCATCTGAAGGACTTGGGGAAACTGTACCTCCATAGAGTTCCATAATCTTTTTTCGCAGGGGTTTCTGCTGGTAGCTTATCCTGACCATGAAGATCTTTGCCTTGATGCCTGCGAACGACGCCGCAACGCTTGTGGCAGTGCCCCACTGGCCCGCTCCTGTCTCTGTTACAACCTTTTGCACTCCCTCCTTTGCGGCATATATGGCCTGCGGAATAGCCGTATTAATCTTATGAGATCCTGTTACAGTAGCACCCTCATATTTGAAGTATATTTTTCCCGAGTAATCCAGGAATTGCTCCAAACCGCGTGCCCTAACAAGAGGTGTAGGCCGGCCTATCTGCTCATAGATCTCCCTGATGTCATCCGGTATCTTCATGTATCTCTGGAAAGTGAATTCCTGCCTCAGAACCTCCTTGGGCAGTATCCTGTTGAGGAGTTCTATTGAAGATCTTTCAGCCTCGTTGTCGATTGGGGGCGGCAATTGCTCCGGAAGATCCGGGACGACGTTGTACCAGTTTTCCGGAATTAGCTCTTTTTCCTGTGATGAAAGCATATTGATTGGCATTAATGTATCATATATAAACATTAATGACTAATATTTAGCATTAAATTATAGTAATATAATATCAATATGAGGCATAAAATCCAGAAAAAAATAGAATCATATCATTCAGGCTTGCGGGCTAAATGGATGTATATGGACCCAAATAGAAGCTCCCTCACCTTAATGATTTCAAATCCAGCCTTCCTTGTCTTTTCTGTTATTGCATCCGGACTATGGAATTTTTTAACAGATTCCGCAAGATAGCTGTATGACCTGGAATGTGTAATTAGATTACCGAATGGAGGCACGATATGGTAGAAATAGATCCCAAACAAAAGGCTAAAGCCCGGCGTGACGGGATTATAGATATCCAGGTTTGCAAAAATCCCTCCGGGCTTGAGAACCCTGAAAGCCTCAGCAAAATATCTGTCCACACTTGAAAGGTTCCTGGTCAGATAAGCTGATACGACCCTGTCCACTGAATTATTGCCAAGAGGAATCTCTTCAGCACTGGCTAGTATGAATTTTGTTCCCGGAAGATAAGAAGGTCTGAACATTCCCTTTGTAATGTCAAGGGAGATGGTTGAGCAGCTGGGGCAAGCTTCCAGAATGGCGTGCGTCAGTTTGCCTGTTCCAGCGCCGCAATCCAGTACTGCCTGCCCTGACTTAAGTTCAAGAGCGGATACGAGTAACCTTCTCCACCTCTGATCAAGACCGAATGATATGAAGCTGTCAAGAAGGTCATAGCGATCCTGTATGCTTTCAAATACAGTTACCACTAGGTCTTCTTTCCTAACTCCATTCTCCAAGTCAATCCACCAGCTTGGCAAACTGGGCGTGTGGTACACCATCAATGTATATTACATTATCAGGATCAATGAATTCATTCTCTATTGCAATTCTAACGACACGTTTGCCAACAAGGTTGGCGATGGTACAGATCGCCATGGACGAGAGAAAAGTCTCCTCTGATACACGCGTCTCGCCATAGAACTGGGGAATGATTTTCAAGTGAAGTTTTCCTTCCCTCAGATCCTGATCAATGAGCTCAGAATCGGCAGCGGCAAGAAGTATCTCACCCTGTGTATGAGTCATCTTCATGTTTATTTCGCTTTTCACCTTATCACGTCTAATTTTCTGTAAGACGGCTCGTAAATCTGTCCCGCGCTCTTAAGCCTGGCGATAGCGTCTATTGCCCTCTCCTGTGTCAGCCCCCGGGAAGTTGATATGGTGACAACCTCATCAACATCTGCTTGCTTTTTCTCACGTTTGAGCTCCTTTATTATGTCGAAGACAGTTTCAAGATCTGATCTCTGCTTTGAGCTGGTGCCAGTGTATAGTATATCGATATCAAGTTCCCCGTTATTCATGGAAACATCCTTAAGGTAATAATCAACGATTTTCTTGGCAAGCAGTGCATCAGCGGCGGTAACAATTGGCGAAAGCCTCGCCTTTGCAGCGGCTTCTGCAAGCCTGATAGTGGACTCCAGTTGCCTTGCGGTTATCGGTATGGAATCAGGGTTTCCGCCCCTTGTTTTAACATATTCTTCCTTAAGAACCTGAATGGCGTCGTCTGAAAGTCTTGGGAAAATCCTGGTCCTTGCATAGGATACATATTTTCTTATGAGTTCCTTTTCAACAGGTGGTTTGAACCCTTGTTCCTCGGGTATCTCAAATTCTGTGATCTCATTCATTTCTAGGCTTCTATATATTTCTCCTACCCTATGTGCCTTGAGCACATGATCTGCAAGCCTCTCGTCGTTGCTCCTGTCCGGGCGATCTATTATCTTGAAAATTACATCAAACCTGGAAAGCAATGGCGGAGGGAAATCGATCTGGTCAACGATGGGCCTGTTCTGGTCATATCTTCCGAACTTCGGATTGGCAGCACCTAGGATTGAGCACCTAGACTTGAGTGTGGCCATTATGCCAGCCTTGCTGATGGTGATTGTCTGCTGTTCCATGGCCTCATGCATGGCAGCTGTGTCCTTGTCATCCATCTTATCCAGCTCGTCAATTGCAGCAAAGCCGTTATCTGCCAGCACCAGTGCACCTGCTTCAAGTGTCCATCTTCCTTCTCCAAAATCATCCCTGACTGCCGCAGCGGTAAGTCCAGCGGCGCTAGAACCCCTGCCAAAGGCAAAGACACCGCGTGGTGAGATTTCAGTCATATATTTCAAAAGCTGGGATTTGGCTGTACCTGGATCGCCTACCATAAGGATGTGTATGTCCCCCCTCATGGTGGTGCCATCACGCATAACTTTTCTGACTCCGCCGAACATCTGCAGGACAAGAGTGGTCTTGATCATTTCCATTCCGTATATGGTTGGAGCTATGGAAGTCGCAAGGACATCAATAATGTTTGGCGTTTTTGAGAGTGCCACTATTTTCTCCTCATCCTCAGAGGATATGTTTATTTCTTCAAGTTCCTTGGACTTCTTATAGTGCAGTGCGTAGAAGAATATATCATACTCAGTGAGAAGTATGTTGCCCGCTCTCTTCTGTTCAGCCCGCAGGATGCCATCAATAGTCACTCTGTCACCGGGGAAAAGCCTCCCAGTGATGTCGTCTTCCATGATTACAGCAATTCTCTGGGGTTGGGTCCCGCCTTCAAGGGTTTCTGGATTTTCCTGAAGTTCAACCTTCTGGGTATCTACGAATTCAGATAGGTCAGGCTTCAGCCTGAACTTTGCCTTGGAATGGTCTAGGCCACTTTCAAGCTTTCCAGCACATTCCTGGGGCTCGTCAAGTTTACCTCTTTCCTGAGGCACCTTGTTTATCTCACCACAGACAGTGCATTCGAATGCAGCTATCTGAAGCCGGGGCAGAACCTCTGTATTCTTTCTTATTATTCCGGTGATGCTCAGTAGCTTGCCTATGTCGGGGCTTCTCAGTTGTCTTATCTCTTTCCTGAATGCAGGGTCCTCACTTATGTCAGTTATACGGAGGTTAATTCTGGTAACTTTCCCCCTGTCAGGGTGCACAATATCCTTGAGCACTTCTTCTCCAAGGGCGATAAAAAGCTCCGGATTTTCGGCCAGTCCCTGATCGAAGCCATTGTTCCTTCCATAATCTGATACGTCCTTGAATGAAACGTAGAGAGACTTTTCATCTGGATAAACGACACTAAGTTTATTGATTCTATCCATGTAGCCAAACTCAGAGAAAATCCTGAGCCAACCGGATTTTATTTTCTCTGGATCATCCATTAGGGAAGTTATCATCTTCATGGTTAGTTTCATTTATGATAAATAAGATTTGTGCCATCTGGAGTTCAAAACTCCTACGGGTATGAAACTTGCACCCATGAAGCATTGGTGAATTTAAATGCCAATGATACTATTCTTCCGGGGGCGGCCCTCCCACAATGGTGGGAATGCTAATGTTATTAGGTATGTGAGGAGGAATAGATCAATAGAATATCCCGATTGCACAAAGACACTGAAGAGGGCAAGTGTATTATTGGTGCTTGTAGAAAGGCAGCGATCGTGACTGGGTTGCATCAATACTAGGCAACAGGCCCTCGCAAAACCGACCAGTTTATGAGAAGTAAGGGAGAAAGGAAAGCAAAAGCGAGGCACTATTACCGTCTTCGATGAACAATAAGTCAGATAAAGGGGCGTTTCATATTCAGTTTCCATCTTCGGTGTTTCGCAGTGCCGTGTAATTTCAGTCTTGAAAAAATTATATACGGTGGAAAACATCACTATTGCCCTGCCGTCGTAGCTCAGCCTGGTAGAGCGCGTGCTTGGTAAGCACGAGGTCGCGGGATCGAACCCCGTCGGCGGCTCTCTTTTAACATTCTCGAGCCACAGAGAAACAACAATAGGATTAGCTCCAATAATATCGGACCAGAACACCCGCAACAGACTTTAATGTGCTCATATGCTAAGAGCATTGAAGCATATTTCCAACAGGTTCCAGAAAGAGGTTACTTTAGTATTTTGGCATTTTTACAAAGCTCCAGACAAATAATGTTATTCTCAATATAAGGCAAATATATCTTCTGCCTCGTCCACACATTTGATCTTTCTATTTCTCCTTTGAGGACGCAATTTGCTGAACTGTTTAATAAGGAATTATTTATAAATACACAACTTTTGGAACACTGCGCAATTCTTAGGTTACCAAATCCTTCTATGCAAAGATAAATTTGAAAACTCCTAAAAAATGCATAGTATAATCATCAGATTGGAGTGCAATGCCGCCTTGTTCAGCAAAACTAAGTAATTTATATTTAAAACAGATAGAGAGATTTGTAATGACATTCGATTATGATGCCATAGTAATAGGCGCAGGCACATCTGGTATGGCGGCTGGGATTGCACTGAAAAAAGCAGACAAGAGCTATGTGATTCTAGACAGAAAAAAGGAAATTGGCGTCCCAGTAAGGTCTACAGGGGCCGTATCATTGGAATGGGTTAAAAGGATAGGTATGCCTACAGATGATAGCATAGTAGCGTCAAAAATTCGTTCAATGTCTTTCAGAACAGACACTGGCAAGGAAATTTCGATGAGTTTTGACAGGCCTGTGGGACTGGTATACGATTTTACCAAGTACGAAAAATTTCTTTCTACAGATTACGCTGGAAAATTGAACATAAAATTGAATACTGCTGTGAACTCAGTTTCAGGGAACAAGGTTATTACGGATAACGAAGAGCTCACTGCAAAGTACATAATAATGGCTGCAGGCCCCCAGTCCAACCTAGGTAGAAAAATGGCCAAGGATGAGTACCTGGTTGCATATGAGGAAACCCGGGAACTGCCTGCCAGAAGTGACCATCAGATGATACTCTGGTTCAGCGATTCTTCTCCAGGTGGATATTTTTGGGATTTTGCGGACAGCAAAGGCACCAGAAAAATTGGAGTCTGTTATTACCCATTACAGCCTAATCAACCGAGAAAGGTGCTAGCTGAGTTTACGGAGAGATTTCCGGAGGTTAAAGGGACACCTTTGCACAGCATGGCCCACCAGATTCCTTTGGGAGCTCCAGTGGAATCTGTTTACTCTGGCAACACCATGTATGTGGGGGATATGGTCAATGCTGTTCTTAACACAACAGCTGGCGGCCTGCAGGGCGCTTTCTGGACGGGATTCAGTGCTGGAATGGCTGTTGCCCAGGACAATCCGGAAGTTTATCAGAAAAAATGGGACAGCGAGATAAAGCCCTGGCTGATGAGGCACCATAATCTCCACAGGAAGATACACAGGGATGGGGTGAGATCGGTGGGGAAATACATCACTCTTGCCAAGATCATGCCAAAATCAATGAAAAAGAAGGTCTTCGGTGGTCTCTAACCAGCAAATAACTTGCTGGCGAATTATGCAATAATGAATTCCTGCATTAGTGTACGGCGCCAGAATCCAGCATTTCCTGATAAAGAGGTACTGAAATTGGCGCAAGATCAGGCCCATTCTTCAGCCCCCTCACAATCTTCACTGGCCTGTACATGCTCTTGAATTCCTCCCTGATAGCAGTCCTCAGGGGACCGAACAGCTCATTACCAGCATTGGCAATTCCGCCGCCTATTATGAAGAGCTCTGGATCAAGCATATTTATTATGTTTACTATTCCCACGGCTAGATAATAGATGGTCTCTTCTATGATAAGCTGTGAGAACATGTCCCCCTTTCTCTTGAATTCAAAGACTTTTTTCGCATCTATTTCAGATGGCTTTACCTTTGAAAAGAGCTCGGATTCCTTAACCGCTGTGATGTTTTCCGAAACTCTCCTGGCAATTCCCCTTCCACCGGCTATGGCTTCCAGGCAGCCCCTTCTTCCGCAACCACATACCGGCCCATTTGACATCACAACAGTATGCCCAACTTCAAGTGCCATGCCATGGGCACCCCTGTAAAGCTGGCCGTTGAGAAAAGCGCCACCGCCGATTCCAGTGCTCAGCGTCATGTACACAAAATTGTCAACATTCCTGCCCGAACCAAACAGCCTCTCAGCAATGGTTGCACCAGTAGCATCATTCTCTAGTTGGACCTGAACTCCAAACTCATGCTCAAGTGCGCTGTTTATGGGGAAGTTTCTTAGCCCCAAGATATTTGGTGATGATAGCACGACACCCCTTTCCCTATCCACTAGGCCGGCAAACACCACACCGATACTGTCAGGCTGCTTAATGCCAACTTCATCCAGCAGTTTCCAGCCCATGTTTATGAGATCTTCCTTCAGCCGCCCTCCGCCAAGATGCCTTACGGTCGGTTTCCTTACCGATTTTATGATCCTGCCTTTATCATCTCCAAGGACAGCCGATATCTTTGTTCCACCAACGTCATAGCCGAGAATTGTTTTGGGCATTGGAACATAATTTTGATTCAAGATATAAAGAATAACATAGGATTCGATTAACCCATCACATTTTTTTCACTATCAGCGTGAGCCCTTCCCTTGAGACAATGACCACCTTCTGCCCTTCCTCTATGGTGCTTCCATCCACACTCCTTGCCTCCCACTGTATTCCTTCAAAAGATACCCACCCCTGCGGATTCAGGGTCTTCTTTACTGTTGCCGTCTTGGATATCAGGGATTCAGCGCCTGTATACTTCTGTGCCCTCAGGGAAATAGCTATCCTTCTGATCAAGAGTCCAACTATGACAGCGAGGATCGCAACAAGAACTGCTGCTATATAAAAGTCAGTGCCAATTGGGGACGGTGAGTAGCCTGGATTTCCAGAAGCGTACGGAGATGCCAGCATAAAGGTTCCGATAACGGAAACAACCACGCCACTCACAAGGGAAATACCATGGCCTGTTTTTGCCTCAAGGAATATCAGGACTGCTCCAACGAGGAGGATCATTATGCCCACAACGGATGCACTCACAATTTCTGCCCCAACCAGTCCGAGTCCTATAAATATTATGCCTATCACACTGAGCAGAACTGTACCATGATAAAGATCAGCAAGAATTGCTACACTTCCTATGAGTATCAGGATCCCGTCAACAGTTGTGTTGGAAAGGAAGCTAAGGAAATTATCATAGAAGGATGGATTTCCAGTAACCTCACTGTAGCTCGATAAGTTAAGGCCGGCAATCATTTCGGTCAGGTTTCCGTAAATTCCAGTTGCTATGTTTATGTCGACAGCCTGGGCAGCAGAATACGCCACATTGTCGTAAACCATTATCAGGGCTGCTGTGGCGTTTCTTCCATGCGCCTCTGCCATTGACTCCATGAGGGCAGCCATTGCTCCTTCCGTGTGATTCTGCTCAAGTGAAGTCCCGCCAACCACAATGGGTGTTGAAGGGCCTATGTACGATCCAGGGCCCATATAGATGCCAGTACAGGCCATTGCAATGTATGATCCGGCTGATGCCCCGTTTCCGTCGGCTGGAATGTAAGTGTAGACTGGTACACCTCTTGCTTCTGTGCTGTTTATTGCACTTACCATATCGAGCATATTCTCAAGGATGCCGCCAGGAGTATTCATGTCGATTATGACTGCTGCAGTATTTCCTGAATTTACCTGGTTTAGGGAACTTGACAGGAACTGGTCAGACCCAGCGTCTATTGCTTCGTGAAGATTGAGGACCAGAACAACTTTATGGCTGGCGCTAGCTCCATGCGCCCCAACTGCCAGCAGCATCATGGCCATTATGGTCGCCACTAAAAGTAAGGAACGAATCCTTAGCATACCTGAGCTATGAGTTCCTATGAATATAACAATATTTCCTGTTATCAGAAACTTGCAGAGCGCAGAGCCACATAACATCCTGACAAGGGGGTTAACCTTATCAAATTTTCGTGAAATATTCACCGGCACAATGGGCATGCTGATCTCAACTCGAATAGGACCTTGGCAGGTTTCTCAATGCCGATTGTTGCCCAGCCATGAGAACAAGTTGAAACCATTTGATGCTCTTTGGTTCATAAAAAATTTTATCCGTCCGTCTCATGGGGCAGGGATGGAGAGGACACTGATAAGGGACCTTAAGGGAAGAAAGGATGGAGAAGAGGTTACTGCATATGGCTGGCTACAGGAAAGCAGGAAACTGAAGAGCGTCTCATTCTTGATCCTCAGGGATCATACGGGTATACTCCAGGTTACATTGAAACCTGAGAATATTGGCAACATGGATGAATTGGCCACACTTAACAGGGAATCGGTGCTTGCAGTAAGGGGGCAGCTCAAGCTAAACGCAGGGGCCAGATCTGGAGTTGAGATTCTTGCGACGGAAGTCAAAATCCTCAATAGGGCAGAAAGCCCGTTGCCACTGGGCGTCATTGATCCGGTGGAAGCTGATTTCGATACAAGGCTAAACAATCGCTTCATTGACACAAGAAAACCTGATAAGAATCTTATTTTCAGGGTGGAAAGCTCGCTGCTCTGGGGGATAAGAAAATACATAATGTCTCAAGGATTTGTAGAAGTCCACACACCAAAGATAGTTGCTGCTGCCACTGAAGGGGGGGCTGATCTTTTCAGGGTCCAGTACTTCGAGAAGAACGCCTTCCTGAACCAGAGCCCCCAGCTTTACAAGGAAATGCTAATGTCAGGCGGCCTCAACAGGGTTTTTGAGGTTGGGCCCGCCTTCCGGGCTGAAGAGCACAATACGGTTAGGCACCTCAACGAATTCACATCAATTGATATTGAAATGAGTTTCGCAGACCACAATGACGCAATGAGTATGCTTGAAAATGCGGTAAGGTCAGGAATCAGGGAGGTGATTGAGGTCAATGGTGCTGAACTCCGTGAAAAAGGAAAGGAACTTCAACTTCCTGAGGTGCCATTTCCAAGGATTACCTACAGGGAGTGCATAACTTACCTGGCCAGCAAGGGAATAGAAGCAAAGTTCGGGGAGGACTTTTCTCCTGACCACCTTAGGGAAATAGGAAAAATGTTCAAGGATTTCTATTTCATCACTGAATGGCCATCATCAGTTAGGGCGTTCTACACAATGCCAAAGCCAGGCGACGAGGAAGTGACAAATTCCTACGATTTGCAGTATGGGGAAAAGGAGATCACATCAGGAGCTCAAAGGGTTCATGATCCTGAAATGCTGGAAAAGAGATTCAGGCAGAAGGGACTGGATCCCTCCGCCTTCGAATTTTATATCAGGGCCTTCAGGTACGGCATGCCTCCACATGCCGGATGGGGCCTTGGCCTTGAAAGGCTTTTGATGATATTACTCGACCTCCCCAACATAAGGGAAGCAACTTTATTTCCTAGGGACAGAACGAGGATTGTTCCCTGAGTTCCTTCTCTTCCCCCCTTCATCACCAAAAGCTACTGCGTCCATCTCTTCATAGCTGGCTATTTCAAGGTCATCTCTGGAAAATTTTTTCTTGGACATCAATGACCAGACTATATATTTAAAATGCAGTATTTAAATATTTCCTGTGGACATCCGACAATCACTCATTTCTTCTTTTATCCATACAATACATGATTTCCCAAACCGGCAGGAAAAAATATTGAACAATGCCGATTATATGGTATCATGCCGGGCAATGGAGATGCGGAAAGCACAATTGAGTATAGGGATTTTCTCAGGGTTGATATAAGGGCAGGACGGATTATAAGTGCCGATGTATTCAAGGAAGCTAGAAAGCCTGCCCTTAAGCTTACCATCGATTTTGGCGTTCTCGGCATAAGGAAGTCGAGTGCACAGATAACACACCATTACAGGCCGGAGGACTTAACGGGCAAGATGGTCATTGCTGTGGTGAATTTTCCGCCTAAGCAGATCGCAAATTTCATGTCAGAGGTTCTTGTCCTAGGGCTCCCAGATGAAGCTGGGAACACGGTGCTGCTGTCACCGGATTTTCCCGTGAATCCAGGCGCTAGGCTCCACTGAATCGGCTCAAGAAATTCCTTATGCGCCTTTATGATTCCTGGCCATGGAAACAAAACGGCATATCAAAAGAGCAGGCGTTGTCGGGGCAGGCAACATGGGGGCCTCAATCGCAGAGGTGCTGGCATATAACGGGCTGGATGTTATATTGAAGGACCAGAACGACCAGCTGGTTGAGAAAGGTATGAAGAGAATCAGGGACATCGTTAAGTCACAGTTGCAGTATCAGCAGAAAAGGCCACAGAAGGAACTTGATAGAATAGCGTCGCTGGGAATAAAGCTGACACAGGACCAGATCGATGCACTCCTGGAAAAGATGAAACCGGAATTTACTGAATCCCAGGCTGACGCTTTGATTGGGAGAATACGCCCAACAACAGAGTTCAGGGATATGGCAGATGTTGATTTTGTCGTGGAGGCTGCCTTTGAGAATCTTGACGTAAAGCGAGAAATATTCAACTCTCTCTCATCGGCACTCTCCCCGGAAGCTATCCTTTCATCAAACACATCTTCATTGAGCATAACTGCCATTGCGGCAGCCACTTCCAATCCTTCACGGGTCATAATAACCCATTTCTTCAACCCACCATACACACTTCCTCTCGTGGAAATCGTAAGGGCGTTGCAAACTTCTGCTGAAACTGAAAATACAACATTTGAATTTATAGGGGGGCTGAGGAATCACAGGCAACAGATGGTTCCCATAAAAGTCAAGGAATCTCCGGGATTCGTGGTAAACAGGATGCTAGTCCCCATGCTTAACGAGGCAGTATTCCTTCTGGAGGAAGGCATAGCAGATCCCAGGGATATAGACAGAGCCATGAAACTGGGAGCCGGGATGCCCATGGGGCCATTTGAACTCATAGATATGGTGGGACTAGATGTTACGCTCGATGTGTGCAGAATATTCCAGAATGATTTCGGCGATCCAAAATACAGGCCGGCAGTTTTGCTAAAGAAGATGGTAGAAGCAGGCCTCCTTGGAAAAAAGTCAGGGGAAGGCTTCTATAAATATTGATTATTTGATCTGCTTCACATCCCTCAGTTGCCTGTTCAGCAGGACGACTGTGGGATTGACAACATATTTTGATTTAGATATTCTGGCGATTGAAATAAGGGCAGTCTTGTTTCTGTTATTCTTGAAAAGCTTTCTGATCTCCTGGATCATGGTCTTGCTCACAGACAGTTCCACATAGATAGGGTTTCCCATGTGGTACCATGTGGCGATTATTGATCCACTCTCCGTGCTCTCAACATCTTCCCGGTCCACCTCAAAATCAAATCTTTGCCCTACTTCTATTTTCAAATCGGCTACCTAATGGCATAGAAAAAAACTAGTTATTTAAGTTTTTTCTGTATAAGTTCCGTCAGTAATTCATTATATACGAGTCAAATGAATACTGTACAGGGAAAATCTCGTATTTCGCTATCATTCCTCCTTCTCTACCAGTGAGATTCCAAGCACTTTCTCCAGTTTCCTGGCTGTCTTTATCTCTGGCAGCAGGTCACCCCTCTCTATGCTGGCAAGGACATTTCTTCTTTCAAGAATCTTGGCTGCAAGCTCATCCTGAGTCATGTTGAGTCTCGATCGGGCCGATCTTATTATTTCGCCATAGTCTGGAACTATGGTCAGGTTCTCAATGTTGTCTCTGGGCTTTCTGCGGGTGCTTGGCTTGGCTGGTGGAACAACAATCCTCTTCTGGTTGATCTTGACTGTAGTTATGGGCTCCTCCGGCTCATTTCTAGCGAAGTTGCTTCTGATGCTCTCAGCGGGCGTTCCAAATCTGGCACAGGAATCACAGACATTGAGCAATGCACCATCAACCCTCACTTTCGTAAGATGTGGTACTTTTTTTCCGCACATTTCACAATCCATGGATACTACAGTGAAATTAAACATAAAAACCTGATATGGAAAATCCAGCCGAAAAAAAGACATAGCCTTGTATTATTCACCACTAGCAGACAGTCACGGATGGCATTACGGCCTTTCCGTTCCGATCTGCGCGGGGAAATTGGGAGAGTTGAACTCGTTTCCGGTCGAAATAGTCAGGCAGAAAAATTTTCTGTATACGGTTTCAAAATACGGCAAAGCAGTATATGGGGAGAAGATAAGAAAGACAGGGGAAGGATATCTCAGGGAGTGGAACCCTAAGAGAAGCAAGGTTGCTGCGGCAATTCTCAAAAAACTGTCGGAGCTGCCCCTTAGGCAGGCCTCATCCGTGCTCTATCTGGGTGCATCCTCAGGCACAACAGTTAGCCACTTTTCTGATATCTGCCGTTCAGGAAAAATTTTTGCAGTGGAAAAGGCGTATGATCCATTTGTGAAGCTTCTCGACCTGGCTGATTCCAGGGACAATATATACCCGATCATAGAGGATGCAGGGCAGATTGAGAGATATTCATTTTTTATAAACAGGGTTGACTTCATCTACCAGGATATTGCACAGAGGAACCAGGTTCAGATCTTCAATAATGCAGCGGCCTATTTTTCTGAGGCAAGAGATGCAATGCTTGTTATCAAGGTAAGGGCAATTTCTAGCAAGGGCAGTGAAAAGGATATCCTGCTGAAGGAAGCATCTAAGATCAGCGGATTCCGTGTCATCGAGACCATTGACCTCTCACCCTATTCAAGATCAAACTACATGCTTCGGCTCAGGCGATACTGAAACCATTGCCAGGAAAGCGTTGCCGGGATGTAATGAAATTAGTATTGCAGGTCTCGGATACTCTGGCCTCATGAATACAAGCCAGCTGACAAAGCATAAGTGCAATATAGCTACGTGATCAAAGGTATCAGCCAAGTTAATATTCACCCATAATCTTTCCATACTCGCATGTCGGTCAACAGTGAAGAGAGCAGCACAGGGGAACTGGACCTTGAATTTTTCAAAAGCATAAATTTTACGAAGAGGAAGTGCGTACGATGCGGAAAGTACTACTGGAGCAGTGATCCCCTGAGAAATACATGCGGGGACCCTCCATGCGACACATATTCCTTCATAGGGAACAGTCCGGTCTGGAAGCCGTTTAGCCTGGCCGAAATGAGGGAAAATTTTCTGTCTTTCTTCGGGCCAAGCCACAAAATTATAGATCCCTATCCTGTGGTGCCAAGATGGCGTGATGATGTTCTCCTTGTCAATGCTTCTATATACGATTTCCAGCCGCATGTGACTTCAGGCAGGGTTAAGCCTCCGGGAAATCCCCTTGCAATGTCGCAGCCTTCCGTTAGGATGAACGACACAGACCTAATAGGTGAAACCGGAAGGCATCTGACCTGCTTTGAGATGCTATGCCATGATGCCTTCAATTATGCTGGGAATTTTGTCTACTGGAAGGAGGAAACTGTTGCTTACTGTTACAGATTCCTCACAGAATCCCTTAAGGTAGAAGGATCGCTCATAACATTCAAGGAAAAGCCATGGTCAGGTGGCGGAAATGGCGGGAATGCATTTGAGGTGTTCGTCAGGGGCCTGGAGGTGGCAACCCTTGTCTTCATGGATCTAAAGGAAGACCCCAGTGGGCAGTTTATCATAGATGGCAAGAAATATTCTAGAATGGACATGATGATTGTGGATACTGGATACGGACTGGAACGTCTGACTTGGCTATCTCAGGGCACTCCTACAGTGTATCAGGCTGTGATGCCCGAGGTAGTTGACACCATTGTCTCCAGGAGCGGTTCCCGTTCACTGGATGACAACATTCTTGGGATTATGTCCACCATGGCAGTGGAATCTGAGCCTTTCAACCGGAAACAAATGATTGATCGGAGCATGGAAAGATTGACTGGAAGTGGCATCAAGATAGAAAGGTCAAACGTAGAGGAAATGTTTGAGTTCGCCAGGTCTGTATTTGTGCTTGCAGATCACACTAAGACCCTTATGGTGCTCTTCTCAGATCACGTCATACCGTCAAACGTGAAGGTTGGATATCTTGCCAGGCTACTCATAAGGCGTGCAAAGAGAGCCATAGCTGACATGGGAATTCATATCAGCCTAATCGAACTTATTCTTCAGCACTGGAGGCAGTTTTCTGAAATTTTCCCAGGGTTTTCCGAGAAATTTGCAAGGGAAGCACTCCGGATCGACGAAGCCAAGTTTGAGGATCTGGAGAAGAGGTCAAGGCAGATCGTGCTTAAAGCATACGACAGGAGCAGGACGCTTACAGCTGAGGATCTGGTGACACTCTACGATTCTTTCGGCGTTATTCCAGAAGAGGCCGCCTCCATAATCAGAGCTGAAAGGGGGACAGAAATTGAGATACCGGATGACTTTAACGCCATGGTTGTTGCAAGGCATGAGAATGTCCCAAGAAAGGAGGAGGCCCGCCCAGACTTTCCAGATCTTTTCACCAGGCCTCTCTACTATGATGATCCGACCATGACGCAGTTCAATGCAATAGTTCTTTTCTCCAGGGACAGGCACATAATTACAAACCAGACTGCCTTCTACCCGGAGGGGGGCGGACAGCCATACGATACAGGGTATTTTATTTACCACGGAAAACAGGTGCCGGTAAGTGAGGTGCATAAATATGGACGCGCCGTGGTGCACAAAGTGGAATCGGAAATACCGGAAAGGTCAAGGGTGATTGGCCACATAAACTGGGAACGCAGGCACAGGCTCATGGTCCACCATTCTGCCACTCACCTTCTTCTTGGCGTCCTTAGGGAATATCTTGGAAACCATGTCTGGCAGACTGGAGTTCAGAAGGGCCTGGATCACTCGCGGATCGACATTACCCACTTCAGAAGGCTGAACGACGAGGAGGTACGCGAGGTGGAGAGAAGGTGCTTGAAATACATAACGGAAAACAGGGCCATTACAGTTCGGAATATTGAATGGAACAGAGCCATTGAAAAATACGGCTTCAGACTTTTCGAGGGAGGCGTACCCGAAGGAAGGGACATCAGGGTTGTTGAGATCGAAGGCGTTGACGCGGAAGGCTGCGGTGGCACACATGTCAGGTCCACAGGCGAACTAGGCTTCCTAAAAATCCTGAACGTAGAAACGTTGCAGGAGGGCATTCAGCGGATTACCTTTGCCGCGGGCATTGCGGCCCTTGACCATGTCCAGTCCATGAGCACAACTCAAAAATCTCTGGAGTCTCTGCTGTCAGTAAAGGGTGAAGAGGTAGAAGAGGCCGTAAAAAGGATGTGGAATGAGAATCTTGAACTAAAAAAGGACAGGGAGAGGCGGATAAAACATGAGGTAGACACCATCATCGCGGAAGGCAGGAAGATAAATGTTGCCAGCATTCCGGCCACTCTGTTCAATCCCCCTTCTGATGCGGAGACGCTTAAATCCCTGATCTCTGCTGTCTTTTCGAGGAAACTGGGTCATGTCATTATACCCTTCCCGGAAGGATCAGAGATCAGGGTGATCAGCGGAACAGGAAATGTACCGCAGGAGCTTGTTGACAAAATTTCCTCTGCCGCCGGTGGGAAGCCGGAAGGAAGGGGAAGGCATGTGATCATAGCCGGGATAAACAGGGACAAATATGAAACATTAATAAGAGAAGTTTTTGATGCTAGTCGAACCTGAGGAAATAAATGAGAGAAGGTTCAGGCGAAACAATCCGGAAAATAGTCTCAAAATATTATGACATAATTTCAGCGAATGAGACAGACAGTGCTGTAATCTTGAAGATCTCAGGCCTTGATCTGAATCCGGAGGATTACTTCAGCAAAATGGCATCGGACCTGGATGCAGCGGGCTACCTAGGATTCACCTCTGGAAACCTGAAAGATGAGATAACGGTAATTGAAAGGCCTGAACGCAGCGAAAACAAGTGGATAAAGATTATTCTCTTTGCAGCTACAATAGCAAGCACAGGATATTTCGGGTATGAGTACCAGGCTTCATACTCTTCAGCAGCAGGAATATCTGGGACAGTATTTTCCAGCATTGTATTCTACCTCCTTCCGCTTTCGGTCATATTCGCAGCCAGAGAAGCCGGTAAATACGTGGCGCTGAAGAAGAATAGAATGTCATATTCGTTTCCCATATTCATTCCTGACCCGTTGGGAATAGGAACCATGGGTATAATAAACAGTCCGAGCAAACCATACATAAGCCGAAAGGCAATGATAGAATCAGGTTCCTACTCCCTGATTTTTGGTCTGGTTATTTCTGTGATATTCTATATTTTTGGCTCCCTCCTCACCTTTTATTTCCCTCCAACTTCCTCGGCGGTGAATTCACCGGTTGACAGAATCGGTTCTCCAATACTTCTTCAGATAGTATCCCTGAAGATGATACCTTCCAACGGAATCCTGGATCCGCTGGCCCTGGCTGGCTGGGCTGGCCTTGTCATATCTGCTTTCAACGCCCTTCCACTGGGTTTCCTTGACGGAGGCCTCATCTCTTCCGCTATTTTGGGGCGCAGGAGTGTTTACCTATCATACATATCAATACTTGCAATTCTGGGCCTGGGGGTGCTCTACCCTGCCTGGATTGTCCTGGCTGTATTTGCCCTCCTTGTTGGCCTCAGGGGGCCACAGCCGCTTAATAACAGATTCAGGCTAAACGTTAACACAAAGGTTCTGGCAGCTGTTGCTTTTTCCATAATAATAATTGGCATAGTGCCAATTCCATTTCAAACTTCCATTAACAGCTTTACTGCCACAGCATCGCAGTATAATTTTGTGGCATATGGGGCCAATGCAACAGTGGCAGTGGCGCTGAACATAACAGATACAGGCTCATCCGTGATGGTTCCAGCCTTTGACATAAACCCTTCTGTTTCCTTCACCCTGTCGGGACGCAGCAAGTCAATTTCTCCGGGGGAATCCATAAACTATACAATGGAGATAAACACAAGGGGCTCAATGAGACCCGGTTATAACTCATTTGCAATATCCATCTATTCGGGCAGCGTATCTAAAACCCTGGAATTTAATGTCCTCTACGTCAACCTAAGCCCCGCCTTCACTTTCAACAGCCAGAATCCCATGTCTATGGTTGTAAACGAGAGCAGCAAGTTCTCACTTTATCTTAACGTAAGCCGAGCAACCAACATGACAGTGGTTTCTGTGGTAAATCCACAGTTAAATTATACTTATTTCATCGAATCACAGTCAGTGCCCGGAGAAAAATCGGTAAACGCATCTCTGGTTACCATTCTCCCCTTCTCATCAGAAACGCTGCAGTCAGGGTCAAGCGAAATTTTGAGTTTTCAGATGCCGCACATTCCTGAATCGTGGGTTGTAGTCGCATACAACAGCACATATTATGCGGCTGTTGCCTATATAAACGTGATTTCATGAAAGTTGGCCTGTTTATCAATCCTGTTGCGGGATGTGGTATCCTCCTAGGTTACAAGGGGTCGGATCACTTAACAAGCGGAATGTGCCCTCACTCAGTGTCTTTGGACCTGGCTGTGGCATTTTTAAGAGAGATTGATGAAGGGGATATCCAATTCTTAATTCCATCTGGGATCATGGGGGAGAAAGCGTTTATCGAAGCCGGCTACAGAAATTACTCGGTCATATACAATGCCAGCGAAAGCACCGACCCATCAGATACAATGGCTTTTCTGAGTATATTGAAGCATTATAACCCTGACATCCTGGTGTTTTTTGGGGGAGACGGAACAGCAAGAAATGTTGTTGATGCGTCCCTAGGATTCCCGGTACTTGGTGTGCCGGCAGGAACAAAGATGTACAGTTCAGTATTTGCAATAAGTGTCAGGGCCGCCGCAGATATCTTAATGGACTTAAGATTAGGAAGATCAATGGATATGGCAGACGCGCAGGTCATTGATCTTGACGAGGACGCTTATTCTTCGGGGAAGCTTGAAACCAGTATATACGGAGAATTGTTGGTCCCAAGAAGCAACAGGGTGGTCCTCGAATCAAAGGCCGAATATAGTGATGACTACGTGGAGGATGCAGCGGAATATATAGCTGAGCATATGGAGGAAAACGCTGACTATCTCATAGGGCCAGGCACAACCTGCAAGCGGATCCTGTCATTCCTGGGGACTGATGGCAGCCTTCTGGGTTTCGATCTGGTCAGAAACAGGAAGGTTATTGCAAGGGACATGAATGAACAAGAGATATTCAATACAGTCGACGAGAATACAAGGGTTGTAATATCGCCCATAGGCGGTCAGGGATTTCTTCTGGGAAGGGGCAACAGGCAGCTCTCGTACAGAGCACTCCGGAAAATCAACATGTCCAATCTCATAGTTATTGCATCAGCGGCGAAACTTGATTCCTTAAGCAGGCTTTATGTGGATACGGGCCCCGAAAAGGTGCAGTTTCCCCGGTACATTAAGGTAATCTACGGCTACGGAAAGTTCAAAATGATGAAGGTTGAATATTATACTTAATATCTCCGGTGGGCAGCAAAATATATATTTACAAAAACGGCATTCTCCTCAGTTGATCAAATCCAGTTCAGAAAATAAGGGTTTTTCTGATCTTTCGAAGTTTGTAAAAAGATCGCCAAAATGGTATAACATCATATGGCTCACAGCAATGATTATGGCGTTTGACTATTTTCTGCTGAAGAGCATTTATCTGGTTGTTGTTGGCATATTGGGTTCCTATCTTCTGCTCATATCTATAGATGAACTTTTTGTTAAAATAGCACACATATATTTTCCATTCAGGAGGATACTCTTTCTCGATTTTCTTTCCCTTCTTATAGCATCAGTTTTCTTCTGGGTCATCTATTTTCTGAGGATATTCAGCAGCCCTGAGATAATGCTCATGGTATCTGTTTCCTCTGCCACAATGTTGAGGGTCCTCATCTTCTACACATATTATTCAGACCGGCCCCTTAAGTTTGTTCCGCCGACTCTGAATTATACATTTGCCTCAATGGTGGCCCTTTCTGTCATTTTCAGGGAATGGGTCACCATAATACCATTCGTAGCGTCTTCCATAATTTATGTTGTGTGCGGAATAATCTTCGTGAAAAGCTCAACGAGGGGGTTTGCAAAGGAGTATGGTGAAAGTCCTGCCAGGATAATAAAGATGTTCCTCAATTACAACAATGAGGATATCAGCCAGGAAGTAGGAAACAAGTTCTTTGGCAGGCTTTACCGGCATGTGAGAAAAATTCCGGTGAAGGTTCTCGATGTCAGGAGAGCGTCAGATGATTCACGGATGACAACAATGGTATTCCCATACGTTCACCCAGGACCATTTGGAACTCTTGGTTCAAGTGATCTTCCAGCCCGTTTGCAAAGCCGCCTGAATGATCTTGGATCGGACCTCATGGTCTTCCACACTACAACCACAAACAGCAACAACTGTGCAGGCGACGAAGATATTGACGCCATTGCACAAGGCGTCAGGGACTGCCTGGATCAGATGGAGTATGTTGATACCATGTCAAGGTTCAAAAAAATCAATGTGGGAAAGTACTCCATAGGCATGCAGAGGTTCGGCGACTATGGTGTTGGCGCAATAATCCCTGATAGGGAGCCGTTTGACGACGTGAAGCTCAGAGAAGGGCTGAAAATAATACACCACGTGGAAAGGACAGCTCTGAAGGAATTTGCAGCCATAGATGCACAGAACAATTTCAGGGAAAAGGCTCCTGAACTCTCGTCCTGTGAAGGAATGGACAAGGCCTTCGTGAGGGAGTTGAAGAGGCTTGATTCAAAGTATCCAGCCCGTGCAGGATATCACAGGTTAAAGGTTGATTTTCCTGAATTGGGTCCCATGGGAATACAGGCGTTTGTAACCGAGATTCAGGGAAAGTACCAGGCTGTCGTACTAACGGATTCAAACAATGTAACAACTGAAGTGATTGAACGGGCACGAGAGAAAACTTCAGACTGGTTGGGCTCGCTTGAGATATATACAACAGACAACCATTACGTCAATGCCAGCAACCTAGATGTCAATCCTCTTGGGAAAGAGGGAGATGTTAATGAGATTGCCACTTTTATTTCTAGGTCGGTTGAGATAGCAAAGAATAATGTTACAGAAGTTAAAATTGGCATGCGCACTGCCCAGGTAAAGGTGCACATGGGTGATGAGAATACCTACGAAAGGCTCATAGATTCTGTTTTCGATTCGCTTCGGACTGCCAAGTATACAATCATAATAACCATACCTTCCAGCATAATAGCTTCAATAGCGGTCTTCAGGTTCCTTGTTCCAATAATTTAAGAATAGATTGGGTTTCATGTCAGACATATGTTGATGAATTATGTAGGTAACTATGTCAGAAAGGCTGTATTTTCCATGACATGTAACTCGTCCGACAAGAATCTTTAAATACGTCCTAGATAATATAATATCATGGAACTCGTGGCCGACGGAAACATAATCAGATCATTGAATAGAAGCGAACTAAGAAGGAAGGTTCTGTTCTATCTGCTTTCGATACACCCATACAGATCCTACCTATCTGAAATATCAAGGGCTGTCAAGTCAGACCCTTCCAACGTTAAGGGTTGCCTTGAGGGACTTGGTGTCAGGTACACCGGGGAAGAATCTCTGGTGGGGCTGGGTCTCGTATCATTTGAGCAGACAAAGAATGGCTTCAAGTACTACAAGATCAATGCAGATTCAATAGAAGATGTCAAGGCACTTAAAACCATGTTTAACCACAAGAAAGTTTTTGCTGTGGAAATCGGTTAATGCCTGAAAACATCATAATATTAGAAAAAGTCGGCCCCGTACAATTTTTAAAAATTTCCATAAGAAAGGCTTAATTATCTAAATTTAATGAAGTGAAAGGTGGAAACTACGGTAGAGTCTGTTGATGAATGGGTGAGAAAACTGAGCATCACCACAACTAAGGATGTTCAGGTGCCCAGGATGCTGTTTGACCAGGTCATTGGTCAGGAGGAGGCAAGGGAGGTTGTAAAGAAGGCAGCCATCCAGAAGCGGCACGTACTCCTGATTGGGGAACCCGGCACTGGCAAATCCATGCTTGCCCAGTCAATGGTGGATTTCCTTCCCAAGGATGAACTTGAGGATATACTTGTTTTTCCAAATCCTGAAGATAACAACAGGCCAAAGATCAAGACCCTTCCTGCGGGAAAAGGCAAGGAGATAGTGAGGCAGTATCAGCTCAAGGCCGAGAGGGAGAAGAAAGACAAGTCAAGGGGGATTCTGTTTGTAATATTTGCTATAATATTCTTCGGCATAATTGCCGCGGGTATACTCTATGCGGGAGACAAGAATTTCGGACTCAGCCTTAACATACTCTTCTTTACTGTCATAATAGCGTTCTTCATATACATGTTCATGGCACTCAATCCCGCAATGAGGATGGAAAGGGCAATGGTCCCCAAACTGCTAGTTTCACACACGCCAAATGACAAGCCGCCCTTTGTTGATTCAACAGGAGCGCATTCCGGGGCCCTGCTTGGCGACGTCAGGCATGATCCTTTCCAGTCCGGTGGACTTGAGACTCCGGCCCATGAAAGGGTTGAGGCGGGAAATATCCACAAGGCTAACAAAGGTGTTCTTTTCATAGACGAGATGAATCTCCTTAGGATCGAGAGCCAACAGGCACTTCTGACAGCAATGCAGGAAAAGAAATTCCCAATTTCAGGGCAGAGCGAGAGGAGCGCTGGAGCAATGGTTCAAACCGAGCCAGTTCCATGTGATTTCGTCCTTGTTGCGGCAGGAAATCTTGATGCAGTGCAGGGAATACACCCGGCTTTGAGGTCAAGAATTAGAGGTTATGGTTACGAGGTCTATGTGAACGACACCATGGATGACACCGAGGAAAATAGGCAGAAGCTTGTTCAGTTCATAGCCCAGGAGGTTCTTAAGGATAAGAAAATACCGCATCTTGATATAGGGGCAGTCACTGAAGTCATTAAGGAAGCTCAGAGAAGGTCAGGAAGGAAAGGCAAACTCACACTAAGGCTGCGTGAACTTGGTGGCCTTATTAGGGTTGCTGGAGATATCGCAATCAGCGAAAAGGCCGAAATAGTTACAGCTGATCATGTTGTCAGGGCAAAGGCACTTAGCAAGCCACTAGAGCAGCAGGTTGCCGACAGATCCATACAGGTGCGCAAATCCTACCAGACATTCCACAGCGAAGGGTCTGCAGTAGGAATGGTAAATGGCTTAGCAGTTGTTGGGGCAAACTCCGGCATGGCTGACTACACTGGTATAGTAATGCCTATAGTGGCTGAAGTAACGCCAGCGCAGCACAAGGGGAACGGAGTTGTTGTGGCAACTGGAAAGCTTGGCGAGATAGCAAAGGAGGCCGTCCAAAACGTCTCTGCAGTGTTCAAGAAACTCAGTGGCAAGGACATCTCTGACATGGATATACATATACAGTTCATTGGAACATACGAAGGCGTTGAGGGAGATTCCGCCAGTGTATCCATTGCAACCGCAGTCATATCTGCAATAGAAAACATCCCTGTGGATCAGAGCGTTGCCATGACTGGATCTCTCAGTGTGAGGGGGGCAGTTCTGCCAGTTGGAGGGGTAACAGCCAAGGTGGAAGCTGCCATAGAAGCTGGCATGAAGAGGGTAATCGTTCCAGCATCAAACTTCGGTGACATTGTGCTGGACAGTCTACATAAGGACAAGATAGAGGTAGTCCCAGTATCCAATATTAGCGAAGTCTGGGAAAATGCTCTCATAGCCAGCCCTGAAAAGCAGAGATTCCTGTCCAGGGTAGCAGACTTCCTGAATCCAAAGATCTTCGGCCCAAAACAGGGAAACCCTGGAGCCAATGCAGCCTGAGGTTAAACTATTAAAAGTGGGCCCCCATTTTTACGGCCTAGTATCAAATTTTATCAGGTCCGGCCACGCATCCTTTTTTTGCATCGTGAATCCCGAAGCGGTGATTTCAATGGAACAGCTGGGCATTGCATACGAGAAGTCTACAAGGATGTTCAAGTACTCAAGGGTAAAGAACATGGAAGCGCTCTTTCTGATGCTTATTTCAGGTGAAACACAGATCTCAAAGGCAATCAGGGTTGCAGGCTTAAACGAAGGCCTCCATGAGGCCATTGCAGTCTATACTAGTGAGAATGACCTTGAAAATCTGAAAACTGTCGCCAGGGAAGAAATGCAGGTAATGGAAATTGGCAAAAGCGTATTACAGGGAAAGAATGACGATCTGTTGTTCACCAGGATGGCAAAGGTCCAGCTTTCGGCCATGCCCCAACCCAGACTGCAATGAGACGGCGGGGTTGTCATATTTATATTCAGTGTATGCATCTTAAGGTGTGTCAGCGAACTTTCTTGCCTACTTTGGGCATCTGAACATAGATGTCGTTTTCAGCGTTCCAGAACTTCCGTGCAGAGGCTCAGTAAATATAAAGTCCCGAAGGGAAATATTCGGGGGAACTGCCGGCAATTTCGCCATGGTCGCATCATCCCTGGGCATACCCTTTCACCTCTACTCTGCTGTCGCCAGAGCATCACATAGTTCATATCTCGAATTTCTCAGGAAGCGGGGCGTTGATCTGAGTCACGTTTATGTTGGCGAAGATTACGGCCCAATTTGTTATTCCGCCTCAGATGGCCATGACCAGGTTTACTATGTTTACCAGGGTCCAATGGCCAATGCCTTTACATCATTGGCGGCTGCAGAAGACAGGGACTACAGTTATGTCCACTACGGCACAGGACCTCCTGACGACTACCTGGAATCTGCCTCTTCCTTCAACGGCATCAAGGTATTTGATCCAGGTCAGGAACTCTCCTACAGGTATTCCATCTCTCAGCTGAAGAAATTTCTGGATATAAGCCATATATGCTTAATGAATGACCTAGAATATGAGAGAGCCCAGCAAATTCTCAATATGTCGGGGCAAGACATAATAAGCATGGTTCCTATTTTTGTTGTTACACATGGAAAGTCGGGATCGACTGTCCACAACAGGGGAAGGGAGACTGACGTCAGTGCTTTTGTCCAGGGTTCAGCATATGATACCATAGGCGCAGGTGATGCATTCAGGGCCGGACTCTATCTTGGTCTGCATGAAAAGATGGGCATTGAGGATAGCGTTGTTCTCGGCTCAATCGTTTCTGGCATAGCGGTCAGGAAACAGATGCCGGAATTCAGTGCATCAAGAGATGAAATACTCCATTTATACAAAATCCATGCCAGCAATCTGCGAACCAAGGGAAAATCTTAATCCAACAGTGGCTATTTCACACAATGCCGCTTTTTTCATTTGAGGGGAGGAAGCCAAGTATCGACGAAAGCGCCTATGTGTTTCCCAATGCAACAATAATCGGGGATGTCCGCATCGGGAAGGAGGTCTGGATCGGCCCTGGGGCAGTCCTTCGAGGTGACTATGGGACCATTGTGGTTGGGGATTACAGCGCCATTGAGGACAATGTTGTTGTGCATGCAAGGCCTGGCGAGACAACGAAGATAGGAAACCATGTAACCGTGGGCCATCTGTCCGTCATACACACGCCCGCAATTGCTGACTGGGTTGTAATTGGCATGGGCGCAGTTATTTCCGATTTTGCTAAGGTAGGTGAATGGTCCGCAATTGGCGAGGGCGCGGTGGTCAAGAACAATTCTGAAATTCCAGCCGAGAGCATAGCCGTTGGGGTTCCGGCTCACGTTGTTGGAAAGGTGAGCCAGGAATACAAGAATCTGTGGACAGGATACAAGGCAAATTATAACAGTTTCACAAGGAGATACAGGAATAACCTCTTGAGGTTGGACCAATGAAATAATTTAAGACTTATTACGGTATTTCAACACATGTTATCTGAACTGCCAATTGATGATATCAGGATAAGGAAGATAATAGATTCCAGAGGCAATTTTACTGTTGAAGCCGATGTGATAATCGATGATATCATGGGCAGGTGCTCGGCACCGTCAGGAGCGAGCACGGGGGAGACTGAGGTTCATGCATTTCCAAAGGGTGGACCCGACGCTTCGGTAGCTTTCTTCGAGAAAAATCTTAGGCCAAAACTAATAGGGTTCAACGCCCTGAATCAGGAAGGTTTTGATGCCGTAATAAGAGAGACCGATGGTACCGATTACCTTGAAAATGCCGGAGGCAATCTTTCCACGGCACTATCTGTAGCAAATGCCAAGGCAGTTTCAAGCTTCCTGGGTATACCTCTGTACAGATATGTCGGCGGCGCTTTTGCAGGGAGGCTTCCGAGGCCGATGGGAAATGTTATCGGTGGAGGAAAACATTCTGTCAACGGGACAACAATACAGGAATTTCTTGTGTCGGCGCAGGCTGACACATTTCTTGAATCGGCTTACATTAACGCACTGACGCACAGGAGGATAGGCGAGATCCTGTCTGAAAAGCTCAAGGGGGTAAGCGTCGGCCTTGGTGACGAGAAAGCATGGACTGTATCAATAAGCGATATGGAAGCAATTGAAATCGTTTCACGGGCAGCTGAGGAAGTATCCAAGGAGCATAAGGTCAAGATATTGAAGGGCGTGGATTTTGCTGCTACATCATTCTACGAAAACAAGAAATATAAATACAGAAACGATGAAAAAACAAGGGACCAGCAGATAGACTTTGCAGTTTCCTTCTCGAAGGAATTCGGCTTCTACTTCATAGAGGACCCGCTTATGGACAGTGATTTCGATGGCTTTGCTGAGATAACCTCCCGGGTGTCAGACCGATCTCTTATTGTGGGCGACGACCTTTACACAACCAATCCAGACAGGCTCAGGAAGGGCATTGAGAGGCAATCCACCAACGGAATACTGATCAAGGTAAATCAGATTGGCTCCCTTTCCAGGACTGCTGAGACCGTTCGGATTGCCACCGCTGCAGGCATAAAAAACACGGTTTCCCACAGGAGCGGAGAAACAACGGATGACTTTCCTGCGCATCTCTCTGTGGCATTCGGCTCTGTGTTCATAAAGACCGGCACCATCGGCGGCGAACGGCTTGCCAAGCTTAATGAGCTCATAAGAATCGAAGAGGAAATAAGCCAGAGCTGAAATGATCTATCTAATGGGACTTGGGCTTCGTGGCGTGGACAGTGTCACCCTCCTGGAGGATAGAATAATATCCTCATGCCACCGAATATACTTTGAGATTTACACCTCCATCTCTCCGGAGAAAACGATCCATCAGCTTGAGGAACGCTACGGGAAGGAGGTCATTCCCACCTCAAGAGATGACCTGGAGAACAGTTCTGCAATACTGGAGCAGGCAAGGTCATTGGATGTATGCCTGCTTGTGACCGGCGATCCACTCTACGCAACAACACACAACCAGATCCGGCTTGACGCCGCCCGATCCGGCATAAGGATTGAAACCATAGAGAATTCATCGGCCATTTCCGTTATTCCCGGGCGCGTAGGATTGTTCCCGTACAGGATGGGCCCCCCGGTATCCCTGCCATTTATTTCGGAAAAATTTAGGCCCAGAAGTGTCCTGGAAAAGATCGGGCGAAACCTTGCAAACGAACTTCATACCTTGCTGCTCTTCGATCTTGCGCCCGGAAGGACAATGTATCCGTGGGAAGCTGCCTCAATACTCCTGGACCTTGAAAAGCATCATGGCACAGGCATTATTGGGATAAACAGTGAGGTAATAGTAGCAGCCAATGTTTCCCAGCAGGGGGAAACTCTCTTGGTCGGCAAGCTTGGAGATATTTCACAGTGGAAGAAAGAGCTCAGCCCGTCTTCAATGATAATTACTGCACAGTTAAGCCATAAGGAAAAAGAATTCGTGGAAGAGTTCTGCAGAAGACTGCCCTGATCATCGGAGATAGGTCTCCACTATCTGCATCACCACATTTACGGGAATATTCAATTTTCTGGCAACGTACTCCGGGTTCATGCTGTCCACATACTCAGCAAGCACTGCCCGTGACATGGGATCAGGAGCCATTTCCGTAATGTATGCGTTAATGCGCCCCATTATCTGGTCTTTCCTCGAAATCAATCTGCCTCTCTGTTCCATGATTTCATCGATCTGCTTCTCAGTATCCCTGAGGCGCCCCATAAGCTCGTGAATGCTGAGATTTTCAAAATCTTCACCATTTCCAGAGGCAGTCGGGTTCAGATCATACCGCTTTACTGAGATGAAATTTCTGGAGTAGTCAGCTATAAGTGTTGAAAAGCCAGTTGGGCGATATATCTTCCTCGGTGCGCCATAACTGCTGGGAACCGAGCCTGCAGACGTTATTAGGTTGGCCCTTTCAAGGAGTTCCAGCTGCTTGTTTATGGCCTGTTGTGATACTCCAATGATCCTGCTGATCTGAAATGCATAAGATTGATCGAGGATAAGGCTTCTCAGTATTTCCCTGCGTGTGGTGTTTTCAATGGCGCTGATGAAAGCCTCAATGTCCTCGTCAATCATGGATATCACTCTATCTTTACTTTCTTGCCGCCGGTTTTCTCGCCATTCACCTTTTCAACTGTCAGGTCCAGTATCCCGTTGGTGAATTTTGCCTTGGCAGTCTCTGGCTTTATCTCATCTTCAAGGTCTATGCTCTTGAAGTATTTCCTGGGACCGTTTTTGACATTGATGGTCACGTTCTTGGCAGATACATTCAGCTCAATGTCATCCTTCGAGATGCCTGGGAGCTCGTACGTTATGTAGATCTTGTTCTTGTCCTCGTTAATGTCGGTTATTGGTTCCCTGACATCTTTCTCAACGTTGTCCGCCACTCCAGGAATCATGTTCCTTGGAACGTTGCCGAATTCCTCGAATACGGGCTTTCCGTCCGGCCCGATCTTGTATGTGAAACCATATACGTAAGGACCATAGGTCTTGACATCGGGATCCTTTAGCAGCTTGTCCCATATCCTCATCATTCTCTCATTGAACCTGTCAAAATCGAAGCCGAAGTCCCTGAACATGTCCTCAAATTCATCTTCAAATGGGTTCCTCCAGTCATCCTCGTCCCTTTTCCTCCTTATTACCATATTCTCATCCTCCTGTTGTCAACCATTAGTTGACAACTATGAATTGCATTCAGGTATTTAAACTTTGCTTTTGCAGCAGAAGCATATGCCCGGGCAGGAGCCTAGAATTCATAGATATTCATTTTGATACCCGATAATCAATCGGATAGCGCTCTTGGTGTACTGCGCATAAAAAAAAATATATTAACACTGGCAATCCTAACTGGGGTTATAATTGGAAAAGATAAGAGAAGACGTCCTGATCCTGGGTGGAGGAATGGCAGGACTCAGGGCTGCAATAGCTGCTGCTGAATACAATCCAGGTGTTTCTGTTGGCCTAGTATCCAAGCTTTATCCGTTGAGGTCACACTCCGTTTCTGCAGAGGGAGGGACAAGTGCCGTTCTTAATCCCAAGGATTCATTTGATCTGCATGCCTTTGACACAATCAAGGGAAGTGACTATCTAGGGGATCAGGATGCAATTGAGGAGTTTGTCAGGCTCGTTCCCGAGCAGATTTACACCACTGACCACTGGGGATGCCCCTGGAGCAGGAATCCTGACGGAACAATTTCACAGCGTGATTTTGGCGCACTAAGTTTTCCCAGGGCAACATTTGCCGCCGACAAGACTGGATTCCATGTGATGCAGACTCTTTTCAGCAGGGCACTGAAATACGACATTCATTTCTACAACGAGTATTTTGCGACCAAGCTCATTCTGGCAGACGGGAAGCCAAATGCTGTTACCACAATCAACCTGAGGAATGGTGAATTCACAGTTTTTCAGGGAAAGTCAATAATATTTGCCATGGGCGGGGCAGGAAGGCTCTACCAGTTTGCGACATATGCACATTCTGTCACCGGCGATGGGGACGCCATAGCCTACAGGGCAGGAATACCGCTGAAGGACATGGAGTTCATACAGTTTCATCCCACGGGTCTTGTCCCGTCCGGCATACTTATCACGGAGGCTGCAAGGGCTGAAGGTGGCTATCTCCTTGACAAGGACGGCAAGCGGTTCATGGGTACCTACGCACCCCACAAGTTCGAGACTGCCTCAAGAGATGTCGTATCAAGGGCAATAATGTGGGAGATAGAGGCTGGAAGGGGCGCAAAGGGAGAATACGGTGACATGGACTATGTTTTCCTGGACCTGAGGCACATAGCTGACAAGCTGGACGAACGCCTCCCTATGATCACCGACATAGCAAAGAAGTTCAACGGGATAGATGCACATAATGAGCTGATACCGGTCCATCCTGCAACCCATTACACTATGGGCGGGATAGATTCCAACGTAAAGACAACAACATCAATACCCGGCATTTATGCTGCTGGCGAGAACGCATGCGTGAGCATCCATGGGGCCAACAGGCTCGGCTCAAATTCAACAAACGAATGCCTCGCTCTTGGAAATGTGGCAGGAAAAGCGGCTGCTGAGTATGCGGTGTCCCACTCCTTCCCTGAACTGGATATGAAGCAGATTGAGGAGGAGGAGAAACACATCTGGGAAGACATGCTCAGGAGAGACGGAGGAGAAAACGTTGCAAAGATAAGAGAGGACCTCAGGATAAACATGGACAAGAATGTCGGTGTTTTCAGGACAGAGGCACCCCTTCAGAACAGCTTAAAGAACATTGCAGCCCTCAAGGAAAGATACCAGAAGATAACAATTGAGGACAAGTCATCAACGTTCAATCTTGAGTTAGAATGGGCATTTGAGGTTGGCTTCATGCTTGATCTTGCCGAGATAATTACACTGGGCGCACTTCAGAGGAAGGAAAGCAGGGGCGCACATTACAGGAGGGATTTCCCGGACAGGGACGACAAGAACTTCATGATGCATACAATAGCTACTTACTCTGATAATGGCCCTATTCTCACATACCGGCCTGTTGTAGTTACGAAATGGCAGCCAACGGTGAGGTCTTACTGAGGTGCATGAGATGGAAGAGATGGTTTTTGAGATAAAGAGGACGGACGAAAACGGAAATATGAAGACCCAGTCTTATAATGTTCCCAAGGACAAAGTATCCACAGTCCTGGAAGCGCTGCTGTACATAAAGGAAAACCTTGATCATTCGCTGTCGTTCAGGTACTCATGCAGGATGGAGATATGCGGTAGCTGCGCCATGGAGATAAATGGCAAGCCCCACATGGCATGCTCCACTACAACAGACAGCCTGAAGGGGCAGAAGGTTACTGTGGCTCCGCTGAAACATTTCAAGGTTATCAGGGATCTCGCAGTGGACATTGATGGCTTCCTGGAAAAATACAGGGCGGTCAAGCCTTATGTGATACGGGACGACGACGGCAAGTACGATTCTGAAATACTCCAGACGCCAGAACAGTTCCATGAGTATCTTGATTACTCTCTGTGCATAAAATGTGGAATATGCATGGCAGCCTGCCCAATAGAGGGTTCTGATCCAAACTATTTAGGACCAGCCCCTCTTGCGGCTGCATGGCGTTACATTGCTGACAACAGGGATCAGGGAAAGAAATACAGGCTCGAAATCGTGAGCGGTGAAGAAGGAACGTCAAGATGCCACTTTGCTGGTGAATGCACTGAGGCTTGCCCAAAGGGCGTGGATCCATCATTTGCAATCCAGAAGCTCAGGTCCAGCATGGTTGGGCTTGAATTCCAGAGGCTATTCAGGAGGAGATAATATTGGTTGTGGAAAGTGTAAAGAACATGAATGAGGGCCCACTTGGCTGGGCAAAATTCTACAGGAAAGGCGTGGGTTACTTTGCATTTGCAATGCACAGGTTGAGCGGTCTTGTCATAGTATTCTATCTTTACCTCCATCTGTTTGTGCTGTCCCATTTGCTGAGCGGTGCGGCTACGTACAACAGTCTGGTCACATCCATCACATACGGTCCGTACGATTCTTTCCTGGTGCTCGACGTGCTCCTTGCTCTGGTAATATTTTATCATGGGGCCAATGGAACAAGGCTCGCGCTAAATGAGATGGGTATCGGTCTCAAGAATCACAAGGTCATGTTTTATTTCTTTGAAAGCATCGCAGTTGTTATTCTTGGCGTCTTCCTTTACTACGCCTACATGTTCATAGGAGCTGCTTAAAATGACAGAGGCAGAGATGAAGTATAACTCCAGAAGGAGAGTGACCGGGTCAGTATCAAGGATGTTCCAGGCGGCGTCGGGGCTGTTCCTCATATTTTTTGTAGGAGTGCATCTCTATGTTGCGCACATAGACTTTGGCCACCCCATACAGTTCTTCAATCAGGTAATCCAGAATATGCATAACCCATGGTGGCTTGCCTTCTTTATAGTTTTCGTATGGGTTATCAGCTACCACGCTGTAAACGGACTGGGAGGGATACTTAAGGACCTGAATATGAGCCAGAAGGCAAAAGGCTATCTTAACTATGCCTTGGTAGCGCTGTACTTTGTGACAGTGGTGTATGGAACAATTCTTGCAGTTCTTGTTGCCAGGATCGCCGTTCCGGCGTAAAAATATTATTTTTTATTAATTCCCTGGAATTTAAGGAGCAGCTGAAATCCTGTTGCGCTTGCTTATTTTGCTGAAGAACCACCATAGTATTATGGCCACAAGGATTCCTATTGCAACATACTGGTATTCGTCAAAGAATGACAGTATGGAACCCCAGTGTGGGCCGAGTACATAGCCAAGATATATGAGGAGGCTGTCCCATATAAGGGAGCCGGCAAGTGTCAGGAGGAGGAATGTTGTCCTGTTCATCTTAGCTATCCCCGCAGGTATTGAAATGAAGGTCCTGAATATTGGCACGAGCCTGGTGAGGAAGACGGAAATTGGCCCATAGCGCAGAAACCATTCATGGGTTCTCCTGATGGATCCTTCATCAAGCATTACATATTTCCCGTATCTCATGATTAGGGGAATGCCTCCATAATCTCCCAGCAGGTAGGCAAGATATGCGCCAACAACGTTTCCAAGGCTTCCCACGATAAGAAGGACGACGAATGCAGGGATTCCCATTATGTCTGGAAGGCCGCTGGAGAATGCAAGATAGCCTCCAAAAGCCATTACCACTTCTGATGGAATGGGGAGAAGGAGGCCTTCCAGGAGCATCAGGAAAAAGATTCCTGGATACCCAAGCGTCTGTATTAGGCCGATTACAAAATTGGCCAGAGAGGTTGCGATAGCGAGATGGAACACGTTAACCCATATGAATGGAATATAAATATTATTATGGTACAGATCTGCGTAAGGAAAACATTACAGCCATTTCCAGCTCAATTTCCAACGGATATCCCCATATGGATACAACACCAATATGAAGACCAGCAATGGTGATGCTATGTCCATGGGCATTTGTAGATTTTAGCATTGAAAACCAGCCAATAGGGATGGCAGGGGGTTACAGAGTCATTGGAATGAAGTGGAGCTTTAAATTAAACAAGGAGCTTCATGGTAATTGCGATGCAGTGGATTCACGCTTTTACTGGACTATCTAAAAGGCCGCACAGCACCTGGCTCCATAAGGCATGACGCTTAATTGTCCAGTCAGACTAATTCTAACCAGATGATATGCAGTCACTGCCGGTAATGAAAAAGATCAGTCGCTGCCGGGCATGGTAGCATAGAAATCACCAAGCATTGCCTTAACCTCGTTCTCTGGAAGTTCAAACCTCCGCTTAGATATGGAGCTCTCCAGGAGCATAAGCTCGGAAAGCTCATCCGGATATCCCTGCGCGTAGATGATTTCCCTGATCTGCGCATTCATAAGCATCTTTGAGCAGACAACACAGGGATGGGTTGTGACGTATATTACGGCATCCTTTATACTAACTCCATGTACTGCTGCCTGAATTATCGCATTCTGCTCAGCGTGCAGTCCACGGCAGAGTTCATGCCGTTCCCCTGAGGGAACATCAAGATCATCGCGAATGCATCCTACAACATCACAGTGGACTGTACCAGATGGGGGGCCATTGTAGCCCGTAGCGAGAACGTTCTTGTCCTTCACTATGACAGCCCCTACCTTGCGCCTTGTGCAGTTGGAACGCGATGCAGCCAAAAATGCCATACGCATAAAATACTGGTCCCATGTGGGCCTAACATTATCCATGGAATCATATTTGAATCAGGCATAATAATATTATGAGCACATTTTGCAGGAACGAATGAGGCGGCCTGTTCTCCTGCTTGTACCAATAAGGATTTTAGGGAGAGTTGCATACTGCTTTTATTGAGCCCTTCCAGAACAATATTAGGCCTGCTCATTGTTATAATGGGGGCATACTTTGTGTTTATCCTCCTGGAACTTGGAGTGGTTGTCATAGCCATAGGGGCATATTTCGTCTTTACAGGGGTAAGGACGCCATCCCACAGGCAAATCTCGGGACAGGTAAACCAGGTAATCTACAACAGCCTCAAAGAAAGAGGTATAGAAAGAATAAAGACTGGCCAACTGAGGACCACTGAAGAAAGGCTCATCTCAGTGCTCGATTCACTAAGGGACATTCTTGGGTCGCAGAATGAGATGCCTGAACTTGGTTACGATGCTCTTTTCTTCCATTTCCGCTCTGAGGCAGATGCTACCGCAAAATTGTCTGAAATAAGGGACAGGGGGCTTCAGGGATCGCTTGTCCAGAATAAGAATGAGTGGCAGATCAAGGTAGATCTGTAAGTGTCATCTTCTCCTGATAAGAATAAGCGACACCCCAAGGATAGTGGCCAGCAAGCCCAGCACAATATAACCTATATCCATGTGGCTCAGGTTTCCGTTGTTAGGATTTAACACCGGCGCCGGAAGAGAGGCGTTCAATAGCCAGATTATTTGTGGGTCTCCGGAAACGTGCATATAAAGCATTACAGTATAATTGCTGGCCAGCGCCACTGTATAATTGGCAGCCGGAATCCCGTTAACAAATACCCTGCTGTGGAGTGCCTGTTCAAGGCTGCTGTTCTCTAATCCGGAAAAGGGTACACATATTAGGAGGTATCCGCCTGCCGGGGACGTGAAACTGAGCGACAATTCAGACCCAGTGAACTTCATAGACGTGACATTTCCTGCACTCGAGAGCACGGACACTCCCGCACTGTCGATATCAGAAAGGAGTGGCGGCAAGGGAGAAAGGGAGAAATTATCAGTCAAGTTCCCCGTAACATTGAGGCTGGCTGAGTAAGGAGCAAAACCACTGGCTGTAACTGAGACCGTATAGCTTCCCTGGGCAACATATGCCAGGTAACTTCCCGATACACTCTGGATAGCAGGCTCCCCTCCGAACATCACCTTTGCATCAAGTGGGTATAGGTTGCCTCTGACTGCAAATGTCTTGCCAGAAGATAGGTTGATGTGGATATAAGAAGAGGAGCCATTGGAAATCTGAAGTGATAGTACAGAGGCTTCATGGCCAGGAGCTGATAGGGAAAGGAAATAATCTCCGGGGGGAAGGGATTGCCTGAAGTCACCGCTGGCAACTGGAATCGCTATGCCATTGGCAAACAGGCTGGCATTCTCCGGATTTATGCTGCCTTCAATAATTCCAGATGAAGAAAGCACGCTCAGGTTGACACTTATATTTAGGATCTGGGATGCCGAAAGTTCGTAAGTTGAGAAAAACGGTAAGGATTTGTTTGACGTAACAAAGATGCTGTAGTTACCCGGCACAAGGTAGGTGGAAAAATTGCCCGAAAAGTTGTATTCGTTTCCGTTTATTATTGCACTTGATCTGTCTAGACTGGAGTGGATATCTATGATGGCATTAACGGGAAAATCGACGTTTACTTCCAATGATGAGGCTGATACAGTAAAGGATCCAGAATAATTTTCGAAACGATGATCTTCAGTGCTTGCAACAAACAGGTATGTGCCGTTTGGAAGATAGACGGACAGAGAGCTGGAAGAAGTCCCAAACACGCCTTCACCGTACAGGGAAATGTTCCACGTTGGCGGTTCTTGGCCTTGGACAAGAATGAAAGTTACGAGGTACCTGACAGGTGAAAATTTAACTGTGATGTATAGGTTTGCCCCATCCACTGTGACATCATAGAATGACTGCTTGGGCCTGTATCCAGGAACAGAAGGAAATGATATGTTGTAAGTTCCATTTGTTTCAGAGATTGATATGTTGGAACGAATTGTGCTGTAGAGTGAACCATTTACTATCAGTGACCATGCGTATCCCGATGGCAGCCCCGTTTCGTTTATCGTAATGCTGAAAAACTTCTCTGTGGACAGGACTGTTGTAAGGCCCGGAAGGACAGTAATGTTATGGAAACTGAATTTAGACCCGCCGCTGATCAGGGTCAGGTTGTACATGCCGGATGTGAGCGTTACGTTGGCCCTGTATCCAGTGTACGAAATGCTGGTGTTGCCCATATTTATGGAACCGGACTTGAATCCGGGAGAAACAATTGAGATAAATCCGACTTCACTGGTATTGTAGAGCATGGACAGCGTTCCATGCCCATTGGTTACTTCGGAGCCTGGTATCCCATGGGAGCTGGAACCCAGTGGAGTTGCAGTTACGTTGGAAATGCCTTCAGCAGTGTCGCTTCCGAAATTGAACGCGTCGAACACTGACTGGTAATTGTTGCCGTTCCAGTACTGGAGCATAAGCGTCAGCAGGGATTCATTGTCCCAGGTGTCACTGCCACCGCCTGGGCCGCCCATAATAAGTTCCGCATCCATTGGAATCCCGTCTGGCTTATACTGGTATCCATTTACCACGAAGTAGGCAGATCCATTGTGTAGGCTGGCAAAGGGGAAAATAACATTATCATAAGTGACCCAGCCAGATCCATCGTTATAGCTGAAAATGGCTTCAGGATTGTTGGAGGAAGAAGCACTGGCGTTGATCCGAAGTGTGATATGGGAGGGATAACTGAGTGTAATAAGATTTCCCGGGATGACACCTGGTTCATCGTAGTAATACCCGATATTTCCGTCAGATGCAACTGTGCCGTTTCCTGTAATTGACGAGGGAAGCATCTGGGCATTCATAGAAGATGAGTTCCAGACATTGTCAAGGAACTCTATCTGCCTGCTCGAAGTATTGATGTACGCAACATCCTGGACCCAGTAGACATATTCCTGTCCCCCGTATGTGAATACGAGATTAAGGTTTAGCTGGAAGGTCATAGCGCTGCCAGGCCAGGACGAATTCTGCGTCTGGATCGACGTTATGTTGATAACGCCGATGTATGAAGTGGAATTTAATACGAATGCCGAATTCTCAGGACCTATCCCGTAGCTGGCAATTCCCATTGGGGCAGGTTCGCTTGTATACAGGTATGGGCTGATTGTGCCTCCAGGCTGGATAATGCCCTCCCCCGTCACTGCTGGACCCAGATTCCTGAGATGGGCATGCCCTTCTTCGGGAGTTTCCCATGAATGCACAAAGGCTGGGAGGCTTGCCAAGACCATAACAGCAATTGCAAAAGAGGCAACAGATGCAGCTTTTGAGTGGCACATCTCCCCCTCTTAGCCTGTGTGAATATCAATTTTGCCCCTGTGAATTTTTAGAAGTCCAAACAGAACTACTGCCAGTTCCCTTGAGTATGCTTTCATAATACAATGGGATCTACTTTGACATGAAATATTAAATCTGCAAGGAGCAAGAATCCACAAGTTATGCAATGTGCCTTAATCTCTATTACAGGGAATTGCAGGACTCTTCGTTACATGACAAAGATGGATTTAAGTTCCATTGGCCACCGAAAGAGGTTGATTGAATCGCAATAAGGCAGCGGAAATAAATTGAGCATTGCCATGAAGCTGGACCAAGAATGCCAGCAACTGCAAGGATGCTGTAGGCAGATGAGTTTTTCAGGCGTTATCGCAGTTATTTGTTATAGGCATCATAAACCACAGTGACAGTTATCAGCAGCGAAAAGTTCGCTATTTTCCTTAGTCCAAGATGATATTTCGTCTTATGACGAATTAGAGTTACAATTAAATATAGATTACAGATTAAAGGCATACCACGCTGAAGTTAAAATGACTGCTAAAAGTGGAGCTTGCACTGACTTGTTGAGTACCGGTGGAGGATGCTCTTGATAACTCTGGATTCTGGTTATGGCAAGTTTAACATAGGCGTCGTTATACCAACTTACAATGAGTACCATAATCTTCTTAACCTCCTGCCGACACTGAAGCTCCTTGATCTTGATTCAGTATACGTTGTGGATGACAACTCACAGGACGGCACCTTTGATCTGGTGGAAAAATTTCCAGAAGTTAAGTTCGTAATAAGAAAGAATCAGAGAGGGCTTGTTTCTGCTGAACTGGAAGGAATGAGGCATGCAGAGAATGATTTCCTTGTTGTCATGGACGCAGACTTCTCTCACGACCCAACGTCAATAATACACATGGTAGAATATGCAATTAGGTCCAGATCCGATGTTGTCGTGGGCTCAAGATATGTGGAAAAGGGCCATAATGGGGACAGATTTAGCAGGAAGCTAATATCGTATTTTGCCAACAAGATGGTAAACCTCTCTTTCCATCCCCAGGTAAAGGACGCAACTTCAGGGTTCCGCGTTTATTCCAAGAAGGCGTATAAGTTCCTTGCAGACGAGCAAAACATCAAGTCGGGTTATACGGGCCAGGTGGACATTCTTGAAAGGCTAATTACACAGGGTTTTAAATGTGCTGAATACCCAATAGCTTTTTCTCCCAGGCAGGTTGGATCGTCAAAGCTAAGAATCAGAGATATGGTGGATTTCTTCATGTTTGTCATGCTGAAAGGAAATCTGCTGAAATATGCAGCTGTAGGCATTTCAGGCATTCTGGTTAACGAGTTTGTTCTCTTCCTGCTCCACGGCTTCCACCCGGTTCTGGCTGATCTTGTAGCCATAGAGGTTTCGATCACCACAAATTTCTTCCTCAACGATCTCTGGACATTCAGGAACAGGAGAAAGAAATTCGGCATTGGCAGGAGATTCATCCTTCACAACTTCTTCTCCTTCATCCCAGGGGCAGTAAATTTCCTGTTTTATTTTTCACTTTATCTCAGGGGCTTCGAATATCTAGATGCGAACCTGCTTGGTATAATTGCCGCCTATGTGGTTAGGTATATCCTATCAAGCTCCATAGTGTGGGGAGAGAATAAAAGCACTGTTGATGTTTCAAAGGAACTGCCTGACTAGGGGCATGGTAATAAGATCATGCAGCATACCACTGCCATGGAGGAGGGCAGCTTTGGATACACGGACCGAATGCTTGGACTCGTTGCCGGCACAATCTCAGTAAACTTCTCCATCTTTATTCAGTATGTGTCAGGATATTACTACCTCTTTTACCTGCTGGTACAGTGGTACCTCATCTGTTCTGGCATCTTCATGATAATATACTCCAGTGTGCCGCATAGAAATTCAGATCTCCAGACCAGGACAGCAATTAGACTCCTATTTTCCCCCGTTTCCGCAATCCTGTTGGTTCATACCGTTTTTTTCCCGCTGCACAATCATCTCTATTCAGCTATCATAATTGCAGCAACAGCTGCTTATTTGCTGGAGGCCGCTTTTGACAGCAGGATCTATCTGCTCCTTCGGCTAAAGACCAAACCTATTTCCAAGATTTCAGCCCCCCTCGTTTTAGGTATACTTTCCGTGGCTGTTTATTATATTTCAGGCCTGTCTCCCTACACCATCTCCTCAATTTTAGTCCTGGCATTTTCCATCATATTGTTTTCAGCTTCAAGCAGATTCAACCTTGGCAAAGTGGTACTGTACGCCCCAGTAATAGCTGGCACAATTGTCCTGGCTGCATCTGTCACGGCCGCCACACGCCCTTTCCTGACAGACGAACTGCTCTATGATTTCCTCTCCGCTGGCATTATTGTGCACGGGGGAAATCCATATCTTGCCTCAAACCTGTCGGACCTGCTCAACACATATGGCGTTCCCCTGTCTGCAAGGACTTTCCTCACGAACGGGCAGTATGCATCAGGCTTTTATTATCCTGCACTGGCTGCAGTCACCCTCATACCGTCAGCGCTTTTCCACATTGATCCCAGGTATGAGATATTGATTTTCACATCGGGAATTCTCATTGCCGTATATCTGTCAGCTGATGGAAGGCCAGATGAAAACAGGCCCCTGATCATGGCGTTATTCCTCATCTCTGATCTAGGGGTGGTAATGTCTGCAGGAACATCCACGGTTGATCCAATATGGGCATTCTTCCTGGTCATGTCGTTCATAACCAGGAAGCATTCTCGAATATCAGCGGTACTGCTTGGCGCATCTCTGGCAACAAAGCAGCTTTCCTGGATATTTGTCCCATTTTACATGATATTCACTGCAGAGGAAAAGGGGCGTAAAGCCGCGGCAGGTTATTTTTCAATTGCTCTTCTGGCCTTCGTGCTGCTGAATATGCCATACCTGGCACTTACTCCGGGAAAATGGTTCATTTCCATGATTTCACCGGAGATGCTCCAGATCCTTGGGGCAGGGCAGGGTCTGGGTTCCATAAGCTTTGCAGGGTTCCTGCCAATGAGCAGAACATATTTCATGACCCTTGCTGTAGCAGCTGGAATTGTGCTACTCGCAGTATACTGGCTAAACAGGGCTTCCCTGAAGTATGCAATTGCCGCATTTCCAATGATAGTAATGTTCCTCAATTACAGGATGTTCATAAATTACCTGGTTTTCTGGCCTCTCATATCTGCTATTTCCATAAGCGAGATTTCATCTCAACCGGCATCTTCGGCGGCAATCGTTTCACGATCATGGAAGCTGCCCATTCATTCTAGATCGGCTCTGAAGCCGCTGGCAATAGCGGTTATACTGATTGTAGCAATAGGTGCCTCCATGGCCCCGCTTATGCAGGACAACGGCAATGACAGAATTTCTGTCAGCAATGTCAGCGTCCTCACATCCGCGGGGAATGTCACTGGAATACTGGTCAAGGCAGCTCCAACTCCATACGGAAATCATCTGCAGTTCAGGGTATTTCCAAGCGAGGTAGACAACAATACCTATCTCAGCGGATCATTCTGGAACCTCTATGGTTTCAATTCATCCCAGTCTGGGTTTGTTTACAGGCTAGCTCCTGCTAACAGCCAGCAGGAATTTCCGGCTGGAACACCATTCCGTCTTGAGATATACTACGGTTCTGTAAATTCTTTCATAAATGTGCCTGGATGAAGCCTTCCATGTTCCGCGAATGGCTGCGCCAATCCACCGGATCCATGCAGGCAGAATCAAAGGTAGACGTAGGCCATGGTCACTGCAAATGCCAGGACAATAAGCAGCGATCCATAGATTGCATAGTCCCTGGAAGTATATTCACCGGCCCCCTGAACTATAAGGCTGGACTGGTTTCCAAATGACGTGGCGAAGGTGCAGGAGGCCGCCATGGCTACTACCACAATGGCTTTCAGCGGATCGGGGAAACCCAAGGCAATTGGCCCCATAATGACCGCAGATCCAACATTGCCAATGGTGTTTGCAAGAACTGCAGTCAAAGCGAACAGCAGGAGTGGAGATCCAAATATGACGGCAGCCAGGTAAGCAGATATGCCGCTGCTGATTATTGCAGAGCCCAGCACCAGATAGGTGCCAACAAATACCAAAATTGGCCACTGTATGTATCTGTACATCTGCTTGACATTCAACGTTCTGGTTGCAAGCATTATAATCAGGGCTGTGCCAAATGATAAAATGAGGTTTACACCTGCTGAAGACAGGAAAATTGCAATTGCAAGCGAACCTATACTTATTGCGCCCCTGGTGGAATTGAAAACTCTCATCTCCCTTTGCGATAGCGGGCCAAGGGCATTGTCAGCTATGAATGCAGCTATATCCTCATCAGAACCGGAGAGCAGTAGAACGTCGCCAGACTCTACCGTTATTGTGCGGAAGCGTCCAAAAATGCGTTTTCCATAAGCTGAGATACCGATAACCGATATATTATAACGGCCAGCCTCCCTGATCTGGCTCAGCTGTTGCCCGATCAGTCTCGATTCCGGCATCACAAATACCTCCCTTAGTGACAGGTTCTCGGCATTTGAATTCGGTATTGTGAGCTTCAGTCCCTTTATCCCTGATAGGGTCGTCAGGGATTCCGGCTTAAGCCTTATGAGAAGGACATCACCGCCGAAAATCGTCCGCTCCCTCCAGCTTATCCTTCCGGGGTATATTGCAACAATCCTTACTCCATACTCCTTCTCGAAGTCACTTATTGATCTCCCTACGACTTCACTTTCCTTTCCAACAATTACTTCAGTCAGGTATTCACCTGTCTTAAATTCGTCAATGCTTGTTATCTTCCTGGCGCGATTAGGGAGGAGGCGTGAAATAAGCAGCACAACTGGAATCCCGGCCAGGACTATGTAAATTCCCGGATTGGAAAACTGGAAAAAAGGAAGGAAATGCCCCGTTTCTGTGTACCACAGGTCATACAGGATCACATTGGAAGAGGTGCTTGCCACAGTATACCTTCCGCCCAGGACAGCAATATAGGCAAATGGCAGCAGGTACTTAGATGGAGACTTCTTCTGCTTATCTGCAATGAAATAGCTGATTGGAATCATCATCAGTGTAAGGGCAACGTCGCTCATGAAACCGGACAGAAGTCCAACAATTAGGAAGAGAACAGCCAACATTATGGTCTCGTTCTTGATTCTCCTGGAAATAATTTCTGCAAACTTGTCGATTATTCCCGAATCAGATATGGTTTTGCTTACTATCATAACTATGCCGAGGAGTATTACAGGAAGGCTCCCTATTTCCAGAGTAATTGTTGAAATCTTTATAATGCCGAATGCCAGAAGGACAAAGACGGCACCGATGCCAATAATATCGTATCTTATTCTGTTCGAGATCAGCAGTATCACTGAAATTATGAATACGATAATTACCACGAAGGACTCGGCAGATTGCATGAGATGCTACCCTCCAAGAAATCTATCATATTATAAACATTATGCAACTAAATGGCTCCTGCATCTGCTATCACTCTATGCCACGAGGAATGGCAGGGATCAGATGAAATTGGATCCCCAGCCAGGCAAAATTGCAAAAATGCAGTGACAAAACAATATCATCATGCAGCCTTTTACAAATTAATGAACTTGTTCATTTTCAGGCGTGATCTGAGAATCACTGATAATACGGCCCTTACCTGGGCCACCAACTCCGGTGAAACCCTACCTGTTTTTATTCTGGACCCTGTGCAGCAGGAACAGAATCCGTATTTCAGCCCTAGGGCAAGAGACTTCATGATGGATTCCCTGGACGCATTGCGCTTGTACATGCAGGGACAGGGGAAGGATATTCTGGTACTTCGTGGTGATCCAGTGGTTAATGTTCTCGAGGTGATTCGGAAATATCCAGTGGAAGATATATTCTTCAATAGGGACTATACGCCGTTTTCGAAGCGCAGGGACAGCGCGATTGCCGTTGCTGCCTCAAAATTTGGCGTTGGCATAAAAGCATATGATGATTATATGCTGTCCGATCCAGAAATTAAAAGCCAGGGTGGAAACTACTTCACAAATTTCACCGCATTTTACAGGAGGGCTCTGAAGACAGAAGTCAGAAATCCTGTCACCGATGTACGCTGGAATAACCTGTGCAAATTTTCTGATGGCGGGGCTGTTTCCAGGGAGCCCCAGCCACGGGGAAGGGAAGATGGATTAATGATGCTTGATAGTTATGTGCGGGAGAGCATGGAGAATGAGCCCACTAAGGAAGGAATTATTGGTGCAAGCAAAAATACCAGGCTTTCTGCCCATTTAAAATTTGGTACGCTTTCAGTACGTGAGGTCTATAACGCATTCAAGCGAATTCAGGGGGGGGAGAGCAGCTGATCCGGCAACTGTACTGGAGGGATTTCTTTCTATATCTAATTTATCACTTCCCGCAGGCAATCACGCAACCTTTTAACAAAAGGGTTGGCAAGTTCGCCTGGCAGAATGACCGATCCATGATAGATGCATGGAAAAACGGCATGACAGGTTTCCCAATTGTTGACGCCGCAATAAGGGAACTGAATAAAACAGGCTTCATAGAAAACAGGTTGCGGCTCGTGGTATCGTCATTCCTGGTCAAGGATCTTCATGCCGACTGGCGGATTGGAGAGCAGTATTTTGCCACGAAACTGATTGATTATGACCCAGCATCAAACAATGGAAACTGGCAATGGGTTGCATCGACTGGTACCGATCCCAGGGGTGGCTTCAGGATTTTTAACCCTTGGATTCAGCAGCGGCGCCTAGATCCGGATTGTTCATACATAAGGAGTAAGGTCGAAGAGCTTGCTGAAATAGAGCCATATGTAATACATAATATAATGTATTACCGCGTTAAGGATTACCCGCAGCCCATTATTGATCATAACGTTGCCTCCCGGGAGTTCAGGGAGATTTATTTGCATGCGGTCAGGAGAACCAGGTGAAAAACAGGTTAATCGCCGAATCTGGAGCAAACGCGTACAATATCACAAGATATTCGTAATGGCATTTTAAACTGTATGCTTTCTGAACCAATCAAGCGTAATCTTGATGCCTTCATCGTATGAAGTATGCTTGAAAGAGGGAAAACGCCTTAGAAATTTGGTATCATCTATTATGTAAGGCCGTTCATATTCGTAGAGAAGTTCCAAAAGTTCCCTTGCATCCGGATTGAATATTCCCAAAATAGACAAGAAACGCTTTGATGCAATTCTTATTTTAGGTCTCGCATTAAGTGATGAAAAAATTGTCTCTATGAATCTCTTGGCCGTGGTGACAGGACCTGATACATGAAATACATTGCCATAGGATGTTCGGTCTTGGAGCAGGAACAGGGTGGCTTCTGCTGCATCTTCAATGAAGGTGAAGCAATGTGGGGTATCAGCATTAATGGGCCATAATACAGATTTTCCTTTAATTGCATTGCTGAACAATGCGCCATAAAGGTCATTCGTAACATTTGGCCCATAAAAATCTGCAAACCGAGGGAGAACCAGATTTATTTTCCCGTTTGAGTGTAACTTAAGCAGTTCCATTTCAATGCGGTTCCGCAACATCCCCTTTACAGTGGAAGCATTCAGTGGATGCTCTTCATTTACTGGAGTGTACTCAAATTCACCGTATCCATATACATTTCCAGGGAACACAAACGTGGGCCTACTATCCCATGAAGCATGCAATATGTTTTCCAGGGCTTCCCTGAATTTCATTTTCCACTCCCCATAGGGAAAATTTATGCCAAAGTAAATCACGGATGCATCTTTACAAATCTCTCTAACTCTTTGCTTATCGAATACATCCGTAGTTTCCAGTCGGGTGCCACCTGGGAACATGAATTTGGCCTTATCAGCATTTCTCGAAACTGCCAAAACATTTAACCCCTTCCGGATGAGTTTCTTTGTCACAGAGTATCCATATGCGCCTGTAGCACCGAACACCACATGAACGGAATCCTTGTTCAGAATCGGATCATCCGAATGATTGGACATAAAACTGAATGACCATTCAGTATTAAAACCAATTGTAGTTAATAATTTAAGCTAATTGATAATACAAGAAGATGCCAAAGGTTGTTCCTGACTACAGGAATCAGGCAAGAGAAACAATAACGGAATCTGCATCCAAGCTTATCTTTAAATCTGGATTTCAAGACACAGGGATGGATGAAATTGCAAGAAATATAGGAGTAACAAAAGGAACTCTTTACCTGTATTTCCCAAGCAAGGCGGCTCTACTTGCCGAAGCATGCAGGCGAAACATGACTATATTGGAAAGCACAATGCAGAAGGCATTCGATGGCGATATCTCCAAAGGAATTGAGAATTTTATCGTAAACGAACTAAGCCTCCCTGATTATGTCAAATTTCACTGGATAGTAGCCATGGCAGAAATCAACAAAAGCCCGGAAATCAAAAAGATACTTGTGGAGAGCTACGATGGCTATGTAAGCATACTAACCAGTTTCATTTCAAAGCTAAAAAAACTAGGGCTGGTCTCTAATAGCCCGGATCCAGAAATAGTGGCGAAGAAGCTTATTGCCTTTCACAATGGTATTCTCTTAAGCGTTATGCTTGGAGAGAGTGCAGAAAATGCCATTTCACTTTTTAGGGAAGGTGTCAGCGCAATCCTGCAGGCTCCGACTCCAAAACCTTGAATTCCGACTAAAAGCAAGAAGGGCTGTAACTATGTTTGGGCAGAAAGTAACATTTGACCTTTCATTCTTTATTGCGAATCAGCTAACCTTTTCATAATTCTTTCAAAGTCTAAAGGCACTGGCTTTGCCACGAAAAGTTCTCAGAAGTATAAGTGGGCCCGACCGGATTTGAACCGGTGACCACCGCCTTGTAAGGGCGGTATCATAACCACTAGACTACGAGCCCACTTACCGGTGAACCTTCATAAATATTTTAACATTTAGTGATTACAGCTTTTTGAAGGAACAATTCGGGCATTTCTTAGATAACATTTTAGAAGTGAGGTTCAAAGAAAGCCGTGAAACTATCCACGTTTCCTGTTACGACACTTCAATGTTGTCCACGAAGTTGCATTTGAGAAGGACTTTCGCCTTGCTCACTGCCTTAGGAATCTTAAGATTTTTTACATTTGTTATTGATTCTACATAATCCTCGAAGGTCTCATTGTCAATGTTTTTGAATTCAAGGTTATCTATGTTCCTGAATGCAACTCTGTGGCCAATTTCTTTCAGATCATTCTTCTCAATCGTTAGATTCTTGATATTCTCCACGTATCGTGGCAGTCCCTGAGTGGCGCCTTCAACAAAGTTTCTCGATATCTGTCTTGCGCTCGAAGCCGTGGCGAGAAATGTTTTGTATGCATCATTTGTCACTTCACCCAAGGTTTTCCCTGTTTCTTTTGCAAGTCGTAATACCTTGGCATAGATATCCCTGCTGACGCCTTTTACCGAGATGTCCTTTTTCTCTTCCGTTTCATCTTTTTTGTCTACCATGTTATTAGGATGCGTAATAGGTACTTAAGTTTTCTGGATATCCAGAAATCTGGATATCTAACATCGTATTAAGCTATTAATTAACTTTGCGTGCATTATTCGATGAAAAAAACTTATATGTTGTTTCCATAGGCTAACTATGGATGAGGAAAAGGTGGATAGTGGCAAGAGGAATTTCCTCAAGGCTATGATCGTAGTTTCAGCAGGCGCAGCCGTAGCTGGCGTTCTAAAAGGTGTTGTATCAAATGTCATAGCTCCTTCCAGTGGGTTGACAGCTTTTCCAACTCTTACTCTGGTTGACTCGGAAACAGGGGCCCCGATTCATACTTCTGATATAAAGGTGAACAGCACTAAGGCTTATGTTTACTACTACCCGCTCCAGAACGACCCAAATTTCCTTATAAGGCTTGGTGACCAAAACAATAATGATGTCAAGGTGGTTTCCAAACAGGTTACTGTGCCTGCGACGGGCCGTGTCTTCACGTCAGCTGCTGGGGTTGGCCCGTATGGCTCAGTTATAAGTTCCAGCGCAATATGCCAGCATCTTGGGTGTGTCCCGCCAATCATACATTACTATACTCCTGGCACTCCCATACCGGGGCATCCGACCCTTGTTTCCCAGCAGCAGAGCGCCCAGAATGGAATGTTAACCGGTTATGTCCATTGCAACTGCCATGGAAGCACATATGATCCTTACAATGGATTTGCCGTTGTAACTGGCCCTACGGTGCATCCTTTGCCTAATACCATACTTGATTACGATCCCGTTACCGACACTTACAGGGCAAAAAGCATGGTCGGTCCAACAATATATGGAAAACCAAACGATCTTTCAGGAGGAACACCGTTTTCAAGCGGTACAACCACAACGGCTGTATCCAAGATATCGGTGTTATCTTAATCGCGGTGGTGCAAGAAGTGTTTAATGAAAAACCTAAACTAATGAAACTTCCCCAGAAAGGCGAGGTGCTTGGCGAGGACCCTCTTCATATAAATGATCTTCCACTTAAGAAAGTTCCAGACTACATGAGGAAGAGGGGGGGAATATGGTACTGGACAGGTGCCATAATTACAATGGCTTTTGTGTATCAAGTGATTACAGGGCTTCTTCTCCTTCTTTACTATGTTCCCAGTGATGCGTATGCAAGCACGGAGGCAATCATAACTACAGTGCCGTATGGTTCCCTTATTCTAACAACACACCTTTATGGCGCTTATGCCATGATATTCCTCGTTTACGTGCACTTATTCAGGAACTACTTCTTCGGTTCATATAAGAAGCCTAGGCAGCTACAGTGGGTCCTAGGAGTAATACTTCTCGCTCTGACCATTGGTGTAGGATTCTTTGGATATTCAATGACAGGCGACGTCCTATCGTCTGACGCCACAGATGTCGGTAGAGGCATAGCAAAAGCAACACCGTTCCTAGGAAACTACCTTGAAGCCATATTCTTTGGCAATGGAACCAGCACCAGCCTGTTCACGCACATGCTCGCATGGCACATCATTCTTGTAGCCCTAATAGGGCTCGTATTTGGGGCGCACTTCTGGCTAGCCGAGGCAAACGGGATAATGCCATCGCACAGAGAAACCAACCACAAGGCGCCTGCCCTCGATAAGAACGAGGCAAAGCACAAGGAATGGTATCCTTACAACTTCAGCTTTATGACACAGCTTGCGATGTTTTCTTTTGGTTTCATAATTCTAATACCTTCAATACTTGCGCTACTTGCCCCAGTAAGTCCAGGCCCGACGTCAACTTTCCCTGCGCTCTTTTCTCCTTTTCCCCAGGTATCACCCAGTTCCCCAAACGCAGCATATGTCCCGGCTTATCCTCCATGGTTCCTGCTGTTCGTATATAAGGCAGTTGACTTCGACATATTTGCTGCAGCTGGAAACCTTTCCGCTTTAGCTGCTACGGCGGTCATAGGGGTTATTCCGCTGCTTTACTTCCTGTTGCTGCCTTTCATCGACACATCTGATGATTTACATCCGCTGTCCCGCCCTCTGGTTACTTCGTTTGGAATTCTTGGAATTATTTACATGGGCATTCTTTCAGCATGGGGTGCTCTTGCCCCTGGAGTTCAGATTCCAAACTATGAGGTCTTTGCAGTACTTGTGCCGCCTTTCGTTGTGGTTGTAGGCGGAATGACTTTCCTTTCAAGGCAGTATAAGAAGGGAAAATTCAAAATTACCGGAACCAAGGTCCTGACATCATTCCTCCTTTTCCTGTTCGTAATGATGTTTGGAGCATACGTTTTTGGCCAGAATTTCACTGCAACACTTGCTCATACCAGTCTTCTCAATATCGTTGCAACATTCTTCACTGGTGGGGTAATGGTCTTTGGAGCTGTGGGAACGGCGAAGTCTGCCAGGCTTTCAAACCAGTATGAAACTGCAAAGCAGAAGCTACCCAAGAATGCATATGTTATGGGGAAAAATACTGCGGTGGTACTATCGTCACTTCTCGCAATAGCGGCAATAGTGATAGCTTATCTTATATTCCAGTTAAACCCAATAGGACCGATAAACGACGGTGAATTTGGAATAGGCTTGGCATTCATATTGATAATATCTGGAACTATAATGAGAATATATAGGGCGGCTTTCTACTATGAGTAATGTAACTGTATCCGGATACGATTACGTTTCCTTCTGGAGAGAGGAAGAGCTGGGAATAATCGTTCTTCGTACTGATTCCTCAGGAAAGATAAACCCTAAGGTAATGGGGGAACTGATGATGTCTCTTGGAAACGCATCCATAGATGATAAGGTTCAGGCCGTTGCCTTGACAGGGCAGAACTTTGTCTTTTGCAAGGGACTCCTTGATGTTCCAGGAAATACTGTTGATCTACTTGATACCGCCAGAGGGCTCGCTTCCACACTCGCATCAATTGAAAAGCCAACATTCGCGCTTATAAATGGGGACGCTTTTGATTTTGGCTATGAACTGGCCCTTCTTACCGACCAGATATATGTCTCAAAGGGGTCACGCGTTGGTTTCTACAGGGAGTACTCGTACATACTGGGCGGTTCACTATCTGGGCAGCGCTTCAATGAGCTTTCCAGGGTGGAAGCCGATACAGGCAAAAACTGCGACAAAGTTTTAGAAAAGGATACATTCCTTGAGGATTCAAGAGAGATCATAAAAAAAGCAAGATCGAGATTGCTAGTTTCCAGAAGAAAAATCAGGCTTAAATTCCTGACTGATGCCCTGAATGCTGAACATCTGGAATTTCAGAGGCATTCTGTAAATGAGAAATTTGGTAAAGAGCTGAAAGAGGGTGGTAATTGAATGGCCAGTAATGTTAAAGGTTGGATAGGTTTCTTGGTTCTGGTGATTATCGTAATAGGGGGGGCCTTCGGCACATCCCATATTTTGCCTTCCAAGGCTTCTGCACTGACAATTAAGGATATGACCTCAAGTGTCTCTGGGCAGTATGTGGCGACAAATTCTACGTATTATATCAATCTAACTTCGCCTGCCAGCAGCATTACTTTTAATGTTACCGTCTCTGCACCCATAGCATCTGGCAATTTGACAGCGGTAGTTATTCCACCCGCAATCCTTAACCAGACATTATACAACTTAACTGAAAACGCCACTTACTCAAAGCTAATTGCCCCACCCTATAACATGACTGCAGCAAATGCAACCTTAAATGCTTCCACAGTTGCATACGAAGCCTCAACTTTCAATCTTTTCAATGAGACTACAGTAAATACCACTCTCAGTAAAGGGGCTGCAGTGGTCACTTTTACCGTATCGCTAAACAAGACTGCCCTCTCTCTTATGGCGAGAGGACAGACAGTTCTTGTCAGTTTTACGGCGTCTGCTTTGCAGTACGGTGTTGTGGGTTCAATACTGATTACCAAAGACTATTGATCTTGGCTAAGGCTACTTTATTTTCTTATTTTCCCATTTTGTAATTTTTAAGTCAGGTTATGCGCATATGCATGGCAATAATTTCATGCTGAATATCCCCGGATTGGTAGCTGTTAAATAAGGCACACAATTCTCACTTCCTGGTGTTATCGCGGTTCCAAGGCTGTATATCAAAGGACAAAGAGATAAATTGCACCAAGTGCAACTCCGAAGAAAGAAGCCAGAAAGTTAACCTCCCCCTTTGAAAGTTTACCTCTGTTCTCGAAAAGTGCGCCCAGGATGCTGTCAACCTGGCACCCTGCAAAACCAAGAATTATGACAACAAGAACCTGCAAAAGATTGAACCCGTCCATGGACAGTATTCCGTAGGAAACACCGACAATGGCTGACCCCAACAATGCTGCCAACTGCCCAATCCTGGATATGCCTCCATTAATTCCAGGCGTTGTGGGCTTGAGGTTGGTAATCATGTATACCTTCCTGTCAATAACTCCAATTTCAGAGGCGAAAGTGTCGGCGCCTATCACTGAAAGGGAAATTGCGAAAAGCTCAAAGTAATGGTGATAAGGGAAGATTCCAATGATATTGGTTAGGTTCAGGAAAGCAATGGCAATTCCCATTATCCCAGCATAGAAAACATTCGAAACCTTTCTTTCTCCCTTTTCACCCTCTTGAAGCCTGTACTTTTCCTTCAATCCGAAGAACGCTTTTGTTGCCAGATGTGAAAATACGGCAAATACGAGTAGAAGTATCAGCCATCGTATGGAACCGAAAAATGAAACTATAATCCCAACAAATAGTGCTGCAACTGTCCCCTTCATGTCGAAGATGTTAAGTAGCCTTGAAAGAGCGAACAGTACAGCAAGAAAAATTAGAATCTCTAGAATTCCCAGGAGGTTGTAAATGGTCTACCAGCCTCTTCCCTGTATCTTCATCTCCTCAGGCATGTGTTCTATATCCAGACCCTGCATACCAGACAGCCCAGAAGAGACATCCCCGATCAACTTGTAATCTTCATAATTTTCCACTGCTTCTACAACAGCCCTCGCCATCTTCTCTGGGTCCTTTGACTTGAATATCCCGCTTCCAACAAAGACTCCATCCGATCCGAGCTTCATCATGAGGGCACCATCAGCTGGAGTTGCAACACCCCCGGCTGCAAAATTTACAACAGGGAGCCTGCCAAGCCTTTTCACCTCTCTCAAAACCTTCATGATTTCAGTTTCTATCTTCTCAATTGAGAGGCCATAATAAGCTTCAAAGCCGGAAAGGTAGTTTTCATCTCCAAGAAGATCCTGAGAAACCCCCCTTCTCAGCTTGACATATGATGAGGAAATCTGGGTAGCAGCCCTTTTCAGGTCTTCCTGCCCCATCTGTTTGAGCACGGCAATTCCATCTGAGACCATTCTTATATGTCTTACAGCTTCCACAATGTTTCCCGTCCCAGCCTCGCCCTTAGTCCTTATCATTGCTGCACCCTCAAATATCCTCCTTACGGCTTCCGGCAATGTCCTTGCGCCGCAAACAACAGGAACTTTGTACTCTTTCTTGTACAGATGGAAATAGGGATCTGCAGGCGTCAGTACTTCACTCTCGTCGAGCATATCCACACCAAGGGCTTCCAGCACGTAACCCTCTGAAAGATGCCCGATCCTGACCTTTGCCATGACGGGAATGGAGACAGCGTGCAGGATCTCCTTTATTTTCTCGGGATCAGCCATTCTCGCAACACCACCAGCGGCCCTTATGTCCGCCGGCACTCTTTCAAGCGCCATGACGGCTACAGCACCAGCCGATTCAGCGATCCTGGCCTGATCTGCATTTGTGACATCCATTATGACGCCACCCTTTGTCATCTTGGCGAAACCCCTCTTAACGAGTTCATCCCCAAACCTCAGTTTGGACATATCTACTGACATCTTATCCTGCAATGCATTGGGATAAAATATAAATATGTTTATCAGCGGTCAGATCAGGTGGATTCTTTGTAGCAATGCGGGATTAATTATATTCCTGTTCATCATGCGTGAATGTGAATTATTCGCAGTACTCACAGGTAGCTGGGGAAATTGGGGATAACAGTGACACCCTGCAGAGGTTTGTCCTCCTTGCCCTTGCCTCCATAACCTTAGAATTTCCGCAAACGCTGCTTGGCATCTTTGGGTACGGTAGCATACCTATCATAGTGGCAGAAACTGCCTTAGTGATTGCAGGATTTCTATTGGTATTGCATGCAACGTCTTCAGGATCCATGCTTCGAAAGATACGTCCTTCCACGCTTCTTGCTGTGGTAATAGTTATCATTTCAGTGCCGGAAATTCTAGAATTCACGGTCGTACAGCCTCTGAATATGTCCACTGCAATCCTTGAATCAGCTGGTGCATCAATCATCATTGCTGCTTCCTTAATACTGTTCAGGAGCAAACTGACTGGCAATAAACTGGCGCTCTATCTTGTAATAATTTCCGCATTCGTCACTGCCACCATTGGTACTGCGACCTGGCTGGGCTCTGCAAAATATCCCACAGATGAGGTTCTCCTGGATATGTTTTCTGCTCACCTATTTCTAATAGGCAAGAACCCGTATCTTGTTTCCAATACTGCAAATGCCTTTTCCTATTATGGCTTTACGTCTGGATATACACTCAGTTTTGCCACTCCGAAACTCACGGGAGGCTTCGTCTCTACTTTAAGCTATCCTGCCCTCTCGTTCCTATACTTCTTCCCGGCAGTTGGCCTTAATATAAATGCCCCATTATGGACAATGCCAGCTTACGTCCTCCCAGCCGCTGCACTTGCATTCGCGTACAGAAGAACAAGAATACTGGGCTTAATTGCCATGCTGTTTCTTGTTCTCAATCCACAGTATTTCTACCAGGTTAGGATGGGATATATCGATGTCCTCTGGGTTGGGTTATCCATGCTTTCGATATATTTTTACAAGAAGCCATGGCTCTCTGGGATATTGTTCGGTCTTGCACTCGCCGTCAAGCAGGATCCGGTTTTCCTGGCTCCATTCCTTATGGTCTTTATCTGGAGGGAGCAGGGATTGCAAAAGGCTTTGAAATGGTTTGCAGCTGCAGCCATGGTATTTCTTATCATCAACGCTTACTTCATTGCTCTTGGGCCTGGGGCTTTCATCTCATCTCTACTTGGCCCGGAGAGCTCAGGTCTTCTGGGTATCGGGTTCGGCCCGTCCCAGCTCTCATTCATTGGCTATTTTCCAATGTCTTCCACGTTCTACACCCTCATGGAAATATCTGTCTTCCTCATACTTCTAGTCTTGTATGTCTTTAAGTATGAGAAGCTGAGATATGCTTTCTTAGCCTTTCCCGTGCTGATCTACCTGTTCAATTACAGACTCCTGCTTGAGTATATAATGTTCTGGCCTCTTGCAGCATTAATCATTCCGGCGATCCGCGAGCCAAACATTAGTAGCGAGCAGGTTTCGCATTCTTTCAGGATTGGTTATAAGTCTCGCTCCACAATGACTCGCACAATTGCCACTGTATCGCTATGTCTGGTAATTGCAGCAATACCGGCAGGATATGCTGCTCATGAGTATAAGGAGATTCCCATCTTTCACCTCAGCAACCCAGTTGTTTATGAAACCTCATCAGGGGAGATTTACCGCATCATGATAAATGTCCAGCTTAAATCATCATCAGTACAGGCTAGCCCGGTGCTCTTCAGAATAGTGCACGAGGGTGCCATAAACGACAGCAATGGCCTCTTGTGGAAGCCTTTATATAAAGGCGAGATCAGCTCTAGGAGTGTGGATATTGCATTAATCCCTCTTCAGGCCAGCCAGGAATTTACGCTGAATGGCACTTACATTCTCATTGCGTACTACGGTGACGCCATTGGCCATATCCCGTTGAAAAATGGAAGTGTAACGGTAATATGACGCTTCAGCATGAGGTCCCTAATGACCGGGTGCGATGACCTCAGGGAGAGAGTCATAGCCTGCAGAAGATGTCCCAGGCTTGTGAACTACAGGGAACACGTTCGAATTAGGTCTGGAAAGGATTCAGGTGAAATTTTCTGGAGAAAGCCCGTTCCTGGATATGGGGATTTAAGTGGGAAACTCATGATACTGGGGCTAGCCCCTGCAGCTTCTGGAGGAAACAGGACAGGCAGAGTCTTTACAGGCGACAGGAGTGCCCAGTTCCTTGTTTCTGCGCTTTATGAGGCCGGATTTGCCAGTCAGCCCTTTTCCGTATCATCAGATGATGGCCTGCACTATTCTGGAGCTTATGTCACCGCAGCAGTAAAATGCGCACCACCGGATAATAAGCCGCTACGTGATGAACTTCATAATTGCACTGAATACCTTTCTCAGGAAATTACCTGCATGTCGAACGTCTCCGCTATTCTTGCCCTGGGGCAGTTTGCTTACGGTGCCCTCGTTTCCCTATATAGGGAGGAATACGGAAGCAGCAAATTTCCAGGATTTGAAAATGGTGGGCATGTAGATGTCCATGGGGTGAGAATCTTCATGTCATACCATCCGTCCCCCAGGAACGTGAATACAGGAAAGCTCAGGAGGGAAGCTTTCGTGGGGCTTCTCTACGAAATAAGGCACTATCTCAGCAGCAACAGGTCCACAACTAATAATTTATAGAATCATGAAATCCCCCACGGAAATGTCTTCTCTTCTTTTAATTGCTGCAAAGTTCCTTTCCATTGTAATAGGAGGGATCTTTGCTGGTGTCCTCGGCTCGCTGACTGGGCTTGGAGGAGCCACAGTCCTGGTTCCCTTGCTGACCCTTTTCTATGGTGTTCCGATTATTTATGCCACTGGTGCGTCATTGATATCAACTATTGCAACTTCTGCCGGATCAGCAAGTGCGTACACCAAGCAAAAAATAACCAATATAAAAGTTGGCGTGGGGCTTGAAATTGCCACCACAACAGGAGCAATCGTAGGCTCACTGACTGCAGTTGAGGTCTATGATCATCATTTTCAATGGATTATTTACGTTATCTTCGGGCTTGTTCTGCTGATGTCGCTGGTGCCAACAGTGCAGAGGGGAAAGTACGAGGTGCCCCAGCACATTAAACCCGACTGGTCATCCAGGCTCTTTCAGCTGGCCGGATCGTATTATGATGCCAGGCTTAAGAAAAAGGTTGATTATGTGGGCGTTAGATGGTGGCTTGCCGAGTCCATAATGTTCTTCGCCGGAGTTATATCCGGCCTCCTTGGAATAGGTTCAGGTGCCCTGAAGGTGCTCGGAATGGACTGGGCTATGAACCTTCCAATGAAGGTTACAACGACAACAAGCAACTTCATGATAGGGATAACCGCAGCTACAGGAAGCTCAATTTACTGGTACGAAGGCTATATCCAGCTCTTTCTTGCTGCTGCAGCTGCCATAGGTGTCCTTATGGGATCATTCATGGGTGCAAAGATACTCGTGAAAATAACAAACAAGGACATCAGATGGATATTTTTTGGAATTCTATCATTCTTAGGCGTTGAAATGTTGTTGAAAGGGTTCATAACTGATAAGATAATCATTATCAGTTCAGCACTTGAGGTGGCCATATCTCTGGTAGCAGCCGTGGTAATGATAGGTTCTCTTTATGCAAAGAACCAGAGGGGTGAGAAACATGCCCAGGGAAATTAACATTGACAGGATTGCAAGTTATACTCTAAGAACCGGCGTGCTAACCAGCGTGACTTTCATCATCTTAGGCGTTATCTTAATGTTTATCAAGGGGGAGGCATCAGGCTACAGCATATCACAGATCTCAAACTTCCAAGATATGACAATCAATTCCAAGCTGATTTCCCTATCTCTTTCAGGACTGGCATCTGGTCTTGTTCACCTGGATGGTTTCTATTTCATAACTGTGGGGCTGTGGGTGTTGATATTCACCCCAATATCAGTTGTGGTGATATCGATCATAACTTTCATCGCAGAAGAAAATCCTCTGTATCTGGTCATGGCAATAGTCGTATTGTTCAATCTTTTCTTTGCTATGCTTGTGATACCAAGACTCATGTGACAATATGTCACATGATTAGCACCTAGCTTGAAAAAACGTTTATAATCGTTTTACAGATGCAGGTAAAGGGTCAGCAGATGCTTAATTTTGAGCGAGTGAAAATTTCCCACGAAGATCCCGCCAAAAGACTGAAAAGCTTCACTCTGGAACCCGTCAAGGAGTATTCCACAGATGAGGCTACAACAGAGGCAAGCAGATGCATCGGTTGCAATATCTGCACCCAGGCATGTCCGGCCAGCCTCGACATTGGCGGTTACATAAAGAGCACTGCTGTGGGCGATCCAGCCCAGACGGTACGCATAGTATTTGAAAATTTACCGTTCCCCGCCATAATAGGCAGGGTATGCACGCATTTGTGTGAAGATATTTGCGTCCTCTACGATACTGGCGGGCCCATTGCAATAAGACATCTGAAAAGGTATGCGGCTGACCAGTTCCAGGATTATGGAGAGATAATAGACATACCAAAGAAAAAATTCATCGGCAAGCACGTGGCTGTGATCGGGGGAGGCCCATCTGGCTTAACTGCGGCCTTCTATCTAACCATACAGGGCGTCAAGGTAACACTATTCGAAAAGTTGCCTGCACTCGGTGGCTTCATGAAAACAGGAATACCAAGATACAGGCTCCCACAGGAAATCCTGGATAAGGAGATTGGGTTCATAACTTCTCAGGGCGTGGATGTCCGCCTCAATACTGAAATAGGGAAAGACATCAAGTTCTCCCAGATTATGAACGATTATGATGCCGTTTACATAGCAGTAGGAAACCAGACCCCACACATGACTGGAACTCCAGGCAGCGATGCACCCAATGTCATGCACGCCACAGAATTCCTTAGGAGAGTAAGCTTTGGAGAACATATTGACGTAGGCAGGAACGTTGCTATAATTGGTGGTGGTTTCACTGCGAATGATTCCTCACGAACCTCCCTCAGGCTGGGAGCCAAGAACGTTTACATAATGTACAGAAGGAGGGAGGTTGACCGTCCAGGATATCCATCTCTCAACGCTGATGAGGAACTGGAGGAATCAGTTGAAGAGGGTGTCAATTACATGTGGGAGGTCACCCCTTTTGAATATGTCAAGGAAGGGGGAAGGGTGACCAAGCTTCGTTACTGGCAGAATGAGATGGTCATGGAGCCAGGCGGACGGGCTAAGCCAGTTCCAAAGAAGGACAAGGTCCTGGAGATCGATGTGGATTTCATCATAGAAGCCACGGGCCAGGAAACTGATTATTCATTTATGGGTGATGAATTTGTCCGGAGGCTCAGGCTCACACCGCATGGGCAGCCAATTGTCAATGAGCACAATATGACATCAATTCCAGGGCTCTTTTCCGGAGGGGATTCAACAAATTCAAACCGCGATCTCATAAGCGCTGTGCGGGACGCAGATTCAGCGGTAAGCGGCATTTTGCAGTACCTCAATGTCATGGATCAGGTTGTGGAAGAGAGGCTGCCAACCCTGGACAGATGGAAAAAATACTCCACCTCTGCAGCCAAAATGGCTTACGCGGAGAGGGGAAGGTAATAATTAATTCCCCGGTATAAAATCGAAACCTGTGTAGGGCACAAGTGCTTCTGGTATCTTTATTCCGCTACCATCGTTTGCCTGGAAATTCTCCATTATTGCGACCATGACCCTTGTAGTGGCAATTGCAGTGCTGTTCAGTGTGTGCACGAACCTGTTCCCGTCCTTGGTCCTGAACCTGATTCCCAGGGAACGTGCCTGGTAGTCCGTGTCGTTGGAAGCTGATACCACTTCGCGGAACTTTCCCTGTGCCGGGAACCATGCCTCTATGTCAAACTTCTTTGCAGCCAGATTACCCAGCTCTCCCGAGCATACATTTACCACACGATATGGAATCTTCAAGCTCTGGAAGATTGCTTCAGCATTCCCCAGTATCTCTTCCAGGAAATCCCAGGAATGATCCGGGTGGCAGAAGATGAACTGCTCTATTTTCGTGAACTGGTGTACCCTGAATATGCCCTTGGTGTCCTTGCCATGGGCCCCAGCCTCCTTCCTGAAGCATGGAGAAAGTCCGGCGATCCTCAAGGGCAGGCTGCTCTCTTCGAATATTTCATCCATGTACATGGCGGCTATAGGATGTTCTGACGTCGATATGAGATAAAGATCCTCGCCCTCAATTTTGTAGAGTGTATCCTTGAAAGTATCCATATCGGTGGCACCAGCCATAGCTCTGTAGTTTAGCATGTATGGGGGCTCCACGACATTGAATCCCCTTTCCGATAAGAAATCAACTGCGTAGTTTGCAAGGGCAAGCTCCAGTTTTACCAGCCTGTTCTTCAGGTAGAAGAATCTTGAACCGGCTGATCTTCCGGCCCTCTCCAGGTCAGCCAGGTCAAGCTTCTGCATCAGATCGACATGGCTCTGCGGTTTCCAGTCCAGAAGAGTATACTGGCCTGTCTTACCGGTTGAGTTTAGATATTCATCAACATCATCCCTGAATACTGACGCCACACCCCAATGCCTCACAACGACATTATTCTCATCACCTTTGCAGACCGGCACAGAATCATGAAGGAGATTGGGGATGGTCCTGACAATGACCTCTCTTTCCGTTTCAATGATCTTCTGCCTCTCCTCTAGGCTATCAATATTTGAGTTGAGCCCCTTGACCTCCTCCTTGAGCGCCTGGATGTCGCCCCCGTTTTTCATTGCCTCTGAAATGCTGGCTGTTATCTGGTTCTTCCTGTGCTTAAGGTCATTGATCTTCTTCAGGTTCTCGCGCCACTCCCTATCCAGATCGAAGAATTTGTCGAGTGTTGTCGTGTCAAAGCCTCTGGCCTTGGAGGAACTGTAGAAAATTTCCGGCTTTTCCCTGAGGTATTTTATGTCAATCATTCAAAAAGTTAGGTTAAGGGCATAGATAAATTATGTTGTCAGAGGTAACTCCATCCTCCAACACCGTCATCATCCTCCTCTGATCCATCAGATATGGATTTTATGGTTTTTCCATACCCAGGAATACGGGGTACAGCCTTTACGGTTCTCGATCTATCTTCAACATCCTTCCTGACAAAGCTCAGGGAAAGGTTGTCTTCCTGAGACTTGAATTTACTGATAAAGCCCCCTGTGAAACTGAAAACGTTCAGAAGAACCAGCGATCCTGGTATAATAAGGGAGAATGTCTTGATTAGCCCATAGCCCGTGTAAAGGTCAGTCAGCAGGCCGGAATATGCTATAAGGCTTGACTGTGACAGTGTGAGTACGCCCTTTCCGAAGTAAGTGCTGGCTCCACCCAACAGGCCTGACTGGAACGGAGCAAGAAGCAGCGTGATCATAACGAGAAGTGATGTTGTAACAAGGGATGAGGTGAGTGCCTTTGAAGTATCGCCTGACTTTCGTCCGCCAATGTAGCCTGCTATTGCTGGCCCTGCGATTGGTATCCACCATAGCATAAGTGAGAACAGGATGGTGTAAAAGAGCCCCTTTGGCTGTGAATAAATGAGTATGTCCTTCTTATCCCTTTTTGAATATGCATTCTGTAGGCTTTTCACCTTCAGGGATTCTTTTAAATTGTCCAGACTCAATCTCGATGTTGTCATCGCTTTGTCAGACATGAATAATGCAAATAATACTTAAACATTCCCATATAATTCATGGAGCACGGATTGAACGAGCTCATGACTTAAATAGCAGTTTCAGGCCCCATACTTCTCCGATCTTCCTGCCATCTGCTTTAATATGTTCATGACGTCAAGCCCCCTTATGCGCCACATTCCAGCAGCAGCAGAAAATTCATCAAAGAAAATGGCAGCATCCGGAAGAATTCCAGGAGCACTGAAGACCACCGGAACTGGATCTCCCGAATGGTCTTTCAGTGAACATGGTGTCGCATGGTCGCCGGTTACAGCCAGCACGGTTTCGGATGCCAGCGATCGGATCATCTCGCCAAGTGCCTCGTCAATTCTTTCAATTGCGTTCTTCTTTGCCAGTGCATCGCCATCATGGCCGGCTACATCCGTTGCCTTGACGTTGACCAGGACAAAATCGTATTCCCTGGATAGCCTGGCAGCTTCTTTAAGCTTTGACACAAAGTTACTTTCCAGGGTTCCAGTTGCACCCTCCGGCTTTACTACAGCCATGCCAAGGAGGCCACCAATGCCAGATATCATGGGGATGGCGGATACGCAGGCCGCCCTCATTCCATGCTGCTCTTCAAAACTTGTGAGTTTCGGAACCATTCCGGGGCCTCTGAGCAAGAGTTCGTTCCCCTGAGGTTTTCCGTTTTTCCGGCGCTGTACATTAACTGGGTGTTCATCCAGTACCTTCCTTGAAACCCTTAGGAATTTATTCAGGACTTTCGCAGTAAATTCGGCTTCACTGCTCAGAGGTGCAACATCATGCGGAGCCCTGCCAGTTTCATGCGGATCGGAGTCTGTGATCTTATCTGAAAGACCCTCGCCGCGCATTACCAGGGCTGCCCTGTGTTCAACCCCTTCCTTTACCATGAATCTGACACCATCAATTTCCATATTGAGAGAACGCGCTAGCTCATCGTTGCCAAGAGAAAGCCTGCCTGCCCTTCTGTCAGTTATGATGCCGCTGGCATCTCTCGTTCCGAAGTTTGCCCGGAAAGCAATGTCCCCGCCCCTCACCTCCATTCCTAGCCCCATTGCCTCAAATGGCCCCCTTCCCGTATAGAATTTCTGGGGGTCATATCCCAGGAGGGAAAGATGGGACGTATCTGAACCAGCCCTTATTCCAGGGGCGATGGGACTCAGAAGGCCACCTTGTCCGTTTCTCATTAGGCTGTTTAGGTTTGGCCTAAAGGCAGCCTGCAAAGGCGTCTTTCCGCCCAGTTCACCGCATGGCCTGTCACCAAGACCATCCAGAACCACTAGAATGATATTGTGCAAGCTTCCACCACCGTTATGTTCCTTCCTTCCATTCATCGGCGTAGCGGATCTGTTCCTCTGTCAGTCGATCAATTCCTATTCCAAGAGCTGAGAGTTTTATCCTTGCAACCTCATCGTCAATCTCTCTGGGAACTGGATAGACTTTCCTTTCCAGTTTCCGGTGGTTTTTTGCAAGATATTCCGCGACAAGTGCCTGAAGTGCAAAGCTCATGTCCATGATCTCAACGGGATGCCCCTGGCCAGCAGCAAGATTTACGAGCCGGCCATCGGCTATTACATTCACTTCGTTTCCGTTTTCAAGCCTGTACTTCACCACATTTTCCCTGACCATCTTTCTTTCGAGAGACCGGTTTTCCAGAACACTTACAGGAAGTTCATTGTTGAAGTGTCCTGAATTAGCCAGGATAACGTTCTTCTTTGCGACCAGCAGATCATCGTAGGCTACAACATCCTTCATTCCTGTGGCTGTTATGACATAGTCGGCGTCACGGATGGCGGAGTTCATCCTCTTCACCTCAAATCCATCCATGGCAGCTTCCACAGCCTTCACTGGGTCTATCTCCGTCACTGTAACGAGGGCTCCCATGCCCTTCATCCTCATTGCTATTCCACGGCCGCACCAGCCATATCCCGCCACAATCACCCTCTTACCAGCTATGAGAACGTTGGTAGCGTTCATGAACCCGTCAAGGGTACTCTGCCCGGTTCCGTATCTGTTATCGAAGAGATGCTTCATCTGGGCGTCGTTAACATCAAACATTGGAAATTTCAGAACCCCCTGTTTTTCCATGGCAAAAAGCCTGACTACACCAGTGGTGGTTTCCTCGTTCCCTCCAATGATATTGGGAAGAAGATCCGTCCTTTCTGTATGCACGATCTTGGTGAGATCGCCGCCATCGTCTATTATGATATTCGGCCCTATGTCAAGGGCCTTGTTGAGGTACTCATAGTATTCTTTCTCTGTTTCGCCCTTTCTCGCGAAGACTTCCATACCGAAATCCGATTTCAAAGATTCAACAACGCTGTCATCGGAACTGAGAGGGTTGCAGGATGCCATTCTCAGATCTGCGCCCCCCTCCTTCAGCAGAATTGCAAAAACGCCAGTCTTTGCCTCCACATGAAGGGCCATTGCAATTTTTATTCCCTTTAGCGGTTTCTCTTCAATAAAGCGTTTCCTGATCTGGGCAATGACGTCCATTCTTTCCCTTGCCCAGTTCAGCCTCAAGTATCCCTTGTTTAGCTCTTCCATGCTATCATTAAGGAATGGGGATCAAGGCTTATAACTAATCCCCCATCTATGTTCATCATTGCAACCACTGAAAGGAATATGTCAGCCTGGGGATCGAAGAGCTGCAATCCTCCACGTTCTATGAGAACCGGAGCTACAAAAACCGTGAATTCGTCAACATTTCCGGATAGCACGAAGTCCCTTATCACTTCCCTACCCCCCTCAATGAGTATCTTGCCTAAGCCAAGGTCTCCCAGTTCATTCAGTATTACCCCAGGGGTGAGCCTCTCCTGTGGCAGAATCATGATATCTGCGCCTTCTATTCTGCCAGTCTGGGCTGATGTGAGAATAATTGTGCGTGCTGCACCATCAAGCACATTACTGTTCCGGGGAATGCGGAGATTCCTGTCAAGCACTATCCTTACTGGATCATGACCGTCCGGGACAAGGGTTCGGTCCACGGTGAGATGGGGATTGTCGTTGATGACAGTATTGGCACCCACGAGAACGGCATCATTCTCCGATCTTAGCCTGTGAACGCGCATCCTGTCGGCAGCGGATGAAATGACCACCCTCCTTCCCCCTGGACCTGCTATCATCCCATTAAGGCTGAGAGCAATGTTCACAGTTACCCTTGGTCTGGTCATTCTGCTACCATATTTATGGGTCGATAAATAACTTGAGTTCACAGGCCTCCCAGCGCTATGGAAGAACAGAAATTCGCAGGGGGGCGCATCATGATTGTAAGGTTCATACAGTTTCCAGGTTTTTAAGGCTCATTATGTCGATTGAAATGCAGCCGTATCTTTCACACCTGCACATCAGGTATCTGCCGTCAAAGGAAACGAATTCAGCCTGAAAAGGCTCGGCAAGTTCCACCATGGACTCCTGGCTGCAAATCTCTGCGTATGATGCCCTCATATCACCATACAGCTGGTTCAAGGGAAATATGGCTATCTTCTGGCCAATCATCAGCTTCCTTGCTTTCAGGACAATTGGCCGTTCCATCATTTCACCTTTACAAATTGTGCTTTTCTGGGGAATGGTGGTAGCTCTCTCACTTCCTTTGGTAGAAAATCCATATTTTCCGGACAAGTATACATATTCTTATAAATTTTATTGAATTAAATTCTACAAAATATAACAAATACCGACAAATTAAAAGCTTATATATAATAATCCAGAAAAATTTGGAACAGGTGTATCAATGGGCAATGTCCTGTCTTAGTCAGGACAAACATTTTTTCTGAATATCTAATCAGGTCTGGAATGAAACTGTCCGATCTTGGCCTCCCATCCGAGTTCCTTGGAATCTTTGATGGCAGGGACCTGGTCCTCTATCCGCATCAGGAGGAAGCCATTAAAAAATATCTGGGAGGTAACAGCGTCATAGTTTCAGTCCCAACAGCATCTGGAAAGAGTCTCATAGCGTACTTTGCAATTTACAATGAGTTCATCAATCGCCGCAAGTCACTCTATATTGTCCCTTTAAGGGCCCTCGCGAGCGAGAAGTTCGAAGAGCTCAAGAGTCTGAGGAAACTTGGAATGAGGGTTGGGATTTCAATCGGCGACTACGACGAATCTCCTGATTTCATAAAGAAGTATGATGTTGTGGTCTGCACATCCGAAAAGGCCGATTCACTATTCCACCATGATCCATCTGCAATGCTTGATATATCGCTGGTTGTAGCAGACGAGCTTCATCTCATTGGAGATGAGGGGAGAGGGCCAAGGCTTGAAACATTCTTATCAGCAATTAGATTCATAAATCCTGATGCCACAATTCTTGGACTTTCCGCAACTATATCGAATATCCAGGAGATGGGGGAATGGCTTTCAAGCGAGACCGTTGTCAGCGACTTCAGGCCAGTTCCCCTGAGAAAGGGCATAATACATGGAAGGAAAATCGAGTATCTAGACGGCGAAACCATGGAGTTCAGGGGCAAGGATGAAATAGTGAAGATATGCGAATACTTCATCTCTCAGGGAGGACAGGTACTTATATTTGTCAATTCCAGAAAAAGGGCAGAAGACACAGCAAGGAAGATTTCACTTTCAATCGACAGGGAGCTTGCCGGATCGCCTGAAAATGTATACACCCCAGTTGACAGCGATCGCTATGAGAATCTCCTGGGAGACCTCATACCTAGGGGAGTATGCTTCCATCATGCTGGCCTTTCTAGTGAGCAGAGGGGAACAGTTGAATCCTTTTTCAGGGATGGCAAGATAAAGGTCCTTGTGGCCACTCCCACGCTTGCAGCTGGAATAAACCTGCCTGCAAGGGCTGTGATAATCCGTGACATTACCAGGTTTTCAGATGGCATGGTTGGTTACATTTCTGCCACTGAAGTACACCAGATGCTTGGACGGGCGGGAAGGCCTAAATACGACAATTCTGGCTACGGCCTAATATATGCGGCAACTGAAAACTCACTTGATCACGCCTTGGAGTATTTTGCCAGCAGCCCGGAGCCAGTCCAGTCTTCGCTTGGCAGGGAATCACTAATTAGATTCAACGAAATGGCCCTGATAAGCACTGGCCTATGCGTTAACATGGAAGGCATCGAGAGATTCTATTCAACCACGCTACTGGGCCACCAGAATGATCTCTCATCATTCAGCAAGGAGTTCAGGAAATCTATTGATTTCCTCATCAATAACGGCTTCGTTACTGAGGACTCAGGACAGTACTCGGCTACCAGGCTGGGAAAGGCTGTGAGTGACCTTTACATAGACCCACTTTCGGCCCTTATACTGAAGAGGTACCTTGAGTCGGGCGAGCCGGATGATCCCGGATCGCTTGTGGCCATTTCGTCAACGCCGGAAGTAACACCAATGATTGCAAGAAACGATGACTTCAGCGAGATTGACTATTTCATAACCAGCAACAGCATCGACATATCAGGTATGGGTCAGGACTATGAAGGCAGAATAAAGACAGCCATGGTCCTTCTTGACTGGATAAATGAGGCCTCAATGGAAAGGATTGAGGAAAAATACGGGATCGGCCCCGGCGACGTTCAGGCCAGGGTGAGCAGCGCGCAGTGGATATCTTACTGCCTTTCCAGGCTCGCGTCTCTCTTTGCACCGCAGAGAAGACGCTACTTTGAAATCCTGAACGTACGCATCTCAGAGGGAATTCGGGAAGAGATATGGGAAATCACCACCATTCCCAACATCGGAAGAGTTAGGGCAAGAAGACTCTACAATGCGGGCTTCAGGACACTAGAACAGATAGCAGGGGCATCTCTTCAGGACATTAAGGCCATTGTGGGCTTTTCCGACAGGCTCGCAACAGATACAATAAGCCATGCAAAGAATATAGTGGAGAGGAGGAGACGCTGACTAGACACCTTGTAGTTCCAAGAGAAATAACTGAATCCGTGATGAAACTCCTGAGGGCGGGGGATTGCGTGGATTCCAGCCACAGGGTTTTCAGCGAGGGCAGTGATGTGTTCATACCGCTGAAGGAGGATGCGGCAGGCCTCCCAGGCATTATGGAAGTGGACATCAGCGGGAAGCCGTCTCATGTAAGGCACCTCCCTTCCGGCACCCATGGCGCATTTGACATGATAGGGCATGTTGCCATCACCAAGATAAGGAACAGGAAAAGGGCGGAGCAGTTGGCACAGTGGCTGATGGAAACCAACACCACAATAAAATCAGTATACCTTGACGAGGGAGTTGCTGGTGAATACAGGACAAGGAAACTCTCCCTTATAGCAGGCCAGGATCTGCCTGAAACTGAATACCGCGAAAACGGTTGTTCATTCATCCTGGATGTCCGGCTCGTATATTTCTCCCCAAGGCTTGCCACTGAACGTATGCTAGTGGCAAAATCCGTTTCAAGCGGAGAAAAAATTCTTGACATGTTCGCCGGGATAGGCCCCTTCTCAATAAACATTGCTAGGATCAGAGAAGCCGCAGTGACGGCAGTTGATAGCAACCCGCATGCAGTTTCATACATGAAAAGGAGCATCGCCAGGAACAGGCTCAACGGCACGATAGATCCTGTCCTGGGGGATTCAGGCACCGAGATCAACAGGATGGGCCTGTTCAGCAGGATAATCATGAATCTGCCTCACAGTGCCTTTTCCTATGTTCAAGTTGCAAAGGAACACCTCGCCCCCGGAGGAATTCTCAACTATTACGAGATTCTGGATCAGGATACTCTGGAACTAAGGATGGAAAGTTTCAGGGATATGGGCTTCAAGCTGGTCTCGAAGAGGGTGGTCCATGGATACTCCCCTAGGGAAAGCATGTATTCATTGTGGCTTGAACTTCAGTGAATTGAGATAAAGATTGATTAGTGCCTTCTTGCTTTACCAAAAATTATGTAGTCATTTTCACTATGGAGGCAGGACATGGGAATAGCGAACAGACTTGGCAACCTTACGTCCGAAGTTTACGAACGAATGCTTCTAGATGAGGTGCGGCAGGGTGCTGTTCCAAACCATATAGGTATTATCACAGACGGCAACAGGCGTTACGCAAGGAGCCTGGGAATGTCAGATAACGAGGGACACGTTCGGGGCAAGCAGAAACTGGAGGAGGTCCTTGAATGGTGCATGGAGGCTGGCGTTAAGGTGGTCACCGTTTATGGCTTCTCCACGGAAAATTTCCAGAGGGACAAGAAGGAGGTTGACTTTCTCTTCCATCTCATAAACGATGCGTTCCTGGATTTGCTTGAGGACCCAAGAATATACAAAAACAGGATACGCGTAAAGGTCATCGGAGAAATTTCAAGGCTACCGGATTTCCTGAAGAAAACCATTGAAGTTGTGGAAAGCACAACGCAGGGCTTCAACAATTTCAAGTTCAATCTTGCAATAGGATATGGGGGCAGGGAGGAGATCATCTCAGCAATGAAGCGCATGTACAAGGAGATACAAGAGGGAAAATTCTCCATAGAAGACGTAACCGAGGAGAAGTTCAGGGAGTATCTTTATGATAAATCGCTTCCTGATCCGGATCTAATATTAAGGACCAGCGGGGAGGAAAGAATCTCGAACTTCCTGCTCTGGCAGTCAGCCTATTCCGAACTTTACTTTTCAGACGTCAACTGGCCGGAGCTGAAAAAATCCGATTTCCTGAAGGCTATCCTGTCATACCAGAAGCGAAAGAGAAGATTCGGTGTCTGAATGTACGTAGCCATAGACGATACTGATTCCCGCTCATCAATGTGCACGACTTTCCTGCTTACGGAGATAATTGAAAGAAGCGGGCTGGATCTAATAGGAATCCCATCTCTGGTTAGGCTAAACCCGTCAATACCGTACAAGACCAGGGGCAACGGGGCTCTGTCAGCAAGGCTGGGAAGGGGAAGAGGCAGGAGCAGGAGGATCGGCAGGTTTGGAAATCACGACGTAATGGCATTTGAGCAAGGGGACGAGGCAATGGAACCAGGGGAACTTCTTGACCTTGCTGATGATGCTGTTCATGATCTTGCAGTTCTTGACGATGATAATACCAATCCCGGAATAGTGGTCTCTTCGGGAAAACTGGATGAGGAATTCTACTGGCGTGCCGTTCGTGATGTACTTGAAATAAGGGAGGCTGAAGATTTCCTTTCCAGGTCAGGATGCCAGTACAGGAAGATCAAATCTGGGAGAGGCATAATAGGAGCTGCGGCAGCCCTATCATGGCCTGCAGAAAAGAGGACATATGAACTGATTGCATACAGATATCCTCATGGAGAATCCATCCAGCAGTCAAGGAAATTTTCCCTTGCACAGCAGGCGGATCAGATATCGGGAACATTTAACAACGTAGATCGGGAAAACAATTATCCTGCCATTTTTCCAAGGGACAGGACACCGGTTATATTCGGCATCAGGGGGAGAGACCCTGAGGCACTCCTGACAGAAGGCTTTGACATGGTAGAATCTTGGGGATTGAAGCAGGACCGGCTGCTGATGTACCAGAGCAACCAGGCTACGGATGACCACATAATATATGGTGCAGCTGCACTTTCTGAGATGAGATCGTACATGATCAGGTGCCGCATAGCATCAATGCCAACCGTAAAGATGGGGTCCCACTATTTTGTGGTGGCAACATGGAACGGGCAGGAGATCAAGCTTGCAGCATTTGAGCCCACAAAGCAGTTCAGGAAGGTGGTAGGCTCGCTCAGGCCCGGCGACGAAGTAACTGCCTATGGAACTTACCAGGAGGGCGCCATGAACCTTGAGAAGATTGAGATCAATTCCTTATCGTCAATATACGCCAGATCGCCTCCGGTTTGCAAGGACTGTGGAAGGAAAATGAAATCACATGGCAGGAGGGACTTCAGGTGCCACTACTGCGGATCGAAAACAGAAATGCCAGCGTACATGCAGATTCCCAGGGACATCAGAACAGGGCCATATGATGTGCCAGTCATTGCCAGAAGGCATCTTTCACGGCCATTCCGCATGTCGGCGGACGGACGGCAGGAATGATCTGCATTTCTGGAACGCCGGGTGTAGGCAAGTCAACAGTGTCCCGAGAGCTCAGGAATATGGGCTATACAGTCTTGGGAGTGCATGATATCCCTGGCGCAGGGCAGTGCTTTGAGGGAGAGGAGGCAGATGTAGAGTGCCTGGCTCAACATGCCGGCGGACTTGGCGAATCTGCCATTATCGAGGGGCACTACTCACATCTCCTTGGGTGCCAGTACGTCTTCATCCTTTACAGGGAAGAGGACAGAATCAGGACCTCCTTGGAAGCAAGGGGGTATGTGGCTGCAAAGATAGAGGAGAACCTGGAGGCACAGCGCTGCGATGAATTCTTCTCGGAATCTCTGGAACAGCTTCCCAGGGGAAGGATATTCAGGATCAGAGTTATTGAGGGCAATCCTGCAGCAGCAGCCAGGGAGATTGATTCAACAATCAAGGCGCTAATGGGGAATGGCCAGCCATAATTCATCATCCGCGCCAAGTCAAAAGTTCTGGAGAAATATTAAGTTATCAGTGCCATTATCCACAGCATGGTCCTGGATTCTCAGCGGGCGCGGGCAGATCGAATCATAATACCCATGACCAGGCCTTTCATGAATTGGAAGCCAGATTCAGTGTCACTGCTCTCGCTAATTCTAGCCGCTGTTGCAGGGCTCCTGATCTACCTTTCACACTATGTCTTCATTGCCCTGCTTCCTGCATTCGTGGCAGTTGTGCTTTCATCACTATTCGACGCAATTGATGGTAAGCTTGCCAGGCTTAAAAATTCGGCATCACCAAGAGGTGACCTCATAGATCATGTCTTTGATCGCTATGCAGACATATTCATCCTTCTGGGAATAATCTTCAGCGGACTGGCCCAGTTTTCTGTCGGCATTGCAGCTCTGACTGGAGTGATGCTGACCAGTTACATGGGAGTCCAGTCCCAGGCCCTGAACCTGAAAAGGAATTACTCCGGTATTCTGGGAAGGGCCGATCGGCTTGTCTTCATAATGGCATTCATTATTGTGGAGCTTGTTTTCCCTTTCAGGCTGGAAATATCTGGTCTCCTTATCACTCCAATGTCCGTGCTCCTCATCTGGTTCGGGATAGCAGGCAACGCCACGGCGGTGAAGCGATTCTACGACAGCTACAGGGCGCTAGCCCCATCCTGAATGCCCTCAACTAGCGATCTGTATTCCTCGGCGAGTTCTGCTGCCCTTTTGGCTGTTCTTGACTGTCCATATATCCTTATGATCGGCTCAGTTCCGGATGGTCTCATGAGGACCCAGCCATCCTCGAAGAATATCTTGAGCCCATCAGATGTCTCAATTCTGGCTTTCCCGGCATACTGCCTTACAAATTCGCTAATCTGCTCCCAAGGGACTTTCCTCTCAACAGAAAGCTTGTGAATGTGGAACTCAGGGACATCCTTTATGAGTTCACTGATACGTTCTCCACGGGATGCCATGAGATTAAGAACGAGACCGGCTGTCATTGCCCCGTCCCTGCAGTACTGATGCGGCCCATATATTATGCCGCCATTCTCCTCACCGCCAATCCTGGCCCCCATCTCTATCATGGTCCTTGAAACGATGGGCGCGCCCACCCTTGTTCTGATCAGCTCTGCACCGTTCTTCCTGCATATTTCGTCAATTGCATCTGAACTGCTTATGGGAGTAACTACCCTGTCTCCAGGCTTTGTCACACTGCTTACTATGAGTGAGAGGATGGTGTCGCCGTCTATGAAGTTGCCTTTCTCATCCACGAAAACTGCCCTGTCAGCGTCACCGTCATGTGCGATTCCAAGGCTGAATTTTCCATTCCTGACTACATTAATCAGGTCCATAAGGTTTTCTGGCTTGGGCTCGGAATTCCTGGAGGTGAAGTGGCCATCCGGGTAAGCGTTCAGGGAAACAACAGTGCATCCAAGCCTGCGAAGAAGCTCAGGTGCAGAGAAATATGACGCCCCGTTCCCAGCATCAACGGCAACCCTGAAGCCGTAAGCCCTGATGGCATCTTTGTCAACATGCTTCATTACACCATCAAGATAGATGTCAATGGCATCATTCACCCTTATGAGGTTTCCAGCATTCCCCCATCCGGAATAACGGAAGCTGCTTTCGTAGTAAATATCCTCGATCTTCTCCTCCTCGCTCCTTGAAAGCTCAGTGCCATCTGAAGCAATGCACTTTATGCCGTTGAACTGCGGCGGGTTATGTGATGCAGTAATCACAACACCGGGAACCGCATGAGTTTTGCAGTAATACTGCACTGCCGGAGTTGGAAGGACGCCGAGGTCAAGCACATTCTTTCCAGCAGCCATGATTCCAGAGGAGACGGCGTTGAAGATCATCGGTCCAGTGCTTCTCGTGTCTCTGCCCATTGCCACCGTATCCTGGCTGAAGTAGGTGCCGGCGGCTGCCCCGATCTTCATGGAGAATTCAACCGTCAGATCCTCATTTGGTATTCCGCGTATGCCATTTGTGCCGAAAAGAGGTGGCCTTTTGCCCTGGGCTGTCATGATCTGCTTATCTGAAAAGCGTATATAATCCTTTGATCACACTTCATGCCGGCTTGTCTTCGTTCCCAAGGCTGTATGTCCTTCCGCGCCATCGGATCTCAGACATCTTCCTGGCCCGGATGAGGTTGTATAGATACAGGAATGGTATGAACAGGCTGATTAGAAAGACCGCAACGGGCATCCTGCCGGCACGCTGCACATTTCTCAGGGCTGTGATCAGGACTGGGGCAAGCAGCAGCACAAATGCCGGAAAGACAAGGATCGAAAGGACAACTGATGCTGCCTCAATCAGCACCGTTGAGCCGTAGAAGATGACGCCAAACCTGAACACCGATGGCGTGGAGTAAATTGAAAGGGCAGTCTGCCTGTTTGCCCATTCCATGAACGTACTGAAATCATCTGGAGAATTTATGACAGGCGCTGCTGATCTGACATACCTTATCTTGTATCCCTTGGACTTGCACAATTTTGTCAGGGCAACATCGTCCGATACATATGATAGAAAGAAGTCTTTTCCGGAACCGTCAAGGAGAGAAGAACGGAAAGCAAGCGAGCCGCCCCATCCAAACCTCGTGACACTTGATTCCATCATTCCTAGGCCGACGAATCCCCAGACAAGCTTTACCACAGACCAGAATCCACCTCTTGGGAAAAAGTAGGGGAAAGTTGTGGAAATGCCCGTATCCTCCATGGTGAACGGGGAAAGAAGGTCCTCAGCCCATGATGTTGCAGGAAGGATATCAGAATCGGCTATGGCATAAACCGGGTAACCAGGGAAAGCCACTAGTGCAGAATACACTGCCCTAACTTTGCCGCTGCACCTTGTGCAGACAGGAGAGGCCACAATATACTTCATCCCGGCTGATTTTATGGCTGGGACAGCCTCATCATCCTCGGAGTCGACCACTGCGACAACACCATACCTGTTCCCGACGCTTTGGATTATTGCCCTGAGGTTTTCCTCAAGAGTGAAATCCCTTCCCCGGCAGGGAACAATAAAGAGTGCCTTGCCCTGGTATCTGCTGAAAACCAGGTCATCTTTTTCCCGATGTGAAGCAATGAATGTCAGGCCGGCGAAAATCAAAATAATAAGTGCAAGGAAAATATCAAACAGGAAGCTGTGAAGAAGAGACAGAGGCATCTTCAGACCAGTGTGACATCCTCTGCATCTACCTGGCCAACACCTGCGATTCCAGATATGGCCTGTTCCACTCTGTCGATCTTCCCTTCTTCATCAGGGACTATGACCTGGAACTTTATGGCCTTCAGCCCGAAACCTATCTCCTCTATGTCAACCTTGTTGACTTCACACAGTCCCTTTATTCTGGATGTGATCTGGTCTTTCAGCTTCTCCACTGGAATATCCGTATCTTCCGGAAGAACCTTAAGAACTACTGCAACGTCACCCATGTTGGCACCTCACGGGCCCGAGAAGCCACAGTGCTCGCACACGTACGCTGTGGAATGCTCTCTGCATTCCTTGCATCTTCCGATAAGCTCCTCTCCACATGACGGGCACTCAAAGATTGAATAGCCCGTTTCAACCAAGCCAACACCGCAGGAGGTGCATGTTTCCTTGTATCTCATCTTGATCAGTTTCCTTCCCCCTATTGCCTTGTAATATTAATATTGATCCAGACCCGACTGGTGCCTGTCTTTGCCGGCGAGATGCAGTAGGTATGCAGGAAAAAGGTAAATCCTGTGTTAGAGATATACCCCCATGGAAAATGTCAGGGTTATTTACAGCAGGGATCATGAGAAGGTTGTCGACTCCGCGAAGCAATTCTTCATTGCATCAGATGACCCGTTTTACGTTGGGATCATAGCAAGCCCCTCCGAACCGTTGTGGAATCACCTCTCGAGATCAAAGACTGCTGTCCTGGATATTGATGGCAGGGTGTCAGAATATTCAATTCCCTACAGGATAGAGGTTGGAAAGAACAGCATTTTCTTTCTCAAGCCAAGCTCATAGGCCCAGAAACACTATCCCTACAAATACGGTCATGAAAATAAGGACAGCAAATACCAGAACGAAGATACGGAAATCCCACCTCATTACCTTAGCTCCGTCCAGCGGGCCGAAAGGAATCATGTTGAAAGCGCCCAGGTAGAAATTCAGGTAGCTTATCTCCAGGAATATGCTACCAAGTGCACTGAAAAAAATGCCAACGGCGGAAAGAATCAGGAAAGCAAAACCAGCTATCAGATTGAATCCTGGCCCCGCCAGTGCAGTTTTTCCTATTCTTTCATTCCCGTAAACTCCAGCAATGTTCACTGCGCCGGGAGCAGCCAGAATAACCCCAAAGAATGACGTGATCAGGGCAAGAAGTATTCCCAATGGCCAGAGCCTGAACTCTGCCCATCCGCCATAATCCCTGGCAACTTTTCTGTGGGAGAGCTCATGGCCAAGAAATGCAATGGCTACAGCAAACAGGCTCACAACAACAGTCAACAGTGCTCCAAGCAGCGTTTCATGGAACCTGTTATCTGAAAATCCAGCTATTGCAAATGCAATCCCCAGGACAAGTACTGCTATTAGGATGTCCTGTGTTTCTCTCCTTAAATTGCCAAATCCATAATATGTCAATCAGATACCACTTTCCTCATTCATTCTTGATATATATTCCATAAGGGTTATCACCTCAAGTGCTTCTGATATCCCAATCTGCAGATGGAAGGCAACATTGAGAGGCTCCTGCTTCACGTTATTCTTTATTGCTCTTTTCAGAAGCCGAAGGAGCACGTCGTTCTTAGTCTGAGGGTGCCTGGCTATTTCCATTTGGTCCTGGATGTAGATGTATAAATTCCTTGCAATGATGGGGTCGCGCCGATCCAGGTTATTGAATATCACTGCAATGGTGAGGTCCTTTATGCTGCTCAACGGATAGTTCTTCACAGCCTTCTGTATTACATCCCTGGAAAGTACCTCATATTTCTCCTCATTGACGTCAAAGTAGAATTCCCTGCTGTCAAGAAACGCGAAAACATCCTCAATCTTCTCTATTGGTATGTCAGCCTTGTAAAAAGCCTCCTTTTTGTCAAATTTCTTCCTGGCCTTGTATTCTACCTTCAGCAGCCTGCTCACATATAGCAGCGTCTGGGCGAACTCTTTCCTGGCGTTTAGGTCTTCCATCAGCTCGGAATGCACATCCTTTTTCAGGAGGGATCCCTCATACCGGCTCATTATCTTCTCAGCCATCTCAAAATCGTCAGTTTCAATATAGCTCCTGATAACGTACTGCAGGCTGTTGCTGTCAATGTACTTCGGATTTGTCTCATAGAACTTCTTGATAGCATCGTAATCCCGGTCCTCGTAGTACAGGCGCATGAGAAGGTTGATCATGTCAAGGCAGGCTTCAAAATCTTTGCAGAAGCGCATGCTCCTTATGAGTAGCTCTATGGCTTCAGTTCTCTCCCCTGACCTGACGAGAAGATCTGAATAAAGCCTCACTATTTCCAGGTTTCCAGGCTCATTCCTGTTCATGTTTCTTGCAATTTCAAGGGCAAGCTTCTTGTCCCCATCCTCCAGGGTCTTTGTGGCGATTATCCTGCCCAGCCATACAAAACCCTCATCGGCATAGATCTTCACAAGTAAGTCCCGGACATCGCGGTTGTACCAGAGGTAGTCGGCAGCGTACCTGAGAACTAACTCATCTTCAGGCTTCTTGAAATCCAGCTTTCGAAGCATATCCAGTGCAGCCGGGATTGCTTTTTCTTTCTGGTAGATCTTCATCTGGAGCAATTTGTCGCCTGTCCTGGTTACCATCTCCTGTGCCTGCTGAATCTGGCCGTCCTCAATCATGGAATCAATATAATTCCTGAGGGTATAGGGATCTGCCCCTAACCTAACTGCTTCAGAGAAATGGAGCACAGCATCACGATGCTTTCCCGCATCATGAAGATGGTTGCCAAGCATGATCTCTATTTCCGGCGTCTTGCTGTCCGTTTCCAGATCCTGGAGGAACCCAGTTATTTCAGCATCCTTGCCGGATTTTTTCAGTATGAGAATATGTGTATCGATGTCCACCTTTCTGAACTGCCTGGTCCTGAAAAGCATCTGGGATTGCTCAGAAGCTTTGGCATAATCGTGACTGGCTATCAGCGAATCCCTCTTGAGCCGCAGCACCCATGGATTGGCAGCAGAATCAGCCTCTATTATTGAGACAAATTCCGAGGAGAGCTTCCAGAGCCCGTTCCTGGACACAAAACCATGGAGTCTTTCCAGGTTCAGGGATTCCATTGGGCCCATTGCAACAAGTTTCTCACTGTATTCCCTTACCTTCTTCGGCTCATCATAAGCCATGGAAATCTGTATTCCAAGGACAAGGAAATCACAGTTGAACATTCTTTCCAATGCAGCATCATTATTCTTTCTGGCGGAGGCAAAATCACCCCTGGTGAAGTCAATTAGGGCGATAAGGTAAAGATAGAAGGGGTCCTTCTCACTCTTCGGTGTCCTGAGCAGCTCGGCCTCGGCCCTGTCAAGTTTTCCGTCAAGGATGAAGGACTCCGAGATAGGAAAGAGGTATTTTGCAGAATCAAGGATGTCTTCCCCCGTCTTCCCAGATCTCGCCAGGTAAAGAAGATCAACAGTATTTTTTACACTCCTGTTTCCTGGCTTAGACAGAAGGGCAGCAGCAAAATCAGGGACTGGCAGGTTTCCATAAAGATTACGCCATATCCGTATGTACAGCAGGGACTGGGCTGGGTACCTGTCAAGGAAATCAGCATCAATGAGGTCATAGTTGATAGGAAGCCCCCTCAGCCTTCCTATGATGAATTTCAGTGCAACTGACTTATCCCTGTTAAGAATAGAAAAGCTTTCCAGTCGTTTAAGGGTATCCTCATCCCTGACAGAGAAGAATATTGCGTCCAGCACTGCTGGATTCATTGCAAGATCAGGGGATGCATTTATGAGGTTGATGGCATCAACGAAGCTGCCGGATTGAATTAGGGAAGAAAAGAGAAGATGAAGATTTGCATTCTTCATTGCCTGATCCTTTTCCAGTATGGAAATTACCTGTGAGAATTCGCCCCTGTCGAAAAGGGAATTTACGACATACTGAAGAACTTCACTTTCCCCTGGTTTGTATTTCAGGATTTCAATTGCAGTGTTGAACGCTTCGTTGCTGTTGTTGAGCTTAAGGTGCGCCCTGAACTTCATCTTAAGGAGATCAACATCGCTTGGATTTGATGCCAGGTTTTCGGCTATATCACGGATAGCCTCACCGAACATGGACTTCTGTAGTTCAGCATCTATCTTCATCTGTGAAAACGGTTTCTTTCGTGCAATTTCTGGAAATTCCCTGCAAAGGTCAAGAAACTCGTCAAGAAAAGACTGTGAATATGCAATATTCATGGCCATTGAAACAAGTTCCCCATCATTGTCGCCGCCCTTGATCAGTTCTTTGAGGATTTCATATGCTTCAATCGCAGAACCGCTTGAATAAAGGATCTCGGCCTTCCTGCGGAGAAGACCCCTGTGAGATGGGAAAGCTTTCAGAGCACTGTTCAGCAGATCAAGGGCCTTGCCAGGCAGCTTCGCTGCCTCTAGAACACGTGAGTATCTCGAGGCGTCATCAGGGGGTAGTGGCTCCTGAATTCCAAGGAGTGAGACCCAGTTCTCAAGGTCGGGGATTCCTGAACTTGCCTTAGCCTCAAGAAAAGTAATAACTGCCCCATAGGCCATTTTGTTGGTCCGGAAGATCTCATCAAAAAGTTCGAAGAAAACCTCAGGCTTCAGGGTATGATGGTATCGGTCAATAATGTCTGTTATCACTGACGGGTCCAGGCTTCCCCAGGGGAACCTGGCAATGAAATCTCTCCTGACTAATCCGGTATCAGCGTATCTCATCATAAGTGAATCCTGAAATCCAGATTCAATGGACCGCATCTCAATAATGCCAAGGATTTTGTCACTGATTTTGGATGCAGGCATAATCTTGACAAGGGCACGCAAGGATTCCGATGAAAGTTCAGGCACCCATCCCGCCATTAGATCCGTCGTGAGGCTTTCCATACCAGCCCCATCAGTCAATTCAACAAGAAAGAAGATCAGGGACACTGCATCAGCGTACTGTTCCTTTGGTATCTGGGAAAGCATTCCAGCGAGTCTTGCGACGAAAACCTGCGAAACTTCAGAACGGTCAATACCCTGGGTTCTTGTCACCTCTTCCAGCGCATGCTTGATCGCCAGGGGAGTGGCGTTTCCTGAGCCGGCAACAGTCTCAAGAGTTTCGTCAAGCATCTTAGCTGCCTTTTTTGGTATGACGCCATCCGCCATTGTCACAGTACATCAATTTTTCTATATTATGATTGTCGTACAATCACAGGTCAAAGTGCTCCGCCTAGCATTATGGAGGTCAGGTACAGAGTTCCGTACATCACGAGCGAAACAATCCACGTCATTATGACGAAATGATGAAGCCCATGCACTACCTTTCCTCCATCAGCAAATTTAAGCGCTGTTCCTGCAATGAACGAATGTATCAGGAGTATGGCAACAAGGAACACCTCAATCAGGAGAATTGATGATGCAGGTTGCGAGACAAATATGCCATAGGAATCCAGTGTGGATACATTGAAGGTTGCAAAGACCTTGTTTATGATTTCAAGCACACCGAATGATATGGCCAGCGAAAAGGCAAGTCCTCCAGTTATGCCATAGATGACGCCGACATAGCTGTTGACAGAGGCATGTCTCCGCTTTCTCAATCTTATCACCCTGTCAAAATTGTCTGCCACGACAGTTCCCGCCTTTGCGGCATCTGCTCCTAAGTCTATGGATTCCACAAAGCTCTCGGAAAATACTTCTATGAGATGGGACCCAGTATCTGCGCTGAAGTACCTCCATGCCTGTATGCTGTTTATCCTGTAAGCAAGCCTGTTGTAGAGATTCCTGATATCTTTTGTGAGAGTGCCAAAATCGTGCAGAACGATTGATTTAAGCGCTTCAATTACCATGTTTCCACGTGCTGACGCAGAACCTGCTAGCGACCTTATGAAGCTGCCAAACATCTCATCCTTCTTCATCACCTTTTTTTCAGCCTTGGACCCTATATATCCGGGAAAGAAGAAAGGCGTAACTATCATGGCGAGGGCCAGATAGAATGGAAGTTCGAATATGAACCTTGTAACATATAGGGTCGCGAAGATCACAGCGGCAGCAATGGATGCGTAAATGAAGACCCTTCTGATCTTGAGCTGGAGCTCAGTCTTTATCCCGGTGTCATGCCATATGGGATCGTTTGGAAGGACTATCTTTATGCCATAAACAAGCATGGATTCCCCCAGAATTATGGTGATTAGGCTGAGGGACAACACCGAAAGAACATTAATGCTTATGAGAACAGGCATTATCATTATGAATGTGATCATAAATGCGAAGGCAAGAAGCAAAGACACATACATGTCCTTGTAAAGATCAAATGTGTATAGAGAGGAAATGTAGGCGGTTTCAAAGTTGTTCATGACAGTTTCAGATTCGTTCTTCACAAAATCCTCGAAGTCCTGCCCGCTGTTTATGGCATGGCCAAATCTGGCAAGGAAATCCTCAAAAACTTCACTTGGAACCTTAGTGGAGATAAGCATGGCGGCCTCGGAAAGGCCGCGCTTCCAGTTTTTGACGAGGTTCACAAGTCTTGCGATCTCCAGCCTTATCCTCCCCAGCTTTTCCTTTTTCGAAAGTATGTCAAGCAGGTCTATCCTGTTGGCAGCGCTGACCGAAAGTGTGGCAAAGGCAGTCATGAAGTATGGTATGTTTGAATTTATGTCGGATTTGGCGGAATCTCTCTCCAGAATGGGTCTCATTATTGTGTAGAACATGAGGCTCGCACCAATTCCTGCAATTATCATGTAGTATATGCTGTTGAATAAATTGTACATGAAGATACCTATGGCTGTTGCCAGAGTTCCCGCCACAATGACGGCAGTATCTGTTTTCTTGAACTCAACACCAGCCAGTAGCTTTGAAGCTTTGAATTCAACCATTTAGATCACCCGTATACCGGTATTGAAGCCGGGCCCTTGATGTAGAACGACTTGATGAGTTCGAACACTTTGTAGTATGATGTTATGTTGTTCCTCAACATGTAATCTATCATCCTGGCACGCTTGAACAGCTCATCATAAATTGCTTTAGGATCAGCCATTCCGGCTGTGGCTGCAATCCTTTTCTCAAGTATGTAACTGTTATTGAGGCCTCGGAACACATGCTGGTCAGTTGCCGCATCCCACTGGAATACCTGCTTGGTGGAAACGCCGCCCAGTTCCTCATAATAGCCCTCAATCTCGTTGATGCTGGTGGTTCTCCTAAGGAATTTTCCGTTCACGTAAACTGCCTGCTGGATAAGTGCGATATTCAGGTTATCCATGAATGTCACAGGAATGTTGATGGGTGTGCCGGTGAACCTCTGGATCATCTTCCTAACGGAAGCAGCATGGAAGGTGGCTATCACAGGATGCCCTGTCTGCATTGCTTGGAATGCCATGGACCCCTCAGCTCCCCTTATTTCCCCAACGATGATGTAATTAGGACGGGACCTGAGCGCCGTTTTAAGGAGATCAAAAAGTGTCACCCTGCTCTCCTCAGCGCCGCGCTCACGCGTGACCAGCTGTTGCCATGCATCCTGGGGAGCCCTTATTTCAGGAGTGTCCTCTGCGCTGAAAATCTTGGAATCGGGCCTTATGAAAGGTATCATGGCATTGACCACGGTTGTCTTTCCACTTGCAGTTTCCCCGCATACAAAGACACTCTGGCCGTACTCAAGGGCAAGCCATAGGTATGCGGCCTCCTCCGAAGACATGGTGTTGTATTTCACAAGCTGGACTATACTGATTGGAATGTCAGCGAATTTCCTTATTGTGAAGCTTGGCCCCCTTGCAGACACATCAGTGCTGTATACTATGGAGAGCCTTGAACCGTCTGGCAGGGTAGCATCCACAATTGGCGTCTTGTCAGAAACAGGCCGCCCTACCCTTTCACTTAGCCTCTTGCTATAAATAGCCAGCCTGTCATTGTCTCCAAAAGAAATTCTTGCCTTTATTGAACCGAATATCTTGTGGACTATGAAAACATCGTTTGCCCCTATTCCGCTTATATCCTCAATGTGGCTGTCTCTTATGAGAGGTTCAAGGGGGCCAAGGCCAACAACATCCTTTTTTATGTTGTAAAGGAGTTTCTCCTTGAGTGAAGGAACAACTGTTACAGACATCCCCTTGACCCTGTTGGAATTTCCTATGGATGTTATCTTGTTGTAAATTTCCTCAAGATTTTTGTCGAGGACCTCCTCAGACTCGGGTGGCGGATAGTTTGCAGCAAAGTTCAGGATGATCCTGAGGACCTGATCCATGAAGGTCTGCTCCTCCTCGGTCAGGTTGGGTTCAATTGGTCTGTATATCCTTGCTCCATTATCCTGATAGACATGGATGAATATGGGATCACCCACTGGGTATATTATGTCCAGAGATGCCATATCCTTAAGCGAATTATCAGGAACAGGAACGAAATTTGGCGTCCTCTGGGTCTCGAATCTGTATGTGCTCAGATATTCTGCCAGGTGCGGATTCCTTTCAACTGCAGTCTGGAGATTGTCAGATATCACATACTCTACCATTTTTCTCACCTATGAAACGCTTGATATTTCGACTATTAACCCCCTTCCCGGCTCAATCCTGAAAGGTATTGCCTGCTGAAAAGACTTCAGTGCCATAGGGAACTTCATGAGGTCTATGCTGTGTTTCCTCTCACCAGCAAGATCCCTGGAATGCATGCTGATCACGGTCGTGGAGAGTTCGTGAATTTTTACCAGGCTAGCAGGGTCTATGTCAGATGGGTTTATCGTGACAATCACTATTCGCCCCTCTGAGAATTTCCTGAGATGGGTGAAATACTCAATAATGTTGAAGTCCTTGAACATGCCCTCCTGCAGTGAATCTATGATTAGGACCTGCTTAGCCTTTACATCATCCAGGGTCAGCAGTTCCTCGAGCTTTGCCCTGCGCGATTTCCTCATTAGGAATACAGATGTTATGAAAGATATTTGATCAGAAAGAACCTCGTTGAACATTGGATATCCAAGCGACTCAGCCTCAGACAGGAATTCCCTTATGGGAAACTGGGAGGAGACATATGCGATGGAGGCATTGTGCTTCATCATTCCATAGGCCAGCCTAAGACACAATAGGGTCTTTCCTTCCCCGCTGCCACCCTCTATTGTTATTATCTGGCCCACGTAAAGGCCTCCACCCATTCTCCTGTCCAGTTCATCACCTGGAAGCTGAAAATTAAGGTACATATCTCATCCTAAACCTGGAATTCCATATTCTTTGATACACCGTTGATCAGGCTAACCTCGATCTGGTTATAGCCCTGGGGCAATGTAACATTAACGACTATTTCTCCCACCTGGCCTGGCATCAGCTCGCCACTGCCGGACGGCGAAGTAAACTTCAAATCAGATTGCGGTACAATAGTTCCATTTATCAGAACAGAAACGGTTGTATTGGTAAAGTCAAAGCCATCGCTGCCCGTATTTTTGATGTAGAAGACATATCCATTACTGTAAGGTATCTGGCTTGGATCGTTGATTATGGAAAAGTCTGTCTGAATCATGCCTGAAGTATCCTGTGCAGAATTTTGCATGCTTAATGCAAGATGCGTTGTCTGGCCTCCAAGAACACCTACTACAGCAACACTCAGAACTAGTGTGGCTATGAAGAATATCATCTCAGATGTAGCCATTGATGCCATTATACATTTACCTCCTGAAATTTCTCGTATCCAGTGCTGAATACTAATTCAACACTGTGGGGTCCAGACGTAGTCTGGAAAGTAACATTCCCGTCCCCGAGAGGGAACAGGTATTGATCGGAATAGTTGAACTGGACAAGCGTCCCATTGACCAGCACATTTGCACTTCTGAGGTCGAGGGTTACACTTCCAGTATTGGTAATGTTAAGGGTTACATTGAATTCAGGGCCCAAGCCCTTAACCTGGTACCCGGTTATGTTTATCCTGGAATTTTCCAGGTTGTAAGTCAGCGTATTGAAACCTTGCTGAGCACTATTTAGCTCGGTATCGGCATGAACGTAATCAGAATAAATCACTCCAAAAAAAATGAGGGAAGAGCTTAGCAGAACTGCCACAGCTACAACGTAACTAAATCCCATATAGTTCGTCCACTCCCTTCTTCAACATCCTGAAGTCCCTTTCCAGGGCCTCGATCAAATCTCTTGTTATCTCTCCTCCATTTAGTTTCTCTATGAAGAGCATGGTAACGATATGGTCCTGTATTGTGGGCTTCACCTTGTATTCCTGTACTGGAGACAGTATTCCGGTCATCTTGGTGAATTTGATCATCTGCTCCTTCACGGAAGCTGATATCCACCCGATGCTTTCATAATAATCCAGCACGTCCATAGTATTCTCAGGGCCATAGTTGTCAAGCAGGAATTCCAGCCATCTCAGGGCAACCATTAGGGAGATCACATCGTCGCCAATTGTTTCCAGCTTGGCCTTGCGATGGGTCTTCCATGGATACCTGGATGAGACAGCACTAACATCCTGTTCCTGTGACGGCGTTTCCACCTTTTTCTTGTTGTTGTCACCGGAGAGAAGTTTCTCTACGTTGGAGATCTCCTTGAACAGGCTGTCAACCTTTCCAAGAAGCGAGTTCTCCTTGCTTTCACTGTATCGCTGTTCCAAATTGTTAAAGAGGGCTTCTATGTCGGATTTTGAGAACTTCGTTGGAGAGTTCAGAACTTTTTGTCTAAGCTCCTCAAGGACAAATTTTGGTATGGCTTTGTCCGCAGAGTCAATCTTGCTCTGCAGGAAACTCTTCAATGCATCATTGATCATTGTCATCCTCCTTTCTGTCTATTTCCGAAATGACGCTGTCCAAATCGGGCACACCGTAAAGTTCTCTCAGATCACCGATAGCGCTCGTCACAAGGCTCTCAAGATCTTTGATTCTCTCTCTGAGAGTGTCCGTGATCTCCTTGATTTCCTCTGGAGTTGTATCCATGAAGGGATTGAATTTCTTGGATACCATTTCGTATAGCGAAACTACCATTTTTACATTCTCCTTCAGTGTTTCCAGCTCCGTGTTCATTTCGGAAATGTTTCTCTTCATACCATCCATGGAGACGTTGACCTTGCTGAGTTCGTTCTCCAGGTTGCTAATTCTGAGATTCACCCCATCGATGAACTTTGCGTCGAATGATTGCTGTCCTTGCTGTGGTGCGCTTGTGTTTTGAACTGTCTGCGGTTGATTTGCTACGTTGACTGTGGTCTCTTTCTTCTTCTTTCCCAAGCCCTTTACGTTATTTAAGAGACCCATTGTAATCACTGAAAATTATGGAGTACAGCATTACTGTAGCTGTACCACCGCACTAGTGAAGGCAACTGGCGTTGTGAACTCTATGACTCCAGGTGAACCAACCTGCGGAGTAACCTGTCCAGTGACCTGCTCTCCCTGGGCTATACCATTCCCTCCAAACACAGCTGAAGTGTGTATCACTATGGCAACTTCAGAACCGTAGGTAAGGACTGGGTGCTGCTTTGTCAGCGAGTTAGAAGGGTTGTGTATAACTGCTATTCCGAAGTTGGTTCCACTCAGTGCCCCGCCCCATGTAGACGATGATTCTACAAGAGATACAAGGTTAGAATTGCCGTTCTGGGTTGCTGTGGTAAAGTTCTGGTCGTATACCAGAGTTGCGGCATGTCCCTCGTAATACAGGCTTATGGTTGTGTTTCCAAGGTCAATCGGAGATCCACCCGTGTTCACTGACAGGTATATGACAGTGTAGTTCAGGCCTCCTGACTCAGGGTTTGTTGTGTTGCTATCAAAGCCAACTATCTGATCCACTACGAGACCGCTGGATACCTGGGCAGTTGTCTGGGACCCAGTGCTCTGGGCTTTCTGCTGCAGTGATCCAGCTGTATGGATCAACACGGTGGCTGCCACGGCTGCAACCAGTACCATCGCTATAAAAACAATGAGGGTACCGATTCCAGTCTCAGCCTTATTGGCCTTAAGGCTGAATACTTTCTGGAGCTTCTTTGCTCCTCTATACAGTGCTCTATTCATTAGACACCTCAACACTGCAGAGGGTCATGGAAGTAATAGCGGTTTTTTGCACGGACTGCAACAGGCATCTCTGTTGGCATTAATGTAGGTGGCTGTTGCAATATGATGAAAATCAGTTCGTTATAGATCTGAACCCCTGAGGATATCATAACTGCCGGAAAGATAAGCCTGCCTCAGGCGGGAGTAAGATTCCGCATTCCTCATGGCATACTCCTTCAGCTTCTGATCACCAGTTCTTTTTACTACCCCTGGAACCCCGGCAACCAGAGACAGCTCTGGCACAGTGAAGTTTTGCTGAACCACAGATCCAGCTGCAATTACAGACCCACTATTTACGGTGGCACCGTTCAGTGTCAAGGCGCCCATGCCAACTATGACATAGTCATGGACAACTGACCCATGTACCACAGCGTTATGGCCAACAGAAACAAAGTTTCCTATCAATGCTGCATGGTCAATCTCAGTGTGCACAGTCACATTATCCTGTATATTTGAATCGTTTCCGACAAATATTCTGTTTAGGTCTCCACGAAGAACTGCCCCTTCCATAATAGCTACCCTGTCTCCAATGGTGACATCGCCAATCAGGGTTGCAGACTTTGCAATATAGCATTCCTTCCCAATCTTTATTGCCATGGTTACAAGTATTGCTGGATATTATATAAGAGAAAACAGCGTTCATCAGGAACAGGCATATCATTGGCATAAGGTGCCTGGCAACTGAAGATGTTGCTGCATTTGGGCTGAAGAATTTACACGAGGCATATTTTCGCCGCCGTGCAGTATTGCTGAAAGGATAAGTTTATATTCAGTATTTAAATTGTCAGACGATTGTATGATCTGGAATCTAATTCCGGGCATTCATACAAGGGGGCCAGGATATTGTCAGTACCATATAGGATAACCGTACGCGTTTCGAAGGAGACGATGAACCAGCTTGAGGAGCTCGTAGAGAATTTTCAGTACGAGACAGTATCCGACATAGTCAGAAGAGCGATCGACGAATTCATAGAGAGGAACTACAGGAAGGGTCCGACTTCCAAGATTGATCTTGTACTTCCAAAGAAGATGATTCAGGATCTTGAAACAGACCTTAACCAGGGTTCAGCAATATCTCTGGATGATCTCATTAGGGTAATATTAAGGGACTACACCCTTAGCCGCGTCAACAAGGAGATCAAGGAGATATCAAAGGAAGAGAATGTTAAATAATTAACCGCCGCATTCTGGATAGTAATGGTTGTAGTAAGGGGAGATAGGGTCCAAACAGAGGAGATCTTTGGCACCGATTTTTTAAAGAAAGTTTCAGGATTCTCAGAAATAATAGGATACACTGTTGAATCTGATGGCACAGATATCAAGATCGAATTCAATCCGGATAGGCCCGATCTTTTCTCTTTTACAACGCTGGATTCGGCCATAAGGACATTTTTCCTTGAATCTGAAATTCCCAAACAGGAAAGTGTGGTAGGAGATGTCAGTTTCTATATAACTGAAGAGGCCCTCAGGTTGCGGCCGTTTGTGACTTCATTCGTTTGCAGGGGTGGAAAGATCGGTGCCAGGCAACGGGACATGATTGATTTTCAGGAAAGAATCCACCAGACCATCGGGAAGGACCGTTACAAGGTATCCATAGGAATCCATGATCTGGAAAGGCTGAAGCCACCTTTCAGGTACATATCAAAGCCAAGGGACAAGGTTTCATTCATTCCTTATGATGGGAACAGAGAGATGACTGCTGAAGAAATACTCAGCCTTCATGAGAAGGGGCGACAGTATTCCAATCTGCTCACCTCAGACAATGTGCCCATAATTGAAGATTCCCTCAATCAGGTTCTCTCCATGCCGCCAATAGTAAACGGTATTGCTTCACGGGTATCCGAGTCAACTTGCAATTTCTTCATAGACATAACCGGTACCGATATGAAAAGTGCGTATGGCGCATCCCTGCTCCTTCGTCACTTCTTCCGATCAGCTGGATACATTGTGGAGGAAACCCGTCAGACTGGCGGTATTCCATACTCGGAAATACTGGCAAACGACAACCGGGTAATCAAAGTAAGAATATCAGAGACGAAGAAGATTTTGGGGCAAGGCAGCCTGAAGCTAGATGATATTGGCATTTCCCTGAGGAGGATGGGTTACTCTTTGCCGCCAGAGTTTGATGCAATATCTATCCCTGTGAACGTGCCTGGATCTAGGCTGGACGTAATGGGTGAGGTCGATATAATTGAGGACATAGGAAAGGCTCTAGGTTATGGTTCAGTTCCTGAATTTCGTCCCAATCTTGATCTTGTGGGTTCTCTTCGGGATGACACACGTATAAAGGACAGGATAAGGGAGGTATCTGTTGGCCTTGGGTTCCAGGAGGCCATGACATTTGTGGTTACTGCATCAAAATTCTCGGCTGGCCTTGGAAGAGGATCTGGTGCAGAAATTATGAATCCAAAGAGCCAGGATTTCAATGTCATAAGGGATAGGCTGAGGCTTAATATTCTCGATCTGCTTAGAATCAACAAGAGACGCAATCTTCCGCAGCGAATTTTCGAGATAGGCGATGTTGTGATCGATTTCAGCCAGAAAACCCATTTATGCTACGCCATCACGGATTCACGGGCGGGTTTTTCCAGCATCAAGCAATACTTAAATGCGCTTTTGCAAAGGTTTGGAAAGGTTGAACCCATATTTATACCAGAGGCAGGTGCAGAATTCATACCAGGAAGGTCAGGGAAGATCGTGATCAACGGAAAGGACTTCGGCATTATAGGTGAAATCCATCCCGAAACATTACAGAAATTCGATCTTGCAAACCCTGTGGCATTATTTGAAATTGACATAGATGCCCTTAAGTGATTTTTTCTTTCCATTCACTGGTGAAATAACTCCCTCTGCTGTTCCCGAGTCATTGCAATTCCCAGAGCTGCCATATCACCCAACCCAAAGTCCTTTCGGGAGAAGTCGTAGTCTTGGAGTGAACGCAGCAAAGTATTACGCCCCGTTCGCGTCATCTTTCCCACTATTTTTGTTGCTTCAATTCCCGATTCCTTATCTAGGAACTGAACCGGGTCCAGCCAATAAGTCTTCATCATGTCGTCTAACATCTGCATGTTTTTTGCCAGGAATGGGACATTTGTGCTGATTACACAGCATGGAAAACCATCCAGCAGTTTAGAATATGTGGATTCTACCCTGATTCCGGGCCGATCCATTAGCTTTGTCAAATAGGGCTCCCAAATTGCAATACTGCAGCAATTTCCAGCCAGGAACTGCTGTATTCCATGGGTGGGGTTAGTGAAAACAGTCATTTCCTCAACAGGAAGTTCAGTCCTGGCCACCATTGTTATCATTGTGGAGCTTGCAGAGGTAAGAACACAGTTCTTGCAGCCCCCTTCCCTCGACAGAATTGCAGACCCGCCGCTTGCTATCCCTCCTAGGACTTTTATATTTCCAGACAGAAGCCCATATGATATGGTTGGAATGGAAGGCGCCATGGCAAGGTCTAGGGATCCCACATGCAACCTTCTAAGTATTTCTGGGACAGAATCCAATGGAACAATCTCCAATCTTACGCTGAACTTTTCAGCAAACGCCATTATTGTGGATACGAGCGGCAGGTATTCACTTGATCTGAGCATTCCCACCCTCATAATTCCATTGACCAAGCCCGGGAAGTAGCGGGTGAGAAATACTCTCATTGAGGTTCCACTCTTCGTTCTCACGATGATTCGCCTTTTCTCCATACCTGATAGGAGTTCAGAACAGTAGCTTCTGGAGATAGTTATCAGTCTCTCCAGTTCAGACTGCTGAATGCCCTGTTCCATCCTCTTTTCAAGGATGGCTGAAATCTTCTCTTCCGTGGAAGCCCTGTTCCGTTTCAGCCCGTTCTTTCTTCTCATTATACAATCACATGATCATCCGCATGCTAAAAATGCATTGATGGCAATAAAAAATGCCTCGCAAAATGCCAGAGATTACTCCAGATTAGTTTTTTATATATTGTTTCCATTAGTGCACTTCAGGTACGACGCCAATGGATATTCAGTATGATCAGGAATCCACAGTACAGGCAAGACTGGCAAGGCATGCCGACTTCATCATTGTTGGGATACTTTTTGTATTCTACCTGTTCTTCGCCAATTACTATGCCTGGGGATTAACGTTTGTGAACGGCGGCGGGATCAGTACGCTTCCAACTTCTGGAGGCAGCGATCCCTATTACAACTTCTATCTAATCCTGCATTTCCTGTCAACGGGTCACTGGCTGGTGCACGATCCAAGCCTTAACTATCCATTCGGCTCAACTAACCCAAGGAATCCATTCTTTCATGTCATGCTGGTATTCGTAGCAGAAGTGCTGGCACCCATATTCGGCGCGAAGATGGCAGCTTTCTATGCATTCGAGGAATTTGACGCCGTCTTTGGCGCACTTCTCATTATACCGGTGTATCTCATAACAAAGGAGATATTCGGGAAGAAGGCAGGATACCTGGCAGCTTTCCTCTACACCCTGATGCCGAGTAACCTTTCCGCCGGGATTCTCTCAGGCGGCAGAATGCACACCCCTGAGCTCATTTTCGCGTTCTTTACTGTTTATTTCTTTGCCATGGCAATGAAGTATACAAAAAAGAACAGCATAATAGATGGTCTTCATGATATAAGAAAGCTCCCTTCAAGATTGCGCGAGTTTTACTATCAGAATACTCTGGCTACAGTTTATGCACTGCTTGCAGGGGCATCTCTGGGTGGGCTAATGCTTGCATGGCAGGGTTATGCCTACATTGAGGCAATCATACTTATCTATGTGGCAATCCAGTTAATTGCTAACCTTATCCTTAAAAAACCCACGGGATACATTACCTTCTACACAGCACTCTTCATAATTCTTGGCTTTGCCATGGGGGCATATTATTATCAGGCAATAGGTGAGGGCCCAGCCTGGTACAATGCAGAACTCCTCATTGGAATTCTAATAATATTGTTCTCTGGTGTTATAAACATAATTGGCAGGAGGCCGTGGGTTCTTATTATCCCCCTCCTCCTTGTTGTTGCCGGCGGCGGAGTTTTGGGCCTTAATTACCTTGCCCCCTCGCTTCTTCACAGGCTACTGAGCGGTGATGGGTACTTCATAAAAACACGTGTATATGACACAATAGCAGAAGCCCAGGCTCCAGCTCTTGGTCAGTATATCTCAGGGTTCGGTGTGGCTCAATTTATCCTTGGGATAGCAGGACTCATATATATTGTATATCTATACATAAAGGAAAGAAAGGAAGAGATACTCTTCGTCCTTGTCTTCTCACTGGTTTCAATATACATGAGTTTTGCAGCAGCACGTTTCAATATAACCGCAGCTCCGGCTTATGGAATTCTTGGGGCTGCAATTCTTATGTACTTTGCCAGAATGGTTAAGATTGATGACCTCAAGAACAGGAAAAATGTTGGCTATGGCTCAATAAGGAAGGCTATCAAGGGAAACATAAAATGGGTGCAGGCAGCATTTGTTGTAATAATAGCGCTTGTCCTCCTGGTGCCATCCGCCCTTTCCATGGTATCGGCATCCGTTCCGGCCAACACTGCGTCACAGATTAACACCGAACTGACGAACGCCATACCGGCTTTCCTCAAGGTGAACAAGACTTCAACAGTATCGTTTGCCGGTGCGCTTGGGGTTCCAATAGACAACGCCAGCCAGCCGCTTGCTCTCTCTTTCTCGTGGCTTGCAACACAGAATAGCAACCTTCCAATATCTGAAAAACCTGCTTATGTTAGCTGGTGGGACTATGGATTCCAGGAACTCTATCAAGGCCAGCATCCCACTGTAGCAGACGATTTCCAGCAGGGCATACCACAGGCGGGTGAAATACTCCTTGCCCAAAATCAGAGCCAGGATATAGCGCTATTCATAGCAATAGATCTTCAGGCAAATTATCAGCAGAATGGAAACCACTTCAGTCCAAATGTTGAGAATTCAATTATATCTGAACTTGGAACTAAGGAATACAGGACGATAGTGAATGTTTCCGCCAATCCAGGTGATTTCACCAGTACTGTTCTTAACAATCCATCAATTTATGGGCAGTATGTAAGCAGCATAACTTCATCCAATGTCTACTATGCTTTCCTTAAGGGGAACCTATCATATGAATATCCAACATCGACCCTTGTAAATCTTTATCAGAACCTGATACAGGAAACAGGATATCAGATAAGTTATATACAGATTGACCACAACTTATTCCCCTCTTCAGCAACAAGTCCCGGCATCTTTTATGCACCAGCGTATCTAACATACACTCCGTCATATGCTTCATCTGGCGGCGAAATAATACCTACTGAATATTACAACGTGTATGGAATTACCGATAACGGTACATTCCCGCTGAATCAGCTTAACAGCTCAGCGGTTGTCCTTAACTATACGATCCAGTATACGCCACAGTTCTACAATTCATCAATTTACCGCTTCACCATAGGTTATCCCCCCACAGCAGTGGGACAGACAAACGGAATACCGGGTGTGAGTTTTGGGCAGACAACAGACACTGTAATGCCAGCCTGGAATATGAGCCATTTTGAAGTCGTATACGAGAACAGCTTGTACAATCCGTACAAGAATTACCAGGCACATCCAACTGACTTCAAGGAAATACCTCTCCAGGAAGCATACAAGCTACAGAAAGAAAATAACGGTACTGTGGTTCTATTCTCCTCAGCCTCACAGATGCTGACATACAGTGATCCAATTGTTGAATATTTCCCTGGGGCCATAGTGCAGGGAAAGGTCACAACTCCTGACGGAACTCCGGTTCCAGGTGTCAGGGTCACGATATTTGACCAGTATGGCATACCGCACCAAACTGTTGTTACAAATGACAATGGTGAATACACTTTATCTGCAGTGCCCGGGAATGATACACTCATCTTCAGCACAGGATCACTAAACCAGGAGTACCTCATAGGGTCAAATTCCGTGGGGCAGAAGACCATTAACGTAACAAACGCCCAGGCTGAAAGGATCACAACAGGTTATAACACAACAACTGGACTTCCAAGCTATTACATCACTGAAAATCTCCAGGTATCCTCAAGCTCGGTGTCTGGTTCCGCCCAATATTCCTTCCAGCAGAATCCTGCAATTTCCTCTCCTAGCTCTGCAAACACAGTGACCATCAGATCGGGGAATGTCATACTTACTAACAGCACGTATGGCCTGAAGTATAATCTGAGCATCAATAACGGAAACTGGTCAATGAAGGATGTCCCCCCTCTTTCATATGAGGCAAGTCTCTATACTGATGGGCATATGTTTTCAGACCTGCAGCAGGTAAACGTTACTGTTGGTGGAAATCTGGCTTACAACATCAAGGTTCCATTTGACGTCGTATTTGCCCGCATCATGGTTGCTGGGTCTCCAGTTTCTGGCGTCTCCATGTCCGCATTTGCCCAGAATGGAACAGTATGGGATTACGTGTCATCCAACAGTTCAGGGGTGGCACGAATATACGTGACGCCAGGCACATATTCGGTAAGAGCGGCCGGAGCATATCTGTCGTCATATCCCCAGACCATAAGCTTCTCCGGTTGGAATGAGAATCGTAGCCTGAACGTAACACCAGATCCATCTGCTCAACTCTCAGTTTATGTCACCAATCCAGGGTCCTCCCTCAATGGCACTCTTTATCATGATGGGGCGGTTTCATCTGCACTTGCGTTGAATGACAATGGAAATGGTATGCTTACTGCCACAGTTCCACTGGGAACTTATACAGTTTATCTGACATCTGGAAACAAATCATTCATGGAGACTGTGCAGGTTAACAGCAACATGTCGCTTACTGCAACCCTTGAAAGCTCCAGTATGGTTAGCGTAACGTCTCATATCCACGGCATATCATCATATTCGGGAACATATGAAATCCTGTCTTCCAGCGGTTTCCTTCAGAAGGTTTACTCGTCGGGGAACTCATGGAAGATAATGGTTCCATCTGGATACTATTCGGTATCTGGCATTGGCACATATACTGGCGGCACCTTATACGGGCTCACACAGGTTGTTACGCCTTCAAGCGTAAACGTCAACCTCAGCCTCCAGTACAACGATACAGTTTCGGTTCTGCCTTTTATTTCCACCGGTTCGGCAACGGGCTACTCAACTTCCTCATCACTTTTCTCTGGAATAGTGGTGCTCAGGTACGACAACAACCCAATTTATTATTCAGAATTGTCCACGACTGGTTACTCACAGCTTTACTTCCCATCATATGCAAGCGGACTGACATTTGTGAACTACAGTGGCGCATTCTTCCAGAACCAGTCATACAGGGTTTCAGCTGGAACACAGAATCTTCCTCTGGTGCCTAAGACATTATCTTTCAGCGTTGCAGTATCTGGTTCTAACTACAAGGTTGACGGTTCAGAACTCAGCCTTATAGGTAATAACGGGGCATTCAACTATACAGTTGTAACGGGAAATAACCCTGTTGAGATTCAGGCAGGTCTTTATGCGGTATCTATCCATAAATCAGGAGAAACCATCGTTGCAGACAGATCAGTAATATCTGTAGTTAACGGCATGGTCCCCGACGTTACCATCAATTCATCTGCCTACTCCAGTGTAAATGTGAGTGGTTCCAGGACTGCCTACTTGTATAACTCTTCAGGCTCACAGTATTCAAACCTATCGATGATCTACAATGGTCAATATACCCTGTACGCGTTCAACTCCACCAGGGGCGTTGCAGTATCACAGGTTAATATAACTGGTGACACGACACTTAATCCTTCCTATGGCTCATTCATATATGCCAACCTATCCAACAGCCTGCAGCAGTCTGGTGGCACCTATTATGTTGCGGGGAGCAGTTTCAACATCTCGTTCCAGCAGGGTAGAGTAGCACTCCCATCAGGATCCTACACTGTGACGTATGAAGATCGGGTGGCAAACAGTTCCGGCTCATTCATTATTAACGGATCATTCAGCACCTACCTTGGGTCCAGTTCGAACCTCATTGTGCCAGTTAGCCAGCACAACTTGCTGGCAACTCTGGAAGGATATGTAACATACGGATCATCAGCTTCTAGCTATGCCACTGTAATGCTCCTGAATTCCACAGGATCACTGGCGTACAAAACACATGCAAATTACCTGGGATACTATTCACTTAGTGTCAGCACTGGCCAATATACTCTTTACGTTCTGAACAACGCAACTTCCACAGGATTCTTTGGTTCGCTTTCAATTCCGGGATTTACAAAATCATATGATGAGAACGTAACTATGCTGCCTGCTTACAAGGAGCTTATTTCCGTAAACCTCGGAGCCTCTATCATATACCACACAGTAACCGCCTCTGTGGGTAATGCTGTCTTTAGTTTCAATTCAAGCGTGGGCAGCATCACTCTTCCAATTGGAAATTACACATTTTCATCATCACTCTCCAGCACCACAATGGCATCCAACGGGACCTCAATAAGTGTAAGCTATTCACAGTCGGAAACGTTATATATCAACAGCGCCCAGTCCATTCAGATAACGCTGCAGCTCGTGGTCTATCATGCCTTCAGCCTAAAGCTGGACACTCCCGTTCAGGCCATAAAGCCAGGATCAAGTGAGACCGGAAATGTAACAATAACGAATCAGGGAAATTCGGTTGTTAACGTGACATTATCCTCAGGAAGCAGCAAATGGACGGTAAAGTTCAACCAGACCAGCTTCATATTGCAACCAGGCCAGCACATGAACCTGACTTTCAACGCAACCCTTACTGGCAACGTTGAATATGGCTCACAGCAGATTCCAGTCATAATTTCATATGCTGGCGGCAGTACCTCATCGTCCATTCCGGTTAAAATACTCCAGTCTCCAGGCTACAGCATAAAACAAAATCTCACTCCGTTCACCAAGAACTCTGACATATACCTGCCAGTGGCTGTAAATAACACAGGAAATGCTCCGATTTCCGTAAATCTGAGCGTAAATGATACTGTTCTGAAAAACTACGGATGGGTTGGCACCATTTCATACAACAACACAACAGTTTCCTCAGTAACAGGGCAGATGACTTGGGCCAACATAACAGTTGGGTTCAACTCGTCAAAGGTTATTTACGTTGTATTGTCCCCCAATGCGTCTGCTCCCATTAAGAGCTTCAGCTTCACGCTTTACTCATCTGCCGCAGGAATTAGCCAGAATATCACAATGGGTGTATCTTCGCCAACCTTGTCATCAATTTCACCGTATCCTGTGGGCCCAGGGGTCATAGGTAATTACACTGGCGACCCGTATGAAAGCCTGATCATAGGGCTAGTGATCATCGCCGTTGCTGTAGTGGCAGGCATAGGGATAGCGGGATACAGGGGGAGAAAGAAATGAGGGCTAGGATAGGCATATTTGCACTGGCACTTCTGGCGGTAATTATAATGGGATTTGCAGGCACATCCAGCGCCACATACATCCCGCCATTTTCGGCATCGGTCTCCCTTCCTTCATATGCAACGACGGGGCAGAACTTTACGTTCTATGTGAATGACACCCTTGGATTCAACAATTATACTGTTACAGTTTATATCTCAGGTGAAAACCTAACAGGTGCCAGTCCAGCCACATCATACCATACTTTCCATAAATCCAATCCGGATTTTGCCGTCAACCTCAAGATGCCTGCTGCACCACAGACAGTCTACGTCACGGTCGTTTCAGGCGCAAACTATAGCTCTCATTTCGTCCACACCACATTTAGCGGCTCAATAAACGTTATTGCTCCCATTGTATTCTATGCAACCGTAACTGATACGGGATCTGCTGCAATCCATAACCTGACTGTGGATTTCACGGTTGATGGCCAGTTTGTAGGCACTGCAGTGGCTTCGTATGTCCCCCCCGGAGGTTCCTATACTGTAAACTTCACATATGTTAACCCATATCTTACAAATGGGGAACACACCCTGACTGTTTCAGTGAACAACCCTGCTGTGAGCATAGATGGATCATCTGGAACATACACAACCCATTTTTACTACGGAAGTCCGCCAAATTATGACTGGATCTATTATGTGGCCGCCATTGTTGTTGCGTTCATGATATTTCTTGCCCTGACTGCAGGTAGAAGGACAAATCTGCCCAACAGACCCAAATGGAGAAAATAGTGGCTTTATATGTTTCTTAGAGGTTTGATGAATTTCTCATCTGGCTCTTGAGGGTCTTGAACTCCCTCTCAAACATATTTTTTCTCCTAACGTTTGAAAATGGTCCTGAATGGATATATCTCCGTTCGGTCGCGGCTATCCTGGCTGCTGACAATGCATTATCATGTATCTTGTGAGGGAAACTGGTGTTCTTCTCGTCCACTATCTTGATATTAAGATTTAGGGCCATAAGCCCCTTAATGATGAAGTCCCTGTTGGGAATATCTCCATTCCCTATCTTCACCTGAAGCTTGCTGAACGGATATGAGCTTATGATTTTCGACACATGATTGGGAAGTTCTTCACGGGATGTACACTCAAAAGCCTCCATCAATATTTCGTCAGCAAAGACAGCGACTCCGGGGTAGGGCCCAGGATCGATTCCGATGGTCAAGGTCTCAAACTTCTCCTTGTAAAAAAGGCTCGCAAGTGACGATCTCAGCGCATCAAGCGGTGTTTCCCCCTTGAACTGGTTGCTCGTATTGAAACAATCCCTGCTTGAACTCAAAACCACGTTAACATCCGGAGGCTGAAATGAAGGCTCTGACAGGCTGACAAAGGGAAGATCCCAGGACTTCAGGAGTTCTATGACATCATGATAGAACTTGAAGTCTGAAGTAAGGACTCCTATACGTGCCATTCATTTCATAATTCTACAATGATTTAAATGTTTTCCTCGGGGATGGCGTGGCATCAAATCGGGCAATGCCAAAGCCAATCCAGAACGGCAGTAACAATTAATATCTTAGTCCAATTTTGGCATCATGGGGATATTAGATTATTTCAGGACACCTGAAGGGCTGGTTGAGTACGGCCCTGAGGATTTTAAGAGTGCAATTAGCGAGGGCAGCCATAGAGTCATAGATGTTCGCACAGCGGCTGAATACAAAAGGGATCACATCGAAGGTGTTGAGCTAATATCACTTGGCAGGCTAAAGAGAACACTTGACAGCCTGGACAGGAACTCAAGCTACCTGCTGGTCTGTGCAACAGGCCACAGAAGTAGAGCAGCTGCCGCAGCAATGCGGAGGAAAGGGTTCAGCAAGATAGGGCACCTGAAAGGCGGAATGACTGCCTGGAACTCATTCTACGGGCACAAAAAGGACAGATGATCAGGACAGAATACAGCAGATAAAGCCGGAATCCTCTATAAACTCCATTTCTCTCCCGGTCTTGCTTCCAAGGATCTCGAAATCCCTTCTGCTCATGAGGTGGCTCATCACGAATCTCCTGTTGAAGCTTCCATCATCTGTGACCTCAAATATCATGAATCTGCCGGAGGGCTTTAGCCTTTCAACTATTGGGTCGATGCTTTGCTCCCTATCCTTCCAGTGGTGAAAAGAGAGGCTTGTGTAGATGAGATCAAACTTTTCATTTCCAGGGATGTTCCTGCTACTGCCAACACTGAACCTAACACGATCGGCCATCCCCAGTTTGGCAGTCTTCCTGCTGGCTATCCTGACCATGTGCGGAGATGGATCAATTCCCATAAAGGAACCCTGATGACGCTTCGCTATGTCCAAAAGGGTTATGCCTGGACCTGATCCTATGTCTAAAAGGTTCTCGAAATTTCTGGAAAGAACAGTATTCTCGACGAAGGAATAGAATCTCCTCAGCGTCGGCACTGCCCTTACAATGCCGTAGAACTTGGACGAAATTGCACCAAATCTCTCCTCTCCGGGAAGATAAAGATCATATTTTACAGTTTCATCATCAGCCATGGCGGTCGTTCCTGAATATCGTCAAGCACATCATGCAAGATGCCATAAAAAGCTTAACAGTTTCAGCTTCTTTCACCGAAACCAGGCGACAGTTGCTCCCCTATTATCCTGTTTGCAATTTCCACAAACTGTTTCTCTTTCCCTCTAGGAATAACAGCACCGGCGGCTATGTCATGCCCTCCTCCGGAGCCCCCCACCTCCTCTGCACTCCTCTTCATGACAATCGACAGGTTCAGCCCCTTTTGAACCTGGCGCCTGGAACCCCTCGAAGAAACCTTGGTATCAACTGTCCCGACATTGAATCCTATGAGGGGTTTGTCCTGTTTCATCAGGTAGAGCATCATAATCCCACTAATGGCGCCGGCCATCTCCGATTCAGGTGCATAGAAATATCTTACATTTGTATCCTCGAAAATCTCCTTTAATGCCCGATAAGTATACTCTATCAGCTTCGTCTTGAAAATCTTCCAGTTGTTGATCATCTCCTCCCTTGCGCTTTCGTCGCCTAGGAAGTATATGACAGGTATGGCGTTCATGCCAACCTTGGCGTTGCCATCTACAATTGTACTGATCTCTTTCGACGTGAAGTCCCATCCAGGGAACTTCATGATGTCACTCTCCACATATTTGATTGCTTCAGGGCCGGCATTCTGCCTTAGTAGGCGCCATGCAAGATATTCAGAAAGGATGCGCTTCTCATCCTCTGTGAGGTCAAAAATGCCCTTGTTTCCCTCGATACCAAGCTTCTGGAGCTCTGTCCTTACGTTTTCTGACTTTCCAGACAGATCAAAGAAGAAAGGATCGGTCGAATAGGTGAGGGATTCCTGAATGGTTTCCCCTTCCATGTTCAGAGTATGTTCGGTCCTGCCTTGCCTTCCGTAGTGCTCTATGATGGTGCGGTTCAGTCCACTGAAGCCTCCGATATCTTGCTTATCCGCAATTGCGCCTGATATCATGAAAGGCAGGAGATCTGCGTTGCTTTCGTCAATTGCAACTGCCATAAGGAAGGCCATGGTGGCGCCACATGCATCTCTGGTACCGTCCACCCCGTAGTTCCTCGCATTAATATTCAGTCCCTTGAAATTGTTATCCCTGAAGAAATGGTGGTCAAGGATTACCACGTTGGAATGTTCCTCTATGGCACCTGCCTGGTCTGATCCTGCATCGGCAATTATGGTGAATACGTCTGGATATTCTTCCACCCTTTCCCTGAATTTAACAGAATCAAGATTCCTTATGAACCCGAGATGAAATCTTATATTCTTTCGCCTGAGGGCCTGTGTGAGAATGATGGCCGCACTGCCTCCATCTCCATCGTAATGCGTCAGTATTCTGACAAAATTGTTAGCGAGGATCCGCTGCGAACCCTCCTTAAGGATGCTGTAAAATTTATCGTCTATTATATCCTTGAGCATTTCTTCATAAAACCTTTGCCAGGTTCCACTCAGGGGCCAATTTTCCCTCGCGCTTGTAGTACTTCACAAGCCGGAGTATTTTTGACATTATTAGCATCTGCCCTCTCTTGTTGCTGTAGTCCTTTGGATTCAGCTCGATGTGCCTTGATGCGCTCTGGTACCTCCTTATTAGGTTGAGAAGATCCTCCGGCACCTGATCCTTTATGCCCGCCTCTGCAAGCACCTGGTTAACCTTCTTCCCTAGGACGGCCCGGGTGCTGGGGATGCCATACTGGTCTCTAAGTTTAATGCCTATTGCAGACGACGTGCTGCCTGCCTTCTTCATATCAACTATCATCTTGATTACTTCATCGTTTGAGAACTGTATCCAGTTTGGTTTCTCCGAGCTGTAAATCTTCCTTGACTTTGATTTTCCTCTCTTTCTGGTGTGCATTCGCGCCATTTTGATCCTAACCTTCAGGTCTACCTTTATCTTTACGGTATTAATCTATTTTTTGCAGACTCCCATCAACTCATGGTTCACAGGATATTGAAATCTCTCTCATACTGGCAGATTGCCTCCATGGCCACTGACCAAATTGTAAGCTCCTCAGGGAAGATGCTTATTCCAGATCCGAGGGAATAAACATCGGAAAGGAAGTCTCCCTGCGAGAATCCCCCTATGACAACAGTCCTATCCTCTCCTGGCCCAGAGCGGAATATCTCCCTGATTCCGGCATTTACGCCCCTGGGAGAGAGCAATATCCTCTGGCCTGATCCAAGCGAAATTGCATGCTTCCAGTCGCCGGCCTCCGTCTTGAGGAGAACCTCATCCTGTCCCGATATGATTCCCTTTTCAAAGAGGTCTTCCATGAGCCCGACGAATCTGTTGTAAGACTTGGGGAGCCTGGTCCTGGGATTAACACTGATGATTATGTCGTTTCTTGTGTGAATTATGACGGTCAACTGGCCTCTCTTGCTCAGTATGGACTCAAGCGCAACCTGGAGAAGATGAAATATTATGTCGGGCCTACCTCGCCTCGTGGATTCTCCAGGAAAAGCCCTTTCTATGGCTCCGTGCATGAAATTACTGTCCAGAATCATCCTCTTTGCAGGCTTCTTCCTCTTCTTCGCCTGTATCCTTATGGAATAGTCATCCAGCATCTCAGGCGGGACGAGTTCAAGTTCTGCGTCAACAACCACGAGTGTAAGCATGACTGGTAAGCCCGGCATTGTTAATATCTCCTTGCTGCATTACGGGAAAATGGTTTAAATGGCACCTAAACTCAAGAAGGGGCTCGTGGAAGTTTACACCGGGAATGGAAAGGGGAAGACAACCGCCTCATTTGGGCTTGCCTTCAGGGCACTTGGATGGGGACTGAGGGTTTACATCATCCAGTTTATGAAGCTTGGCACCTATGGCGAGAACAGAACATCTTCCAGATTCCCTGACGATCTCAGGGTGGATTTCGCAGGGATGCCTTATTTCATTGCATGGGAAGATGACATTCCCAAGGCAGACAGGGATCGCATAAAGAATGTGGTCATTTGCAAGAGGAATGAGCCGCCACAGGAGTATAGGGAGAAGGTGCAGAAAGCCTTCAGCTCCATGCTGCAGGAGGTCTCAACTGGAAAGTGGGACATTGTCATCATGGACGAGGTCAACGTTGCTATATACTATCATCTTCTGGATCTAGAACAGGTTCTCAGGTTCATCGATGGAAAGAGCGATAACCTGGAAATAGTGCTGACAGGACGAAAGATGCCTGATGAGATACTGCAGAGGGCATCGCTGATCACGGAAATGCTGGAAATAAAGCATCCTTATTCTCAGGGAATACCGGCAAGGCGCGGCATAGATTATTGAGTAGCTACAAAGATTATATTTTTTAATCCTCCTGTGAAGGCTGCTTTGCTGGCATGCCTATTGAACTGCAACATTTTTTAGCACATCACATTATTCATCATAATGGAGGCTCCTATCAGAACTGACACCATTGTTGTTGCAAGCCCCGGCACCGGAAAGACACAGGAGATTGCAAATACGGTTATTGGCCTCTTGCGGAGCGGCGTTTCCTCTGAAAGAATAGCATGCATGACCTTCACAAACCGGGCAGCCCGTGAAATGATTCAGAGGATAATTTCGGTGGCTGGTGAGGATCCGGAGATACTTAGGTCAATTTATACTCTGGACATAGGGACAATGCACAGCCTGGCCTATGGAGAAGACGAATCAGGCCAGCCTGGCCTGGTGTCCAACTCACTGCTCCGCTTCATCATTTACCGGAAAATCATAGAGTTGGGGACTTTCACTTACAGCCCTGATACAATACGCCACATGATTATTCCAAAACTGGAAAACATGATCAGGTACGTGAAGAGTTTTGGCATATATCCTGATGAAATAGATATAGATCGAACCATGGGCATTCTGCTGGAGAGATTGAAGCAGGAAGAAAAGGAAGATATGGGTGAGCCAGAGTACCATCGGTTACTGCAGGATTTCATCATTCTCTTCTCGCATTACGAGGATTACAAGAAGAGGCATAGCCTCATGGATTACAACGATATCCTGCACAATTACCTCCAGAAGCTCACTGCCCCACAGAAGGATTATGTCCTGGTGGATGAGTTCCAGGATCTCAGCAGGGAACAGGTGACCCTAGCAGAGCGCATGGGCAGGATAAGATTCTTTGTAGGCGATAGGAAGCAGTCAATTTTCGGTTTCCAGGGAGGGAGCCTTTCCCAGTTCAATAAATATATGAGGGGAAAAAATTACCGCCTTATCCATAAGAACACAAATAGGAGAAGCACAAACAATATTCTGAAATATTCATCCAGGCTCCTCACTGCCAGGACTTCAGACACAACAATAAAGGAGGAGCTGGAAGGTTTCTTGAACCCGGCCAAGGGGGATGGCGAGAAAATCATAATTCTGGCTTCCGATGATCCAGAAAGTGCAGCTGTAAACAAACTGATCGAAATGATAAGAGCAGGCACACCGGGGGATTTTGCCATTATTGCCAGGAAGAACTCCCAGCTCTCCCGCATAAGGGATATGTTACACTCAAAGGAGGTTCAGTTCTCATCAACACTGGTAAGGAGCAACAACGAAAGCTCGATGGGAGAAATAATGGCCTTTCTGCGAGGCATTCTCTCATCATCTGAGGATGATGTCAGGAGGGCACTTTTCACGCCATTCTCAGGGCTTTCCTTTCGCGAGGCTTCTGAACTGTCTGGCAAACTAGGGGTGCTGTCGCTGGATGATGTGGTTACGGGAAAGATGGCTGAACTGAGGAATCTCCGGACGGGCATTGATACAGTTAGAAAGGCCCTGGATTCCGTAATCCTACCTATCTCCGTATCCCTGGGCCAGGAATATGCCAGTGCCGCAGCTGCGGTTAGCGCGGCATACTCTGATTATCTTCAGAATGCCGAAAATTTCCAGCCAGAACATTTCATGGATTTCCTTGAGATGGCAGTATGGGAAGCTGAGGACGATCTGCGGAAATCCAGGGTTAACATTCTGTCCGTCCACAAATCAAAGGGGCTGGAATTCGACAATGTCATATATGTGCCTTCCAATTCCACTGCAAGGCTGGGCTTCCTCGATCTGGTTTCATATGCCATAATAAAGGCTTCCGCAGGCATAGATGTTGAGGAGGACCTTAAGGAAGAGCCGTACAGGATAGATTATGTGGCGATGACACGTGCCAGGGAGAGGCTTGTTGTTGCCTGCACTCAGAAAGATGCCGGAAAATACTCTGCTGGAAGCGATCTTTGCCAGCAGGAGGAGGATCACTCTAGGCTGGCAGAATCCACATCGGGAAGGTATGATCTGGCATACTCAATGTTCATCAACGGGAGAAAGGAAGAGGCATCAGCTCTCTTGAATTCTGACAGGCTATGGTTGAGGAACCGCATATCTTCCTACCTTTCCAGCATATCGGAATTTTCATTCACGGTCATTCAGGACCTGGGTGATCCATGGAAATTCGTAAGGGAGAACATACTAGGCATGCAATTCGGAAACGAGTATTCACAGCTCGGCATAGAATTTCACCAGGCTGTGCAGGCGCTCACAAGAGGAGCAATCAGGGCGGAAGAAGCTTCGGAGCCAGTCATTGGGCTTCTGCAATCAGCTGAGGCCCTTCTTGGGAGGCTTCCACCGGAATTCAGCAGGAATCCGCTTGCCACTGAGCAGAGGATCATAGTCCCACTAGGGGCATTCCTCGAGGAGGAAGTGCCGGACGGCCTATACATGAAAGGTACCATAGATGCGGTCTTCTCCAATGCCTCGGAATCAAGCTTCATTGTACTTGATTACAAGACAAGCAGGGATAAAAAAAGCGAATACTGGCAGCAGATATGGGCGTACTGCCGCCTCTTCTCCATGGCAAGGAATGTGGACGACAGCCTGATGCGAGGTGCCATTGCCTACGTAAACCTCAGGAAACCAGTTAATTCCGGTCTCAAAGAAAATGACCTTGAAATCCGGGACTATTCCGAACTGGGAAGGCAGGGGAAGACCGTGAAGCAGAAATTGGAGCAAGCAGTGAGGTTCAGGGAAGACCCTGATCTCTTCATTGAGTTCCTGCTCGCGAGGAAACCTACAGAAGAGATTGATTTCAGGCTGAGGGAATTACTCCTGTGATGCTCCAACTGTCATTCCTGGCTGGAGCTCCCTCATGGGATCGCTTCCATGAAGGGCCATGGCCGCCAGCATTGCAATGCAGACCCCTGCTGCAGTTGCCTCCATGAGGAACCTGACTCCAAGTACATTTACAGCGGCGATGTAAATTGACAGGACTGCCACCCTGCAAATCATGTCCAGAAGGTTGACGGAACCGTTGAACCTCCCTATCTGTTCCCGTGGCACCTTTCTCATTACCAAGGTGTTCCTGCTAATCCTGTTTCCCGGATTTCCCATGCCATGGCTGGCCTGGAAAATAAAGAACAACCCCACAACCGGGAAGAGTGGCATCAACACGCTTCCGGCAGCATAAATTATACTGAATATAATTGCGCTCCTGAATTCGCCGGCCTTTTTTACAACAAGTGGCGCGATAAGTCCTGTCACCGAGGCCATGCCAGCATAAATTGATTCTGACAACCCAAGCGTACCTGGGTTTCCTGACAAAACGCGTGCGATGAATACAGGCTTAAGGTAGTTTCCTGAAACCACCGCTACATACGGGATATTTAACAGGAAGATGTAAAGAACCGGCCTGAAGGCCCCCGTTATGTAACTTCCAGGCTGCCTTGCCTTGTTTTCTGGGAAGTGGTTTTCGGAGAACGGCACCTGCAGAGAGAACAGAAGGGGAGTTGCTGCGAGTGTCAGGATCCCGGCAAGTAACAGGATTCCAGAAAAGCCGATAAATGTCCAGAGGAATGCTGACATGACTCCGCCAATTATGATTGGGGATTGGCTCACCAGTTCCGCAATTCCATTGTATGCACCAGCATTATTTGCAGCCACAACCTCCTTGGCCATTGCTGCATATGCCTGATACTCGACAAAGTAGTAAATATCCACAACAAGGACTGAGGACAGATACCATGGCTGCCCAGTACTCCTGGAATATAAGAAAGCCCCCATTGCAATCATTATGGATGAAGACAAAACCTGGTTGCAGAGCAGCACAGTCTTCCTGTTATGCCTGTCCAACAGTGATGACAGGAATGGCTGGATCACAATTTCCAGAAGGATCGTGAGAATCATTATGGTCCCAAGTGATTGTACATAAGAGGGAATGCTTGCCAGCCTGAAGACCGCCTCAATATCCAGAGGCACCGGGCCCATCAACCCAAAGAATCTTTCCAGCAGCAGTCTAGGGTATACAGTTTTCTCCATTTCTTTCACTTGGTGTCAGGAGAGGCCAGAATATAAAGAAATAATTTTATAAAGTTTATAAAAACAAATATGGTAAAAATTAATTTGCACCTTGCCATGATGCCATATGGAAGAATATCCGACTGAAACCCAAATTATACTGATCCTGAAGGAGAAAGGCGAGCGCAGTCTTCAGCAGCTTTCAGATGAACTCAAAATATCAAAAATGGGTGTCCTGAACCATATAAAGAGGCTGGAAGGGAAAGGCCTCATCCGGAGAATACAGAAGAAGGGTAGAGTGGGAAGGCCGTACTTTCTGTTCAGCGTTACGGAGGACTCAAAGGAAAATCTTGCAAATTCGAGCTCCTGGATGCTCAGTGGCCTGATCAGTTACCTTAAGGATACCGGCAATGGATCGCTAGTTGAAAATTTCCTAAGGGAAAGGTATGACCAGATAAGGCTGGAATATGAGAAACGCATGAGCCACCTAAAGCCGGAAATGCGCCTGCAGGAGCTTGTCAGAATCAGGGAAAGCGAGAATTATTTCCCCATTCTCAGGGCAGCTTCTTCCGGCACTTACGAACTTCAGGAATTCAACTGCCCAATCTACCAGATTTCACGGCAGTTTGGCGTGGCCTGCGGCCTGGAAACCAAGCTCTTCTCATCCGTACTTGACATGGACGTGGAATCAACACACAGGCAGGTGGATGGCCATGGCGTATGCCGTTTCCTGATAAGGGAGAGATTTCCCATAAAATAGGAATCAGGCATTCCTGTATTTCTCCAGAACCTGTATCCTTTTTGCAGGATGGGGGTGGTCGCTGAATATTGATGCCAGCAATGGCACTTTCATGTGCCTCCATTTCTCGACAAGCACACGGTGGTCCGCCTGCTGGCCATCTTCAGGGTTGTAAATCATCAGCATGCTTGCAACACTGCTGGAAATATTCTTCCTGCGCCTGATGGCACGTGGGGGCGTCGATCCGGCAATTTTTGCGAGCGCCGTCTGAAGATTGTTCGCACCATTTGGCACAGTTACTGCAGAATTTATGTCAGCGTAAGTTTCCCTCAGCCTGTTTACTCCAAGGATTATCACATTGAAGATAAAGCTCAGGGCAATCAATGCAATAGCGATGATGAAAGCCGACCCATTCTGGCGGCCCCTGCCACCGCTGAATATCAGAGCATATCCCAGGTAGAAGATCAGCATCGGGATAAGTCCTATGGCAAGCAGAAGCTCTGCGTCATGATGCTTCAGGTGCCCTAGCTCATGGCCAATCACAGCTTCAATCTCATCCCTATTCAACACAGACAGCAGCCCCCGGGTTATTGCCATCCTCCTTCCGGTCAGTGGAGAGCCATATGCAAATGCATTAGGAAAGCTAACCTCCGCTATGAATACCTGCGGGGCCTTCATGTTGCTGAGGGATGCAACCTTCTCTACGCTCTCCCTGATCCATTGACTTGATGGGTCCGAAGAGGAGAGCGGGGTAAGATGGTACATCCATCCTATCATGTAAGGGGAGATGAGCCACTGTATCGCGTCCATGGCGGCTACAAAGATTAGGATTATGCCTACTATGGCGAGGCTAAGGGAATAGCCAAACACATACCTGACTACTGCAAGGATGATGCCGGTGGCAACTGCCGCTATTGCGAGGCCGGCAAGTATGCTGGCTAGCCTGATCTTTGCGGAAAAGATGTCCATGGGGTACCAATTACAATCGGGAATTTAAAGTTGCAAAATATTGTTGGTATAAAAAAATGCTGGTTACTTGAGCTTCTCTACTTCCTTCTTTATCTCATCAAAGTTGGGAAGATTTCCAGCATTCTCAGTGACCCACTTGTATCTGACGACGCCATCCTTGTCTATTATGAACACGGCCCTCTTTGACGCATGGAAACCGGGGATGTTCAGGAAACTGTCATAAAGAACCCCGTAATCTTTGCTTACCTTTGTTGTTATGTCACTAAGCAGCTCGAAATTAAGCTTATTGGCCTTTGCAAATTCAGACTGTGCAAATGGTGTATCAGTGCTAACGCCGATAACCTTTGCCTTAAGGTTGTTGAATGTTGCAAGCGAATCCCTGAAACTGCACATCTCCTGTGTACATACAGAGGTAAATGCGCCTGGGAAGAAGGCCAGTACCACGGTCTGACCCTTGTAATCAGACAGTTTCTTTTCCTTGAGCGAAGCGTCCAGCAGTTTAAAATCAGGTGCTTTTTCTCCTACGTTTATAGCCATTTAATTCACCCTGGCGGCAAGGAATAAATTGCGCATTCTGTGTGTTTGGCACAACAATGCTTTCCCAGTTCCGCCTGGCGAATAATGTCAGTAAGAAATATAAATCATTCTAAGCACGAATAGATACAACCTGCATGGCGGGCTTATTGCCGAAGGCCAAACTGATGCCAATAAATAGGTCCATGCCATGATCCGGCATTGAAAACCTTATCCCTACTTTCTGGCGGAAAGGACTCCTTTCTATCAGCCATTATTGCATCAGAGCAGGGATGCGATGTGGACCTGGCAATTACTGTGATACCTGAAGAATTCTCAATGATGTACCACTATCCGAACTCACAGATGGCCAGGCTTGTGGCAGGGCTCCTCGGCATAAACTGGAAACCTGTACGGGAGGATGAACTGCCTGGAACAGTGGAAAATCTCGCAAGGCAGGGCTACACTACAATGGTATCTGGCGCCATAGCTTCTGAGTACCAGAAGACAAGGCTGGAGCGCTTGTGCACAGAAACAGGAATAAGATCTTACACCCCACTGTGGCACAAGGATCAGGGTCTTATACTGCAGGAGCTTCTTCTCCGGGGTATAAGCTCACTCATTGTGTCAGTATCAGCAGAAGGCTTCACCGAGGATGACCTGGGAAGGGAGATAGACAAGCAATACATAGCTGAACTTGAACGGCGAAATGCAAGGTACGGCATCAACCTCGCCGGAGAAGGGGGAGAATATGAAAGCTTTGTTCGCTCATTCGGGGAGCACAGGATAATCATAGAATCTGCCCACAAGATATGGGAAGGATCACATGGATACTATATAATTGACAGCGCTAGGCTGGCCTAATCTAGAGTCTTCTGGATATTTTCCTGGTCTGATGGAGAGTATCTCTTGAGGTCCATGGATATGTAGATTATTTCCTTCAGTATCCTGAGCAGCCTAGTGAGATCCCTGTTCTCTGGCTCCATCATGATGTTGGACTGTGGTATCTTTATCCCCTGCTCGCTCAGTTTCTGGATGATCTCAAGCTTCCTTGTGGGGAGCACCTTTCTATATTCCCTTGCAGGTTCAACATTGCATCTCTCTATCTCTCTGGCGAAAATTGGCCTGTTGAAGAGGAAGTTCAGTGCAGAAAGTGCATCGTCTCCCATGCTGGTCCCGCCGATGCGATGAACCGCAAGCCCCACGACATCGTAGATATCCTTAACACTGCTTGAGTTAACAGAATATATCCTTGACGGCTTGATCTCCCTCTCCTTCAGCACGCCAAGGTCTACCATTGCCTTGAGGTAGCCTGTCAGGACAAGCCTATGGAGGTTTCTCCCCTTCTCTTCCAGTGACTTCTGAAGTCCCGATATTGACTTCTCATCTGAAGTCAGATCGGAGACTATATCGTCCTTCAGGGGCTTTTCCTGGGTTAGAGACGTCACGTTCCCCCACCCATCAATAGCTTACGGGCAAACTCTGTCTCCTGCACTATCCTGTCACAAATCCTCCCAGCACTTCCAGTGAAGGATGCCGGGTCAGAAAGCGTTCGCCTTACAGCATCAGGCAGCCTGTCCATATAACCTTCGTCACGGAGCGCCTGAAGCAGTGATCCACCACTTGAATGGGCAATCATGGCTGCTTTCCTAACAATCTCGTGGGCATCCTGCCTTGGAATTCCTGAATTGGTGAGTTCTATAACGATCCTCTCAGAAAGGACGAAATCGTCAGCAAGCAGGTTCTTGAGCATTCGATCAGGATAAACAATGAGTTTTTCCAGTATATCAGACATCTTCACAAGAACATGATCGGTCAGAATGCACACGTATGGGACAATGAATCTCTCGGCAGCGCTGTTTGTAAGATCACGCTCATGCCATGTTACTGCCCCTTCGTACTCTGGTATTATGAAGCTTCTCACCAGCCTTGAGAGGCTGCAGACATTTTCAGAATTTATCGGGTTTACCTTGCTTGGCATTGAGCTGGACCCAACCTGCTTTTCAGCATCAAAATATTCTGACACTTCCCCGATTTCGGGCCTCTGGAGATTTCTGATCTCGGTGGCGAACTTTTCCAGTGAGGTAACAATGCCATTCATGACTGAAAGAAATTCAACGTAACGATCCCTGTTGACAATCTGGGATGAAGCTGTTTCAGCTGACAGTCCAAGGACCTCCATGACCCTGTCCTGTACCTCAAGTGCAGCATCGCCAAGTGCTGCTCCTGTGCCAACTGGGCCCATGATCTTTCCCGCCGCAATTCTGGGCTTTGCCTGCATGATCCTTTCTGCGTGTCTGTTTACTTCCGAAAGGTATACTGCCATCTTCAGGCCAAACGTGATGGGGCTTGCGTGCTGGCCATGCGTCCTGCCAAGCATCACGCTTGATCGGTGCCTTCTGACGAGGGCTTCCAGGGCATCCTGGAGCCTGATCATATCCTCAGTGAGGAAATGATAGAACTCCCTTATCTGAAGCGCCGTGGCAGTATCAATTATGTCGTTTGAAGTGACGCCATAGTGGACAAACCTTGAACCAGCTTGGCATTTTTCGGTTAGAGCCTTCACCATTGCCATCACGTCGTGATTTATCTCTGATTCAATCTGCTTAACGCGTTCAAGAGTTACTGCATTTGAATCAACTGCCCTGGCAATATCTTCGTAGGCTTCCCTGGGGATGAGGTTTTGCTCTGCTTCTGCCTGGGCAAGAATCTTCTCTACCTTGAGCATGTGGCGAAGCTTTGATTCCTCAGAAAATATTGATTTGACTGCTTCCCTTCCGTATCTGTAATCTATGGGAGAAATTGACACGGGGGATTATTGGCATGATAGCCTAAAAACTTTTTAGCACGATGACCTGAAAAGTATTGAGCAACACCCATGAGGGATAAATAATTAAGCCAGGAACTCAATTCCAGCAATTAGGATGAATGGCAGATCTGGCCGCATGATCAGGGGCAGGGATGACGATGCAGTAGCAGAGGTAATAGGAACTATACTGCTCGTTGCTGTGGCAATCATCGTCATAACTGGAATCCTTGCATGGTATATACCGACAACAATGGCCAGCAACGAAGTCCAGTTCCAGATTGCAGAGAAGTCAGCATTCAGCCAATCTATTTCAGAAATGAATCCGCAGAGCCTGCAAAATGGGACGCCTGTTTCACTATCATTCCCGCTGGGCATTGCAGGAGTCCCACCCTTTGAACCTGCTTCTCCGACGCAGATCATTGTGTCTGCTTCCCCATCGGGCTACAATTCCACAGTGCAGCTCAACATGTCTTATACAGTATCCAATTCAACTTCCCACAGGACTGTTTACCGGGATGCCACGGTCACAAGTGCAGGAACAATCTCTTCCTCCAGCACAACAGTATATGTTGCATCAATCTCCTATATAATCGAGGACGGGGCCCTCATGGAGGAATACAGCAATGGGCAGGTCCCATCTGTGCTGGGGCCGGTTCCTTTTGAAGTTTCGTCTGGGAATCTGTTTGTCATGCAGTCCGGGATAACCGGCTTGCCAACCTCAATCACAGGAACAGGATCGGCAACAGTGACAATGCATCCTGTATTTTTGCAGGATATTGAAGTCCAGAACAACAGCCTGGGTGCCTATGAAGGGCAGCCAGTGGCCATCTCAAACATAACTCTGCACAGCATGAATTACACTATAAACAGCACCTATGCAGCTGCCTGGGATTATGCCCTCTATCATGAGTTCAACAGCAGCACGTCTGGATTTGCCTCAGTTGTATCCCTTTCTTCATGGAGTTTCTCAGGATATGCAATAACGGTGCACTACAGTAATGGCAGGATCTCGCTAATATCAACGGGCGCATTGAAGCTTGATGTATTCAGGTTCCTGTCAGTGCAGTTCTCACCGGAGCAGCAGTAACAACTCGATTCCTGCGATATATCGTGACTGGAAAACTTAAATCCTTCAAAGGTCTGCCTTTCTGATCACATGTATCAGGAAAAGTATGAGCTCACTGTTGAGAAGATATTCGCATCGTCAGTAAGGAACAATCCCGACCAGGTAATATCATACATGGGCAAGGAGCACATTACGTTCAGGGAATTCAGGGACCGGGTTTTCAAGATTGCAAAGGGCCTTGTGGCGCTAGGGTTGAAGAAGGGAGACAGGGTTGCAGTCCTTGACTGGGATACAATAAGGTACCTTGAGGCTTATTATGCAGTTCCCATTGCTGGCGGTGTACTCCACACAGTCAACATAAGGTATCCCCCAGAGCTCATATTTTACACGATGCAGCATGCTGAGGACAAGTTTGTCATAATTAGGGACGAATTCATCCCACTCATAGAGAAGAGTATACCTCTCTTTGATTTTGTTCAGCACTGGATAGTGTCTTCAGATTCAGTAAAACCGGCGTCCATGCTCCCCGGTGCCACAGTGTACAATGACCTTCTTTCCATGGACGGCAAGGTGATACTTCCAGATATTCATGAAGACGATCTCGCTACCACATTCTACACCTCGGGAACCACAGGCCTCCCCAAGGGTGTTGAGTTTACCCACAGGCAGCTAGTCCTCCATGCAATGGCCATGGCCTTTGCACTGGCAGATGAACCGATAAACCTGAAGAGTACAGATGTCATAATGCCGATAGTTCCCATGTTCCACGTGCATTCATGGGGAGTGCCGTACATGGCGCTTCTGAAGGGCATGAAGTATGTGCTGCCTGGCAGATATGACTTCGATGCCATCCCGGGAATAATGGAAAAGGAGAAGGTGACTGTATCGCTTATGGTCCCCTCAATCCTGTATATGCTTATGACAGGAAAGAACAGCGGCAAGCTCAAGAATCTCAACCTAAGGGTTACAGTTGGGGGCGGGGCCCTGTCAAGCGGACTTGCCAAGATGGCAGATTCAATGAACCTAAAGATAGCTTCAGGATACGGAATGAGCGAAACCGCTCCTGTGCTTACACTGTCGACGTACAACAAGCAGCTTAATGATGCCAGCGAGGCAAAGAAGACGGAATACCGTACGAAAACTGGCATACCAATACCACTGGTTGACCTCAAGGTGGTCGATTCCAGCGGGAAGGAAGTGCCGCATGATTCTAAGACCATAGGGGAAATTGTTGTCAGGGCTCCGTGGCTCACCAGGGTGTACGTTAAGGACGAAGAAAATACCAGAAAGTTATGGAAGGATGACTGGATGCACACAGGAGACCTTGCTGTTGTTGATGATCTCGGCTATCTCTCAATTGTTGACAGAGAGAAGGATGCGGTCAAGTCTGGGGGAGAATTCATACCCACAATAATCCTTGAAGACGCAATCAGCTCTTACCCCGGGGTTGCGGAAGTGGCGGTTGTTGCAAAGCCAGACACAAAATGGGGTGAAAGGCCTGTGGCCTTCATTTCAGGCCTCAAGTCTGTTGACAAGGCGAAGATGACTGAACACTTGATGAAGTTCGTTGAATCAGGCAGAATAGCAAAATTCTGGATTCCCGATGAATACTTCATCGTTGACTCATTCGAGAAGACAAGCACGGGGAAGATAGACAAGAAACCGCTCAGGGCGAAGTTTTCCCAATAATCTCTCCTCGGAGGTTTTCAATGACCTCCTTTATTCCAGCTTCAAGCGGCACCGGATCAGTTATTAGCGGGTTTTCTGCCACCAGCTTTTCTGCTTCCGGGAGCAGATAGTCCTCGTTCCTTACCTTTATTTTTTTACCTGTTGCCTTTTCCACCATGGAAAGTAGTTCTGCTACGGATGTTCCCCTGCCGCTTCCAATTTCGTGATAACCCTCCTGGACCTTTCCGGCAACAATCATCTCTATTGCCCTGACCACATCGCGAACATGGATGAAATCCCTGACATGTGAACCGTCTCCATAGATGACAGCCTCTGAACCCTCCAGAGCTGCCTTTGCAAAAAGGTAGACCGCCCCCTTCCTGCTGGTTGGCCCATAGATATTATAGAATTTAAGCACATGTCTCCTTACCCCGTACAGAGAGTGATAGAGTTCTATCCACTCAACAGTCTGCTTCTTTGAAAGTGAGTAGGGATTTGTAGCCTCCATTACCGATCCTGATGTGGGAAAGACAAACACGCTGCCTGTTTTCCGGCAGTACTCCAGCATTCTCAGGGAGAAGACCATGTTATCCTCAAAGTATTCAAACGGTTTCTCTTTTGACATCCTTATGAGTGTTCTTGCACCCATGTGTATTATGATATCATACTTCCTGTCATTGAATTCATCTCCCAGGTCTATTCCGTAAACATCATAGCCAGCCTGTTTAAGGTATGAATATATCTGTGCCCCAATGAATCCACGGTTTCCAGTAACGAGAATCTTCATGGCCTGAAATTGCGTCCTGTCTAATTATTTTCTGCCATGTTTATTACAAATTCAGGCAAATTTGTACCTATAAGATTTAATAACCTTCTATGATGTTAGGAGCGTGCTCTACACATTCATTCTTCTAGGCCTCGTTATCCTGACAGGGATTTCTTTTATCTACTACACAGTTAATTCATACAGTTCCCTTAAACTGAGGGCCGTTACTAATACGGGGAACGTTGATCTGTCCAAGGTTACCATTGCAATGCCTGTTTATAATGAGGACGTTGAAGTATTCACTGAATCAATAGAATCCATATCAAAGCAGGGGTGCAAGTTTGTTGTGGTCGGGGACTCAAGCGATGAGCCTTACAGGACAATTGTCCAGAAAGCTGGCGGCCTTTTTGTTCTGCAGGAAACAAGGGGAGGGCAGAAGAAGGCAATTGCCCGTGCCATGGATTTCGTGGACACAGAATATGTTCTGCTTGTTGACAGTGACACAATCCTGCCAGATAATGCTGTTGGGAGCATGATGAGCCACTTTGATGAGACAGTGGGTGGAGTCGGGGCAAACATAACCATAAAGCCGACCGGAACTCCTGTTGCCTACGCTTCGGAATTCGTGGAGCGCTCAAGAGAAGTAGTTTTCAGGGCAATGTCTGCTCACGGCAATGTGATGAACCTTGACGGGGCATGCGTCATGCTCAGGACAGAGCTTGTCAGGCCATTCATCAAGTCTCCTGAGTTCCTTGATTTCAAGCTTTTTGGCAAGCCAAGTGTCCTTGGGGAGGACTGGCTCATAACTGGCTACATTATCAATAAGGGATACAAGGCGGTAAAGGATTATCAGACACGTGTGGAGAGCTATCCCCAGAAAGATATGAAAAAATTCATAAAGCAGAACATACGCTGGGCCAGATCAGGATGGATCAGGTTCGGAAGGGAACTCATCGACGGTACAGCAATTAGGGCTGGCAAATTCTATACATTTGAGTTGATATATACATATCTGCTTCCAGTCATTGCGCTTTCATTCGGTCTCTGCAGGCTGGTCTCCTTCCTCTATACACACCCTGGCGACCTCAGGCTCATGGACATTATATCCGATATGGTAATGATCAATCCATCATCCATAGGCTATATCCTCTACACAAGGGTTATGATAACATTGGCCAATATATCTGGATCAATGATTTTTCTCGGGGCTGTAATTTCCAGGATACGGAATGAGAGGCTGAAGACTCTTGCATATGGGGCTTTTGCCCTCCTAATTCTGTTTGCCACCAACATTTATGGGATATTTACATTCTGGAAGGGCGGAAACAAATGGCTCACAAGATAGAGCGATATCTTTTCAGGTCCTCATCATAAAGGAGCCCTTCCACTGCAAATATTAATAGCCATATGAGTGATCATTTTATGTCAATGATGCCGTTTGAAGGTTATGGTCGGGATGAGCCGGAGGAAGACTTTACAACATCCGAAGCCGAACTGCAGGAATACCTGGAGAAACTAAGGGTAAAGATAAAGATATTTGGGGCAGGAGGCGGCGGTTCCAACACCATAAACCGCCTTATGAGGGAGGGCATCAAGGGGGCCACTCTAATTGCCTGCAATACAGATGCTCCGCACCTTCTAAAGACAAGGGCAAACCATAAGATACTCATGGGCAAAAACCTAACACGCGGCTTGGGCTCAGGGGCAGATCCTAGGATAGGCGAACAGGCCGCACGGGAATCTGACCAGGAGATAATGAAGTTTGTTTCAGGAACAGACATAGCCTTCATAACTGCCGGATTAGGCGGCGGCACTGGGACGGGATCGGCGCATTATATCGCCGGGAGAGCAAAGGACAGTGGTGCTCTGACAATCTCTGTGGTCACCCTCCCTTTCAGTTCCGAGGGAAAAATAAGGATGGACAATGCCATGTGGGGATTGAGAAAGCTCCTGAAGGCATCTGACACGGTCATAATAATACCCAACGATAAGCTTAAGGAGCTTGTTCATGACCTTCCGCTTGAAAAGGCATTTCGGGTGGCAGACGAGATCATTGTACGTGCCATTTCCGGCATTTCTGATCTGGTGACGAAACCTGGTCTCATAAACCTGGATTTCAACGACCTGAAGACAGTCATGAGGGATTCCGGTCTTGCAATGATAGGAATGGGCATATCCGAGGGAGAACCGGGAAAGCGGGTGGATGAAGCTGTCAGCAAGGCACTGAGTTCTCCATTCCTTCAATTCGACCTCTCTGGAGCCACTGGTGTCATCATAAATGTGACGGGCGGCAGGGACATGCAGCTAGAGGAGGCCAGCAATGCTGCCGAGTTTCTGAGGAAAAAGGTTGGAAGGAACACCAGGATAATATGGGGGGCAACGGTTGATCCTGCCTACGACAACAGGATCGAGATACTGATTGTTGCCACCGGGCTTGGCTCATCGGAGATTCCGGGAAGCGAGAAGAGAGAACCAGACGGCGATATAGATACAGTATCCTGACTCTCCTGTTTACTGATCTGGATCAATGTTGCTTGCTGCGTATAAAAAACATTTTTAATCGAATTGAAAATACGGAATGGTTATGCCTCGCCACTACCGGGGAATGGTCTGGCGGGGACATGGTGGAAAGTTCATGGAGCAGTACACTGTTAGCGATCTGAAAAATGTTGCCAGAAATATCAGAAAAAAGGTCATTGAGATGGTTTATGAAGCCAAGAGTGGCCATCCAGGCGGGTCCCTAAGCATTGCCGATATCCTTGCCGCCCTTTACTTCAGAGAGATGAACATCGATCCTCTGGAACCAGATGATCCGGACAGGGACAGGCTCATAATGAGCAAGGGGCACGCATCTCCTGGGCTTTATGCGACACTAGCCCTCAGGGGTTTCTTTCCCGAGTCGCTGCTTTCTGGCTTCAGGAAACTGAACTCAAAACTTGAGGGCCATGTCCACAGGGGTGTCCCAGGAGTTGAAGCCTCCACCGGCTCACTTGGGCAGGGCCTTGGCATCGGCGTCGGGATTGCGCTTGCAGCTAAACTCGATAAACGCGACTACAGGACTTTTGTTATCCTTGGCGATGGCGAGATAGAGGAAGGAAGCGTATGGGAATCGCTCATGGCTGGAAACAAGTACAGGCTTAACAACCTAATAGCCATCCTTGACAGGAACGGAGTACAGCTGGACGGCTACACAAAGGACATAATGCCCCTCGGCGACATTGGAAAAATGGTGGAAAGTTTTGGCTGGAAGGTTCTGGAAATTGACGGTCATGATTTCGACCAGATAATACCTGCCATTGAGGAGGCCAAGAAATCCAGGGACAAGCCTGTATTCATCCTGGCCCACACCGTGAAAGGGAAAGGGGTAAGCTACATGGAGAATAATCCAAAATACCATGGCTCCCCTCCTGCAAATGAGCAGGAATTCAGGCAGGCAATGCTGGAATTGGGAGGCGAATGAGATGGCATCAGAGAGCCTCAGGGAGGCATACGGCGACGAGCTCATCAGGCTAGGTTCCAAGCACAGGAATTTGGTGGTGCTGGATGCCGATCTGTCTACTTCCACCAAGACTGCTGAGTTTGGCAAGGCCTTTCCGGACAGGTTTTTTAACATGGGCATTGCAGAGCAGTCAATGGTGGAGACTGCCGCAGGGCTGGCACTTTCAGGCAAGAAGGTATTCGCGTCAACATTTGCCGTATTCCTTACAAGGACGTATGAACAGATGAGACAGTCGGTGTGCTACAACAACCTTGATGTTAATTTCGTTGTTACGCATGCCGGAATCACCGTTGGTGAAGACGGGGCTACCCACCAGATTGTTGAGGACGTAGGCATTATGAGCGGGCTTCCGAATATGAAGGTAGCTGTTCCGGTCGACTCCGTTGAGACCAGGAGCGTCATCGATTATCTGGCAGAAACTGGGAAAGGCCCATACTATGTGAGGCTGACCAGAGAAAAATTCCCTGTGATTAACGATCCTGGATATGAATTCAGGCCTGGAAAGGCCACCATTGTAAGGGATGGCAATGACATGGCAATAATAGGTATGGGAGTTATGGTATCATTTGCCATGCAGGCCGCCGAGCAGCTCAAATCACGCGGCATAGATGCCAGGGTTATTAACATGTCATCAATAAAGCCACTTGACAGAAACACCATACTAAAGGCTGCTAGGGACACGGGAAAGATTGTTACTGTGGAGGAACATTCCATCTATAACGGTCTGGGGAGCAGGGTGGCAGAAACCGTTGGCGAGGGGTACCCAGTACCAGTCTGGCGCCTTGGTATGCGGGATACCTTCGGTAAGAGCGGCAAGTCCTGGGAGCTTTTTGATTATTTTCATATGGGTGTTGATGATATGGTAAAGTTTGCTGAAGCATGCTTCAGGGAGGAACCCAGATATGAAGATTTTCCTTGATACATCAAATGTTGAAGAGATTAGAGAAGGAGTTGCACTTGGGCTGGTGGACGGCGTCACAACGAATCCCACTCTTGCAGCCAAGGAGGCTTCCAAGGGCAAGACATTCGTGGAAATAGTGAAGGAGATCATCAGCATTACCCCAGGGCCGGTTAGCGTTGAGGTTGTCGCCACAGATTATGACAACATGATGAAGCAGGCACTGAAAGTGTCCCAGTTGGGTGCAAATGCAGTTGTGAAGATACCCATGACTCTGGACGGCCTCAAGGCAATAAAGAGCCTCAAGGAGAAGAGGATTCCAGTAAACTGCACGCTCATATTCAACCCGGTACAGGCTCTTCTGGCAGCCAAGAGCGGAGCGGAATACGTATCCCCATTCGTGGGGAGGCTTGATGACATAGGGGAGGACGGGATGCAGATCATAGACCAGATAAAGACCATCTTCACCAACTACAACATACAGACAAAGATACTGGTTGCGTCAATCAGGAATCCTGTACATGTACTAAGGGCAGCAGTCATAGGGGCTGACGTTGTGACACTTCCGTTCGATGTCCTTAAGAAACTCCCACTGCACCCAAAGACGGACGAGGGTCTGGCCAGGTTCCTTGATGACTGGAAGAAAGTTTCTCCGGATGGCAGTTTCCCGCTTTAGAAACACCATCATAACTTCATTTTTGGTCCAGAATTGCCTTTGCAAGCATCACCTCAGTGCCTGATAGGCCTACAGAAAGGAACATTGTCACATCTTCGTGGGAGATCCTTCCCGGCTGTTTCCCGCAGATTATTTCACTGAGATCTATAACGCTCTTTCCAGCCATTACATGAGGAGGATCGTAATTCTTGAGTTGTATCGGGGAGTCAGTGGCAAGTACTGTGCAAAGCTCTGCCAAAGCAGGGTCGATTTCACTGTTCCCAATGGACTTCCGTCCAACCGCAACTATGTGTGCACCCTTCCTGACACTCTGCGGCCTAAATAAAGGGGAACTGCTTCTGGTGGCAGTGATCATGACATCAGACATCGCAGCCACTTCTCCAGAACTTCCAAGTTCATGTACTGGCAGATCAGTGTATTTGCGCAGCCGATCCGCAAATGAATGCAGGTGGCTGGGATTTCTTGAATGAACATATATGGATGAGAAGTTTCTCATCCTGATGGCAGCCAGAGCCTGGTGAAACGCCTGCACCCCTGATCCAATTATTCCCAGGGAATGGGCATCGCTGCTGGACATGTATTTTATGGATAATGCCCCTATTGAAGCAGTCCTATAGACGCCCAGGAGAGATCCCTCAACAACCCCTTCAAGATTCCCAGAAGCAGAATCATACACTACTGTCAGCTGCTGATCCTCGGGAAATGTAGTGTATACCCTGAAGCCTGCCACATGATTCATATTGCTGCCTCCGGCTGTGAAGACAAGTTTTCCATCAGTCAATTCTGCGTGCAGTCTGGGCGGGCTTTCCAATGTCCCATGGCAATGCTCGACAAAGCATCTCTCCAGGATGGAAATGCTTTTTTCTATTCCAAATTCAGCAACTTCAGTGTCATTCGCAATCAAAACCATTGTTACAAACAACTGTATTTAATTATTAAAGTCAGCCGTTTACAAAATTTAAAAATAAACAGTATGGCGAGTATCGGCACGCAAGAAGACGAAATATAAAACCAGCAAATGCTATGGACAAAAAATATAACCGGAAAGATGGAAGCTGCCTAGCAGGCAGGGGCACTGATCCAACCACATATTTATCAGAAAAAGACGCAGTATCAGTACAGTCTAAGTGTTTCAAGATTCTTCAGGGCGACGGCCTCAATACCGAACTTCGACCTTATGAGTCTTGCAAATTCGACTGCTTTTTCGCCGTCGCCATGGTTGACGAGAATCCGGTGTGGCTTGGGCTGCATTGTAGCAATGTATGCAAGCAGCTGCCTCTTATCAGAATGGCCTGAGAAACCTTCAGCATTCTCCACTGCCATCTTTATCTCATACCTGGCCTGCTTCCCGTTATCTGACAGTGTTATTTCCTGGGCTCCGCGCTGGATCCTCCTTCCAAGCGTGCCATCCGCCTGGTATCCGACAAAAACAAGGGCATTCTTTGGTGAGGGAGCCCATGTCTTGAAATATTCCATAACCGGGCCGCCATTCATCATTCCAGATGTGGCGAGCACAACCTGGTTCTCTGTGGAATCGCAAATATCCTCCCGTTGCTTCTTCGATTCGACCCTCTTGAATATGGGGCTTAGGAAAGGATTCTCCCTCTTGACCATTATTGCCTCCCTCAGGTTCTTGTTAAGATATTCTGGGTAGGCCGCATGGATTGCCGTTGCCTCCATTATCATCCCATCCAGGTAGACTGGGACTTCCTTCATCTTTCCTGTCCTGACCGCCTCCTCAAGAACCAGCATGACCTCCTGGCTCCTTCCAACAGCAAAGACAGGTATGAGGACTGAACCTCCCCTCTCGAAGGTCCTGTTAATAATGTCAACCAGCTGGTTGGATGCTTCTGCCCTAGGGTGGTGGTAATCTTCCCTCCCTGCATATGTGGATTCCGTCATGAATGTCTCAGCCCTTGGGAACTTGTTATTGGCAGGGTTGAAAAGCCACGTCTTCTCGAACTTGACATCACCGCTGAGTACTATGTTGTAAAGCCCCTCACCTATGTGCAGGTGCACAGATGCAGATCCAAGGATATGGCCTGCATTATAGAATGTGAGCCTCACATCCCTTGTTATGTCAGTTGTCTCGTTGTACCTGAGAACGATGGAACGCTTGAGTGCTTCCCTGATATGCTTGGACTCATAAGGACCCTTGTGCCCCTCTGCATGTGCAACCTTTATGTAGTCATTTTGCAGCAGGGCTGCCAGATCCCTTGTGGGTGGGGTCATGTAAACTGGGCCCTCGTAGCCGTACTTGTACAGGATGGGCAGGAGGCCAGAATGGTCAAGATGTGCATGAGTCAGGATCACGGCATCAATAGAGCTGAAAGGCTGCATTTCTGGGATATAAAGGTATGGGGCGCCAGCCCACGGGGATTCCTCCTCATCATTTATGTTCATCATGCCGCAGTCCACAAGAATCCTGGAGTTGTTAGTTGAGACGAGAGTGGCGCTGCGCCCCACCTCCCTGTGCCCGCCGACTGCAGTTATCCTGACCCAGGTCTCACCCTCCATTGGCGGTATGTTGAGCTTCTCGCCAAGATTATGCAGGAATGCCTTCCTTTCCTGCTTCACCTCCCTCATGAACTCCCTCATCTCCTTGACCGTCCTGGAGTGCATGGGGGGTGCCCTGACAAAGCGGGGAGACCACTTGGTCTTTTCCTTTATGGTTGAGATGTATTCAGCATCCCTTGCGGTTATTATCGAAGGCTCTTCAACCTCTATTACCGCCTCCCCGGTATCAGGCTCAAAGTATACATCCCTGAAGCCGGCGGTCTCTGGTATTATGTTGCTGATTATGGCAGTTGCCTCCTCCTCAGACAGCAGAATTGATGGGTCAGGCCTGATGGCTATTCTCCTCCTCAGATCCTGTGCAATCTGTTTTGCCAGATCGTCACGGTGTGAGAAGAGATCGAGATTCTTTGTGTAAACCACTATGGTAGGGCCTTCATAGTCCACCTCTGTGATCTGGTTGTCGGGATACAGCTTGTCGAATATGCTCCTTGCTTCCGAAAGATAATCTCTAAAAGACATTTCTGGGAACGCCCCAATTTATTAAGATAAATGGTAATAGTGGATTTATAGCTGCAATTTGTACTTTTTTATTCTGTCTGCAACTTCATCTTCTGGTATCTGGCGGTAGCCGTTCTTGTCGATCACTGCAACATCTATCATTCCGCCAGATGCAGAGTCCCTCTGTTTTGCAGCTGATATGGCACGGATCACAAGTTCAACGCCTTCATCAACCGGCATATCCCTCCTGAAACCGTTCTCCAGTACGCCATAGACGAATGGTGAACCAGATCCTGTGCTGGCATATATGTCCTCAACAGAACCTCCAGCAGCGTCAACGGAGAAAATGTGGGGAGATCGGTCATATCCACCTATGAGTATCTGCACCATGTACGGATAGAACTTGCTCTGGTTCAGAATGTTTGATAGCAAGGTGGCTGCAGCCTCTATGGGCATGTTAACTCTCCTCTGAAGCCTGTATATTTCAAGCTCAGCGGACATATATCTCACAAGGACCTGGGCATCCCCCACAAGGCCGGCTATGGTCATGGCCGCGTGGGTATCTATCTGGTGGAGTTTCTTCCCATTCTTGTGCATGATGAAGTGGTCCATGGTCACCCTTCTTTCCGTGGCCATGATTACTGCGTCCTTTACTGTGATTCCAACTGTGGTTGTTCCGGTCTGTAATGTTTGCTCCATGAATTCACGTCCTAAAAACCTGCAGTTGCTGTAGTTTATTTTGCTATTAAATATTTTCCTGAAGGATTCCGAGAACTTCCGCTGCCACATTGATTGCGATCCATCACTAAATTAGGTTCCGCTAGTTTCGCTTAAATATTCTTGAGATATACTCATACATGGTGCTTTACGCTAAGGATATAATGAAGGAATACAAGCTCATGATGACGGAAGAAACTACAGCCAGCCAGGCGGCAAAGGTAATGAGCAATGACCATGTGGGCTTTGCCATCGTGCAGAGGGATGGGAAGCCAATAGGGATGGTCACGGAATGGGATTTTGTCAACAAGATAGTGGCAAAGGACCTTGATCCCAAGACAGTAAAGCTGTCCGATATCATGAACACCCCGCTCATGTCAGTGGATCCAAAGACCCCAACAGACCAGGTCACAGTTCTCATGAGCAAGAACGGGGTAAGGAGGCTTCCGGTTGTGGAGAACGGGAGGCTTATTGGCGTCATAACGAGCCGTGACGTTCTGAGGATATTCAAGGATTACATGGATAACCTTTCTGATGTCATAGCGAGATTTGGAAGCTTCTGAAAATTACACTCGCACTGCTGGCCTGGGTTTCCCCGGGATAGGGGGAAATCATTACCGCTGAATGATCCATTCAAGGTCACGCGCGGAATATATAGCGGAAGATGCTGAGAACATCCCTAGTATCACCACGGCAGTATTCCATGAATTCAGGCGAACCATTTTTCCACATGTGGTATATTGCTTCCCCGATGTTCATGTCATCCCTTATTACAACATGCTTCTTCCTGTCAAGCGGAAGTTCCATGAAAGCTTCATGGCTTACCACCTCCGATAGCTTGCGGTACCTGTAATCACCATCGTAGTCCCCAAGGAAATCTGAGATGACCTGCATCATGTCAAGGCAGTAGGCAGTTGACAGCACATATTTGGCATTCCATATCTGCTTTGCGTAAGGCAGTTTTGCCATCTTGATCCTGAGAAGAGGGATGTCATAGCCGGTATGGTTGTAGCCTATCAATATAGCTGGCTTGAAGTTGCCAAGAAAAGTGTCCAGCTTTTGGAGTATCTGGAACTCTGAATCCGCATCCTCTCCCTGTGAGATGTACAGTTCATTCTGCATATCCTCAGTGTAGTAGGAAAGCGAAACAGCGATGATTGTTTCATTGGTGAGAAAGCTGTTCTTGTTGAGAATTACTGTCTCAAGATCCAGTGACAGTACGGAGCGTATTCCGAATTTGCTGAGAATCTCAGGAACAATGGACCGGTAAGGTTCATTCTTCATGACGGAGAAATGTGATAATTGTTTAATATAATGGTGGACTGACAGTTTATGAAGTATGTGCAGCGAGACTACGTAGGAAAAAATGTCAATTTTGATCAGCTGCAGACATTGATTGCCAACTTTTTCAGGGAAGAGGGATTCAGGGTGCAGTGCGGAAAACATCCAAGGGGGCTTCTTGTCCAGGCAAAGAAGGGCGGAATATTCAGGACGATACTTGCCGAGAACAGATCATACACGATAACAATAGACGGAAGCCATGCCAGTTTCAAGATAAGGATGGGAATAGCCGACTGGCTCACAAATCTTGAACCCAAGGCACTAGATCCAATTTTTGAGGCCCCAATGATATCATTTACAGAAACTCCAGAAGCCCTGTGGACATATGAGCTGGAACATCATTTCTGGCATTATGTGGAGACCCAGATTGATCTGGGTATCCAGTGATCACCACTTCTGTCCGGTAAGCCTCTCAAACATGTCCATATACAGCCTTGAAGTCTTTTCCACCATGTCTTTGGGAAGAGGCGGGATATCCGGCTCTTTCTGCCCGTTCTTCCTTGCTGCATATAGCTTCTCGTGGTATCCGATGCTCCTGTAATACTGCCTGACAGATTCTTTGCTCAGCTCAACAATTTCACCATTGTTGTATTTCTCCAGGTCCCAGAACCTGTCTTCGTCTGCAGTTCCAAAAGTATCAATTACTACAGGCTGCCTCGAAGCGCCAAATGCGAACTCCTTTTTTCCGTCAGCATGTATGAGCCCCCTGCTCAGTACCTGCTTGTTGAGCCGCCTGTCTATCTTCAGTATGGTCTCCCTGATGTTGTTGAGTTCGTTTCCTGTCATGCCGCCAATCTCTATGACCTCGCCCTTGGTAAGAACACGGTCGTATTTTTCGTATTTTGTGGTAACCTCAAAGAAGGGATCATCCAGCTCTTCGCCGTACTTTGGCATGTGGTTCAGGCCAACATCGTCTGGCTTTAGGGTCCCATCCTTAAGCCTGTCGAAAAGCGATCCCGCCACATAGTAGCGCATAATGAATTCAAGCGGTATGACATATTCTATCTCGTATGGGCTCCCTTTGCCCTCAGGGACGAAGAACTTCTTCACCCTCATCTGGTCAGGCGCCGGCATGTCCAAAAAATGAGTCTCCACCCGTGCAGATTCGGAAGCCATCTTGAACCAGTATGCCGATGTCCTGCAGAGAGATTCCCCCTTATGCGGAATCAGGCTCGGAATCATCTTGTCAAACACCGATATTTTATCAGTGAATTTGAATAGAAGGGTCTCCCCCTCATCATACACCTCCTTAACTTTCCCCACTCTTATAAGTTGCATGTGTTGCAGTTAGCCTTAAATTGTATTAATTCTTTTTTAAGCTGAAGTCTACATGCTTCCCGAGGGGACAGCAAACTGTTCCGGGAACATCCTGTCAATATAGATATAGGCCCCCGCCATTTCCTGGAGTGGTAAAGGAAGACACCCTGTACAGGTTCCTGAGTCGCATAAGGGGAAACAGGGATGCCATTCGCGAAACAGACCTGCAGATTTCAGAGGTTATGGATCTCATAAGGGGCGGAATGGACCTGGCTACCGTGAGGAAAAGGCTGAAACTTGACTCGGGTTCCGCAGGCATTCTATTTGAAATTGCAAGCGCAAGAATCAGCCTGAGGAACAAGTTCACACTCTGGGACAGGTTATGGATGGACCATTACCTTGCAAGATATTCTACGCCTGAAGAAATATGCCGCTATAGATCAGGAAGGATAAGGGGTTACGATGTTGTGGACATAGGTTCAGGCGGCGGAATACAGACTGTGTTCTTTTCCAAGTCAAACAACAGTGCAATAGGAATTGAGCTTAATCCTGCCAGGCACATTATGTCAGAGATCAACAGCACCATTTATCATGGTGACAACGTATCCTTCGTACGTGGAGACGCGCTTGAATACATTGGGGAGATGAAAATCAACAGTGAAACAGTGATCTTCAGCGATCCGGCACGACCTCCAGGTTCGCCTGAAAGAACACTGGAAGAGCTCCATCCTTCACCATTGAAGATTTACGACATGCTGCGTGGAAGGACAGAGAACCTAGTATTCGATCTTCCTCCACAGATGAGGTGGGAGAAGATATCAATCGCTGGCGAGAAGGAATATGCTTCAATTGGAGGTCAGCTGAACAGGCTGACGCTCTACTCGAGCAGCCTCAGGCAGTGCGAAGTCTCTGCCGTGGTCCTACCGCAGAACATCAGGGTGGAAGGAGAGCCGGGGGAAGTTCCAGTTCAGCCTGACACAGAAATTCTTGATTACATTCTTGTCGTTGATCCGGCGGTAGCCAGGGCAAGGCTTGTCCATGTTGTAATGGGGGGCATGGACGGTGCTGCAATTTCAGATGACGGCCGCAGGTACATCATCACATCAAGTGATGCGCCGAAGGAATTCCCGGGAGAAATATACAGGACAGAATTTTTAACAGACGCAAACGGCCTTAGAGATGCAATAGCGGGATCAGATGCCGCAAGGGTAATTCCCAGGTATAGAATAGAGGAATCTGCATATTACAAGCACAGGGATAATCTGGGTTCAGGGCTTAAGGGTTCAAGGGACATCTATCTCTTCGCCATTGGAAAGAGATACGTTGGGTGCACAAGGCTGTCCTGATCTGCCTCCTGATCTTGTTTGTAGCATTATCTCATGGGGCGAAATCGCCAAAATATTCACCAGTTTTTTATCAATATTTTTATAACTCACGAAGTTCTTAGGAGTGAATTCGATGATTGAACTCAATGCTAAGGCTAAGCTGCCTACAATGGCAGGCATGTTTGACATATACACATTCAAATCCGACGACAGTAAGGAACACGCTGTCCTGGTCAAGGGTGAAGTAATGGGCCGCCAGGACATCCCTGTAAGGATTCATTCGGAGTGCCTGACTGGAGATGTCCTTGGATCCAGGAGATGCGACTGCAGGGATCAGCTCATACGGTCCCTGGTCTATCTCGGCAAGGTGGACTACGGGCTTCTCATCTATCTAAGGCAGGAGGGCAGAGGCATTGGCCTCCTGAACAAAATTAAGGCATACAGCCTCCAGGATGAGGGATATGACACTGTGGAAGCTAACCTCATGCTTGGCCTTCCAGTTGACAAGAGGGACTACAGCTTTGCTGTGGAAGTCCTGAAGTATTTCAGGATCAGTTCAATCAAGCTGATGACCAACAACCCTGCAAAGATGGATTTCCTGACAAAGAACGGCATATCCGTCTCGGAGAGGATACCAATCAGGAGCGAGCCAACTCCCTATGATGAATTCTACCTCACGACAAAAAGGATCAGGATGGGCCACCAGCTCTGATGGGCATGCTCATAAACCATCCTCCGGCCTGAAATCACTAGAATTATTCATTTTATATATTGCCCAGTTATAGCTGATTATGCTTGTAGACGCCATTTTAACAGACGCACCTAAGGGCGGCGTAATCTTTTCAAAGATAGAAGTGAGGGAAGAGGACTTTCCCGTCACGCTCAAGCCCATATACACCGGGATATGCGGCACCGACAGGGGAATTGTTGCAGGTTCCCTCTCCTTCGCATACAATCCACATGGCTACAACAGGCTGGTACTGGGGCACGAGAGCCTGTGCAGAGTCGTATCCGCTGAACCCAACAATTACGGGATAAAGGCAGGGGATCTGGTCATTCCCATGGTGAGGAGGCCTGGCACTTGCCTGAACTGCCTAGCTGGGAGATCAGACAACTGTTCCGACGGGAATAAGCACGAAGCAGGCATCACGGGAATGCATGGCTTTATGAGAAGCCAGTTCGGCGACTACCCAGAGTACCTGATTAAGGTGCCCGAAATGGCCGCAGCGAAGATCGCTGTCCTAACAGAGCCTGCAAAGAACGTGGAAAAAGCCATGGAGGTCGTGGACATAATTTCAAGGAGATCCATATTCACTGACAATCAGGGCTCATTTGAAGGCAAGGCAGCTCTTGTGATTGGCACGGGCAGCGAAGGATTTCTCTACGCAATGAAATGCAGGGATTACGGCTTCCGCACCATTGTAACGAACAGGCACTCCATTGACGAAACCAAGGTCGGCATTCTCTCCAGGATTGGCGCAGAGTTCTACGATTACACTCATGATACTGGGTCAGAAAAGCAAGGATTTGACCTTGTCATAGATACAAGCGGCGATCCGGCAACAGTTATAAGGTTCCTCAGGAAGATAAACAACAATGGCATCCTTTTGCTTTTCGGGACAAATGGAAAGGCGCCTGGTGCTTTAATGAATGGGGATGACATCGATCTAATTGTGGAGAGAAATATCACAGTGGCAGGTTCGGTTGACGGATCAAGAATACATTACGAAAGGGGACTTCAGGACCTCATAAAGTGGAATGCAATTTATGGCGGGGCTGCTGAAAGGTTGATCACCGGCTATGCAAGCCCTGGCAGCACTGGGATTTTCACTGCAAAGCCTACCGGAGAGATCAAGACGGTAATTTCCTGGGAGTGACGAGCATGCCGGCAAAGGTTCTTGAAGGAAGGCAAATCTCCGAGGAGATCGGGCGAAGCATAATATCGGAAATTAAGACTCTGAAAGAACAAGGCGTGGAGCCGCGCCTGGCGATGGTAAGGATAGGCGATGGGGAGGCATCAAGGTCATACTTCAGGTCAAAGTTAAGGCGGGCCAGGGAGCTTGGCGTGTCGGCAACCCCGTCAGAGCTTCCCTCCACAACAACCATGAAAGAGGCCACTGCAATCGTGAGGGAGATGGCATCTGACCCTAACATACATGGCATAATTGTGGAGAACGAGGTGCCCAGCCACATTATCTATGAAGATCTGGTGAACCTTATTCCATACTGGAAGGACTTGGACGGCGCATCATTTGAAAGCCTTGGGCGCCTCATGTCAGGCAAGCCCTGCCTTACTGCTGCAACACCGCTTTCTGTTATGGAATTCATAAGAAGGTCTGAAATCGCTCCAGGAAGCATGGTGGCAGTAATAAACAGGACAATTACAGTTGGCAAGCCCCTTGCAATGCTCCTTCTCGCTGAGAACTACACTCCGGTAATAATGCACAGCAGGTCTGCATCAATAAGGGAGATTTCCAGGAAGGCAGCCGCAGTGGTAGTTGCTACAGGCCATGCAGGCTTTCTCACAACCGATTTTGTCACTGAAGACAGCGCGGTGATTGATGTTGGAATAAATTCCGTAAATGGGAAGCTGGTGGGAGATGCCGATTTCCCTTCGCTGTCTTCGCTGGTTAGGATTATCACTCCAGTTCCAGGTGGAGTTGGTGTCGTGACATCCACAATGGTCTTCAGAAACCTCATCAGGGGAATCCAGATGGGCGGCATGCAGAAATGAAGCGAACACTTCGGTTCCTAATTACATTGTAAATATTTATTTATACACCGCTGATAAAGTCACCAATGAGCAGTCTGCAGCCTCATGAAGAAGTAACCAGGATAACCAAATTCCTGCGGGCCAATCTCGGAAAGGCTCCGGCCGTAATAGGGGTAAGCGGGGGTATTGACAGCGCAGTCGTCCTTCATCTCCTCTCAAGGGCAGTCCCGGCAGATAAGATCATGGCGTTTTACCTACCGGAAAAGGATTCAAACGACGCCAACAGGAATGACATCAATGAACTCTCAAGATCTTCTGGTATTGCGATAAACACCATTGAAATAGGACTTGCAACCAATGCATTAATTGAAATGTTACACCCTTCAGACAGGGTTTCCACCGGCAACATGAAATCCAGGGTTCGGATGACTGTCCTGTATTATTTCGCCAACGCAAACAGTGGGAAGGTAGTGGGAACCACAAACAGGACTGAATTTATGGTGGGATATTATACAAAGTTCGGAGACGGCGCCTGCGACATGGAGCCAATTATGCATCTTCTTAAGCGCCAGGTCAGGGAGCTGGCTGCCTATCTTGGAGTCCCGAAATCAGTCATAGAAAAGAAGCCAACTGCCGGCTTATGGGCAGGCCAGACAGATGAGGAGGAGCTGGGAATGACATATGATCAGATGGACGCTGCCATTGAGAGGATATTTGACCAGAAGATGGCCCCGCAGTCACAGGCGGAAAAAAGGGTTATGGAACTCTACAACTCCAGCGAACACAAGAGGAGGCTGCCGCTTTCGCTCCTGGGCTGAGAGGTAGAGATGGTCACGGCATTCGAGGCTGAGTATTACCAGATAAGTCTTATTCTCATACTTGCAGCCTTTGCCATACCCATCTCACGGAAAGCTGCTGTGGCAGATATCCCCATACTGATCATTCTGGGAATCATCTTCGGCCCAGTTCTTGAGATAATTAACCATACGTTCGCATCAAATTTCCTTACCCAGTTCGGTGCAATCGGCATTGGGCTCCTTGGAATAATGATCATACTATATTATGAAAGCCATCACATGAATTTCAGGGTCATAAGGAGGCATTTCTTCAAGATAGTCTCACTTGATACCCTCGGGGTCATAATAACCGCTCTTGTGGCGGGAGGCATATTCTCGCTCATCTTCAGAGCGCCTTTCTCCATAGGCTTCCTGTTTGGCGCCATAATATCGCCCACAGACCCTGCCACTCTCATACCACTGTTCAAGAGGATAAACCTCAAGGAGGATATATCTGGTACGCTTGTTGGAGAGAGCCTTTTCAACGATCCCATAGGAATAATCCTGGTATCGGTGGCAATACTCATAATTGCGCCCAATTCAAGCTACATCTCCACATTCTCGGGAATAGCCGCACGGCTTGGCCTTGCCTTCGGGTCTGTTGTCTATTTCATAATCCAGATATCGATTCCCTCGCTCATCGGCATTATTGTTGGCTTCAGCGTCATAATCCTCAACAGGTTCATGAATTTCGAGAACCTGATCGTCGGGCTTCTTCTTGGAATAGTGATACTGGAGTTCACAATAATGGAGGCAGCAGGAATAACGCCATTTCCTGCAATTATTGCCACGGGAGCAATAGTTGGCAATTTTTCTGACAAAAGCATATTCTGGAACCGTGAGGAAAGTTTTCAGGAGAATCTGTCATTCCTTGCACAGGCAGTCATATTCCTTAGCCTGGGGAGCATGCTCACCAGGCTACAGATAGAGCAGTATGCCCTTATTGGAGTCCTAATGACGCTCCTTGTCATATTTGTGGCCAGGCCAATGGCGGTTTTCGGGTCACTATTCTTCTTTCCACGCAGGAGAAGCAGATCGGCTGTTGACAGGAATACCATGGCATTCTTCTCCATGGTAGGCCCAAGGGGGGTTGTCTCCGTGGTCATGTCAACTGTTCCATATACAATAGGCCTCGAGACAGGCAATGCCATGCTACTGCATTATGGTGAGATAATGGCCGTGGTTGTCTCCTTCGTTGTTCTATTCTCGATAATACTTCAGACCGTTTACGTCCCTATGGTTGCAAGGCGTCTGCTCAAGCCACCACAGAATGGTAGCTAGAGCCCGGCTATCTTGAGGGCCAGATCCCTGTCTCTTGAGTAAAGGGAGAAGAAGCTGAAGGCATCCTTGAACTGGACAATTCCTGTTTCCGCCATCTTGCTGAGAATAGCTGCCCTCCTCCTCATCTCTGTCTTAAGGGCCTCTTCCTCTATGCCTTCCCTGGCGCCTATCCGCCTCAAAACGTAGCTGTACTCAGAAGAAATGTAGGATTTTCCTGACCTCCTGAATAGAGTATTGGTAACGATGTCGTTGCTGCTCTGATCAAGGCCAACGATCTCAGAGATCTCCCCGACAAATCTCAGCAGCCTGCCCAACTCGCTTCCGGTCTTGAGTATTACAACAGTATCCAGTGACACAAGCAGGCTCCTTGGAATGTTTATTGGCCTTGATTCCAGCCTGTGTATGAAGGTGGCAACATCATCGGCGTGGAACGTCCCCAGGCCAAATCTTCCAGCGGACATTGCCTGAAATACTGTGAATGTTTCAGCACCGCGAACCTCACCAAGAACTATGTAATTGGGCCTGTGCCGGAGGGCGGATTCCAGCAGATCGAACATGCTTATGCTTGTCGGCTCATCTGTGCCGCCATCTGATCCAGGCGATGATCTTGTGACAGTGGCTATCCAGTTGCTGTGCGGAAGATTCAGCTCCCTGGTATCCTCTATCGATACTATCTTCCTATCAGATGGGGCAAAGGAGAGTATTGCATTGAGGAAGGTGGTTTTGCCGCTGGCAGTTCCTCCAACAATCATGATGTTGGCTCCGTACTCCAGGATGGTCCAGAGGTAGGCCATGATTTCCGCATCTGCTGTTCCCAGGGCCATGAGATCAAGGGGACTCATGGGTTGTTCCCTGAATCTTCTTATTGCGAAACTGGGCCCGTTGCTGGTAAGGTATTTGCCAATAGTCGCCTGTATCCTGGATCCATCAGGAAGCGTGGATTCAACAACTGGTGACGATGCTGATATCTGTTTTCCTCCAGCTTGTGCCAGCTTTCTGACATAGGAGTTCAATTCATCCTCGGATTGGAATGAAATTGTGGTTGGTATGTATCCGTATTCCTTCAGGAATACATATACAGGCACGTTCGGCGCGTCGCAGGAGATATCCTCAATCCTTGAATCCCGCATAAGGGGCTCCATTGGGCCAAGACCAATTGAATACCTGGACATGAAATACTTCAGGGCTGTATCGCTGTTCCGCCCCATCTTTGAAAGGAATTCCTCAAGGGAAACTGACGGATCAGCATTGTTCAGGTAATCCTCCGTAATCCTGGACACCGCTGCCATCTCCGATGCGGAAGGCTTCCTCTCCTCCACTGAATAGGAAACTCTCCCTTCGCTGTCCCCATATATTGTTACAGTGATGATGCCATCCTCAAGAGTGTAGTTCTCAATTATCCTGCCATCCAGTCAGATCGCCCCCACAAGTGCTATTATTATGGACGATACCAGAATCATGAAGCCCATTTCCAGAGTTCCTGAGAGCGGGTTGCGGTCCTTTACTATGCCTATGGTTATTCCTATGCCCACAGCTTCAATATATATGCCAACATCAAATATCCTCTCCAGCACCGAAGCGCCGGATGAGTGGAATGCAAGGGATCCCGTGCTGCTGAGCCTTATTGCCTCAAAGAACCTCACGTCGATTATCATTATGACGATGAAGAACACCGCATATGATATGATCAGTATAAGGCTGTAATTCTTCATGACCGCATCGCGCTCCTCATTGAGCAGCTCAAGCTGCGAACTGAAATGGGAAATCATTGAGATAACATCTGAAGTATTGCTACCGGATTCTCCGGCTTTTCTCAGTATCACACCTATTCTCTGTATGTCCCTTACCCCTATACCGTCGCCGAAGCTTTCCAATGCCTCCTCAACTGGAATTCCTGCTTTTATGCTTCTGGCCAGCCTCCTCACCTCTGGGGTTAATGAACCATAATCATTGGCAGAAACCATCCGGACAGCCTCTGCAAGCGGCACCCCATAGAGCGTGTATTCCGACAGGTCCCTGAGGAATTCCGGCAGGTTCTTCCTGGCATTGCGTATCTGCCCCAGCCTGAAGTGCCTGATTGTACCGGCTGGAATCAGCACTATTGACGCAGCCAAGGGAAGAGTAAAGTACAGAACATCAGAGGTCCTCTCAAACCTGGCAGATATTGCCGTGAACAGTATGGCAACCAGCAAGGCTGCCGCAATGGAAACCGCAGAGATAAGATCATTTCGCCTCATATCTCTATCTCACCCACGGTAGTGCTGAAGAAATATGCAAAAACTCCCAGGATTGCCGGTATCATTACCGCCACAGTGAATATTAGCACAGTTATGTAGCCTGCTGGCGGCACAGGGGATAGGAATGCAACAACCCCGACAATGATCAGGAAAATAAGTGGAAACGCCACTCCAACGGTGACAAAAGCCTCGGAAAGAATTCCAAGAGATTCTGAATTTTGCCTAATGCGTGATCGTGTCTCCTCCTGGAACTGGTCTGCCTTTGACGTGAAATATGACTTGAGGTCCCCGCCTGAATTGACGCTTGTTATGATGCCCTGGAGAAAATCTGCGAAATTCTGGCTGGGTGAGTATCTGGCGGCCTCCCTTATTGAACTTATTATATCCTGGCCGAACACTGAAGATCGAAGCCATATGCTCCTGGCCTCCCGGCTGATTTCACCATACTGCCTGCTTCCTCCAAGGTCCCTGAAAATTATGTCCACCGGAATGTCGGCAGATGCCATGGTGGCAAAGTATCCTATGGCAGTGGTTATGATGGAGTCGATCCTCCTCTGTCTCGCCCTTACAATATTGGACGGCATTTCAAGCGTTATGGCTATGAACGCAACAATGGCAAGGAAGCCAAGAGCCCCTCCCAGAAGAGCCAGACCGGGCATTATCCTTACAATAACAAGGAGAATTGCTGCAATGGCAGCAGCCAGAATGACGGCGGAGAACATGCTCTGGGAATAGAATTCCACTCCACTCATGCCAAGCTTGGCCCTCCTCAGGTCCCTTTCTATCTTCTCCGTCTTGAAATATCTTGATACGTACTTTCCAAATATCCTGACAGAGAGCCTTCTGTAGTAGGGAACCCTGAATTCTCCCTCTTCCCGGGACGATTTTGTGGACAGCCTCTTCTTCAGGTCAATCATGGCTGGGTTTCCCCTTCCTGATGTAGGAACTTATGGCAGCTGCCGTTTTTCCCTGGTCAGCCCCCTGAATCGCCAGTTCCTCCAGTACTCTGGAGCGCTTCCTTGCCTCATCAAGTATGTCATCAAACCCAATCCCCTTCTGATCGGCAATTTTTGAAAAAAGCACGCTGTTTCCTGTGAACACAAACGAATCAGACGAAGGATCATAATAGAATGCCCTGTTGTAGGTGAACTCTCCACTTTCAGGATCAATGCCAACAATCTCGCTGATTTCAGTGATCCTCCTTACACGTTTTTCCCCGTGTTTAACGAAATTAACGAATATCACTATGTTAAGGTATGAGATCATCAGTTTCGGGACGTTCATTGGCTCATTTTCCAGCCTGTTCATGAGGGAATGCATTGAATCCGCGTGGATTGTTGAATATGTTGTATGACCAGTTGCCATTGCTTGGAACAGGGCATAAACCTCTTTCCCCCTCACCTCCCCGACAACTATGTAAGTGGGCCTCTGCCTCATCGCAACCTTTACTAGGTCAAAGAGGCCGTAGGCTGATATGCCGTTGGGATTCCTTCCCTGAAGCTCCCTGGTTTCGGCTGGTACCCAGTTTTCGTGCGAAAGATTAAGTTCACGGGTCTCCTCTATACTGAAAATCTTTGTATTTTCCGGCGCAAACATGAGAATGGAGTTGAGGGTTGAGGTTTTCCCTGATCCGGGAACTCCCACTATAAGTGCAGAATTGAGATTTTCAACCATAAGCCATAGATAGGACAGCATAAAGGGATCAGCGGCCCCGGTCCTGATAAGTTCTGTAGGGGTGAACGGGCTTTCCCTGAAGAGCCTGATAGTGAACGCGGGCCCCCTGTCGGAAACTTCTCTTGAGTATATGGCTTCAACCCTGTGCCCATCCCTGGTTATTCCGTCAAGGAGCGGGGAGCTTATTGATACAGGTTTTCCACAGAGCTGCCCCATATGTATTATGTAAGAGGAGAGGTCGATCTCTGTGGCAAAGGTTATGTTAGTCCTTATGGAACCGTAAACAGAGTGGAAAACGAAAACTGGAATTCCTGGGCCATTGCAGGATATATCTTCGACATTGGGATCCCTCACTATGGGATCGATTACGCCATATCCGCTGAAGTCCCTGTTAAGGTAATATTCATAGGTTTGCTTAACACTGCCGGAGAGCCAGGGAAACCTTTCCCTTATGAATGACTGTATCATCTTCTCCATGTCAGGAGCGTTTTTCCTGGACGAACTCACCAGATCCGGTATGAGGCTGGATATGAGATCCCTAAGCTTTGTTATTTCATTCCTCTGCTGCTGGGATATCTCAGGCTCCCTTACCATATACATTATCTCAGATGTTTCCGGAATCTTGACAATCTCCACTTCCGTGACGCCAGGCTGAATCTGGTACTTTTCGATGATTATGTTTGGGCCGTGCCATTCCTGGTTCCCTTCTGGCAGAGATTTTACAGAATCCATGGATTCGCAGAGATCAAAGCGTTATGTTTCTATAAAAATTATCAGTGTTGCACTGGCAGGATGAAATTATTTCCGCTGGTATTATGGAAACCGGGGGATCGTTTATATGCCTGATCAGATACGCCAATATGGAACGGGTTAATTTTGCTGGTTCGGATGTCAAGGTAAGCCCAATTGGAGTTGGAACATATTACGATTTTCGCTGGATTGCCCCGGCAAGGCTCCTTGGAATCATGCCTGGAAAAGAAAGGAGGATTTCCGCAATAAGGGCTGCCATTGATTCAGGGATTAACCTTATAGATACCGCAGAAATATACCAGAGCGAACCTCTCGTTGCTGAGGCCATTAAGGGTTTGCCAAGGGAGGATCTTTTCCTTGCAACTAAGGTCTGGCCTGCAAATTTCTCCTACGAAAAATTGATAAAATCATGCGAAAGGAGCCTTAGAAAGCTCAATACAAGTTACATTGACCTTTACCAGATGCATTTTCCGTCCTCGTCCAAAAGCAAGATGCTTGAAGGACTGAAGGCAATGGAGCACCTCGTGGACCAGGGCAAGATTCGATACATAGGAATAAGCAATTTCAGCCTTGATCAAACCAAGATGGTTGTTGAGAGCCTGAAGAAGCATCCACTTAGTTCCACACAGATGAATTTCAGCGTTGCGCACAGGAATATTGAGAAGGATATCCTTCCCTACTGCAGGGAAAACAGGATATCCATACTCGCATACTTTCCGCTTGCACACGGCAAACTGACTTCAGAATCTGCACTCGGGCAGAATGTCTTGAAGGAGATTGAGAGAAATCATGGCAAGAAGAGTATAACACAGATCGCTCTGAACTGGTTCATAAGCAAATATAATTTTGTCTTTCCAATACCAAGGGCATCAAACCCCGATCATGTGAGAGAGAATGCAGGAGCAATGGGATGGCGCATGACACCTGAAGAAATTGCTCTCCTAGAATCATCTGTAGCCGGAGATTCAGGGCCGTCTTCCCCTGTTGATCCCTCCAGAAAGTCATGAAACTCTTCAACAATCCCACGAAGGCATACGATAATGTTTATAGGCATTTCATCAATCAGGAGTAGCCTTAGTCCCGAGAATGGCATTGGGCCGGTAGATCAGAGGTAGATCGCTTCCTTGGCATGGAAGAGGCCAGGGGTTCAAATCCCCTCCGGTCCATACGGTACGGTTCCCGGGGATTTTAGGACCCCAGTCGTTTCGCCAAACAGTTCTATGCCTCTTTTCATTTCAATCGCATCGAGCTGCTTGGGATGCAGATAGATCTCTGTGCTGCTCAGGTCACTTTTCCATAATCATTTCATCTTCCGGTTATTATTCACTATCTGTCTATAATTCATTTCAACGATGAGAGCCTCTTCTTCAGTTAATTACGGAAAGACAGCATTAATAGTTGCTAACCCTGTCATGCCTTGCCAATCAGAGCAGTGACATCTATGACATATAAACTAGTGACAGTGCGATGGGCAAATTCTTCCCGCAAACATACTGTTTCCAGAAAGTTATTTCTGCTGAGGCTAACTGGCAAGTAGATTACATTGTAAACCATTTTCCCATCAGGGACGATCTGCATAACCAGAAGCTAAACATTAATCAGTTTCAGATACATCTGCCATAGGAACTAAAATGCCAGGATCAGGCCCGACAAAAAACCAGATCAGCTTCATTGCAAAGCTAATTGGTGAATCACCTTCCAGGGAAAAGATTCAGGAAGATTTTCTTCGGAGCGTTGGGAAAGGAAGCATTGATGAGCTAACTGTGCAGGAAACTTCCCAACTCATCGACAGGCTGAAAAACGCTCCTGCTGCTGAAGGGGAAAAAATCCAGGTTACTGATCCGCTTGCAACTGGCAAGCAGATATCATTTCTGACAAGCCTTCAAAGTACAGAGGAGAGAATGAATGCAGCCAGGGAATTTCTAAAAAGGGTAGGAAAGCCCAACATTAACCTTCTGACCATGCAGGAGGCATCGGAGCTTATAGAAAAACTTAAATCAATAGAAATGAGAAAAGGCCAGGATACTTCTGGCGCTCCAGTAACACCGAAGCAGGTTAAGTACATAGGAAGCCTCATGGCTGGCGAAGACAAGAAGAAGGTTGCCGAACTTTTTCTGAAAAAGATCAATAAAAAAGATGTTGGGGAATTGAACAGGCGTGAGGCAAGCCAGCTTATTGATCTATTGAAATAACCTGATCTTCAAGGCCTCCTCTTTCTCATGGACATGGCTACGGCCCCTATTACTGCTCCGGCCAAGGCACCGGCACCTATGTATTCATACTCATGAATCTCAGGTGAGGTGGAGACAAATGCGATCGCCACACTGCCATTGCCATGATCTATAACTATCTGCCCTGAGCCAGAACTTCTGTATCCGGACGGGGTTATCACCGAATAGTTGTAGATCCCATTCTGGAAGCCGTATATGGCCATGCCTGTGCTCTCCGTGGTAAACGACTGCCCTCCTATGGTGATTCCCCATTTGCTGCCGTTAGTGAGGCCGGTCTCGGTGAATATTACTGTAAAATTGTCTCCACTTGAATAAGAGACATTGCTATAATATATGGTGGCAGTAACCGGTCCCTGCACATTAACTGCAATGGAGCTTGCATAGTATCCATCTACTGATAGCGGGTCTATTGCATAAATGCCCTGCTGCACAAAGAGGGATTGGTTGTCGGCAGTTAGCTCATATCCCTGGCCTGCGGCTGGCACTGCGAATCCCCACTGTGTTCCGTTGGGAAGGCCGGACTCCCGTACTGTAAGGTTGAAATAGGCACCATAGGCAAGGGTTATATTCATAACAGGGCCTATGGCGGAAAAGTCTCCTGAAGGGAGGGAAAGGTGGCCCATGTCTGTGGTCGGGACAAGATGGACCTGTGCGCTCACGAGCTCAAACCCCTCCAGGAAATATGATCCGTTGGGGAGGTAGATACTCGTTGAGCTTCCCGGATAAATTGGATATATGGCGTTGTTGACGTCAAAGTACGTTTCCGTCCCAGAAGGGAGGCCGGTTGTGCTCACGTTGGTCTCAAAGCCGTACAATGTAAGTGGTGCCCGGTCATATCCATCATTAATGCTTCCGTTGAATATTCCCTGGTTGTTAAAAACAAAACCCAGGCCGCTTCCGTTGTATGGTTCTGAACCGTTTCCGAAGTAGTCATAGTAATAATTACCTCCCGGAACAGATGTATTCAGTATGCTTCCCCTGAGAAGAATTCCGTCATGGGTGATTCCGGATTTACCCTGCGCCCTTGAAACATTGAAATTATCGGTGTAGGTGGCAGTTCCGCCTGTATAGATATTCGCATCATGGCCGCCTATGCTCACCACTGGGATTGTGGATGTAAAGGCATTGTTGAAGACGGTATTTCCAGAACTCTCAATTGTAGCCCCAATTGGGGCGTAGCCATAGTACATTCCGGGGTAGGTCTCAGGGTAATCAGTGAAGCTGTTGTTCCATACATAATTATCAGACTGGGTAGAATTATCATTGTAGACCAGCAATCCTGAACCCTGGCTGTAGAATACGCTGTGTTCTACCAGTGAATCAGTGGAATTCCACAATATTAATGAAGCCACAACAGGCACGTTGTCTGCACTGTAGTTGTTGAAGACTATTGTGCTGAACCAGCCGGAAAAGGCACTATCATTGATCACGAAATTGGAGGAATTGTAGAAGGCCGACGGAAGGTAGTTGTATTCCGGCACATCAAAGGACTGTGTAAGCGATGCAAGCCCTGGTGAGGAATAGTGAACAAGGAATGGCGCCCCTCCTGATTCAGTCTTGAAACCAGAGAAAATAGTGTAATCGGTGGTTCCGGAGACAAGGATTGCATTGAAAACCGGGAACAGGTAATCATTGGTTCTGCTGAAGACGTTGGAAATAACAGAACCCGTGGAGAGAGAATAGGGGCCATCAATAACATAGGGGCTTGCTTCGGTCCCGGTTCCAGATTGGCTGAAGTTCTTCAGCTGGCCATTCCCAAAGATATAGATGGGGGTGTACAAGCCCCGTGATGCATCGCTGTGAAGCATTACCGTTCCCAACGGATCTGTCTTGCCGCCCGCAAGGTATCCAATGGAATAAGTTTCAGGATCGTGATAGCTGAGGAGGAATTCGACTGAATAATTTCCGGGTTCAAGCCTGAATGTGAAGGACCCGCTTGAATTAACGGGAGACCACTGAGCAGAATTATTGTTAAAGTTGGTTGTGTTGCTTATGAAAACAAAGGCACTGGAGGGGTCTATGTTTCCACTAACGGTGGCAAATCCTGGCTTTGTGGTCAGGTTCCACAGTGGCTCCACAAATGACGGGCCGGTACCCAGGTAGGCAGTATGCCCCGAGAAATATTCACTTATGCCTGATGAGGTTTCCCCAGTTTCCGATCCTGCGGTGTATGCTGATCCTACTGAGGAAAACGACTTGCCGGAATTCTGCATCATCAGGCTCATGTTTGCTGATATGTTATAGAAATTCGCAGTGCTTCCTCCACCTGGGCCACCAAGTATGAATTCAGCATCCATGGGAATAAATCCTGTGCCGGTAAGAGTATTTCCGCTAACCTCATAATAAGCGGCTGGAGCAGCTGCTGAAACAGAGCCAGCAGTGGAGTTGAACTGCACAGTATCATAGGTACCAGATTGGATTACTGCAGAACCATTGGCGGAATGCCCCGAGACGCTATAGTTGAAAAATACAGTGTCGTATCCGTCAATGACTGCAGCTGCAAGAAAGAGTTTCAGCGTGAAAGGCATTGCCACATTTATTGTGGGGCCAATATCGTAATAGAATACCCCAGGAACAACTGTGCCGTTATGTGAATGGAATTCATTCCCATTAATTACAGCAGAGGGTGAACTGAAATTCCAGATGTTGTCAATAAGCGTCAGCTGCCCAGTCCTCGTGGAATAATCCACAACATTCTGTGTCCAGTACTGAAAACCCTGCCTCCCGAAAAGGGTAACATTATTGAGCACAGCGTTAAGCTGCAGGGAAAAACTGTGCGGGCTGTCCGACTCCATATAGAATTCCGTGGCTGAAGTCAGGTTGATCTCTCCCTCAAACCCTGAGGTCTTGTATGTGTAGGGAACAATCCTTCCGGAGCTGTTTTCTGTGCCATAGCTGGCAACGCCCATGGGTGCAGGAGCTGAAGTATAGGAGGGGGCATATGAACCAAACTCCTCTCTTGGCCCAACGGCAAAGTTAGGAAGATATCTTGCCATGGAGGGAACGCTGCTCTGGTCTAGCCTGGATGAAATGAGCTTCTCCATAGACGCCCATTTTGCAGTGGAGTTTAATGCAGGAGCCTGAAGTGCCGTTGAATTCATTTCATAACTGAAGTTCCCCTGGTTTTCCATAGAAGTGTGAGAGGCTGCTGTGGCAGCAACTCCAGGTGCCACATTAGAGCCATGGCCTGATGCAGTGGCGAACGCAGAGGCAACCGTCAGGAATAAAATTGCAATAACGGCAATCCTTGCCATGGGATTTATCTTCATGTTGGGGTTTAGAGAAAATGCCATATTAAACAATATTGGTGCAAGCCGGTTTCAAGTTCAGGCAGATGGTGAATAGCCATGATCATCACAGTTATCGTAAGGGATGGAAATAAGGCAGTCAAAAGTGACGGCGAAACATTCACTGTGTACACTACAAAGCAGAGGATCAACGGGCAGGCAAACGCTGACGTTATACGCCAGTTATCCAGGTTCCTGAATATCAGTGAGGATAGGATAAGAATTCTAAGGGGCTTCAGGTCCCGGAGAAAGACTGTCCTCATTGAATGAACTTACCAAATGAAAATTTATGGACTGACAGTTTTTGAATTGTTCACGTATACCGGATAGCTCAATGATATGGTGTTCTGCAAACCAGAATAGTGGTATATTCCCAGGACAGTTACCGGAGAAAGCGTTATATTGACATGCATGGTATAATTTCCGTCCCCGATACCCAGGGACATTTCATTTGTTGGCATTATGTATAAACCGAATTGAGTGCCGTTATCGTATGTTCCGGAGGGATCGGTAATGAGTGCACCATTGTAATACTCCAGGCCAGAATCCCAATTGTTTGGGGTGAACGGGAGAGTCATATTGCCGATGCTCACATTGACTGATTTGATAACAATGGTCTGGTGCACCTCTGATATTGAGGGCTTCTCACTAACCTTTGTTATTGTGATGAGGTATCCATAGTTGTATATCTGTGAGGAATTTATGCCTCCTTCCACGGGCAGTGGCCCCATGAAGAATGCATTGTATACTGAGGATACAAGCGGTGACGATTCATTAAAGTCTAGATTGTAGGTGTAACCTGCTGGAATCAGTGAGGAATTTGTAAATGAGTGAGTGCTGATCTCGGGGAGCACTGGAGGCACGCTGGTGGCCTGTGCAAGGCTAAATCCTGTGAACAGCACTGCAATAGCAACAAGCACCGCTGATATCATGTGCATCTTCAGTGCCCGCCGCCACACATATGCAGATGCCTTAACCCTGTTGAGCACAGCAGGAAAGAGTGAGCCCCCGGAGATACGTATTGATCTAGCCCTATTGTATGCCGGGAATGCCAGTAGCATGGCAAAGCCAACAGTTACCATTGCAATGGAAATGTAGAAAACCTCAAGACCTGCATTGTAGGATGACGGGCCCCCAATTAATGGGTCTGCAACATAAGGTGGGTGGCTGAAGTAATAGCTGGCAAATGAAGAGGGATTAGAATTTGCCACTGCAACAACATAGTAGGAGCCCTTGAGTCCCTGATAAAGGTACGTATCCGGCCCCCCTGCATACTTCACAGGTTTAATTGCCAGGCCAGCGGGATTGCCGTCGGTGATCTCTGAAAGTTTGCCTGCTGGTATGAGATAAAAATGGGTGGACTGATGGTTTTGCGACCATTCAATCTCCCCGGTGCTTCTTATAAGGATATTGATCTGGGGCGAAATATATACATTTCCGGCATAATGGATAAAGTGATTTGACTCTATTTCCTGTGAATAGACCTGTGATGATGAGAAGAGAAGCAGCACCATGAACAGCGTTATTATCACGGCTGCTAAGACACTGGGTAGGTGCTTCATGGAGATGAAATGGGTGAGATATAATAAATATATTCCCATGCATAAAACCACCTAAAATCCCTTGAAATGAACCTTAAGACAGGGCTTTCCGAAGCACAAAAAGTGAAATCATGGAATACGGGAAGGAAAAAGTTCCACCTTTGTTATATGTCATCTTTCTGATCCAAAATGCTTTAAAAAATTAGCCACTCCACCATGGATAGGGAAATGGCTCAAAACAACGGATCCAAGATTTTGCAGAAAATTATTGGGCTAATTATTGCACTTGGTGTGGTTCTGGTGGCTTTCTACATCATAACGATTTTCCTTCACATAACTCAGATTAGCTTCTACAAGTACATAGAAGCGGCACTTATTGGCGTTGTAGTATACCTTATTTTCAGGATAATAAGGGGTTTCCTGGAGCGTTATCTGTCAAAGTATGCAGACAGGTCGAAGGTCCACCCCATAATGTTTTTTGTTTCTCTCCTCGGCTACTTCATCATAGGGCTTGCTATACTGGCAAGCCTTGGTATTGACGTATCGTCAGTGATATTGGGAGGCTCCCTGGTAAGCGTAATCATAGGCCTTGCTTCACAGACCGTACTTGCAAACCAGTTCGCCGGAATTATGCTTACAATAGTGAGGCCATTCAAGATAGGGGATTACGTAACAATGAACATGTGGCAGTATGGTGGCGCATTTCCAGTAATTTATCCGAAATACTTCTCTGTTGACAGGATCGAGTCAACTGCCTACAGCGGCGAAGTTGTTGATCTCACCATAAACTACACTTCCCTGAAGATGGACAGCGGTGACATAGTTAAGATACCAAATGGCATACTGATACAAGGCGCAATAATTGTGCGCAAGGACTCAATCAGGGTGAAGGCCAGGTACGAAGTACCCAAGTACATTGATTTTGACCTGATCAGGGAGAAAATTCGAGCTGCTGTCGCTAAAATGCCGGATGTACGCGAAGACGTTTCGGTTACTGTTGATGAGACAACCCTGAACACATATCTTGTGATGGTGGTAGCAAGCTTCAATTCAATTGATGCTGACGCAAAGAGAAGCGATATACTGAGATTAATAATGAGTCAGGTGGAGCCGCTGAAGCTCGGTCAGTGAAAAGTGAATGCACTATTCCTTTAGGGAGATTCTGCACTGCCCCATCGGTATGAGCATTATCTCTCCTGTTGTATTTCCACCCTCATCCAGCCTGCTTATTATGTAGATGCCCTGGTCAATCCCCTCCAGTACGCCATGGGTTACAATACCTGGGGATATGTTAAGCTGCGCCTGGCCTAACAGCCAGACTGTGACTTTCTTTCCAATGAAGCTTTCCAGTTTCATGCTTTCCATCTTTCCCTCACATCCATATGGCTGTCTCTTCTTCCCTTACTATTTCCTGGATTTTATGCTCCAGTAGGTCTGGTCGACCATAAGGTTGACGTAACTCGACACCCTATTCAGATCGTCAATATTCCTGAAAATGAGAATAGCGAGAATGGTGTTAGTTGTTCCATTCTTTGCTGAAAGAAAGAGCTGGCAGTCCTCAAGCCCCTGATCTTTCATTCCCGCATTTATCAGTTTTTTCGCCTCATCCATTAGCTCATTTGCGGGAACGTCTCCCGGGACTGTTATATCCAATGTTGTGCGTATGCCCTTGGCATCGCGCAGAGGAGTGAAAACGGAACTTCCAAGAAGTGCTGTATTGGGAAGAAGGTATGTTTGCCCTGCCGGCGTCCTTATTCTGGTGTAAAGGGTCTTGACATCCTCCACCAGCCCTGTGACATTGGGCCCAAACATCCATGAATATATTGAAATTGGCTCTCCAGGGGTTATGAATCCGCCGCCGCTCACCATCAAGCCTGAAAGAAGGTTTGAAACAATAGACTGGACAGCAAAGCCTATCACAATTCCCCCAATGGCACCACCGACAAGCGCCCCTTCAATGTTAACACCGATGTAGGCAAGGAACCATGTTATGGCAACGGCATAGATTATAACCCTAAAAATGATGAAGAGGCCACGGAGATTTCTCCCGCCCTCAGTTCTCGAGGTATAGCTTTCAATAAGGTGTCTCACAACACGTACAACGGCGACAGATACGCCAATGGCAATTACAGCTCCAACGCCATCCCTGATGTATATCTCATAGGGCTTTAGGACTGCATATCTTGAAGCAAGCAGGTCCAGAACAAAGCTGACGGCATAGGCCAGGGCTATAGCCAATGCAATTGATATTATGACATTGATTATGCTTCGCCGGTATGAGACTGCCATCCTATCGTTATCAGCATCGCATTATATTATATATCCGATGGCCACAATTGAAGCAATATTTTGACTGGGGCCATTATCTCCCCGGCTAAAAGTGAGTCCTGCTGTAAGTCAGTTCCATGGCTAGAACTGCAAGAACAGCAATTGAGGAAAATAGAAATGCTAGGGAAATTGTTTCCATCACAGTTCCCAGCTTGCTGGAAAGGAGAGATGCGGATACAGAATAAACAGCAATGGGGAACACCATGGCCAGCTTTGACGTTGCAAAACGAATGCCAGAAGAGCTGGCCAAATATATTGCCGCCATTACCGGAAAGAGAACTGTTGCCCATGACCAGAGGATCACGGATAGCAGGATCAACAGTTCATGAATTGGCAGCATCCCATATATTAAGACCTGGTTGGATAATTGATGGAAGAATATGGCTGAAAGGGCAGGAAAGCCGAAATTTATGAATAGGGCTCCGGATGCGCAAATCTCTTCAAGGCCATGTTCAAAAATTGAAGCCATTAAGCGCCCCTGAAATACAAAGAAGATGATTATGGAGAGCGTGCCCAGCACAGACGCAAATGCCTGAAAGCCCATGCCGGATGCCGATGTGGCTATGGCAACAGAGAGCATTGATATGGGGAAGATGGAAAGGGAAGTATCGATCTTTCCCATTTCATTCCATATCTGCAATGGAAAACTCGGCTTCGAGATCAGGAAAGCCGCTAGCAGGAATAGGGAAAGGAGCATGTAATAGAGCCATGGGATTTCAATTCCAGAGTAAGATAGCCTAACCGCCAGGATCGATGCTGCCGCCACGGCACTGAAAAGTCCATATCTGCATGCTGTGCTTTGGCAGGTTGGCCGGTTGTGTGTTTTCAGCACCATGATCAGGAACCAGCCAGTCAGGGCCAAAATAGCTACAATATCAGTATAGAGGAATCCCAGTGACAGGGTCTCCAAGCCGTTGTAATAGGCGGATATGGAAATAATCCCCAGTGACATCGACAACGCAAACCAGGAAAGATCCGGGAAGGAATTTCCAGTTTGCATGGCAAAGCGGCATTTGGGCATCCATTACTAACCTTTCTGTTTATAATCACGGTGCTGCTCATCAAGGGGCTGTAAAGCCTTTAATGAATGGTTGAATCCTTGTCTGCATGGATGGTGTCAGGGAAGTTTCCAAGAACGATCTTCTCCAACTGCTGAATGACAGCAGCGTAAAGGTCATAAACGTCCTATCGCAGCAGGCATACGATAACCTCCATATTGCCGGAAGCATCTGGATGCCATTTGACAGGCTTGAAGAAGGCGGGTGGAAGGAACTTTCCGGCTTCAGGGTAATCACATACTGTTCGAGCGTTGACTGCGGGGCTTCAGAAACCGCTGCCGCCATCCTGATTGAGCATGGGATTGAGGCCATGGCTTACAGGGGAGGAATGAAGGAATGGGTGGATTCAGGTCTCCCAGTGGAGGGAAAACTGTCTCCGGAAAACTACGGAAAGGCAGGAAAATGCTGATCATTTCTGACAGCTGCTGCACCAGAATGTTATCCTGTTGGTAGTTCCGCATTTTCCCCTTGAGATTTTACCACCGCAGCTCTGGCATTTTGCCTTGAAATATACCCTGGAAAAGCTGGATAACTTTGATCCCTTCATCCTCATTGCCAGGAACACCATGGAAAATTCGCGCACACAGGCAGCCAGATTCTCAGCCTCATGGGCGCTGATGGTTTTGCCTAGTCTCCCAGGCAGAATGCCAGCATTGAACAAAGCCTCGTTCTTGATTATATTTCCAACTCCAGCAAATATTTCCTGGTCAAGGAGTATGTCACACACTTGCCGCATTTCGTTTTCCGGATTCTTGATCTTGAGTGCGGCCTCTGCAACAGAAAATTCCGGTGAGAGAACGTCTATTGAAGGCCGGAATATACCATAAAACTGGTCCTCGGAGAGAAATTTTACCGAACATGTATAGAAATAAAATTGAGTGCTCTCCGCCCGTATGCCCAGGGAGGCAGTCCTAGTGCCATAAGGCGAGGTGGTCATTTTTCCATACATGCCGAAGAAAATTTCGCACACAGTATTGTCAAGATGAAGATATAGCCGTTTCCCCTGTACATAGACATCCCTTAATTTAGCTGCCTTCCATTGGCCACCCTTCAGGGAGTAGAGAATCTTCTCGCCAACAATCGATCTGATGCTTGACGCCACGATGCGTGTTCCAGGCCCTTCCAGATAAGACTACCTCAAATCTTCATCGTTCTAACTGAATAAATATTATGAACTACAAGAAAATCTTGACATCGTGGCATTTTTCACGGCAAGCCGGGAAAGTTCCACACATCATCGGAAAACTCATATTTTGCAGGAATTAAATTAGATAGAGGAATCATTGTCAGGAGGCGCGATCCTGGAAGCATTCTTCCTGTATTCGTTCCTGAGGTGATCAATGCTCACAAGGTTATTGTCCCTGAGGACATACCAGTATGACCAGCCGTTATAGTTCTGTTTTCCTTGCAGGACAGCGCTCACATGGTGTATCGATCCAGATATGTTGCCGCTCTTAACTGTCCCGTTAGCCAGCACAATTGCCCTGTTTTTCATGTCAGCTGAAAAAATGGTCTCGCCGGCAGCTATCATCCTTGCAGACACCAGGTTTCCAAACGGGACGCGCACCGGTCTCTCATCAAGTGGATATGATATGAGATCAGCTTCAAGCGGAACGACCTTGGATATCCTCTCCTCAGCCAGTCCCACATAATCCTCCCTGCGCTCTATGCCTATGAAATTTCTTCTGAGCAGCTTTGCCACTGCTCCGGTCGTCCCACTACCAAAGAAAGGGTCCAGCACTATGTCACCTGGATTCGAGGAGGCAATGATTATCCTTTTGAGAAGCTCTTCAGGCTTCTGGGTAGAATGTGCCTTCCTGCCATTGATCTTTATTCTTTCACTTCCACTGCAGATTGGAATTTCCCAGTCGCTGCGCATCTGGACATCGTCGTTGTAAGCCCGCATTGACTTGTAGTGGAAAGAGTACTTAGAATCAATGCTCTTGGCTGCGAAAATCAGGGTTTCGTGGGCGTTGGTGAACCTGGTGCCCCGGAAGTTTGGCATGGGGTTTGTCTTGATCCAGATGATATCGTTGATGATCCAGAAGCCGAGATCTTGCATTATCTTTCCAATTCTGAATATATTGTGGTAAGTACCTATTACCCAGATTGAGCCATCTTTCTTCAAGACCCTCCTGCATTCTGTAAGCCATTTCAAGGAGAATTCATCATATTCCCTGAAATTACTGAACCTATCCCATTCATCGCTGACAGCTTTAACCTTTGTCTGGTTAGGCCTCCATAATTCATCTCTAAGCTGAAGATTGTAAGGCGGGTCAGCAAATATCAGATCGGCTGTGTTATCTGGTAAACTTTGCAATGTTTCAACGGTGTCTCCCATTAAAATTTTATTCATAAACGGGGCCAGGGCAGAAGGATGTTCCATTATTATGCAGGTTCTTAATTATAGTTACCTTTTAAATTTAGCCCATGGGCAGTTCAGTGAGACGGTTCAAGCTTCTTTGCTTTATCTAACTGAGAGGAATATGCATTGTGGGAAGTGAATCCATCACCTCATTTCCTCTTGGATATCTTCCCACTCCGCTACAGGTCCCTTGATACCATTATCTTGAATCAGCTGTTGCGGTGCCCAGGAAAAGGCATAACTATATGTGAGTTTGCCAGGAAGGAATGCAGAGAACTTAAGTGGTGGATTGCCATGAACAGCGCACTGGCCCCCCATATCAGAACACCATGGGATTAGCAATGATGGCAAGGAAAGGGGAAGGATGTCATCAATCTCGATATAACGGAAGACATAGCTCTGCAAAACCCTGGCAATTAGTAAAACAATTGGTACAACCTTCTCCTGTTAAGTGGTCATAGCATTGAAACACCACAAGTATTTTTTCCACAAAGATAGTAGAGGTTAGTGAAGTAACATGAATGAAATGGATGAAGAGAAGCAAAAATATCGTAAAATAAGCTATGAGGACTTGCTGGAATCTATGGATTCTGGATCCGCCTTCCGACAGATTACTAGGCTCTATCCAGCCGGCGGAAAGGGGAGCAAGGTTTACCCTCCAACTTTTGCAGAGGGGAAATATGCCTTCGAAACCAGGATTGGAGAGAATGGGCAATTGGTGCAAAGTGTGCTGCTGGATTCAGTCCAGTCCCAGGCAAATAGAATGGAAGAGGCATTGTTGCAGGCCATAAAATCGAGGAATTTGGGCATCGGCTTACTATATACAGATTTTAGTGAATATTTCCCAGACATTGGAAAGATCAGCACATATGAAGTGCCACATAGAATTGCAGATGCAATATTCAGGGAGAGCTCCCTGAATGGAGTTCCATTCAGAGATACTGAAATAGGCCAGTCATTCGTCAGGTCAAATATTAGGGATGCCACTGGGCTCTTCCATTACTGCCCACATGCATTGATATTTGGGATATGGGATTCCACCGGACCCGGTGGTATGGGAAACAAGTTTCAGAGAACTGTTGTTTCGGAAATAGTCGGTCTCAATGCAAAACCAGGTGTCCAGACGTCCTCAAGAATTGATCCGATCATTCGTTCTAATCCTTCCCTTTTTGAGACCTCTGACGGTACCTGGACAGCAGTTCCTGAAAAATCGGTTCTGGAAAAGAACAAGCCTAAGAAATTTCCAAAGAAGTTATCTGAACTGAACCTGGGAAACGTGGTACCAACAATCAAGGAGACCGGAGGTGGAGTTTCCATAGATGGAGCAGTTCAGACTACGGTAATTTCAATACCTGCTCTTAAGAAGTTGCGCTTTCCACTGGACGGGGCGAACAGCGAAGCCACTGACAAGAAAGCGCAAGTTGTATTGCTCTCATTGGCAATATCCGCAGTATCCCATGCTCGGGATAAAGGCTATGATCTAAGGTCCCGCTGCCTTCTTGTGCCGGAGGGAATTCCGCCGCTGGAATTGATTAACAAGGATGGCAGCTCCAGATTCTTCAGCGTAGATTCAAAGACAGCCGATGAGATTCTAGTTAATTCGATCGATCAAGCAAGAAAAGCAGGGCTCCCTTGGCTGGACAGGGATGTGGCTCTTAAGCCAAACTCTAACCTGATAGACTTAATAAGGAGAAGCCGTGAGCTTCATGACGAAGAGGAAAACGAGGCATAGAATGCATAATTGCTTCAAAACAGGAGGACGGTGAAAATATCCATGCTCATAGTTGATGTTGAATATCTAATGGGGAGGGTGGTCGCATCATCCTATAGTGACAGGTCAACTGTGGAATACCCGCCGCACCCTAGCAGGCTTTTTTCTGCCTTTGTAGCTGCATACAAGGACAATGATCTCGGAATTGATGCCAGGAAATCACTTGAGTGGCTTGAAACGCTTGGAGACCCTTCACTCTTCATAGATGCGTTTAATCCGCACGAACTAGGGAAAACGCAGGTGACATACTTCGTACCCGTAAATGATTCCCCCAGCGCAAAGGATCGGAAATCTGTACAGTCGTACAGAAAGCAACCATCAATCTCGCCAGGAATCGGTGTAAACAGGCTCAGGGCAGAAAGAAATTTTCCTTCAATAGCACCAGCTGACAGGCATGTAAGGTTCATCTGGAATGTTGGGGAAGAATGCGATACTTACATACCCGGGTTGAGATCTATAGCAGAGAGAATCACATACCTTGGTCATTCCTCATCTCCCGTCGCAGTTAGGGTGACTACCGGAGACCTTACCCCCAATATAGTCCCGAAACAGAACGGCCTATTCAGCCTGAGGTCCATTGGCCAGGGAAGGTTGAAATACCTTGAACAGTTGCACACGCTTAGGCAGCGCAACCCAGGGATTCAGCCTAGGGCTGGAAGGATTGTCAGGTATGGGCTAGCAGGTTCCAAGACAGATGAAAAGATTACTGGCAGAGTCCCTGGGTACAGCTTCACTTTTAAGTTAAACAGTCACGAGATTATTCCAGGTACGGCATTTCACAGGTTCATAGATGCTGCCAGGTCAGCAATACTGTCACTCTATCCAGATCCTATTCCGGAAATAATTTCAGGCCATCAACAAGATGGTTCTCCCCTGAAAGCTCCGCACCTATCAGTAGTGCCACATATTGATATGGGCCACAGCTTTGCGAGAGGTCATCTTATGGGCTTTTCACTGATTCTGCCAGATTCTGCAGACCCGGAGGTCAGAACTGCACTTGGAGCCGCTGCGGCAAAGCTCTATGACCTGAAGCTTGGCAGGCTTGGGTCATTCCAAGTGCAACTCATTGAACCGGATCTAATTCAATATTTCCCTATTGGTCTAGACCTTAGCCATTACGAGGGGTCGAGCAAAGTTTGGGCAACCGTAACCCCGATCGTACTTGGCAAGCATCCCAAACCATCTTCACTTGGACCTGGGAGAAATGGTGGGCCAGTTTTCAAAGAAGCCTGCCTGATGGCAGGAATTCCACAGCCCGAGGAGATAATACCCATGTCAACCAGCGTATTTGAAGGAGTTGCTCTCTCAAGAGACTTTGCTGTACCTCAAAAGTTCAGAAAATATCTCAGGATGCACGCCATATTGAGATTCAGGGAGAGTTTAAACGGACCAGCCATCGTTGGTTCTGGGAGATTTTCGGGTTTTGGTCTCCTGCATCCATTTTCAGGAGGGTATTAGATGGACGTAGGGGACTTTGCAGGCTTCTTCCGGGCGGTGCATGGGTTTAATCCATTTCCTTGGCAAAAGCGGCTTCTATCAGTTGTTGAGCAAAATGGATGGCCTGAAATCATATCGCTGCCAACTTCAGCCGGAAAGACATCCGTGATAGACGTAGCTGTCTTCAGCATGGCCCTCCGCATAATAAGAGGAAAGAATCCGCAAAGAAGGATATTTTACACAGTGGACAGGCGGTTTGTTGTGGATGAAGCGTATTTGGCTGCCATGAGGTTACGGGAATCTCTCGTCTCATCAATGGGAACTGATAACACTGTTGGTGAAGTTGCCAGGGCACTGGCATCATCTGCAATGCTGAAAGGTTCTCAGCCCCTGGAGGTCATAAGGATGCATGGTGGAATCCCGCATGAGCCGATCTTCATTAAGAATCCCCTTCAACCAACATTGATCATGACAACAGTTGACCAAATAGGTTCCCGTCTTCTCTTCAGGGGGTATGGTGTAAGCCCATTCATGCGGCCTGTGCACGCAGCCCTGGCAGGAAAGGACTCCATAATAATTCTGGACGAGGCACATCTTTCTGAGCCATTCCTCAAGACACTGAACACAGTGAAGAAATATCAAGGGCAGGAATGGTCGGAAATATCGGTGGGAAACAACCTATCAGTTGTGAGCATGAGTGCTACACATACCGGTTCATCTGGGACAGCATTTGGCCTTGACTCCGAAGATCTCGCTGATCCCTTGTTATCTCGCAGGCTTACAGTAAGCAAACCTGTGAAACTCATCAAATTAAAGGGCAACCGAGAATCTGACCACGTGAAGCAGGTCCAGCATCTGGCGGAAGAATTCTCTTATAGGGTAAAGCTGGTGCTGAATAAACGCAAGAATGCTGCTGTGAGTGTCGTCGTGAATACCGTTGCACTGGCAAATTCAATCTATTCAGAGCTTTCAAAGTACAACGAGGCCGAAGTGGTCAAGATCGTCGGAAGGATCAGGCCCTTCGAGAGAGACACCATTCTGGAGAACATTCTGCCCAAGATGAAGGCTGGAGCGGAAGATCAGCACAGGAACAGGCCCATTATAGTGGTTTCAACTCAAACCATAGAGGTTGGGGCCAACCTAGACTTCGACGTAATGATATCAGAAAATGCTCCGTTGAGCTCACTGCAGCAGCGCTTTGGAAGACTCAACAGGCTCGGTTCCAAAACTGGGTCGTTTGGAGAGATTGTCTATTCACCAGAAAGGGAGGAAATTAATGCATCCATATACGGCGACGCGTGGAAAAATGCCTGGAAATGGCTGGATACAGTTAAGAGCCATGATGTTGTGGATTTTGGCCCCATCGCATTTGAAAACCTAAAGCAAACTCATCCTGCGCCGAATCTTGGAAGCAACCTTGATGGCACCCCTCTGTTGATGCCATCCCATCTTGATCTGCTGGCACAGACGTCGCCAGAACCTGCCTTCCAGCCAAGCATACCACTGCTGCTTCACGGTACATCGGAATCGTCCCCTGATGTCCAAGTTATATGGCGGGCCGACATTCCAGAGGATCTTGAAAAACTTGGTGAGAAGGGTATTTGGGAAACATTGGCATCAATACCGCCAAACTCCTATGAAGCTGCCCCAATACCCATATGGGCGGTCAAGAAATTCCTAGAAGGGTTAGAATCAGACTTCCCGGATGTTGAGGGCAGCAAAATATCAGATTCAAACAGCGGTCAGGCGACTTCTAGGAAAGCTTTTGTTTGGAACGGTATGCAGGGGGGGAAGATAGTAGGCAGCAAGGATATAGATCCAGGGCAGACTCTGATCCTGCCTTCTGCCTATGGGGGATACGATCGTTTCGGCTGGAATCCTGACTATAAGCTACCTGTGGCAGATATTGCCGAGGCAGCTGCCAGTAAGGTATACAGGAGGCAGTTGTTCAGGCTTCATCCCGCACTTGCCTCTTCATGGTTCATCAATCCTGATTCAGAATCCGTGGAAAAATGCAGAGAGCTTTTGAAATCGATGATAGCTGACTTCACGTCAGGAGAAGACCTTCATGATCTCGTAGAGAGTTATTTGATCAGGATATCAGAACTGCCAGACATCAGTCCTGCTGTGGCTGAATCCCTTGGGAACTGGGCCTCTGCGGGGCATAAGCGGAAAGAATGGATATATCCCTCCGTTCAACCCTCAGGGTTAGTGCTGGAAATGAGGGTTAGACAAGCTACGGAAACAACGGACGAGGATGACAGTTCGTCTTATAGCGCCGATGTCTCCCTGGAGGATCACAGCAAGGGAGTGGCTAAGTATGTGCGCACCTTTGCCAATTCTCTTGGACTTCCCAATGAAATTGTTTCGGACCTGTCTACGGCTGGGCTGTTGCATGATCTCGGCAAATCTGACCCAAGATTTCAGTCATGGCTCCGTGGCGGTATGCCGTGGAACAAGGATATTCAACCTTTAGCCAAATCCAGAGGTGCCGGAATTGATTTGAACGCTATATTAGCTGCAAGAGACAAGTCAGGATATCCCAGTGGAGGCAGGCATGAATGCTACTCGCTTGCCATTCTGGATAGCACCCCAGAACTTATTGAGGGGAAAGCTGGCGATCCGGATTTGGTCAAATATATTGTTGGCTCTCACCACGGAAGGGGTAGGGCACTGATGCCTGTGGTCAAGGATAATGGGACCTCTATAGACATTAATTTCCTTGGTGTCCGGGTGAACTATCACGGGTACCATGGCCTTGACAGAATTGACTCGGAGTGGCCCAGCCTGTTCTGGAGGATGCTGAAGAGGTATGGATACTGGGGGCTGCCATATTTGGAGATGATTGTCCGCCTGGGTGATCACAGGGAGTCGGAGGAGGAGGCAGAGAATCATGGTAAGTGAAATTGAACTGGCGGGACTAACGGGAAGCTCTCCCATTGGGATAATGGCTGCACTTGGTGTGCTCAGGATCGCCTCCAGTAAGCTCTATCAGTACAGGCCAAAGATTTACTGGAGAGAGCAAGATGACTGGGTGCCAGTGCTAGTTACAGATATTGAGATTGAGTGTGAGAGCCTGGTATCGTCGATTTATGCGCATCTAGAGCAAGAAAAAAAGGATTTCTTTGACGACGATGATATCCGGATGAAGCCTGAAGTGTTCGTTGAAAAGGCGGCTAAAATTCTGTATTCTTCCACATATTCCATAAGGACAAAGGCTGATTTCTGGGCTGCATTCGGCTCAGAGTTGGCGATTGACAAATCAAAAGGTTTGATTAAACCTACCGACTTCTACATGGCTTCAGGACAGCAGAAATTTCTGAACAAGGTTAAAAATGCAATGAATAGTGTAAATAAAAGCAAAATTATGGAGGCTCTCTTTGAATCTTGGAAATATAAGGACGATCACTCTCTGGCCATGGGATGGGACCCCAATACATACAGAATGCATGCCTTTAGGAGTCGTGAACCTTCCACCGATAATTCACCATTATGTGAAGTGGCTGCGGAATGGCTCGCCTACGAATCACTGCCACTTTTCCCGACACTTGCAGAAGGAAAAAAGAGAATTACATCAGGGTTCATCGGAGATTATTTTATCTGGCCCATATGGGTAAGACCATCTGATGAATCTTCCATACGGAGCCTGTTACTGTCAAGTGAGGTATTTGATGAAACATTGAGGGGTAATCTTCAGCAGAGAGGTGTGGCCGCTATATATGGATCCAGAAGGATGGAATTTGCAAAGGGTTATGGATCATTCCAGCCGGGAGAATTAATATGGGCACCAACCGCTTAATGGGATTTCGTGGTAATTCGGGAGAACAACCCTCATTTTTTGTACTAGATTCTATGTTCAGCTGGGTTCAGGCCATTAGTTGGAAGGTTAAAAATGCAAAATGACGGTGAAGAAAACGGTGATTTGTATATCCCTGTTCGAATGATAAATGAATTTGCGTATTGCCCCCGTCTCTTCTATATAGAATGGGTGGAAAATGATTTCAGGGATTCAGGGGATACTATTGAGGGCAGAATGATTCATAGGAAGGTCGACATTGAATCTGGCATACTAACAGATGCTGCTGAGCATCACGAAGATGGCCAACATCAAAAGATGAAGGCCACGTCAGTGCTCATGTCCAGCCTCCGCTATGGGATTTCTTCGCGAATGGATTTAGTGGAAGAAGACAATGGAAAATTATGCCCTGTAGAATATAAGAAATCCAAATCTCCAGATAATCAGGAAGGAGTATGGTTTTCAGATGCCATCCAGATATGTGCCCAAGCATTGATACTGAGAGATAACGGATACAATGTTGAACGAGGGGAAATTTACTATGCTGGCTCAAAGAAGAGGATCGCCGTTGAAATAACCGAGGATCTTTTGGCAAGAACGATCAATATGATAGAGGGTGCAAAGAATCTCTGGCATAGTGAAAAAATACCGCCACCGTTGATAGATAGCCCGAAATGCCAGCGTTGCTCAGTGGCTTCGTTATGTCTTCCGGATGAAATCACAATACTTAAAGAAGAAAACAAAAGTGGATTGGAAGATGAAGTAAGGAGGCTATATCCTGCTCGTCACGATACTCTGCCACTTTATGTCCAGCTACAGGGCGCTATTGTCGGCAAGAGCAATGAAGAGCTCGAGATCAAGAGCGAGGGTAAATCGGTAGCGAAAATAAGGTTCCTAGATATATCACAGCTTTCGGTCTTCGGAAATGTCCAGATAACAACCCAGGCAATCCATGAGTTGTGCAGGCGTAATATCAGCGTATCATACTTCACTACGGGTGGATGGTTTAACGGAATCACAACAGGCCTAAGCCACAAAAACGTAATACTCAGAAGAAGACAGTATTCTGCGTCGCAGGATCCAGCTAAGGCTATCAGCATCTCGCGCCTTATAGTTGAGGGGAAGATCAGAAACTCCAGAACTTTGCTGAGAAGAAATTCGAAAGTTGAGAACGCCTCTGCACTCTCAGAACTGCAATCATTATACAGGAAAGCACGCACGGCAAAGAGTCTTCAGGAGCTTCTTGGAATCGAGGGAAACGCTGCGAGAATTTATTTCAGCCATTTCGTAGACATGATTGTTGAGAATCATTTCTCGGAGGAATTCAGATTTGAAAACAGGAACAGGCGACCTCCCAAGGACCCCATAAATGCAATGTTGTCATTGCTGTATTCCCTTTTGACTAAGGACCTTACGATCACGCTGCTATCAGTTGGTTTCGATCCCTACATGGGTTTCTACCATCAGCCAAAGTATGGTAAACCTGCACTTGCGCTTGATCTAATGGAAGAGTTTAGGCCTTTGATAGCGGACTCGACTGTTATTTCCTTAATCAACAACGAAGAGATCAAGGTAAGCGATTTCATTGAACGTGGCATTGGTACAGGAATAACAGAAAGTGGAAGAAAGAAAGTAATAAGGGAATACGAAAAACGTATGGACAGCCTCGTAACTCATCCTCTCTTCGGTTATAGCATCAGTTATAGACGAATAATAGAAGTGCAATGCAGGCTTGTTGCAAGATGGTTAGAAGGTGAGATTGCACAATACGAAATGTTTTGTACGAGGTGAGGAATGAGGGCAAATTACCTAGTGACGTATGACATCAAAGACGAAAAGAGGCTCAGAAAGGTTTATATTAAGATGAGGGGGTTTGGCGAGCCAATCCAGTATTCTGTGTTTATTTGCAGGCTCTCGCTTATAGAAAAAATGCTAATGATCTCAAACCTATTACCCATAATAAAACCTCAAGAAGACAGCATAATGGTTGTTAATCTTGGAAACACTTTGGAGGCTGAATGGTCCAAAATAGAGTTCATTGGCGTGAAGCGTGAATTAGACACTATGGGGAGACTAGTGATTTGAATCTGCTCTGCCCGCGGTTCCAATGAAAACGACCCGATTTGGTGGGAGAAACGGAACTCATTGGAGTCGAAAACATATAAACCCAAATTTCGAGCGGTAATTATCATGCCGTTGTACGGGTATCCACTCGAATCTTTGAAAAACCAGTATCTATAGCAATCCTTTCACTGGCTCATTGTTGATTTATAATTTGGTAAGACAATTGTCTATGTTAGCTCTCGAACAAGAGTCCAAGGAAAGTTGAAAGAAACCTTAATTCCTGCTAGATAATTACATCATGGGGGAAAACCAAGAGTATAAAAAGCCATTTCCATGAATGAAAATTCATGGCAACATTGAAGGTCATCAAGAGCATCCTGTATTTCCTTTGTATCGGCATATTTCCATGAATGAAAATTCATGGCAACATTGAAGGCCCTCTAAGATAGTCCCTCTTGAACACTGGTCCAAGATTTCCATGAATGAAAATTCATGGCAACATTGAAGGAGCTCTTCTAAAAGCCTTTTCTCCTCGCCAGGTATCATTTCCATGAATGAAAATTCATGGCAACATTGAAGGTCCCTCACGCCAAGCCCAGTTGATTACTCATCAGTTGATTTCCATGAATGAAAATTCATGGCAACATTGAAGGAAGTTGAAGGTATGAGACCATGTTACGGTATATCCGCATTTCCATGAATGAAAATTCATGGCAACACTGAAGGGCGGATGATACTGTTGTATTATGGATGTCCACAAGGATATTTCCATGAATGAAAATTCATGGCAACATTGAAGGCATGAATCCCCGGTATAGGGAGGGAGAAGATCTCCAATTTCCATGAATGAAAATTCATGGCAACATTGAAGGTTTACTGTGGCATTGATATAATCCTTCACGTAATTCTATTTCCATGAATGAAAATTCATGGCAACATTGAAGGCTTCAAGGATCCCGGATGCGATATCTTCACATTTCTCTATTTCCATGAATGAAAATTCATGGCAACATTGAAGGCTGAGGTAATTGAGTACGGTTTCCCTGTCAGCTTCCTATTTCCATGAATGAAAATTCATGGCAACATTGAAGGAATGCACTGACGGAATCGGCTGTTTTCCTGATGGTTGCATTTCCATGAATGAAAATTCATGGCAACATTGAAGGCCTGAAGTAATCATAGGACATTCTCCTGCCTGCTCGGGATTTCCATGAATGAAAATTCATGCCAACATTGAAGGTCTACTTTTATATTGTTGTCTGTCCGGTTTACAGTTTAGAAGCTCTGTAATGTCAACTCTTTTTCATATGTAAACGCTTCTGATGTATACTTTCAGGGGATAGAGATTCTTATAGGGCAAAGAGTTTAATGAGAATTCTGCCATTTCAAATTATATTTATTCCCACATGAATATACTTAGGAAGCCGAAACCAATACATTCACACAAAGCCAGAAAGCTAGTGCCATAAATGAGGGATTTGGACTTTTATAATGACGCCCCGAACGGTATTCGATTACTGACGTAATCGCATCCTTTATATTCTCCCTATGCATGGTCATTCATGGTTATCCGGAAAAAACTGTATGAGAACATTGAAAAGAATGAGAGAGTGAACCGATGG